>CAWHTV010000003.1:0-295862 GCA_963832395.1 uncultured delta proteobacterium | reverse complement strand
CCGTTGCTCCACGGCTCCACAGGCACGGTCAATATTGCCGATGAGATGGCCGAGAAACGCCAGGCTTGCGGTCCCGTATAGCCGCTTCGTCGCGTCTTTCAGGCGACGCACAAACGTGTGTCCGTCGGCCGAGCCGTGGAGATCTTCAAGCAAGCCCAGCCCCGCAGCGGCATCCGCGGGAATATCGACAACGCGAACGTGCTGACCAGCAGTGGCCCGCTTGTGCCCGTCTTCGGAAACCTTGTCCGCGAGGGAGATTTCTCCGCTGCTCAGAAATAAAGTGCGCCAAGTCAGCGGCGGACGGCCCGAGCCGTCGCGGCGAGCACGCGACTTTCCTTGTCCATTAGCGAGCAGATAGGCGACTTCGCCGGCTTCTCGACTACTGATTTGCGCGATCTCGTCAAGGGCGAGCAGCGTGTCGCAGTGGAGCGCGGCCACTGTCTCAAGGCCGTTGGCTGTCGCACGCCATTGGCGGATATAACCATGCGGCCCGCCGCCCCAAACCGAGCCCGCCACTTCAAGCGCTGTCGTTTTGCCGATGCTTGAAGAACCAACAAGGTTGAAACCGCCCGATTCTTCGTCCATCGGACTGAGCAGCGACGCAGCGAAGGCCGCGCACAGAGCGAACGCCAGACGCGAGTTTCCGGCGCAAGGAACTGCAACCTCGCGTTGCCATTCCTCGAGGCTGCCGCGTCTCCGAAAGACGTGATCGTTCGCAGTCGTACTCGGAACAAAAGGCGCTCAGTACCAGAGCCGCCTATTTCGGCGTCGGGAAAGACGAAACTGTCTCCATGGTACCAGCCGATACGCGACACAGCGCGAGCGCGTGCCGAGGGCGTGGTGCTCGCGATGTACTGGTGAAGGCGATCACGTGCGTGCTTTCCCGGAGCGACAATCAGCCCCATCGAAAGAAGCCGCTCCCGGTAGGCCACGCCATCGCCCGCAAGCATTTCCATCGGCATAGACCACTCATGCACATTCCCGTCGCGGTCGAGGAACTTGAGCAGGCGTCCCCAATCCTCGCCCGTTTCGCCGCGCGTCGCGGCTACGACCTCAAGCCGGGAGCAGACGAATTGCCAGTCCGTGGAACCGTCTTTTTCCTCTGCGAACTCGACAGCAATATCCGTAAGCCGAAACGGATGGCGCACGGGGTTGATGGACTTATGCGCCCCGGTCACTACGGCGATGTCGGCGGCGTAATTGGTTTCAAAGTCGGATTCGCAATTGAGCATTAAACCTCGGAAAAGAAGTAATTGATCGCGACATAAATAGTCTTCTCGACGATCGAATCGGGTAGGTGCCACGGCACGATACTGGACCGAGGCCGAGCATTTACGATTGCGAACATCAGAGCCGATTTCAGGTTCTCGGCCCTGACCGCGATTCCATCACGGCGAAGCTCTTCCGCCGCATCATGCGCGGCCTGGACTAAGTTGTTGAGCAGATTGGCGAGCAAGACCTGACGCTCGAAGTCGAGATCGGGCGGCCCTCGCAACGCGCGCCAAGCCGCAGTAGCCAAGTTGGAGGCTTCGTCTCGGGACAGCGGGCTCTGAAGGCCCATCGTCGCCTGAAAGAGACGAATGCGGCACGCCTTCAGAACGTCGCTAACCTTAGAGGGATCAGCAGAAAGAGATTCGTAGAGACGAGATTCGACCTCGAGCGGGTGTAGGCCCTGCTGGACTAAGTCTTTCGCCGTGGCAAAGAGGCGGTCTTGCCTCGAGATTCGGGACGCTTCAGACGGCGACGAATGGGGCGGCGCAGTAAATACGTGCATTCATAAAGCGCCTCAACAATTCCCGGCGTTGTCGTTCGCCGGCGCGGCGGGACGCACCTGCCGGCTGGCAAGCCATTTCTCGATATCGCTGAAGCGATATCGAACGCAAGTATGAGAAAGGCGGAGAAATGGGGGGCCGACTTTTCGGTGTCGCCACGTCTCTATGGTGTGTGGGAGAACGCCAACGAACGCGGCTAGCTCTCGTTGATCGAGTAATCGCAGATGATCTTTGAGATGTTTGGAAAGGTGAGCTGCATTCTGGGTGGGCTGAACGGCGGCCGAATCTTTCAAGCTAGGCATTAACCATACATACCTCCTGAGGTACCACGGTACGATCCACTATTACCACAAACTTACATTCTCTGCTAGCACAATTTTATGTGGACTGAGCGAGGGACATAGAGTTTCGGCGTAGCTCCTCGGTGTCTTAGTGGAATGATCTAGTATTCTTGCGGTAGTTTCCGTTGCAAACGCTTTCGTCAGGTCCTGTGGATAAATAGCGACCCGCTGTTTATTCAGACGTTAGATTGTCGAAGTAATGCCTCACCACCACTCCACACCCCCCGCCGCTGCTTCCCTGCGCCGCACCCTCGACGACGCCATCCTGCCAACGCTGATAGCTGATGATCGTTTGGTTGGAGATGGCCGCGCTCCACAGCACGCTCATCGCGAGCACAATCCCCACTAGCCATAAAACGGCGCGTTTTGCCGCAAATATTTTGGAGGCATCCCAATCCTGCTTGTCCTCCCGTCCCTCCAACTTGTCGAAAATCGTCACGACCAGACAGAAGCAGATAACCAACAGAACGTAAAAGGCGCTGTTCTCGATAGCGAGAAAGATGGAACGCGCACGAGTGGGATCGTCCTTGATCGTTAACCACCAGTCAGACCACTGCGCTCCTATAGTCCCGACTATACCTACCGCGAATAGCCCGAAAACTAGTAAGCCCAAATACACGGGAAGCCAACGGACCATCGCTAAGAACGAACGCCACGGACGGGCTGCGATTTTCATGTCACCGCCAACCGACGCTCGAAGAGCCAGAAGCGCAGTTACGATCAGGCCCGCTACTATGATCGTGGTAGGATTGGGTTTGTACCACTCCACCAGCAATGCCACGTGTGTGAAGATCATCACCCATACCGCGACGAGTCCGAACACGGCCCACTGAATCGACGACCTTGATTGGAGACTCTTAATCCTCGCCCAGATCATCGGCGTAAGTACTCCAACTATGATCTCGATAGTGAACAGAGAGCCCTGAATCACCCAATGAGGAAGTGAAGGAAGCCAGCTAAGAGCCAATAGCGACAGAAGGAAGGCGATCGGTGCTCCCAAGGCTGCTCACCCGCTCTTATTTCGGCCGACGAGGTTTTCGTCGCCAAGTCGTAGGCTCTGGTCCGTCGATCGGCGCCGTGATGGCGAGAGGGATTTCAGCGGGGCCGCGACGCGCTTCGATCGGCCGCATGGACTGCCGACATAGATTGCACTTGAGCGTGCGCATTAGTGTCATTTCTTTGGTTCGGTTCTGAGTCGCGGATCATCTGTGGCAATACATTCAGCGACCCCATCGGTAGCTAGAAGAATGTTCCATGAGCCGATCTCATCACGGCAGAATTTCCAACGCTCCTTTGCGTGGCGCGTCAACTCGGACACGATCTTTTCTCTTGCCTTAAGCGACCCGTCAGCGTTCTTAGTCGCTAGGCGCCACTTGTCCTCAACGCCCGTCAATCGGCTGCACTCCTCGTCGAAGGCTTTCACAGAATCATGGCTATCGGCGGCCCACCCGGCCATTCTCGCCTTCTCACGCGAGTAGTCCTGCTCATATGACTGGCGAACCTGTTCACACGCTAGGGCGCTGTCGAAAGCTCCGAACATCACCCAATCAGCAAAAGGTGCTTTCAGGTTAGGCCCGGGCGGGGGGAGCATCAGGTACCAGCCCGCCAGAAGCATGGGGACGGGCGCGCAAACGTTGAAACGCCACATGCGCATCTTGAGCACTCGTTCAATCGGGCGCGCCCTTCAACGGATGCAGGCGCGGTCCGTGTAGTCAGGCGATTCGTTTCCGCCGATCATCCGCAACGCTTTTACCGAATCGGCAAGTCACGTGCAAATCACGCTCGGCTCACCATCCACAGGTGGGCGCGAGAAAGGATCGCCGCCATTTTTTTGCGGCGGGAAAAATTCGCAGCCCTCATAGATTCGGTTCCACAATGGAACGCCTCTCAGAAAATATAGCGCGGGAAATTCGGAGAGAGCATTTTGCGCAACTCTTGCAACGGAAGGGGCTCCGAAAAACTACAAACAGTGAAAATGAAGGTGAGTGCGTGGGTGGGTGGAAGCGTGGCGCCGGGGGTCTGCGGGCTTGGTGGGGGTAAGGTATCCCCGGCGCCTAGGGGAGGTAAGCCCGATGGTACGCGGTCTCGATGGAACCGATCGCGCACTATGATTTGCCTCGCGGCTTCCGTGCCTTCTTCCACCTAGCTAGTCGGGCGTTGAGCGTCGCCTTCTTTCGTTGTTGGCGCGTCCGCTTAGCCCAACGAGCGCGCGCGATCTCACTCCTCTGCTCGGGCGTGAGGCTATCCCACCAAGCCCGCGAAGCTTGCCGGGCGAACTCGGTTCGCTCTTCGGCCGTAAGATTGTCGGCCCGGCGCTTCCCGCCTCGCCTGCCCGCTTCTCGCGTGTCCACTTCTCTTGACAGTATCAGGCAACCGACGCAAAGCGAAGAGGCTTCTTGATTTATGTAAACCTTACCGCTAAGATTCACATAGGAGGATTTGAATATGAGTGTGGAAAGCAACCGGAGAGACGGCATGGCGGTGATCATGACGACAGCCGGGAGGTTCCAGATCTGTCCTTACGGCCTGAGCTTCATCGACGTGTATAACGCTGCGGGGCGGCATGTCGTGATCGAAAAAACGGCGCGCGGTTGGCGGCAAACGGGCGGTCTCAACCGCTATTCGATTAAGGCCCTTGTCCCGGCGTTGGAGCGATGGATCGCCGCGGATCCGTCGCGTTTTCACGAGATGGGGCGCCGTTCGCTGAAGGGGAATGCCGACATTGCTCGCAACGAGGGGCTCGATGCCTGGGCGGGGGTGCTACGACGAAATATCGAAGTTCTGAAGGCGGCCGGCGGCACGATCGACGGGTTTAATCTCCAGCACTACGAGAGAGCGTTAAAATTGATCACAGCGGCCGTGATTGCCTCGCTGAAGCGCGAGCGCGGGCTCGAGCTATTCGAGTGCACGATTGATGCGTTTCCGGCGCTGCGTAGAATGATCCCGCGGCACCCGCGAAGGCGTGTAGCGGGCGCTAAGCATTCCGCCCGCCGCCGCACGCTGGCCAGGGCGGCATGAAGTAAAGAAAGGGGCTAGCGGTAGTGATGGTGGCCGGGGTGGTTCCCCGGCCTTTTGTTTCTTTCAGACGGAGCGACCGCCCAAGCCGATCTGCCCGCGCATCAGAAAGCGCCTCGACAATCCAGCCATTCTCTCTGAAATTGCGGCCAGTAGGTGCGATAGCGCCCGTTTCCGCCGGGCCTACGAACGCCGTGCTTGTAGGGTAGCTTGCCTGCCGCGATCTGATTCAGGATGGTGTTCGCGAGACTTGCGCGGCGCGCGGCTTCCTGGACCGCCTTTCAAGCGTCGATTCAATTTTTTTTAAAGATGCTGCCCTAGTTCGGCTTCCATTACGTCGTCATATTTCGCCAAATCATTAGATATTTGATTTACGACCACTAAAGAGAGTATGAGTCACTGGTTCCGGTCGTTGGCTCGTGGGGGGACCATGAAAACAGTGCTTTTATTCGCAGCAATAGGAACCCTCGCGATTTCAGGATGTGCAACCATCGTCAACGGCCGCGATGAGCCTCTCGGGCTAAGTTCTAATCCGGCCGGCGCCGAGGTAAGTATCGACGGCGGAGTCATGAAGGTAATGACTCCTACGAGTGTTGAACTCAAAAGAGACGAAAACCATAGCTTCGTTTTCCACAAAGACGGCTACCAGGACTCATCAGCGACAGTGACGAGCGGCACATCCGGCTGGGTCTGGGGAAACCTGTTGGCGGGGGGAATTGTGGGCGGTGTGGTCGATTTCGCGACAGGTGCCGCCTACAAATTTTCAGATGACACGTTGTCTGTGAATATGACGCCGCTCACGCAAATCGGCGCAGCTCCACGTGCTTCTCTCGCGGTCGAATCTGACGCGCCGCAGGTGAACACTGCGCCGACACATCCCGCAACCAAGGAGCCGTCGAATCCAAACCTACAGCCCGTCCAAAGCGACAATTGGGAGAAGCATTGAACCGGGTCGTCACGCGCTCACTTGGCAGGTCAGTCACGGACCGCGGGACGTGAATCGGCAAACCATGTCCTGCCCTGCTACAATGTCCGCGTGCTGCGGCGTGGCGTTAGCGAGGGTTCTCACGCGTCAGTCGGCCGGCGAGCGAGCAAGTATAGCGCGACAGCAATCGCTAGGATGGCACCCGCGTTAGCACCCAGATCGATCATGGCCTCCCGAAATTTGTTCGGCGAGAGGGTGTCGCCCGAAACGCTCATCTGGGCGCCGATAGCCAAGATGCGCCGGGTCGCCGAGATAGCCGCGATGAACAGGAACGGCTGCAAGGACGTGGCGCGCTCCTGTAGGTAGGAGAGTACTGTTCGTAGCACCTCCATGATGATCATGACAAGCAGCAAGTCGTTGACGAGCGTCACGATAGCCAGGGCAAACCCCGTGTCGCGTAGGCTGGCCGGAAAGGCGACCAGGCTGTACCCCAACATCCCGAGCGCCGCAAGCAAAAACACCACGCCGACCATGGCGTAAACGATCGCATCGGCGGCTTCGAGAACCGGCACGAGTGTCTGGTGAACGTGTCGTGCGCCAGTGGGCGACTGCTGACTAGGGGACGCTTGCATCCGATGCATCATACCCGCTAGCGACCGCAACTACAGGCCCTTCGAGATCTACTGAGACGTTTTTTTGCCTACAACGTGAAGCGTTCTGATATCGCTCCACTGGGAGTATTTGCTGAGGATCCGATCCTCGCCGGGACGAATAGTAGGGAACCCCGTCAGAGGAGAACGGCCCTGCGAAAGGCTGTTCACATTCTGGATCCGGGTAACTCAATAACTCATGCGCCTACCGGGTTTTGAGGAATCACAGCCCGATCCACGGATTTGCTTCTCGAAAATGGTTTCATATTCGATGCGCCATTGTTCGATCACGCTCTGTGCTTCCCCGGACTTGCCATCCGATGCGCCATCCTAAGCCCGCGATATTCATAGCGGAATTTCCACCGCTCTGCCCGTGGCTTTGCCGATGACATGATTCAGGCCTATTGAGAATTCTCGGTACTGATTCAGTTTAAGTGGGAAAGCCGGGCGCGTACCCTTGAGGAGTCGAAAATCCTTCGGTCCGGAGAGGACGCCCGCTTACGTGAGGGTGAGCGGGACGAAATCGTATTCGCCGATACCTTGCAGAACCAGGAAAGTCGCCGCGGTATCACCGCCGTTGGTAACAAGGTGCGGGCGTCGTGGGCGAACCGAATAGGTTTCGCTTGGCGCGAGGCGCACCTCCTCCTTGGGGTCGCGCAGGAAGATCCGGAGGTGTCCCTCGAGAACGTAAAAAGTGTCTTGGACGTTCGAGTGGCAGTGCCACGGCACCTTCTGCGTGGGAGTGATCGTGAGCTCGGCGATCCTGAACCCAGGACGCGAGGCATGATACGCCTGTCTCTCTACGTCGAGGAGATGGGTTGGATCCTTTATGGCTCCCATACGATCCTCATGCTATCAAAGCGTGCGACTTCGCCTTCCCGGCGCACGAAACATAGCACAAACTCCGCTCCTGGGCCGCTCCTTAACCGTTCGGGATAGTTCGTGGGAAGGTACGGTGCGAGCTTACTTACTGCGGATTTGTGGTCCGGCGCGCGTTTGTAAGTGCGCGAAATTGCTCAGGATATTCTCGGACTTTAGCGCTGCTTTGGCGGAGTCGAAGCTTATCGCGTGACCGAGAACGTCAACGCGATCACGTCTTCACCGAGGGTCAGCAAGCGGCCGCGCACCGATCTTTTACGGAGGCGGCAAGAACGGTCTGCGGCTCAGGGATGAAAAGGTGCGCGGCATCGTGCGCCGGATGTGAGGCCTGACAGCAAGCGGTAGGCGCTGCCGCGTCCGAGGCGCGGCCGAGCCCATCTGGAGGGCTGCGCCGTGCGCTCGGTAGGCGTGCGAAGTAGGCGGACGATGGCTCCCGTCGATTGGCCAGGAGCCCGACCCGCTCTCGCTTAAGCGCCTGCTGGTGCCGGCGCCGGATGAAGGACGGCGAGCGGATGATGGGAGCGTGAGCGGCCTAGAGAGATGGATCGCGGCGCGCACGAAGCGCCAGCCTCATTAGCTAAACCTTCCTAATGCCGAAAATCCTGAGCGGGTTTTCGGCTGTCGCGTCGCTTGCCAAACAAGGTAAGACTTTTTGCCGCTGGTTCTGACTATCCGGCTGACACCCGCGCGATGCTGCCTGCTCGTAGTCGTTGGCGAGGCAGTACACCTCGGTACCGGGCCGGCCAGCACGACCGCCATAGTAAGCTCGCAGCGACAGCCGAATCGATCGATGACTTTTGCGGTACTTTAGTGGAACTATTGGTGGGGAGGTGCGCAATCGGCACAATCGCGATCGCGCGATGGCGGGAAAGGCTTGTAAAGACTGCGATTGGCCCCTTTCTCCCCAATCTCATGCGCGTCGGCTTGGATCCTAAGTCCGGCGCGTCTGCCATTCCGCCACTCTCGCGATGAATGGCTGATAATATAGGAAATTCAGGCGGTGATTGGCAGAGCGCCGTCCTGGTGCGACAAGCGCTCGCGGGCGATGGCACTCGAATTCGCGCCAGTCGAGTCATGAGCCGCGCGCATGCGCTCGCGGAGCCTTAAGGCCAGCCCGCGCACGTAAGGCTCGCGGAACATCGGCTGGCCGTGAAATCCTTCCACGTCCACGATTTCGAGACCTCCGGCCGCCAGCTCACCCCATCCGAGCAACGGGTCGGTCGCGTAGATCTCATTCGACGGTTGCGCGGGCACCCGGAATAACGTGATCGGGCGCGGGTAGGGGAGCGGGCGATAGCGGCGTTGGGCGGCGAAGGCGACGGTGAGAAAATAGAAGTAGAGGCTTTCCTGGGTGAGCGCGCGGCCTGCGAGTCTGCGCCAGCGAGTATCCAGACGCTGCGCCCAGATCCTGAACATCTCGCGTTGCATCTCCGACCATCGGCGTTCCGGCGGCTGCGGAAAGGGGTTGCCGAGCCGGCGGAACAGATGAAATCGCGCCGGCGCATCGCGGCGGAGCCGCGGATATCCCGGCGCGCGCGTGTCGAACAGCGCCAGCAGGCCGACCTCTTCTCCCGCGCGTACCAACTGTTGCGCCATCTCGAACGCCACGATGCCCCCGTACGATGATCCGCCCAGGAAATACGGTCCGCGCGGCTGCACCCCGCGCATCTCACGCACCAGGTAGGCGGCGAGCGAATCCACCGTGCCAAGCGGCGCTCGCTGGCCGTCCTGGCCCGGAGGCTGCAAGCCGTAAAATGGCAGATCGGGCCCCAGATGGCGCGGCAGTTCGACCAGCGAGAGCACATCGGTGCCGGCGCCCGCCGCGCAAAAAAACCCGGGCCGGTTGCCGTGCGGCTGCAGCGCGACGATCGCCGGCCACGCCGGAGACCAGCTCGCGTCGCGCAGGATCTCCGCCTGCCGCGCCACGGTCGGGGCCTCGAGCAGCAACGAAACCGGCAGCCGCCGCCCGCATACACTCTCGACCTGGCTGACCAACTCGAGTGCGAGAATCGAGTCTCCACCGAGCTCGAAGAAGTCGTCGCGGATGCCGACCGGCCGCAGCTTGAGCACGTCCTCCCAGATTGCCGCGAGGCAGACCTCAAGGCGGTCGCGTGGCGGATGCGCGCCTGAACGCATCGGCTCCGGATCGGGCAGCGCGTCGCGGTCAATCTTTCCGTTGGACGTGAGCGGCATGGAATCGACGCGCACGAACGCCGACGGAACCATCGACGCCGGGAGCGTGCGCGCGAGCTGGCCGCGCAGCGCCGCGGGCGAGGCCTCGCCCATAACGTAGGCCACCAGTCGACTTTCCCCCCAACGGTCGGGTCGGCCGACCACCGCGGCCTCGCGGACCGCGGGATTCGCCAGCAGCGCGGCCTCGACTTCGGCCGTCTCCACGGATTGCCCGCGTACCTTCACCGCCGCTTCGCGCCGGCCCAGATGGATCAGGCATCCGTCGGGCAGGATCATTCCGCGGTCGCCCGTGTGGAACATCCGCCTGCCGTCCGCGCCGGTCGAGAGCACGGCCGCCGTGAGCTCGGGATTGCGCCAATAGCCGCAAAAAAGATATTCGCTCCGAATCGCGATCTCGCCCGCGCGGCCATCGGTCACCTCGCGGCCTTCGTCGTCGAGCACAACGATTTCCGTGTCCGCCACTTCGTAGCCGACCGGAATTACCGAACCGTCGAACGTGATGGCGTCGTCGATGAAGAACATCCGGATGACGTTCATCTCGGTAGCGCCGAGGCTCACGCACAGGATGCTCGTCTTCGGCAAGTGCTTGCGGAAAAGCTCGACATCCCTGGCGGTGGTGGCTTCGCCGGCCAGCTTGACCAGGCGAAGCGCCGGCATCGACGCCCCCTCCCGCAGCGACGCGGCGAGACGTCGGAACACCGTCGGCACCGAATGATAGACGGTGATTTCCTCACTTACGATCCACTCGGCCAGGTCCGCGAATCCCCGCGTGCGCAGCTCGAAGGGATGCAGCGAGGCGCCGTTCAGCAACGCGCCGAAGATGTCTGACACCGAGGCGCCGACGTCGTAGGCGGGCAGCAGGGCATGACGGTCGGCGGCGTCGAGGTGGACGCCATTGGTGTACTTCATGACGTTATGCAGGACGTTGCGATGGCTCTGCACGACGCCCTTGGGTTTGCCCGTGGAGCCCGAGGTGTAGAGGATGTACGCGATCGCTCCGGGTGGAATCGGGAGGCCGAGGTTTTCCGCGGAGAGCCGGTCGCTTGGGCCGTCGACCGAGATGATCTTTGTCGAGCGGATTTCTTCCGAGACGATCTTGGCTGATTCGCGCGCGAGATTTTGCGCCATCGCGACGTTGAGATCGCTGGTGAGGATTGTCTCGGCGCTGCTATCGTCCAGGATCGCGGCGAGCCGCGCGGCCGGATGGGCTGGGTTCAACACAACGTAGCATCGTCCGGCCTTGAGCACGCCGAGCATCGCGGCTATCGCCGGGGCTCCGTGCTCGAACAGGAGCGCGACGGGGCTGCCGTTCGCCGCCGGCGCATCCGCGAGCAACGCCCTGCCGATACGGTTTGCCCGTGTGTTCAGGTCGCCGTAGTTCCACTCGCGCGCGCCGTCGCGAATCGCCAGCGCTTCCGGCCGCCGCGCCGCCTGGGCCTCGAAGCGGGCGGCGATCGACTGCTCGACCTCGTCCCGCTCGAAAGGCGTGAAGGCGTTGGCCGGCCCCGGGCATCCGCGACCTGGCGCTCGCGGAGAGGGGGCGGTGGTTTCGGCTGAATCGAGCATGCTTGGCGCGTCGATGGCGCTTGGGTTCGCCCCGGTGGCTTGCAGTAAAATAGCGGTTTTTTTTAGCGACGCAACCGAAACCCTCCCGCCAGGCGCCCCGGTCGCGGATGAGCGGGTGAAATGCTAGTCTCTAGTCGGATCGAGCTTAGGCCAATCATCTTGGCGAAAAGGACCCAAAGGATAAGTGCGTAAACAGATCATCCATACCACGACTCCCACGACGGCAGTGCGGCCGGCCGGCTGCATCTTTCTGGCAGCGGCGCTGATCGCTTCTACGACGGCGCTGGCTGCTTTTGTGCTCGCGCTTTCGATTCCGGCGCGTGTGTTGGCGGCAACGGACTCGGGTCCGGTGCTCGCGGAGATCGGCAACCACAAGATCACCCAGCAGGAAGTCGACTCCAAGATAAAGATGCAGCTCTACGACGCGCGCAAAGAGGCGGTCGACCAGTTAGTGGACGACTACCTGCTCCAGCAGGCAGCCAAGAAGGAAAAACTCAGCGTCGCCGACTACGTCAAGCGCGAAATCGACGACAAGGTAGTGGCCGAGGTCAATGACGCGACGGCCAAGAAGTTTTACGACGATAACAAGGACAAGATTCCGGCGCTTAAGACCGCCGGATCGTACGACCAGATCAAGGATCGTCTGATCGCGGCGCTGCGCCAGCGCGACGCCCAGCAGCAGCACGAGCAGCTCCTTGCCCGGCTGCGCAAGGAGAGCGATACGAAGATCCTGCTCGAACCGCCGCGCATCAACGTCAACCTGAGCGCCGCCAGCCATCCCACGCTTGGCCCCAAAAATGCGCCCGTAACGATGATCGAGTTCGCCGACTTCCAATGCCCGTTCTGCAAGCGCTCGGAGGACGCGGTAAAGGCCGTACATGACAAGTACGGCGACAAGGTGCGCCTGGTGTTCATGGATTTTCCGCTGAGCTTCCACCCGCATGCGATGCCCGCCGCCAACGCGGCACGCTGCGCCGCGGCACAGGACAAGTTCTGGCAATTTCATGACGCGTTGTTCGCCGATCAATCCAAGCTCGAGCCTGCCGACCTCAAGGCGACCGCCAAGACACTCGGGCTCGACACGGCCAAGTTCAACGCCTGCTTCGACAAGAATCAGTACAGCCAGGCGATCCAAAAGGATCTGGAAGAGGGCCATAAACTCAATGTGACCGGCACGCCGACCTTTTTTATCGACGGGCGCGAAATCGTCGGGGCGGAGCCGACCGAGAACTTCGAAAATATAATTGACCAGGAACTCGCCAAGAACAGCGATCATACGAAGAAGACGGCTGCCGCCGAGTAGCGGAAACCGTCGGACTATAGGATCTCAGACCGCCGGCCGTATCGCGGCCGGCGGTTTTTTATTTGGGGTCGCAGGTCTGGATTTGTTCACCTCTCCTTGTCCCAGGAGAGGTCGCTGCGAGCGTCACGAGCGGCGGGAGAGGTTTCTCCGAATTTCACTGAGCCAGAGAGACTTTGAGCGAATCATGAAATCATCAGAAAACCTTTCCCCAACCCTCTCCTTGGACAAGGAGAGGGGTACACAGGAAGCGAACAAAAGAAATTCTGCTGCCCTTACCGGGAAAGGGGGAAAGGACGGAAATGCTTAGTAGGGATAGAACACGAAAAACAGCGTCGACAGGATATTCAGCACCCACAGACCCGGCCGGATCTCGCGTCCTCGCCCCGCCGCGACCTTGAACCACGGATAAAGCACGAAACCGGCCGTGATGCCGACGCCGATGTTGTAGGTGAAGCTCATCAGCGCGATTATCGCGAAGGCCGGTAGCAGTTCGGTGTAGTCGTCGAAGTCGATCTTCCTGATCGGCGCGATCATCATCGCACCCACCATCACCAGCGCCGGGCCATAAGCCTGCGGCGGAATCGCCGTCACCGTCGGCGCGAAGAACAGCGACACGCCGAACAGCATCGCCGTCACCACCGCGGTCATCCCGGTGCGTCCGCCGACGCTCACGCCGGCCGCCGACTCGATGAATGCGCCAGCGGTGGTCGTGCCAACCAGGGCGGCGAACGTGGTCGCCAGCGCATCGGCCATCATCGGCCGCTCGATTTGCGGCAGATGGCCGTGCTCGTCGAGCAGACCGGCGCGCTCCGAAACGCCGACCAGCGTGCCCAGCGTATCCACCAGCGCCATCACGAAGATCGTCAGCAGCACGCCGAAGAAGCCCCATCCGAACGCCGCGCTGAGATCGAGCTTGAACAGAATCGGCGCGGGACTGGGCGGCGCGCTAACCCATCGATGGCGGCAGGCTGGCGACGCCGAGCGCGAACGCCGCCGCCGAGGCAAGGAGGATTCCAATCAGGATCGCGCCGGGCACGCGCCACAGCGTGAGCATCGCGATCGCGATGAAGCTGAAGATCGCCACCATCGCCGCCGCCGAGTTGAGCGCGCCGATCCTGACCGGCGCGCCGGCGACTCCGAGCGTCACGATGCCCGCCTCGTTGAGCCCGATGAAGGCGAGGAACAGCCCGATGCCGGCCGCGAAGCTGAAACGCAGCCCCGGCGGCACCGCCTCGAGTCATCCATTGCCGCACGCGCGCGACCGTCAGCAGCGTGAACAGCACCCCCGCGACGAACACCGCGCCCAGCGCCGTCTGCCAGCGCAAGCCCAGCACGCGCACCACCGTGTAGGCGACGAAGGCGTTCTCGCCCATGTAAGGCGCGATCGCGAACGGCCGGTTGGCGTAAAGCCCCATCACCAGCGTGCCGAACATCGCGGTCATCACGGTCGCGACCATCGACGGCCCCTCCGGGATGCCCGCCGCTTTCAGGATCGCCGGGTTGACCGCGACGATGTAAGCCATCGTGACAAAGGTGGTGACGCCGGCCAGCACTTCGCGGCGCAGGTTGGTCCCGGCCTGCTCGAAACCGAAGAACGCGGCGAGTCTTTGCTCCATCGATGGCGCTCCTTCGCTTCACGCGCCCGCCAGTCGCGCATCGCCGGCAGCGCGCCCAGTATAAGTATCTCCGGCGCGGCGGATTTTCATCAACGCTGGCGCTCGGCCGGAGATGGTGCGAAAATCGCGCACGGAGAAATCCTCGATGGAGAATCCCAAGCCAGTATCCAAGCCGTCGAGCCCCGTTCGCGGCTCCGCGAAAAAAGCGCCGCGCACGCTCTGCGTCGATATCGGCGGCACCGGCATCAAGGCCGAGTTGCTCGACGAGCGCGGCCGCCCGTTGACCGATCGCGCGCGCATCCCGACCCCCAAGGGCGCGACGCCGCGCCAGGTGATCGCCATCATTCGCAAGCTGGCCAAGGGCGAGGGCAAGTTCGATCGCGTCTCGGTGGGTTTTCCCGGGGTGACCAAGAACGGCGTCATCTATACCGCGCCCAACCTGGGCAAGGGCTGGAACAATTTCGCGCTCGAGCAAAAGCTCCGCCGCGCGCTGGAGCGCCCGGTGCGCGTCGCCAATGATGCCGACGTGCAGGGCCTCGGCGCCGTCTCCGGTCACGGTGTCGAACTGGTCATCACGCTCGGCACCGGCGTGGGCTCGGTGATTTTCGTCGACGGCAATCGCATCCATCTGGAGCTCGGGCATCATCCGTTCCACAAGGGCAAGACCTACGAGGACGAGCTGGGCCATCGGATGTTGCTCAAGAAGGGCAAGAAGTGGTGGAACAAGCGGCTGCGCGAGGCGATCGAGGATCTCAAGACCGCGTTCAACTACGACCGGCTCTATCCTCGGCGGCGGCGACAGCAAGTTCATCCGCTTCGAACCGCCCGAGGGCGTGAAAATCGTGGGCAACGAGGAGGGGCTGCTCGGCGGAATCAAGCTGTGGCAGGACGTGGACGCGAAACCGGCTCGCGGGAGCGGGCGTGCGAAGGGCCGCGCCGCGTCAAACGAGGCCGCAAGAAGCGCGTGGTGACGCAAGCGTAGCGCTGGACGGCGTTTGCGACGGCTGGCGCCGAGCGCGAGCGGCGGGCTGCGGCTTTCCATCGGCGGCGTATCGGCGATAGACTCCGTTGACTCGGTGCCCGAGCGCTCGAATATCCGTTTAGTCCAGGGAGAGAGAACAATGGCCGAAAACCTGCGCAGCAAACTGATAACCGAAGGCGTGCAGCGCGCGCCGAATCGCTCGATGCTTCGCGCGGTGGGCTTTCGCGACAGCGACTTCAACAAACCGATCATCGGTGTCGCCAACGGCTTCAGCACGATCACGCCCTGCAACATGGGGCTCGATACCCTGGCCAAGCGCGCCGAGGCCGCGGTGCGCGGCGCGGGCGCGATGCCGCAGATGTTCGGCACGATCACGGTCAGCGACGGGATCGCGATGGGCACCGAGGGCATGAAGTACTCGCTGGTCTCGCGCGAGGTCATCGCGGACTCCATCGAGACCGCCTGCGGCGGGCAGTCGATGGACGGCGTGGTCGCGGTCGGCGGCTGCGACAAGAACATGCCGGGCGCGATGATCGCGATCGCGCGGATGAACATCCCGGCGATCTTCGTCTACGGCGGCACCATCAAGCCCGGCCATCTGAACGGCCGCGACCTCACTATCGTCAGCGCCTTCGAGGCCGTCGGCGAATACAGCGCGCACAAGATTGGCGAGGCCGAGCTGCTCGAAGTCGAGCGCCACGCCTGCCCCGGCGCCGGCTCGTGCGGCGGGATGTACACGGCCAACACGATGTCGTCGGCGATCGAGGCGATGGGGATGAGCCTGCCGTATTCCTCGACCATGGCGGCCGAGGACGCCGAGAAAGCCGAGAGCGCCGCGCGCTCGGGCGAAGTGCTGGTCGAGGCGGTGCATCGCGGGCTGTTGCCGCGCCAGATCATGACGCGCAAGGCTTTCGAGAACGCGATCGCGGTGGTGATGGCGGTTGGCGGGTCGACCAACGCCGTGCTCCACCTGCTCGCGATCGCGCACGCCGCCAACGTCCCGCTGAGCATCGACGACTTCGAGACCATCCGCCAGCGCACCCGGGTGCTATGCGATCTCAAGCCCTCGGGACGCTACGTGACCACCGAGTTTCATCGCGCGGGCGGCGTTCCGCAGGTGATGAAGATGCTGCTCGCGCACGGAATCCTGCACGGCGGCGAAAAGACCATCACCGGCCGCACCATCGCCGAGACCCTGGCCGAGGTTCCCGAGGCGCCGCGCAAGGACCAGAACGTCATCCGCCAGTGGGACAATCCGATGTACGCCGAGGGCCATCTGGCGATCCTGCGCGGCAACCTCGCCACCGAGGGCGCGGTGGCGAAGATCACCGGGATCAAGCATCAGGAGATAACCGGGCCGGCGCGGGTATTCGATCGCGAGGAAGACACGCTCGACGCAATCCTCGCGGGCAAGATCGTAAAAGGCGACGTTCTCGTGATCCGTTACGAAGGGCCCAAGGGCGGACCCGGGATGCGCGAGATGCTGTCGCCGACCTCGGCGATCATCGGTGCGGGACTCGGCGATTCGGTCGGACTGATCACCGATGGACGTTTCTCGGGCGGAACCTACGGGCTGGTGGTGGGCCACGTCGCGCCGGAGGCCGCGGTGGGCGGGTTGATCGCGCTCATAAAGGAAGGCGACTCGATAACGATTGACGGGCACAAGCGCGTGTTGCAACTCAACCTGCCCGAGGACGAGATCGCGCGCCGGCGCGCGGCCTGGAAGCCGCCCGCGCCACGCTACACCCGCGGCGTGCTGGCCAAGTACGCGGCACAGGTATCCTCGGCCTCGGTCGGCGCGGTGACCGACTGATCAGCTCCGTGGCGGACTATCACGGTAGCGGTGAGCGCGACCGGCGGCCGCTGAGCGCGCGCAGTTTGGTAGCCGCGGCCGCCTGCGTGCTTGACTTGGCGATCCGCACTAGTTGAATCGGGTCTGACGATGCGCAAACTCGACTTGGCTGCGGAGCGCCGCTCAGTATAAATCGCGGGCCCGGACCAATTTCGATCGATCGGCGAAGAGAGACCTTCTGTGGGAGGAGCGGATGGCAACTGGCTTACGGCGGCGATTACTTAGACTGGCCCCGCTGTTTCTGCTACTGGCCGGGCCGGCTTTCGCTCAGGTTCCCAGCAGCCCCACCCTTCAGTTTCCATACACCCAGCCGCCCGCCGAGGGTGTCGGAGTGCGCAAGATGCCGGCGCCCAATCCGCATTGGGTGCTGATCAACGCGCCGCTCTACGGCAACTTCATCGTGTCGCAGGTCTATGTGGTCGACGGCGATTCGAGGAAAATTCTCGGCATGCTGACGACCGGCATGATTGCGACCGTGGCGATGTCGCCTGACCATAGCCGCATTTTCACCGGCGATACGTTTTTCTCGCGCGGCACGCGCGGCAGCCGCACCGACGTCATAACCGTTTACGACACCGCGAGCCTCGAGCCGGTGGGCGAGATCGAAATTCCGCCCGAAGCGCCAGCTTGCCGCTCCCGATAACTTGCAACTCGGCGCGACCTCCGACGGACATCTGCTGCTGGTGGCCAACATGACGCCGGCGACCTCGGTAACGGTGATCGATATTGCGTCGTCCAAGGTTCTCGGCGAAATTCCGATAACCGGATGCGCGGAGTTTCAACTTACCGGCAACCGGCAGTTCGCGTCGCTGTGCGGCGACGGCTCGCTCCTGGCGACGAATTTCGACGACGAGGGCAAGTCGGTCAGCGAAAAGCGCAGCCCGGTGTTCTTCGAGCCGGAGAAAGATCCGGTTTACGGAGCGCCGGCGATTATCAAGAGCGAGAACTACTACGTCACCTATCACGGAGTAGTACATCCAGTTGATATGTCGACCGATCCGCCGACTCCCGGCACGACGTGGTCTTTGACGACCGATCAGGAGCGCGCGGCCGGATGGAGACCGGGCGGCAGCCAGCCCGTCTGGGGACACGCGGCGGACGGTCTGATCTACGTCCTGATGCATCAGGGCGGCGAGTGGACGCATAAGCAGGCCGGTTCCGAGATCTGGGTATTCAACGCGAAGGACGGCAAACGAACCGAACGCCTTTCGCTTCCCGAGCCGGCGAGCGCGGTTTTCGTGTCGCCGGATGACAAGCCGCTGATCTTCGCCGCGACGCCCACTGATGTCCTGCAAATGGGAGCGCCGCCGTGGTCGCTCCAGATACTATCGGCGGAAAACGGCAGATACCTGGGCAAGGTCGACCAGCTCGGTGGTATCCCGTCCAACATGTTCGGCCTTTAACGGACGGTGCGTAATTTCAGGAGGGATGGAGAATGGACGACCTGGTAGAACGACTGGCGCGTAAACTTGCAGCGCATACCTCCCGCCGGCGGCTGCTGGGGATGCTCGGAACGGCGTTGCTCGGCGGCGTGGCTTTGCCGCTGTTGCCGGTGCATCGCATCGCGAGCGCGGCCGAGGCCGCGGATTCAGCCAACGAGCCCGGCGACCAGATGAGCTGCGACTACTGGCGGTATTGCGGCTTTGACGGCAATCTTTGCGGATGCTGCGGCGGAACTCTCACCGAATGCCCGGCGGGATCGATCATGTCGCCGACCGGATGGGTCGGCACTTGCCGGCATCCGGTCGACGGCAAGGACTATATAATCGCCTATCGCGACTGCTGCGGAAAAGAGTATTGCGGCCGCTGTGCCTGTCACGGCGACAAGGGCGATTTGCCGATCTATCGCACCCAGCTCGACAACGAAGTGCTGTGGTGCTTCGGAGTGAAGAGCGGATGGGCGGTGAATTGCACCACCGCAGTCAACCTCGGCGTCAAGTCCTAAGGAGTTGCCTTGCGCAACGCGACAAAGGGTGCGCTGCCGGATAGCGACATCGGACGCGGCCCGCGAGAGTACGCGGGCCGTTTTCGTTTGTGAGCGCGGATCCCGCTCAGGGTAATTGCGGCTCCGACGGGGAAAGCGGCCGCTCAAAATGACAGTTCACAGTAGCCAGCCGCCAGCGCGTTCGCATTCGTGGGCTGGGATATAGTAGCGGCTGTCTTATTGCCAGTCTGCCGGCGCGCTGTTCGTTGGCGGCCGCGAGAGGAGCGCTTTCCGCGCGATCTAACCGCCGCTACGTTAGAGATGCTCGAGGGTCGAGTACGGAGGGGTGGCCGAGCGGTTGAAGGCACCGGTCTTGAAAACCGGCAGCGGCGAAAGTCGCTCGTGGGTTCGAATCCCACCCCCTCCGCCACCGAGTCCGCGATGCTGAGAAATTCGGCGTAACGAAGCTCAAATCTAAGCGTATACAGCGTTTAGCGATCTCAAGGGCCACCAGAGCAATGCCCATGCGGTCATACCCGCGCCGTTCGCCTGGACTCTCTCCGTTTCGGCTTTCGCCGATGGACTTTGCTGTTCTCAGCATTCACTTGTCCGCAACCGGGAGAACGTACAGACTGAATGCGACGCGGATGAAATCCACGGATTGTCGATAGCGGTTTAGTGCAGAGCCGCAGAGGACTAGCGAATGCCCAGGTTCGACACGGTCGTAAGGAACGGAATGATTATCGACGGGACTCGCGCACCCCGCTATCGCGGCGACATCGGAATCAACGATGGCAGAATTGCCGAGATCGGCAACCTCGACGCCGGCGACGGCGCGAGCGAACTCGACGCTTCCGGCCTGATTGTCGCTCCCGGTTTCATCGACCTGCACACGCACTATGACGCGCAAGTTTTTTGGGATCCCCACTGCTCGATTTCGGGATGGCACGGAGTGACCTCGGTCGTGATCGGCAACTGCGGCTTCGGCTTCGCCCCGGTGCGGCCGGAGCAGCGCGAGCGGGCGATGCTCACCATGACTCGCCTGGAGTGCATCCCGTATGCCTCGATGAAGGCCGGTCTGCCTTGGGATTGGGTGACGTTTCCGCAGTTCCTCGATAGCCTGGAGCGCCAGCCCAAGGCTATCAATCTGGTGCCCTGTGTCCCGCTCGGCCCGCTCATCACGTGGGTGATGGGAAGTCCCGAGGAGGCCAAACATCGGGTGCCCACCGCCACCGAAGAGCGCGAGATAGTCCGCCTCTTCAACGAAGCGATGGACGCTGGCGGATGCGGTTGGTCGGCGCAGCGCTTGCATCCGGACGGTCCGGTTTGCATTCAGCGCGACTATGACGGCACCCCAATGGTCACCGACGTCATGGGCGACGAAACCTGCCGCAACCTGGCCCGCGAACTGGGCCGGCGCAATTCGGGTTTCATGCAATTGACGATGGCGACCGCCGATCCCTTTCATGATCTAAAAGAGATCGAGACGCTCGCCGAGCTGAGCCGACGCCCACTGCTCTATCAGGCCCTCATGGCATTTGATCGCGAACCGGAAATCCACCGCTTTCTGATCGCCTGGTTCGACCATTGCCACGCCAGAGGATTGCGCGTCTACCCGCAGGCGCATACCAACACCACCAGCTTCACTTTTACCTTTGCGGACTGGAACCTGTTTGACGACTCCGAAGCCTGGCGCGAGGCCACACTGGGCAGCCCCCAGGAGCGGCTGATGAAGCTGCGTGACCCGCGGCGCCGCGAGAAGCTCAAGGATTACGCCAACGGTCAGCGAATGGTGACCGGCGATCTGGAGAATTTCGTAATCGAGAAGATTTATACGGCTCGGTTCAAGCACCTCGAGGGCCTGACCCTGAGGGACGCCAGCGGGAAAATGGACAGGCATATCGTCGATACGATGCTCGAAATCGCGACTGCCGATGAACTGCGCACGGTGTTCGACGCACCGCCGCCGCATACCCGCCTGGACATGCTAAAGGAAATCGTCAACTACCCGTATACGATTCCGGGCCTTTCCGACGGCGGCGCGCATACCAAATTTTTCTGCGGTGGACGCTATCCGACCGAGTTTTTGGCCTCATTTACCCGCGACCACGGCATGCTGAGTCTGGAGGAGGCGCATTGGAAACTGAGCGCGTGGCCGGCGATATGCGCGGGGCTTTCGGACCGCGGCATGCTGCGCGAGGGATATGCGGCCGATATCGTGATGTACGACTACGACCGTTTGGGGATAGAACCGAGCGTAGTGGTGCACGATCTTCCGGGCGACGAGTGGCGGCGCGTGCAACGCGCCCGCGGCTACCGTTACATCATGGTCAACGGCGAGGTCACGTTCGTCGATGGCCAACCGACAAAGCTCACGCCGGGTTTGTTGCTGCGGCACGGAAATGGCCAGAGCAAGCCGCAATTACGCCGCGCGATCTAAACCTGATTTTTATCACCAATGAGGACAGGCATGCGCTTGGCATCGATAGAAAAGCGCAACAATTAGTCACTCGTACATTTGCGATGAAACGATTTGGACTAAACATGCTGGAGCTGATGAGCGCGCAAACGCTCCAGCCAAAGCGAATGGATCACTCGCGGGTGCCGGGGAACGCGCTGACGGAAACGGTCTCGCTCCTCAGGAACAGCACATGACACGAGTTCTCTAAAAGGTGCGTCAAATACAGGCACTCATCCAAGGTTTCGGCCAGAGCGAAGGTGCCATGACCTCGCACTGCGACGATCTTGTTCTCTGTCAGCGCGCGGGCGATGCTAGCCGGATCTTCGCCCAACTGCTCATGGTCCTGGGATTCCACCACGAGAGTCTGGCCGAGCACGTCTTTGGCTTCGTTGTATGCGGGCGGGATCCACTCCTTACAAATCCAGCTGGCGGCGATGGTGTAGAGTGGGTGACAATGAAGGATAGCGCCCCGTCCGCGAGTTGCCCGTTTGTAGATTCCGCGATGAACGTAGAATTCGCAGGAGGCCTCACCCCGGTCAGTCTCGAAGGGGTTGACAACGACCAGGTCCGAGTCAGAATTGAGACCCCGAAGGGATCGGCCGCTTTTGGTGATGAGGATATTATCTGTCGGCAGAAGGACCGAAACGTTACCGGACCTCAATGAGTTGAGGCCGAGTTCCCACGTCGCCTGGGCAGCATTGACGATCTCGCTTCGTGTCGTCGACGAGTCCTCGTACACGGCGGTTCCCTCCATTTGGATCAGAGCAACCTGTGGTTAGCGTTTTGTGGATCTGGGAATCCGTACTCAGAGGCAGCTCGCCTTTTGTCTCTTCGGTGACAATTTAGTATGCTCTCCCGCCAAGGTCAACTCACTTGAGGGACGTGAAACGCGCGCATGAAACGCAGCACGGTGCGAACCGAGGGTCGCCGACGGTAAAGGATGCATCGTATTATATGAACTATATGAAACGCTCACTATTGGCCGCCGCGGCGCTCGCGCTATCGCTGGTAGTCTCAGTCGCGCCATCCTTGTGCGCCGGTTCCGACAGCGGAATTCGTGTGGTGGTACAGGGTTTACGCAATGACCTCGGTCGCGTCGGATGCTCTCTTTACAACGGTCCGGACGGCTTCCCACGCGACAAGGACAAACAGTTCCGCGGCATGTGGACCCAAAAACATAAAAACGTGGGCGTGTGCGATTTCACCGGCGTTCCCTCCGGAACCTACGCGGTAACCGTCCTGGACGACACCAATTCGAACGGCAAGATGGATTTCAATTTCATCGGATTTCCGACGAAGGGCTATGGGTTCTCGAACGATGCGAAGGCGACGCTCTCGCCGCCATCGTTCAGCGAGGCGAGCTTCAGCTACAGCGGCCAAGGCTCGCTGCCGGTGATAATCAATATAGTTTACCGGTTGGGGCAATGATGCCGACGAGGGCTACAAAGGCCGCACCCGTCGCAAAATGGGACCGATCGAGTCTCCCTTGTCGTGTTCCTGCTCGAGAAGTTTGAGCGAGACCGTTCGCATTTCCAAGGTCTGGTTCCCTTCATAGAACGTCCGGGCGTTTCCGTGGCCTAAAGTGTTTGCGCTCGTGATGAACATCTCATCAATCACTCCCGCATCTATGAATTGAGTAGCGACGCTGGCTCCGCCAATAACCAGCATGCGCTCTACCGCAAACTCATTGCGCAGGATCTCCGGTATCGTTCGAAAGTCGATTCGCTCTCCCATCGACACGATCCTCATGTTCTCTTTATCAAACCGGTGTGCGGACAGCGTCGCTTGCCCCCGCGCTGTCGTAAATACCACGACTTTGAATTCAGGGAGACTAAAAATATATTCCTTTTCCGTTGCGATGTTTCCTGATCCTGTAATCACCACCTGCAGTGGATGACGGGGCTTGTGAAGAACTCGAGTCCGAAACGCAATGAGCTCCGGATCATACAGCGACATGGTGAATCTTTCCTCATCGGGTGAGCCGCGGACCGTTTCGGCGCCGGCGACTACCGCATCCGCGAACACCTTCGACAGTTCGCGATAGAAGTAGTAGTCGGTGAAAGTAGCTTTTATGTCTTTCGGTTCCGCAAACGTCACCTTGCCATTGAGCGTGCTGGCAAAAACTACCGTACCGTAAGGTCGATCACGGGTTGATGGTAAGGGTGCATAAAAATAGCCGTCATAAATGTCTGTTATGCGACGAGGCAGTATTTCTGGAAATTCTCTGGTCTCGAACTCCAAGATCGTGCGCATGGGTAGCACTTTCCTGTTTGCCACTTCGGTTTCACGCCGCACATAGTTCCGGTACTTGTCAGCTACTGTTTCTTCCATGAAGTCGCAGTCCTCCCGATCGCACCAACGAGCGCCATACGGACACGGACCGGCTACGGTCGTGGCTCGACGTTGCCAGTGGAGGCGGCGCTCGGCTCTTGCGGGGTTGCTTGAGGATTCAAGCCTGGGAATGACGGAATGATTCCGAGACTTCGGGACCTTGCGCGCTGCAGCGCAAAGCGCCGGATCACGTGGCGCGCGTCGCTTCTGGTCGCGCAAACCTGCGAACATCCAGCTTCAAGGAGCTCAGCGGGTGATGACAGGGCGGCTCCTCCCCCACCGAGGATCGCGAGATGAGGCGAATCCTGCCTCAAACCCCGCACCAGTTCCACCGCCGCCGGCAAGCACTCTGTCATTGAGCACGACAGGCAAACCATGTCAGGTGCGTAACGTTTGACGAAGTCGCGGATCTCATCCGGTGATTTGTGGTCCACCAGGTTGGCTGCCGCTCCGGCGTGGCGTATCAACTCAAGCAGCATCATCAGGCCCAGGTTGTGAACCTCGCCAGGCGCACAGATGCCCAATATCCGGAGTCTCGGTTTCGTCCGAGGCCTGATGAATCTGTTTCCGAGTTCCTTGACCAGGTCCCGGGTCGTCTCGACGACCAACTCCTGGTTTTCTTGACTGATGTGGCCTTCGATCCGCTCCTCACCAGCCAGAATCAAAGCCGGGATCAGAACATCGTCGAAAGTGGACTCCAGACCATGCTCATCGCAATAGCGAGTGGCAAGAGTGCGCGCGCTTGGCCGATCAAGCTCAAGAAGCATGCGATAGTAGTCATTATAGTCTTCGAGGACTTTATCGGCGCCAAGTAAAATCGCGAAGAACCCGAGCTCGGGGATGTAGTCACCCGCGACCTTCAGGCAAGCCGTCAGAGGTGTGGATAGAAGCAGCCCCGGTAGTCCCCAAAGCCAGGCCCAGTACATCGCCGAAACCAGCAAGGCCACGGGGGACATCCCGACTCCACGGCCAATCAAAAAAGGCTCAACGAGTTGAGCCGCCACTTGATCCACGATGACGAAAGATGCGAGCACCTCGAGCGATCTGCTCCACCCAGGAAATATCGCGAACGCCACCAGCGTGGGTAGCGCGGCTGAGGCTAGCGCTCCCACATAAGGAATGAAGCGAAGCAGGAAGGCGAGCGCGCCCCAGAACGCCGCGTTGGGTAGACCGAGCAGCCATGCAATTATTCCCATGGCGATCCCGTACCCAAGGTTGGTTAGCGAGAAGAGCAGAAGGTAACGGCCGACGGTGCCGCCGGCCGTTTCGATCGCCTCTACCGCGACTATTATTCGGGCTCGGGCCGCAAGTCTTACGAAACGGTCGCGTAAGTCCTTTCGCCCGTGAAGCAGAAAAAAGAACAAGACGATGATCAGCAAGCTCTCGCCAATGCCTGAGAGTATCGGCAGAGCGGGCTGCAGAACATCTTTCACGCCAGGCGCCGCCGACTGGGCTTGCATCACCCGAGGGCCGCGTTCTTTTGGTTCGGAAGCCTTATTTTGCAGGCGTTCCTGAATGTCCTTGACGCCGCCCTCGATGCTTCGCAGCCAATCTGGGGTGCTCCCTTGGAGGGCAGCGAGTTTGCTGGCGATATTATTGGAATAGCCGGCAACCTCAACCGCGACCGAGGTAAGCTCGACGGTCAAAAAGTAACCGATCACGCCGATGGCGCTTACCGCTATCAGCGCCACCCAAGCTGCGCTGACCAGACGTCCGACGAACGGTTCCAGACGACTGGCGATAGGGCTGAAGGCAACTGCCAGAATCGAGGCCATCGCCAGAGGCAATAGTATGTCTCTGCCGAAATAGAGGATTACCGTCGCAAGAATTACGGCAAGAAAAGACCGGGTTGCACCACCCTCAACCCCGCCATCGCGGTCCTCAGCCGCAACTCTTGACTCCTGATCGGATTCTTCCATTGCCGGTGGGAAACCGCAATTGCCGAAGGGCGGCCCGGGAGCGGGCCGTCAGTGGCGGCAACGACGCAATCGTAGCACAGTTCACCCAAGTTGCCAGAAGCCGCGCGTCGGACACGCGCGGGGGCGCGCTTCCGGAGTTGCCGTGCGACAAATCAACAGCGCGGCTCGCCGCGCATTGGCCGCTCTCGAGCGATCTCACGTGCTTCGATATGAACCAGCCCTTCAGCCTGACGCCTGGCACATCTGACAAACGTCAATGTTCCGAGGGTGTTTGTTATAGTATATGTGCGACCAGAAACCATATTACGATTACTGACAACGGCACTCCTAACAACCAAGCGATTCCATAACGCATATTCCTGACCTCCTAATTTCTCTAGTCGCAATCAATTCGCGATATCTAGTCATCTAATCTGTATCTTTAATAGGTTGACGCCCACATAGTGTGAAAAGCAAGCAATGATCGTCTTACGTTTCTTTGAGCGAGCGTCAATCGAGAAGTTCGGGTCTCCAGATAACACAAGAAAGGCTCGCGACAGTGCCCGGCAATTAACGTTCGTGTTACGGTCGACAGGAAGACGGCCAGGCGTGCGTCAGGGGTTTTCGTCAGCCCAGTAAAATTCCTGGGGCAGAACCTCCGCCGCAAGTGCGAAGCCGCAAGCGACAAATAGCGATTAGGGGTGATAGCGATGACATTTGAAGACGTAGCGAACTCGACAGTGCAACAAACGCTGGATCAAGGTCGTAAGACTGCGGATAAGGCAGGCCAAGTTCTCAAGGATAGCTACAATGCCGCACAGCAGTACGCTGAGGACAAAGGCCTCAACCTTGATCTTGGCGAATTCGTTCGAAAAGAGCCGTGGTTAGCTGTGGCAGTGGCGTTTGCGTTGGGCTACGTCGCCGCAGCGGTCGTCCGCCGTGTTTCCTGAGGGCGGGCGAAGCGACGAAGACAGGCAAGCGGAATCGCGCGTGCGAGGTTCGTAGGTGAATCGTGGGGCGATACGACAGCGAGAGACGCACCACAGTGGACGTTCCGGATGGCTGCGCGCCGCAGTCCTGGGTTCAAACGACGCGATTGTATCGACTGCGAGCCTCATGATTGGCGTCGCAGCCGCCTCGGCCTCGAAACAAGCCATCCTGATCGCCGGGGTTGCAGGGCTCGTGGCTGGTTCGATGTCGATGGCTGTTGGTGAGTACGTCTCGGTTAGCGCGCAGCGAGACTCGGAACAGGCCGACATCAAGCTCGAACAGCAAGAGCTCGCCAGCGGGCCGCGAGCTGAGTTGAACGAGCTCGCGATGATCTACGTTAAGCGGGGACTTGAAAAAGAACTGGCGATGAAGGTCGCTCAGCAGCTGAGCGCTCGCGACCGGCTGGGCTCACACATGCGGGACGAGCTAGGGATCGAAACCGGATCCCTTGCGCGTCCGCTGCAAGCGGCGTGGATTTCTGCCGTTAGCTTCGCCTCTTTCGCCGCGGTCCCTATAGCAGCCCTCCTCATCGCCCCTCCATCCCAGGGCATTCCCGCCATCTCGGTGTTATCCCTGGCCAGCCTCGCCGCTCTTGGTGCATTTGGCGGTCATCTCGGCGGGGCGCCGCTTGGCCGTGCAATGTTGCGTGTGACCATTGGCGGCGCCTTGGCGATGGCAGTGACAGCGGTCATCGGGCGGCTCCTTGGTGTTTCAGTAAGTTGAAGGTGGTCGCATTCTCTCGGTCTATTGGCCCGCCAGCTACGGCGCTCGGTTCGATCCACACTCCTGACAAGGCATTTCGGCGGCCACAACGCTTGCAAATCTCGCCGAAAGAGTCTTCCGGTCTCCCAGATAACACAATAGTCACTATTGTTCCATCAACAATTTAGCGCTGGACTATATTACTGCGGATACTAGGAAATGGGGGCGCGGTGTGAACGTGCCCGAAACCTTGCAAAGAATAACTATCGCGATCACGCTCAAGGAGTAGTCAATATTCCTATTCACGCATCCAGCCGCACGCGCAGTTGCGGCAGCGACCCTGCTGGGTAGCTTCGTTTTTGCCAACCCCCTAACGGCGCGTTCGGCCGATCTGACGCAGCCGCCGGCGGCCAGGTCTCTCTCGGCCCACGAAACCCTCGCAAATGCTTCAGCGCCGCCTGCGACGACGGAACCGGCGCCAATGGTAGCTAAGGCCAATCCAGTCGAGGCGCGCATCAAGGAATTGCACAACAGACTCCATATCACGGCTGCCCAGCAGGTCCAGTGGGACAATCTCGTCGAGGTAATGCGGGGTAACGCGAAGACAATGATGGACCTGCAAAAGGAACGAGGCCAGGACGCAAAGTCAATGACTGCCGTGGACGCGGTCAAATCCTACGCCGCAGTCATCGAAGCGCATGAAGCCGGAATGAGTAAATTCGTGCCTGCTTTTCAGGCTCTGTATGAGACGATGTCGAATGCGCAGAAGAAGGTTGCTGATTCCATGTTCCAAAATCGAGTAATTACGGCATCGGCGAAACAGAGTAAATAGTCTGACGTCCGGGTACAAAGAAAGAACCGGGTACGACGGACACGGGCCCTCAGTGGGTCACAGGCGGAGAATCATGATGGAAGAGACCATAGTAACCAAGATCAGTAAGATCACGATTGCGATCGCGATCTCGTGCGCAGTCTGTGCCGTCGCCATCGGGCCGACCCTGGCCGCCGATCATCATGGCGACGAGCACGGGCGCGCAGCAGGCCACGACAACGACCGGAAGGGCCGAGAACGAGGCCACTATGAACCTGCTCAGCCGAATTACTATTATGCACCGCCCCCGAACTATTATGCGGCGCCTGAGCCGGAATATCCGCCATCGCAGGGAATCAACCTTTTCTTCAAACTTTAGCGCATAGTTGATGCGGTGATGGCAGCGGCTGTTCAGCCTGAGTCGATAAGGGTCGGGGAATAGGTCGCTGTCATCCAGACGCCGAAGAGCGAGCCACGGAGAGGTTGAAAGAAACTTTCAAGAGGGACGGCGAGAAACGGGCATCCCCGAGGGAAGAGCGGACAACCATGAGTAAAAAAGACGAAGAGCTGAAAAGCGCGAAAGGGAAAGCCGATCGCGTGAGCGAGAAGGACGTGAAGCAGGCTGTTCGCGTCAATCAGGCACCGAGCAAGATCATACAACCTGGGCAAGAAATAGCCGACGATGAAGTCACGATCGCGAAAACGGGAAGCAAGCCATAAATCACGAATTAAGCCCGGATGTTTGTTCAGAGCGGCCGTCGCCTTCGCTTAAAAAGGAGTTCAGATGAAGACTAGAGGTGCTGCGAAGACCTCGGGCGATGCAGTGCCAGCGAGCTTGATGACAGTACGCGAAGTGTCCGCTTACTTGCAGGTGCATCCGAGCACGATTTACAGGATGCTGAGGCACAGGCAGATTCCGGCGTTTCACGTGGGCTGCGATTGGCGCTTCAACATCGAGACGATCGACAGCTGGTGCTTGGAGAAGGAGAAGCTCGGCGGTTAGTCTCCAGTCTGAATGTGTCCCGACTGATCGCTAACGGAACTCGTTTAGATTTTGATGGCGCGCCTGGTAGCCGGAATGGCGCGCCATCACCTCTCACATCTGCGCCATGCGGGTCTGGAGTTGCTTTGCGGCGACTGGAAGTGCTCGTTTTCTCGGCGTAGGCGTCAGGCTTATCTCTCGGCGACCGATATCTCCAATGAATTCCCACAGGTCGGGTTTTCAGATACCATTTGTTCTCTAGGGCACTGATGCTCCACTCGGGGGCCTCACCGCGCTTGCCGCGAAGCGTGCAATATCGAAGTGTGGATCCAGCATCTGGAAGCGTTGGTCCGATTGCGTCTATCGTCGGAATCCACATTCCCAACCCTGGGTGAAAACTCCGGCAACACCGGCCAGGATGACGATAGTCTTGCGGATTTTCGCGAGGCGTCAGCCGTTTCGGTCGGGACGACAGGCCATGGACCACGACAGATGAAGCTCAGTTTGGGTGCGGGACGACTCGAGCAAGCGCTGGGTCGAAGTGTGATGCGAGAAGCTAAGTCAAATTTCGCGGTAGGAGGTAACGACGATGACCCCTGAGGAAACTGCAAAATCGACGGTTCGCGACGCAATGGATCAAGGTCGCGAGACCGCGGAGAAGGCCGGGCGGGCGGTAAAAGGCGCTTACAAGGCTGCGCGGCAGTACGCCGAGGACGAAAGTTTGAGTCTTGACCTTGGCGACTTGGTTCGGCGCGAACCGTGGTTGGCCGTAGCAGCCGCTTTTGCGATCGGATACGTCGCTGCGCGGATCATAAGGCGTGTTTCCTGAGGAGGGTGACCGGTGGATATTCCAGCCGATGCTGCCGCTCCATCGCGGAGCCGACCCGGTCGCGTGGACGAGTATGTCAGGAACGAGCCCCTCACTGCTCTGTCGCTTGCCGCCGCGGCAGGATTCATCGTCGGCGGAGGGCTTAAAAGCCGTATTGGCCAGGCGATGCTCGCAATCGTTGGCCGGATTGCTCTTCAAAGTGCGGCGGCGAGCCTCATCGCGGGCATGGTCGTCGGCACTCACGAAAACGAAAAGCCGGACAGCACCAGCCCTCACAACCAAAGCCATGACAAACAGACGTGACGACTAAAGACATGACAACCGAAGAACAAATTTCCAAGAATCAGGATGAACGAGACGAGGCGCGTCAGAATCTTCGGGACACTTTGAGCGAGGTCAACGCGAAGGTCGAGCGCGCGGGTCGGGACCTTCGTCCCGACCGTCTTGTCGAGAGCCATCCCGTTGCCGCTACCCTGGTGGCGGGCGCCTTGGGCTTTTTCATCGGCTCAACCGTCAAGCATCGGGTGACCGGGGCAATCGCAATCGCCGCTCTGCTGGGCTTCGTGCTCTCGAAAAGGTCTTCAAGCGAAGAGCGTGCAACGCGATGACAGAGAAACATTCTCCATCGGATGACGTCGGCCTCTCAGCCTACCCGGATTGGCCGACCCTGATTGAAAGGGCGGTGAACGATGTATCGCGCATACTCCAGTCCGAGCTGCATATGTTTCAAACCACTATGCGGGCGGCTCTGGAAGCCCAAATAGCCACTGCGGTAGCGTTCCTGGCTATAGTCGGCGTGCTAATCTGCGGTGCGATATGCATTCTGTGCGCTGCCATCCTGCTGCTCCATCAGTGGTTGCCGTGGTGGGAAGCTTTTGGAATCGCTGGCCTGGCCACCTGCGTCACCGGGATCGCGAGTCTCGTAATCATCAAGCCCGCAAGTTCGCGACAGCACACGTGAATCAGATGGGAACGAGATCTATGGGCAGCCGAAAACTGAGAGTGCTTGGAGCGCTGCTGTTCGCGACTCTGGTAGCGGGCTGCTACGGCCCTGGGTGGGGAGGCGGAAGGCCGGGCTACTACTCAAGTCCAGGCTACTACGGGAATAGCTACTATTCGAACGCCTACCGGGGCTACGGCGCGTATCCGCAGCCCGGTCTATACGGTGGCTATCCTCCAGCTCGTGAAGCTTGGGCCGCGAGTGCCCGTGGCCGGACCAGTTATGGCGGCGTTCAACATGGCGGCGGTGGCGGCGGACACAGTGGCGGCGGCGGAGGGCATGGTGGAGGCGGTGGTCATGGCCACTAATCGTCGATGGCGGGGAAAAGCAATGTGTCAATCGATAGATGGTAATCGAAGAGGCAACATCGGTTGGCTTGCTCTGCCGGTCTTGTGGCTCGGCTTCGTACTTGGACTTGGCTGCGCGCAGGCAGCCTTGGCACAAGAGCCCGGCCAGAAGACCTTCAATTCGGCTACGGAGGCGACTGACGCTTTCGCCACAGCCGTGGGGAATCACGATGCGGCGGCGATGCTGGCGATCCTGGGCCCTTCCGGCCGAGACCTGATCTCCTCCGGCGATACGGTCGCCGACCGGAACAAACAGGATACCTTTGCCGCCCAGTATCACGCATCGCACCAGTTTGCCGCGGCTGGCGATGGACGAACTTTTCTATACATAGGCCCCGAGAACTGGCCGACTCCGATACCACTGCAGAAAACTGGATCTCAATGGTACTTCGACACGAACTATGGCAAGCAGGAGATTTTATTTCGTCGGATCGGCTCCGATGAGCTGAACGTGATCAAAGTCTGCGCTGCAATCGCCGAGGCCCAGCGAGACTACTACGCCGCGCTGCACGACGGTGCCTCGGAGCACCAATATGCTCAGAGATTCCGGAGCACCGCTGGAACGCAGGACGGCCTATTCTGGGAGGTCAACGCGGGGACGCAGCCGGAAAGTCCCCTCGGTCCCCTGGTCGCCGAAGCGGCGAGCGAAGGCTATCAACACCACGCCACCGGTCAACCTCATCCGTTCCACGGTTACATTTACCGGCTGCTCACCAGTCAAGGCGCCAATGCGCCGGGCGGCGCCAAAAGCTATATCGTCGACGGCAAGATGACCGGAGGGTTCGCGCTGGTTGCCTACCCTGTTAGCTATCGCGACTCGGGAGTGATGACCTTCATCGTCAATCAGGACGGTCAGATCTATCAAAAAGACTTGGGCCCCAATACCGACCAGATCGCCAGCGAGATGATGGCATACGATCCGGATGCGACGTGGCAACCCGCGAACAAGGCGACCGTTGCCGCGCAAAATTAGGCAGAAGATCGTCGACCCCAATATTTGTTTAGTAATTGTGCGCGCCTGATGCCACTGGCGGTATGAGACGAGAAAAATAATCGCGAACGATCTGTTCTCCGCGGCACTAATAATCAATTCGGAATCCCGACCGCGCTTGACCCGAAGCGAGCAATATCGAAGTGTTGATCCATCCGCGGTTTGAAGAGGAAACGAAATACCGAGGCTGACTTTACTCGGAGTCGGCTGAGTAGTCGTAGCGAGTCGTCGAGTGGTCGACTAAACGGAGGGGCCTTGATGAGTAAAAAGCTTCGCCTGTTGTTGCTGTTGGTGTTGGAGGCGATGTTGCTGGCGAGTTGTGCTCCCTTCGAATCCTACCCAAAGCAGGAGACCACTACGACCACCACCACTACGTGCCCGGCCGGGACGCAGCTTCAGAGCGATGGGATGTGTCGGTGAGTAGGGGACTAGGACCGCTTAGCGCCCATGCAGCATCGCTGGAGGCTCGTTGAAGTAGACGTGCAGTTGCCTTGGTCAGTTGCCGTTGGTCGATCCTGGTTCTTGCATTGATCGACGTGCGCCAAATGTACTACCAGCGCTCTCTGTCAGACTGACGCCATGCGCGCCGTTGGAGTGTCAGGAATCCGAAGATTGCGGGGACTTAAGAATATTTCCTGGCTCACCTCGCGCCAACTGAACAGACTCGCCGAAGCGCTCATGATGAGCCGGGTTAAAAAGCGCGGCATCATTTTCAATGAGAAACGCGCTCCCGAATCTGCGTACGTCTTGCTCTCGGGAGTCGCGCGCATCACATGCCGCAATCGCAAGGGCGATCGCACGATGCTGATTATGGTCGCGCCGGGCATGATCCCGGGCGTTCCTCCGGCGGTTACCGGGATTAGATATAACTTCCGTTGCGAAGCGGTTACCGACTGTCAGATCGGAACCGTCACGCTGGCGACATTCATCAAAATCGCCCTGGGGATCGCCTCTGCGGACTTCACGCGCATGGCCGCCAGCTATTCTGGGCGATGGGATCTGGTGCAGTTGCGCTGCTCGAATTTCATGTCCTGCACCCTCGAGGAACGTGTCGCACTGATACTGCTGGAGCTGAGCGAAAATTTTGGGCAGCCCGATCAACGCGGAATGCGGCTAACGGTGCCAGCGACGCACAAGGATCTCGCCGAGCTGGCGGGGGCCTCACGTCCGCGAGTGACCGAGTATCTCACCAGCTTTGAGCGCAAGCATCTGATTGCGCGCGACGGACGTCAGCTAATTGTTAGACGCGAACAACTGGAGAGGTTTCTTGCGCAGAGCCCGTCAGACCGCATCGCGCCATAACCTTCGTCAGCGGTCTTATGCCTTCCGCGAGTCGTGCCAGGCGGGATCCCCAGACTGTTCTTCAGGTGACATTCCGTTTGCCTTATCGAGCCGCCTGACGTACGGTCGTCAAAGAAGCATACGGGGTGCGACTTTGAATGGAACAGGAAATCCCCCAGACGCTGACTTCGAAAACCTGAGCAGTCTGCAAGCCTTTTCGCGGCTCTCCACTTCAGAGCTGAGGCTGCTGACAGACGCGCTTGCGCTCGCGGACTTCAAGAGGCCTGAGGTAATTCTGCGTGAAGCCGCGCTCGCATCGGAAGCGCACATCCTGTTAAGGGGTATCGCGCGCATCACCTGCCGCAATGCTCGCAGGGAACGGGTCACGATCGCCCTGCTGAGGCCGGGTCCGATCCTCGAGTTTCCTTCGCTGCCGCTCAGCCGGTTCGACTTTCGGTGCGAGGCTTACCATGATTGCAGAGTTGGCAGCCTCAACTGGAACGATTTTAACCGTATGACGGCGCACAGCTCAGACTCGACGTTCAAGAAATTTCATGAGAACGATTTGCAGCAGTGGTATCGACTGCTGCTGCGCGGCTCCGGCTTCCTGAACCTCGGTCTTCACGAACGTATCGCAATCACGCTGCTTGAACTATGTTCAGACTTTGGAGTCAAAGAGTCGCGCGGCACGCTTCTGAGTCCATCGTTCAGCCATCAGGACATCGCCGAGCTCGTCGGCGCTTCGCGGCCAAGAGTCACGGAGCATTTGTCTGAATTGGAGCGCGAGCACCTGGTTATTCGTCAAGGCCGGCAATTGATTGTGCGCGTGGACAAGATCGGAAATGCCATCGGCGTCCCGCCCGTGGCAGCCTGGTGAGTCAGCAGGGGTGCGTAGTCCGTGACGTAAGGCCGGCTTGTGCGAATGCAAAGTGGCGCGACACGAAATCGGATCTGCCCCAGCCAGAGGCTGTCTCGCGAGTCGCGACAAACCCCTAGCGCCAAGGAGCGACGCTGATGAAATCGATTGTATGGCTTGGGGCGCTGCTCGCTGTTTTAGGGATCGCGGGATTGGCCATCCCCGTGTTTACAACGTCGCAGACCAAAGACGTGGCAAAATTGGGAGGTCTGAAAATCCAGAGCACCGAGCAATCCACTCACGTGGTTCCCCAGGCTTTGAGTGCTGGGGTACTCGCTTTAGGCGTCATTCTTATCGGCGCGGGACTTTACCAGAGGCGCTGAGAGTTAGCGCGTTTGTTCGAACCCAATCTCAACAGGAGGCTTACCGATGACCCTAGTAGGCATCGTCGTGGTTCTAGTCGTAGTCGGCCTGATCCTCTGGCTCATCAATACCTACATTCCGATGGCGGGTGCGATCAAAAGCCTGCTCAATATCGTGGTATTCGTGGTCGTATTGATATGGCTATTACAAGTGTTTGGTCTGATCGGTCCTATCCAAGGCCTTCGCATTCCTAACCTTAAGTGAAAGCTTTGATAGCCACAGGACTAAATGCGGAACGTGAGTCTGGAGCTAGTAGGAAGCAACGTAAAAAACACTTTATGAAAATTGACCCAGCGCAGTTGCGAGATTTTGCAAAGCGTTATACCGCGGCGTGGTGTAGTAAAGACCCGGCGAGCGTGGCCGCGTTCTACTCACCGAATGGCTCGCTCAGTGTCAACGATCAAGTTCCGGCAGTGGGGCGAAGTGCGATCGGAGAGGTTGCTCAGGGATTCATGACCGCTTTTCCGGATATAGAGGTGATGATGGACAACGTCCTCGTTGAGGACGACCGCGCCGTTTATCATTGGACACTCGCCGGTACCAACGCTGGCCCGGGCGGGACTGGAAAGCGAATTCGCATCAGCGGGTTCGAAGTATGGAAGATCGGTGTTGACGGACTGATCGTCGAGTCACAGGGTCACTTCGACAATACTGCTTACCAGCGTCAGCTTAAATATGGGTTCGACGAATCACGGCAGTAGCTGTGACCTAGCAACTCGCGGGGGCAGTTGCGTTCGGGATCTTGGCGGGGCCTGCTGAAGCAATCCGGATGGCTTCTTGAAGCGGCATTTCTGGTTCTCGACATAACCAAATCGGGGAGCCCTGAGGTGGCTCTTGCATGACGTCCAATGTAAAGTGGATGAATCGGGATCGATATAGGAGTCGAGTCCGAGCTTGATCCAGCTCCACGGTGGCCCTTCCGCTCGCCTTTGACCAACGTCTCGCTAGACCAACCTCAAAAGAACAAGTATCGAAGGCTCGCCCGGAAGGCTCTTGCCTGGCTTCGCATATTTTTTGGAAGCATTGGAGGGCTTGCCCGTGAAACTGCTGTGCCGAGTCATTTGAACACATCAGCGTCGCCGGGGCTGCGGCGCGATCGTTTTTACGCGTAGAAAGTATCTGTACGAGTAAACGTCTGACAGCTTGACAGGAGGACAGTGCGATGAGTGGAACAACGGACCAGATTAAAGGCCGTGTGAAGGAAGCAGTCGGTGCTGTGACGGATAATCAGCGCCTTAAGAACGAGGGACGAAAGGACCAAGTCGTCGGCAAGGTAAAGAAGGCGGTGGAACGCGTGATCGACAATGCAAAAAGTTAGCAGGGAATATTCCTGGAGTCCCGTGAAGCGACAGACTAAAGCAGAGTTTAATGAGGAGATAAGGTTATGAATGGCAAACACAAGATATTGGCTATGGTGCCGGCGATCGCGTTAGGAATCGGGCTAACGATACCAGCTTTCGCACAGGACTCGAGCGCCAGCGCTCCGGTTCCAGCCAGCACGTCGATGCATCGGGCAGGCCAAGACACTGAAGGGGCCGCGAAGAACGCCTATACCGGAACAGCTACCGCGTTAAGCGATACCACAATCACTACAAAAGTGAAGACGGCTTTCGCCAGTGGCAAAGACATTAATTCCAACGATATCCATGTCACCACCACGGCCGGCGTCGTGACGCTCGGCGGCCAGGTACAGAATTCTGCCATGGCAGCACGCGTTGTGGCAATCGCGAGAAATACGAGCGGCGTCCGAGGTGTTACCAACGATCTGCAAGTGTCGTCTCCAAGTTCTCAGAACTAGAGAGACCAAATGGCGGCGCGGCCGCGATCGTGTGCGCGCCGCCAAACTGAAGACCGTCCGAAAGGTGAGTCGAGTTCGCAGTGGTTGACGAACGATGCGGGCGCGATCGGATTCGCGTCCGCAGTCTGATTACTTCCGAACGACGAGGAAATGAATGATAAAACTCCGCCACACCGCTGCGCTGGCCCTCATGGGCTGGTATCTGTTTGTACCGCCGCAGACCAGATTTTGGTGGATCGGCGAGCAACGCTACGATGACGCCGCGCCGCTCGCCAGGTGGACGATTGACCGGTCATTCGACAAGGCGTCGGTATGTGAGGCGGCTCGGCTGGCTACTCAGGAGCAGGCTGGAGATGCGGCCGTCCGCATGAGTCATGCGGTTTGCGTTGCGAGCGATGATCCTCGCCTCAAGCCATACTAGGACACTCCATCTTTCAACTTAGGAAGCTGGTGTCGGATTGAGGTAGCACCGGGGGCTCCTGGAACGTGGATAGTTGCGTTCCTGACCGGGCTGGTTCTCATCTTGCGATCCTGCTAAAGGGCCGCGCGGCGGAGAGCGAGGATTGCCAGAATGATCAAATTCCTTCGGAAGGGCTCCGAGTGTGGTTCTTTGGAGAACCGTTTCCATCAGTCGAGTCACATCGCCTTTTTATCCCTTTAACACCTGGCGTAAGATGTTTGGGCTCTGATGTTCAGACAAATGGTCCGCAACACGGCCAGATGACCTTTGTCTGCCAGGGCACAGATACACGACGCTTGCATCTCGCGCCGGACATATGCGCCGTCGTGAGAGGGCAGCGATTCACCCGGTAAGGGCAGGTACGATAGCTAAGTTGTCACGTGGATTCGATGGACATAGTTGTTGCAATGCTGGGCGTTTGCCAAGCTTTACACCGTAGTTTTTGGCCAATGAGTCTGTTCCGTAACACAGGTGAATGCGCGGTCTTTACGTTTGTGAGCTGAGCGAGTGAAAGTCCGGTGCGAAAGACGGCGCTGCAAAACCTTATCGCCTATATGGTCGCGGCCGCGATCGTCTATTACGCCGCGCGCAGCGTCTCGTGGAGGCAGATGGTCGACGCCTCCGGCCACGCCACGGTCGCGCTCTTTGTTGGCGCGAGCCTCGGTGGCTTTCTATGCTGGTTTGTCGGCGATACATTTCTGTATTCCCGCCTGTTCAGTTATTTTCATGGTCCGACCGGGGCGCGCGAACTGCTTCCGACCATGGCCTCCGTTTACTTTCTGCAACTGATCAACTCTTACGTTGCTGGCGGCGCGTATGTGCTCTTCCTCCACGCGCGCAAGCGAGTGCCCTGGATAACCGGCGGATGCACCTTGATGTTCCAGGGCTATGTCGACGTCATGCTGCTGGCCATATTGTCGCTCTTAGCAATCGCCTTGGTGCCTACGTCACCGATTCGGCCCGGCCGCTATTACGCGGCAGGTGTGCTAGGCGCAGGCTGTCTCATCGCCTCGTTTTGGCTCTTGTGGGGCGCGCGGCTCAGTCGCGGCAATTGGCTCCGATGGCTCTATGAACGGCCGTCGATGTTGAGTTTCCGTATGGCGCGGCCTTCGCAGTTCGTCAAGCTGCTCGGTATCAGATTCCTGATTTCTCTGGGCGCGGGCTTCGCGTTATACGGACAATTAGCCAGTTTTCATATCCGGGTCCCGCTAGCGCAGGTACTGGCATTGACGCCATTGATTGTGGCGATAGGAAATTCACCGTTCTCACCCGGGGGAATCGGAACGACTCAGCTCGTCTTCACGATCGGGTTTGCCGGGTTCGCCGGCAAAAGCGATCTGTTCGCGCTCTCGCTTGCCGTGAGCGCCTTTAACGTTCTGGTCCGGATACCGATGGGACTGGCGATGAAATCACCGCTTGAAGAGGCGGTCGAGGTCAAGCGCGAATTCAGAACGGAGCGCGTGAAGCCGGTGAACGTACTACGCGGCGATTCCGGCAGTTAATCGTTGCCACTGTTTCTTTTACGTATGCGCGAGTGGGTCTGTTATGCGATGGCACAAAACAACTATGGCTGTGCTGGCCGGACTGCTTCTACTGAGTCTCGGCCGGATCTCTCACGCCACGGACGATCAACGCGCGCGTGAGATCGTGGATCGGGTGGCTCGGCTTTTCAGCGGCAAATCCAGCATCGCTACGCTGCAAATGCAGATCGCCGGAGAAAATGGGCAACGCGATCTCACGATGAAGATCTGGACGCAGGGAGAGAACGCTCTTGTGCGTATCATCAGCCCCGAAAAGGACGCGGGCACGGCCATCCTGAAAATAGGCAACGACATCTGGTACTATCTGCCGAAAGCGAACCGCACGATCAAGGCCCCTTCTTCGATGACGATGACCTCGTGGATGGGAAGTGATTTCACCCTCGATGATCTGGTGAAAGAAAGCGGCCTGGTGCGCGACTATTCTCTGGCGAATTCTTTTGAGGGCAAGCGGGGCGAGGTTGCGGTGTATGAATATACTCTGACACCCAAGCCCGGCGCGGTGGTGGTGTGGGGCAAAATCGTGTTGCAGGTTCGTCAAGCCAACCTGATGCCGGCATGGCAGGGTTTCTATGACGAAGACGGCAAGCTGGTCCGGGACCTGACCTTTTCCGATTACAAAACTACGGGCGGAAGGCTCATGCCTACACGCCTGGTCATGCGATCCGTGGACAAGCCTGGTCAGCAAACTACCATCGTGTACGAGGATGTCGCATTCGACGTGCCGATCAGCGCGGAGACGTTTTCCCTGCCCAATCTGAAACGATGAGCGGACGCCTGCTTCAGCTTGCGTGGCGCAATCTCTGGCGCAATCCGCGGCGTACCTTCATCGCCATGGCCGCCATCGCTCTGGGCTATGCCATGCTGCTGTTTGTTGCGTGTCTGATGGCGGGCCTGCGCTGGCAGATGATTGAGAACGGCACGCGGCTGGTTCTCTCCGAGATCCAGGTGCACGCCCCGGGTTACTACCCCAGCCGTTCCATTCAGAAGACCTTGGGAGGGGGAAAAGGGACGGACGTCGGCGCGCTTGCTTGCCGCCATCACCGCCGACCCCCGGGTCTATGCCGCGGCTCCGCGGGTGTACGGCTACGGACTGGTAAGCGCTTCGCATGGCTCTTCCGCCGGGGTTGCGCTTATGGGGGTGGCGCCCGACCAGGAACCAAAGGTTACGGTCCTGAACACGCAGATAGTAAAAGGGGGCTATCTGACCGAAGCTGATGCCAAACAGGGTCGTGGTGGGAGACAAGCTCGCCAGCATAATTGGCGTCGAGGTAGGGTCGGAAATCGTTCTGCTGACGCAGGCGGCCGACGGCTCGATGGGCAATGACCTGTACACGGTTGGCGGGATTTTTCACACCGGTCTTGATGTCATGGACCGGAACCTGGTGCTGATGCCGCTCTCCTCTCTACAGGAGCTTTTGCACCTGGCGCCGGCAAGGATCCATGAAGTTGGCATCAAGCTGTACAACATAACCGACGCTACGACGGTGGCCTCGGCGCTTCAGGCTCGACTGAGTAAAAGCGCTTCCCGTGCGGGTGAGTGCGTGGCCGGAACTGGCGCCGGAGCTGGCCGATTACGTGCAGTTCAATCGCGGCGTCACGTTTGTGCTCTTTTTTATTTTTTTCCTGTTGGCGGTCATCGGCATCATGAACACCATGCTGATGGCGGTCTTTGAGCGCACCCGTGAGCTGGGCATGCTGATGGCCCTGGGAATGCGTCCGGTTCAGGTGATTGGCCTGATCATGGCGGAGGCGGCGGGTTTGGCCGCGGCCAGTCTGGTTTTGGGAGGAGCGATTGGCGCTCCGCTGCTGTGGTATCTGCAGGCTCATGGCCTGGACCTGGGCGGCGCCACGGGCGAGGTCGTCTCTGTCGCCGGAGTAGTGGTGGGCCATCTCTGGTACGGGCGGCAGGATTTTTCCGCCTACGCCCAGGCGGCTGTGGGGCTGGGCGTCACCGCGCTCGTGTCCGCGCTCTATCCGGCGTGGCGGGCCGCTCACTTTCGGCCAACGGAAGCGATCCGTAAGGTCTAGCAGTGACAAGCGTTCTTCTTCTGGTGAAAATCAGCTGGCGCAATGTCTGGCGCAATCCCCGCGGTACCCTGTTGACTGCCCTGGCCCTGGGTCTGGGTCTCGCCTTGCTGCTGATCTCCTTGGGCCTGCTCGACGGTGGCCACGAGCAGACGATTGCCAACGGAGTGAGGTTTGGCCCAGGGCACGTTGTCATCCAGGCCAAGGGGTATCAAGATACCGGCTCCCAGGAGCTACTGCTTCCGGCCCGGGTGGTATCCACGATCAACGAGTTCCTGCAAACGCGATCCATGAAGCAGGTCGCTGCTAGGCGTGAGTCCGCAGCTTCTGGCCACCGGGCTGCTGAGTTCCGCAGCCAACTCCGCCAGCGTGACCATTATTGGGGTCATACCGCGAGAGGAGCGCGCCGTGTCCCTGATTCCTCAGCGGATAGTCGCAGGGGACATATCTCAGTGACGACAAGCGCCACCGGAATAGTCATTGGCGCCGACCTGGCCCGCAAGCTCGAGGTGAAGGACGGGTTCCAAAGTAGTGCTCATGACGCAGGCGGTGCGACACGCCTGGAACCAAGGTCAAGGACGTAACCGGCGGAGAAATGCAAAGCACTCTGTTGCGGGTGAACGGGATCTTTCGCACCGGCATCGAAACGGTGGATGCCGATGTCATCCATCTGCCTTTGCCCGCCGCCCAGACGCTGCTCGGAGTACCGGACAACCAGGTGACTCAGGTTGCGCTCTTTCTTCGGCACGAGGGCGACTCACTGAAGGTGGCGAAGGGCTTGCGCAAGCGGTTGGAGGGAGCTCCGGTTGAAATTCTGACCTGGCGGGAATCGATGCCGATGCTGGCGCAGATCCTTGGGCTGGACCACGCTTTCAACTACGTCATGAACGGTGTGGTACTGGCGATGGTCGGATTGGGAATACTCAATACCATTCTCATGCGGGTTCTGGAACGCCGCTATGAATTTGGCGTCTGTAAGGCTCTGGGCCTTCGGCCTGCGCAGTTGGCAATGATGATCATCGGGGAATCGCTCGCGCTCACGGCGCTCAGCCTCGCGTTCGGACTTGCGCTGGGTTTGAGCGTCGAGCATTATTTCGCCACCGCCGGGTTGGATTTGCGCCTGGTATTCAGAACTGGCCTTCCCCGTGCACTCGTCGTTGATCCGATTCTCTATTCCCGCCTGAGCGTGGCGCGAATCGTTTCGTCGGTGATCATTGTGTTCATAATGGCGACGGTCATCTCCTTTTATCCGGCATTGAAAGCGGCGCGGACCAAACTGCCAGACGCATTGAAAGTGCTTTAGCGAAGACGAGTCTCCTGGACCGGGACAAGATGAATTGGAGAGCAATTTGATTCAGCCGGCTGTTGTCCCTATTGTTCTTTGTGTTACATAATTTCACTTTGGCCGGTTACATTGCACTTCCGCCTTCGCCCTCAGCGGGTGTAAGCTCATAAGAGTTGATCGGTGTGAATTGAAAATACGAAAGAAAGCGCGTGATACGAACCCCCATCGGTTGATTCGGCTGAGAGCTCTATCGCGGCGTTTGACCGCAAAGTCCACAAGAATCGTGGAGAGATCCGCGGCAGCCGAGTTCAAAAGCAAGGAGGTTGTTCTTCGCGCAGCGGAGTTGGCGGCCCAAAAAGTTCAGATACCGGTAGCCGCCGTCGCGAATATCACTTGTGTGAACGCTGGAAGTGAACATGCGACCATAGCTCTGTTTGGGCCCGGCTCGATCCGCGTGTTTCCGCGTCTGACAGATGAATAGAGCTTCTACCGATGAAACGGTTAGTTTTTCCACGCTGGTTGAGGTCCTTCGCTGGCGAGCGCTTCGTCAGCCTGAGCAGCTGGCCTACGCCTATTTGCTCGATGGAGAGGTAGAGGGAGGCCGTCTGACCTATGCGGAGTTGGACCGCGAGGCCCGGACTATTGCGGCGCTGCTCCAGACTTACTGCGCAAGTGGGCAGCGGGCGCTGCTGATCTATCCAACCGGTCTCGAATTCATCGCGGCCTTTTTCGGTTGCCTGTATGCCGGCGTGATTGCCGTCCCGGTGCCCCCGCCGACTGCGGCTCAGCAACAGCGGACTTTCCCCAGGTTACGAGCCATCGCGAACGATGCTCAGCCGTCGGTGGCGCTCACCACGTCATCGATCCTGTCGAAGGTTGAGGCCCTGTTCACGCAGGCTCAAGAACTGGCGACGATGCGCTGGGTGGCCACCGACAAGCTCACCGGCGGGCTGGCGCCGGGATGGCAAAATCCTGTCGTGACCAGCAACAGTCTGGCCTTGCTCCAATACACCTCAGGCTCAACCACCGTACCCCGGGGTGTGATGGTCAGTCACGGGAACCTTCTGCATAATTCGGCCAACGTCAATCACGCGTTCGAGCTCACTCCGGACAGTGGGGTATCAGTGTCATGGCTGCCGGTCTTTCATGATATGGGACTTACTAATGGAATCGTTCAACCGACCTATGTTGGACGTCCATGTTTCATCTTGCCGCCACAATCCTTCCTTCAGCGGCCGGTGCGTTGGCTTCAGGCAATTTCGCGATACAACGGCACCGTCAGTGGAGGTCCCAATTTCGCCTACGAGCTGTGCGCCCGCAAAATTACTCCCGAACAGTGCGAAAATCTCGACCTCAGCGGTTGGTATGCGGCGTACAATGGCGCAGAGCCAGTCCGGGCGGACACTCTGAAACGGTTTGCCGCGGCCTTTGCAAAATACGGGTTCCGCCCACGCTTCCTGTATCCCTGCTATGGACTCGCCGAAGCCACTCTCATGGTGTCAGGCGGTCCTTTGAAAGATGAGCCTACCTTGTATGCGGCTCAGGCGGCGGCGCTTGAACAGAATCGCGTCGCGGAGGCTCCCGACCAGCAACAGAATGTGCGGACCCTGGTTGGATGTGGCCACGCGATGCCCGGTACCAGGATTGTCATCGTTCATCCCGAATCGTTGACTCGTTGCGCACCGGAGGCGGTGGGCGAAATCTGGGTATCAGGCCCGACCGTTTCGCGAGGTTATTGGAACCGCCCCGAGGAGACAGAGCGCACGTTGCGAGCCTACCTCGCGGACAGCGGAGAAGGGCCATTTCTGCGCACCGGAGATTTGGGATTTCTGAAAGATGGCGAATTGTTTGTCACCGGCCGGCTGAAAGATCTGATCATCATCGGGGGCCGCAACCTTTACCCCAACGACATCGAGTTGACGGTGGAACAAAGCCATCCCGCAATACGGTCGGGCTGTTGCGCGGCGTTTTCGGTCGACGTCGCCCACGAAGAACGTTTGATCGTCGCAGCCGAGGTTGAGCGCCGCTACCGGCCGGCGGATAGCCACGATCGCAATCGGCCCCCGCACTCGCCTCCGCGGCTGTTGCTGGACGTCGGGGCGATGGTACGAGCCATTCGGCGAGCGGTGGCGGAAGAGCACGACGTGCGGGTGCACGCGGCGGTACTGCTCAGGGCCGGGAGCCTGCCGAAGACTCCAAGCGGCAAGGTTCAGCGCAATGCGTGCCAGGTCAGCTTCCTGAACGGCACTCTCGCCAGTCTGTAAGAAGTGCGTGATGTCGGAGAATTCAACCAACGGCGCGTCGCCAAGTTCTGTCGAACGAGGCTCTGTCGAACGGAGTTTCGACGATCGAGACAAACGCGACCAGCCAAACTCATCAACGGATTCTCTGACCGCTGAAGTCATCCAAACCTGGTTGGTCTCCCGGCTGTCCGAGTTGCTGGGGCTTGAGCCTCGCGAGATCGATGTCCGCGAGCCCTTCGCCAGTTATGGCCTCGGCTCAAGCGAGATGGTCGGTCTTTCCGGCGAACTGGCGGATCGGCTTGGGCGACAAATTTCTCCCGCGCTCCCCTATGAGTACCCCACCATCGAGACGCTCGCCCGTTATTTGGCGGGGTCAGCGGATGCCTCGGACTCCGGCGGCACGCAGTCGGGCGCCGTGGCTGACCGCGGGCGGGAAGCAACCAGCGAGCCGATCGCGATCATCGGCCTCGGCTGCCGGTTTCCCGGAGCCAATGATCCACAAGCGTTCTGGCAACTGCTGCGGGACGGAGTGGACGCGATCACAGAGGTTCCGGCGGAGCGCTTCAAGCTTGACGCTTTTTACGATCCGGACCCCGCGGCTCCGGGCAAGACGAACACCCGCTGGGGCGGCTTCCTCAAGCAGATCGATCGGTTCGATCCTCATTTTTTCGGCATCTCTCCTCGTGAAGCGGCGCGTATGGATCCTCAGCAACGTCTGTTGCTGGAGGTGGCGTGGGAAGCATTGCAAGACGCTGGACAGGTGGCGGAGCGTCTGGCCGGCACCCGGGCCGGTGTATTCATCGGCATCTCGAACAATGACTATGGCCGGATTCAGTTCGGCGATCCGCATCGTATCGATGCCTACGCGGGCACCGGCAACGCACTGAGTATCGCGGCCAATCGTATTTCCTACCTGTTTGATTTTCGCGGGCCGAGCATGGCTATCGACACCGCCTGTTCCTCGTCACTCGTCGCGGTTCATCTGGCCTGCCGCAGTCTTTGGAACGGAGAGTCCAGTCTCGCTCTTGCCGGCGGCGTGAATCTGATCCTGTCGCCCGCGATTACCATCAATTTTACCAAGGCCGGGGTCATGGCTCCCGACGGCCGCTGCAAGGCCTTCGATGCCCGAGCCAACGGCTACGTTCGCAGCGAAGGCGCCGGTGTCGTCGTGCTGAAACCGCTATCCAGAGCCTTGGCCGACGCCGATCCGATTTACGCCGTCGTGCGAGGCAGCGCGGTGAATCAGGACGGACGCAGCAACGGCCTGATGGCTCCCAATCCGCTGGCCCAGGAAGCCGTTCTGCGAGAAGCCTATCGGCGCGCTGGAGTTTCGCCCGGCGGGGTTCAATATGTCGAAGCCCATGGCACTGGCACCTTGCTCGGCGACCCGATCGAGGTGAAGGCGCTGGGCGCGGTGCTTGGCCTCGACCGTCCCCCGGGAAGACCGTGCGCCCTGGGCGCGGTCAAGACCAATATCGGCCATCTCGAGGCCGCAGCCGGCATTGCAGGCTTGATCAAGGTGGCGCTCGCGCTCAAGCATCGCGAGATCCCGCCGAACCTGCACTTCGTGGAGCCCAATCCGCACATTCCTTTCGATCGGCTCCCGCTGCGGGTGCAGACGACGCTCGGTCCATGGCCGGTCGAGTCGGGCCCCGCTCTGGCCGGGGTGAGCTCATTCGGTTTTGGCGGAACCAATGCTCATGTGGTTCTCGAAGAGGCCCCCCAGTCCAATTCATGGATCCAGAGTGCGGAATGCGCAATAGATAGTCCACATGCCGAAATTCGCAATACCAAGTCCGCGCACTTGCTGCCACTTTCGGCGCGCAGCCCCGAGGCACTCCAGTCTCTTGCTCGAGCGTACCAGGATTTCCTGGCGTCCCCGGAATCCGAACTGTCGCTAAACGACATTTGTTACACGGCCGGTATGCGGCGTGATCATCACGACTACCGTCTCGCCGTGACAGGCTATTCACGCGAGCAACTGAGTGAAGGGCTCCAGGCGTTTTTGCACGGAGAGGCCCGTCCCGGACTGTCTTTCGGCCGCAAGGATTCAGGTCGTCAAAGAAAACTTGTGTTCGTGTTTCCGGGACAAGGATCCCAATGGTTTGGCATGGGGCGAAGCCTCCTGGAGCAGGAACCGGTTTTTCGCGAGGTCGTGGAACGCTGTGACCGGGCGATGCGGCGGTACGGAGATTGGTCTTTGCTCGGCGAGCTCACGGCAACCGATGCGGCTCAGTCCCGGCTGAACGAAGTCGATATCGTTCAGCCGGCCCTGTTTGCGATTCAGGTCGCCCTGGCGGCCTTGTGGCGTTCCTGGGGTATCGAGCCACAGGCCGTGGTCGGCCACAGCATGGGCGAAGTCGCGGCGGCGCACGTCGCCGGTGCGCTGAGCCTCGAAGATGCGGCGCGGGTTATTTGTCATCGCAGCCGCCTGGTCAGGCGCGCAGTCGGACAGGGCGCGATGGCCGCGGTCGAGCTTTCCATGGAACAGGCGCGCGGCGTTCTCGCCGGCTCCGGCTACGAAGATCGCGTATCGATCGCGGCCAGCAACAGTCCCACCTCCACCGTGTTGTCGGGAGATCCGGCGGCGCTGGAAACAATCCTCGATCAATTGCGGCGTCGAGACATCTTCTGCGGCATGGTGAAAGTGGATTTCGCTTCGCACAGCCCGCAGATGGATCCCCTACGCGCGGATTTGTTGCAGGCCCTGGAAGGTCTGGAGCCGCGACCCGCATCGATACCCATTTACTCGACCGTGACCGGTATGGTCAGCGGTGGGCTCGAGTTCGAAGCGCGCTATTGGGCGAGAAACCTCAGAGAGCCGGTGCTGTTTTCACCGGCGGTTCAACGCTTGCTGGAAGATGGACATGACATTTTTCTTGAAATCAGTCCGCATCCCATTCTTCTAAGTGGCATCCAGCAGGGACTTCATCACCTCGGCCATGAAGGCGCGGTGGTGGCGTCGATGCGGCGTGATGAAGAAGAACGCACGGTGATGCTTGGATCCCTCGGCGCGCTTTATACCCTGGGATACCCAGTGGACTGGAGTCTTGTTTACCCGGCCGGAGGCCGCTGCGTCCGGCTTCCGTCGCATCCCTGGCGGCGAGAGCGCTGCTGGATGGACAGTGCGGCAGATGAAACCGACTATCTATCGGATACGCGCGGGGATGCGCTCGGGGAAAGCGCGCAGCACGAAAGAGCACCATCCGCTGCTGGGCCGGCATTTCAAATCGGCACATCCTGCGGAAACCCATCTTCTGGGAAGTCACGCTCGACAAGCGCGCGCTGCCGTTATCTGAATGACCATCGTATTGAAGGAGTTGCGGTGCTGCCCGCCTCGGCCTACGTGGAGATGGCCTTGGCGGCCGCGGCGGAGGCCTTCGGCGCACAATCCTTCGCACTGGCACAATCCTTCGTGCTGAAGGATATCGAATTTCACCGGGCGCTTTTCTTGCCCGACGACGAAACCCGCCTGCTTCAGTTGATCCTCTCTTCCGGAACGGATGGAGCGGCGGCTTTTCAAATCTACAGTTGCCCTGCGGGAATCGGCCAACCCGCTAAATCATGGACGCTGCATGCGACGGGCGGAGTTTCTTCCCAAGAAGACGGCAGCGTCTTTGCGGCAGGGCAGGAGACGCTCGCGGAGATCCAGGCTCGATGTCTGGAAAAGATCTCTGGACAGGACTATTACGCGAGACTGAGCGAAAACGGTATCCATTACGGCTCCTTCCTCCAGAGCATTACTCAGTTGTGGTGGCACGACGGAGATGTGCTCGGTGAAATACGGTGTTCCTCAATGTCCTGAAGGTGAATGCAGTACCTATCAGATTCATCCAGCGGTCCTGGATGCCTGCCTGCAGGTTGCTGGAGCCGCTGTCGCGACTGAGGTAACGGGAAACGGCAAACAGAACATCTTCATGCCGACGCACATAGATGAGGTCCGGGTCCACGGCTGTCCGGAACCGCATCTATGGAGTTACGCCCATCTGCAAGAGCGAGACGCCAATGCGGTCAAAGGAGATGTACGGCTGCTGGATGAAGCCGGGCAAGCGGTAGTCGAGATTGTCGGGACTGCGCTTCGAATCCCTGGGCAGCCATGCGCACCGCGCGGTCGAAACGAGTCGGGAAGGAAATATACGGAAAGAAAATATAAACGACTGGCTATATGAGTTTCAGTGGCAGCTCAAACCACGCGCTGATGAACCAGTAGCCGCGGAGCATTCCGCGCGAGCCGATAGAGAGAGCTGGCTTATCTTTGCCGACCGCGGCGGCGTAGGAGAAGCGCTGGCGGCACTGTTGGAAGCGCAAGGCGCGGAAAGCATCCTTGTCGCTCGGGGCGAATCGTACGAGGTCGCGGACAGTAGGCATTTTCGTATTCGTCCAGAAAGGCCGGAAGACCTCCGACTGCTTTTCGAGGCGGCGATGCCGGCCAATCGGGCGGCCTGCCGGCGGATTGTCCATCTCTGGAGTCTCGATTGTCTTGATCCTTCTACGCCGCGGGATACCCACCGCGGCTTCGCTATCGAAGGCCCAGAGTCTGGGCTGCGGCGCCGTGCTGCCGTTGGTTCAGGAACTGGCCCGACAGGAACTGACTCGACAGGATCTGGCTCGCGACGCCGACCTGCGTGATGCTCCCGCGCCTATGGCTGGTAACCCGAGGGGCTCAGGCGGCGGGCGAAGAGCCCTCTACCTCTTGATGTAGCGCAGGCGCCTCTTTGGGGGATGGGTCGCGTTATTGCGCAGGAGCACGCCGCATCGTGGGGAGGCCTGATCGACCTGGAGCCCGGGGCCTCGCCGCCTGACGCCGTTGCTAGTCGGTTGTGGGAGGAAATCTCCAACCCCGATGGAGAGGATCAGATCGCGTTTCGTCAGGGGCGGCGATACGTGGGGCGCCTGGTACGCAAACGCCAGTCCGTGGCGCAACGCCCTCCGCTCGCGTGGCCGACGGACGGCAGTTATCTGATTACTGGAGGACTCGGGGACCTCGGTCTCGCGGTCGCCCGTTGGATGGTCGAGCAGGGCGCTCGGCGGTTGATCCTTTTGGGACGCACGAAGCTCCCGCCGCGATCGGGTTGGAGCGCGGCAGAGGCGGGAAGCCGCTTGGCCCATCAAGTCGGTGCCATTCGAGAGCTGGAAGCCTTGGGCGCGAGCGTGCATCTGGCCTCGGTGGACGTGGCAGATGAAGCACAGTTGAGCGCCTTTCTCGAAGAGTTTAGCGCCGAGGGTTGGCCGCCGATCCGTGGCGTAGTGCACGCGGCCGGAGTACTGCGGGACGGACTGCTCTCGCAGCTTGATCAGGCCGCGCTGAATACCGTATTGCGGCCCAAGGTGATGGGTGGTTGGCTGTTGCATCGCTTGCTCGAACACGCTCCGCTGGATTTCTTCGTACTCTTTTCTTCCGCGGGCTCGCTCCTGGGCCAGCCCGGCCAGGCAAACTATGCCGCCGCCAATGCCTTCCTCGATGCCCTGGCGCATCACCGAAAAGCCCAAGGCCGGCCGGCCCTGAGCGTCAACTGGGGTGCCTGGGCCGAGTTGGGCTTTGCGCAAACGGCCGGGGGCAAGCGTCTCGCAGCACATCTCGCGCTAGTGGGAATCAGGAGTATGGCGCCCAGGCAGGCGCTGGAAGTGCTGGAACGGATGCTCCGGCAGGACGCAGCCCAGGTCGCGGCGGTGCCCGTCGACTGGAGGCAGTATCGCCAGTTTTACTCAGTGGGTAGTGAATCGCCGTTGCTCTCTCAACTTGCTAATGAGGAGGTCGAGGTCCAACCGCAGGCGGCCCATGCGGGAGAGAAGAGGGAAACTCTTTTGCCGCGGAACCCGCGGCGCGCTCTCAACTGCTGCGTTCCTACCTGAGCGAACAAGTAGCCCGCGTACTCGGACTTTCCGCTTCCAGGCTGGACGTGGAGCAGCCGCTCAGCAATCTCGGACTGGATTCCCTGATGGCGGTCGAGCTGAAGAACCGGATCGCGGTTGACTTGGGCGTGAACGTGCCGATGGTCAAATTTCTCCAGGGACCGAGCGTTGCCCAGGCTGCCACGCAGATCCTTGATCAATTGACCGCGGAGCTTTCCGCGTCATCGGCGCCACCTGCCCCGACGGTCGCGCAACGCCAGCAGGAGTACAGCAACGGCGCGGCGAATGGAGAGCTGTTGGCAAAACTCGATCGGCTTTCGGATGAGGAAGTGGATTCACTGCTCGCCGATATGTTGGACAAAGCGGAAATTAGTGGAATCCTGATGCAGCGCCTCCCAAAGAATCGCCGATCTTTCGCCAGGAGAAAAGCGCGCTCTGCTTGCCACAGCTCCTTCGGAAAGAGGCGTCAGAAGACGCCGACGTCTCAATCGTTTCAGCCGCTGTCTTACAATCAGCAAGGGATATGGTTTCTGTACCAGCTCGCCCCGGAGAGCATGGTCTACAATGTCAACTTCGCCGCGCGCATCCGCTCCGACGTGGATATTCCGGCCTTGCGGCGCGCGTTTCAGGCGCTGGTCGATCGCCATCCTGCACTGCGGACCACTTTTTCCGTGCGCTCCGGCAAGCCCGCTCAACGGGTCCATCAGCAGTTACGGCCGTCCACTTCGTAGAGACCGATGCGTCGGGCTGGGACGAGCGAGATTCTGAAAACCCGGCTGCTCGAGGAAGCCTATCGGCCCTTTGATTTGGAACGAGGGCCTGTACTGCGGGTGAACCTGTTCACCTGCTCGGCAAAGGAACACGTTCTGCTGCTGGTAGTACATCATATCGTGATCGATTTCTGGTCCCTCGCGCTGCTTCTCACGTGAACTCGGCGCGCTATATCCGGCGGAAAAGGCCGGCGTACCCGCGCTGCTGCCCGCGCTCGGTTCGCAATACACCGACTATGTTCGATGGCAGGCCGAAATGCTGGCGGGCCCCGAAGGTGATCGGCTTTGGGCCTACTGGCAGAAGCAATTGGCTGGACACTTGCCTTTGCTGGAGCTTCCGACCGATCGGCCGCGACCGCCGGTGCCGACATATCGCGGCGCCTCGTACGATTTCAATTTGAACGATGAACTGAGCTTGCGGCTGAAAGCTCTCGCGAAGGTCCAGGGCGCGACCTTGTACATGGTTCTCCTGGCCGCATTTCAAGTGATACTGCATCACCACACTGGTCAGGAGGATCATCCTGGTGGGCTCTCCCGTGCTCGGCCGGAGTCGGGCCGAGTTCGAAGGCGTCGTCGGCCTCTTCACCAATCCCGTCATCTTGAGAGCGGATTGTTCCGGAAACCCGGCCTTCGAGGCGTTTCTAGGCCAGGTGCGCCAAACCGTGCTGGCCGCGCTCGAGCATCAGGACTACCCAACTCTACTGCTGGTCGAACGACTCCATCCGGCCCGGGATCTCAGCCGACCGCCACTGTGCCAGGTCATGTTCGTGCTGGATAAACCGCATCAGCTAGCTGAACAGGGAGCACCGCGTTCGCGCTGGGCGAGCGCGGACTGCGTATGAATCCAGGAGGACTCGAGCTGGAAGCTTTGCCCTTGGAACATCGGGCGGCCACTCTCGATCTGGTGATGTTGATATTGAGACGGCCCGCTCGCTTTCTATTTCCATGCGCTACAACAGCGATCTGTTCGATGCCGCTACCATCGCGCGAATCGCAAGACACTTCGAAACGCTTCTGCACCATATCACTACACAACCCGATGCCAGGTTGAATGCACTAAGGGACATACTTGCCGGGATAGATAGGCAACGACGGTGGCGTCCGGCAACAGTATAGAGAGACCAACCTCCAAAGACTGAAGACTCGCGAGACGGGTGGCGATTAGCGTATCCAAACTGGGTAGTGATGGCGCGACGGGTATGGAATGCCCAGTCCACCGGGCGATCGGCCCCATCTCATTTCAACGGAGCCTCTTCTCGGCTCAAACACTGAGCAGGCAATTGATAAGTGCGAACTCCCGAGCCCGATGATCTGAGGGGTTTCGACTTTCACCTCAGCAATTGCATCTGTGGTCGGTGCAGCAGACGGACCACGCCGCACCTTATCTTGCTCAATGCGCGGTTCTTATCGAAGGACCTGTTGACATAAGCTGCTCGAAGCCGCTTTGCGAGGCGTCTTCGCCCGACATGAGATTTTTCGCACCACGATTGCTTGCCTGCCCGGAACGACCACCCGGTTCAGGTTGTATGCCGAAAGCGATGATACCGTCGGAAGCGGACGCATCATCGAGCAGCCACGACCTGCGTAGGCTGGAGCTCTCGCGAACGACGGCCGCACTCGAATCGCTTTTGCAAGCTGCCAGCGAAGCGCCTTTTGACCGGGACAAGAGCCCGCCCGCGCATGTGTCGCTGGCCGCTCTGTCGGCAGACAAGCACATGTTGTTTGTTACCCTATCGCGCTCTTTATGCGGATACGGCGACCCTTACGATTTTTGTCCGCGAATTAAGCCGTTGCTATTCAGCCTGCCTGGTTGGTGAAACACTAGCGGCTCCGTCGCTGCAGTACGCCGATGTCGCGCAATGGATAATGAACTATTGGAGTCGGAGGATACAAAGTGCAGGAAGAGACTATTGGCGGCAAGCAAAATCTTTCGGCGGTACCCGCGTCTGACTCTCCCCTTTTGAGAATCACCGTTCCGACAACGCCGGGGTTCGATCCGCGATTTTTCAGGTTTGAGCTCGAGACCGACCTGACGATGGCACTCAAAGCGGCGGTTCGAAACTACGATACGTCAATTTCTGTATATCTTGTTGACGTGCTGGCAAATTTGCTCTGGCGTCTCACCAGTCAATCGCACTTCCTCGTCGCGATCTGTGGCGATGGCCGTACGTACGATGAGCTTAAGAGAGACACCCGGACTGTTGGCGCAATCCGTGCCGCTTCAGTGTCATCTGGAAGAACAGCTTCACTTCAGTGAGCTTTTAAAGCAGGTCAATGAGTCGATCGCGGGAATCGCTCGATTGGCAGGAGTACTTTCAGTTGGGATTCAGTTGCCGGCTCGAATGCCACTGGCGACGGTGCGCCCTTCTTCCCGGTTATTTTCGAATTGTGACGAACAGCCCGTGCGGTATTCCGCGGGCGATGTGACATTTGCGATTCAGAGGCGACACGCTTGTACCGAACGGTTCACGTTGAAGTTGTCCTGTGTTCAAAAGCGGACCTGCTGAGCATCGAGCTTCATTACGACTGCAACGTGTTCCACATGGAAGATATCGAGCGCCTGGCCGCACAGTTTCAGACGTTGCTGGAGAGTGCTATTCAGCACTCCCGAAGCATCGATCGGTGAGTTGGAGATTCTAAGCGGAGCTGAGCGACAACGGCTGTTGGTTGAGTTCAACGATACCGAAGATCGACTATCCAAGCGGAGAAGTGTATTCATCAACTGTTCGAGGAACAGGTCGAGCGTACGCCGAACAATGTTGCGATCGCTTTTGGGGACCTGCGTCTGACCTACGCGCAGCTTAACGCTCGCGCCAATCAACTCGCCCATCACCTGCGAGACGCAGGGCGTTGGGCCGGAAGTGTCGGTGGGTATTTGCATGGAGCGCTGCCCGGAGATGCTGGTCGGGATCCTCGGCATTCTTAAGGCCGGCGGGGTTTACGTGCCCTTGGATCCGGCGCTACCCCCAGGAGCGCTTGGCCTTCATGTTGAAGGACACCCGGGCGCCAGTGCTGCTGACGCGAAAGCGTGTGGTAGAAGACGGCATAGCGGCGCCAGAGGTCCGAGTGGTCTGCCTGGACTCAGACTGGGACGCGATCGCGCAGGAGAGTGATAGAGAACCCGATAAGCGGAGCGACCGATAAGAATGCCGCGTATGTCATTTACACCTCAGGCTCAACCGGACAAGCCGAAGGGCGTCGTTGTCGAACATAGCGGGGCTGGTTAATGCCGTCAATTGGTTGACGGAGACGCTGGAATTGTCTGTCAGCGACCGATGTCTTTTGAAAACGCCGATCACCTTCGATGCCGCCGGACGCGAACTGTTTCCGGTCTTGATGGCAGGTGGAAGTCTGGTGATTGCGGAAGCCGACGGTCATCGCGATTGCCGCTACATAGCCGAAACGATCCGCAACGAAGGTATTACGATCCTTCACTGCGTTCCGTCCTTCCTTCGTCTCCTTGTCGAAGAACCTGCTTTCGAAGCTCGCTCGCCCTTGCGCGCCGTCATGTGCGGAGGAGAAGCGTTGCCGTCCGAGGTGGTAATGCGCTTCCATCAACGCTCCAAGGCCAAGCTGTATAATGTATACGGGCCGACAGAGACTATCATCGATTCGACGTATGCAGGCTGTGTGAAAGAGATATCGCATCAGATACTGCAATGTCTATTGGACGACCTATACCGAACGCAGTAATCTATATTGTGGATGATTTGCTTCGCCTGGTGCCTATCGGTGTCGCCGGCAACCTGTATATCGGGGGAGTGGGCCTGGCACGAGGCTATCTCAACCGTCCCGATTTGACCGCCGAGAAATTTATTCCGGACCCGTTTGGCGCCAAACCGGGCGCGAGGCTGTATAAGACCGGCGATCTGGCGCGCCATCTGCCCGACGGAAATATCGAGTTCCTTGGCCGTGCCGACCACCAGGTGAAGATCCGCGGGTTTCGCATCGAACTCGGAGAAATAGAGGCCGTGCTTCGCCAACACCCGGCTGTGCGCGACTCGATCGTTATAGCTGAGGAAGATGCGGCTGGAGAGAAGCGGTTGGTGGCTTATGTGGTCGCTGAGCCAGAGCCTCCAGCCGACCGGCGGCGAGCTGCGCAGCTTTCTCAAGGCGAAACTGCCCGAGTACATGGTGCCGGCGATTTTCGTGCCGCTCGATGTCTTGCCGTTGATGCCCAACGGAAAGATAAACCGCCGCGCGCTTCCGGCGTCCGACCGAACACGACCCGAACTTGAAAAGGGGTTCGTAGCGCCACGAAACGCCGCGGAAGACCTAGTGGCCGAGATCTGGGCCGCAAGTGCTCGGAGTCGAACGAGTAGGTATCCACGACAACTTCTTTGAGTTAGGTGGACACTCGCTGCTGGCGACTCAGGCTGTGTCTCGAATGCGCGAGGCCTTTGCGGTGGAGATACCGCTGCGGCGTCTGTTTGAGATGCCTACCGTGGCGGGCCTGGCTGAAAGTATCGAGGCAGCCCGGCGAGACCGGGCAGAGGCTGCAGGCTCCGCCCATATTGCCTATTCCACGAGACGGAGATTTGCCCCTTTCCTTTGCCCAGCAGCGGCTATGGTTCATCGATCAGTTGGAGCCGGGCAACTCCGCCTATAATTTTCCCGCCGCGGTCCGCCTGAAGGGCCCGCTCAACGTGGCGGCGCTGGAACAGAGTATCAACGAAATCGTCAAGCGCCATGAATCCCTGCGGACGACCTTTACGATAGTGGACGGGCGGCCGGCTCAAATTATCGCGCCAACGCTGACCGTCAGACCGCCGATAGTGAATCTGCAGGAACTGCCTGAAAGCGAGACGGGAGGCCGAGGTCCGACGGCTGGCTATTGAGGAGGCCCAAAGGCCGTTCAACTTGGCCCGGGGCCCGCTTTTGCGGGTCACTCTGCTTGCGGCTGGGCAGAGGAGGAGCATGTAGGGCTGCTGACGATGCATCATATCGTTTCCGATGGCTGGTCGACCGGAATACTGATCCGGGAGATGGCCGTACTCTACGAAGCCTTCTCCGGCGGAAGATCCTCGCCGCTGCCTGACCTGCCTATCCAATATGCGGACTTTGCGCATTGGCAGCGGCAGTGGCTGCAGGGTGAAGTCCTGGAGACCCAGCTTACCTATTGGAAGCGGCAATTACTCGGCGCCTCTCCGTTGGAGTTGCCGACGGACCATCCCAGGCCGGCCGTGCAGACTTTTCGGGGCTCACATCCAATCGTTGCTGTTGCCGAGGAAGGTCGGCGAAGGTTTAAGGGCGCTTGAGCCGGCAGGAGGGGATTACTCTGTTCATGACATTGCTGGCGGCGTTCAAGATATTGTTGCATCGCTACACGGATCAAGACGACCTCATCGTCGGCACTCCGATTGCTAATCGCAACCGGCTGGAGATCGAGGGACTGATTGGATTCTTCGTTAACACGCTGGTTATGCGCACTGACCTTTCAGGTAATCCTACTTTCCGGGAGCTTTCGCGGCGCGTGCGGGAAGTGTGCCTGGGAGCGTATGCGCATCAGGACCTGCCTTTTGAGAGACTGGTGGAGGAATTACATCTGGAGCGGAATCTGGGACGCAATCCGCTATTTCAGGTGATGTTCGTGTTGCAGAATGCGTCGCTGCAAACGATCGGGCTGCCAGGCTTGACTCTAAGTCCGGTGGAGATCGACAGCGGGACCGCCCACTTTGATTTGACTCTGCATATCGCGGATACCGAGCAAGGACTGACTCGCAACCTTCGCCTACAACAAGGACCTGTTTGAGGATGCCACGATTGACTCGTATGCTCGGGCATTTCGGAACCTTGCTTGAGGCTGTGGTCGCTAATCCTGAGGAGCGGCTGTCGGAACTGCCCATCCTGAGCGAAGCAGAGCGACAACAACTGCTTGTCGAGTGGAACGACACCAAGATCGATTATCCGAAGGATCTGTGTATTCAGCAGCTTTTCGAGGCGCAGGTCGAACGAACGCCTGACGCTATAGCGGTCGTCTTTGAAGCATGAGCAATTGACATATGCGGAACTGAACCGCCGCTCCAATCGAATTGCGCATCATTTGCAGGCTTTGGGAGTGGGCCCGGAGATACCGGTCGGAATCTGCCTGGAGCCCTCGGCGGATATGATTGTCGGGTTGCTGGGCATTTTGAAGGCAGGCGGAGTGTATCTGCCCCTGGACCCAGCGTATCCGAAAGAGCGCCTCGCTTTCATGCTGGAAACGGCCCGAGCGCCGGTGATATTGACGCGGGAGCGTTTGCTCGCGGCGCTGCCGGAATGTGATGCGACAATAGTCTGTCTGGATTCAGAGCGGGAGGCGATTGACCGAGAAAGCGAGCGCAACCCGATTAGTTCAACCAGACCTGAAAATCTGGCTTACGTAATCTATACCTCGGGATCCACGGGACAGCCAAAGGGTGTTCTCGTTTCGCACGCGTCGCTTGCGGCTCACTGCCGAGATATTCAAAGGTACTACGAATTGGATCCGAGTGATCGGGTGCTCCAGTTTGCTTCATTGAGTTTCGATCTATCATTGGAGCAAATCCTGCCTACTCTGATCGTTGGAGCCCGGCTGGTTATGATGGGCACGGACGTATGGCATACGGCGGAATTTCATAGAAAGATCTCGGAATTTGGACTGACGGTACTCAATCTTCCAACCGGTTACTGGCAAGAGCTGGCTCGAGAGTGGGCGGAGTTTCCCGAGCTGGCGTCGAACATTCAGGCCAGACTGTTTACCGTTGGCGGAGACATCCTGTTGCCCGACGTTCTCAAACTCTGGCAGCGAACACCGGCGAATTCAATCCGTCTACTCAATGCCTATGGCCCGACGGAGGCCACTATAACGGCAACTGCCTTCGAAATTGATCCTCGACTCTTCGAGAGAGCGACTTTTCAGAGAATTCCTATTGGCCGGCCCCTCGCCAACAGAGAGACATACATTCTCGACCAAGTACGGCAACCCTGTTCCTGTTGGAGTTCCCGGTGAACTGCACATCGGCGGAGCGTGTCTGGCCCGGGGCTATCTGAATCGCCCCGATTTGACCGCTGAGAAGTTTATTCCAAACCCCTTCAGCATCGAGCCGGGAGCACGACTGTACAAGACCGGCGACTTGGCTCGTTATCTACCTGACGGGAACATCGAATTTCTGGGCCGGGTTGACCACCAAGTCAAGATCCGCGGATTCCGTATCGAGCTCGGGGAAATCGAGGCAACGCTTGGCCAGCACCCAGGCGTTCGGGACGCTGTCGTTCTGGCTCAGGAAGACGCTCCTGGAGAAAAGCGGCTGGTGGCTTACGTGGTCGCCGAGCGGGACCTCCTTCCCACGGCTAATGACCTGCGCGGCTTTCTGAAACAGAAGCTGCCGGAGTATATGGTTCCTTCGGCGTACGTGCTGTTGGACGCGCTGCCGCTGATGCTCAACGGGAAGGTGGATCGCCGCGCGCTGCCAGCGGCTGGTCGAACGAGGCCTGAGTTGGAAAAAGTGCTGGTGGCGCCCCGAGACGCTTTGGAACTCCAGCTCACTCATCTGTGGAGGGAGGTTCTGGGTCTTGGAATCTATTGGAGTAAGAGACAATTTTTTTGAGCTTGGAGGACATTCTCTGGCAGCGGTGCGTCTTTTCGCCCTGATAGAGAACAGGTTGGGTAGAAGACTTCCGTTGGCGGCCGTGTTTCAGGGAGCGACCATTGAACATCTTGCCACGCTTCTTCGCCAACAGGCCGAGCCAGCGCCCGTATCCTCCTTGGTGGCTATTCAACCCGATGGCAGCAAACCGCCGCTTTTCCTGATACATCCGGCTGGCGGCCAGGTATTCCCCTACGTTCATCTGGCGCAGTATTTGGGCCCCGATCAACCATGCTATGGACTACAGGCAAAAGGTCTTGAACAGGGCCAAGATCCGTACATGCGTATCGAGGATATGGCTACTCACTACATTGAAGTACTACGGACCGTGCAGCCTGAGGGTCCGTACCGTCTGGGAGGATGGTCCATGGGGGGGACGGTAGCCTTCGAGATGGCCCAGCAGCTTCGCGCGCAGGGTCATGGAGTGGCTTTGCTAGCCTTACTGGATAGTCGGATCCCGGCTCCTGAAGAGAAGTTCGTGGAGCAAGATTTTGAGGCGACCTTGTTGACCGATGTGGTCCGTTATTTCGGTCTTTCTTTGAACCTTGAGGATATATCGCAACTTCCAAGGGACGAAGTATTGGCTCGTGTGCTTGAGCAGGCCAAGAAAGCCGGCTTGGTGCCTCCGGAGGTCGAGGTTTCCCAGGCTCAGCGGTTTGTCGAGCTCTGCAAAAACGATTTTCGAGCGACACGTAACTACGTACTGCACCGCTACCCAGGTCGAATCATACTATTTAGAGCGAATGAGGAGCCCGCGGGAGCGTCTCCCGACCCGACCTTTGGGTGGGACAAATGGGCCGCTGGAGGAGTGGAAGTTCATGCCGTCCCGGGCAATCACGCTAACATGGTTTACCGGCCTCAGGTTGAAGTATTGGCTGAGAAATTGAAGACCTGCCTCAGCCACGCACAGTCGGCAGAGGAATGGTTGCCCGACGGAATCAATCCACGAAGCAGCTTGATGAAGGACGCTCAATGAATACGGACGACAGTGAAGGCAATGCGCGCTACAAGGTCCTCGTGAATCATGAAGGGCAGTACTCGATCTGGCCTGCTGAGCGAGGCAACCCTATTGGGTGGAGCGATGGCGGGAAGAGCGGGTCGAAGGCGGAATGCCTGGCTTATGTCAAAGAAGTGTGGACTGACATGAGGCCGCTCACGCTCAGGAAGGAAATGGAGAAGGGGGAAAGATAGTCGCACGGATCTCACGCATGAAGCAGTCCACGACCGACACTGCGACTGTTAGCTCCTGGATAGCAGGGCGCAAGGCCAGCCCGCAGGCGCGTCTGCGTTTGTTCTGCTTTCCATATGCGGGAGGCAGTGCCTCGATATTTCGCACGTGGTCGAGCGCTTTGCCTGCGGATGTCGAGGTCTGTCCGGTTCAACTTCCCGGACGGAGTACCAGGTTGATGGAGCGTCTTTTCACTGAGATGTCGCCGCTCGTCCAAGTGCTCGCGCCCGCGCTGTCTTCGCTTCTGGACAAGCCCTTTGTTATCTTCGGCCACAGCTTGGGAGCATTGATTGGCTTCGAGCTCGCGCGCCAGTTCCGCAGACAGTATGGTGTAAATCCCGTTCGCCTGTTTATCTCGGCTGGCCGTGCGCCTCAGATTCCTCGTCGAGACTCGCCTATCCATACTTTGCCGCCAAAGGAATTTTTAGCGGAGGTGCGTCGCCTCAACGGTATTCCCATGGAGCTGTTGGGGCATGAAGAGCTAATGGAGATCGTACTTCCTATCTTGCGGGCCGATTTCGCCCTCTATGAGACGTACGAGTACTCGGCTGAGCCTCCTTTGAACTGCCCCATCTCAACCTTTGGTGGCTTGCAGGATGGCAAAGTGAGGCGCAACGATCTCGAAGCCTGGCGCGATGAGACTACCGCGTGCTCCTCGTTGCGAATGCTTCCTGGCGACCATTTGTTCCTGAACACGGCTCGACCTCTCCTTCTTCAGATGATCTCACAAGAACTGGACTGAGATTGTCGAGAGCGGCCACGTGACGATAGCGCTTACCAACACCCTTGCTGTTTCTCCGTGGCCTTCTCCGCGAGGAAGCTTAGTACTAAGTAACGACGAGGTACACGTCTGGCGAGCGGATCTGGACCACAATCCATCACGCATGAATAGCTTGTTCCACACTCTTTCAGAAGATGAACAAGCGAGAGCTGAGCGATTTTACTTCCAGATTGATCGAGAGCGCTTTATCGTCGCGCGCGGCGCGCTCAGAGAGATCCTTGGCGTTTATCTGAACAGAGCAGCGAAATCCGTGTTGTTCTGTTACGGCCCTCACGGGAAGCCCGCCCTTGCCCAGGACCCGGGCGGGAACACGATCCATTTCAACATGTCCCATTCCCACGGAGTCGCTCTTTATGCGGTTACTCGTGGTCGCGAGATCGGTATCGACCTCGAATTTATCCGCGAGAGCCTGGAAGTGGAGCAGCTCGCGGAGCGATTTTTCTCGCAACGCGAGATTGCGACGCTTCGGGGGCTTCCGGTCAGCCTGCGGAAGCACGCGTTCTTTCTCTGTTGGACTCGCAAGGAAGCCTACATCAAGGCGAGAGGTGAAGGACTCTCGCTGCCCTTGGAGCAGTTCGACGTGTCGCTGATTCCTGGGGAACCTGCGGCGCTGCTGAGGACGCAAGCAGATCCAGACGAAATTCGCCGCTGGTCTCTACAGGAGTTGAGTGTTGACCCAGGCTACGTTTCCGCTCTCGCGGTGGAAGGACGCGGCTGGTCTCTTTCGTGTTGGCAATGGCCGCTCGCACTTTGAATTACCGCATGAACACCCGCACCCTCATGTGGACCCGGTCCCGAGTGAAAAGGCAATTGCTTGAGAGGATGACGGCGGTTGCAGCCATACACCGCCGCCACATTGAATCCGCGCGCGAGCTTAAGCCGGCACGCCACCAACTCTAACGATCGTTTGCGCCGGGTCTGGCGCTACCACCCATCACTGCGCAATATTCCAAGGCATCCCGTTCTAGTGGGGCCGGCTAAAGGAGATCACGATGAGAAGAGTCAGCAAGAACGTCTATGCGGAAGTCTACTACTGGGGCTGCAACCCTGGCTTCGTTGAAACCAGCGACGGCGTGGTCATGATCGATTCGCCCCAGCAGCCGATCGACGCGGTACGATGGCGCGAGATGTTGCAGGAGAAGGGACCAATCCGTCACCTGGTTAATACCGAACCGCACGCCGATCACACTCCTGGGTAACGCGTATTTCCCGGACGTCGAGGTTATTGGTCAAGTCAAGCTACAGGCTTGTTTCGATCAGTACCTCAACATGATGTTCACTCCTGAGGTGCGTCTGGAACGGATGAAGACGGAAGACCCCGACAGTGTCTTTCTCATAGGCCATCCCGACTATCCTGCGTCCAACCCGCCCAAGCGCACTTTCAAGGATGAACTGACACTGCACCTCGGAAATCACACCATAAAGATCATTCACACGCCCGGTCATACCGCGCCGCAGACCTCAATCTATTTGCCGGAAGAAGGCGTGATTTTCACCGGCGACAATGTTTTCCAGAAGTGCAAGACCTTCGTCCAGGAAGCTGACCCGTGGGAATGGCTCGGAGCACTCAAGCGCATCGAAGCGCTCGACGTTGAAACGATTGTTCCGGGACACGGAGAACCCTGCGACAAAAGCTACCTCCGGCGGCAAGCGGAGATCATCGAGAACTGGATCGGATTGGTCGAGGGCTTTGTCCAGCGGGGATTGAGTGAGAAGGAGGCCTTGGAGCAAAAAATTCGATGTCAGCAAGCTGGATCCCTACCCGATCGGGCAGAGACTGTTCGAAATGAGCGACCGGCTGGACAAATGGAACGTGAGCAATGTCTATAAGCACGTCGTCGCGCGGAAGAGCGGCAAGCGCGTCGAGGCCGACGGAGCCAAAATCCAGTACTACACTTAATCGCGTTTGTCGCTCGACACGGTAAGATCTTGTGTGATTCGCAAAACTCGGAGCCGTGGTCACTTGGCGATCACGGTCAACTCGTCGGGAAAGTTGCTGAGTTCCTCCAAGCCGTCCGCAGTCACCAGGAAGTTTCTCTCCCACAGGAGATTTCCCAGCGCAGTGGCCGTGACCCATTCGGGGGAAATGATCATGCCCGGCTCCAACCTCAGGTCTTTGGGCGACCGTGTTCCGAACCAAGGACGTTCGACCACCTCCGCGCCCAGGCAATGACCCAGGAAGCTCCCTTGCAATAAATCCCTGGCGCCATGTTTATCGAACACAGCGGTGGTGTCTCCTTGCGATCTCGGCCACTGGGCGGCCCGGCCGCCACGCCTCCATCGCTTCCCGGTAGACATCTCTGAGTTGGGTGTGGGTCTTAATCTGGTCCGCGCTCGCATCACCCCACGCGATGAGAATGTCGAAGTCGCAAGTGTAGCCGTTATAAGTCGCGCCAGCGTCAAACCATTGCAAGTCGCCGGGCTGCATCGAACGGCCTGAGATCTGAGCGCCGAAAATAGCGCCGGTCGGATGCGTGGTCGAGAGCACCATACCGATTTCACTGGCTCCCGCCTCGCGCTGGCACGACAGCATCTCGAATATGAGATCGGATTCGGTCATCTTGCGGGAGATTCGCCCGCAGAAGCTCTTGAAGGCGGCGTTCTGGATTTCGACCGCCCGGCGCATGCATGCGATCTCAGCCGGTGTCTTGATCATGCGCAAGCGCCAGAACAGTTTGCTGGCATCGCGGAGGTCGAAGCCACTCAGTTCGCGCCGCAGCACGTCGAGCTCTCCTGGGCTGATGCCGGAGGCGGAACCGATGTCGAGCCCCACCGCGCCAGAGCGAATACCTCGGCTCTCCAGGATCTGGCGAATCGTGCGCGGCCGATCGGCAGGTGACATCACCGGCCGGATGTCGCCAAAGTGAGTTTCCTGCGCGTATGCCTCGGCCATAGCGGTAAGGCCGGTCAAAGCCGGCTCGCCAGTCAAAGGAAGTACGACTTTGGGCAGGACCACGTGCTGCGTGTACTCCGCGATTCGTCCAGCCCCGGCGCTGCCACGAAAGCCGCTGAGCCAAAATTGATTTCCCGGACTGTAACCGATAATCGCCTGAAGGCCGGCTTCGACCATGAGCTTGCGGGCCCGCTCATAGCGTCCGTCGAACTCGCTTTTGGGGAAAATCGGTTCAGCCATCTCGTCTGTGCCCTTCCGCTAGCCTTTTATCGCGAATGCGTACGCAGAATCCGAGGCGCGGCATTTATCTGCCCGACCAGCGCGGGCCTCGCTTCTCGAGAAACGCTTGCAAGCCTTCCTGCTGATCCGCGCTGGTGAAACATCTTGTCGCCGCTTCGTTTTCAAACATCACAGCCGTGTCAATGTCAACGTCGCGGCTGCGTGCGAAGCATTCTTTGACACATGCGACCGCGATCGGGCCAACGCTGACGAGTTTCGCGACCAACTCTTCGACTGCCGACGTGAGACGCTGGTCTTCAACCACCGAGTTCACCAGGCCGATGGCCTCGGCTTGCCGCGCACCAATAATCTCTCCGGTCATCCCCAGCAATTTCGCTCTGCCCTCGCCAATAAGACGCGGCAGCAGATAAGTCGAACCGTTGGTCATCGGCTGGTTGATATTGACCTCGTGCGAACCAATAGTTGCGGAATGCGCCGCGATTCGAAAATCGCAGACCAGGGTGAGTTCGAAGCCGCCACCAACGGCGACGCCATTAATCGCTGCGATCGTGGGTTTGGGAAAGGTACGTATCAAGGTACACAACTGAGTAAAGGGAAGCAGGAAGGCCCGGAAACTTTCCAGGCTCGCGTTGTCCATCACATGGATGTCGGCGCCGGCGCAGAACCCACGCCCCGCACCGGTCATTACGACCGCTCTCACGTCGCGATCTTCGCCCGCGGCCTCGTAGGCGCGCCTGATGCTCGCGAGCATTTCCGCCGATAAAGCATTAAGCACTCGCGGCCGGTTCAAAGTGATCCACGCCGCCTGGTTACGAGTTTCATAAACCAAGTCCTTCAATTCCATGGGCTGTCACCTCCGTCCGCGGGCATCGATAGGCCAGATGTCAACCACTTCATCGCCCTTCACGCAAACGATGCGATCGTAGAGACACACCGTCGGATCGCAGTGAGGCGGCTGGCACTCCAGGCGGTCACCGAGCGACGAGCCGAACTCCCGGCTTGAGATTGATTTTGCCGTGCTCGTCACCCTGAAATTCATATGCGCAACCTGCCGCGGGTCCGCTAAGGATTTGCGGCGGCGGTCCGTTGAGCGCGAACGCTTTGGTTCCGCCGTCGGTAGTAACAAAATCCTGTGATTGCTGCTGACTACCGTGGTCTGTACGAAGAGCGCGGGCTCAAACGGATTTTGTGCGCCTTCATCCAGCGCCACGTTGGCGTACTCGGCATCCATGAAGATATACGATCCGACTTGCAGTTCCGTGAAGACGCCGCCAGGCCCGTCGATCGCGTGCGTCCCGGTGCCTGCGCCCGTCACGACGGAAGGCGCCAACCCCAGGACTTGCAGCCGGGTGCGGAGTTCCGCGAGTTGCTCCGCGGCCTTTGCCGCTTCGGAGCTGCGCTTCGCAAAATCCGCGACGTGCTGGAGGCGTCCCGCATAGCCCTGTATTCCGGCAAAGCGGAGATTGCGTGTCGCCTGGATCTGTTGAGCGAGATTCAAGGCGGCTTCCACCGTCGCGGCGCCGGTACGATGATCGCCAACGTCGAGGTCAACCACCACTGAAAGCGAGACGCCGCTCTGCCGCGCCATCTCATCGAGCAGCGCGACGTGTTGAGGATGATCCGCGACCACGGCAATATCGGGCCGTCGATGAGCCAGCTCCATCAGCCGGTTGACCTTGTGCTCGGTCGCAAGCGGTGAGGTCACAAGCACGCCCGGCAGATCGGCGTTGACCATGACCTCTGCTTCGTCGATCGTCGCGCAGGCAATTCCCCTGCGCTCCGGCCGCCACTTGACGCCGCGCGATAGCGCTGCACTTGTGCGTCTTCGCATGCGGCCGCAGCGCAACGCCCCAGGCTTTTGCGCGTGCCGCCATCGTAGCGATGTTACGGTCGAGAGCTTCTATGTCGACGATAAGGCCAGGTGTGTCGATCGCGCTGAGTGACGATTTCATGAGAATCCCCGTTTGAAGGTGCTTATCATACTGTAAAGGCTCGCCAGGTCTTGTGAAAATTATCGTGCGCGAATCTTCTTGCTCGTCGCGAGTTCTCCCGTAAGGACGTCGTGAGAAGACGGTTGTGCAAAAACACGCTTCGCTCGAGTCGTCGTCAACCGGCGGAGCAAAGCGTTCTGTCCATCTGTTCCCACAGCGCTATGTGTGCGCCGGTCATACAAGTCGACAGTTTCTTTATATGCCATTTTGCCCGAATCGAGCAGCGTAAACCGATGTAAATAAGTGTAATCGACTTGGTCATCTTCCGCTTCATACGTGACGAGAACTTCTCGAGGGCTGGTGATCCAAGCTCTGGGCTTACTCACAATCCGTTGCCCTGATGGGCTATAAAGTTTAGTCGCGAAAAATACAGTATTGCCATGCCTGCCGAACACGACGCTTACATGGTCGGGACTCTCTACCTCGGAGGGTGCGGTATCATGCGTATATCCACCCCAACTTCCGACGAAATCGAAACTGGCTTTTGGAAGCTCGAGAATGTTGGACTCGGAATCGAGCTTGGAAGGCGATTGCGACCAGGGGACCAGTGCAAGGCTGGGACGGCTGGAAACTTCAACGGGAAATAAGGAAGGCTCCGTATGCGAAGCAAAGCTGCGCGAGCTTGGTTCGCAAAACGACCGGATCAGCAGAATCAGACCAAGGGTGACGGCGACGGCGGACATACCGGCCGCGAAATTCACAATATAGGTTCGTTCTCGTCTGTTCACCGGCGAGACATTCCCGAGAGATCTTCCCGAACGAGAGAGGTAGCAGAGATCTCAGCAGTTGTATGTCCATCTACGAAAATTCGGGTTAAGATCGTGCCGCGTCCAGGTCAAGGACGATTGGCAGCCGGAGGGCATACGACGAACGAGGCCAGCGCCGGGAGGCGGGAACTGCCATGAGAAACGAAGTGACCAATCCCGCCAGGGCCTGAGAGCAAAGGGTGGCCGAAGAATGGCACTGGACCTCATCCTGAAGAACGCGCGAGTCGACGATCGCGAGCGCTGCGACATCGGGATCGCCGCGGGAAAGATCGCGGCGATCGCACCGCGGCTCGAAGCCGAGGGCGAGACGATCGACCTCGACGGCCGGCTCGTCTCTGCCGGCTTCATCGAGACCCATCTCCATCTCGACAAGTCCTGCATCCTTGACCGCTGTGCTTCCGAGCGCGGCGATCTCGCCGAGGCGATCGGCGAAGCCGCCAAGGCCAAGGCCGCGTTCACGCCAGAGGACGTTCACGCCCGCGCGAGCCGCACGCTGGAGAAGTCGATCCTCCAGGGCACGACCCACATGCGCACCCATCTCGAGGTCGACCCCGGCGTCGGGTTGCGCGGCCTGGAGGGCGTGTTGCCGCTGATCAAGGAATACGCCTGGGCGATCGATCTGCAGATCTGCGTGTTTCCCCAGGAGGGCCTGCTCAACAATCCCGGTACCGACCAACTGATGGTCGAGGCGCTTAGGCGCGGTTGCCGCGCGGTCGGCGCCGCGCCCTATACGGATTCAGATCCTCGCGGCCAGATCGACCGGGTGTTCGAGATGGCGCGCGAGTTCGACGTCGACATCGACATGCATCTCGATTTCGGACCCACCTGCGACGACATGGATGTCTGGCACGTCTGCCGGCGGACCGAGGAGCACAAGTACGGAGGACGGGTCACCATCGGCCACGTCACCAAGGCGGCCAGCCTGCCGCTCGCGGAGTTCGAGCGGATGGCGCGACGGCTGGCGGACGCCGGCGTGGCGCTCACCGTGCTGCCCGCGACCGAACTTTACCTGATGGGGCGTAATCACACTCACGACCACAACCAGCCGCGCGGCGGTGGTGCCGGCCCACAAACTGCTGCGCTCACGGAGTGAACTGCTCGCTGTCGAGCAACAACATACTCAATCCGTTCACGCCATTCGGGGATTGCTCGCTGATTCGGATGGCGAATCTTTATGCCAATGTCTGTCAGGTCGGCAGCAAGGCTGACCTGCGGGAATGCTTCGCGATGATCACGCGGCGGCCGGCTCAACTGATGCGGCTCGGGGACTATGGAGTCGCGGTCGGCAAGTGCGCGGACCTGGTGGTGCTCGACGCGGTCGAGCCCGAAATGGCGGTGGCGGAGGTAGCGCCGGTACTCTATGCTTTCAAAGCGGCCGCATGACCGTTTCGCGCGAGCCGGCGCGACTCCATCGAGAAATATGAGCATCAACGATCCGCTCAATGCGTTCTGCCGCTACGACGAGGTTGCTCTCGAAGGCAATGCAACCGGCCCCTTGCTCGGCTGCAGCTTCGCCGTCAAGGACGTGTTCGATATCGCCGGACATCGTACCGGCAACGGCCATCCGCGCTGGCTCGAGACCCATCCACCCGCGGAGCGCACTGCGTCGGCTGTCGAGCGCCTGCTCGCCGCCGGAGCCCGCCTGGTCGGCAAGACTTATTGCGATGAAATGACCTACAGCATCAACGGCGAGAATGTGCATTACGGTACGCCGGTCAATCCCAAGGCTCCCGGGCGCATTCCCGGCGGATCGTCGAGCGGGTCGGCGGCCGCGGTGTCGGGCGGCCTCGTTGATTTCGCGCTCGGCACCGACTGCGGCGGGTCGGTGCGTATACCGGCAAGCTATTGCGGCATCTATGGGATTCGGACGAGCCATGGCCTGGTGCCTGCCGACGGCGTGGTTCCGCTGGCGACGAGCTTCGACACGGTGGGATGGTTCGCGCGCTCGGCGAGCCTGATGCGCCGGGTCGGGACTGTGCTGCTGCCGCCCGCGAAGCCGTTCGTGCCCAAACGGCTGCTGATCGCGACGGATGCGTTTGCGGCCTCGATCCGGAGATCACCGCGGCGCTCACCTCCGCTATCGAAAAGGTGACGGCGTCGATCGCGAAAACGGCTCCGCGTGAAGGTCTACACCGGCGACTCCGCCGAATGGCGCGCAATATTTCGCGTTCTCCAGGGCGCCGAGATTCACGCGCAGCACGGCGCCTGGATCGATCGCTACCGGCCGGAATTCGGACCGGGCATCCGCGAGCGGTTTGCCTGGACCGCGACCATCACGGCCGCCGAGGTGGCGGCGGCGATGCCCAGGCGCGAGGCAGTGGCGCGCCACATGGAGCGCCTCCTCGGAGACGACGCGATCCTGTGTCTGCCGACGGCGCCGGGGATCGCGCCCAGGCTCAACACGCCGCCGGCCGAGCTCGAGGTCTTCCGCGGCCGCGCCTTCGCGCTGTTATCGATCGCGGGGCTCGCCCGCTTGCCGCAGATCAGTCTTCCGCTCGGCACGTTCGACGGTTGTCCGCTCGGACTGTCGATGATCGGACCGCGCGGCAGTGACCAGGGAATGCTCGACTGGGCCGCGATCCATTTCGATTGATCGTGCTGACGAGAAATCGCAACCGAGAGCGAAGGGTGGGGCGCACCCTCTATTCAACCTCGGTCGCCATCCGATTCGAACTTCCGGGAAACGACCACGCGAACAGCCCGGTCGCTATCGCAAATAGAGAGGCGAGAGAGATTCCCCCGCTCAACCCGTAACGCTCGGCGATCAACGCCACCAGCAGCGGGGTGAGGAACTGCGTGCCGCGGGCGAGGTTGTACGCCCCGCCCATCGCGGTGTTGCGCACGGCGGTCGGAAAGAGTTCGGTGAACAGCGGCCCGTAACCGCCGAACATCCCGGCGCCGAAGCCGGTCACAAACATCGCCCAATTGATGAAGACGTTGGATTCGCTGGTTTCGCCCCAGAACCGCGTGATTGCCAGCAGACCGGCGGCCATCACGAAGGAGAAGACGGTAAAGGAAGCACGCCGCCCAATCAGGTCAGCGATATAACCAAACGATAGCTGGCCGACCAGGATGCCGAAGTAGGCAATCGCGACGATCGCGGCGCTCGAGCCGGTCGACATCCCGCGCTGCTCTTCGAAGTAGGTCGGAAGCCATGAAAAGGCGATCCAAAACGCCGACATGTCGAGCGTGCATAGGACGGTCGAGCGCAGGAAGTCGAAACGATGCGGACCGGTCAATAGCGAGCGGATCGGCTCTATAATCGCCTTGGGCGACGGCAGAATCAGCGGTCGTCCCTTGCGGACCTCGGGATGGCGTTCCAGCCAGACGTCCGATTCGGGTAGCGCCCGACGCACGCAGGCCGAAAGTATCGCGGGCAAAGCCGAGATGATGAAGCACCAGCGCCATCCGACTCTCGGTTCGAGGAACCCGCCCACTGCGGCCGCCATCAGGCAGCCGACCGCTCCGCCAGTCTGCATCACCGAGGCATAACGGCCCCGGTAGCGCGGCGGAAATGTCTCACCGATATAGGTGTGCCCGGTCGCCCATTCGCCACCCACGCCCAGGCCGGTGATAACGCGAAAGAAGATCAGGCTGCCCAGGCCTCCCGTCAGGCCACTCAGCAACGTGCCCAGGCTGTATGTCACGATCGTCCATTCCAGCACGCGCCGACGCCCATAGAGATCGGCTAGCGAGCCGAAGACGATGCCTCCGACCGCGCTGGCGGCGAGCGAGGCACCCAATGCGTAGGAGAGGTCGAGCTTGCTGAGACTGAAGGTCGTGCCGATCGGACGGATCAGAAAGGTAAAGAGGATCAGGTCATAGATATCGAAAACCCATCCTGCCCAGCACAGCGCGAGAATCTTGTAGTGCTGCCTGGTAGGGCGGGGCGCATCGGCGAGAAGGTGATGGTGCGGCGGAGGCCGCCGGCGCGGCATTCTGACAGTGAGCTTGGTGCGCATACGGCCCGACATCAGCACGTTCCCTATCGAGCAAGGGTAAAAACGCCTCTGGAAGCGTGTTCTGGCTTACTAAGAAAGATTCGGCCATGCAACAAGGAGCGGCCATGGCGCCGCAGCCGGTTCAGTGGGGGCTAGGTTGATGTTGACACTCAATCCGTTTTGGGCTATTCTTCGAGCGTGCAGACCATCGGCGAATTCGATAAGCAGTTCGGAACCGACGAGCAATGCAAGCAATTTCTGGTCGGGATGCGCTGGCCGAACGGCGTGCATTGCCCTCGCTGTGAGAACGAAAAGGTTTACGTGCTCAAGGCGCGACCCTTTCACTGGCTGTGCAAAAGCGGCAAAGAATCCGTGGACACGCTAACTGGAGAAGTCGTCACTTGCCACAAACGTAACGGCTACCGCTTCAGCGTGATTAGCGGAACGATCTTCCAAGACACCAAGATCGCGATGAGCCTATGGTTCAAGATCGGTTACATGATGCTGACCGCGAAGAAAGGCATGTCGGCGCTTCAGATTCATCGCGTCATGTTCGGCGAGAATTCCACGCACGATTATCACACAAGCTGGTATATGTGCCTGCGCTGGCGTGCCGCGATGGCTGGCGACATGTACAAGCCCTTGAGCGGCGAAGTCGAGATTGACGAAACCTATATCGGCGGGAAAGACCGCAATCGCCACAAGGCCAAGAAAAGCGCCCAGGTACGCAAGGCCAGAGGGCCACAGCCTCTAGGCGAGGCTATCGGCTATGGCAAGGTCGGCGTGATTGGCGCTATCGAGCGTAAGGGTAACGTCGTGGCTCGCGTGATTGGCTCGATAGACGCTCCCACTCTTGGCGCTTTCGTTCCGTGCGCTACCGACGAAAAGGTCTCGATAGTCGTGACCGATGAGAATCCAGCCTACCAGTATGCTCGCGCGGATTTGCCGCACGAAACCGTCAATCATGGACGCGGCGAATATGTGCGCGGTAACATCCACACAAACTCGATAGAATCGTTCTGGGCGTTGCTGAAGCGCGGCATCGTGGGCAACTATCACAACGTCAGCAAGAAATATCTGCCCTTTTATTTGAACGAATTTAGCTATCGCTTCAACAATCGCAAGAACGAAAATATGTTCGCCGATTTGATTACGACGTGCAGTCAGTAGCCGAAGCGACCTAAAACTGTTACCTTTTCAGGGTGCCCCGCAAGAAGCGATCAAAGAAGCCCGCGACAATCAGCGAGAAAACGCGCGCCGAGGATGAGCGCTTAAGGCAGGTACTCGCCCACGCCGATCCTGAAAAGTTCAAGCAGCTAGTGAGGCCGCTCTTTCGCGCAAACTCAAAGGAACGCTGAGACGCTTTCTTCGGTCCGATCACAGCGCTGAAGAGTCCTAAATACGGCTTTTTTCTCGTGGTTTGCATTGATCTGATTGAATGGTTACAACCAGTAGCACGGGTCGTTGGGTTATGAAAATACAGTTTGCGCCAGGCCAACCGCTCGAAGAAGCTGTGCGCGTGGATATTGAAGAATCCAAGGAGCCTTTCGCTGAATATACGCTTGCGGACGGCACCAAGCTAAGAGTTAAGCAAGTCGCAATGGAAGTATGGCGCCTTACCGAAAAGTTCGACCCAGAAGGGAACCCCTTCTACTTCCTAAAATCTGCTGGTCTGATGGTCGTTGAAGCACCAGCAGGTCTTAAGAGAAAAGCAAACTAAACATCATGAGTGCGCTAACGCTCGACCGTCGTTTCCCGTTTGCAAACCCAACTCAAGTGGGAACAATATGGCTACCCGTGAGAGAAGCCACCATTCCACGTTCTGCGAGTGCGGTTGCTGTTGTCCAAGGCAATAGCGCAATAGCTGCCTTTAATGACATTCGCGATCGTCTCGAAACAATTTCTACTCTGAAGAGGGATTGGGATTCGTATGGAGCGGAGGCTCCTTCAACGGAAGCGCTCTCCTTAACTGTAAATCTGATTCATAGCGTTATTTCAGACTATTTTCCACTTTGCGGAGAACACGCAATACCATTTACAGTGGGTCCGGTGCCAAACGGTAGCGTCCAGATCGAATGGCGCAACAATCAGTCAGAAGTTATTGTCGAAGCCACCCCAGACGGAAATCTAACTTTCCTGACGATCAACAGCGATGACCCGTCTAAAGCAAGTGATGAGGCTATGGAGTTGGATCAGTCTGCTGTGCTGGAGTTGTTCGCGAAGACTTTTAGTCAGGAACGTAGTCATCGGACTTGACGATATTCTGTATAAACGCATTCCCCCAGTCGGCATTGATACAAAAACCGGCCGGCCTAATGGCACCGTCTATCGGCTTAATGGCGACCCAGATCCCGAACCTTCCCTTGATCTCGCGTCACTGACGCGTGGGCCACGCGATACCCTTTTTCAGACACCTAAGCCGAATTTCCGTATTGGTAGTCTGTCAGTTAAGGACGCCACTGCGCTAGGTTTTCGGGTCGAGCATGGGCGATGTCCTGAAGGTTGTTGAGATTTGAGTGGCGGCGTTCCTCGCCCGATCGGAAGATCGGGTTGGGTAAGAGGAGGAGGCCGCCATGAACAAGAGTGCCAAGAGGGCAGACGGAAGGAAAGCCGCGGACGAGGGGCAGTTGTGGCTGCGGTTGTCGGCAATGGTGCGCGAAGCACTGTACGACACGGTGATGGTCACGGGACTGGCATGCGTGGATGAAGTGCTGGAAGCCGAGCGCGCGGTGCTGTGTGGCGCACGCTACGCGCATCAGGCCGAACGTCAGGCGCTGCGCGCGGGGCACGTGCCAAGTTCGCTGGTGCTGGGCGGACGGCGAGTGGCGGTGAGCCGCCCGCGGGTGCGCAGCGTTGAGGGTCGCGAGCTTAAATTGCCGAGCTGGCGGGAGTGGAGCGCGCGCGATCCGCTGGAGACGCGGGCGTTGGAGCAGATGGTGCTGGGGGTATCGACCCGGGGCTACGCGCGTTCGCTGGAGCCGCTGCCGGCCGCGGTCGCAGCACGGGGCACCAGCAAGAGCGCGGTCAGCGAACGGTTCGTGTACGGCACCGAGCGCAAGCTTGGGGAACTGCTGGGCCGCGACTTGCACGGGCTTAAGCTGGTGGCGCTGATGATCGACGGGGTGCACTTCGGTGAGCACGTGGTGCTGGCAGCGGTGGGGGTCGATGAGCGCGGCTACAAGCACGTCTTGGGGCTGCGCGAGGGTGCGACCGAGAACGCGGCGGCGGTTAAAGCCTTGCTCGCCGATCTGGCCGAGCGCGGCTTGGATACCGGGCGCGCGTTGCTGGTGGTAATCGACGGGGCCAAGGCGCTGCACAAGGCGGTGGCCGAGGTGTTCGGCCGCCGCGCATTGATTCAGCGCTGCCGCGAGCACAAGAAGCGCAATGTCACCGAGGCCCTTCCCGAGCGGCTGCGCGCCGGGGTCCGCAGCGCGATGGTTCAGGCTTATGTGGCGCGTGACGCCAAGCGTGCGCGGCGCCTGCTCGAAACCCTGGCGCGCCAACTCGAACATCAGCATCCCGGCGCCGCCGCCTCGCTGCGCGAGGGACTCGAAGAAACTCTGACCGTGATGCGCCTGGAGCTGCCCGAGAATCTCGAGCGCATTCTGTCCTCGACCAACTTGATCGAAAACCTGTTCAGCCGCGTGCGCGAAATCGGCCGCCGGGTCAAACGCTGGCAGAGCGGCACCATGGTGCTGCGCTGGACCGCGGCTGGCGTGATCGAGGCCGAGCGCGGCTTCCGCAAGCTCGCCGGCTATCGTGCGCTGCCGACCCTGGTCGCCGCGTTGCGCGCTCACGACGCCCAACTCGACCGCTCGGAAGGAAAACTTGACACCGCACGGGATGCCGCTTAACTGACTATGTTGCCGCTACTCAATTCCAACAGCGGAACGGACATTGCCCGAGCATGCTCCTACATTCTGGAACTACGCGCATTGCATATTGACCGGCAACAATACAATCCTGCTTACACGCCAATTGGCAGCGGCTACAATATTGATTCCTGATCTCGTTTCACCTCTCTAGATTCACGCCTTCCTTGCGGCTACTGTGTCGTCGCCAATATCGGAAAGCGTAACGCCATCATGCGCATGAACTCTCGTACGCTTATATAAATCATTCGCGCCTTCGCCTCATCGTAGAATCCTCGTCCATGCATCGCGTGATTGCGCCAGGCATCCTTGAAGTGCTGGAACTGAGTTGCGCATTCGGAATAAAAAGTCTGGTTTTCGCGCCAATTTTCGGTCTTGTTCGATCCTTTCTCGATCTTCTTTATCGCGCCTTCAATGTCATTGATCACATTTCCCCAATCTTTGTACTCAAAAGGTACTTTCAACGATTGGGCAAGGACTTCGAGGCCGATTTGCAGAACTCGCATTAGGTGACAAACAGAGCTGGCTGGGTTTGTCTGAACAGGAGTGTCGGGTTGATAAGTGGAACATCTGCCTGGTTCAGGCCGCCGCGATCTGCGGTAGCCAGTTGAAGTAAGCCTGATCCGGCGTTCGCCGTTGAAGGCTCGAATGAGGTCTGCGGGTATTGTAAAATCCGAAGTAACCGCCGATTGCGCTGCGGGCCTCGGCGACACTTTCGTAAGCCTTCAGATAAACCTCCGCGTATTTGACTGATCGCCAAAGGCGCTCGACGAAAACATTATCCCGCCACGATCCTTTGCCGTCCATGCTGATGGCGATGCCGGCTTGGAGCAGAACGTCGGTGAAGCTGGTGCTGGTGAATTGGCTGCCTTGATCGGTATTGAAAATGTGCGGTTTGCCGTGGCGGGCCAGAGCTTCCTCCAGTGCTTCGATGCAGAACTCGGCTTCCATCGTGACCGACAATCGCCAAGCGAGGACCCGGCGGCTGAACCAGTCGACGACGGCCGCGAGATAGACAAAGCCTCGCGCCATGGGGATGTAGGTGAGATCCATCGCCCAGACCTGGTTGGGCCTGATGACCGGCACGTTGCGCAGAAGATAGGGGTAAATCTTGTGTCCCGGTGCCGGCTTCGAGGTGTTGGGCTTGCGATAAATTGCCTTGACCCCCATGCGCTTCATCAACGTAGCCACGTGCTGACGACCGATGACGACCCCTTCCGCGTTCAGGAGATCGCGCAGCATCCGACTGCCCGCGAAGGGCAAGTCAAGATGCAACTCATCCATCCGGCGCATCACGGCGAGGTCGGCTGCGGAAACCGGTCGGGGCAGATAATACACACTGCCACGGCTGATCTTCAGGGCCTTCGCCGGTTTGCTGATCGACAGTGTGTGTTGACGGTCGATCATCGCTTTGCGCTCAGCAAACCGGCCTTGCTGAGCGCTCCGCCCAAAAAATCATTCTCCAGCGTCAGCTCGCCGATCTTCGCGTGCAGCGACTTCAGATCAATCGCGGATGGACATCGAGGCGCACACGATAGTTTACCTGCGCGAGCTTTTGTCCACGAACGTTGTCCAAGATCCTTCCATCACCGCGTTTCTCTCCTGTTGGAACTACGAGGAGTTCTTTCATTCCGAGGTATTGAAGCAATTTCTGACAAGTCAGGGCGTCACAGTCGACGACCAGCGTTTCGCCGATCTGAGGCGGCAAACACCTGCCGATCGCATGGCCCAAATAGGCGCAAGGCTATTGTCGCGGATGACGCGCCACCTCCCCGCCGTGCAGATGACGTGGGGCGCGATCAACGAGATGGTGGGCGTCGAATCCTACCGCGCGCTTGCGGAACGTACGCAACATCCCGCTGCTTGGAACGATTCTCAATCAGATCATCAAGGATGAGCGCCGACACTTCTCATTCTACTTCAATCAAGCCAAAGCTCGTCTGCGCCCGCGAGCCGCTCAAGTGCTCACGACGGCCATCATCAAGTATCTCTGGACGCCGGTCGGTATGCCTGTTCGCGGCGAAGCCGCGACTCGACGTTTGCAAAATTACCTATATCCCAATGAATCGGCCCGGCTGCGGCTCTTCGAACTGGATTCGACTATCGCTCGCCTGCCAGGGCTCGGCTGGTTCAATCTGGCCACGCGCTACTGAGGTTGAAGGGCCGCCGGCGAAGGGGTTCCTGTCAGGGCGGAGCCACCGCGATGGCCTGGATCTCCAGGCGGATACGCGGATCGGTAGCCATCCGGTTTACCTCCACCGTGGTGCTGGTAGGTAGATGGCCGTTGAAGAACTCGCCCTGGACGCGGTTGATAGCGTCCTGATCCCCGGCCAGGTTGGTCATGAAGCGGGTGAGCGAGACCACGTGCGAGGGTTTGCAGCCCGCGGCCTCGAGCGCCTGCCCAAGGTGGCGGTAGGCGATTGCGGCTTGTCCCGCCGCATCGCGAGGCATCGTGTCGAAGTCTTCCGTTCGATGCGGATGCTGATGATAGACCGGTGCGCAGGTCACGCCCGAGATGAACACCAGCTTGCCTGCCTCGACCTTGATCGCCGGTACGAACAGAGAGTTGATGCCGGGGTCGTAGCCTTCGTGATGGACCGTGCGGAGGTGACCGGTGCCGCTCGGCGGCGGCGGTTTGTGCGATGGTTTACGCGATGCTTTACGCAATGGCTTACGCACTGGCTTACGATCGTCTGGATGGTCGGTCGCCATCAGCTTGCGTCCTATCGCTTGCGGCGGGCCCTGGGCTAAGCGCTACGCCGCCGCGCGGGTGACGCCTGCGGCACGTTCTGGCGGGCGGGGTCTTTGTCGGCCTGATAGGCGAACTGATTGAGCACGTGAGGCAGCGCCGCGAGCCAGATATCGCTTACTCCCTGCGATCTCGCGTTGGCCGGAATGCCGTCGTGCAACTCGATATGGCGCAGCCCTTCGAAGGCGACGGTGTTCCACGGATCGTCGAAGGTATTGTAAACCGTCTTTTTGATGACCGGGGTCGTGGAATCCAGGAGCTCGCGCAACTCGTTGACCGTCTCGCCGATCACCCACGGCAGATGCTCCGCCACCACGATCGGCATTTCGAAGCAACGCGCCAGCTTGAGCAGGGTCCGCATGTTGGCAACCAGCGTGTGCCGGTTGGGTATCATCGGCACCCATTTTTCCTGGGTGTCGATGATCACCAATGCTGCCTCGTCGGCTCGGAATTCGGCAGGGATCGAATTCATGTCACACTCCGCTGGCGCCCATGCGCAATTTGAATCGCGGCTCTGTGTCACTGATAGCAGACTTGCCCGCCAGCGACGAGTTTCCGCGAGAAACTTTCTGGAACTACTATCACGCCAAAGGCCGGGCATTTTGGGGACACGTCAAGTGGAGGAAAAACCATTCCAAACATGCGAATAGGGAAAACGAAAGTCCCTGGGGTTCCGCGGCTGGTGCGGCCGTCTCGCGCAGCGGCTGGATCGAACGTTCCGCTGCTCGAGCGCGACTCCGCGCGCGTCGCGATCATCGAACCAAGCCGCATTATCAAACCCATCGACGTCGCCGAGCACTGCGTTCTGTGCTTCTTCCAGGAGGTGATCAGGGAGCTCGTTCGAGAGGGTGCCCAGGCGCGCCACGTCCACAATGGCGAGAGCGAAGCGGGCGACTACCCGGTCTACGAGCTGGACTATGGAGGCCGGCGGCTCGCCGTCGTTCATCCCGGAGTCGGCGCTCCCAACGCGGCGGCGCGCCTGGAGCACATGATAGCGCTCGGATGCCGCAAGTTCGTCGCCTGCGGCGGCGCCGGAGTCCTCGTCGGATCCATCGACGTCGGGCATATCGTTGTCCCGACCGCCGCGATTCGCGACGAAGGGCACCTCGTATCACTATCTGCCGCCGGCGCGCGAGGTCACCCCCACGCGGCGCGCGCTTAAGGCGATCGAGGCGGTACTGCGCGAGAACAATCACGATTACGTCCGCGGTAAGACCTGGACCACCGACGCGGTGTATCGCGAGACGCGACCGCGGATGACGCGGCGGCAGAATGAAGGATGTGTCGTGGTCGAGATGGAGGCGGCGGCGTTTTTCGCCGTCGCGCGCTTCCGCCGCGTCGAGTTCGCGCAAATCCTGTATGGCGGCGACAGCCTCGCCGGCCGGCGATGGGCTCCGCGGGGATGGAACCGTCACGCGGTGCGTGAGCGGCTTTTTCATCTCGCGGCCGAAGCCTGCCTTCGGCTGTGAGACCCGCTCCGCACCCAACGTACGCTCACCGCGTTCGCGCGCCGAACCTTGCCAGGGAGGCCGTTTGGGTCTACAAGGCGAGTTGGAATCGGAGCGTAAAAAGGAAATCCCGATGAATATCGGAAAACTGGGGCTGTGGGCGATTTGCGATAAGATGCCCGCGGCCGAGACTCTACGGCTGGCCGCCAAGCTGGAACGGCTCGGCTATGGCGCATTTTGGATTCCCGAGGCCTGGGGCCGCGACCCTTTCAGCCACGCGGCTTATCTGCTGAGCCATACCGAGCGCATCGCGCTCGCCACCGGCATCGCCAACATCTGGTCGCGCGACACGCTGACCATGATGTCCTGCGCAAAGACGGTGGCCGAGTTGGCAGGCGGCCGCTTCGTGCTCGGACTGGGTGTCAGTCACAAGCCGCTGGTAGTCGATCTTCGCGGGCACGACTACAGCAAGCCCTTCACCCACATGAAGAACTATGTGGCAGGTCTGAAAAGCGCGGTTTACAACGCGGTTGCGCCGCGGGAAGAAGTTCCGATTGTCATCGCCGCACTCCATCCCCGGATGATCCAGCTTGCCGCCGCCGAGACCAAAGGCACCCACACCTACTTTGTTCCGCCTTCACACACGGCCAGAGCGAGAGCCGAAATGGGTCCGCTGGCATGGATTTGCGTTGAGCAGGCGGTGGTTCTCGAGAGCGATAAGGCCAGGGCGCGGCAGGCTGCCAGGCAATACATGAGCTTTTATTTGTCGCTGCCCAACTACACGAAAAATCTTAAATCGCTGGGGTTCACAGATACCGATCTCGCCGAGGGGGGCAGCGACCGCCTCGTTGACGCGATCGTGGCGTGGGGATCGGAGAGCAAAATCCACGACCGGATATCGGAGCACTTTGCCGCCGGCGCGACTCATGTTTGTATTCAGCCGCTGCAATCTGACGCCTCTGGCGCGCTTGATGATCGCGCAGTCGAGGCGCTCGCGCCATATCGCGTTTTTCCGATTGATATCGGCAGTTGCGGTTGTTGCCTGATTCGTTCAGACCTCAAGCGCGACCGGTTTCTTCAGGACGTAAGACAGGATGAGATAGTAAAGCGCGCCGATTGCAATCCAGCACGCTCCCAGAACCTTCGCGGCGTTGTCCATTTCGTAGAGAACGTAGGCAATAACCGTGAATCCTGCCATCGGCAAGATCAGGTGGCGTAACCACGCGCCACTGCGTTGGCGAACAAAGTAGTGGTTGATCACCGAAAGATGGAGCAGCAGGAAACTGGTGAGCGCACCGAAATTGACTATCCGGGTCAGATCATCCACGCGCTCGGAGAAGAACAGACCGACCATCAATGACACCCCGGCGACGACCAACGTGCTGACGTACGGGGTCTTATAGCGGGGATGAATCTTGGCCAACACCGCGGGCAACTTGCCATCGCGGGCCATCGCGAAAAGGATGCGCGCTACGGCGGCCTGCGCGACCAGGGCGTTGGCGATCCCCGAGGCGACAGCCACCGCGCCGATCGTGACTCAGGCGCAGCCAGGCTCCCCCAGCGCGCTCCGAAATCTCGTAAAACGCCGTCGCTGGCGAAGAGAACCGCATGCCTTGCGCCAAGTCGGTGGCGATCCAGGTCTGCAGAATAAATAGCCCGCCGATCAGTGCGAGCGACAGCAACGTGGCGCGGGCTACCGCGCCCTGACCGCCGCGGCTCTCTTCGGACAGCGTGGAAATCCCGTCAAAACCGAGAAACGACAGCACCGCGATCGACGTGGCGCCGACCACCGTGGCCAATGAAAATACACTCGGGTTGTAAATCGGCCTGAGGGTCAGCCCACCGGCGCCGCGACCGTGGTAAAGCGCGGCGAGCCCAAAGGCGACAAACAGAGTCAGAGTAATCAGTTCCATCAGCAGCATGTACCAATTGACCCGCGCCGTGAACTGGATTCCGAGCAGGTTCACGACGGCGTTGAAGCCGATGAATCCCAGGAGCCACGCCCATTCGGGCATGACTGGGAGCAGCCCCCGCAGAGCAATGGCACTGAAGATGTACAAGAGCGCCGGTACAAGAATGTAGTCGAGCAGAATCAGCCAGCCGGAGAAGAAGCCAGCGAGATCATGCAAGCCCCGTTGTGCGTATGTGTATACCGAGCCGGCCAGCGGAAACGCACGCGACATCGCGGCGTAACTCAGGGCAGTGAAGAACATGCCGATGAGGCCGACCAAATAGGCGAGCGGGACCATGCCCCTGGAATCATTCCAGACGAAACCGAATACGGAATATGGCGCGATGGGCACCATAAAGATCATGCCGTAGACGACCAGATCCCGAGTGGTGAGCGTGCGATGTAACTGCTCCTGGTAGCCAAACTGCTCCAGGCGAGAACTGGGATCGGGCGCTTGTGCCGCGAGTCCGGGCTCGCTGATCGGAGGGCACGGGCTTACGACCGCTGGCGATCGACATCTTGGAGAAAGCCGATCAGGCCAGCAAAGTACCTTTGCTGATCATCGTACATCGCCATGTGGCTGCCGTCGGGACAGTCCAGATAGCGGCCATGCGGCAGGCTGCGAGCCATCGCTTCCATATGGGACGGATCCATCGTGTCATGGCGCGCCCCGATAGTCAGACTCGGAACGCCGATATGACGCAGTTCAGCGGTCCGGTCCCATTGCATCAGCTTGCCGCTGGCCCCGAGCTCACTCGGGCCCTGCATCGGGATGTAGACTTTTGAATTGAGGTGTTTGAAGGTCCGCTCGACCGGATCCGGCCACTCGCCGAGCGGCAAGCGCAGCACGTGGTGAATGTAGTGGTGCTGCATCAGCAATTCCATATAACGCGGGTTCGTGTAATCCTTGGCCGCCTCAAACTGCTTGATCTCCGTAAGCGCCGCCGGATCCATGGTGGGCATGAGCACCCGCTCGGCGTATGCGTTGTAGGCCTGGAAACTCGCCATCATATTCGAGATCACCAATCCCTTCAGGTGCTGCTGGTAGTGCAGCGCGTACTCGATGGCGAGTACTCCGCCCCATGAATGGCCGAGCAGAAAGAAATTGGAGGCGTCCAGGCCGAGTGCCAGGCGAACCTGTTCAACCTCGTCGACGAAGCGTGGCAGTTCCCACAGATCGTCAAAATCGGGCTGGTCGCTGTAATAGGAGCCCAACTGATCATAGTAGTAGTATTCGATGCCCGCGGCGGGAAGATAGGAGTCGCACGCTTCGAAGTACTCGTGCGTGCAACCAGGGCCGCCGTGCAACAACAACAGTTTGATGCGCGGATTGTTGCCGACGCGCTTGGTCCAGACCTTGAATATGCCACGCGGCGTCGTGATCGGGATGCGTCGCACACCGCCCGTAAGCCGATCGGCGCGCGTGGAATTGTCCAGGTAGTTCGCGAGCGTCCAGGGGGCGGAAAGATCATGCGCGCCTGCAGTCATATCGATCCTCGATTTGTACTTGTGCGGATACCTTCCGACACGCCTGACGCACACTTCGTAAGTTTTTCTTGTGGATACCGCTTCAGCTCAGGTGCGGTCCCGGTCCGCTTGCTGCCTCGAGCACGGCCGCACGCCATTCGCGCTTGACGGGCAGGATAGGAGGCATCGGAGCAACGTCGGGCTCCGCCGTGGGCGCCGCGATTGAATCGATGTTCTCGGTCTGCGAGGCTTTGCGCATGAAAAGATTGTAGATCAGCCATTGCGCGCGATGCCGCTTGCCGCGCAGCGGGAATCGGCTGGCGATTGAAGATGTCGAATAGAAACTTCCATAAGCGCCGCCTAGGCCGATGCGGAGTTCGTCCGCCGACATCTGCGCCGGGCGATAGACGACGTGGCCCTGATCGTACATCGTCCAATCGAAGGAAACGATGCGGTTCGCCTTCTTCATCTCGTACCAGGTGAGCGTGCCCGGATAGGGCGTAAGCGCCGAATAGGCGCAGGCATCGTATTTGGCGTCGATGTTGAAGTTGACGGTTTCGTCGAAAACCGAGCGATCGTCGCCGTCGAAGCCAAACATGAACAGGCCGAACACCATGATCCCGTAGGAGTGCACCTTCTCCACCAGGGCGGCGAAGGTCTCCGGCCGATTGACATGCTTGTGCACGCTTTTGAGCGTCGCGCGCGAGATCGACTCAAAGCCGATGCTCAGCATCGTGCAGCCGCTTTCGGCCGCGAGCTCGAGCATGCGGTCGTCCTGCGCAAGTTTGGAGGTGACGCCGGCCTGCCATTGGATGCCGCGTCCCTTCAACGCGCGCATCACTTCCTTCGGACGCTCCGGCGTACCGAAAAAGTCGGCGTCGTTGATCGAGATGGTGCGCGCACCGCAGTTCTCCATCTCGTGAATCACCTCGTCGACCGGCCGATAGCGGAACTTGAGGCCGTTCATCAGCGGCTCGGCGCAGAACGTGCAGCCTTGATGGCAGCCGCGCGAAGTCTGGACGAAAGTGCGGTTCACGTAGCGGTTCTTCTTCAGGAGATCGTAACGCGGCATCGGCATCCCGACCATCGGATGCAGCGTGTCCGACTTGTAGGTTCCGCGCATCGACCCCTGTTTGAGATCATCGAGCAGCTTGTCGATCACGAGCTCGACTTCGCCGATAACGACAGCATCGCAATGCTTCAGCGCTTCCTGCGGCATGAAGCTTGGATGCACGCCGCCCATGACGACGGGCACGCCCTTGGCGCGGAATTGGTCGGCGATTTCGTAGCCGCGGTTGACGTAACTCGTCATCGCGGAAATCCCGACGAGGTCCGCCTTCAAATCGAAGTCGATCGTCTCGATGTTCTCGTCCGTGAGCACCACTTCGTACTGGTCGCGTGGAATGGATGCGGCAACTGCGAGTAAGCCTGCAAGCGGAGAGTACAGCGCTCGATTCATGTACAGCGGGCGGGTCGTAAGCGAATCCGTTTTCGGATTGATGAGATGAATGATGCGGGTACGCACGAAATTCTCCTGTACAGGCGTCAATGATTATCGACACAAAGAACGGATACTCGGCAAGAGCCCGCGGATCCTGGCGCATCGCGGTGGTGGGCTTCGTCAGAGCAGGATGGGCAGATTGATCGGGCCGCGATTGCCGGCGTTGCGATACCACACGATTTGCCGGGAATCGTCCAGGCGCAGATCCGGGCTTCTGGCGAAGAGCGCCTCGAGCGCGACGCGCGGGATCATCACCACGGGAGGCTCATAGCGCAGGGTCTCCTCGATCGCGTTCGAAAGCAGGGCGGGGTCGGACTTAAGCCGCGCGAACTGTTCGGGATGGATCAGCAGCAGGTAGACCGCATTGCCGATCAGATTGCGCACCGCGACGTGACCGGCGATCAACAGCAGCATGGCGTTGGCGACAATCTCGTCATCGCTCAGCTCGCCGGCCTCGAGCAGGGTGCCGAGGAAGTCGTGGCGCGGCGCCGCGCGGCGCTCGGCCAAAAGCCCGACCGTGTACTCGCGCAGCGCGCGCGTGCTGCGAACCATGCGGCTCGCCGTGTCCACGGTGATCGGCACGAAGTTGAAAAAATCGATGAAATCAACCGACCATTGCACGACCTTCGAGCGATCCTCCTCTTTCACGCCCAGCAGATCGGACAACACCCAAGCCGGCAGCAGGAAGGCATAGTCCGCGGCTACGTCGAGCCGTCCCCTCGGGCGAAACTCTTTGCGGACCATCGATTGTCGGAGTGTCCCACTAATAAGTTGCACGCAACAGCTCGTCATCCTGAGCAAAGTGAATCTGCGAGCGGACTCGAATGATCTCGCGCGGCATTCTTGTGCCGCGTGATTTGCCAGGTTTGACGCCCTCGCGCTCGTCGCGCTATACGGTACGAAGTTCCGCCAGTTGGAACGCGACCGAATGAACGCGAACGGAGCAAGCGCGAATAAACTCAAGGGGCCGGCCTACCGCGTTCAGGTTATCGACCGGGCGCTCAGCGTGCTCGAGGTGCTGGCCGACGAGGGCCAGCCGTTGTCGCTGGTCAAGCTTTCCAAAAGCCTGGATCTCCCCAAAAGTACGACGATGCGGTTGCTGATGGTCCTGGAGGGGCATCGCTTCGTCCAAAAGAGCGCGGAGAGCGGTCTGTACCGGTTGGGACTCAAGCTGTTCGAACTCGGAAGCAAGGCGGTCGCGCAGTTCGATTTGACCGAACGGGTGCGGCCGCACCTGGAGCGGTTGGTTTCGCGCACCGGCGAGACCGCATATCTGAGTGTGCTGGATGGCGGCGAGGCGCTGGTGCTGGAGCGAGTCGAATCCTCGCGCGCGGTAAGAGTTCCCACCAGCGTCGGCTGGCGCCATCCGGCGCATTCCACTGCGGTGGGCAAGGTTCTGCTGGCGTTTGCGCCGGAGAGCAAACTGATGGCCGTGCTTGGCAAGGGCCGGCTGCGTGCCTACACGCGAAAAACGATCACCTCGATCGCGCGGCTGCGCGGAGAATTGGAGCGAGTGCGCAAGCGTGGGTTCGCGCTCGACGATGAGGAGACCGAAGACGGTCTGAGATGCATTGCCGCGGCTGTGCGCGAGCACTCCGGCCAGGTAACCGCGGCGCTGGGCATCCTTGGGCCGGCTTACAGGATCCCCGATGACAGCCTCGCGATACTCGCCGCAACAGTCATCAGCGCGGCGGACAAACTGTCGGCCGAGCTTGGTTATCGCCTCGCCGAACCACGCGCGGCCAGGCGAGATATCAGCCAGGAAGTCGGCCAAGACCGATAGAGATCGCAAGCAAGGGAGAACGAACATGGCGACGTTCAACGCCCAATCGCATAGCGAGGTTGCTTGGCCCGCCGAAGGTCCGGCGCGGGTGCCCTATCGGGTTTTTTTCGATCCGGCGATTCACGCGCTGGAGCAGGAGCGGTTGTTTCGCGGGCCGGTGTGGAACTACGTCGCGCTGGAAGCGGAGGTCCCCAATCCGGGTGATTTCAAGGCGGCCTTCGTGGGCGACACTCCGATCGTCATCACCCGGGGCAAGGAGGGCGGGCTGCACGCGTTCGTCAACCGCTGCGCCCATCGCGGCGCGCTGGTCTGCCGGGAATTGCGCGGCAACCGCCCAAGCCATCTCTGCATCTACCATCAATGGAGCTACGACCTGGAGGGCAATCTGATCGGCGTGCCCTTCCGCAAGGGCATCGACGGCAAGGGCGGTTACGCGCCCGACTTCGACGCTTCACAGCATTCGCTGCGCAAGCTCAGGATCGCCGCCTACCACGGCCTGGTGTTCGTTTCTTTCGCGGAAGAGGTGGAACCGCTTGAGGATTATCTTGGCCCGATCATGCGGCCGTGGCTGGACCGGGTATTCAACCGGCCGGTGCGGGTGCTCGGTTATGCGCGGCAATGGATCGGGGGAAACTGGAAACTTTACAACGAGAACGTTCGGGATCCTTACCACGCAAGCTTGCTGCATCTGTTCAACGCGACGTTCAGGATAGCGCGCTCCTCGCAAATTGGCGGCACGCTTAGCGATGAGCGTGGGCGGCACAATCTGCTGCACGGCTATCAGCGGGAAGCTCAGGGCGAGACGGCGGCCTACACTGCCGAGGGCATCAAGACCTACCAGGCGCAGTATGCGCTGGCGGATCCCTCGCTGATGGCGTCGCGGCAGGAGTATGAGGTCGCGTTGACGTTTTCAATCCACGCGATTTTCCCCTGCCTGGTCGTGCAGCAGATCTCCAACACGCTCGCGGCCCGGCAGATCATACCCAAGGGGCCGGATCAGTTCGAGCTCATTTTCACCTTCTTTGGCTACGAGGATGACGACGAGGAGATGCGCATGATGCGCATCAAGCAAGCCAATCTGGTCGGGCCAGCGGGCTTCATCTCGCTGGAAGACGGGCACGCGATCGAGTTGGTACAGCAGGCGATCGTGCGCGAGCAAGACGCCTGCTCCTTCATCGAACTGGGCGGACGCGGCACAGGCAGCCAGGAACATCTGGTAACCGAATCGGCGATTCGCGGCTTCTGGCAGTACTACCGCGAGCTGATGGGCTTCAACTGAGCAACCGCCGGATAGCAACTACGGATAGCATCTATGGACACGGAAATTCGCTACGCGATCGAAGAATTGATCAATGCATACGGCCAATGTCTCGACGACGATCGGTTGGAGGAGTGGCCTGATTTCTTCACCGAGGATTGCCTGTACCAGATATTGCCGCGCGAGAACGCCGATCATGGCTTGCGGATCGCCTTGATTTACTGCGATAGCCGCCGGATGTTGCAGGACCGTGTTACAGCCCATCGCACGGCCAACCTGTTCGGGCCGCATCTTTACCGTCATCTGATGGGCGGCGTGCGAATTGGCCGGCGCGAAAATGGCGTGATCTCGGCGCGCACCAACTATTCCGTCTTTCGCACCGCCATCGATCCGATCCACTACGGCGCGACCGAGGTCTATAGCGTGGGCGAATACGTCGACAAGATCGTCTTCGCCGGCGACGTGCCGAAGTTCAAAGAGCGGCTCGTGATAGCGGATACGAGCCGGATTCAGTCGCTGCTGGTGACGCCTATCTGAAGGGCGAAGAAAAATTCCGGTCGAGGGATAAAAACGATGTCAGCACAGGACAATATCTATCTGTGGGAGGAGCATCTGCGAGGAGAATTCCTCACCAAGAACCATCACGAGTCGCTGGCCACGATGGTCGAGGGTGCCTCGGTGTATACTCTGCCCACCGGTTGGGGCGGCACGGGCAAAGCCAACCTGGGTCCGCTCTACCGCGACGAATTCATTCCATCGATACCGCCCGACTGGCGGCACACGTTACTCAATCGGGTTGCCACCGAAGAATGCATTGCCGAAGAAGCACGCATCCAATTCCATCATACTCAGCGGATGGACTGGTTCCTGCCGGGCATACCTCCGACGGGCAAAGAGATCGACGTGACGTTCATAATTTTCGTCGAGTTTCGTGACGGCAAAATGGCGGCCGAGCGGATCTATTGGGATCATGCCGCAGTGCTGCGGCAGGTTGGGTTGCTGAAATAAGGCGACCCGTCACGCAAACGATCCGATGTGACGGTTCTTCGGCAATTTTTTGCCTGCCGCCGGATAAGGACTCGTGCGGCGGCGGCCGCGAGCACGAGCACGCCAGGTCAAATGCCCTGCCGAGCCGTTTTCACGGCCCGGCAGGGCCAGGTTCACGCCTAGCGATGGATCTCTTCGAGCTTGTTGATGTCGTAGAGCTTCTCGGCTTCGGGTCCCTTCAAGTTCGGGAATCCACCGGGAACGATCCAGATGGTTCCACGATCGTTCTGCACGTCGAGCACTTGCACCGACTGGAATTCGGTCGTGTAGGCGCCCTTGTTGATCGGCTGCATCCAGTCGCCCGGGTCAAAGCTCTCGCTCCACTTCTTCTGGAATTCCCAGACCTTCCAGAGCTTGTCCTTATGGTCGAAAGCTTCCATCAGCCATGCGTCGTAGTTCTGTGAATCCCAATCTTCCACGACGCTCTTGTACGGATGGCGCTCGCTGAGCGGTGTGCGCTCCATGACTGCGAAGCGGCGCATCGTCCACGTATCGTTCGGAATGATTCCGTTGGGCCCATACAGATAGGTATACGCGTGCACGGAATCGACGACCGCAAGCTGATCCTTCCATCCGAGGAAGCGCCAGTGCCACTCGAGCTCACGGCCGGAGAAGCTGTAGAAGTCTTCCAGCGTGTGGTCGGTGCCCAGCAGCGAATCTGACTTGACCTCGGCCGAAATCCGGCGGACGCGCCGCAGGTTGGGGATGTAGGCCCAGCCGTCGTCTTCGCGATGGGGGTCGGCGTAACGGTAGATGATGAAAGCGGTGCCGCGGATGTCAAACGGCGAGTAGAAGCCCGTGAATTCCTTGAACTCGAAATTCGAGGCGCCGGGCACAGGCAGCGTATGGTTTTCGAGCATGGCGAGGTGGGTGTAAAAGACCTTGCGGTAGAAGGCGTCCAGCGTGCGCTGGAAGTTTCCGCCGCCGCCATACATCAGCTTCATCACGTCTGCGGACGGCAGCACTGGATGGACGTTCGATTCCGTCCAACCTGCGCTAGCCATCCAGTCGGACGGAGGCAGCTCCCACGTCGGAAGGTCGTGCGTGCCGCCAAATCGGTCCCAGGTGGCCGGAGCCATGCACGAGAAGCCAAAGCTCTGCCATCTGTACTCGTAATTCCACACCGTCTTCCAACCCGAGTCCGGGTCGTTCTCTTTGAGCGACGCATTAGGGAAGGGCTGCCCACAGACGTAGTTGCCCACCGTGTGGTCGGGGAGCAGCTTCACCTGCGACTGGTACTTCTCCGTGCAAGACATGTAGTCCTGGCGTGGAGTGTGGTCTACAGGCGCTGCGATCGGCGCTTTGAACTCGGGGAAGTTTAACTGCTCGACATAGCCAGGAAAGATGAACGGTCGCATCCGTTCGATGTCCTTGGCTGTGAGGACATCGCCGACCTTGAAATCGGGTTTCGCGTCCTTGTATTTGGCCAGCCACTGGTCAAACGTGGCTCTGGTATAGCCCTTTACGTCCTGTGCCATAGCGGAACGCACGCAAAGCAGAGCAGTGGCTATGACTAACAGCCCTGCCCACGCGACATACTTGCGTCTCGCTGCCCCAATCGCACGTGCTTTGACTACCATACCCTTCGGCGTCCTCCTTGGTGTTTCAGTGTTTCGTCTAGCGGCCCTCCCGTCCTGCGACGGATGTTCTCCTTGTCTGTGCCTGGTTCGAGCGCCCGCTCGACTCTTCACCCCCCGAGCAGTCTCATCGCCGCGCGATCTAGAGCATCGGCGGCCGTGTAACGGACGGCATGGTCAGGCTCCGCGACCATTGCGATCAGCGGTGCAACACAGCCAGGGCCGCCGATTCTGCCCAACGCCCACGCCACTTCGGCACGGGCGATCGGATCCACGGCCCCGTCCGACAGCCTGACCAGAAGGCCGACGTCGCTGGCGCCGCCCAACAAGCCGATCGCCCGAATCCCCAGCAACGATAGGTCGGGGTCCGGCGAAGCGATCGCCGCCATCACAACGTCGCGCGCGTTTTGAAACTCCACCTCGTCCAGCAGTTGACCGACATGCAACCGTGTGATCGGATCCCCGTCCCGCAGGGCGCCCTTGAGGTACCCTGCGCCGGCGGGATCGCCGTAGTGCGTGAGCGCAACTGCCGCCCCGATCCGAACGTCGATATTGTGGTCCCTTATAGCCGCGTGCAGCAGAGTGACTATTCGCGGGTCGCGCGCACGACCCAGCGCCACCGCCGCCATCGCCCTGGCATCATCATCGACGCGACCACGCAGTATCGCCTCGGCGATTTCTTCCGCGGAGCTGTCGCCCAGGCGCAATAGCGAATACGCGGCCGTGGCTTTTTCGAAGGGATCCTGCGCGCCAGCTTCGAACCGCCGCAAGACGCGGATGGCGCTGCGGTTCCCGAGTTGACCTAGGCCTCGTGCGGCGGTCAGGCGCGTCATCTGATCGGAAACGGTCAGAGCGTGGCTCAGCAATTCGATTGCGCCGGGATCGTGGGCCTCCGCCGCTCCATTCACCACGATCCGCCGGTGTGAAGGCTCGGTCCAACTGTAGAGCTGCCCCAGCGCCTCCACGGCGTCCGCGTCACCGACATCTCCCAGTCCGTCCGCGGCGGCCATTTTCAGGTCTGCCGCCCGGGTCGCCTGAAAGATCTTCACCAGTTGCGCGATCTTGTCCCGGTCACCCGCGGCGGCCAAAGCGCTCGCGGCGTAGCAGCGCTCGTACGGGTCGTACTCTTGAAGTCCGCGGCGCAGCACGAGCACCGAGAATCGGCGCAATGCCCTCAAGCCCGCAGGCTTGTCGAATCGGTAGGAGCTTCCAACTTTGGCGCTGGCTCCCCATAGATCGCCCCGCTCCACCATGGAGCTGATCACGATCATCGAAGGGTCGGTGACGCTTAGTGCGGAGGTGAAAGGGAAACGGGTGGCCGGGTCGACCCGCAGAAGCGAGACGGCCGCCGCGACGATTACGAACGCTACGGCTAGTAGGGCGAGCAGTCCCGGACCTTGCGTCAGGACGCTCGCACCTCTGGCTAAGAATTTTCGACCGGCCTTGCTTCGGATCACAGCGCCCTCCCCAAAGAGGCTGAGAAACCCCAAGCCGACGAGCACCCATTATTCCTTTCGCGGCGTTAACGCAAACGAGTTTTTCCGGTCATTACTGGTCTATGGCCAGTTTGACAAACCGCCGCGACAAGAGTGACTAGTAGCCCCGGGTTTCGTCCACGCTCAAAAATTGGGGAAGAACCGGGCCGTTGCCCGGCGGCGAGGGCGCATGTATCCGAAAGCGATCGAATCGTACTTCGCACCCACAACCATAGATGAGGCGCTTAGGCTGCTGGCCGAACATCGGGACAGCGCCAAACTCCTGGCCGGCGGCCAGAGTCTGATGCCGATGCTTAAGCTGCGGCTGGTCGAGACCGGCTGCCTCATCGATCTCAACCGTATCCCGGCCCTCGCGGCGATTCGCGAGGCCGACGGCGCCCTGCGCCTGGGCGCGATGGCCCGCCATGCGGAGGTCGCGGCCAATCCGTTGGTCGCCGCCGCCTACCCGCTGCTGTCCGACGCCGCGCGGCTGATCGGCGACTTCCAGATACGCAATCGCGGCACGATCGGTGGCTCGCTGGCGCATGCCGATCCGGGCGCCGACTATCCGGTCGCGATGCTGGCGTTGGAGGCTCGGATGGTTCTTTCCAAGGCGGGCGGTAGCAAGCGCGTCGTGGAAGCGGACAAATTCTTTCTCGGGCCGCTGACGAGCGTGCTGGCCGCCGATGAGCTGTTGACCGAGATCCAACTACCCAAGCCGGCCGCGCGAGCGGGCGGCGCCTACATCAAGCACAGCCTGGTGGCTGGCGACTTCGCCCTGGTTTCGGTGGGCGTGCAGTTGACCCTGAGCGCCGATGGCCGATGCGAGCGGGCGATGATCGCAATTGGTGGTTTGCCGGCGCGGGCGGCGTATGCGCGGCAGGCGGCCGCGCTTCTGGCCGGCGTCGTCCTGGACGATGCCGTCCGCGCGCGGGCGGGCGAAACGGCCGCGGGCGAAGTCGAAGTGGGCACCGACGTGCGCGCCTCCGAGGCCTATCGCCGCGGCCTCATCGCGAGTTATGTCCCTGCGATGATCAAGCGCGCTGGCGAACGCGCCAGCGGTGCGAGCGCGAAAAAATGAGGAGCGCAATGCCATGAGCGCCAATGTGTCGATCACGATCAACGGCCAGCTCTACCAGGCGGCGGTGGAGAACCGGATGCTGCTGGTCGATTTCATCCGAGAAGTGGCGTGCCTCACCGGCACTCACGTGGGCTGCTCCGTGGAAGGCCGCTGCGGCGTCTGCACGGTGGTGCTCGAGGGCAAGGCGGTGAAATCCTGCCTGATGCTGGCGGTGCAGGCCGATGGTGCGCGGATACTGACGATCGAGGGACTGGCGCAGGACGGGCGGCTTCATCCGATCCAGGAGGGTTTCTGGGAAAAGCACGCGCTGCAGTGCGGCTTCTGCACGCCGGGTCAGATGTGCACGATTTACGATTTGCTCAAGTCCGACCGGCGCTCGGAGGAGGAAATACGGGAGGCGCTTTCGGGTGTGCTCTGTCCCTGCACGGGTTACGTCCATATCGTCGAGGCGGTCAAGGCCGCGCGCGCCAAACTGGATGCCATGAGTCCGCAGGAGCGGCAGAAGTTCTTCCCGCTCTAGCGCAGACGCATCGCCGCTCGCCGGGGCAGCTCCGAAAAAGAGGACGGGTCAGGAAGGCCATCGACAGGAGGGCCATCAAGATGAACGAGAGCGCGGATTCGTGGGTCGGTAAATCGATCAAGCGCAAGGAAGACGTCCGCCTGATCCGGGGCCAGGGCCAATACTTGTCCGATATGGTCGTGCCGCGGATGCTGCACCTGGGCTTCGTTCGCAGCATCCACGCTCACGCCCGCATCAAGTCCATCGACACGAGTCAGGCCGCTAAGATGCCGGGCGTGCTTGCCGTCATCACCGGCCAGGAGTTCAAGGGCTGGGCCTCGGTGCTGACCGATGCTTCGATCCCCAACCTGCCCGGCGAGACCAAACGCCCGCTGTATTGGCCGCTGCCGCCCGACAAGGTCTACCACGTCGGCGAGCCGGTGGTGGCAGTGGTGGCCCGCGACAAGTACCTGCTCGAAGACGCAATGGAAATGGTCGACATCGACTACGAGCCGCTGCCGGTCGTGGTCGATTCCGAAGAGGCGCTCAAGCCGGGCGCGCCGCTTTTGTACCCTGAGTGGGGCGACAACATAATCTACCATCAGCACATCCAGGGCGGCGACGCCGAAAAGGGCTTCGCGGACGCTGACCTCGTGATAAGCGAGCGTTTCCAATGCCATCGGACAGGCGCCCAGCCGATGGAGACGCGCGGGATGCTGGCGACTTACGACGAAGCCCAGGGGCTGACCTTGTGGCTGACGACTCAGCGTCCCCATAACATCCGCGACTTGCTCGCCTCCTATATGCAAATCCCGCACGACCGGGTGCGCGTCATCCAGCCGCGCGACATGGGCTCGGCTTTCGGCAGCAAGGCGCCCTTTTACCGCGAGGAGATCGTCGCCAGTCATCTCGCGATGAAGCTGGGCCAGCCCATCCGATGGATCGAGAACCGGATGGAAAGCCTGATGAACGTCGGCCAGGAGCGCGACCAGATTCACTACGTGGACGCGGCGTTGCGCAAGGACGGCACTTTGTTGGCCGTGCGCGACCGCATCATCGCCAACTGCGGCGACGGCCAGGTCGGAATCTATGCGGGCTTCGCGATGCCGCATCTGGGCGCCATGTACTTGGTCAACGGCAACGACGTCTCCGCGGTCGACATCGACCTGACCTGCGTGGTGACCAACAAGGCGAGCCTCACCCCGGTGCGCGCTTTCGGCTCCTATCCCGGCCGCTTCGCCCTCGACCGAATCCTGGATATCGCCGGCCGCCGTCTGGGTATCGACCCGCTGGAGATGCGCAAGCGCAACGCAATCAAGAAGTTTCCTCATACCAGCCCTGTCGGCGTGCATGTCGACAGCGGAGATTTCATTGGCGCCCTGGACGAGGCGGCCGCCGCCGTCGACTACGAGACCTTTCGCGCTGAACAGATCCGAGCTCGCGACCATGGTCGCTACCTGGGAGTGGGCTTCTCGATGGGCGTCGAGTTATCGGGGGTGCCGTCCGAGGTGCTGGTCGAAATGGAGAACACGCCCGGCTACGGCGTTGCCACGGTCAATATCGACGCGCAGGGCAAGGTTCACGTCGCCGAGGGCGATTCGCCGCACGGCCAGAGCCATGAGACGACCTTCGCTCAAGGGGTGGCCAGCGAGCTGGGACTAGCTCCCGACGACGTCTACGTCACCTACGGTGACACTTTCTCGACGCCCTTTTCGACCGGCACGCTCGGTAGCCGTGGCGCGTCGTACACGCTGAGCGCCGCGGTTTTGGCGGCGCGCGCCCTGAGGCCCAAGCTTTGCCGGATCGCCGCCCACCTGCTCAAACTTCCGCCCGAGGCTGGCGAAGCCGAGCAATTTCGATTCGCCGGCGGCGAGCTAATCTGGACGAAGGATCCGGCCAAACGGATCACGCTGCGCGAGATCGCTCACACCGCGACCCTGGCGCCGACCAAGTTGGCGCCCGGAACCGATCCCGGATTGGAGCATACCTATCATTTCGAGGCCGCCGCCTCCGGCATGCATAGCTGCAACGTGCACGTCCTCACCGTCGAGGTATTTCCCGACACGGGCAAGTTCACGGTGCTGAAGTACGTGGCGGTGGACGATTCGGGACTGTGTATCAACCCGATGGTCGTGCGGGGGCAGATTCACGGCGGGGTCTGGATGGGACTGGGTAATGCGACGACAGAGGAGTATGTATACGACGAAGCGGGCCAGCAGTTGACCGCCACCTTGGTGGATTATCACCTGCTGTCGGCAATGGATATGCCGCGCGAGTTCGAGGTCATCCACCACGACGTCGCCTCTCCCCATACGCCGCTGGGATCCAAGGGCAAGGGCGAAGGAGTTCCAGGGATGGTCCCGGCAGCGCTGGCCAACGCGATCGAAGACGCGCTTAGTCCCTTCGGCATCAAGATTACCGACCTGCCGCTCAAGACCGAATATATCTGGCGCCTGCTCCACCCGGACAAGGCCACGAGAGTTTGACGGCGAATGATATGGAAGCGAGCCGGAGAAATCGAGCGCTCGCCGGCCAAGCGGAGCTACTCGCCAATCACCTTGATTAGGATGCGCTTGCGACGGCGGCCGTCGAACTCGCCGTAGAAGATTTGCTCCCACCTTCCGAAATCGAGCTTGCCCGCGGTGATCGCAACGACCACCTCGCGGCCCATCACCTGGCGCTTTTGATGGGCGTCGCCGTTGTCCTCACCGGTGCGGTTGTGATGATACCGCTCGGGACTGGGATCGTACGGCGCGAGCCATTCGAGCCACCGCGCATAGTCTTCATGCAGTCCCGGCTCATCGTCGTTGATAAAGACCGAGGCGGTAATGTGCATCGCGTTCACCAGGCACAATCCTTCGCGAACGCCACTTTCCTGTACCGCCTTCACGACGTCATCCGTGATGTTCACGAAGGCCATCCGCTCGGGAACGTTCACGGTGAGATATTTCGTATGCGATCGCATTACCTTCCCGTCATTTTCCTCGCCGCTGTGGTCAATTGAGTATCAGGCTCAAACGTTGACCGAACTCATATCATGGTATCGTCCACCCGCGGCGAAACCCTTGGGCGCGGCTTCCTCGATGCGCGCGAGATCGCTCTTGGACAGCTTCACACTGGCCGCGGCGATATTCTCTTCGAGGTACTTGCGGCGTTTGGTCCCCGGAATTGGAACTATATCGTCGCCCTGCGCGAGCACCCAGGCCAGCGCGAGCTGACTCGGCGTGATGCCCTTTTCGTCGGCGATTTCCTTCAAACGCGCGACCACCTTGAGATTCTGATCGAGATTGGCATCTTCGAAGCGCGGCGAGATTTTCTTGCGCATGTCATCCGCCGGCAGCTCGCTCAGCTTACCGCTCAACAATCCGCGACCGAGCGGGCTGAACGGTACGAATCCTATTCCCAGCTCGCGCAGCGTCGGTATCACTTCATCTTCATAGTCGCGCGTCCACAACGAGTATTCGGACTGCAGCGCCGAAATGGGATGCACGGCATGCGCGCGCCGAATCGTCTTTGCGCCCGCCTCTGACAGCCCGAGATACCGCACCTTGCCCTGCCGCACCAAATCAGCCATCGCGCCGACGGTCTCCTCGATCGGCACCTTCTTATCCACGCGATGCTGGTAGTAAAGGTCGACGTGGTCGACACCCAGGCGCTTGAGTGACCCCTCGCAGGCGGAGCGGACGTACTCGGGCCTGCCGTTGATCGCGCGGCTGCCGTCGGGCAAAACCTGGTTGCCAAACTTGGTCGCGATAATCACCTGGTTGCGATGCTGGCGCAGCACCTTGCCAACCAGCTCCTCGTTGTGGCCGATGCCGTAGACGTCGGCGGTATCGAAGAAATCGAGCCCTAGCTCGATCGCGCGCTCGAGTGTCGCGGTGGATTCAGTATCGTCGCGCGGACCGTAAAACTGCGACATCCCCATGCATCCGAGCCCCAGCTCCGACACCACCAGACCCTGGCCACCAAGTTTTCGCTTTTTCATAGACCGTACTCCTCATGAAGCGTTCCACGTGTGCTGCGGATACTTGAATTTTACTGTGTCTACGAAACCGCACCAAGCCCGCAAGCTGCTTGCGCAAACGAATCCGTCATCCGATGATCGAGGGCCATGGCCGAGTTTCTGTTCAACGGACCGAAGACCGCGGCGATTACCCTGGTTCTCGCGCACGGCGCGGGCAGCCCTATGGATTCGCCGTTCATGGAAACGATCGCGGTAGGGGTCGCCACGGCCGGCATCCGCGTCGCGCGATTCGAGTTTCCCTACATGCGGCGGCGGCGCGAAACCGGCCAAGGCGGCGCGCCAAATCCGGGGCCCGCGCTGATGCAATCCTGGCGCGACACGATCGAGAAACTCGGCGGCGGAAAGCGGCTCGTGATCGGCGGCAAGTCCCTCGGCGGCCGGATTGCGAGCATGATCGCCGATGAAACCGGCGTGCGCGGGCTCGTATGCCTTGGCTATCCGTTTCATCCGCCGGGCAAGCCCGAGCAAACGCGCACCCGGCATCTCGAGCAGCTTCGTACCCCCGCGTTGATCCTCCAGGGAACTCGCGACACATTTGGCCAGCCCGAAGAGGTCAGCAAATACAAACTGTCGCGGGCGATTCGTATCGAATGGCTCGAAGACGGCGACCATTCGTTCAAGCCGCGCGTCCGCTCGGGCCATACCGAGGCCGACAATCTGAACGCCGCTATCGCGCGCATCACGGAATTTATAGCGTCACTTTAGCCAAGGGATCACGAACCTGCTGGCGGACGGGATGCGTCTACTAGCAAGGTGGCCGGAAAGAGCAGTAGCATTGCGAGTACCGTGAATAGCCGGCGATATCCATGGAAATTGGGGCGAGCGTTTGGAAGAGATACTGCGCCTGCTTACCGCCGCGCGGATGGCGCGCCATCCGTTCGCCGTTCGTTCGCGATTGCCGCCGCGATATCGGTCATCCTCGCGTTGACATGGCGAGGCGAATGCTGGGCCTACATCGATCCCAACGCGGGAGGATTCCTGTCGCAAATTCTCGCTCCGCTTGCGGCGATTTTCCTTTCTTTTCTCTTCTATTGCCGCAAAGAAATCAAAAGATTCGCCAAATCCGTCCGCGACAGATGGAAAAGAGTCGAGTCGCGCAGCGCTGTTCCCGGACATGAAGCCGTCGGGCGGCGGCGCGAGGACGACGCCCGCGAAACCGGAAAATAAGCCATCATGGGTCGGCGGTGGTGGTTGCTGTTCCGCGGTCTCGCAGTTCCGACGGTCCTTTTTCTGGCGCCGCTTCTCGCGATCCAGGAACTGGGTCCGTTGTCCTATCTTCTCTCGGTTAGGGGTGCGATCGCCGAGGTGGCGCTCGAAATTTTGGCGTTTCTTTTGCTCGAAGCCCTGTGCGCGACAGTTCTCGCTCTCGTTCTTTCGGCGGGTCACGCGCTCAGGCTCTGGAATGATCGGGCCGACGTCAATTGTGCGGGATTCCTCGCATTCGCGAGCGCCATCCTATGTGGCCTTGCACTGCTATTCCCTTTAAACCCGATTATCGGTTTGGTCGCGACCGCCGGTCTGCAGGCGGCGCTGATCCTCGGCGGCAGTCGCCCTGCTTACCTTCTTAGGTTGGCAGCGTGCTTTCGCGCTGTTCAACCGCCTCAACCAATCGGCGCAGATGGTACTGGCGGCCTGTCCGCTGCTGCTGATTCCTGTTCTTACCGGCGGGCTTTGGCTGGCGCAGCTTTGATCCGATGCCGCCGCCACGACAATTCACCACGAGCCCCTCGGCGAAGCCTAACGTAGTGCTGATCAGCTTTGATGCGCTGACGGCGCAGGATATGTCGCTCTACGGCTACAAACTGCCGACCACTCCGCAATTCGAGCGGCTCGCCCGGCGCAGCTACAATTTCGTCAATTTCGTCTCGACCGCGGATTTCACCTCGCCCGCGGTCGCGTCGCTGTTGACCGGCCAGTACCCGCTGACGAATCGGGTGTTCCAGCTCTATGGGCATATCCCTGACCGCCTGCGCGAAGACAACATCGCCTGGATACTGCGGCAACGCGGATATACAACCGCGGCGATCGTTACCAATCCAGCGGCTCATCCTCTGGCCTTGCGGATCTCGAGTTCTTTTTCGAGCCTGCCCTGGCCGCCGGTGTCGTCGTGGATTTTTCCTGGAACCTTCCTGCTGCAGCTAAAGCATAGCCTGCTGTTCGACGCCGCCAACGGCTTTGCGGTCAACACGATTCTCAGGTTCGGTAGCCTGTTTCGGCCTGTTTAACAAATCGAGCTGGGTCGAGCCGCGTGCGGTCTTCGCCTCGGCGCGGGAGTTTATCCGCGGCGCGCGCACGCCCTATTTCCTGTGGATTCACCTGTACCCACCGCACGCCCCGTACGTGACAGACGCGCGCTTCCAGGGCCGGTTTCTGCCGGGCCCCGACTTCACCACTCAAGCGGAGTACTTCTGGCAAACGCCCCTGGTGTACTATCCGTCGGCGATGCAGCATGAAGTCGACCTGCTGAGGCTGCGCTATGACGAGAGCGTGGCCGAGTGCGACAGCGCTCTGGGAGAGTTTCTTGACTGGATGGCCGACAAGCCATCGAGACGCCAACACGATCCTGGTCGTAACCTCCGATCATGGCGAAAGTTTCTCCGGCGGCTGGTGGAGCCACGGATCGCCGGTTCTGCACTATGCTGAAACGCATATTCCGCTCCTGATTTCGCTGCCACACCAGAACCGCGGCTATACTGAAACCGAAGACGGCGATCTCACGGATATCGCGCCGACCCTGCTTGCCGTGCTCGGAATCGGCAAGCCGTCATGGATGGATGGTCACGCGCTCATTGGCCCCACGCAGGCGGCATCGCCGCCGGAACCTTCCTTCTCGATGTATCTCGCTCAGTCGGATGCCTTCAGCCGTCCCGAGACCGCGGCGATCGCCGCGAATTCCGGTCCCTATCATCTGGTGTGGTATTTTCCCTCCGGAGGGGTCGAGCTTTTCGATATCGCTCGCGACCCCGAGCAAAAGCACTACGTTTTCGCGCTTCGGCCTCCTTATCCTCCCGGCATCGCGATGGTGCTGGTCGGAGACATCCAGCGGCGTTTCTTCAACGCGCTCAATGATCGCCCGCCGGCCACCGATCCATGAGTTCGGGTGCCTGGTCGCGGCCGGCATTCAATCTGAATCTTTCCGCATGGCGCGGTATTCGCGCCCGCAATCCTGAGCCGATCGATCGCAGCCTCGAATTGCGCTTCTACCTGGCGGAGAGCGTGTTGTCAGCGCTGGGGATGCTCCAGCGACGACTCTACCGGCGCATCCTGAGCCAACTCGATCTCAGGCCGCCGCTCTTCCTCGTAGGGCATTGGCGCAGCGGAACGACTCTGCTGCACGAGTTGCTCGCGCTGGACGAGTCCTTTGCCGCTCCCAGCACGTATGCCTGCTTCAATCCCCATCAATTCCTGCTCGCGCGCCATCGCGCGCTCGCTGCGACACGACTCGCCCGCCCGACCGGCGACATGACCGTTTCACCGTCCTCACCGCAGGAGGAGGAGTTCGCGCTGCTCTGCATGGGCGCGACGTCACCATATGAAGCCTTCATGTTTCCCTCCGCGCTCCATCAGTTCGAGGCCTTGTGCGACCCGGACCTCTTCGAGCACGCACAGGAGCTTCGATGGAACGAAGCGATTACGTGGATATTGAAAGCGACGGCCTACGTCTGCGGTGCCGACAAGCGGCTGCTGGTCAAATCTCCGGCCAACTCGTTTCGGATCCCGAGGCTCAGCGCGCTTTTCCCCGGCGCGATGTTCATTCGGCTCGTACGCGAGCCATGCGCCGTTTTTGCTTCGACGCTGAGGCTCTGGCAGAGCATGTGGGAGCGCTACGCGCTGGCCGCACCGCTAGCGCAGGAAGTTTTGATCGAGCGGATTCTGGAAATCGCGGCTTACGCTGGAACGAAGGCTACAAAGCGCCTTGGCGGACGCTGCCAGACGATAGGGTTGCGACCGTCCGCTACGAGGACTTGGTTGCCGACCCGTGCCACACCATCGAGCTTCTATACGAACGGCTGGCGCTCGGCGATCCGTCGCCGCTGTTGCCGAAGGTGAGCGACGTACATGGCACGAAATCCACCCTCGGCGACGCATTCAGCCGGAACAACGCCGGCGTGGCGCGTTGGTACAGGCTCGCTGGCCTGAAATGTTCGACCAATTCGGCTACGCGCGGAACTAATCGATGATCGACGACGATGATCCTGGCCTGGCTTTCGATATTCGACGCGGTATTCGCCGTGCTGCTGGTGGAAATGGGCGTGGTGGGAGCCCATCTGGGCGTGATTCCGCCGATGACCGGCTTCCTGGCGTTTCGTGTCGAGCTTCGTGATCGCGATACTGGCGGTGCTGTTCGGGCTGATAGGTCTCGCCCGCACCTCCGTCGCGCGAGCGCCGGCCGGCGGCGCAAGGCCGCCGCCGGCATCGTGCTGGGACTGTTCATCGCCGTTCCGGTTGGATGCACGATGTGGCGTTGGTGGTCGATGCCATATCCGAACCTCAACGACATCACGACCGACTACGATAATCCGCCACAGTTCGTTAACCCGCCGGAATTGTCGGGCGGACTCGATGAAGTACGACCGTGCAAGGCTGGAGCCCGTCCAGACCAGGTACTATCCGAAGCTCGATCCGTTGCGGCTCGACGAGAAGCCCGGACGACGCCTTTGTCAGAGTGAAAGCCGCGGCCAACGTCGCGGGCCTGGTGGGCACGCAGATGACCAGCTCAGATACCGGCGGCGCCGGGCTGGTTCATCGCGTATGTCAACCCGGCGACGCGAACGATAGAAGGAATCGAGACCTCCTACCTGTTCCGATTTCGTTATGACTTCGTGATCCAGGTGCGTCCGGGTCCCGTAGCGAACAGCAGCCTGGTCGAGATGCGCTCGCGATCGCGCGATCGACATCGGCGATTTCGGCGCGAACTACAACCGCATCCGGGAGTTTTTCGCGATGCTCAAGCCCGGCGGTGACTCCGGTGCGGCGCCACCGCTCGTAGCGCGTTTGCGGAGGAAACCTGCTCGATTTGACGATCTGCGCCCGGACTCGGCAGGCCCATCTTGTGCTGGCGGTCGGTCGTTTATAACTTTTCGGCATGTCGTCCTCACCCATTATCGCCGTACAACGATGGCGCGGCAACGGCCACGCTGATCCGACCTGATCAAGCACCACCTCCGCTTCAGCACAGCGAAGCGGCGGGGGAGTTGTCGCGGCGCGACTGGTATCAGGTCACGGCGCTCGCGGTGCGCGACATGCTGGTCGAGCGGATGGTCGCGACGCGAACGCGCTTCGAACGTAACGGCGCAAAGAAGCTCTATTACCTGTCGCTGGAGTATCTCATCGGACGCTCGCTCGAAAGCAATCTGTTCAATCTCGGGATCATCGAGGCTTGCCGTGAAATCCTCGCGTCACAACGGAATCGATTTGCAACTGCTGTTTGACGAAGAGACCGACGCGGGACTCGGCAACGGCGGCCTCGGCCGGCTGGCGGCGTGTTTTCTGGATTCGTTGGCGACGCTGGACATGCCGGGCTACGCCTACGGCATCAACTATGAATTCGGACTTTTCCGCCAGCGCATCAGGGACGGCTTCCAGGTCGAACGACCCGACAATTGGCGGCGCGACATGTCGCCATGGCTGGTCGCGCGGCCCGAGGAAGCCTGCGTCGTCCCGGTGTATGGGCGAATCGAGCCCCGCGTCAGCCTCAAGGGGAATACCGGCCGCTATGGACGGACTGGCGAGTCCTGGTCGGCATCCCGGCCGATCTCCCGATTTCCGGCTACGGCAGTCCAGCGGTGAACTTCGTGCGCTTGTTCTCGGCCGCCGCCTCCGACGAGTTTGACATCCACATCTTCAACGCCGGCGATTATGCCAAGGCGGTCGAGCAGAAGGTGGTCTCCGAGGCCATCTCGAAAATCCTCTATCCCTCGGACGCGGCGGAGGCCGGGCGCGAGCTTCGGCTCCTGCAGGAATACTTCTTCGTGGCCTGCGCGGTGCAGGACATCACTCGTCGTTTCTTCGAGCGCGGCGACGATTTGCACGATTTTCCTTCCCGCGTGGCTATCCAGCTCAACGATACGCATCCGGCGTTAGCGGTCGCCGAGCTGATGCGCCTGTTCATCGATCAACACGATCTGCCGTGGGAAACGCGCATGGGAGACTAACGCTGTGCGACGGTCGCTTACACCAATCATACTTTGATGCCGGAAGCGCTCGAGCGCTGGCCGGTCGAATTGCTCAGGCGCGTGGTGCCGCGCCATCTGGAGATCATCTACGAGATCAATCGGCGCTTCCTGGCCGAGACGGTCGAGCTCTGGTCGAACGATTCCGATCGCGCGCGCCGCCTTTCGATCGTCGAGGAAGGTCACGATCCGCAGGTCCGGATGGCGCATCTGGCGATCATCGGTAGCCATTCGGTCAACGGGGTTTCCAAGCTTCACTCGGAACTGGTCAAGACCAAGCTGGTGCCAGACCTGTATCAGCTCTGGCCGCAGCGCTTCAGCAACAAAACCAACGGCGTGACTCAGCGCCGATGGCTGCTGATGGCGAACCCCGGCCTGGCGCGTCTGCTTGGACGAAACCGTGGGCAACGGATGGGCCACGGACCTCGAGCAACTGAGGGGAATCGAACGCTTGGCCGACGACCCGGAGTTTCAAAGCCGTTTCGCCGCGGTCAAGCGAGTCAACAAGGAACGCCTGGCGACGCTGACGCATCGGATCGCCGCCGTGGACATTGATCCGGCCTCGATCTTCGACATCCAGGCCAAGCGCATCCACGAGTACAAGCGTCAACTCCTGATGGCGCTCGGGATCGTGCACGAGTACCTGGCCCTGGTCGAGGACGGCGTCGAGCCAGTCGCGCCACGCACCTACCTGTTCGCGGGCAAGGCCGCGCCGAGCTACTGGGCGGCAAAAATGATCATCAAGCTGATCAACAACCTGGCCGCGGTGATTAACAATGACCCGCGCACGCGCGGTCTCATCAAAATCGCCTTCCTGCCGGACTACCGCGTCTCGCTGGCGGAGAAGATCATCCCGGCCGCCGACGTGTCCGAGCAGATTTCGACCGCCGGTACCGAGGCTTCGGGCACCGGCAACATGAAGTTCACGATGAACGGTGCGCTGACGATCGGAACGTTGGACGGCGCCAATGTCGAGATTCGCGAGGAAGTCGGCGCCGAGAACATCTTCATTTTCGGCCTGACCGCCGAGGCTATCGCGGAGATGCGCGCAAGCTGGTCGTACGATCCGCGGCGATACTATGAAAGCGATCTTTCGCTGCGGCGAGTGCTCGACGCATTGGCTTCCGATCGCTTTTGTCCTGGCGAGCCCGGTTCGTGCAGGTGGATACCGGAAACGCTTCTGAGCCACGACGACTATTTCGTGATCGCGGATTTTGCAGCGTACGTCGCGATGCAGGCCAGCATTTCGCGCGAGTACCTCGAGCCCGCGCTCTGGAGGCGCAAGGCAATTCTCAATGTCGCGCGGGTAGGGCGCTTCTCCAGCGATCGGACGGTGCGCGAATACGCTCGCGAGATCTGGGGTCTCGAAACGGCCGAGTAGGTCGCGCGACGCTGAGCGCGATGTCGGCCACTACGGTGGTTTCGGCCGGTCTACCCAAGTTCGTCCCACGCTGAAATTGCGCGATTCTTCGCTCCGCTGAGTCTTCGCTCAGAGACGCCGGCGTCAGTCTGGCGATTTTTGATGCGTCGCCGAAATGCGCTGGAGCCGTGCAAAGGCAAGGCATCTGGTATATATGCCAGGCTGAATCAGGATCCAACAACCGATTTGCGCGGGCAGATTGCAAAAACGGAACGGGGAGACCGTGAATACTGAAACCAAGGTCGGTCTGGTCTTGCCGGTTGACACCATTCGAGATCGGCTGAACCGGGACCCGGAATTTTTATTGACGGCGCGTTTCTGGTACTGCGACATCCGTTTTTTCATCGGCCAGGATCAGTATTTCATGCGGATCGAGAACGGCAAGGTCGATCATTTTCAACATGGCACCCAAGGCTTCGACCCATACACCATCAACATCGGCGGACCCGAGGAAGTCTGGAAGAAGATGATGGAGCGGCGGCCGAAGCCTTTCTATCACGACTGGTTCGCGGCCTCGTTCCATCATGACTTCACGTTCGGCGGCGATCTCGAATCGGCATACGCGCATTACTACGCAATCCGCCGCATCAACGCGATCATGCGCCAGGCGGTGATCGAATCGCGTGCCGCATAGGGGGCATCAGGACAATGGCAAAATTTTCAGACATTATCGGCCGTTACGTTTACCTTGAACTGGATGGCGTCGAGTACCGCGTCTACATCGAAGAGGCGGGTAAAGGGATACCACTGGTATGCCAACACACGGCGGGCTCGGATGGACGCCAATATCGACACCTGCTCGAGGATCGCGACATCACGTCGCGCTTTCACGTGGTTGCCGCCGACCTGCCTTATCACGGCAAGTCGCTTCCCCCGACTTCGGTCAGGCATTGGGAACAGGAATACAAGCTCACCAAGGATTGGTTCATGCGCTACTGGGTGAAGCTTTGTCACGAGCTTGAACTTAATCGACCGGTGTACATGGGCTGCTCGATGGGCGGTCATCTCGCACCCGACCTGGCGCTCAACTATCCGAACGAATTCCGCGCCTGTATCGGGTTGGAGGCGTCGATGTGGAGCGGCAATACCGATCGATTGGTGAATCAGTGGTTCCACCATCCGCGCTTGTCGAACGAATCGAAGCCGGCGCTCATGCTGAGCCTGTGCTCGCCGAACGCGCCAGAAGAGTACGTTCGCGAAACGGTCTGGGAATACAGTCAGGGCGCGCCGCCGGTATTCAAAGGCGACCTGTACTACTACTCCTTCGAGCATGATTTGCGGCAGACCGCGAAGAACATCGACACGCGTAAATGCCCGCTCTACGTGCTCAGTGGCGACTACGATTGGTCGGCGTTTCCGGCGGCGGCAAAAGCTCTGGCGGACGCGGTACCCGGCGCGAGCTATACGTTGATGGAAGGGATGGGCCACTTTCCGATGGCCGAGGATCCGGTTCAATTCAAAAAATACCTGATGCCAGTGCTCGCGGAGATACAAGCCAAGTCCTAGTTTCGGCAGCGAGAGGCCGAGAACGGACGGCGTTAGCAGCATGGAAATGAATAGCGTCGAGGAATTCGAAAGCCTCGTTGAACCGATTGTCGCCGATGCCGGGCGGAACGCCATCGCGCAGTGCTGGTTGGTGAAGGTGGCGGCCAATCGTCCGCCGTGGACGCCAAGCGGTATCGAGTTGTCCGCAGGCGATCAAATAAGTGTGTTTTCCGCGGGGCGCGCCAGCATCCTTGGCATGCCGGACGTCTGGGTCGGTTCCCATTTTGCGCTGTGGATGCGAATCGGGCTCGAGGGCGATATCTTCCGCGCCCCCGGCCACTCATACACTTTCACCGTAGAGTCGGGCGGCCAACTCTATCTGAGCAACCTTTTCCCGGGCGATTGGGCCGACCGGCACGGAGGGCTTGCGACGAGCCCCAGGGCCTACGAGCGGGTGACGGGAACGCTGGCAGTGCTGGTTGTGCGCTGGCGAATCGAACCGCTTGCGGGACTCGATCGGCTGGCGCGGGACGGCTCGGCCGGGGCGGCTATTGTGCGCGCGGAGGCCGCTCGGCTGAAGAATCCCGTGACCACGCCGGCGGGCTGGCACTACCTGTGGTCGGTCGGCGATAGCGGCATCTTCGATTCGGGGCAGGGCGCCGCGGGTCAGCCAATCATACGATGCCGCATGCGCGATGACGCTGCGATCCTGCAGCGTCCCGTGCATCTGAAGCTCGACCGCGCCGCGAAACTGCGATGGTCGTGGAAGATCGACTCTCTGCCGTCCGCCAGACGCGAGGACGCCGTGCCGAGTCACGACTATCTCAGCGTTGCCGTCGAATTCGACAATGGTCAAGACCTCACCTACCTGTGGAGCGCCGAAATGACGCCCGAAAGCAGTTTTCGCTGCCCCATTTCACGATGGAACGGGCGCGAGACCCATATGGTCGTGCGCTCCGGGATGGAACGGCTGGGAGAGTGGGTCAACGAAGAACGCCACGTGTGGGATGACTACAGGCGCGCGATTGGAAATCCTCCCGCGGTCGTCGTCGCGGTATGGCTAATCGGTGTAAGCATCTTCGAGCATACCACTGCGTACTGCGAATATTCAGCTCTTGAACTGACTACCGACGATCAGATGATCTCGCTGATCTGAGTTTTTAAGTTCGCTGCTCACTCGGCTTGTCAAGGAGAACGAAAATGGCCGATAAGGATCTGGAAAAGCGCATCGCGCAAATCGAAGATATCGAGGCTATCCGCAAGTTAAAAGGGCGCTACTGTCTGTACGTCGACCAACGGAACGAAGACGCGTGGGCGTCCCTCTTCACAGAGGACGGCGTGTGGGAGTCGGATAAGTTCGGCGTCCACGAAGGCCGCGAGGCGATCCGCACACTGTTCAGGAATATCCCCGAGTTTCTCAGCTTCGCGGTCCACTACGTTACCAATCCGATCATCGAGGTCGACGGCGACCGTGCGACTGGAAACTGGCTACTGTTAGAGCCGTGCACTTTCATCCAAGGCAACCAGCCGAGCTGGGGTGCAGGGCGCTACGAGGAGCAGTACGTTAAGGTCGGCGGCGAGTGGAAATTCAAACGACTGAAACTCATATCCGCATTCTGGACTCCGTACGAACAAGGATGGGTGAAAAAGCGTTTCATCCAGGACTGATCGCGCACGGCCGTGTGAAGGCGGGGCCGTCGCCTGGTCCTGGTGCGTTGAAGCGAAGCAAGCAGGGGATTCGCGGCCTCCCCGTGCATCTATTCAAATGACCGGCCGCTTTCCCCGCCAGGGTTGGGACCGTCTCGTAGGCGGCCGCGGCCCGGAAGACGCTGGGGTCGTCGAACGTTTTTCCGACGATCTGCATTCCAGTAGGGATACCCGAAGCGGCAAAGCCGGTTGGAATCGCGATCACGGGACACTGACCAACCAGATTGAATGGCATCGTCATGTACCAGCCGATCGAGGCAGGCACCTGCGTGCCATCGATTGTGAAATCTGAGGCGGTCGGGTCGTGATCGTGCTTGACGGCGGGCAGCGCCAGTGTCGGACAGATCAGGACCTGATGGTTTTCGAGGATAGGGCCGAGCGTTTTGTACATCTCGCCGCGCACCAGATTAATCCGGTAAAAATGATCGGCGCTCACCGCCGCGCCGCTCTCGATCATTCCGACCAGCCCTGCGGTCATTTCGTTGCGCCAACGGGGGAGCTTGTCGCCAAGGAGTCCGGCGAATAGTACAGTCCAGTAAGTACCCCATGCAGTGTCGACGCCCCAGTTCCATCCGAGATTGACTTCCTCGACTGCGCAGCCGAGGCTTTTGAAAACGTCAAGAGCTGACAGAGTATTGCGGCGCACCTCGGGATCGACGCTATAGAAGCCGAGGTCCATCGAGTACGCAATTTTCCAGCCCTTGATGTTCTCTGGAACCTCTGGAAGCACGACTTTTTCCCGAACGGAGCAGATGTCGTCGAGATGCGGTCCAGACATAACGTTTTGCATAAGCGCGGCATCGGCAACGCTATGTGTCATCGGCCCATAGTGCAGGATGGTTTCCAGTGGATGGCCGCGGTCGAGCGGATTGCGCCCGAACGGGGGCTTGTATCCGACAATACCGCACGCGGAGGCCGGGATACGTATAGAGCCGCCGCCGTCAGTGCCGTCCGCCAGTGTGGTCATCCCGCCTGCCACGGCAGCGCCGGCGCCGCCTGAGGAACCTCCCGGTGTATATTCCAAATTCCATGGATTGCGCGTGATGCCCCAAAGGGGGCTTGCCGTCACACCTGTATGAGCAAACTCAGGGGTGGTTGTACGGCAGTGCATGATCGCGCCAGCATCCAATAGCCGCTGAACAGTCGGCGCCGAATAGTCTGGTCGGTAGTTTCGATAAATCTTGGAGCCGAAAGTAGTAATTTCGTCCTTGACCGGATGAAAATCCTTAATTGCGACACTGATACCTTCGAGCGGACGCGGCTGCTCACCGCCGCGAGCGTAGCGGGTCTCAGCCGCCTTTGCCTGTTCCAGCGCTCGATCGAAATATGTATAGGTGAGCGCGTTGACTTTGGGCTGAAGCTGTTCGCATCTCGCGATGATCGCCTTGAGAAGCTCGACCGGAGAAAGAGCGCGCGACTTGAAGGCGGCAATTGCCTCTGTTGCCGTCATGTAACAGAGGTCGAGATTCAGATCGCTCATTCGATTCACCGTCCCTGGTTGCCGATGCTGCCTTGGTCAGATTTACGTGGCTCTAGCCCGATCGCGTATCGATCGCAAGCCGAGCATATTCGACGTTATAACCTTCGGTGCGCTTTTCTGGTCAAAGTTAAGCATTGGCATCGTTATGTTCATTCTGCCTTCGTGAGCGCCTCTACGCGACGGCGTGGTAATCACCGCGCGATAAGGTTTATTCAATTGACTCTCAAGCATCATAAATACTAGGGTCAACATTAGAGATGCACAGAGCAATAGCCGCGGATAGTAGTCTCCATTAGGAGTAATTCTGAAGCTTCGCGCGATCTTAAAGTGGCAGCGTGGCGAATGGGACAACCGGCCGGAGCCGCTTACGTGATCACCGGAGTATGCGCGAGACTTGAGTCTTTCGGTCCCTTGTTTGACCTCGCCAGCATCTTCATCTGCTTGACCGCCTGGGCGGTCTTCGTGAGCGGAAAATAGCCAGCGCAGTCACTGGCGAGTTATTCATGCCGCAGTCTCGAACCGTAACGCTTCTGTTCACCGACCTGGTCAATTCGACCGAGCACCTTCAACGGGCGGGCGATGAGGGCGGGCAGGTACTGTTTCGAGCCCATCACAAGCTCATGACCGATGCGGTCACTACCGCGGGCGGAGAGGAACTGCAATGGCTCGGCGATGGGGTCTTGGCGGTATTCGACTCCACTGCCGACGCGGTCCGTTGTGCGATGTCCATCCAGCAGACGGCGCGCCGCCCGGTCGCGGGCGTGCGCTTCGAAATACGAATCGGGATCAACGCCGGAGAGGTGCTGCGACGGGACGGCGGATATTTCGGCACACCGGTCGTGCTCGCGAGGCGTCTTTGCGACCGCGCCGCGGCGGGGCAGATACTGTGCAGCCGGCTGATTGCCGACTTGCTGTCGGCCCGGCAGACATTCAACTTTCGCGATCTCGGCCCGCTCGCACTGAAGAGCTTCGCGGTCCCGGTCAGCGTTTGCGAAGTAGTATATGAGAACAACGATCCCGCGACGATGCTTCAGCGGACGCCGTTCGTCGGGCGCACCCATCAGATGAGCAGACTCTCGGCCAAGCTCGAAGAAGCGTGCAACGGGCAGGGCTCGATTGTGATGATCGTCGGGGAGCCCGGCATGGGCAAAACGCGGATACTCGAAGAGTTTGCCGATCTCGCACGCCAGCGCGGCGCGAGAGTTCTGCGGGGCGCATGCTACGACGGCGAGTGGCAGCCTCCCTACGGGCCGTTCGCTGAACTTATCGCGGACTATGCCAGTAACGCTGAAACCGCCGAGTTGAAAGCGGTGCTCGGCAACGGCGCGCCTACACTGGCTCGTATCGCTCCCTCACTGCACCGACAACTGAATAACATTCCGGAACCCGCAAGGCTCGACAAGGATGAGGAACGCTTCCGGTTGCTGGACTCAGTATCGCAATTTCTGATCGCGCTCTCGCAGCGGGCGCCGCTCGTGTTGGTATTTGATGATCTGCATTGGGCGGACCGGGGCACAGTAGGGATGTTGAATCACGTCGCGCATTTCGCCGGCGCCAATCCTATCCTTCTGATCGCCGTCTATCGCGATGCGGAAGTCGGCAACACGCATCCGCTGAACGGAGCAGTGGCGGCGATGCGGCGTTTGACCAACACTGAACGCATTCAGCTCAAAGGACTTGACGCCGGGGAAGTCGCGGTTCTGCTTGGTACGATCGCCAATCAGGATGCTCCAGACGCGCTGGTGATGGCGATTGGCGCGGAAACCGGCGGCAATCCGTTCTTTATCCGCGAGGTGCTGTTGCACCTCATGGAAGAGGGCAAGATTTTCCGCGACGGCTGCGAATGGGTGACCGCGATCAATGTCGCGGAACTCAAGATTCCCGAGGGAGTGCGCGAGGTAGTCAACAAGCGGATTAGCCGCCTTTCGGACGACGCCAGTCGTCTACTGACGGTGGGCGCCGCTTTCAAGGGGGCGTTTTCCTTCGAGGTTGCCGCAGCGGTTGCGGAACTGGACGAATCGAGTGCGTTGGCCGCGGTCGATGAGGCGCTGGAGGCGCAACTGCTGCGCTCCGGCGCGAATTCGGACAGTCTCGATTTTACGCACGCGCTCATCCGCCACACATTGTATTCGGGCATGAATTCCGCGCGGCGCGTGCGACTTCACCGCAAAATCGCCGAAGCCATGGAAAAGACCTGGGGGGCACGGATTCGAGAACATGCCGCGGAGATTGCGTACCAGTTCTGGCGCGGAGCCTCGTCCTCGGGTGGAGATCGCGGAGTCGACTACTCCATAGCCGCGGCCGACCAGGCGGAGGCTGCGTACGCTCACGACGAAGCGCTCGGATTCATTCGTATTGCGCTCGACCTGTTGCCGCCCAGCGACTCCCGGAGAGTCACACTACTTTCGCGCCTGAGCTTCGCGCTGGCCTGGACCCTGGACGGCGAGGGCGCTTGCACGGCCGCGCGCGAAGCGAGCGATCTGATTGTTGCCGCCCAGGGGCCTGTCGCCGCCACCGTTTATCTTGAACAGGTTACCCGAGCGCTATACGCCGCGGGCCTCGCGCGCGACTCCTGGAAACTCGCCAAGGAAGCTTTGCAACTCGCCGGCGATCGCCGCGATGTGATCTGGGCGAGTCTGCGCGAGGTCGACCTCTTTCGCGAAGAAGCTGAAGATCCGGGCAACCCTGGTATCCGTGTTGATTCCGCGGGCCAGCGAGAATGGCGTGGATTCCTTCGTTCGCTGCCGGCCGAGCAGGTCAAGGGCCACGGCTTCGACCCGCGCTACCAGTCGAGGCTTGAGATCATCAAGGAGACGGCGCCCAATCCCGCGACGCTTTTGCTTCTCGCCGGTGAATACAAACGCAGCCTGCTGTTGTGGCAGAAAGAGGCCGGCGATGCCGAAAGCCAGGGCCGGATAGGATGGGCAATTACGGCCTGGGGCAATACCGCAAGCTGTTACATAGCGCTCGGCGAACTCAGCGCGGCTCGTGCATCCTTGGAGCGCGGCGCTTTGCTGGCGGCGCGGGCGAGCAGTTCGATATCAAGCCGAATGCTCAATCTGAATCTGTTGAGCGCACAGCACGAGATGAGGCTGGCAACCGACGAAGGGTGGGAGGCGCTGCTTGAGAACGCCGGCAGCCTGGACGTACTCAACAAGCCGTCACCGGAAAACAATTGGGCATTCGCCATGATTCGCGCCTGCGGCGCGTACTTCTTTGCACGCATCAACCAAACCGACGTGGCCTTGGAATGGATCGGGACCTTGAAGGAGGCGTTTGAAAGAGGAGCGTCCTGGGAGCCAACCTACAGCGCCCTGGTCTGCGATGCGGCCGCGGCGCTCTGGATGCTGAACCGCAGTGAATCGGCCGAGGTCGTGGAGCGCAACATCCGCGACAAAGTCATTCCTCCAGACTTTCGCTATCCGATGCGCGATGGGCGGCTGTCGCTGGCGCGCCTGTGCGCCGTTCAGAATCGCTACGACGAAGCAATCGACTGGTTCGCGCAGGCGCGTGAGGTGCTGGACGATCAGGGCGCTCGTCCGTTACGCGCGCTAACTGACTACGACGAAGCCACAATGTACATCCGGCGCGCATCGAGCGGAGACCTGGATCGTGCAAAGCCACTGCTCGATTCCGCGCGCGATCAGTTTCGCGCGATCGGAATGAATGGATGGCTACTTCGAGCCGATGAGGCTGTCGCGCAAGCTTCGCAGTCGTGACCCTGCGGTTTGGGCCAGCCACAGTCCAGCCGTTTGTTTTGGACGTGAGCCAGAAAAGACTATGGATGTGGATCAGCCCAGGCCTGTGGCCTCGACCTGCTGAATCCATCCGGTCATGCGGAGGTTGCGGAACTGCTCCATTGCGGTCTCGAAAAGTGGCCGCGCGCGGTCGGCGTCACCCGATTCTCCTCGCCGCAAATACATCAAGGCTTCATCGTAATCCGTTATCGCGCGGAGCGGCCGTACCCCCTGTTCATCGAGCACGACGCGGGTCTTGGCGAACCAATCGCTCGCCTCATCATATCGCCCTTGCAGCGCGCACAATCTGGCAATCGATAGACGACAGTCTCGCATGGGCGGGCGAAAGTCGGTGACCAGAACCTTCTCACGCAGGTTCCGCTCGATGACTTCCGTGTGGTCAGCCCGATTCATCAGCCAGAGCGCAAAAGCGGAGTTGCAGGCCAGGATCCCATAGAGCGGAAAACACGGCGCCCCGACTTCGAGTGCGGTGGGAATCTGCGCCAGCCACTGCAGCGCGACCGCCGATTCTCCTAAACGCGCGAATATATATGCAGCGGTCGAACAGATCGCGGCGAAGGCCCAGCGAGTTTCGACCGATGGCCGATTGATGAGGCTCTTGGCGCCTTCATCGAGCCGCATCTCTTCCCATCCGGAGTTCAACGCGATGAGCATCTCCTGCTTCACCGCGAAGAGGCTCAAGAGATGTAACGATTGCCCGATGGTGCGCGCCGACAACGCCAGCGCGCGGTCATAGGCTGCTTGTCCGGCAACGAAGTCACCCAGCGAAATATGACAACGCGCTACGTTAGCCCATGAATTCATGGCCCACGCGACGCGGCCTTTTCGCTCGGCGTCGCCGGCTTCCCGTTCCCAGGCGGGCAGGCTGCGCCGATACTCGCCGGCCAGAAACGTCAGTGTGAGGGGAGGAGCGTCTGGGGTGCTTAGTACCTCGTCGCGTGAATCGAACGACGGCTTGATCAACGACAATTAAATTTGCCGGCTAACGACAATTAGATTTGCCGGTTGTGGCCGTCCCGGCGGCGCGCGAGAGAAGTGGAGCCAGGCGGTGAAGCTCCATGATGAAGGACGCGCAGGTCGGGGTGTTGCGGAGAAGACGGATGGCAGGCAAGACACAGGAGGCGTCGGCGGCAGCAGCTGGAATGAGCGTGCGGAGCGCGCGCAAGTGGGAGCACGGATTGCTTCCGTCGCAGCGGCATAAGCCGCACACCTGGCGAACGCGGAAGGATCCGTTTGCCGAGGTATTTGAGAGCGAAGTGGAGCCGCTGTTGGCGGAAGACTCCAAGGGTGTATTGGAGGCGACCACGCTGTTGACGGAATTGAACCGCCGGCATCCGGGGCAGTTCAGCGAAGGCCAGTTGCGCACGCTACAGCGGCGGATCCGGCAATGGCGGGCGTTGAACGGGCCGGACAAGGAAGTGTTCTTTCCCCAGGAACATCTGCCCGGACGCGAAGCGGCCTACGACTTCACCAACTGCGACGAACTCGGCGTGACGATCGGTGGTGCACCGTTCGAGCATCTGCTCTTTGAGTTGGTATTGAGCTTCAGCGGCTGGCGCTGGCCGACGGTGGCGTTGAGCGAAAGCTACGAAGCGCTGCTGCTCGGGGTGCAGGAGGCGCTTTGGCGGCTGGGCGGCGTGGTAGAAGTGTTGCGCTCTGACAATCTATCGGCGGCGACGCATGAACTGCCGGTCAGCGGTGGCCGAGCCCTCACCCGGCGTTACCAGAGTCTGTTGGATCATTACGAACTGAAGTCCACCCGAATCTTCCCGCGCAAAGCCCACGAGAATGGGGTGGTCGAGCAGGCGCATCGGCGGACCAAGTCGATCTTGGCGCAGATGCTGGTGCTGCGCGGCAGCCACGACTTTCCATCAGTGGACGAGTATCAGCGCTGGGTTCGCGAAGTGATCGAGCGCGAACACAACGCGCTGCGCGGCGAGAAACTGGTCGAGGAGCGAGGACATCTGCGCCCGCTGCCGGTGATCGCGTTGCCCGCATATACCACGTTCACAGTCATGGTCCGCCGCTGGAGCACGATCCGGGTAGTTAACCACACCTATTCGGTTCCGGCGCGATTAATCGGCGAACGAGTCCGAGTCCATCTCCATCACGATCAACTCGAGGTGTACTACGCGGGTAAGCTGGTGGAGCGGCTGCCGCGGCGGCGCGGGCAGCGCTGGGCGCGGATCGATTATCATCACGTGATCTGGTCGCTGGTGAAGAAGCCCGGCGCCTTTGCTCGCTACCGCTGGCGCGAGGAGTTGTTCCCGAGTCTCGTCTTCCGACGCACCTACGATGCGCTGCGCGGCTTCCACAGCGAGCGGGCCGATCCGGAGTACGTGCGAATCCTTTACCTGGCGGCGGTTAGCGGCGAGCAGCTGGTGGAGCAGGCCCTGGACGAGCTGCTGGATGGCGGCGAGCGATTCGACGCGGACCGGGTTCGTCATACGGTCAGACCTGAGCGGCCGATCGTTCCGACGGTCATGATCGGCGCGCCGGACCTGAAGGTCTACGACGCGTTGCTGGCGGAAGCAGCATCATGAAAGCCGCTCAGATCGATGTCGTCGAACGCACTACCCAGTTGCTCGCCGGTTTCAATCTCAGCACCGCGGCACCGGAACTAGGTCCGCGCCTGGAGAACGCCGGCCATCGCGACGCGCTGCTGCTAGTTCTGGAAGTACTGGAGATGGAGGCCGAAGCGCGCGAGCAGCGCAAGATCACGCGCCTGCGCCGCGCCGCGCAGATTCCACCCGGCAAAACCTTCGAGACACTGGACGCGGGCACGCTGCCCGCGCCGCTGATGCGCAAGCTGCGAGAGTTGGCACGCGGCGAGTTCCTGGAACGGGCCGAGAACGCGCTGGCCTTTGGTCTGCCCGGAGTGGGCAAGAGCCACGCCGGCTGCGCGATCGGCAACGCGCTCATTGAGTTGGGCCATTCGGTGCTGTTCCGTCCCGCCTATCAGCTGGTGCAGGAACTGCTCGCCGCCAAGCGCGATCTGATGCTGCCGCAAAAGCTGCGGCGGCTCGATTCGATCGAGCTGTTGATCCTGGATGATATTGGCTACGTCAAACAGAGCCCCGAAGAGGCGGAAGTCCTGTTCACTCTGATCGCGGAACGCTACGAGCGGCGCTCCATGCTGGTCACCAGTAACCTGGTGTTCAGCGACTGGGAACGGATCTTCAAGGACCCTATGGCGACCGCGGCCGCGATCGATCGGCTGGTCCATCACGCGACCATCCTGGAGTTCAATGTTCCCAGCTACCGGACTCGGAAGCGTCGTCGCACCGATGCTGGCCAGCCCGGCGAAGCCGTCGATGCGAGCCCAGGTTGATTCGATGAAGTCGATGCTGGTGGAGCGCGTTAGTAACGCTGATCGCGCAAGGTGCGCGCTGCGCGCGTCTCCTAACGCGCACCAACGAAAAGACCAGACAATTACAATCTCTCTTCAGAAAAGGAGGAACTCAACCAGGGGTGGGCCAAATCTGAGTATCGCAGTGACCGCCCTCGATCTTATCGGACAAAAGGACCAGTTAACCTGGCGACCACCGGCAAAAATACTTGTCGCTTATCGGCAAAAATAGTTGACGCCGAACAGACGGCTCCATACCGTGAGCAATAATCTGTTTGACTGGCAATTGCTTCAGCATTGCGCGCCATTCGCGCAGCCCTGGAGAATCCAGACGTATGCCGGCACTGTTGGGGTCATTCGCTTCCTCGCGGATCCGGTCCAACTCGCTCATGCTGGCCCAAACGATATCGCGCCGATTGCCGATGAATCGAAGTCCTTCCGTCGCCAATTCCCAGGCGGGCTCCGCCAGGCCAGCGGCGTTCATCGCACGTGCGGCATTTTCCAAATAGTCGGCCACGGCGTCAGACCCATCCGCGGTTGCGATCAATTCGGCAGCCTCACGGGTGACCTTCAAAGCTTCCTCGGCCTGAAGGGTCCACGTCAGAGCCATCCCCAGCCGCACCAGCAAGTCACGCCGCCGCGGATCGGCTGCCGCCAGCAGTTCGATCACGATCCGAAGGAAAACCACCAGCTCGTCGTGGGCATAAGCCTCTTCGGCATTGTTCGCCGCCGCGATCGCATAGTCCGCACCACGCTCGGTGCCCGACGCCGTAGCACCGCGCCAGAACTGGTAGGCCACTTCAGCGGCATGTTCGCTCGCAAGGTCGCCCCACTCCCGTTCCATGGCCTCGGCTATCTGCCGATGCAATCTCACCCGGCGTGGCGCGTTGAGTTCCGAGTAAAGCGTGTGGCGAATCAGCGCGTGCGTGAAATCAAAACTCTCGGCGTTCGGACCGGGCTTTAGCAACTGCGCGTCCAGCGCTTCGTCCGCGGCGTCCAGCGCGGCCTGCTCGTCGAGGCCTGCAACGGCGGCCGCGATGCCAAACGAGAACGCGCCCTTGAATGCCGCGCCCACCGACAGCAGTTTGCGCGCTTCATCGGACAGCCGCATGGTTCTGCGCCCAATCACCTGACGCACTCCCTCGGGGATTCCGAGCGCTTGCAAGTTGACCTGGGAAGTCCAGCTCTGCCCGTCGCCGAAAATCTTCCCCTCCTCCATCAGGTGCAGCAGCACCTCGCGAATGAACAACGGATTGCCGGCCGTTTCCGCGCTGAGACTCCTGACCAGATCATCCGGCGCCTGCTGGTCACCAATGATGCCGAGTAGGTCCGCCACCTCGTCGCCCTCAAGCCCCTTGAGCGCGATATTCTCGAAATCGCGCAGGCGCCTTATTCCTGCCAGAGCCCCCGACAGCGGATGGCGCTGTCCGACCTCGCTGTCGCGGTACGCGCCAAGCAGCAAGATCCGATGCGACGGCACGAAATGAGATACATGGTTAAGAATCGCTACCGTGCCGCGATCGGCCCAGTGCAGGTCATCGAAGATGAGAACCAGCGGGTTCATCTCCGAAATCGCGATCAGCGATTGCGCTACCGCGTCCAGCAGTCGAAAGCGTTCCTCTTCCTTGCCGAGCTCAGGAGGCTCGGGAAGGTCTCCCAAATATCGGCGTAGAGCCGGCGCTATGCGCGCCAGCGTGGGCGCGCACGCTCCGAAAAACCGCGTTGACCTCTTCGGGAGAAGCGCTGCGCGCATACTCGACGATCACTTCGGCAAAGGGGCCGTATGGGGGTTGGAATTCGCCGTCGTAGCAAGCGCCCCGCAGCACGATTGCGCCTCGCTGACGCGCGATATCGGTGAACTCCTCGAGCGTGCGAGTTTTCCCGATTCCTGGTTCCCCCTGTAACATGGCCACGGCGCCGTGGCCGTTGAACGAGAGTTCCGGCTTGGCCGACAGTCTTTTGAGTTGCAGGGAACGCCCGACGAACGGCGTCCGGTTGAGGAGCGCGGTCGGATCATTGCGCTCGTAAAGCACCTCGCAGGTTTTCAGCGGCGCGCCGAGACCCTTCAACTCGAGGTCTCCGATGTCGCGGAAACTGAACACTTGCCGCGAGGCCAGTAAATCGGCAACTAGCCTGCTGCACAGAATCTGTCCCGGTTTAGCGCGGTCGCAAAGCCGGCGCGCGACGATCACCGGTATACCGAAATAGCCATCCTCTCCCCGCATTGCCTCGCCGGCGTGGATCCCGATGCGGATTTCAAATTGCATGTTAGCGACGGGCCGACGCGCAGTGCGTTGCACCTGGATCGCGCAGCGCACCGCATCGGCGGCCGATTCAAAGACCGCCTGGACTCCATCGCCCAACCATTGCAACTCCTGGCCGCCCGTCATCGTCACCGCATCGGTCATCGCCTTGTGATGGGCACGAAACACTTGCTGGCCAGCCTCGTCGCCGGCGCGCTGCAAATGTTCAGTCGAGCTGACCAGGTCAGTAAAGAGGAATGTTACCGTTCCGGACTGCGCCATTGGCTCTACCTCCCCCGGTCGAGCCCAGAGCGACCGATATCATAAACCAGCGATACAAAACAGATTTCAACATGTTGCGATCGCTGGATGAACGTGCCCGTTAGTCTAACTTCCAAGTTGGGGATCCCAGCTTTCTTTAGCCCTTCGAGATTACAGAAAATGAGGCGCCGCCGATCGCGGGGTGTCGACGTAACCGGATATCCGCCGCATCGTATTGCAACTGACGGAGCGGCACGGCGGACCGGAAGCTTCGAAATTGAGACGCTTGCGTTAACTCCAGTCCTTAATCCAGCCCGGCCTTTAGTTCAGGGAGGGCTAAATTACGTGTGAAGGATCTGCGTACCCTCGAGGGCGAGTTTTATCACGCGTCCGCGACCTGTGCGGGATCGATGGTGTCAGGCATTGCGGCAGCGATGGATCTTCTGCGCCTCGCGGTGGAAGGGGATTCCGAGGCTCCTGTGCCCGACCGAAAATTTCGTCGTGCATAGCCCGTTGTTGTTCGCCGCGCTGTTGACCTGACCCAGCGGCCGTTCAACGCGGTGACGGCGGCCCAGCGCCGAGGTGTAGAGATTTTCCGCCCTTCCGGAGATTGCATAAGGGGGGAGCGGGGCGCGAACCGTTGACGCCTTAACCATGTTCCGATCAGGCCTGTTCAGCCGGTAGCGCGCCTTCGCTTAGGACGGCCATCCCTGCTGCACGAAGTACTGCGACATATAGGTGACCGACTGATCCGCAGTCTGCTTCGCGAGATATCCGGTCGACGAGGTATAGGTTTTCGCGGCTCCGCCGGCGAGATTGGCGGCCAGTGAGGCCGCCGCCACCGCCCCACCGGCGGCGGCTCCCGCGGGAGCCGTCAGGGCCGCTCCGGGCATACTCCCGCTGTCGGCGTGGGTGGTGAAATCGAGGATCTGCGTGGCGCTGCCGTTGGCCATCTGGTACACGTGCACCTTCGTGTCCAGAGTCGCCTGACCAGTTCCCAGGCCGATCACCATACGGCGGAGCCGGTTGCCTTCATTGATATTGACGAACTCGCCGTCAACGATGAGCACGTTGTTGCTGCTGATCGGCGTGCCGCGCGCCACCTGCACGGCGTTGTAACCTTTACTCTGCAGTTCCTGCACGATGTTGGCCGCGAGAGCCTGAGCAGTGGTTTCGGCAATTTGAGCCTGATTCTGATCGGTATTCGCATTGGTCAGGTTCTGATACGTCCGCTGGAAGAGCCCTTGGTTAAGCGTCACGTCCTGCGCGGTCGCCGCAAATGGATAGACATAGATGGCGCTTGGGCGGCCGCCGGTTACGGGCGCGCTCTGGCTTTGCGGCGCAACCGATGCGCCGGCGCATCCAGCGACGATCGCTGCCAGCAGCACGTAGATCGGCCGCCGCGCGAAGGTGGCTAAAGGCCGCTTTTTCCGCTCGGACATACTTGTAACCCCTCTTCACTTCCCTGGGCGCCACGACCACACGACGAGCCGTGCGCGCCGCGCATTGCTGTCAGCGTCGCGCCATTAATGTCACATGCATCGCAGTCGCGTAAGCTGGACTTTGGTCCTGTTCCCCCCAAGCTGCCCGCAATTGTTCTGGAGGATCTCGGGGAATACGGAGCGGGGCCCTATGCAGGCTTGGATTAATTTTCGAGTTTGGATTTTCAGTTCCTGGTCGCGAGGTGCGTCCAGAGTCAGGGAGATGTCACTAGCCCCCTTGTTGATTCTTGAGCGCCTGGATCTCGTACTGCTGGCGTTGAATCTCGCGCTGTTGCTGTTGAATCTGCGATTGAGTTTGAGCCTGTTGGGTCTCCCGATTCTGCATCGAATTGCCAATCAGGGCGCCGCCGAGCAGGCCCAGACCACCCCCGATGGCCGCTCCGGCGCCGGGATTGCCGGTGAAGGCGCCGATTATCGCACCGGTCGCCGCGCCACCGGCCGCGCCGTAGACGGCGCCCTTTTCGCGCGTGGAAAGCGGCTGTCCAGAGCACGCGCTGAGCAGGAGGGCGGAGGCCACGAACATTGCCGCGACCGCCGTCCGCATGCGCTGCGCGGCGGAGTATCCGATCACGCTGTCAGGTTTCACGCTTCAGCCTCACTGGTTCGGTGCGGGGTTGGACTGAATTTCCGGCAGTCCGGCGATGACCTTGCCCTGTCCATCGACCAGGGCCAGACCGGGTCGGCCGTCGGTTCGCAGACTGAGTTCCGCGCGGTCGGCACCGCTTTGGTCGAGCAACACAAGTGCGGGCTCGCCCTTGGCCGCGACTCCCAATCCTGCACGCGCCCGGCCCGTGCTCGCATCGTAAAGGGTAAGCGCGCTCTCACCCGTCGGTAGGAATCCGAGAGCCGCCACCTGCTTGCCGTGCGGGCCGAAGATCCTGACCCCGGAGTGTCCATCGTCGCCTTCGCCGAAGACCGCGACCTCGTCGCCCTGCTGATCGAAAAAGCCCAGGCCCGCGCTACCGTCTCCGGCGACCCGCAACTCGGCACGGTCTTTGCCGCTGGCGTCATTGAGCGAGACCGTCGCCATCCCGTCTTCCGACACCTGCATCGCGCCGCGTTGCTTTCCGCCACTGTCGACCATGACGAACTTTTCCGCCGTGAGGGTCTTCGGATGCCGCATAGCGGCCATCGCCGAGGAATCGCTGGGCCAGACATGGGCACAGAGAAAGCCTCCGAACGCTGCGCCTGCGAATATCAATAGCGCGTGCGAGCAAGACTTTTTTATATTCACCATCGGTCTCCTTCTGTTTGGCCCCGTGGTCTGAGTTGAAAGATCCGCAGGGCGCCCTCGCTACGGGGTCCGATCCAGTTCCACGATGTTGATGCGCCGATTCCGGGCGCATCCTTCCGCCGTCTCGTTCGATGCTAGCGGAGGATATTAGCCGAACGCCACAGTCCGTAAGTAGTTAGTTGCTCGCCGCGGGCTGGCCTGTGGCGGCCGGAGTGCCGGCTCCGAGCGCGACCGCGCGCTGAGTGATACGCTGCGACCAATAGTCCATCGCGGCCTCCGCGTCGCCCCATTGCACCTGCGCGGCGCTACTCACTGCCATCCCGCCCAGACGCCTGTCGACCGATTCCGCCAACAGTTGGCCCGTGCTCGAATCCGTGGCTTTGAACGCCGCTTCGGCTGAGCCGGCGAAAGCCGCATGGCCGGTCACAACGGATTGCGCGTAGTTTAAAATGCGAGCCTGCGGAATGACCACGGAAACGGATCGCATGCCGGGCGTCGCCGCCTCGGCATTGATAATCGCGACCGCCACGGTGATTACTCCGGGCCCCGGTTGGTCGACCAGGGTGAAATTCTTTTGCAGGTTCTGTTGCAGCGAGTTGTAAAAGTACGAGGTCAGCATTTTCTGATCATTCGGAGAAACAGTGGTGTCGGGAGTATCCCAGAACTCAACCGGCTTCAGCAGGACTTTTGTGTAGGTGCTCCACTGTACGCTGGGGTTGACGTATACAAAGGCCGCTTGGCCCTCGGCCCCGGGCTGAAGCAGCGAAGCATCAGCGCCCAGGAATTGAGCCGCACCGCTTGGAGCAGCCTGTCCGGTCGGCGTTACCGGTTGTAACGTGACCTGACCCTGGCTGGTCGCCGAGCCGCACGCGGACAGCGCGCCGGCCAAAAGGATGGCCCCCGCCAGCAGCCCGAGCGACATTGCGAATCCGTTTACTCGTGACGATCGTTTCGTTCTCATGTTGAACTCCCCCGCATCTATGCGTCGATTTGTCAGACTGCCGGGTCTTCCGCGGGTGTCTGACGGTCCTCATCGTGTCCTACGGATATAAGCGGCGCAAATTGGACCTTGGTCCTATGCGCGGTGGCCGCGCCAGTTCCATTCTCGGCGGCTAGCTCGCGGCGTGGCTGCCTTCGATGAGAGACTGTCGGCCACGCGTGTCCGGACCCGCAGTCGGCTCAATAAACGCCGGGCACGTAGTTGTTTCGGCGCGCGGGTTCTTTGTAACCCTTCGGCTTCTGTCTCTTGGGCAGCTTGATCGGTTGTCGCGGCACGTCTTTGTATGGAATCAGGCTGAGCAGATGCGCGATGCAGTTTAGCTGTGCGCGCCGCTTGTCGTCCGACCTCACCACGTACCAGGGCGCGACCTTGGTGTCGGTCGCGGCCATCATCGTGTCGCGCGCGCGCGAGTAGTCATACCAGCGGCGATGCGATTCGAGGTCCATCGGACTGAGCTTCCAGATTTTGCGGCCGTCATGGATCCGTGCGAGGAAGCGGCGAGTCTGTTCTTCCTGGCTAACTTCGATCCAATACTTGATCAGGATGATTCCCGAACGGACGAACGCGTCTTCAACCTCGGGGCACATGCGCAGAAAGTAATTCGCCTGTTCGTCCGTGCAGAAGCCCATCACTCTTTCGACCAGCGCGCGGTTGTACCAGCTACGATCGAAAATCACGACCTCGCCCGCGGCAGGGAGGTGTTTGACATATCGCTGTATGTACATCTGCGATTTTTCGCGTTCCGTCGGCGCCGGGAGAGCTATCACGCGGAACACTCGAGGACTGACGCGCTCGGTGATGCGCTTGATGATACCGCCCTTGCCGGCGGCGTCGCGCCCCTCGAAGATGATCGCCATCTTGAGGCCCTTATGCTTCACCCAGAGCTGAAGCTTCACGAGTTCGACATGCAGTTTCTCGAGCGCGCTTTCGAATTTCTTGCGTTCGAGCTTCGGAAGCCGCTTGGCCAGCCGTTTTCCGGCGGACTTGCCGCCCGAGCGAGGAATTGCCGTCTTTCTCATAAGCTACCGGCGTGCGCGCGATGAAACAGTACGGCAGTTTTACTTTCCATGCGAGCAGAGACCATCGGACCTTAGTCCGATGTCGCCGGGGTTGGCCGTTCGCACCCGCATTTGCGCGCGCAATGAATTGAAGCTTCTGCTAAAGATGCCGATGCGGGAAACACACGGGAATACGCGGAAGGTGCGACGGGCATGAGACATGCACAGCATATTTGCCGAAGTTGATTCGTGGTTAGTCGCTTTGGCGCTCGCGCCTGCGATGTTCGCGGCCTGGAAGTTCGGGCGCTGGCATGGACAACACCTACGGGCCGAACCCGGCGAGGTGCCGGTATCCAAATTCGAGGACGCGAGTCTTGCGCTCTTGGGCTTGCTAATCGGTTTCACCTTCTCGATGGCGATCGTCAAGCACGACCAGCGCCGGCTGATGGTCGTCGCGGACAGCAATGCCATCGGTGATTTCTACACCTGCGCGAGCCTGCTGAATGAGCCCGTAAGAACGAAATTGCAGGGCGTCCTCCATAGCTACACCAAGCTGCGCCTGGAGTTGACCGGCCGGAGCCTTGACGAGGCAACGTTGGAAAACGCACTCGGGCAGATGCAACAGATGCAGGACCAAATGACGGTCCTCGTCGGTCAAGCCTTAGTGGCTGGTACGCCGATCGCCGTATCTCTGACCAACACGCTCAACGGCGTAACCAGTAATCACGCCGCTCGCCTGGCCGCGGCACGGGACCGGCTGCCGGTGAGCGTCGTGTTGCTGCTGCTCATATCCGCGGTCGTCTCGTCGATGCTGGTCGGCCGCGAGCAAGGAGCTTCAGACAAGGCGGACGTCGCGGGCACGGTCAGCTTCATCGTGCTCGCAAGCTTCGCGGTCTACGTCATCCTGGATCTCAACCAGCCCGAACGCGGCTTGATCACCGTAAGCCAGGAACCGATTCAAAGACTGCTGTCATCCATGTTGCGATGACGCCGCACATCACTGTTGTGCGCTTGGACTGATGTCACCCTTCGCGGGAGTCGGTCGAGGAGGCTTGAAGAACAGCGTGAACAGAGCTCCTTTGCCCATCGCCCGATTGATCTCTTCCATAGTCAGGTAAGCGGAAACGACAAGGCTGATCAGAAGCACGCAGCCAAGGAACCGATCGAGATTGGCGTTGGCAATCACCAGGCTGGCCGCGTCTCTAAAATCGCCCGTCCGGCGATAGCTGTGGAACAGTCGTTCGCCCATGCCCAGCGCGATCACCGCGAATCCGTAGATGAAGGTCTTGCTGGCAATCACCGCGATGCGGGGATAAGTGCTGGTGCGGCGTCCCGACTCCGCCCAGTCCATCAGCAAAACCACTTTGCCCATAATCAGTGCGCCGACTGCGGCCCTGGAGAAGGCATAGAACTCGATCGAATATTGCGAAATAAACAGTTTGAGCAGCGCGAGGATCACCATCAGCGCGATGAAGAAGAAGAGAACCGCCGGCAAGATCTTCGAGAAACTCGCCAGTCGCCCATCGCGCGACAGCCGCCGATCCATTCGATAGCCGTTGCTGGTACATACGATTCATCGACATCGAACTATAGTGTGATCTTCCGACTGATCGCTATGATGATTTTTCACTCGGCCAGTTTCATCTCGTTCCCCGCGGACCTATTGGCGGAAGATCATCGCCAAAAGCGCCCCAATCCCGAGAAGCGAAATCAAAGCCGCGACCAAACCGGAAAGTGAGCGAGGGCTTTTGGGATACTGCGCTTTTACGATCCGGATATTCTGACGGTATTCCATCGTGGCCAGCGCGAGCGCGACCAATCCGATCACGACCAGTGCCAATGCGAATTCGCGCGGTCCGATCAGACGGTCCGCACGGGAATTGCTCTGACCTTCGATCTGGAAGAATTTGTAAATGCTGAATCCAAAAGTGATCAGCGAAGTCGCCGTCCGGATCCAGGACATCATCAAATTTTCGTAGGCGATACGTGTCCGTTCAAGATCGAATCTTGCCGAGACGCTGAGTTCCGGTACGGCTTGCGCAGACTGGTTGGCCATTTGAGTTGTCTCTTTATCCAAATCTGACGCTGCGGAACATGAGAGCCCTCATCTCAAGTCGTCGGATCGTAGCCAGTGTCGCGCGATTCGGTTGGCTGGACCCCTGATCAGCAAATAGGGTAACAGCGCCAGAAGTGCCGCGACAATCAGCGCCTCCTCAGGATAGAACCAGCGCAACTCCATAATCTGATAGACGAAGTCGATAGCGATCGCGACGATAGAAACCTGGATGACGTCTTTCCATCCCTCGCGAAGATGACTTCCCCGCTTAAGCGGATCTGTGAGGATGACCCAGCCATAGGGGACGCGGCCTTCGCGACAATCCTTGACTCCGGCGCGAATCGCGAAAAAGGCGGACACTGCCGGCTGGACAATCAGCCGAAATGTCATTGGCCCGCCGATCCGGCCGCCGAGGTGGGCCCACACGCGAGCGAGCATAGCTGCCATCGTTTTTATTCTCGTCGGAGGGAAGCCGCGAGAGAGCCAAACCTCGATCCGGGCGGGGCGACCCCAAGATCAACTTGGCTCGGCCCCGACAGGGCGGACTTCGTGTGAAGAAGCCCGCCCGGCGTTTTCGGGAGTAGGTCGTCTATTGGGTTTCGAACGGAATGTTCTGCAAGTAGAGCGCCGAGGCTTCCGCGCGGAGCTTGTTTTCGACCTCCCACGCGCGCAGCGCTACGTCGGCCGGAACCGCCTTCCGCAGTCGTTCGATGTACGTGTGCAGAATCTCATCGCGCTCGTGCTGCACTTTCAGCCCTCGAGAGAGTAAGTCCTTGGCCTGCGTCTTCGACAGCGTCTTTCCGTCTGCCTGTTCACTAAGGTACTCGCTCGTGAGATCGCGGATCTGTTTGTCGACCTTGAACAAGCTTTCCTGGTACGGCACGTAAACCTCGAGAAACTTGCCCTTCAGGACATCGTCCGCAAAGTGCATGTTTCGCACCACGTTTTCCTGGCGATGGTCCTCCAACTCCTCGTGTGTGAAGGAGTGCAGCTTCTGAGCATACGCTGCCGATGACCAGAGCGATCCGATCAAGCTCAATGCGACGAAGAATCTCAATAGAACGCTTTTCATTTGCCCTCCAAGTCTATTCCTTTCTGGTGATTGTGTGCGTGCCACTCGCTGGCAGCATAGAGGACTCCGGAAATATTCGTAATTGGACTTTGGTCCCATGTTTTGCGGGGTGGCGATCAATGGTGAGTCACGCTCGAAATGGAGCGCATCGCGGAGCCGGCGTCCGCTCTTCAGCCGTATGTTTCGGATGGGGTTTCGGTTTCGGAGCTCTGCGACTGAGTTCCGGTCGGAGGATTTGCCGCTCGGCTCATCTGCATTCCCACCAGTCGCGCGACCAGGATCGCCAGGTAAAACTGGCCGGTGATGCCCTCGGCGACCGCCGCGTAGCGGGCTTGCAGGGATAGCGGAGTGATGTCGCCGAAGCCGATGGTCGAAAGCGTCGTCAGGCTGAAGTAGATGAGGACCGGGAAAGCCTGCTGCTCAGACGTGCCCGAATCCGGAGCGGGCGGGCCGCCGAGGTTAAAGGCGAGCGGTTGCAGGTGATGCAGCAGGATATAGAACAGGCCCCAGGTAAATCCGAGCAGCAGGTAGACCGAAATCGACATGCTGATGGTTTCGCTGGTGATCTCCTTCTGCTTCAAGACGCCCCGCAATTGATGCCAGGTTATGAAGACGAAAAGCAGCAACCACATAACTGTACCGGTGAGATAGAGTGCGGGGCTGCGCACGAAAATGACGGCCAGACGTTCCACAATCGCGGGCACTGCGAGCGCCCATCCGATGATGCTGCGTCTCCGCCGCTGCGCCAGCAGAGTTGCGCGCTCGCCTACCAACTCGTCGACCTGGATGGCGTAGAGCGCAAAGAGGAGCAGCACCAAAAGTGCGATGCTGAAGACGGCGGAGGCGAGTCCGCCGTCGCCGATCAATGGCCGCACCATGAACAAAGCCACAATCGCCACCAGCAGGGCGCTGTGTCGGCGTGGCGCGAGATAGCGGCGCAGAGCTGCCTGCGATTTTCCCAAGACGCTGTCCTTCATAGGACGCTTTTCCTTCGTTGGATTTGCATTCGATATGCCCTGGATGCGCGCGCAGTCGCCGGGGCTACGGCTTATCTGACCGCGGCCGATTCCCCTGCGGCCGATGCTCCGGCGACCGGCGACCGATCCGCCTGCGGCCGATCCCCTTGCGATCGATCCTGGGCCTCGGCGCGGATCGCGGCGGCGATGTCGGCGCTCAGTTTGGCCAGCGCGCGGCTGTGGGCGGCGGCAAGCGCGTCGAAGCCGTCGCCCTGCACGGGCTCGCGCGCGACCGTGCGGCCGGCGCGCGTCACGGCGCCCGCCGCTTTGCGCACGGTCCACACCGCCTCGAGCGTTGCCGCCTGGCCCGGCACCGAATCGAAGCGCTGGACCTCGATGGTCACCCGATAGGCCGGCTCGAAGTTGGCCAGCGGCGCCGCGGCCACGTTCGGCGTCCCGAGCAGCTTGACCAGGTCGCCGGCCACGGCTTGCGCGATGCCGTTGTTGAGCGGCGCCGCCCAGCGGTTGAACTCGTCGACCTCGACCCGGTTGGGCGCGGCCTGGACCACGAACTGCGGCCGGTCGACCGCGGCCGGCACCGACACGGGGCCGACCATGATCGCCGCGCTGAGCGGCGCCGCGCCGTCGGAGACCGCGGTGGCGTCAAGCGTGTAGAAGCGCGAGGGCGCCGTGGTGCCGCAACCGGCGGCGGCCGCCGCGACCCACCCGAGCGAGACCATCAGATGCGCGATGCGGCGTGCCGTCATCACTTCGCCTCCCCCTCCTTGCCGCGCAGCAGCGCCTCGGGATGGCGCTGGAGATAATCCGCGAGCACGCGCAACGAGCGGGCCGCGCCGCTCACCTCCTGGAGCGTGCTGTCCAGTTCCTGGCTCTGCACGGAATTGGGCTCGACGAAATTGTTGGCGTTGTCGATCGTGCCGCGCGCACTGACCAGCGTGCCGCGCGCGGTCACCAGCGTCTGATCGAGGTCGGCGATCGCACGGCGCAACTCATCGCCGATCTGCTCCAGCGGCATCTTGTCGAGCTTGTTGATAATGTTCGTCACCTTTTCCTCGGTCGCCGCGAGCTGTCCCGGAGTGGTCGGCAACTGCACCGGGCTCTGCGACCAGTCCACCGTCGCCGGCGGCGCACCAGGGAAAAAGTCGATCGCCACGAACACCGACCCGGTCAGCAGGTTCCCGGTCCGGAGCTGCGCCCGCCCCCCATGCGCCACCAGGGCGTCGATCAGCTTGCGGCGCATCTTCTCGAGGTCCGCGCCCGAGGCTCCCTCGACCACCTTGACCCCCAGCCGCTGCGGGTCCAGGCGGATAGTCACCGGCACCGAAAACGCGAAAGTCTTCAGGTCGATTTGCGAGCGAATGTCCGCCACCTCGCCGATCGGGATGCCGCGGAACTCGACCGGCGCCCCGGGCACCAGCCCGCGCACCGAATCCTTGAAGATCAGTTGGTAAGTCTGCGGACTGCGCGCGGCCGGCCTGAAGGCCTCCGTCCGATCGCTGAATAGGGTGAACAGGGTGTTGGCCGCGGCCGCGGGCAGCACCGGACCGTTGGCCGGGGTCTCGAAGGCGATGCCGCCGATCAGGATCGACAGCAGCGATTGGGTCTGCACGCTGAGCCCGCTCGCCGAAAGCGACACGTCGATTCCGCTGGCCTGCCAAAAACGCGTGTTCGCGCTGACGTACTGATCGTAGGGCGCGCGCACGAATACCTTGAGGGTGAAAAACTTGCCGTCCTTGTCCAGCGTGTATGACGCCACCTGCCCAACCTGCAGCCGGCGAAAAAATATCGGCGTGCCGGTGTCCAGCGAACCAAGGTCCGAGGTCTTCAGCACGAAGAACTGCCCCGGCGCACCGCCGGTCACGATCGGCGGCGTCTCCAACGCCACGAAGTCGCGCTTGGGCTCCTTCGAACTGCCGATTTCCACCCCGATATAGGCCCCCGAGATGAGCGTCCCCAACCCGGTCACGTTGGCCCCAGAGATCCGCGGCCGCACCACCCATAGCTGCGTGTCCTCCACCAGAAAATCCTCGGTCCGCGGCGTCATCTGCGCCGTCGCGATCACCTGCTCGTGATCCTCCGACAGCCGAATCGCCGTGATGGTCCCGATGTCCACCCCGCGATAGTTGATCTTGGTCTTGCCCGCCTCCAGCCCCTCGGCCGACTGAAACACGATCGTGATCTTCGGTCCCTCGCTGCGAATCCGCGCCACCGCCACCCACACCCCCACCAGCGCCGCCACGATCGGGATAAACCACACCAGCGACAGCCGCGTCTGCTTCTTTGGTACCGCCCTCGAGTCTGGGACCGACGGCATCGGGGGGTCGCGATCAGGCATCTCGAACCTCGCTCTTGTTTGTGGCGTCCCATATCAGCCGCGGGTCGAATGACTCCACCGCCAGCATCGTCAGCACCACCACCGCCGCGAAAAAAAACAGTGGGCTTGGTCGTACACCCGGCCATACAAACGCACTTCCCGCTCATGGACAAGGCGGCTATCGCAGACGGCTGCTTTCTGGCGTTTTATCGAGAGAATCGAGCGTCCGCGAGCATCTGCGAGCATCTGGAATGACGGTTCGGAAGAAGGCACTTGACGCGATGGTTATATTGGCAACCAAGAGGTCAAAGACAAAATATGAAGCTGGTTTTAAGGCGTGTACTGGACGAATCGGCCAACGATGGCGTGCGGTCGACCAGCGATTTGGGACGCGACAGTGGACTGTTGGACGCGTACTCGGAGGCGGTCGCGAATGCGGCTCAACGGGTAAGCCCTGCGGTCGTAAATATCGAAGTCTTTCAGCGCAAGGACGCGAACGAGCTGCCGGCTGGCACCGGCTCGGGTTTCGTTTTCACGCCCGACGGGTTCGTCCTGACCAACAGCCACGTGGTCGCGCACGCGCATCGTATCAGCGTGACCCTGCTCGATGGGCGGCGCCTTGAAGGCGCGCTCGTCGGATCGGACCCGCACAGTGATATCGCGGTGGTTCGAGTCGGCGCGTCCGCTCTGCCCGCGGCGACGCTCGGTGACTCAAGCGGGTTGCGCGTGGGGCAACTCGCGATCGCAATCGGCAGTCCGTACGGCTTCCAATGCACGGTCACCGCGGGAGTGGTGAGCGCGCTGGAGCGCTCGCTGAGGTCGCAATCGGGCCGGCTGATCGACGACGTGATTCAGACCGACGCCGCGCTCAATCCCGGCAATTCCGGGGGGCCGCTGGTGAACTCGCGGGGCGAGGTCATAGGCGTCAACACCGCGGTGATTCTGCCCGCGCAGGGAATCTGCTTTGCGATTGGGATCAACACCGCGAAGTACGTGGCCGCGCGGCTGATCCGAGACGGCAGGATCGTGCGCGCGTATGCCGGCGTGGCCGGTATGACCGCGCCGCTGCATCGGCGGTTCGTACGCTTTTATCGCCTGGCCAGAGAGACGGGTGTGATGGTGACTTCGGTCGAGCCCGGAAGTCCCGCGGACAAGGCGGGGGTGATGCCGCGCGATATCATCATCGCTTACGGCGACAGCCCGGTCGGGGCGGTGGACGATCTGCACAGGTTCTTGTCCGAAGAGCAGATTGGCACGAGAGCCGAACTGACGGTGATCCGCGGAACGGAGCGGTTGCGGCTGGAGATTGTGCCGTCCAAATCGCTCTAGCTTAGCCGTCGATGTAGGTTTGCGGCGATCCGATTCGTCCTTGACGTATTCCGTCGATCTGCGCGACGCTCCATCGAGTATTCGCAAAGGGGAGGCAAGCTATGCGGCTTCAGGACAAAGTTGCCATCGTGACCGGCGCCGGCAGCGGAATCGGTCGAGCGACCGCCGCACTTTTTGCCCGCGAAGGGGCGATCCTCGTGCTCAACGATATCGACCTCAAGGGCCTCGATACGGTCTCGGCTCAACTGGGTAAAGCCAAGAACCGTACGGTTGTGGGCGACATCGCCAGGGAAGAGACCGCCCGTCATCTGGCCGAGGAAGCGATGTCGGCGTTCGGGCGTATCGACGTCCTGGTGAACAACGCGGGCATCCATTTCCTCAAGGATGTCACCGACATGAGTGTTGAAGAGTGGGACCGTCTGATGGATATCAACCTGAAGAGCATGTTCCTATGTTGCAAACACGTCATCCCTCATATGCTCAAGCGAAAGAAGGGAGCCATCGTGAACCTGGCCTCCATTTCCTCTTTCATCGGCCAGGAGATGGAAGGCGCGAGTACCTTCGCCTACAACATCACCAAAGCCGGCGCGCTCCAACTCACAAAGTCTTTGGCCTCGCGGTACGCGGCAGACGGTATTCGAGTCAATTGCGTATGTCCGGGAAACGTTGAAACCAATATCCTGAAACGAGCCACCGTCGAGGAAGCGGCCGAGTTCTGGCGCCAGGCGGCTCGTCTGGAACCTATGGGACGTAACGCCCAACCCGAGGAGATCGCCAACGCGATCCTGTTTCTCGCCTCCGACGAGGCGTCGTTCGTGACCGGCTGCCCTCTCCTCGTCGATGGGGGATACCTCGCGCGGTAGAAGCTGAGAGCCGGACGCGCGCGGGCAGGTACTCTCACTCTTTGAGGACTGATTCGATGCGCCGGTCAGGCACCAGCCACATCAGCGCAACCACCACGTACAGCGTGATCGCGATCCACGGACGTACGAAGGCCAGCGCGATCGAAACCGCATAAGCCAGCAGCGAGAGCTCGCTTTTCAAGTCGCTCCCGACCGCACGCGCCAACGCGGAACTCGCGCCATTGCAGGCGACGATCGCCCACTCCAACAGGATGTATCCGATCGACGCCATCGCAAGCGTCACGCCGTAGGCCGCGGTTGGCAAGGCCGTGAAATGAGCGTCATCCATCCAACGAATCGCGAACGGCATCAGCGAAATCCAGAACAACAGGAACAGGTTCGCCCACAGCACCTTGCCGTCGACGCGCTCCGTGGCATGCAACATGTGATGGTGGTTATTCCAGAAGATGCCGACGTTGACGTAGCTCAGCGCGTAAGCCAGGAACATCGGCGTGCTGGCACTCAGCGCGGCAAGACTGGCGCCTTGCGGCGGTTTCATCTCCAGCACCATGATGGTGATGATGATGGCGATTACGCCGTCGGTAAAAGCTTCGAGCCGTCCGGTGTCCATAAGCGTGTCTGGCGATGGCCAAGTCTACCCGTTTACATTCGAAATTGGTGAGTTATTCTTGTCGACATGAATCAAAAAACGGAAACTGCGGTCTTCGGTGGCGGATGCTTCTGGTGCACCGAAGCGGTGTTCGGACAACTGAAGGGCGTGGTGTCCGTGATGCCGGGGTATGCGGGAGGCACGACCGCAAATCCGACTTACGAACAAGTCTGCACCGGCCAGACCGGGCATGCCGAAGTTACTCGAGTCAAATATGATCCTGCCCAGATCTCCTACAATGATCTGCTGGTCGTGTTCTTCGCGACACACGATCCAACCTCGTTGAATCGGCAGGGAGCGGATGTAGGAACCGAATACCGTTCGGTCATCTTTTATACAACAGACGATCAAAAGCGGGATGCGGAAGCATTGATCGGTCAGCTAAATAATTCCGAACCGGCGGGTAAGAGAATCGTGACCGAAGTAGTACCGCTGAGCGCGTTTTACGAAGCCGAAAATTATCATCAGGAATACTATCGCAACAATTCGCTCGCGCCCTATTGCCAGATTGTCATCGATCCGAAGCTGCGGAAACTGCATAAACAATTCAGCGCGTTACTTAAATCGTCAACTGTGAACGCGTGAGACGGAGCTGCTACGAGGGCTATCGCAGGCTGTCACGCAGGTCGATCGTGCTTTCCTGATTAACCTCGACTAGTCCTCTCCGAGGCAATGAACGAGAAAGACCACGCTGCGGCGGATGTCGTGCGCTGGATGCTCAAGGAGGGCAGGCACCATACGCGCATGCGCGAGTTCGGCGACGAGATGTGCCGCCGCATCGTCGCGGCGGGCATTCCATTGTGGCGGGGATTCTGCGCCGTAGGCACTCTGCATCCGCAGGTCGCGGCCACCGCTTACGTCTGGCGGCGCGACGAGCTGGGCGCCAGGCGGGAAACCGCAAGTCACGCGCGGGTGCAAACCCCCGAGCTCGCCCAAAGCCCGGTGAGGGAAGTGAGAAGGACTGGGCGGATGCTCCGCCGGCGGCTGGCGGATCCCGATTGTCCCGAGGACTATCCCGTTCTGCCGGTACTGCGGCAGCAGGGTGCAACTGACTATGTGGCAATGCCGATGGTTTGCTCGGATGGCGCGATCAACGCCATCACCTGGGTGACCGACCGCGCCGGCGGCTTCACCGACCCGGAGCTTGAAGGGCTGGGCGAGGTCGCCGAAGCGCTGGCGATAATCGTCGAGCTCCAATCGACACGGCGGGTCGCGCGCAGCCCGCTCGACACCTACGTTGGTCATCGCACGGGCGAGCGTGTGCTCTCCGGTGCGATCACCCGGGGCAGCGGCGAGGTGATTCGCGCGGTCATCTGGATTTGCGACCTGCGCGGATTCACCCGCCTGACCGACTCGGCGCCGCGCCAGGAGGTGATTGCCCTGCTCAATGACTATTTCGAGACTGTCGCCGAGGCGGTTGCCGCCGAAGGCGGCGAGGTGCTGAAGTTCATCGGCGACGCAATGCTGGCGATCTTCGAAATTCGCGAGGACCACGGCGCCGCCGAACCCTGCCGCGCCGCTCTCGCCGCGGCGCGCGCGACGGTCGCGGCTATGGCCGTGCGCAATCTCGAGCGCGCGGAGCGCGGAGCGCAACAGATAAACTTCGGTCTCGCGCTACACCTGGGCGAAGTTACCTACGGCAACATCGGGGCCAAGGACCGGCTCGACTTTACGGTCATCGGGCCGGCCGTCAATCATGCGGCGCGGCTCGAGAAGCTCGCTTCGGAACTTGGAAAAAGCGTGGTTACGTCCGCCAGCTTTGCAGCCGCAGCAGCCGAGCCACTTACGAGCCTTGGCCTGCACCAGCTTCGCGAAGTCAGCCAGCCGCAGGAGGTATTCACTCTCCGGGACATGACGGCCGCTGAACAAAAGAGGAGAAGACGCACCTCACGTGGAACCAGGCCATCCCTGACCTGATGCGCGAGACGTTGTGTTGACTGGCGCGGGGCCGCAGGCACAAACGGCGGGTTTGGTTGTCGCGCCACCTGCGCCTCGATGGCCTGCGATTTTCGGCTTGCGAATTTTCGAGTCGTTCGCGTATCGTCTATCATATTTCGCAAACATCGCATCGGGGCCGGCTTTACGCACAAAAGCCGCCCAAGGAGTGATGCCGGGCGAGACGGACGGCGCGTAGCATCTGATGGGATCTGGATGAGACGCGCGGGGGGTGAGAGCGATGACTGAGCAATTCACTATCTGTGTGGGCACGGTCGGCGCCGGCGTCTGGTTCAGCCCCGATGGCGGCGACCATTGGCGGCGCAGCAAGATGGATTTGCCGTTCCACGCCGAGCCTGGTGAAGTCCAGATTCGCGCGCTGGCGCTTTCGCCTCACGACCCGCATCAGGTGTACGCGGGCTCCGAGGCTGGCTTGTATCGAAGCGCGGATAACGGCGCGACCTTTGAGCTGGTGCCCTCGCCGATGGACGGGATGCAGATCTGGTCGGTCGCCATTCATCCGCAGGATCCCGGCGTCATCTATGCCGGCACCAAGCCGCCCGCGGTGTTCCGCACGCTCGACGGCGGCAAGCGATGGGAGCGGCTTGCGATTCCGATCGCCGAGAAGTGTCTCGCCGGAGCGCCCAAGGTCACCAACGTCGTCTTCGACCCGCGCGACCCGCGCACCATTTGGATGAGCGTCGAGATCGACGGCGTATACCGCAGCCGCGACGGCGGCGAGTCCTGGAGCCATTGTCCGGCGCTTGGCGACAAGCCGCTCAACCAGGACATTCATGGCCTGGCGGTTAGACTGGGCTACCCGGTAGAAATTCTCGCCACCACGCCCGACGGCCTGTGGAGCAGCGCCGACGAAGGCGAGAGCTGGTCGCTGCATGGCTTCCCGCGCTTCGCCGAGCGCGACACGATCTCCTATTGCCGCGGCGTGGCGCTGAAGCCCGGCAATCCCGACGTCATCTTCGTCGCCAACGGGGATTTCATCCCGGGCAAGCGCGGCGCGGTCCAACGCACCACCGACGGCGGCGCGACCTGGGAGAAATGCGCGCTCGAGGTCGAGCCCAACTCGACGATGTACTGGTTCGGCGTCAATCCCGCGAATCCGGACATCGTGGTCGCCAACAGCCTGCATGGCTACGTCTACGCCAGCCGCGACGGCGGCGCTTCGTGGGAAAAGCTGCGGCGCGAGTTCGGCGAGATTCGGGCCCTGGCCTGGCTGCCGAACTGAACCGGTGAAGTAGCGGAGGTATGATGAGTTCGCCGAGCCATCACTTCATCGAGACCAACGGCATCCGGATGCACTACGTCGAAGCCGGCAAGGGTCCGCTGGTCGTTCTGTGCCACGGGTTTCCGGAATCCTGGTATTCATGGCGCCATCAGATAGCGGCGCTCGCGGAGGCGGGCTTCCGCGTCGTGGCGCCCGACCAGCGCGGCTACGGCCAGACCGATCGTCCCGAGGCGGTCGACGCGTACAACATGTTCCAACTGGTAGGCGACATCGTCGGGCTGGTGAACGCGCTCCAGGAGCGCTCGGCCGCGATCGTCGGACACGACTGGGGCGCGCCCGTGGCATGGTACTCGGCGCAACTGCGTCCGGATCTGTTCCGCGCGGTGGGCCTGTTGAGCGTCCCTTACATCCCGCGCGGGCCGATGCGTCCCGGCGCGATCGTCAAGGCGGTGTTCGGCGACAAGATTTTCTACCAGGAATATTTTCAGCAGGAAGGCACGGCCGAGCGCGAACTGGAGCGCGACGTGCGCGCGAGCCTGCTGGCGACGTTCTATTCGCTCTCGGGCGACGCCGCGCCCAACGAACGATGGCGTTACGCGTTCGGCCGCGACGAGAAATTTCTCGATAGCGTGGTGGTGCCCCGCAACCTCCCGCCGTGGCTCAGCGAGACGGATCTCGATTTCTTCACCGGCGAGTTCAAGCGCACCGGGTTTCGCGGCGGGCTCAACTGGTATCGGAACATCGATCGCGCCTGGGAGCTGACGGGATTTCTCGACGGCGCGAAGCTGGGCCAGCCGACGCTGTTCGTCGCCGGCGACAAGGACGCGGTGGTCGAATTCTACGCCGACTCCTACCAGGCGCTCGAAGCCAACGCGCCGAACCTGGCGCAGAAGGTCCTGCTCCCCGGCGCGGGCCATTGGATTCAGCAGGAGCGCCCGGCGGAAGTGAATCGGTTACTAATCGAGTTTCTGCGCTCGGTCTGACGGCCGCGCGGCACCGTCACAGAATCTTGTCGGTGACCGAGCGCGGGTCGCGCGTGGTCCAGCGGCCGGCCTCGACCTGGTGGAAAAATTCGTCGACCAGCGCGTTGAACAGCGACGGCTCTTCCAGGTTCAGCGCATGCCCGGTCTTGGACAGTATCGCGAGCCCCGCGGTGGCAATCGACCGTTTCATCAGCACCGACGCCTCGATACACGGGTCGTCCTCGTCGCCGGTCATCACCAGCGCCGGCACGGTTATTTTTTTCATTTCTTCGATCAGGTCGAAGAGCGAAGGACGTTGCTTTTGCACGCCGCGCAGCGTGTTGGCCGAGCCGAGCGCCGAGTGCTCCGCCATCTGCGCGGCGAACTCATGCCATCCGCGCGGGTCCTTGTTTTGCAGTTGCACGCGCGTCGCGCCCAGCGCGTAGCGTTTTGCGCCCTCGGCCATCCCGATGCGGTCGAACATCTGCGCCGCGTGCTCGGCCTCGTCCTGGAACTGCGCGCGCTTGCCCTTCTCCGCGCCGTAGCCGCATCCGCCGATCACCAGCGAGCGCGCGCGATCGCCGTAGCGCATTCCGAAGTGCAGCGTCGCGAACCCGCCCATCGAGATGCCGACCACGTGCGCCTTGTCGATCCGCAGTCCGTCGAGCACGGCGCGGATGTCGTCGCGAGCGCGCGCCTGCGAGTATTTCGCGACCTCGGCGGGAACGTCCGAGGGCGGGTAGCCGCGCGCGTTGTAGGCGATGCATCGGTAGCGGCGCGAGAAATGGCGCATCTGCGGCTCGTAGCTGCGATAGTCGCCGGCGAACTCGTGGACGAAGACGATCGGGATGCCCTCGCCGGCCTCTTCGTAGTAGAGCTTTACGCCATCGTCGGTGGTCACGTGCGGCATCGCGTCATCTCCCGAACTGTTTTCAACTGATCTGTTTTCAGCGCTCAATTCCGCCGCGGCGTTGCGCGGGTGGAGTATCCGCGGCCGGGACATCGTGGCCGTGATCCATGTAGACGCGGCGTCTCACATCGCCGGCCAATCCCGGAGTCCCTCTATGCAATACCACGATCCACACCATACCGAGCGCCAGGTAGGCAGAAAATATATATGGATAGGTATTCACCGGCCACGATGGAACTGGATAGAGGCTGCCCACCGCGGGGAACAACAGGAGCCCGAGCGAGGCCACCGCGATCCAGAAATCGCGGCCGCGCACGATACCCGATCCTTGCCAGGTAGGCTGGCGCGGACACCGAGATCAAAGCGTAGGCACCCAGAAAACCGAACGCGCACAGCGTTCCCGCGCAGTTGAAGATGTCGAGCACTCGCGTTCCGGGCAGCCAGAGCATCGCCGCCGGGATGAGGAAAAGCAGCGCGCCCAGTATGGTGACGGCAACGTGCGGCGTCTCATTGGTCGCGTGCGCGGCGCCAAGGGCGGAGTGAAGGATGCCATGACGGCCCATCGGGTACAGAATTCGCGCGCCGGCATTGAGACAGGACAAGGCCGCCGAAAATGAACTGACCGCGGCGCCGGCGGACAGCGGAATTTTCAGGTACGGCATGTTCATCAGGTTGGCAAGAATGTTAAGCGGTGCTTCGGCCCTCGCCAGCGGCGTATGGTAACCGACGAACCCGATGACCTCGGTGTAGGAGATGATCACGAAGAAAAGCCCGGTCAGCAGGAGACTCACGATCAGTGCGCGCGGGAATCGTTACCAGCGGATCCTTCGCTTCCTCGCCGAAGGCGCTGGCCGACTCGAACCCGACCATGCTGAAGAGCGCGATATTGACGCCCAGCGCGACGCCAGAGAAGGAGGCTCCCTTGAGCGTGATCTGCGCGGTGTCGAGCGCGAAGTTATGCCGGTGTAATACCGCCATCGCGAGCACCAGCGTGAGCGACACCGACACCGTTTCGAATACCAGCATCAGGATGCTCGAAACCCGTATGTCCTCGTAAGCCAGAAACCACACGATCGCGCACAAGACCGCGAACAACAGCAGATTCGGAACCTGCAGTCCGATCATCCCTAGCAGCGCGTTGGCGAAAATCGTGGCCCCGGTGATTCCGCCGATACCGTCGAAAAGATAGGCCCACACCAGACACCACGCCGACATCCCGCCGGCGGTCGCGCCCAGGCCCATCACCGTGTAGGCGTACATGGAACCGGTCGAGGTGGAACGCCGGGCGAACTGGTTGAGGTTGAGAGCGACGAACAGCAGCATCACCGTGCCGAATAGATACGCGAGCCAGCTCGCATTGCCGGCGTTGCTGTACATCAGAGGGATGATGAGCGCCCCGGTCATCGTCGGAGAGATCAGGGCGATCGCGATAGCCGTCACCTCGGTGAAATTGAGGCATCCGGCTTTCAGGGATCCGTTCGCCTGTTTCTCCATAGGATCTCGACTGATTGACCTTCTGACTTCTCTGACCGCTCTGGCGCCCGCTCCTTCAAAGAGGAGAGAGAACGCGGATCGGGAGACGAGAAATAAGCAAATCTCCGGGCTCTCTGGAAGCACTCCGAATGAAAAGCCGCTTCGAATTCGTACGTTTGTAATCGGCTTGCTCTTGATGCAAGCCTTAGTTCAGGGATTCAAAATAGATATTCCAGTAAAGGGTCGCTGGATCGGTCTCTCCAAAGACAACAGAGCAGATAGCAAGCTCAAAAGGGGTTAAAGATGTCCAATCATTTCACCGGACTGAGTCTCGGTCCTCCCCTGGGCGACCAAAGACTCGATCTGTGCGACCTCTACGCGTTCCAGTCGCCGACGGATCCGGCGAGGACCGTGCTGATTCTCAATGCAAATCCGAATGCGGACGCGCTCCATCCCGACGCCATCTACCGCCTCAACATCGACAACGACGGAGATTGCCTGACGGATATCGCGATCAGTTACGTGTTCTCGACGCCGCAAAACGGCAAGCAGACGGTAAACGTCTTCGTGGCAAAAGGCGCGGACGCCCGCTCGGTCGAAGCTGTCGGGACGAAGATCATTGCCGACGCCGAGGTCTCTTTCGGCGCCAAACCCAACATCGTCAAGTCGGGCGCCTACACGTTCTTCGCCGGCAGCCGCAGCGACGCTTTCTTTTTTGACTTCGACGGAATCAAGAATCTGTTCGATATCCGGGGCAAACGGAACTTTACCGAGCCTCACCTGGGCAGCAAGTCTCCGTGGACCGGCGTGGATTCAAACACGGAAGCCAATGTGTTCTCGACCGTGATCGAGCTCCCGACGAGCGAGCTTGCCCCCAAGCCCGAGATCCACATCTGGGGGCGATGCAGTCTGCGCAAGGACGGCAAGCTGCTGCATGTCGATCGTGCCGGCCATCCGAGTGTAAGCAGCTTCTTCAACACCGACGACACCAAGTTGGAATACAATGCCAGCGAGCCGGTGAACGATCGCAAGCGCTGGCTCGATCAGTTCGTCCATCTGATGGGGCATACGGGCAACTACACGCGCGAAGAGGCGATCGCCGCGATCGACAAGGAGCGCACGCTGCCCGACGTGCTGAGTTTCGACCCGTCGAAGCCTGCGAAGTATCCCAACGGGCGCGTCTTCACCGACGACGTGATCGATTACCGGCTCGCGTTCCTGACGAAAGGTCAATGTCCGCCAAGCGGTCTCAAGCCGCATACCGACATTCTCAAGGAGTTCCCGTACATCGGCACGCCGCATTCAAAACCCTGACCCACTTGGGCGAATCGGGCACGGCTGCGCACGTACGCCGCCGTCGATGCCCAAAACGGAGTCGTTATGAAATGCAAAGCGATCGTGGTGCATCAGACTGGCGGACCGGAGGTCCTGCGCTTCGAGGACGTCGAAGTCCCTCAGCCGGGGCCGGGACAGGCGCTCGTGCGCCATCGCGCGATCGGCCTTAACTTCGTCGAGATTTACATTCGCTCCGGTGTTTATCCGCCGCCGTCCCTTCCGTTTACGCCCGGCAGCGAGGCCGCCGGCGTGGTCGAGGCGGTTGGTCCGGATGTGAGCGAGGTCCGCGTCGGCGATCGGGTAGCATACGTGAGCGGCCCGCTCGGCTCGTATTCGGAAGCGCGGGTGATCCCCGCGCGGTTCCTGGTCAAGCTGCCCGACAAGATCGACGAGGCGACCGCGGCGGCCGCGATGCTCAAGGGACTAACGGCCGAGTACCTGATTCATTCGACCTATGCGGTAAAACCCGGCGACACGATTTTGTTGCATGCCGCCGCGGGCGGCACCGGCCTCATCCTCTCGCAATGGGCGAAGCATCTCGGCGCGACCGTGATCGGCACCGTCGGCAGCGACGAGAAGGCCAAGCTCGCCGCGGCTCACGGCTGCGCCCACACGATTAACTATTCGCGCGAGGATTTTGTCGCGCGCGTAAACGAAATCACCGGCGGAAAAAAAGTCCCGGTGGTCTATGACTCGGTGGGACAGACGACTTTCATGAAATCGCTCGATTGCCTGCAGCCGCGCGGGATGATGGTCAGTTTCGGGCAAGCCTCCGGCATCGTGCCGCCCTTCAGCATCAATATCCTGAGCGCCAAGGGCTCGCTCTACCTCACGCGTCCGACGCTCGCGACCTACACGGCGCGGCGCGAAGACCTGGAGGCGGCGGCGCGCAGGCTGTTCGACGTGCTGGCGAGCGGCGCGGTGCGATGCGAGGTACAAGCGGAAGTTCAAGCTCGCCGACGCGGCCGACGCCCATCGCGCGCTCGGCGGACGCGAGACCACGGGCTCGAGCATTTTGCTCCCGTAGCCGCCCACGTATCCGCTATGCGGTAGTCAGGTTTCCGGTATATGGTTGACGGAATATGGCGGACCCGGGATACGCTCGGATGCGCCCCGATTCGGTTGACCGGAGAAAGCAGGAAATCTTTAATCGCGACATGACTGGAATCGTTTCATACGGATCGTACATCCCGTACCGCCGCCTCAAGCGTGCGGCTATAGCCGAAGTGCTTGGCGTCCCCGCGGCCAAGGGCGAGCGCTCGGTCGCAAGCTTCGATGAGGACAGCGTCTCGATGGCGGTCGAGGCGGCGCGCGACGCGATGCGCGGAGTCGGCGCGGACAAGGTGCGGACGCTGCTGTTCGCTACCTCGACGCCGCCCTACGCGGAGAAGCTCAACGCCGCGATCGTCGGCGCCGCCGCGCAATTGCCGGCCGAGAGCCGCGCCGCGGATCTGACCGGCTCGGTGCGCGCCGGGCTCTCCGCGCTGCTGCAGGCGGCCGACGCGGCGGCGGGCGGCGGACTCGCGCTCGCCGCGATGTCCGATTGCCGGCTGGGAGCGCCCGAGGGCCGACTCGAGCAGAGCCGGCGGCGACGGGGCGGCGGCATTCGTGATGGGCACGGGCGACGATGTGATCGCGGAAATTGTCGCGAGCGCCTCGTTCACGCGCGAGTTTCTCGACACCTGGCGGATGCCCGAGGAGCGTTTCGGCCATTCATGGGAGGAGCGCTTCGCGCTTACCCAGGCGTACGTGCCGCTGCTCGGCAAGGTAATTCAGTCCGTGCTCGAAAAGGCCGGCGTGGCTCCCGCGGCGCTGGCGCGCGTGATCCTCGATTCGCCCAACCCGCGCGCGGCCGAAGAGATCGTTCGCGGGATGAAGCTCGACCCGGCGAAGTTGGCCGACACGCTGGCGCTCACCGTCGGGCAGACCGGCGCTGCGCACGCGGGCCTGCTGTTGACCGCCGCGCTGCCGTCGCTCAAACCGGGCGACCTGGTATTGATGGCGGCGGTGGCCGATGGCGCCGACGCGATCGTGTTGCGCGTCACGCCGGCGGCGGCGAAGTTTCGGCCCACTCATTCAGTCGGCCGCATGATCGAATCCAAGGGCGACGTAAGCTTACGGCAATTACCTCAAGTGGCGGCAAATCCTGCCCACTGAGCCGCCGCGGCGGCCGACCCCGAGCGTCCGGCGGCGCCGCCGATGATGCGCTCGGAGAAGTGGAAGTTCGGACTTATCGGATCGCGATGCACCGCCTGCGGGACGCCGCAGCTTCCGCCGCAACTGGTGTGTGTCAAGTGCCAGGCGCGCGGTAAGATGGAGCCGTACGCGTTTGCCGATCGCACCGGACAAATCGCGACCTACGCCGTGGACCGCCTCGCCTACTCGCTCAATCCGCCGACCGTCAACGCGGTGGTGGACTATGAGGGCGGCGGACGGTTCCTGTGCGAGATGACGGATTGCGAGCCCGATCGCGTCGCGATCGGCGACGAAGTGGAAATGACTTTTCGCCGGCTCTTTACCGCCGACGGCGTGCACAACTATTTCTGGAAGGCGCGACCCAAGCGCTAGGCACCAGCCAGCAGGAACTAAGGAGAACCTTCTGATGGCAAGCAAAGGAATCAGGGATCGCGTGGCAATCGTCGGGATGGGATGCACCAAGTTCGGCGAACACTGGGACAAGGGCGCCGAGGACCTGCTGGTCGATGCCGCCTACCAGGCCTACGAGTCGGCGGGCATCGGTCCCGAGGATGTCGACGCGTACTGGCTCGGCACGATGGGCTCGGGAATCTCGGGACTCACGCTCTCGGAGCCGCTGAAGATTCAGTACAAGCCGGTCACCCGGGTGGAGAACATGTGCGCCACCGGATCCGAGGCGCTGCGGCAGGCCTGCTATGCGGTGGCTTGCGGCGCGTACGACGTGGCGATGGCGATCGGCGTCGAGAAGCTCAAGGACTCGGGAATGTCGGGACTGGTCATCACCAATCCGCCCAACGACGGCACCCCGGCCAGCATGACGCCGCCGGCGCTGTTCTCGCTGCTCGCGCCGGCCTACTTCAAGAAGTACGGACTCGATCCGGACAAGGGCAAGGACGTGCTCTCGCGCATCGCATGGAAGAACCATCGCAACGGCGCACGCAATCCCAAGGCGCAGTTCCAGAAGGAAGTGCCGATCGAGTCGATCAAGAACTCGCCCAAGATTGCCGACCCGCTCGGCATCATGGATTGCTCCGGCGTCTCCGACGGATCGGCCGCCGCGATCGTGGTCCGCGCCGAGGACGCGCACAAGTACTGCAAAAATCCGATCTACATCAAGGCGCTGTCATTCGTGGCCGGCCCGGCCGAGGGTCCGCTCTCGCAGGAATACGATTTCACCTCGTTCCCCGAAGTTGTCGCCTCCGCACGTGACGCCTACGCGCAAGCCGGCATCACCAACGCGCGCGAGCAGATAAGTCTCGCCGAGGTCCACGACTGTTTCACGCCGACCGAGCTGGTGCTGTGCGAAGACCTCGGATTCAGCCCGCGCGGCACGGCATGGCAGGACGTGATGGAAGGCTTTTTCGACCTCGACGGGCGCCTGCCGGTCAACCCAGACGGCGGCCTCAAGTCGTTCGGCCATCCGATTGGCGCTTCGGGGTTGCGCATGATGTACGAGATGTGGCTGCAGCTCCGCGGAGAGGCGGCGCAGCGTCAGATAAAGAATCCGAAGCTCGGGCTGACGCACAACCTGGGCGGCCAGCCGGGCCGCTGCGTAAGCTTCGTTTCGGTGGTAGGTAACTCGGTGGGATAAGGCGGCTGCCGCCCGGCGCACCGGTCACCTCGGCCAAAATTCTGTTTCCAGCCTAAGGCCTCGCATGCCAGCGCGTGCGAGGCCTTTTCGTTTCTATCTCTGATCGCGATGAATCGTTGTCGAGCGGGCTCGCGACATTGTTTGTACCCTGGGAAACGGAGTCGAGTCTCTCATCTATCACTGCGCGAGTCGCCGCGCGCAGGCCAGCTTGACTTCAATATCTTCGGAGCATAGAAGCAATCGCAACCGGCTAGTACCCCGCACTTAAGCCCGCTGGCTTCGCGAGCTTCTCTGTCCGAGCGCTTCCGGCGAACTATAGAGGAGGGCGCACAACAGATGCCCGCAAAGCTGTACGTCGGCAACCTGGCATTTTCCGTGACCAACGAAGATCTGGAAGCGCTGTTCGGTCAGATCGGCAAAATCGATAGTGTCGCGGTGGTGACGGACAAGTTCTCCGGCCAATCGCGCGGCTTCGGCTTCGTGCAGATGGCTGATTCCAATGAAGCGGCACGCGCGATCTCGGAGCTCAACGGCACCGAGGTCAAGGGCCGCGCCATCAAGGTGAACGAGGCGCGCGAGCAAGGGCCTCGTCCCGGTGGTGGCGGCGGCGGCGATCGCGACCGCGGTGGGCGCGGCGGGCGCGGTGGTGGTGGCGGCGGGGGCGGTGGCCGGCGCTGGTAGCAGCTTAAGCGTCGAATCGATATGAAAGCGGGCGGGCGAGGGCGCCCGTCCGGACGTTGAACGCGGCACAGCCGCGAGTGCATCCCGCACTTCAATCAGAGCATCGCCAAAATTTCGGCGTCTCCAAACATTTTCGAGCGAAATTTCGAGCAGAATTTCAGACGAGACTTCAGGTCAGACGATCGTCGCCCGACGCCCGGTCGCTCGCGCGCGGGGCGTTCCCGTTCGCGTCTGCTGACGACGCCTGCGTCCAGCGCCTTAGCGTTGCATCGAGGTCGTCGAGGTCCACCGGCTTGCTGATGTAGTCGTCCATCCCGGCGGCCTGGCATTTCTCACGTGCACCGTTCAAGGCGTGAGCGGTCATCGCGATGACGATGGTCCGGTGCGCCGTGGCCGCCTCGCGCCGGCGAATTTCGAAGGTCGCCTCGTAACCATCCATTCCCGGCATCTGGCAATCCATCAGGACGATTGGATATGGCTTGAGCGCAAGCGCGTCGAGCGCCTCCTGACCGCCGTTCACTACGTCGGCCGCGAAGCCCAGTAGGTGAAGTTGACTCTGCGCAAGTTTCTGATTGACCGGGTTATCTTCGGCCACGAGGACCGTAATCGCCGACGGTGTGCCGGTCTCGCCGACCAGGCTGCTGGCGGACGAAAGATTCTCCGCACTTTGGTGGCCGGGTTTGGCCAGGCGCGCGGTGAAGCGGAAGGTCGAGCCGCAGCCCAATTCGCTCTCCACCCGGATTTGCCCGCCCATCTGGCGCACAAGCTGCGCCACGATCGCGAGGCCCAATCCCGCGCCGCCGTACTTGCGGGTGGTCGATCCGTCAACCTGCGAGAACGGCTGGAAAATCGCGCCTTGCTGATCAGCCGCGATACCGATTCCGGTGTCGCTCACCTCGAATGACAGCGTCACCTCGTCCGCGGACTCGGCGATTTGCCCGGCACGCATCACGATTTTGCCCTGGTCGGAAAACTTGAGCGCGTTGCTGACCAGGTTGGTCAGGATTTGCTCGAGGCGGCGCGAATCTCCCACCACCATATGTGGCAATCCCTGGTCGAGTTCGAGCGTCAGCCTGATGCCGCGCTTTTGCGCCTGCCCGGCGAACTGCGCCGCGACCTGTTCCATCGCATCGTGAGGGTCGAACGTGCCTTCCTCGAGGACGAACTGGCCCCGGCACAGGTTGGAGAAGTCCAGCACGTCTTCCACGATGCCGCACAGGGCCTGGCCGCTCAACAGCACCGCCTCGGCGTAACCGCGCTGATCGGCAGTGAGTCCCGCGTCCAACAGGAGCTGGGTCATCCCGACGATGCCATTGAGCGGCGTGAGAATTTCGTGACTCATATTGTCGAGGAACTCGGAGCGCAGGCGTGCGGCTTCGAGTGCCAGGTCGCGCGCGCGGGCCATTTCCTCTTCGGCACGCTGACGCAAGGTCACGTCGCGGTAGACGTCGCGCCGCCGGATAGCTCGTCCCAATAGGCAGATGAAACATCCCGCCACAATCCCCATCGCGCCGCCCACCACAATCACCGCCAGCTGCTCCGACGAACCGAGCGCTACGGTCTCAACCCCGAGCGCTGCGAGGCATGACAACCGGAGGTTACGCGGTCCGGTATGTTGCACACTTGTCACACAAGTTACCAATCCTGGATGCTAGGAGCATCGGACGTGCCAACGCAGGATCGTGTCCGCGCGACGATGATCGTCTCACCACCAACGACGACGCGAGCGCGTGAAAAATACAGTTTGTCTCGTTAGTGAGACCGCGAGTGTCTCGATAACGAAGGCCGATGCTGCCCGTTGCGGCCGCAGCCCTAGAACAGGATGAGCGGCTTGATGATCCCGTCGAGCTTGCGCTCCATCATCTCGAACGCTCGCTCCAACTCGTCAAAGCGAAAGGTATGCGTGGTAAGCCGCGTCGGATCGACCCGGCCGCCCTGGAGCAGGCGCAACAGCCGCTCCATCCGCAGCCGGCCGCCGGGGCAAAGCCCCGTGCGAATCGTCTTCTCCGCCATCCCCACGCCCCATTCCATCCGCGGGATATGCACGAACTCGCCCTTGCCATGATAGCCGGCGTTGGAGATGGTGGCGCCGGGCTTGGTGACCCGGATCGCATTCTGAAAGGGGAGGTCGCCGCCGAGCGCCTCGATCGCCGAATCAACGCCCTCGCCGTCGGTCAAATCCATGATGCGAGCGACGGCGTCTTCCTTTTCGTGATCGACGGTCACGTCCGCACCGTACGAACGCGCGAGTTCCTGGCGGCGCGCCACCGAGTCGACGCCGATGATCAGTCCCGCGCCGAGCATCCGCGCTCCCGCCACCGCCATTAGTCCGACCGGGCCAAGCGCGAACACCGCGACCGTGCCGCCGGGAGGGATGTTGGCGTTCTCGGCCGCCATCACGCCGGTCGAGATCATATCGCAGCAGTAGACCGCCGCGTCGTCGGCGACCGCGGACGGGATGTGCGCCATGTTGGCGTCGGCCTCGTTGACGTGGAAGTACTCGGCGAACACGCCATCCTTGATGTTGGCGAATTTCCATCCGCCCAGCGCGGCACCCGATTGCGAAGAGTGTCCCGCCTGCGAGGCCGCGTCGCCCCACTCGGGGGTAATCGCGCCGACCAGGACGTGATCGCCCGGCTTGAAGCGCTTGACCGAGGCGCCAACCTGGTGAACGACGCCCACCGCCTCGTGGCCCAGGGTGAGATTGTCGCGCGGCCCTATTGCGCCGTTGACCGTGTGCACGTCGGAGGTGCAGATGAGGGCCTTGGTGGTTTTGACGATGGCGTCGGTCGGGCCGGGAGTGGGAATCGGTTTCTCGGCGAATCCGACCTTGCCGATTCCTTTCATCACGAAGGCTCGCATCGTGGTCGACCTCCAGTACGCAGTGTCAGGTACGCAGTATGTAGATGCGGCGCGACTTGTTCCAGCGGCGTGCCGCCGATGTCACTCCGTGATGCGAAGCCGCGCGCGATGCGCGCCGCGCAATCGTCACGATGCACTCCAAGGCGGCTCGCTCTTGCCGCCGGCGATAGTGCGCAAGTGCGAGCGCCGCGCCGCATCGAGGCTCAGCCGCCGCGCCGGCTCTGCGGCGTCCCGCCGGCGGGGCCGGCTTAGCGCTCGCGCCGCCGCTCGCGCGCATCGGCGATTGCCAGCGCCGCCCCGGCATCGCGGAGCGTGGTGCGCGAATTCGCGAACGATCGAAGGCGACCAACATCAGTGCCGTGAACCAGCAAGTCACGATGACCGCGGCGCTGGTGTAAGCCGCCCCATAAAAGCCGCCCAGGACCGAACCGAGCACCGCACCCATCGCAAACACAGCAAAGTGCCATGGGGATAACCACCTGCGGCCGTCGTGTTTGACCTTTCGCGTTTTCATCTGGGACGCGCCCTTTCGATTACCTGCCGATGGCGCCATTGTGTCGCCCCGGCCGTTTCGTGACAAGAGCCTTATCAACAAGTATCGTGCGCGGCAGCCATTTTGTTGCTCCGCCGGCCGCCGCGCCCGCGGCGATGGCGACCCGCGAGGCATCGCGGTCCGCATCGGTTTTAACCGGCGAGGTCGCGCGCTAAAGTTAACCCACCGGAGAGACTTTCGTAATGCCGATGGACGAACGCTACGAGCCCAGGAAAATCGAGCCCTACTGGCAGGCCGAATGGGACCGCGCCGACCTCTACCTGACGCGCGAGGACCGCGAACGGCCAAAGTTCTACGTGCTCGAGATGTTTCCCTATCCCTCGGGCGACGGCCTCTCGGTCGGCCATCTGCACAACTACGTGCCCTGCGACGTGATCGGGCGCTACAAGCGGATGGCCGGTTACAACGTGCTGCACGCGATGGGCTGGGACGCCTTCGGCCTGCCGGCCGAGAACGACGCCCTGCTCAAGGGGTTGCATCCCAAGGAGACCGTGCCGCGCTACGCCGCTAACTTCAAGCGACAGTTGAAGTTGGTCGGATGCGCCTACGATTGGACGCGCGAGATCAATTCCTCCACGCCCGAGTACTACCGCTGGACGCAATGGTTCTTCCTGTTGATGCTCAAGCGCGGGCTCGCGTTCCGCGCCACCGGCTCGCAATGGTGGTGCGAGAAGTGCCGCACCATCCTGGCCAACGAGCAGGTGGTCAACGGATGCTGCTGGCGGCACACCGACACTCCCGTCACCAAGAAGGACCTCGAGCAGTGGTTCTTCAAGATCACCGCCTATGCCGACCGCTTGCTCGACGACCTCGAGGGGATCGATTGGCCCGAACCGATCAAGCTGATGCAGCGCAACTGGGTCGGACGCTCCGAGGGCGCGGAACTGGCCTTTCCAGTGGACGGCCATCCGGGCAAGGAGGTCCGCTTTTTTACCACCCGGCCCGACACGGTCTTCGGCGTATCGTTCATGGTGCTTGCGCCGGAGCATCCGCTGGTCGCCGAGGTCACCACGGCCGAGCGGCGCGCCGCGGTCGAGGAGTACGTCACGCAGGCGCGGCGCCAGAGCGAGATCGAACGGCTGTCGACGGTCAAGGAAAAAACCGGCGTCTTCACCGGCGCCTACGCGCGCAACCTGTTCAACGGCAAGCAAGTTCCCATCTGGATCGCCGACTACGTCCTGATGGGCTACGGCACCGGCGCAATCATGGGCGCGCCCGGCGAGGATCAGCGCGACTACGAGTTCGCGAGCAAGTACGGCCTGGAGATTCCGCTGGTCACCGCGCCCGCCGACGGCAGCCCGCCGCCCGCCGGCCGCGCGTTCTCCGATTACGGCGTCAACATCAACTCGTCGAGCGGCGATCTCAACCTCAACGGGATGAAGACCGCCGACGCGATCCGCGCCGTGTGCAAGTACGCCGAGGAGCACGAGATCGGCCGCGCCACCGTCACCTACCGGATGCGCGACTGGCTCATCTCGCGTCAGCGCTACTGGGGATGCCCCATCCCGATCGTCTACTGCCCGCGCGACGGTATCGTGCCGGTCCCCGAGGAGCAGCTCCCGGTGATGCTGCCCGACATGAAGAACTACCAGCCCTCGGGCACCGGGCGATCGCCGCTGGCCAACGCGCCCGAGTTCGTCAACACCACCTGCCCGAAGTGCGACGGCCCGGCCGAGCGCGAGACCGACACGCTCGACGGCTTCGCCTGCTCGTCGTGGTATTTCCTGCGCTTCGCCTCGCCGCATTACGACCGCGGGCCGTTCGAGCCCGCGATGGCGGATTACTGGCTGCCGGTAGACCTCTACGTCGGCGGCGCCGAGCACGCCGTGATGCATCTGCTGTATGCGCGGATGTGGACCAAGGTGATGTTCGACGCGGGCCTGGTGAAGTTCAAGGAGCCGTTCGCGGTCCTGCGCAACCAGGGAATGATCTGGGCCGGCGACGGCCAGAAGATGTCCAAGAGCAAAGGCAACGTGGTCACGCCCGACGCGATGGTCGAGAAATACGGCGCCGACGCGCTCCGGCTCTGGGAGCTCTTCATGGGCCCGTTCGAGGAGCCGACCAACTGGAACGAGGAGGGCGTGGTCGGCACCGCGCGCTATCTCTCGCGCGTGTGGAATGCGATGCGCCGTTTCGTCGAGGCCGGAAGCCCGGCCGGCAATCCCAGCGCCGAGACCACGCGCCGCGCCCACAAGACCATCAAGACCGTCACCGATCATGTCGAGCGGCTGCGCTTCAACACCGCGCTCGCCACGCTGATGGATCAGCTCAACTATCTGATGAAGCTCGCGCCCGCAGACGCCGGCCGCTTCGCGTTCGAGAGCTACGTCGTGATGCTCGCGCCGATGGCCCCGCATATCGCCGAGGAGCTGTGGCGCGCGCTCGGGCATACGGCCTCGGTTCATCTCGAGCCGTGGCCGAAGTTCTCCGAGGATCTCGCGCGCGACGAGATGGTAACGCTGCCGGTGCAGGTCAACGGCAAGGTGCGCGACCGGCTGGTGGTCCCCGCCGGCGGATCGGAAGCGGCCAATACCGCGCTCGCGCTTGCGAGCGAATCGGTCAAGCGCCACCTCGACGGCAAACCGCCGAAGAAGATCATCTACGTTCCCGACAAGCTGGTCAGCATCGTCGCCTGAGTCTTTTCAATGTAACCTCGCGACCGCGATCTTGGCCGCGGCGATCATTAGCGTCTCAAGGAGCGACCCCCGATGGCCGAGAGCGACATCCTCAAATTCGACCGCCGTCCCAATCACGTGTTCTGACGCTCAACCGTCCCGAGAAACGCAACGCGCTCAATCGCGCGATGTTCGAAGCGCTCGACCACGCGTTTGCCACCATCGAGGCCGACAAGAGCATCCGCGCGATGGTGCTGCGCGGCGAAGGCTCGGCTTTTTCCTCGGGGGTCGACCTGCGCGAACTCGAGCAGGTCGAGTCGAGCGGCGGGCGCTGGGGCGGTGAGCCCGCAGGACGTCTTCCGGCGTCTCGAAGCGCTGCCGATCCCGACCATCGCGGCCGTGCAGGGCGCGACGCTGACCGGCGGGCTGGTGCTGGCGCTGCTATGCGATCTGCGAGTCGCGGCGGAAAACGCGGGCTTGGGGATGACGCCGGCGCGAATCGGCCGCGTGCCCGACTACTTTGTCTTTCGCAAGTTCATGGCGCTGGTCGGACCGGCCCATACCGCGGAAATCATGTTCACTGCCGCGCCGCTCAGCGCCAAACGCGCGTACGAGATCGGCCTGGTCGACCGCGTGGTGGTTGACGAGCGGCTCGGCACCGAGGCCGAGGCGATGGCCGAGCGGATAGCGGCCAACGCGCCGCTCTCGTTGCGTGCGATGAAAGCCTCGATCCGGCGCTGCCTCAGCGACACCTACAACGCCGAGCACAAGGACATCGACGAGATGCGCAACGCGGTGTTGCGCAGCCGCGACGGCAAGGAAGGCGTGCGCGCGTTTCTGGAGAAGCGCAAGCCCGTCTGGACCGGCGAGTAGACGGCGAGCGCGCGGCGCCGCTCACCCCGTCGCGTCAACCCTTGAAGCACGCGGCGCGGTCGTGCGATGCTCGGGCCGCAAACACCCGCATCATCCGCAAGCTCAAGGAGTCGCTTTCATGGCCGAGGATATTCTCAAGGTCGAACGCCATCCCAATTACGCCACCATCACGCTCAACCGCCCCGAGAAACGCAACTCGCTCAACGAGGCGCTGCTAGCGGCGATGGATAAGGCGTTCGCCGCGATCGAAGACGACAAGGAGATCCGCGCCGTCATCCTGCGCGGCGCCGGCAAAAGCTTCAGCGCCGGACTGGATCTGGCCGAGGCCGATCGAATCGAGGGCGGACATAGCCCGGTCAGCATCGAGCGCACCTTCCATCGTCTCGAACAGCTTCCGGTGCCGACCATCGCCGCCGTGCAGGGCGCCGCGCTGGCCGGCGGATGCGAGCTCGCGCTGCATTGCGACCTGCGGGTTGCGGCCGAAGACGCGCGAATCGGGATGACCGTCGCGCGCGTGGGATTGCTGGTGCCCTACGATTTCATCCGCAAGCTGATCGAGATCATCGGCTCGGCCAACACCGCGCAAATCCTCTACACCGCCGAGCCGGTCAACGCCCAGCGCGCGCTCGCGATGGGGATGGTGCACGAGGTGGTGCCCAACGACAAACTCGACGCGGCCGCGGTCGCGTGGGCCGAGAAAGTGTCGGCGAACGCGCCGCTCTCGCTGCGCACGATGAAAAAGAGCATGCGGCGCTCGATGAGCGAATCCAACGACGCGTGGCACGACGACATCCTGGAGATGGGACGCGTGCTGCGCGCGAGCAAGGATGCCAAGGAAGGGGTGCGGGCGTTTTTGGAAAAGCGCAAACCGGTCTGGCGCGCCGAGTAGCTCACCAACCCTCGCGCCGCGCCTTCGATGCCGGCGCTCGCATTACCATTGGTCGCCTCGTTCGGCGACTCGCGGAGCGTAACGGCCGAGGTTCTTAACTCCCTCCCCCGCAGTTTTGGGGGAGGGTTGGGGTGGGGGTCGAGAGAAGCGCCGATGTCTGGTTTCCGCTGCGCTTCCTCTCCTTAATCCCATTAACTGGATCTTAGTCCTCGCATCTATCAACACACGGCTAGAACTCTTCGTGGCGCTGGAGCGCGCGGCGCAGCGCCGCCACGTTCTGCACCAGCACGCTCGGCAGGTTAAGCGTCCCCGCCACGGCGGAGTATGGATAGAGCCGCGAGTTGATATGCGCGTGCAGCGGCAATCCCTCGCCCTGGTGAATCTCGTAGTCCAGCGGCAGCGGCCCCAGCACCCGCAGAATGCGGCATATCGCGCGCGCGAAAAGCCGTAGCTGTCCGGGCTCGAGTTCGGCCAGCGTGCCGCGAAACCGCGGCATCATCACGTCGTAGCTGCGCGGGAACGCGCCGATCGGGCTGGCGAAACTGACCACGCCGTCGCGCCGCTCGATCAGCAAGCCCCAGCCGCTCGACCAGTTCGAGCAACTCTTCCCACAGCCCCGGCGCCCGCCGCTCGGCCTCGGCTTCGGCTACCAGCGCCGGCAGCGCCGCGGGCGCGCCGATGAGCTGCTGATGGAGGTGCGGTTGCGAGGCGCCGGACTCGCGCCCCTGGTTTTTGCGGATCACGATCGAGCGCACCGCGCGGTTCTCCATCGCGCGGCCCATCACGGCGACGTCGGTCTGGATGAGCCGCAGGAAATGCTCTTCGCCCAGCGCTCCGGTGCACATCAGGTCGCCGGCCGCACGCGGCTGGAGGCTCGAGAAGTGGCGCGGATCCTCGACCACGATGTACGACTCGTTGCGTCCGCCGGTGAGCTCGGCCGGGACGCGCGGGAAGAGGTTGTTGAACACCCGCATCACCCACTGCGGCCCCGGCGCCCGCGCCGCCGGCGGTCTCGTCGCCCTTCCATCGCGGGAACTCGGCGGGCGTGAGGCGCAAAATTTCCGCCGGCGCCATCGCTTCGTTGCCGGGACAAAACGGGCAAGTCGCCTGCGCGTGCGCCATCTCCTCGGCGCCGAGCGTGGGCGCCGCCGGGTCGAGTTCGCTGCGGCCGCCCAGCGTGAAGGCGAAGCTCTTGCCGCGCACGTCGACGACGTAGGAGATAACGCCGGTCACCGGATTCTTGATCCAGACCAGCGCGCCGTCGCGAATTTCGTATTCGATCGCCATCCGTCAATTCTTAGCCTTGGCGCGGCGGGGTTTTCAACGCGAGCGTGATTTGCGCGGCGGCTGATGTGCGCCGTGCGCGCGCGACTTCGCTGTCACGGACCCAACCTTGCGACGCTCCCGGGTCAACTGGCGCGCACGGTTTTCGTGCGCGAGCCGGCGTATCGCGAGCAGAATCGGCTCGAACAACACCGTCCCCAGAATTGCCGCGGTGAGCGTCGCGGGGGCGTCTTCGTCCGGCCGCCAGGCGGCCTCAGGCATTTCGACTTCGGCCAGCGCCTGCATCGCCTGCGCGAAGGGGCGCAGCGCCTCCAGGCCGGGCGTGGGTTGAAGCCAGCGGGGATGCCATACCGCGCACGCGGCACGCCAGCTCCGCGCCAGGTCGATGAGCGCGCCGTGCGATTCGTCGACCGACCATCCCATCGCGCGCAGGAATGCGGCGATGGCGGTTTTCGATCGTTCGAGCTCGCGGGCCTCGTCGGCGGAGGCGTTCGCGCCGGCGCGGCCTCCCATCCGGTCGAATGCCATGCGAAAAGCCGCGCCGGCCCGGGGGGTGGGCGCTTCGAGCGCGCGGATGATCTCGCGCGCCTCGCCGATCCCGACCCCGGCCGTGGCAGTCAGCGCTCCGACCAGGCGCAGGCGTTCGAGGTGGCGGTTATCGTAGTCGGCCTGGTTGCGCGCCCGCAGCCGCCCGCGCGGCAGCAGCAGCTCGCGCAAGTAGAATTTTATGGTTCCCACGGGCACTCCGGAGCGGGCACTGAGTTCCGCGATTTTCATCGTGGTGTTTCCAGCTTGACCAACTGGGTGGAAAGTTATACTTTCCGCTAGCGGAAAGCGATACTTTCCATATAGACATTACTCAGGAGACATTACTTCCATGCAGCAGCTTGACCACGATGTTCCCGCCTACATCGAGACCCTGGCCCGCACGGCAGCGGTCGCGGCCGTGCTCCGCGCGGAGATCCCCGCAAGCGAGCAGGGGCGCTGCCTGACCGAGGCGGCTGAATCCGCGATGCGCACGGCCGGGCTCTATCGCATCACCACCCCGCTCGGCCGCGGCGGCTATGAGTCGGGTCCGCGCACGCTCACCGCGAGCGTGACGGCGCTCGCCCATTCCTATCCTTCGGCCGGATGGGTCGCCGCGGTCTACCTGATGCATACGTGGATTGCCGGGATGTTTCCCGAACAGGGGCAGGCTGAGATCTTTGCCGATGGCCCTGATGTGCGAATAGCCGGAGGGCTTGCGCCGCAAGGAGTTGCCGTGCCGGTCGAGGGCGGCTGGCGCGTCAACGGCCGCTGGCAGTTTGGTAGCGGCGTCACGCATGCCGACTGGTACGTGGCCGGAGCCTCGCTGACGACTTCAACCAGGGAGCGTCCGCGGCAGGTGCACGTGTTCGTGCCGCGGCGCGAGATAACAATCGAAGACACCTGGTACACGATGGGCTTGCGCGGCACCGGCAGCCACGACGTGTTGCTCAAGGATGTCTTCGTGCCGGCCCATCGCGCGATGTCCTCGGGCGCGCTTTTCGCGGCGAGAATGAGTTCGCGCTCCGCCAGCGAACGAACTTTTACCTGTTGCCGGTCACTTCCTCGCTGGCGCTCATCCTTGCGGCGGTCATGCATGGGATGGCGCGGCGCGCGCTCGAATTGTTCACGGAGCAGATGAAGCCGAGCACACTGCGCTACACCGGCGATTCCAGGGCTGAGAAGGTCGAGGTCCAGATGCGGCTGGCGGAGGCCGACGCGGAGATCGACGCGGCCGGGCTTATCGTGCGCGACGTGGTCGAGCGCTTCGAGGCGCTGATGACGTCGGGCGAGAACGCCAGCGTGGCGCTGCGCGCGCGCACCAAGTGGCAGGCGGCCTATGCGACGCAGCTCTGCCGCCGCGCGGCGGAACGCTTGTTCGCGGGCGCCGGGGCGCGGGCGACGATGGACTCGAGCGAGCTTCAGCGGGTTTACCGCGACATCAACCAGGGCGCCCATCACGCGACGATCGATCCCGACGGCGCGGCGCAGATTCATGGCCGCGTATCCCTTGGCATGCCGCCGGGGAGCTACCTGATTTGAATCGCCTGATTTGAGCGCCGGTTCCTTCGCTACCGCAACGGACGCTACCTTGACAGTGCCGGAGGGCTCGGTTATCCGTTTAAAGGGACGCGTTTGCGCTTGGGCGATCTCGGGGTCTGGCGCTCCGCTCACGGGCGGGCACCAGGCTTTTTTTTGACCGCCGCCCATCGCATGCTTGCGCGAGTTTTGGTGAAAAACCCGGTAAAAAAATATTTGTTCACGCCCGGACCTGCGCCGGTCCCGCCCGAAGTGCTGCTCGAGATGGCGCGTCCGATGATCCACCATCGGACGCCCGAGTTCAGCGCCGTGCTCGACCAGGCGCGCGAGCGGATGCGCCCGCTGTTCGGCACGCGCCAGGAAGTGATCCTGCTCGCGGCCAGCGGTACCGGCGCGATGGAGGCGGCGGTGACCAACCTGCTCGCGCCGGGCGAGCACGCGGTCTACGTCAACGGCGGCAAGTTTGGCGAGCGCTGGGGCAAGCTGCTCGCCGCGTATGGGATGACCGGTCACGAGATCCGCGTCGAATGGGGCCGCGCGGCGCGTCCGGAGCAAATCGAGGAAGCGCTGCGCGCCAATCCCGGCGCGCGTGCGGTACTGATGCAGGCGAGCGAGACCTCGACCTGCGCGGTTCATCCGGTGGCCGACATTGCCGCGATCACGCGCGCGCGCGACGCGATGCTGATCGTCGACGGGATAACCTCGGTCGGCGTATTCGAGCAGAAGATGGACGAGTGGGGCGTCGACGCGCTGATCACGGGCAGTCAGAAGGCGCTGATGCTGCCGCCGGGGCTTGCGATGGTGGCGCTGTCGGAGCGCGCGCTCGAGCGTGCGCAGCGCTCGCGCACGCCGCGCTACTATTTCGATCTCATGCGCGAGCTCAAGGCCCAGCGCGACGAGCATACCACCGCCTGGACCGCGGCCGTTTCGCTGGTCTTGGGGCTCAACAAGTCGCTCGAGATGATTCACGGCGAAGGGCTGCCGCAAGTCTTCGCGCGCCATCGCGTGATGGCCGAGGCGACGCGCGCGGCCGCGCCGGCCCTGGGACTGGGCCTGCTCGCGCCCGACAATCCGGCGCCGGGCGTGACCGGGATTCTCACGCCGGCCGGGCTCGACGGATCGAAGCTGGTGCGCTACATGCGCGACGAGTTGGGCGTGTCGGTGCAGGGCGGACAGGATCAGATGAAAGGCAAGCTCGTGCGCATCGGCCACATGGGATACCTGAGTCCCTTCGACATGCTGATCGCAGTCGCGGCGCTGGAGACGGCGCTCGCCCATCTAGGCCATCGCTTCGAGAGTGGCGCGGGCGTGGCCGCGGTCGCGCGCCGCATCGCTGAGAGAGCCTGAGCGAACGCCATGGCGGATACGACGTTGCGCGTGCTGCTGAGCGACCCCCTCAATCCGCAGGGAGTCGAGGTGTTCCGCCGCTATCCGCAGCTCGAGGTCGACGTCAAGACCGGGCTCAAGCCGGCCGAGCTGGCGGAAATAATCGCGCCCTACCATGGGTTGGTCGTGCGCAGCGCGACCCACGTGACGCGCGAAGTCGTCGAGCGCGCCGATTCGCTGCGCGTGATCGGGCGGGCCGGCGTGGGCGTCGACAATATCGACCTCGAAGCGGCGACGCGGCGCGGAATCGTGGTGATGAACAGTCCGCTCGGCAACAGCATCACCACCGCCGAGCATGCGATCTCGATGATGATGGCGCTGGCGCGGCACATCCCGGCCGCCAACGCCGCGGTGCGCGCGGGACGCTGGGAACGCAGCAAGTTCATCGGTATCGAAGTCTTCAACAAGACCCTGGGCGTGATCGGGCTGGGCAATATCGGGCGCATCGTGGCCGAGCGGGCGCTCGGGCTGAAGATGAAGGTGATCGGCTATGACCCGATTCTGACCGGCGAGGCGGCGGCGCGGATCGGGGTCGAGATGGTGACGCTGGAGCAGCTCTACCGGCGCGCCGATTTCATCACGACGCACGCGCCGCTGACCCGCGACACCAAATCGCTGGTGGGCGCGGCGGCGTTCGCGATGATGAAGCCGGGCGTGCGGATCATCAACTGCGCGCGCGGCGGAATCGTCGACGAGCAGGCGCTCGCCGAGGCGCTCGCTTCGGGCAAGGTCGCCGGCGCGGCGCTCGACGTTTTCGTCGAAGAGCCGCCGCCGAAAGACCATCCGCTGCTCCGGTTTCGACAACGTGATCGCGACGCCCCATCTGGGCGCGGCGACCGACGAGGCGCAAATCCAGGTCGCGATCGACATCGCGCAGCAGACCGCCGAATTTCTCATCAACGGCGTGATCAGCCATTCGGTCAACATGCCGGCGCTCTCGCCCAAGGAACTGGAAACGCTCGGACCTCATCTGCGGCTCGCCGAGCGGCTGGGCCGCCTCGCCGCGCAGCTCATCAGTGAGCCGCCGGCGCAAATCACGGTCGGCCTGGGAGGCGAGGCGGCGGGGCTCAAGGCCGAGCCGATCACGGCGGCGGCGCTCAAGGGACTGCTGAGCGGCTTCCTCGACCAGGATTTCAACTACGTCAGCGCGCCCTTCATCGCGCGCGAGCGCGGCATCGCGGTCACCGAGAGCCGCTCGCGCGAGACCACCGACTACATCAACACGCTCACGCTGAGCGTGCGCACGCCGAGCGGCGCGCACGAAGTCGCCGGCGCGGTGATCGGCAACCGCGGTCTCAGGCTCGATCCGGATCGACGGTTACCGGCTCGAGGCGGTGCCCGAGGGCTACTTCCTGATGCTGCACAACCGCGACGTGCCGGGCGTGGTCGGCGCGGTGGGCTCGATGCTGGGGCAGGCGGGGATCAATATCGCGGGGCTGGAACTGGGGCGCGATCGCGCGGGCGGGATGGCGCTCAGCCTGGTCGAGGTCGACGGGGCGGTCCCGGCCGAAGTGCTCGAGCGCCTCAAGACCATCCCGGCCATAACCTCGGCCGCGCTGCTCAAACTCTAAGATGCGTCCGCACGTATTCCCGATGCGGCCGAAGCGAGGCGCCGCGCGGCATCGCCGCGCACGGATGTGACGCGATGAAGACAGTGGCGGTGGTCGGCACCCAATGGGGTGACGAGGGCAAGGGCAAGATCGTCGACCTGCTGGCGGCCGACGCCGACGTCGTGGTGCGCTTCCAGGGCGGCAACAACGCCGCGCATACGCTGGTGGTCGACGGCGAAAAATTCATCCTGCGCCTGATCCCGGCCGGCGCACTGCATCCGGGCAAGGTCTGCGTGATCGGCAACGGCACGGTGGTCGATCCGCTGGCGCTGGCCGAGGAACTTGCGGCGCTGCGCGCCCGCGGACGCTTCACCGACGCCTCGCTGCTCAAGCTCAGTTGCGACGCACACATGGTGATGCCGTACCATCGCGCGATCGACCGCGCGCGCGAGGCGCGGGCCGGAAAGCTGCGCCATCGGGACCACCGGCTTCGGCATCGGGCCGGCTTACGAGGACAAGATGGCGCGCGTGGGGCTGCGCTTCGACGAGCTCAACAATTTTGCGCGCTTTAGCGAGAAGCTCACGCGCAACATCGCCGACAAGAACGTCTACCTGCGCGCCGTGCTCAAGGCCAAGCCGCTCAAGGGCCCGGAGATCGTCGATCAGATGAAACGCGTGCGCGCCCGGATGCTGCCGTATCTGTGCGACACCGGCGCCTACCTGGCCGAGGCGGTCGCCGCGGGCAAGCGCGTGCTGTTCGAGGGCGCGCATGGCACGATGCTCGACATCGATCACGGCACCTACCCGTTCGTGACCTCGTCCAATTGCATCGCGAGCGCGGTTTTTTCCGGCGCGCCGCTTGCCCCGGGCCGCCTCGACGCGGTGCTCGGCATCAGCAAGGCCTACACCACGCGGGTCGGCGGCGGGCCGTTTCCGTCGGAAATAAAAGGCTCGCTCGCCAACCGGCTGCGCACCGAGGGCGAGGAGTTCGGCAGCGCGACCGGGCGGCCGCGGCGGATCGGATGGTTCGACGCGGTGCTCGCGCGGCTCGCGGTGCGGCTTAACGGGATGTGGGGGCTCGCGCTCACCAAGCTCGACGTGCTGACCGGGATCGATCCGCTGCGCGTGTGCGTCGCATATCAACTCGGCGCCAAGCGCTACGACGAGATGCCGCCCGGGCGCGGCCACGCTCGAACGCGCGCGGCCGATGTACGAGGAGATGCCCGGATGGCGCGAGAGCCTAAGCGGCGCGCGCGCGTTGAGTGACTTGCCGCCCAATGCGCGGCGCTACCTGGAGCGAATCGCGGAACTCGCCGGCGTGCGGCTCGCGATGGTCGGAGTGGGCGCGCCGCGCGAGGCGACGATCGTGCTCAGCAATCCATTTCTGGCGTGAGCCAACCGGCTCTCTGAGATCGCTTCAGTTCTGCCTCAGGCGGCGCATACCGCGGCGAGGCTGGAGAGCGCGACGCCGCGGCGGCCCTGCCGGATGTCGTTGCGGTCGAAGCCGTTGGTGCAGTAGGCGAGCGAAATTCCGCTCGCCGGATCGGCCCATCCGATTTGCCCGCCCGCGCCGCCATGCCCGAAAGCCGCCGGCGAGTTGGTTTTGCCGAAGCCGCGGAAGTTGGCCATGCCGTCGTCGCCGGCGATCACCACGCCCAGCGCGCGGTTGACCTTGTGACCGAGATACGGATCGGTGTAGTCGCCCGAGCGCGGGCGCAGCGCTTCGGCGAGCACCTCCGGCTTCCACAGCGGCCGTCCGTCCTTGCCGCGATTGTGCATCACGCCCTGGTAAAAGAGCGCGAGCTCGGCCGCGGTCATGATCCCGCCGCCGCCGGGCACGCCCGCTTCACGCACCCCCGGCGTATTGAAGCCCAGGATCATCTCTTCGACCACTTCGGTCTCGATCATCGGCGGAAAGCCCAGTCTTGCGCAGATTCCTCGGTCGAGAGCGCCTCGCCGACGTAGACCAGGTCAGCGACGCGATGATGAAGCTCCGGCGCAAGCCCGAGATACATCCCGGGCAGGCCGAGCGGCAGTGCGATACGCTCGCGCACGAACTGGCGGAAGTCCATCCCGGCGCGCCGCTCGATTATCTCGGCGATCACCCAGAAGCCGGCCGTCGGATGGTAGAAAAAGCGGCTGCCGGGCGGAAACTCCGGACGCCATCTGGCAAAGCGCTCCAGGCGTTTGGCGCGATCGCGCCATTCGCTCTGCGCATACGGCGCGTTGGGAAAGCCGCGGTATGCAGAAACAGTTGTTCGACCGTGATCACGTCCTTGCCGTTGGTGCCGAACTCGGGAACGATATCCGCCGCGCGCTCGCGCACGTCGAGTTTGCCCTCGCCGATCAGCAGCCACGCCGCCGCTGACATTATCGCCTTGGTGCAGGAGAAGATGGTGTAGAGCGTGTCGTTGGTGGCGGGACGGTCGGCGCCGCCCTGCACCGCGTGCCCGAAGGTGCGCATCGCGCCGACCTTGCCGTTGCGCGCGATCGCGATCTGGCACGACGGCAGCAGCCCCTCGTTGACTTCGCGCGCGGCGCGCTCGAACAGCGCGTCGACCTTTTGCGGATCGAGGCCGGCTTCGCGCGGGCTATCGGCAAGGAACTCGTGTGCGGACATCGTGGAGCTTCTCCTCGCAGGGCTTCGCCTCGGCCAGGAAGCGTTTGAGTCCGTAGAAATAACATATCGGCGGCGAGCCGGTCCATTGCGCGCATCGGCTGCGGCGGTGCGAAGCTATCCCGTCGCGCTGGAGATCGGCTGCGAAGAGATAGAGTTGCATGATGCAACCCGATGGTGCTATGAATTTTTATCAACATGGTTGCATGATGCAACTAACGAAAATTGCAGCGGCGGCGCCGCTGAACGGCGCCTCGCGGAGGGAAGCAATGGCCAGGGAACTCGAATTTTTCTTCGACTACGGAAGCCCGTTCAGTTATCTCGCGGACACCCAGCTCAAGGGGTTGGCCGAGCGCACCGGCGCACGCGTGATCTACCGGCCGATGCTGCTCGGCGGGGTGTTCAAGGAGACCGGCAACTCCTCGCCGATCGCGATCGAGGCCAAGCGAAAATACATGATGGCCGACCTGGAGCGCTGGGCGAAGCATTACGGCGTGCCGGCGCTTCACAATCCGCATTTTCCGATCAACACGATACGCCTGATGCGCGGCGCGATCGCGGCCGAACGCTCAGGCGTCTTCGCGGCGTATCATCGCGCGATTTTCGACGCGTTCTGGCGCGAGGGCCTCAACCTCGGCGACGCGGCGGTCGTGCGCGGAGTGCTGGAGCGGGCGGGCCTCGACGCGGAGCGGCTCGCGGCGGCCTCCGAGGAGCATGCGGTCAAAGATGCGCTGCGCGTGGCGACCGAAGCGGCGGTCGCCCGCGGCGCGTTCGGCGCGCCGACGTTTTTCGTCGGCGACCAGATGTTCTGGGGCAACGACCGCCTGCTGTTCGTCGAGCAGGCGCTGAGCGCGCGTTCGTAACGCACGGCGCGCAAGAGACGCGCAAGGAGACAGATCGATGGCTGAAGCGAAAAAACCGGTCGCCGTGGTGGTCGGCGTCGGCGCTGGATTGGGCACGGCGCTGGCGCGAAGATTCGCGAGCGCTTACACGGTCGCGCTGGTCGCGCGGGGCGCAGAAAAGCTCGAGGAGTTGGCCGGCGAAATCAAGGCGGCAGGAGGACGCGCGGTCGCGGTCGCGGCCGACGTGAGCAAGGCTGGCGAAATCGAAACGGCCTTCGCGCGCATCCGCGAGCAGGCCGGCGAAACCGACGTGCTGCTCTATAACGCGGCGATGCGCCCGTTCGGACGCCTGATGGAAACCAAGCCGAGCACCTTCGAGAATACCTGGCGCGTCAACGCGTTCGGCGCGTTTCTGTGCGCGCAGGCGGTGGTCCCGGGCATGCTCGCCCGCAAAAGCGGCGTGATCCTGTTCACCGGCGCGACCGCCGGGGTCAAGCCGTATCCGACCTCGGCGGCTTTCGGGCCGGCGAAGTTCGCGCTGCGCGGACTGGCTCAGGTGATGGCGCGGGACCTGGGGCCGCAGGGAATCCACGTGGCCCACATAAATGTCGACGGCCCGATCGACATGCCATTCATCCATCAGCTTCGCCCGGAACCTCAAGCAGGAAGACATGCTTGCGCCGTCGGCGATCGCGGAGACCTACTGGCACCTCGCGCATCAGGATCCGCAGCGCATGGACGCAGGAGCTGGACGTGCGCCCGTTCAAAGAGAAGTTCTGAGCAGGCGTACTTTCGGCCGGATTCGCGCGTGAAGACTAACTGACTTTGAAGAGGCAAACTGACGCTCGGAGCCGAACGTACGGCTAGGACGGGTCGGGGCCTTGCGCCGCGACCCATCCGGCACGGCCGGGCAGGGTCGCGCGCACGACCTCGCATACCGGCAGTTCCGCAGCACCCAGGCGCGCCGCGATTTCCTCGAGGCGGACGAATTTCGCCCCGCGCGCTTTCAGCGCGCGAACCAGGGTGGTGAAACTTTCCAGCTCGGCCATCCCCTCGGTCTCGGCGTGTACCGTATGAACGTTGAGTTGGCCGGCGTTGAACTGCGTCAAATAAAATTCCAGCACCGCGGCCGCGTTGGGCAGGTCCTCGCGTCCCATCACTTCGTCCAGGGTCGGGAGGGTGGTTGGAATCTCGGGCGTGTTGAGGATTTCGCCGTCGACGCGGCATCGAAACGGCGTCCTGCCGCGCGTGTCGCTGCGATAGCTGAGTTTCATCGAGTCGAGCACTCTAAGCGCGATCGCGTTGGTGCGCCATCCGGGAGCCGCGAAACCGAGCGCCCTTTCGCGGAAGATCGCGCGGTAGGCCTCGAACGCCTCGCCCAGCTCGGCGCGGATTCCGGCCTCGCCCAGCTTGTCGATTCCGTCCTGCCATCGCACATGGTCCCAGCCATGCACGCCGACCTCGAAGCCCGCGCGTTTGAGTCCGCGCACGACGTTGGGGAGCGCGAGCGCGATCGGCCGCGCCGGCAGCAGCGTGCCCGAGAGCACCGTGCGCAGGCCATACATCCTGACCGCCCTGGTGCGGCGCATCTTTTTCAGAAAGCCGGGATTGCGCAGCACGCGCACTACCGCGCGTCCCGAGTTGTCCGGACCCATCGCGATGTAAAAGCTTGCCGCGACGCCCTCGGCCGCGAGCATCCGCGCGAGGCGCGGCACGCCGTCCCTCAGTCCCTGATGTGTGTCGACGTCAATTTTGAGCGCGATTTCCAAACCGTTCACCGAGTGCTTCGATTATGCGCTCCATCTGGATGCCCCGCGAACCTTTGACCAGCACGACGTCGCCCTCGCGCACGAGCGCGCACACCAAGTCCGCGGCGACGGCGCTATCAGGCGCGGTGAGCACGCCGGCGCGGTCCGGAAATACCGGGCGCGCCGGCCGCCGCGCTCATCTCCGGACCCACGGCGACGAAGGCCGCGGGCGCAAGCCGCATCACGTCGGCGGCAACCTCGGCGTGCATCGCGGACGCGAGCGCGCCCAGCTCCAGCATGTCGCCGAGCGCGACGACCAGGCGCGCGCCGGAGGCCCGCGCGCTTTCGTGCGCGGCCTCGAGCGCGGCGCGCACGGAGCGCGGGTTGGCGTTGTAAGTGTCGTCGATCACCAGCAGGCCGCCGAGCGCGCGCATCTGCAAACGTCCGGCGACCGGCGCGACGCTTTCGAGCGCGCGGGCGACGGCGGCGAGTTCGTCCGCCGTCAAGCGGGCGGGCGCGCAATGCGGCGGCGGCCGCCACGGCCGCCGCCGCATTGCGCGCCGCCGCGGCGCCGAGCAGCGCCAGCGCGACGTCGAGCCGAGCCGGCGCGCCCGCGGCGACCAGCCGCGGGCTGAGCGCGAGCGTCACGCGCGAGCGGGCCGAGCCGGCGGCGGCCGGCGCGCGCGCCGCGATTCGCACGTCAGCCGCCGCATCGGCGCCGAAGGTCACGACCTCGGCGCCGCGCGGGATGCGCTCCATCACCAGGCGCTCTTCGGCGCACGCCACCACCGCGCGGCGCGCGGTGGTGAACAGCGCGGCCTCCTCGTCGGCGATTTCCTCGAGGCTGCCCAGCCCTTCGCTATGCTCGACGTCGACGTTGAGCACGGCGGCGACGTCGGGCTCGACGATTCGCGCGAGGCGCACAATCTCGCCGCGCGTGTTGGTGCCGCACTCCAGCACGGCGGCACGATGGCTCTCGGTGAGCGTGAAGATCGTCATTGGCACGCCGATAAGATTGTTGAGGTTGCCCGGCGTGGCCAGCGTTTCGCCGAAAAGCGCGCGCACCACGGCCGCGCAGAGCTCCTTGGTGCTGGTCTTGCCAACCGCGCCGCCGATCGCGACACATGCCAAGAGCACGCGCCGCGCGCGTGCGGCGCAGATGATGGCGGGCGAGATCGCCAAGGGCGGCCAGCGTGTCATCGACTTCGACAGCGGCAAGGCCAGCCAGCACGGCGGCCGCGCGCGACTATCGCGGCGGCGGCGCCGCGTCGCGCGGCTTCGGCCAGGTACGCATGGCCGTCGCGGCCGGCGCCTCGAAGTGCCACGAACAGGGCGCCGGCGCCAAGCGCGCGAGTGTCGCTGAGCACTCCTCGCACGATCGTGTCGGGCGCGCCGAACATCTCGCCGCCGGTTGCGGCGGCGACTTCGTCGAGCCTGAAAGCGCACTGGTTAATCGGTATCGGTGTCGCCATCGTTGCGGCCGCGCCGGTCGCGGTCAAGGAACCTGACTGAGACCTATCAGTGATTACGTGTCCCGATGCGGCTTGACAACCGTGCGCCGGGCGGACAAGCCTCGTTCGTCGAAAGCATGCCAAAGAGGAGTTACGCGATGGCACAGGCCGCATCGCCGCTGGTCGGCATAGTCATGGGGAGCAAGAGCGATTGGGAGCACATGTCGGCGGCGGCCGAGATTCTGACCGAATTTAAAGTGTCACATGAGGTGAGGGTTCTCTCCGCGCATCGCACACCCGACCTCACGCTGGAGTATGCGGCGTCGGCCGTGGAGCGCGGCCTGCAGGTGATGATCGCGGGTGCCGGCGGCGCGGCCCATCTGCCCGGCGTGATCGCGGCCAAGACGATATTGCCGGTGATCGGCGTGCCGATGCCGACGACGGCGCTGAGCGGGATGGATTCGTTGCTGTCGATCGTGCAGATGCCGCGCGGCGTGCCGGTGGCGACGATGGCGATTGGCAAGTCCGGCGCCGCCAACGCCGGCCTGTTCGCGGTTGCGATTCTCGCGCTCGGCCGTGAGGACATCGCCGAGCAGTTGGTCAAATGGCGGGCCGCGCGCGCGCAGGAAGTGCTTCAGCAGAAGCTGCCCTGACCGCGAAGCGTCGTGGAGGTGTCGATGCGAGGGCTGTCGGCGAGATTCCAGGAACGCCTGCGATCGAGTCAGGGCTTCCGCCGTCGTTCCATGCCGTTGTTTTCGCCGCCGTTCTTTTCGCGGTGATGACCATCGTGCTTGGTCGGCGTTGGCGCGAAAGCCGCGCGCGCCGCCGAGGCACCCCAGATAGTGGTCAAGATCGGCGGCAAGCTGCCCGTGCCGCCTACGATTGCGCTCGGCGTGATCGCGACCGATCCGGTGCTGCAACAGGTTCTCAGCCAGGATTTCCAGGTGGCGGGACGGCTGGCCAGCGCCAGCGCAACCTCGGAATTGACCTTGACCGTCACGCTGACCCATCGCGCGTTGGAGCCGGGGATGTCGCTCAACGACGTGGCCCCGGGCAACGGTGACGCGGTCGCGCTGCTCAAGCAGGTCGGGGTCAAGCCGCCGCCGCTGCCGGAACAGGCCGCGTCGGATCAGGACGGACGATTCCGACGCGGACGATACGACCGCGGCCGAGGGCAACTCGCACAGCCAAGAACGACGTCAACAGCTACGAGCAGCAGGGCGAGATCGAGCAGCGGCCCGCTCCGATGGGAGGCTCGATGCCGCCTTGCCGATGACGCAGTGGCCGGTGCCGCCGGCGACGGCGCAAGAGCGCTCGCGCGATACCGCCCTACATGCAGCCGTACCAGCGCACGAGTCCGCGCGATGAGGCGCGCCATGAACGCGAGGCGAGCGCCGTCTATGACACGATTTTCGTCGCACGCGCAACGGCGGGGAACGATGGAAGCGAGTTGACCGTCGTCGCCGTGGCGCATCCGGGCTTCGACACGCACGAGGCCAGGAAACTCATCGCCGAGGAAATCGCCAACAGCGTGCTCCACTAGGAGCATCGCGCGGCGACCCAGTCGCGCAGCCGACTATTCGTTGTCGCTGTCGGAAGGTGAGATCGGGCGCGAGGGAGGCGCCTTTCGCAGCCGCGTGGCGGCCGGCGCCTTCGGACCCGCCGACGACGGTGGTTCTGGGCAACCGCGCCGGAGCGGCAGCCTGCGGTGCTCGCGCGGCCATTGGCGCGGGCGCGGCCATCGGCGCGGGTGCGGCCATCGGCGCGGGCGCGGTCATTGGTGCGGGCGCGATCATCGGTGCGGGCGCGGCCATTGGTGGAGGCGCGACGGCCGGCGGCATTGCAGCGCTCGGCTCGACAGGCGCGGCCGGTAGCGACGATTGATGGAAGCCGAATTCGCCGCGATGGTGCTCGGAGGCGATGATGTAGAGCACGACAATCGCGGACGAGCACGATTACCACCATGGCCACGCGTCCCCAGGGCGCTCGCTTATGATCCCGCAGGCGAGCGGCTCGGACATCCGCGGCGCCGCCACCGCCGCGAGTTCGGCGCGCTGCACCTCGCGCACGAAGCGCATCGCGACCTCCTCGCCGTCCAGGTTGAGGAAGGCGGCATAGCGGCGCAGAAACGGCATCAGGTATAGCTGGTCCGAGATGAGGCCGTAGTCGCTGCGCTCGATCATGTCGATGTAATGGGCGGGGATGTGGGTCTCCGCGACGATGTCGGCGCGCGACAGACCGCTGCGCTCGCGCGCCGCAGCCAGGGTCCTGCCCAAGCTGGGCTCGCTCTCGGCGATCGGCCTTTGATGGTTCGGCTGACGGCGATGGTGGAGCGGGGTCGCCGCTATCGGTGCTGATCGTTTCCGGCGGTGCGGAGTCGTCGCGATCGGCGTTGATCGCTACAGGCGGCACGGAGTCTCCGTTATCGGCATTGATCGCTGTTGGCGACCACGTGTCGTCGCTATCGGTGTCGATCGTTGTTGGCGGCCACGTGTCGCCGCCAGGGTCGGCCTGATTGACGGCGGTCTCGGTCTCGTTGCGAGATTTGGCGCTCGGAATCGGTCTTGTTTCCGGACTTGGTCTCGCTTCCGGAATTCACGGTTTCTTTGGTTTCCCGTGCGGCAGCCATCCCCCCGTTTCCTCCCCGCCGATATTCAAAAGACATGCGAAGTCGCGTCGACAAAGAGAAACTTACAATTAGCGCGCTGTGAAACCAAGTCCCTGTTTCACGGATGAAGATCTGGCGTGCACAGGCGCGCGCCAGCCGGTTCGGGGATCGCGCGGCTATAGAGCGCGAGCTTTTTGCCCTCGCAACCGACGACCGTCGCCTCGGAGCCCAGCAGCGCGCAGACGTGCGGGAGATCGTTGCGATTGACCACCAGCACGGTACATCCCGGGCCACGCCAGAGCTGCGCAAGGTCGGCGTCGGTTGCGATAAAGCTCTCGCGCGCATCGGGGCTGCGGCCGAATGGCGCAAGTTCTCCGCGGTAATCGACCAGGGCTTCGCGATAGCCGGTATAAAATGGCAGCGACTGCACGAAATGGCGATACGACGACAGTCGGCATCCGGGCTCAAGATACGGCTCGATCGAGCGCGCGAGTTCGCGGTACGAGCCGAGCGGTTGGGCGTCCATCCGCGCCTTGCTCATCACGCCCAGCGCCATCACGACACCGAGCGCGAGCGCTCCGGCCGCGGCTGCGGCGTTGCGGCCGCGCCATACGATCGCAAGGCATACGAGAGACGCCGCTGTTAACGCGCCGATGCCGGCGAGCGCGTCGGCGAGCAGTGTGGATTCGCACTGGGAGTCGAAATACACGCGCGCGAATGCGACCGCGGCGGTCGCGCCAAGGTTGAGCAGCGCGAGCGTGCCGAAGAGCCTACGCAAGCTCGACACCTCGAGCCGAGGCAGGCGGCAGAGCGCATAACCGGCCACGATCGCGAGCGGCGGGATCGCGGGCAGAATGTAGGAGCCTAGCTTGGCGCGCGGAATGGAGAAGAAGACCAGGATGATCCCGAACCACCAAAGCAAAAATGCCAACGAGCCTCGCGCATCCGGCTGCCGCCGGGCAGGCCTCGGCCTCATCTTCACCGCCCCGCGCACGCATCAACTCGCGAACGCCCATCGGCACGAAACAGATCCACGGCCACATCCCGGCGATCACCACCACCACGAAAAAGTACGGACCCCATCCATGCTCGGCGTTTTCGAGATAGCGCTCGACGTGTTCGTGGATGAAAAAGAAGCGCAGGAAATTCCGGGTTGCGCCGCGCCGCGAGCACGAACCATGGCGCCGCGATCGCCGCATAGATCGCTGATAGCGCCGAGCCACGGCATCCGGAGAATCTCTCGCGCACGCCGTTCGGCCAGCAGCCAGGCGAGCCCGACCGCGCCCGTCAGCACCAGCGCCACCGGGCCCTTGGTGAGCGTGCCTGCGGCGGCCAGCGCCGCCGACAGCAGGAACCATCGGCGGCCCGCCGCGCTGTCAAAGCCCGGCGCGCGCGCCGCGGCCCAGAAAGCGCCGAGCGCGGCGGTAACGAAAAGCGCGAGCGCCGGGTCGAGCGTCGCGAAGCGGGCGAAGCCGAAAACCAGCGGAGAGAGCGCCAGGACCATCGCGGCGGCGAGGCCCACCGCCGCGCCGAACATCGCCTCGCCCAGCGCCGCGGTCACGGCCACCTCGGCCACGCTCGAGAGCGCGGCCGGCAGACGCACGGCCAACTCGTTGGGGCCGAGCAGCTTTATCGAGAGCGCCTCGGCCCAATAGACGAGCGGCGGCTTTTCGAAATAGCGCACCCAGTTGTCGTGCGGGGTCACGTAGTCGTGCGCGAGCACCATCTCGCGCGCGATTTCCGCGTAGCGCCCTTCGTCGGGTTCCCACAACGCGGGACGGCCGAGCGCGGGCAGATAGAGGATCGCCGCGAGCGTTGCGCAAACCAGCAGGCGGAGCGGGCGGTGGCGCTCGGCCAGAATTGCGGGCAGCATCGCGGACATGATCGCAAGAGTCTGCGGGCGGCGGCGCGCGCCGTCAACCGCCCCCCGGCGCAACGCGCGAGACGTCTCCGGCCCTGGCAAAGGCCGGATGCAAAAGACGCGATCCCTCCATCGCCGTGGAGGTAGCGCCTCTTTCCGTGGATTCTCCGGCGCGGTATCGTCTTTAACTTCGCGGGATCGTTTGCAACAATTGCGCACGGCGCGGCATCCAGTCGTTTTGTGCCGGACCGCCGCCTGCGTCACTTACGGGAAAATTTGAGCTCAGCCGAAAAGATAACCGCGATTCGCGAGCCCCAGGCGGCGGCGGACAGATCGCTCGTGTCGGTCGTGGTCCCGGTCTACAATGAGGCGGCCAATCTGCGCGCGCTGTGGGCACGGTTGGAGCCGGTGATGCACGCGTGCGGGCGGCCGTGGGAAGTCCTGTTCGTCGACGACGGCTCCGCCGATCAATCGCTCGACATCCTGCGCGAGATTGCCGCGACCGCGCATGGTGCGGTGCGCGTGGTCGAACTCGCGCGTAACTTCGGCCAGCACTCCGCCATCCTGGCCGGCTTTCGGCAGTGCCGCGGCGAGATCGTGGTGACGCTCGACGCCGACTTGCAGAATCCGCCCGAGGAAATTCCGCGCCTGCTCGCCGCGATCGATGAGGGCAACGACGTGGTCGGCGGATGGCGCGAGGTGCGCCACGACTTCGCCTATCGCCGCTTCGCCTCGAATCTGCAAAACCGGGTGACCTCGATGATCGTGGGCGTGCCGATGCATGACTATGGATGCATGCTGCGCGCCTATCGCCGCCATATCGTCGACACCGTGGTTGCCTGCGACGAGAAGGCGGCCTTCGTTCCGGCGCTGGCCAACTCGTTCGCCAAGCGCGTGGCCGAGATACCGGTCGGCCACGACGAGCGCCAGAGCGGCAGTTCCAAGTACAACTTGTTCCGTCTCGTCCATCTGAGCCTCAATCTCATCACCGGCTTCTCGATGATGCCGATCCGGGCGGTGAGCGTTGCCGGGATACTCGTGTTCGTGCTCGACGCGCTGCTGGTGTTGCTGCTGCTCGCCCATCGCATCCTCTACGGCCCGCAGCAGGAGGGCGCGCTGTGGACGTTGTTCGCGTTTAACTTCCTGGTGCTGGGCTTCGTCCTGCTCGCGGTGGGCCTGATCGGCGAGTACGTCGGGCGCATCTACCTGGAGGTGCGCAAACGCCCGACCTATATCGTGCGCGCGGTGCATGGCGGCGAATCCGATCCGCCGGAGCGCCGCTAAAGAGAACGTGGCCGCCGAAAATCCTCACGCCATCGCGCCGCACCCGGGCGGCGCGCGATGCCTGCTGTTCGCCTACCACGAGATGGGCTACGGATGCATGGAGGCGTTGCTGAAGATGGGCGTGCCGGTGGCGGCGCTGTTCACGCATGAAGATGATTCGCACGAGGAAATCTGGTGGCGCTCCTGCACCGAACTGGCGCGCCGCCACGGCGTGCCGGTCTATACGCCGGAGCGTCTCGATGAGCCGTGGATCGAGCGGATCGCGGCGATGCGCCCGGCGATCATCTATTCGTTTTACTACCGCAACCTGCTGCCCGAGGCGCTGCTGCGCACGGCGCCGCTCGGCGCGTACAACCTGCACGGCTCGCTGCTGCCGGCCTATCGCGGCCGCGCGCCGGTCAACTGGATGCTGGTCAATGGCGAGCGCGAGGCCGGCGTGACCCTGCATCACATGGTCGCGCGTGCCGACGCCGGCGACATCGTGGGCCAGCGCGCGGTCGCGATCGACGACAGCGACACGGCGCTTACGCTGTACCGCAAGCTGGTGCCGCTCGGCGTCGCGCTGCTCACCGAGATGCATCCGCTGATCGTGGAGGGGCGCGCGCCGCGCCGCCCGCAGGATCTTTCGCGCGGCAGCTACTTCGGGCGGCGCCGCCCCGAGGACGGACGAATCGATTGGCGATGGCCGGCGCGGCGCATCTTCAACCTCGTGCGCGCCGTGACCCATCCTTATCCGGGTGCGTTCTGCTCGCTCGGCGGGCGCAAGCTTTTGATCTGGGAGAGCAGCATCGCCGCCGAAGCGGGACGGCGCGGCGCTCCGGGCGAGATCGTCGAGGTCGCGCCGGCGGCTGGCGGCGGTGCGGTTGAAGTCGCGGCGGGCGAGGGCAGCCTGTTGATCACGCGGGCGCAATTCGAGGGCGCGCCGGAGGGCGCGGCGGCTCGAAGTTTTGTCTGAAGTATTGTCTAAAGTCGGTGTCGGAAGTTTCGCCCGGCGCCGGTTCTGAGGCGGGCGCGCGACTGGAATAGCGGAGGCAGCATGCGGGTTCTGATTACGGGCGGCGCGGGCTTTTTGGGCTCGCATCTGAGCGACGCGTTCATCGCGCGCGGCGATGAAGTCTATGTGCTCGACACCGGCACGATCGCGAAGGTGCGCCATCTGCTCGACAATCCGCGCTTCCACTATGTTCACGACACGGTCTTCAACCTCGAACTGATCGACAGCCTGGTGTCCAAGGCCGACCTCATCTACCATCTCGCCGCCGTGGTGGGCGTCGAGCACTACGTCGGCGACCCCTACGAGACGCTCAACGTCAACGTCAACGGCACGCAGAACGTGCTGAAGGCGGCCTACAAGCACGGACGGCGCCTGGTCTTCAGTTCGACCTCCGAGGTCTACGGGCGCAATCCCAAGGTGCCGTGGAAAGAGGATGACGACCGCGTGCTGGGCGCGACCACGATCGATCGCTGGTGCTACTCGACCTCCAAAGCGGTGGGCGAGCATTTCTGCTTCGCCTATCACAAGCTCGGCCTGCCGGTGACGGTGGTGCGCTACTTCAACATCTATGGGCCGCGGCTGGATCGGGTCGACGTCGGCCGCCTGTTCACGATCTTCATGGGCCAGTTGCTGCGCGGCGCCGACCTCACGGTGATCGGCGACGGCCAGCAGACGCGCTGCTTCACCTACGTCACCGACGCGGTCGCCGCCACGGTCGCGGCCGGGACCAATCCCGCGGCCGACGGCCAGGCGATCAATATCGGCACCGACGTCGAGACCACGGTGCTGGAGTTCGCCAACCTGATGATCGAGCTTTACGGGACGGCCAAATCGAAGATCAAATTCGTCAGCCAGGCCGAAGTCTATGGCCAGAGCTATGAGGACATCCCGCGCCGCGTGCCCGACAACACCAGGATGCGCACGTTGCTGGGCGTGACGCCAAAGGTATCGCTGCGCGAAGGCACCGCGCTCGCGATGGACTGGTTCCGCCGCGAACTGGCCGGCTGATTGCGTGGCTCCCTCGCTCCTTAGCCTCGCGCTCATTTGCGGGGGAGGGCTGGGGTGAGAGCTCGTTGCGAATCGGAAGCTCGCCGGAGCTGTCTGTTCTTTCTTTCGGCGCTTCCGCGTCTTGCGTCTTCTCCCGATCCCCTACAACTTGCGCGCGATCGTCAGGCCGTCCGAGATCGGCAGCATCACGAGTTCCACCCGCTTGTCGGTCACCGCGAAATCATTGAAGGCGCGGATCGCCTTGGTGTCGTCGGTCTGATCCTTTTCATCGAGCACCGCCCCGTCCCAGATCACGTTGTCGACCAGGATCAATCCGCCCGCGCGCGTGCGGCGCAGCACTTCCTCGTAGTAGTGGCGATAGTTGGTCTTGTCGGCGTCGATGAAAGCGAAGTCCAATGCCTCGCCGGACGGTAGCGCGCGCAGCGTGTCGAGCGCCGGCGCCAGCTTGAGCGTTATCTTGCCGGCGACGCCAGCCTTCTCCCAGTAGCGCCGCGCGATCGCGGTCCACTCTTCGCTCACGTCGCAGCAGAGCAGGCTGCCGTCGGCGGCGAAGTCCGCGGGCGATGCAAATCGCGCTGTAGCCGGTAAACGTGCCGACCTCGATCGCGCGCCGCGCGCCGATCGCGCGCGCGAGCAGCGTCATGAACGTTCCTTGCTCGGGCGCGATTTGCATCCCGGCCCGCCGCCCCAGCTTTTCCTGGGTTTCCTGCACCAGCTCGTGCAACACCGGATCGTTGTTGTGTCCGTGAGCGAGCATGTAGTCGTAGAGCTTATTGTCGAGGGTAAGAAATTTTCCGCTTGGCGTCATAGCGGCGATTTTAGCATTGGCGGGCCGTGATCGCATCGGCAGCCCGCATCGCGAGCGGCGCCGCGTCGCGGGCGGCTGCAAAGGTGCGAGCTACAAGCCCATCGAGTCGAGCTCGCGGCGGATGCGCTCGGGATGGGTCGCGCCCCAGTAGACCCGGCCGCATCGCGGACAGCGAGCGAAGCGTTCCTGGCTCGCATAGACGAAGGGCGGCACGCGGCGCACGACCGTGTCGCGGCCGGCCTCGGCGAGCGGTTCGTTGCAGTGCGAGCATCGGGTGAAAGCTCCGCGGCGCGGATCGAACGGAAAGCGCGCGAGGACCGCGCGAAGCTGATCGCGGAACAGGTTGGTCTTCGAGATAGAGCGCGTCGGGCGCAGTGCGCAGGCGCTTGTCGCGCGTCAGCGTGACGCGGCCCTCCGCGCGCGCCCGTCCAAGCAGCTTGTCGCCGCCCAGCGACGGATCGAACAGCACGTCGGCGCCGAGCAGCCGGAGCCATCGCGCCAGTCGCGCGAGCATCCGGTCGGCGGCGAATTTCGGCGCCGATTGCGGATCTGATTTCGGCAATTCGTCCATCGCACGCCGATGTAGTATAGCAGGGCGTCGAGAACCGGAGCCGCCGCCGTGATCGGACCGGGCATCCGGCGACAGTTGAAGTAAAACTTGAATCTCGAAGAAGGCGCGACAAGTCCGGGTCAGGAACTCCGGAGAAGAGGAACCGATGAAGGAAGAGCGGGTCACGTTCAAGTCGGGCGATCTCACGCTCGAAGGGATGATTGCCTACCCCGACGGCGCCGGGCCGCATCGCGCGGCCGTCGTATGCCATCCGCATCCGCTCTACGGCGGCTCGATGTACAACAACGTGGTCGACGCCGTGCTGGAGGCGCTGCACGCGCGCGGCTTTGCGACTTTGCGCTTCAACTTTCGCGGCGTCGGCCAGAGCGAGGGCGAGTTCGACAACGGCAAGGGCGAAGCCGACGACGCTATCGCGGCGATCCGTTTTCTTACCACGCAAAAGAGGGTGCGCGCCGCCGACGCGGTGCTTGCCGGGTATTCGTTTGGCGCGATGACGGCGGTGCGGGCCGCGCCGAGGCGTTGAGGAGGTCGCGGCGATCGTGACGGTTGCGCTGCCGCTCGGCGTGATCGATCCGTCGGCGCTCGGCACGATTACCAAGCCCGATCGTGCTGCTCGCCGGCGATCAGGATTCGTATTGTCCGGCGAACCAGTTGACGGCGCTGGCCGAGCGGCTGGGACCTTCGGCGCAGCTCAAGATCATCCCCGGCGCCGATCATTTTTTTGGCGGCCGCGAGCACGAGATTACCGCCGCGCTCGGTCGAGGCGCTCGCGACGCTGTAGCAACGGCCGCGGCGGGTTCGATTCGGCTGCCAGGAGGCTTCAGGAGCATGCCGGAAGAGGACGTGCCTGAAGAAATAGAATCGACACCGACAAGCTCCACGAAGAGATTCACGAAGAGGCTGGAGCGCGAGGGCGGCACGTTGCTCAAGGCGATCGCGCTGACCACGGCGCTGTTCGCGGCCCTGGCGGCGGTGGCCGCATTGCGCGCGGGCGGAACCGTCAATGAGGCGCTGGTGATGAAGACCGAGGCGACCAGGCTCCAGGCCGAGGCTTCCGACCAGTGGGCGGCCTACCAGGCGAAGGGGATCAAATCCGCAATCCAGCGAGGCGTCCGAGTCAGCCTGGCTCGCGCTGGGCAAACAGCCGCCCGCGTCGTTCGGCGAGGAGCGCCAGCGTTACGCGCGCGAGCAAGCCGAACTCGCGCAGGTCGCCCACGACAAGGAGCGTGAGCGCGACCGGAAGTCAGCCGAGGCCGACCACCTGATGCACCAGCATCATCCGTTCGCCGACAGCGTCGCGTTGTTCCAGGTGGCGATCGCGCTTGGAGCGGTGGCGGCGCTCACCCGGGTGCCGATGATCTGGTACGGTTCGATGGCGGTTGGAGTTTGCGGGGCCGCGCTTTTTCTTCTCGACCATGTTGTGACGCGCATTTGTGTAGGATGACCCGCCCGGCAGGGCGCTGTGGTGAGCCATTCGTTTCGGAAATATCTACGGGCCAGTGTTCGCAGCAGGCGCCGGAGACAGCGGGCGCTCGGCGTCGATTGCGGGTCGGCGGCTTGCGAGCTGGCGCGCTGGGGGACCTGACGCGGGCGGCGCGCTCGATCGGATCGAAGGGATTTGCCGGTCCGACTCGGCCAGCGCGATTATCGCCTTGATCGTGTCGTGCAGGTTGCCGCCGTAGATGTGGTCGAGTTTCGGCGAAAATGTCGAGGTCGTGAAAATAGATCAGGTAGTTGATCAGCACCGCGTTGTTGAGCGGTTCCTTGTCGAGATCGAAGCGTTCCAGTCCTGAGAGGTGCGGCTTGAGTTGCGCGTAGTCGGCGTTGATGCTGGCGAAGATCGCCACGCGGCGCTTTAGAATCTCCGCGCGCGGGAGGCCGCTCCGGTAAAGCTCGACCAGGCGCGCCGCCTCCCCATTCAGAAAGTGCGCAAACTTCAGGTCGGCGTCGAGCACCCCGCGCGCGGCCTCGGCGTCGGCGGAGCCGGGCCCCTCGGTAGCCTCGAAGAACTTGACCGCGCCCGCGCTGCCGACGTAGGTCGCCGCCGATTCGTCGAACATCACGTCGCTCGCCAGGAAGTAGGTGCGATGGAACAGCTCGTGGATGATCACGCCGGCCAGCTCGACGCGGCTAAGGCGCAGCAGATTGGAGAGCAGCGGGTCGTTGAAAAACCCGAGGCTCGAGAACGCCACCGCCGGCCGCACCATCGTGTCATACCCGCGCTGCTCCATCTCGGCGGCCTCGGCGTCGGCGCGATCCTTGTTGAAGTAGCCGCGGTAGGGGATTCTGCCGACGATCGGGAACCACCAGGTGTAGGGCTCGAGCGAGTCGCGCGGCGCCGCCATCACGACCCATGCGATCGCTCCCTTGTCGACCTCGGCGACGCTGCTGTAGGCGTGGCCGACGTTGAGTCCCAGGCGGTCGCGCGCGAACTCGCGCACCTTGAGCACGGTTTCCAGGCGCGCGCGGACCTCGGGCGGCAGATCGCCGCGCGCGAGCACCGTGTCGATCGGCTTTCGGCGCCACAGCAGGCAGCCCTCCTCGTATGCCGCGCGGGCGATGTACCCGGCTTCGCATCCGGCGAGCACGAGGGCGCTCGCGGCCAACACGATCGCGAGGGCAAGGGCGCGAATTGCGGCGGACGGCGCCAAGGTCTCAGTCCGCGGCTTGACCGGCTGGGCTCGGCCGCGGTCGCATATTGCAGCTCGAACAGCCGGTGATACAGGCCGCGGCGGGCGAGCAGCTCCGCGTGCGTGCCGCTCTCGCGCAGCGCGCCCTGGCTCAGCACCAGGATGCGGTCGGCGCGCTCGATGGTGGAGAGGCGATGCGCGATCACCAGCGCGGTGCGGTCCTTGAGCAGCTCGTCGAGCGCGCGCTGGACCAGCGACTCGGTTTCGCTGTCGACGCTGGAAGTCGCCTCATCCATCACCAGCACGCGCGGATCGTAGGCGAGCGCGCGGGCGAACGAGAGCAATTGGCGCTGGCCGGAGGAAAGGTTGGCGCCGCGCTCGCGGATTTCCTCATGCAGCCCGCCGGGCAGACGCTCGACGAAGTCCAGCGCTTGCGCGCGCCGGAGCGCCTGGCGCACCTCGGTCTCGCCAAGGTCGGTACGGGCGAGGCGGACGTTGTCGAACACGTCGCCGGCGAAGAGAAAAACGTCCTGCTGCACCAGGCCGATCGCGCGACGCAGCGCGCGTGAGATCCCACTCGCGCACGTCGACGCCATCGACCAGGATGCGTCCGGCGCCGACGTCGTAAAAGCGCGTGAGCAGCTTGATGATGGTTGATTTGCCGGAGCCGGTCGCGCCGACGATCGCAATCTTGCGCCCCGGCTCGACGGTGAAGCTCAAATCGCGCAGCACCGGCTCGCCCGGCGCGGTAGGCGAAGCCGACGTGGTCGAAGACGATCTCGCCGCGCACGGGGCTCGGACGGCGCGGCGCGCGGCGGGCTCGCGATCGACGCCGGCGTTTCCATCAGCGCCTCGATCCGCTCCATCGCCGCGAGCGCCGATTGCAGGGTGGTGTATTTGCTCGAAATGTCGCGCAGTGGCAGGAAGAATTTCTGCGCGTAGTCGATGAAGGCGACCAGCGTGCCGAGCGTGATCACGCGGCGGATCACCTCGCTGCCGCCGGCCCACAGGATAATCCCGATGGTCGCCGAGCTGAGCGACTCGACCGCCGAGAAGACGCCGGCCTCGTAGACGTTGGCGATCATCTGGGCGTTGCGGCTTTTGATGTTGAGCGCGTCGAATTCCTGGCGGCTCCGCTGCTCGCGCGTGAAAAGCTGAACCACCGCCATCCCGGCCAGCGCCTCGGCCAGGTAGGAGTTGAGCGCGGCCAGCCGTTCGCGGATCTCCCGGTAAATCACGCGGGCGCGGCGGCCGAAGAAATTCAGGATGAGCAGCAGCGGCGGCACCGCGCACATCGCCCACATCGCCAGGCGCGCGTTGAAGGCGAACATGATCGCGACGATTCCCAGCATCGTCAGCACGTCGATGAACATCGTGAGCGAGCCCGCGCTGAACATCTCGTTGATCGCGTCGATATCGGTGGTCATCCGGCTGACCAGCCTGCCCGTCGGCGTGCGATCGAAAAACGACATCGGCAGGCGCTCGACGTGTTTGAACAGCGCCATCCGCAGGTCCGAGAGACTGTACTGCGCGACCATCATGGTCAGGTAGAACTGTCCGTAGAAGGTCGAGAACTCGCCCGCCACCAGCAGCAGGTACACGAAGCCCATCGCGAGCAGTCCGTGCGAGCCGAATGCGGCAAGCACCGGCCTCAGCCATCCCGGCGGCACGGCGCGGTTGTGGGTCAGGAACAGATCGATCGTGAGTTTCCAGATATAGGGTTGGGCGAGCGCGAACAGCGAGTTCAGCGGCATCAGCACCACGGACAGAAAGAACAGGCGCCGGTAGGGATGGACGTAGCTCCACACCCATCTGAGCAGCTTCAGATCGTAAACGCGGTCCAGTTTTTCTTCCCGCGCGACCTCCATCGTCACTCACCGGCGCGGCTCAGTAGCGCGCGAGTTCCTCCTCCACCAGTTGGCGATGGAACAGCTCGGCGTAAATGCCGCGCTGCGCCATCAACTCTTCGTGCGTGCCGCGCTCGGCGATCTCGCCGTCCTCCAGCACGATTATGTGGTCGGCGTCGCGCACGGTGGACGCGCGATGGCTCACCACGACCGTGGTGCGGCCGCGCACGCTCTCGACCAGGCTATTGAGCACGGCGCGCTCGGTCTCGGTGTCGACGCTGGAGAGCGCGTCGTCGAGCACCACCACCGCCGGGTCATAGACCAGCACCCGTGCGATGGTGACGCGCTGCTTTTGCCCGCCCGAGAGCGACATCCCGCGCTCGCCGACGATTGTCGCAAGGCCGTGCGGCAGGACGGCGATATCGGATTCGAGGCCGGCGACGCGCGCGGCGTGGGCGATTTCGTCGAGCGACGGCGTCGGCGCGGCCGAACGCGATATTACGGGCCATCGTGTCGGAGAACAGCGTCGGCTCCTGCGGCACCATCCCGACCGTTTTGCGCAGCGCTCCCAGCGACAGATCGCGCACGTCGCGTCCGTCGAGCGTGACGCGGCCCGCGGTCGGCTCGACCAGGCGGGTCAGCAGCTTGACCATCGTGGATTTGCCCGCGCCGGTGCGGCCGACGATCGCGAGTTTCTCTCCGGCGGCGATTTTGACCGAGACGTCGCGCAGTGCGTAATGGCCGTCGCGGCCATTTTCGCCGGGCCGGCTCCCCTCGTGCGCGAAGTAGCTGAACCAGACGTGCTCCCATTCAATCGCACCGGCTACTTCCAGCCGCATCTCGCCGCCATCGATCGAAGGCGTGACGGGGGCGAGAAAGATGTCGTCGAGCCGCTTCATCGAGGCGCGCCCGCGCTGGTAAATCGAAATCACCCAGCCCAGCGCCGTGGTCGGCCACATCAACTGCGCCAGATAACCCATGAAGGCGACCAGGCCGCCGATCGACATCGCGCGCTGCGTGACCAGGTAGCTGCCGTACACCAGCACCATCATCATCGACGTCGCGTAAGTGCCGCGGATGAGCGGCATCAGCGCGCCGCGCAGCCGCGCGAGCGCCAGGCCTTCCTCGTTGTAGCTGTCGTTGCGGCGGCGGAACTCGTCGGCCTCGCGCTCGTGCAGCGTGTAGGCCTTAATGACGTGGATGCCCGAAAGACTTTCCTGCACCTTGGCGCCGATTGCGCCCAACTCCTCCTGCACGCGCAGGCTGCGCTCCATCAGCGTCTGCGTGAGGCGGCGGATGGCGAAGAAGAGGATGACGAAGGGCACCAGCGATACGAACGTCAGGCGCCATTGCTTGGTGAACATGAAGGTCAGCGCATAGATGTAGACGAGCGGCGTGTTGGCGAAGGTCAGCGCGCCCATCCCGACCATCATCCGCACCGCGCTCAAATCGTTGATCATCCGCGACATCAGGTCGCCGGTCTTCAGCCGCTCGTAGAAAGAGCGGTCGAGCAGGGTGAGATGGGTGAAGAGATCGTTGCGCAGGCAGTATTCGACGTCGCGCCCGCAGTTGAAGAACATGAAGCGCGAAAACCATCGCACCGCGCCCATCGCCAGCGCCGCCGCGAATATCTCGCCGGCAAGCAGGCTGAGACGGTGGGAATCGTGGGCCTGGATGGAGTCGATCGCCTTGCCGGTCAGATACGGCAGCACCATCCCCAGCGTCACGGTGGCGAGCGTGCAAAGCGTGGCTAGCGCGTAGCGATGCCAATAGGGGCGAACGTAGCCGAGCAGGCGTTTCATGTCAGCCTGCCTAACTTATCAAGCCCCTGCGCGGGGACCAAAGCGGCCCTCGTTCGCGGCGGCGGTCGAAGAGCCGTCCGTCAGAGTTTCTTGCGGAATTTCTTGCACCACCGCCTTGTGCGCGCGCACGATCAGATTGTCTTCCGTCAGCACGCGCCGGTCGAGCATCCAGCGCGCCAGCTCCCGGTTGAGCGCGCGCACCGGCGGCTTGCGCTCGCGCCACACCAGGCGCAGACGCGTGTCGAGCGCGACCATCGGGTAAAGCAGCGCATACAGCACGTAGCTGAATGGTTTGACCTTGCCGTGGCCCAGCCGTTCGAGCCGCAGGCCGTTGATCCGCATCAGGTAGTAGAGCAGCACGAACGGGATCGGGTAGTTGTGGAAGCGATGCGCCTCATCGATCGGCGTGTCGAGCGGAATCTGGCGCCGCTTGGCCTTGTGCATCCCCGACAGCATGAAGCCCAGCCGCGAATCCAGGCGCATGATGTTGGGCGTGGTCAAAATCAGATGGCCGCCCGGCCGCAGCACGCGGGCCACCTCGCTAAGGGCCGCGCGATGATTCTCCAGGTGCTCGATCACCTCCGTGAGCACGACCAGGTCGAAGCTCTCGTCGGGATAGCGGCAGGCCGCGCGTGAGGTCGACGCCTTCGTCGATCGGCATGCCTTCGATCGGCGGCAGGCCGCGTTCGAAGCGAGTGCCGCGCACCTCGAAACCGCGCGCGGCGAGCGCCGTCATCACCTCGCCATTGCGGCAGCTCACGTCGAGCGCGCGCGTGCCGCGAGTCTCGAGGCCGGCGACCAGCTCCAGGACGCCGTCGATTATTTCGCGTGCGGGCATGATCGGGTTACGTTATCAGTTACGCCGCGCGGAAAAACAGGCTACGGCGCGGCGCATGCGGCCTCACAATCGGCGCTGCGTTCGCAGCCGGCGCTCGTAGCGTTTGGCGTACTTGAGGAAGACATAAAACGCCGCGCTCATCGCGGCATACAGCCCGCGTCCGCCCTCGCGAAAGCCGCCGCGCAGAAAATAGAAGTTCAGGAAGCGCCAGGCCGGATTGGCGATCATCTTGACCACGGTGAACGCGCCCGGTTCGCCCTCGGCCGCCGCCTGCGAGCTTAACCGGTTGATCGTGGCGACATGGTCCGCGACGTCGCGGTAGCTGAAATGGAGAATCGGCGCGTTGAGTTTGGCGACCACGCCCGCCTCATCTCCATCGACCTGCACGCTGGCGTGAGGCTCGTGCCCGCCGAAGCGTGCGCGCTCGCGGCGAAACAGCCGCAAGTGCCAGTCCGGATAGAGTCCGCGGGTGTAGTAGTGGCCGAGATGGTAGAGCACGCGGCGGACGCGGTAGCCGGCGGCCGGCTGCGGCCCCGCCAGCAGTGGCGCGAATTTCGCTGCCCAATTCCCAGGTCGCCTGCTCGTCGGCGTCGAGCGAGAAGATCCATTCGCCGCCCGCCTGTTCGAGCGCGAACTGTTTTTGCGCGATATATCCATCGAAGGGGCGCTCGAAAACCCGTGCCCCCAGACTGCGCGCGATCTCAACCGTGCGATCGGTCGAGAATGAATCGACCACGATCAATTCATCGCAAAACGCCGCCGCGCTCTTGAGGCACTGGCCGATCAGCTCCTCCTCGTTGCGTGTGATGACGATGAGGGAGATCTTCGGCGCAGTATTCGCCGCGTCGGCCATCACGTTTGGCCTGGCGGCGGCTCGCCGGGCTCCGGCGGCGCGCCGATTTCGGCGAGGAAATGGGCGGAGGCCTCGCGCGCAACCCGGTAAGCGGCGTCATCGATCCGTCCGCGCATCAGCTCCACGCGCAGAAACAGAAAATAGGTCTGCACGACGTCGTTGCGGCAGTATCGATGGATTTCCTCCAGCCGGCCCTGCTCGTACAATTCCTGGACCTGCGAGCCGTCGACTTCCATCTTGCCCGGCAGGCCGATCATCTTGAGCAGCAGGTCCATCCCGCCGCGCAGCCCGCCGCTGGCGCCGAAGTTGGTCAGGTAGTCGAAGAGATCCAGATGACGCTCGCTGGAATACCGCGCGCGTGCCGACCCCGTTCCTTCGGCGAAATGCGCGGGTGCGGCGATTCCGTAGCGCAGAGCCGCGAGCTCGAGCACGGGAAAATCAAAGCGCCGCCCGTTGAACGTGACGAGGCATCCCGCGAAACGCTCGGCGCGCGCCCAGAACTCGCGAGCGAGCGTCTCCTCGGAGTAGCCGTCGAGCGCGAGGCTTTCGACCGAACGCAGGGCGTGATCGGCACCGACGTCTCCGATCGCGATCGAAATGGGTATGTGCAGCGTGAGCGGAAAAAAATCACTGCCGCGCCGCGCGCGCAACTGTTCGCGGAAACGCTGAAACGCGTCCTCGTCCGTCAATCCCTCGCCCGCACATAGCGCCTGGTTGAGCAAGCGTTTGTCGACGCGCGTCTCGATGTCGAATATCGCGAACACCCCGGTGTGGTTTCCCGCAAATACCTTTGCACAGGCTCAGCGCTCATTCTGAGCGCTAGCGAGGAATCTCGCGGCCGCCATCTTTGCGGCTGTGAGGGTTTTCCCAAAAAAAACAAATCACGCGGCAGAAAGATGCCGCGCGAGATCCTTCAACTCCGCTTGCAGACTCGCTTCGCTCAGGATGACAAGCTCTTGTATGCAACTTGCTAACGAGACGTTCAGGACTCTGTGCGCTCGAGCCCGTCGATGATCCGATCCGCGATCGAACAGAACGCCGCGGTGACCGGATGGTCGGGGCGTACCGCGACCAGCGGACGCGCGTAGTCGCCGCCTTCGCGCAATTCGCGGACGAGCGGAAGCTCGCCCAAAAACGGCACGCCCAGGTCGCGCGCCAGCCGTTCGCCGCCGCCATGCGCGAAAATCTCGTGCCGCGCGCCGCACTTGCGGCAGATGTGATAGCTCATGTTTTCGATCACGCCCAGCACCGGCACCTCGACTTCCTGGAACATCGTGACGCCGCGCCGCACGTCCATCAGCGCGACCTCCTGCGGCGTAGTAACGATGATCCCGCCGGCCAGCGCGACGCGCTGAGTTATTGTGAGTTGCGCGTCACCGGTCCCCGGCGGCAGATCGAGCACCAGGCAATCCAGTTCGCCCCACTCGACGTTAAACAGGAATTCGGTCTCCAGCTTGGTCACCATCGGGCCACGCCATATGACCGCCGTCTCGTCGTTCACGAAGAGCGCCATCGAGATGTAGCGGATGCCGAAACTTTCCAGCGGGATGATGCGGCGCTCGGGCGTGAGCTCGACGCGATGTTCCGACCCAACCATCATCGCGACGCTCGGCCCATAAACGTCGGCGTCCATCAGACCGATGCGCCATCCCGCCGCCCGCATCGCCAGCGCCACGTTCACCGCGACCGTCGACTTGCCCACGCCGCCCTTGCCGCTGGCCACCGCGAGGACGTGACGCACGCCCGGCACGAGCCGGCGATGCGATCCGAGGGCCATTTTGGGGGTGCTCGCGGCCTGCTCCATGCGCACGTCGACGGCAGGGACGCCCGGCATCGTGGCAACCGTCCGGCGGACGTCCTCGACGATTTGAGCCACGACCTCGGAATTCGCGCTCGGCGCCGTAAGCGTCACGGTCACGCCCTTGTATGCGATCTCGATATCCTTGACCATGCCGAAGGAGACGATGTCGCGGGTGAAGCCGGGATATTTGACCTTCTTGAGTTCGACCAGGATTTCGTTGGGAGTCGGCATGTGTAGAGCGCGGCGCACCGGCGCGCTAGGCGCCTCCTTTACGGCCGCGGGCCGATGTTATCATTCCCGGAGTTTGGGAAAAACGCGTCGAGTGGCGCCGGGGGAGAGGCCCGATGTCGCTCGCGGCTAAGGCTCGGAGCGGCGTGCGAATCGGTCACGCCCCGGATGCGGGCGAGCTCGTGCGCTTCGCGGCGCACGAGCTCGCCGTCGGCCTGGACGCGATGCTGGGTGAGGCTCCGCGGGTCGAGGCCGTGGCCGGCCTCGACCCGCGGAGCCTCGTGATCGAGACGGAGGCCGCGGCGCAAAGCGCCGCGGCCTCCGCCTCGAATCAGATATCCGTCCCGCCGCGCGAGCCCCCGGACGACAGCTTCGCGCTTCGGCGAGGCCCTGCGCCCGGCGCCACAGGCGCCGGGCGCGGGGTTTCGCTGGTGGTCGCAGGCGCCTCGGAGCGCGCCGCGCTCCACGGCGCCTACGACCTGCTCGAGCGCCTCGGCGCGCGCTTCGCGCTGGGCCGGGCGCCCGCGCTGCCGCACGTGGAGCTGGCGCAACTCGCCAGGCTTGCGCCGTACCGCGTCGCGCCGGCGTTTAGCCGGCGCGCCTTCGTCTCGGACATCATGACCTGGCACTACGAGGATTCCGAGCGTCTGCGGACGCATCTCGTGCACGATCGCGAGTTCATTCCCTGGATGGGCCGGCGCGGCATCAACGCGTTTTCATACATCCGCCATACGCAGGACACGCGGCTCAAGATCGACGAAGTGGCCTCGATGCTGGCCGCCCGCGGCATCGAGACGGAGTACGGCGGTCACGTGCTCCCGCTTCTGCTCCCGCGCGAGCGGTTCGCCGCGCATCCGGAATACTTTCCACGCGGAGAGGACGGGCGGCGGATGGAAAGCGGGAACCTCTGCGTGTGGAGCCAGGCGGCGCTCGAATTGGTGCGGGCGGGAGCGCTCGGCTACGTGCGCGACAACCCCGAGATGTCGATGCTGCACATATGGGGCGCGGACGTATGGCGAGGCGCGTGGTGCCGATGCGCCGGGTGCGCGGCGCTGTCGCCGCAACTCCAATATATGAAGGTGGTCAACGAGATTGCGGCCGGGCTGGCAGTCGAAGGCGGCGCTGCGCCGCCGGTCGCCTATCTCGCCTACCATGACGCGTTGGATCCGGATTCCGCGCTGCGCCCACTCGATAACGTGTGGTTCGAATGGGCACCGCGCGAGCGATGCCACAGTCATGCGATCGACGATCCGGGTTGCAAGGTAAACCCGCGTTACCTGGAGTCGCTCAAGCGTTACATCGACCTGTTCGACGGGCGCGGCGGAGTCTTCGAGTACTATGCCGACGCGATCCTGTTCGGGGGGATGAGTTTCGCGACGCCGTCGATCATCGTGCGCGACCTCAACGCGTACCATCGCATGGGTTTGCGGAGCATCTCGTGCCTTACTTTCGGCGCGTTCAGCGCGCTCGCCTATCCGGTTAATCTGGAGACCTTTGCTCGCGCGACGCGCTCGCTCGACATCGATCCCGATGCGGCCGTGGAAGACCTCGCCGCGGCGCGATACCCGGGATGCGGTGCGGGGATGGCTGGCGCGTACCGTTCGGTAGCGCGAGCCTCCGCGATAGCGCTTACATACGGCGATGTGCTGCGCCCCCCGCCGGAGCCGGCGGGCGCGGCGCGAAGAAGCGCGCGGTTGCTGGAGGCGGCGAGGTCGATGCGCGAGGGGGTGGCCGCGGCCAAAGCGATAGTCGGGGGCGCGGCGGGCGAGTCGAGCGACGCCGCGCGGCCGGAGGTTGGCGCGGAGCGCAATTTATGGGAATACAGCGCTGAGACTTTGGAAGGCGTCGCGCAATGGCTCGAGGCGCGGACGCTCACCGGTGCGGAGCGCCGCGCGACGGGTGCGCAAGCGATTGAAAAAATCGATCGTGCGGTTCGTTACGTGCGCGAAATCGATTCCGCGCTGAAAGGCACCTGGGGCGCGTACGATTTGGAGCGGCTCCACGGGATTTGGCTCGAGCGGCTGAAGCGCCGGCTCGACGGGTAGATATCGCACACCGGAGCGCATCGCACTGGAGGCTAACGTTGATGGAGAACGGCAATAAAGGCTTCGTGCTGTCGGAAGAACTGACCGCGCTGCGCGATCAGGTGAAGCGGATCATCCGCGACGAAATCATCCCGATTGAAGACCGTATCGATCCCGATGCGGCCGAGATTCCTGAAAGCGAGTTCTGGCCGTTGGCGCGCAAAACCCAGGCCGCCGGGATGTGGTGTATGGGCGTGCCACAAAAATACGGCGGCGGCGGGCTTGGCACTTTCGACATATGCGTGCTGATGGAAGAGATGGCGCAGCATCGGATGGGCCTGTACAATCCGGGCGCAGGCGTGTTCGGGCGTGCGCTGCCGCCGGTCATCTGGGCCGGCACCGAGGAGCAGATTCAGAAATACGCCGTCCCCGCGATCAAAAACGCCTGGCACACCTTCTTTGCGATTACCGAGCCCTCGGGCGGATCCGATCCGGCCGGCGCGATCCAGTGCCGCGCGGTACGCAAGGGCGACACCTACGTGCTCAACGGCACCAAGATTTTTTCCTCCCACGCGCACGAGGCCGAATGGGGCGTGGTGTTCACGCGCACCGATCCCAACGCCGGCCGCTCCGGGATCACCGCCTTTATCGTGAACAAGAACACCCCCGGCTTCACCGCGCGGCCGTTCAAGGTGCTACGCACGGCGGCGCTGCCGTGCGAGGTTCATTTCGAGGATTGCACGCTGCCGGCCGAGCAGCGGCTCGGCCCCGAGGGCGGGGGACTGACGCTCTGCCTCGATTTGTTGACGCGGCTGCGCTTTCCCTACTCGGCGTGCAACATAGGCGTCGGCGTGGCGGCGTTGCGGATGGCGGTCGCGCATGCCAAGCAGCGCAAGACCTTCGGCGAGTTGCTGGCGCGCCGCCAGGCGATTCAATGGATGCTGGCCGATTCCGAGGTCGAGCTGCGCGCGGCGCGCTGGCTCACCTGGGACGGCGCATGGAAGGCCGATCGCGGCGAGGACGCGCGGATGGAAGCGTCGATCGCGAAACTGTATTCGAGCGAGACGCTGGGCCGGGTGGTCGACCGCGCGGTGCAAATCCACGGCGGGTATGGCGTGAGCAAGGAGTTCCCGCTCGAGCGATGGTACCGCGAGGCCCGCATCCGCCGGATCGGCGAAGGCCCCTCGGAAGTGCATCGGATGGTGATCGCGCGCAATCTGTTGCGCTGAGCGCGCGCGACGACGCCGCCGCGGCGCCGCGGCTGCGCGAGATGCGCGAGTATCTGCGCGCAACCGCGCTGATGCCCGAGATCGCGGGAGATGACGACACCGTGGACAAAACGGTCGTGGCGGCGCAGGTCGAGTGCCAGCTCCTGCTGGCCGCGCTCGACAGTGGAGTGCCGCGCTGGGAGCCGCGCGGCTTCGACGCGCTCGAGGTGCGCTTTCAGAAATTCAAATGGAGCTATATCCAGATATATCAGGCCGCGCATGAGCACTGGCGGCGCGAGAGCGAGCGCATCGCGATCGAGCTCGCCGGCGCGCACGAGCATTTCGGCGCGCTTAGCAGGCTCAATTCGATTGCCGCGCTGGGCCCTACCATCGGTGGCGCGCTCGGGACCCGGATCGAAGAGCTGGGGCGCCGGGTCACGCGATGTGCCGCCGATGCGCCGATGACGCTTGATCTCGTGCCGCGCTCTCCGCGATGCGGGTTCGTGCTGGGCGCTGCGCTGCCGGCTTCGGAGCTGAGTGAAGTCTTCGAGGAGATGAGGCGCGCGCTCAAGACCAAGCTGTCCGCGCTTTCGCACGACGCGATCTCGCGGCTCATCCGCCAGCACGACCGCGGCCATCGGCTCGACGGCTTTCTCAAAATCATCCAGGCCGCGCACACCGACGCGCTGGTGCGCGTGCTCGACGACAATCTCACGCGCTACCTCGGACGGCTGCTCGATGAGGCGCGCGATGAGGCGCCGCGTGCGATCGAGCCATTTGCGCGCTCCCGTCGCGCCGCGTTGCGCAGCGGTAAGCGGGGCGAGCGGGCGATCAAGCCGCGGCCCGAGTGAGTCGCGCAATCCGCGCGCTGACGCGGATGGTTCGTGCGCTGATGTTCACGCAGGCTTTCTCCTGCCAGCGGCACGCCCGTCTCAAACATCAACTATCCGATTCCGTAGCGCTTTCGTTTGCGCCAAAGAGTGGCCGCATCGATGCCGAGCTTGGCTGCCGCGACGGCCAGAGTTGGACTCTCCGCCATCACGCGCAATATGTGCTCGCGTTCGCGATCCTTCAGTGCGGTTCCACAACGAGAGGGAAGGAACGCGCTGGAGGCGCCGCGATGGACACAATCGGGCAAGTCGCCGAGCGTGATGGTCTCTGTGCGGGCCAGTGCGGTGGCGTGTTCCAATGCATTGCGAAGCTCGCGCACGTTTCCGGGCCATCGATAGTTGGCCAAAGCTTCCGCCGCTTCAGCGGATAGCGTGAATTCGGCGCGGCGCGTCTTTCGAGACACCTGCCGCAGCATCCACGCGGCCAGCGGCTGAATATCCGCCGTTCGTTCACGCAGCGGCGGCAGCCGGAGAGCGATCACGTTGAGGCGGTAGTAGAGGTCCTCGCGAAATCGGCCCGCGGCAACTTCCGCATCCAGACTGTGGCTGGACGCGGCAATCATGCGGACGTTCACTCTGATAGTAGGGCTACTGCCGATTCGCTCGAGGCTCTGTTCTTGAACGAATCGGAGAAACTTGGCTTGAAGAGCAGGCGTGAGTTCGGCGATCTCGTGGAGCAGCACGGTGCCGCCGTGTCCGGCTTCAAGCCGGCCGGGCCTATCATCGACGGCACTGGTGAAACCTGCGCGGACGTGACCGAACAACTCGTTCTCCAGCCGTTGCTCAGTCAGGGCCGTGCAATTCAGCACGACGAACGCCCCGTCACGCCGCGGACTCCATCGATGAATCTGGCGCGCGAGGACGTCTTTGCCCGTGCCGCTCTCGCCGGTCAGAAGAATTGTCGTGTCGGCGGCCGCGGCGCGTTTCGCGGTCTCGAGCAACGCGATCATTCCAGGGTTCTGCGATTCGAGGAGCGGGGCCTCTTCGATGGTCTCTAGCCCGGCCTGCTGACTGGCCGAAGGGCCAACTTCCGAGATTTCGTTGGGCCTCCGAATACTCATCGCTCTGTGATCCCGAAGAACGCCCACGTCCTGCTGAATCGCGCCTGGCTGTGTGACTATCCCTGGGGCGCACCGTAGCGCTTGGTCAATTCAAGGTTGACCTGCAACACGTTGATCATTTTCTCGCCGACGAGTCCGTCGATCGGCGCAAACGCGTCGGTCTGCAGAATCCGCTCGATCTCCGTGCGAACCTGGGCGGGATCGCGTTTGGTGTCGGTCGCCCATTTCGAGGCGACGCGATCGAGCTGGTACTCGGCGTTTTCAAGCGTGATGTGCGGATCAAGGCCGGATCCCGAAGTCGTGACCATGTCGCCGGGTACATTCGGCGAGGTCGGCGTCCGGATGGTCCTGCCGCCACATATCGAAGAAGATCGACTGGATATCCGAACCGCTCGCCACGGGCTCGATCACGGTCTGGGTCTTTCCACCGGGCAATTGCTTGGTAACAGCCGATGGAAACTTGCCGGGATACTCGCTTGGAGAAATTTTCGAAGAACATGACCGCCAGGTCCGACAGCTGCGGCTGCGGGGTGCCGGGGTTGTGTTTGATCCAATCCGCCACCTCGGCCTTGTGGCCCTTGGCCCAGTTCGTCGATGTACTGCGCGTGCGAGGGGTCAGCGCTCACCCAGGATTGCGCCAGCTCGTTGTGGTTATCGGCCCATTGCGCGACGATGTGCGGCTTGCCCTGATAGCGATCCTGTTGAAACCACGCTTCGATGTCGGGCGCGACCAGTTGTCCCGTCTTTGGGCCGCTCGCGTATTTGACGATCGGGCCGAGCGTCCGCGCAACGCGATCGCGCAGCAGATAGTTCGAGGCCGCGAGCGTGGATGAAGCCGAGGCCGAAGCGTCATAGGACGCCGCCGACGGGCGCGGCCAGAAATATTCATCCTTGGTGAATGGTTGCGCGATCAGCAGCGAGCCGACCGGCTTGCCGTCGGGCCCGTTAACCATGCTGCCGTTGGCGGTAAACGGGAAAGAACGTCTGCCCGATCGCCCATACCGCCAGCGGATAGATCAGGCAACATATGACGACCGTGGAGCACAGCAGCCAGAGACTTTTTGATAATGTAGTTCGTCATTGTCGTTTCTCCTTGGCGCCGCGCAGTCGTCAGGCGACCATGTGCATCGCGGCCAGAGCGACATCGATCAGCTTGATTCCGATAAAGGGCAGAATGACGCCGCCGAGGCCCCAGATCAAAAGGTTCTTGCGAAGCAGCGCGTCGGCGCCGAGCGGCCGATACTTGACGCCTTTCAGCGCGACCGGAATCAGAGGCGGGAATGATGATCGCGTTGAAAATTACCGCGGACAAAATCGCGGACGTCGGCGAATGCAGATGCATGACGTCCATCGCCTTCAGCCATGGAAGAGTGCCGGCGAACAGCGCGGGAACAATCGCGAAATACTTGGCGACGTCGTTGGCGACGGAAAAAGTCGTCAGCGCTCCGCGCGTCATCAGCAGCTGTTTGCCGATCTCGACCACTTCGATCAGCTTGGTCGGATCGGAATCGAGGTCGACCATGTTGCCGGCTTCCTTGGCGGCCTGGGTGCCGGAATTCATCGCGAGGCCGACATCCGCCTGGGCCAGCGCGGGCGCATCGTTAGTGCCGTCACCCATCATCGCGACCAGCTTGCCGTCGGCCTGCTCCTTGCGGATATAGGCGAGCTTGGATTCCGGCGTGGCCTGCGCGACGAAGTCATCGACGCCGGCCTGCTTCGCGATGGTCGCCGCGGTCAGCGGATTGTCGCCGGTGATCATCACGGTGCGCAGACCCATGTTGCGCAGGCGCTCGAACCGCTCGCTGCATCCCGGTCTTCAAAATGTCCTCGAGGACGACGACGCCGGCGATCTTGGCGCCCTCCGCCACTACCAGCGGCGTCGCGCCTTTGGAGGCGACCGCATCGACCGTTCGTTGCAGCTCGGCGGGAATTATGCCGTCCCTGCTCTGACGCACGAACGCGATGACCGCGTCCGGCGCGCCTTTGCGAATGCTGTCTGCCGTCGGCGAAATCGACGCCGCTCATCCGGGTCTGGGCGCTGAAGTCGATGAACTTGGCGCCGCCCGGCGCGGTCAAGCTCTTTGGCGCCAACTCCCTGGCCTTCGCCGCGTGAACGATGCTTTTGCCTTCCGGAGTTTCGTCGGCAGCCGAAGCGAGCGCGGCCAGCCGCGCCAGTCTCGAGTTGCGAATAGCCGCCGACCGGCATGAATTCGGTCGCGTGCCGATTGCCCACCGTGATCGTGCCGGTCTTGTCGAGCAGCACGGTGTCGATGTCGCCCGCGGTCTCAACCGCCTTGCCGCTCTTGGCGATGATGTTGGCCTGCAGCGCGCGATCCATGCCGGCGATACCGATCGCGGCCAGCAGTGCGCCGATCGTGGTCGGAATCAGGCAGACCAGCAGCGCGACCAGGGTCGGAACGTCGGTGCCGAGGCTCTTCAGCGGCTCGATGAGTCCCAGATAGCCCATCATGTACTGCTCGGCGTTCCAGGCCATCGGCCACAGCGGAACGACGACGATCAGAAAGGCCAGCGTAAGCCCGGACAGCACCAGCGTCAGCGCGATCTCGTTCGGCGTCTTCTGGCGCACGGCACCTTCGACCAGCGCGATCATGCGATCGAGAAAGGTCTGACCCGGCAGCGCGGTAATCTTCACCACGATCCGATCGGAGATGACCCGCGTGCCGCCGGTGACTCCCGAGCGATCGCCGCCGGCCTCGCGAATGACCGGCGCGGATTCGCCGGTGATCGCGGATTCGTCGACCGACGCGATTCCTTCGATGATTTCGCCGTCGCTGGGAATCACCTGGCCCGCCGTAATGACGACCCGGTCGCCGGGTCTGAGATCGGTCGACAGAACCTCTTCGACCACATTGCCGGCTTTGAGGCGATAGGCGGGCGTCTCGCTGCGGGTCTTGCGCAGCGATTCGGCCTGGGCCTTGCCGCGCGCCTCGGCCAGCGCGGTGGCGAAATTCGCAAACAGCACGGTCAGAAAAAGCCAGAAGTCGAGCGCGATGAAATAGGTAATCGGGACCTGGCTCGCCGATGTGCTGACCAGCCGCCTGTATGATGAACAGCAGCGTTAGCACCGCGCCGATCTCCACCACGAACATTACCGGATTGCCCACTGGATATCCGGGCGGAGCATGACGAACGACTGTTTCAACGCCTCGCGCACCAGTTCCGGTTCAAACAGCGTTCGGCTTCTGATCCGCCGTGGCGGACGTGGATGTTGCGGTGTTTCGATCGTCCGTATCGGTTTTGCGGCTGCTCCCATTTTGGATCCTCCGAAAATGCTCTCACCTACGACATGGTCCTCGAAACTCGTCGGTCGGCCGATGCCGAGCCTATCCGCCGAATGGGATCGGCCCCAAGTGCTCGGCCAGCGGGCCGAGCGCGGCGACCGGCAGGAACAGGAGCGCGCCGACGATCACGATCGTGCCGAACAGCAGGCATCCGAAGGTGAAGGTGTCGTCGCGCAGGGTTCCCAGGCCGAAGGGCGTGCTCTTCTTCATGCCGAGAAACGCCGCCATCGCGATCGGCGCGATGATCGGCAGATAGCGGCCGAACAGAATCACCAAGCCGCCCGCGATGTCCCATGGAACCGCCTCAGGCGCCGGACTTGGATTGTTGTTCAGGCCATAGCTAACACCCAGGCCGTCGAAAGCGGAGCCGTTGTTCGCCGACGACGACGAGAATTGGTAAACGATTTCCGAAAGCCCGTGCGCGCCGGGATTGCTCTCGGCCTTCATTCCCCAGTTCGTCGCGGCGAATAGCCCGGACGGCCCCAGAATCAGGAACGGATGAACCAGCAGCGCGATCATCGCGAGCTTCATCTCGCGCGCGCCGATTTTCTTGCCCAGGTATTCCGGCGTGCGCCCCACCATCTGCCCCGCCAGGAAGATTCCGATGATCAGGAACAGCAGCAGGTTGATCATTCCGACGCCTTTGCCGCCGTAGATGCAGTTCAGCCACATGCCCGACGAACGGCGAGAGCCGCGGCGACCGGATTCAGGCTGTCATGCTCGCAGTTGACCGCGCCGCAGGTCACGTCAACCGTGGCCGCGGCGAAGGTCGCGCCGGCCGAGGTTCCGAAGCGCAGCTCCTTGCCCTCGAGATTGCCGAGATGCTGATCGACCGGCAGTCCCGCCACGGCCGGCAGAGTAATGACGCGCTTGCCGCCCGGCGCGCTGGCGCTCGCAATCGTGAATGTTCGGCTCAGTCGGATGGGCGGTCAGTCCCGGGTTTGGTTGCATGGTGTCGAAGTAGATCGCCCAGACAACGGTGCCGACGAACAACAACAGCATCACCGAGAATATCACCATCGCGTGGCGCAACCGCCTCAGCATCCGCCCGTACATCAGGACCAGCGCCATCGGAAACAGCATCATGCAGAAGGTTTGAAGAAGTTGGTTGCCGGCGCTCGGGTTCTCAAACGGATGCGCCGAGTTCATGCCGAAGAAGCCGCCGCCGTTGGTTCCCATCATCTTCATCGGCACGAAGGCCGCGAGTGGGCCCATCACGATGGTCTGCTGCTTCGGCTGGCCGTTGTCAGTGGTGCCCATCGCAGCGGGCTCGAGCGTCGTGACCTGATAGCATTCTGATAGGTCATCGGCATTCCCTGCGTCAGGAAGACCAGGCTGAATGACGAACGCCGCGGGCAGGAACATGTAGACCACCACGCGCCACATATCGACGAAGAAGTTGCCGATCGTCAGAATCGCCGCGCAGCGCGCGGATAATCGCCGCAAGCGCGCATAAACCGACGGCGGCCGAAAGAAAGAAATATCGCCATGCAGAAGAATATCTGGGTGAAATTCGAGAACGCCACGTCTCCCGAATAGTGCTGCATGTTGGTGTTGGTGATGAAGGAAATGACGGTATTGAAGATCGTGGTCGGCGCCAGCATGCCGAGGCCGCGCGGATTCAGCGGCATCCATGGCTGCAGCGACAGCACGATGTAGCCGTAGACGAAGAGCACCACGTTGAAGACCAGCAGCGCGACCGTGTACTGCTTCCAGTTCTGCGGCCCGCTATCGAGGCGCTTCTCGAACCATCGCAGCGGCCGCGGGGCTCGATAATTGCCGTCCATGATCTTCGCCATGTAGCGGCTGAGCGGAACGGCGATCACTATCGTGAAGACGATTATAGAAATTGGCAGAAGCCACATGGCTGTGTCCTCTCTGAAGTAAGCGGCCGTGATAGAGCTAGAACCACTCGGGCCGGACCATTGCTGTCATCAGGTAAACGAACGCGAGCGCGGCAACGATTGCTGTTAGATAGATCACGACTGGTCTCCCTAGATCTTCTCGCAGCCGATTAAGAACGCGTAACAAAGGCCGAGTCCTGCCAGGCCCAACACGAATGTTGCCGGGAGCCAGATTGCGAGGTTCATTTCCATTCCTCCGTGTCGCTATCGCTACGGTCCTGATCCCGCTCGGAATATCCGAGGCGAGAGCTTTGAGAACGGGACAAGGACCTTCTTCGAACGTGCTAAATCGATTCGCGCTCTCGGTGCCGGTCAGCGCGTTGCCGCGCTCGTCGACCACCGCTACTCTGTTCCGGCAGACTAGAAACCTCCATTCGCATCGGATGCAGTAGTAGAGGCTCGCTTTCCCGGAAAAGAGCGTGCTGTCGCGAGGCCCGATAACAAACTCGTGCCGAAGGCTTCTGTCATCTCGCCTCGCATAGGCGCGATTTCCCCACAACTTCACGAGAAACCACCAAACGCATTTTTCAGACCAGACGGGAAAACCGCTGAATCAAAGCAGAAATCAGTGGCGGGCACAGCGGCACGCTCAAAACCTTGCCGCAAAACACGATGCACGATTGCATTTTGAATTCCGTTCCTGGATTCCGGACGCACGTCACTTATTTGCGCAGTGTGACGAGGCCCTGGCACAAGTTGCCGGTCGGCGTGCGACCAGAAGATAAAGTTAGGAGTTAACGATTCAGACTGCGGCTGCGTGAAAACGCGCCGAACGCACGATCAGGCCACGACTCGAGCGGCCATCGCGCGCCGCAAGCGTGACGCGAACCCTCGCAAGACCGACGTGAACAATCACGCGTCGCTGCAGACGGCTAACGTCTACGAGTGCTTTTTTGCTGCGAGTGGTTTTTGCTGGGAGTGGTTTTTACTTGGAATGGTCTTGTCGGCGTCGGCGCGGGGTCAGTTCGAGACTGGCGATTGGGGCCGCTTGCGCGGCTGCCCAGGAGGAAAAGCGCTGGCGCGGCGCCGGCGGGGCTTGATGTTCAGCCGGTCGAGTACTCGGAAATAAATATTCCGGACGACCTCCATCGACCACAATAGCCCGAGCCCCAGGCTCACGCCTATCCCATAAAGCACCGAGACCAGAACCCCACCCCGGCTGAGAGTCTCGGGCGTGTAGGGCTCCTGCGAAATGTGGGCTTTATCCTGAACCGGATCCACCATCGCTTTTCACACTATGGCGCGGCGCACGGCCGCGCAAGCGCCCGCGCGGCCGCCGTCTGACCGCGTCTTTAGGCCGACGGCGACGAACCGGCCGCTGCGGGCGTCAACTTGATATTGTCGAAGCTAACCCTGGAGTCGTTCTGCGACCAAACCCCGATGCGTCCCTTGGCGAGCGAGCCGTCGTCGGCCGCGAACATCTGCTTGCCGTCGAGGTAGGCGGTGAAATGACCGCCGCGCGCGTCAACCTTGAAAGTGTACCAGTGCCCGTGCTCCAGCGTCGCCGGAACTTCCTTGATCAGGTTCAAATGACCGCCGCTCATCCGGTAAAGCGCCAGCGTATCCTTGGGACATGCGGCGGCAAGCACGTAGTAGTTCTGCGGATCGGTGTAGCGGAAGACCAATCCCGCGTAGCTGCCCCAGGCACCGCCCCATGGCTTGAAGGCGGCCTCGTAGCTGAAGTCAGTATACTCAGTGGTGTCCTTGGGAATAGCCAGTAGATAGCTGTCGCTGAAAAAGGAATCCAACCAGAGCTTCACCGTCCTGGTGTGCGGCAGGCCGTAGCCCGGCAGGCCCATGGTGTTCGGCTCGCTCGGCGCATTGGGGTCGATAATAACCCGCCAATCGCCGGCGACCGCCTTCCAATCCTGCGGCTTCGAATAGCCACGGTCGTGGTCGAAGTTCCAGACCTTTGACCCATCGGAATTCGCGCCGTTAGAAGTTGCCGCCGCATCCGCCGCGACGGCAACCTCGGCCGCCGCCCGATTGCTTGCAGCCAGCGCCACGCTGGCCGCCATCGCCAACGTGCCGGCGAGCGCGAACGCCCACAGCGCAGGGCGTAATACATAATTCTTCTCAGTCATCTCCACCACCTTGCTCAAAATCCGGGACATCCTACGACCCGGAACTGTCAGAAAGCGATCGCGCACGATTGTTTTGGATAGATACCCATGATGTCAAGAACGAAGTGAGTTTCGCTTTTTATTCGTTTTCTCACTACTCAGAAGCATATCATCGAGTTTCACTACGTCCGCAACAATCCAATTACTTGACTGTGGTGGGGATGAGTGGGATGTTGTGGGAGACAGGGGAGAGTTGCGGTGTTCAGCGGACGATTCGACCATGCGATCGACGAAAAGGGACGGGTCAGTATCCCGGCCCGATTCCGCGAGGTAATGCAGCGCGACGGTCATGAAGGTCTGGTCATCACCAACTGGATTTATCAAAAGGAGCGTTGCCTTGCGCTGTTTCCTCCCAGCCAATGGACCAAGCTCATCGGCAAGATCAGCCAGCGTGGGAGCCTCGACCCTTCGACCCAGACTCTCCAGATGTTTTTCGTCGGCGGTGCGCATGAAGTTCAAGTCGATCGCCAGGGCAGGATACTGATTCCGCCCAAGCTTCGCGAGTATGGCCATCTCGATCGCGACGTCACCTTCAATGCATTAATCGATCATTTTCAGCTCTGGGACAAGACCGTCCTGCAACGGATCGTGGAGGCGGCCGAGCAGCAGATGATGGATCCGGAATTCGTCGGGAAGTTTAGTCTGTAGGTGGGAATGGCGCTGGCAGCGGAATCGAATGCGGGAGCGGATCGGCTGCATCTGCCGGTGATGCCGGATGAGGTGCGCGGTCTGTTGTGCGAGAGCGAGCGGCGCTTGATTATCGACGCCACGCTCGGCACCGGCGGACACGCCGAGATGCTGCTGGAGGCGAGCGGCGCGACGCTCCTTGGCCTGGACCGCGATCCGCATGCGCTCGCGGCCGCCGCCGAGCGGCTCCGCCGCTTCGGCTCGCGAGTGGTGCTGCGACAAGCCGACTTCGCGGAGATCGATCGCGCGATTGCCGAAGCCGCATTGGGCGCGCCCGACGCGATCCTGGCCGATTTGGGGATGAGCACTTTCGCGCTCGACGATCCGGCGCGCGGTTTCAGTTTCAGAAATGACGGTCCGCTCGACATGCGGATGGATCCGGCGGCGTCGTTGAGCGCCTACGATTTGCTGAACGAGGAAGGGGAGGACGAACTCGTGCGGATCATCCGCGAGTTCGGTGAGGAACGCGCGGCGCGGCGGATCGCGCGGGCGATTGTCGAGGCGCGGCGCCGGCGTCCGCTGACGACCACGGCGGAACTGCGCGCGGTCGTCGAGCGCGCGGCCGGCACGCGCCATCGCGGCGCGATCCACCCGGCGACCCGCACCTTCCAGGCGCTGCGCATCGCGGTCAACCACGAGATCGAGAGCCTCACGGCGTTCCTCGAGCGTGCTCCGGGATGTCTTGACGGGGGCGGCCGTCTCGCGGTCATCGCCTACCACTCGCTCGAGGATCGCCCGGTCAAGCATCGCTTCCGCGCGCTCGCGCAGGAGGGCGGTTTCGCCGCGCTGACGCGCAAGGCGCTTCGGCCTTCGGCGTCCGAATGCGCGCACAATCCTCGTGCACGCAGCGCGCGGCTGCGCGCCATCGAACGGAGACCGCGATGAGCCGCGCGCGGGTCAAGCCGTCGCGCCCGCCGTCGCGGCTGCTGCAGGCTATTCTGGCAGTGGGCGTTATCGCACTGGGCTTTGCCACTCTGATGGTTCGCCTGGAGGTCACGCAGGAGGGCTACCGGATTTCAACCTTGCGCAGCGACAATCTCAAGCTCGAAGAAGACAACCGCAACCTGCGGCTGGGAGTCGCCGAAGTTGCTTCGCGCGAGCGCCTGCGCGCGCTGGCTCCGAAATTCAACCTTGGTCCACCCGCGCCCGGACAGGTGGTGACGCTGCCGTGAACGAGCCGTTCAAAAAGCGCCGCGGCCGCATCGGTGCGCTGACCATCATGTTGGCCGCGATGTTTCTTTTAATCGCGCTCAGACTCGCCGCGCTGGTGGTGTTCGACGGGCCGCGTCTGACTTCGCTCGCGCGCACGGAGCATACCGGCGAGGTCGCGCTGGCGGCGCCGCGCGGGCCGCTCGCGGATCGCAACGGCGAGCCGCTCGCGCTCTCGGCCGAGACGCGATCGGTCTATGCGCGGCCGGCGCAATTGACCGCCGCCACGCCCCAGCAGCTCGCGTCGCTCGCCACCACACTCGGAATCGCACCGTCCGAGCTGGAAGCGAAGCTTCATCACAGAGCGCCCTTCGTTTGGCTGCGGCGCCATCTGCCGCCCGCCCAGGGGCAGGCGGCCGAAGCGCTGGGGGTCGACGGAGTGGGGGCGCTCAGCGAGTACAAAAGGTTCTATCCGGAGAGCACCCTGGCCGCGCCGGTGGTGGGGTTGGCGGGGATGGATGGCCAGGGTCTCTCCGGCCTCGAGTTGCAATACGATCGGCTGATCCGCGGTGAGCCGGTGGTGTTGCGTTTCTATCATGACGCGCTCGGCCATCCGATCTTCGATAGTCCGCTCGCGCTCAAGACTCCCGAGGCGGGTGCGCGAGTGGTGTTGACGCTCGACGCGCGGATCCAGGCGCTGGCCGAAAATGATCTGGCGGCGGAAGTGCGCAAGAGCGGCGCGCGACGCGGCGCGGCCGTAGTGCTCGATCCGTTCAGCGGCCAGGTGCTGGCGCTGGCGAATATCGCGGCCGACGGCGCGAGCATCGGCGAGCGTTTGCACGACACCGCGGTCGCAAGACGCTTTCGAGCCGGGATCGACGATGAAGGGGCTGCTCGCTTCGATCGCGCTGCAAGACGGGACAGTCACGACGAGTCAGCGCATCTATTGCGAGAACGGCGTCTATACTGTCGCGGGGCGCGAGATTCACGATGACAGCCCGCACGGATGGCTCGACCTGGGTGGGATAGTCGAAGTCTCCTCGAATATCGGCGCCTCCAAGATCGCGCTCAAGCTCGGCCGCGAACGCTTCTACAATGGACTGCGCGCCTTCGGCCTTGGCGGACGCACCGGGATCGATTTGCCGGGTGAGACGGCCGGCATCCTGCGCAAGCCCGCGTCGTGGCGCGAGATCGACCTTGCCAATCATGGCTTTGGCCAGGGCGTGGGCGTTACGCCGATCCAGCTCGCGGTCGCCTACGCGGCGATCGCCAACGGCGGATACCTGGTGCGTCCGTATGTGGTCAAGGCCGCTTACGATGCCGCGGGCCAGCCGCTGCTGACGCATACGCCCGAGACCCTGCATCGCGTCATCTCGCCCGGCATCGCGCATACCATGAACCGGCTGTTGCAGGGTGTGGTCAACGGTCCCGACGGCACCGGGCGGCTCGCGCGCGTGAGCGATTTCGTGGTGGCGGGCAAGACCGGCACCGCGCAGATGGTGAATCCGACGACCGGCGCTTACTACCAGAGCCGGTTGGTCGCGTCGTTCGTCGGGTTTCTGCCCGCCGACGATCCGCGCCTGGTGATCCTGGTCGTGCTCTATGACGTCGCCCACGGGCACTTCGGCGGACTGACTGCCGCGCCGGTCTTCAGCGAAATCGCCTCGGGCGCGCTCAGCGATCTGAACGTGGTGGCGACGGGGCCGCACTACGACGTGGCGAGCCTGTTGCCAGTTGGCCATACGGCGCGTGACGATTCGCGCGACGAGTTAGCTGACCAGTCATCTGATGGGTCGCCGGGTGACGGGTCGCCGGGGTCGGCGCTCAGCGGCGACGACTCGACCGCCGCGGCTCTGAACGCGGACGACCGGATTCCGGATTTCAGCGGACTCAGCCTGCGGCGCGCCTTTGCGCTGGCCGGCCAGCGCCATCTCAACCTCGAGGTCGAAGGCGACGGTTACGTTATAGCGCAGCAGCCCGCGCCTGGCGCGGCGGCAGGCGCCGGCAGCGTGACTTTGCGGCTGGCGCCGGTGCTCGCGGATGCGGGCCAGGCGGAAGCTTTGGGCAGCTGATTCGACGCACAGCATCGGGGCGGCGCCGGCAAACAACGCTCTCGTGCCGGCGCCGCGTCATGCGCATCGAGGGCGCAAACCATGAAGCTCGCCGAATTGATCGCGGGCGAGCCCCATCTGCGCGTTCAGGGCGACGCGGGTGTGGAAGTAGCGGGGCTCAGCTACGACTCGCGGCGAGTAAAGCCGGGCGATCTGTTTTTCTCACTGGCGCGGGATCGCGAACAGGCCCGCGCCAATATCGACGATGCATTGAACCGCGGGGCGCGCGTGGTGGTGGTGAAGGGATGGGATGGTGAAGGCGCGCGTCCCGCGGTGACCATTGTCCAGTGCGAGCGGCCACGCCGGCTGATGGGCGCGGCCGCCTCGCGTTTCTTCAACGCGCCGAGCCGCCGGCTCGAGCTGGTCGGCGTGACCGGCACCAGCGGCAAGACCACGACCACTTACATGCTCGCCTCGATCTTCGAGGCCGCGGGCGCGCCGCCGGGGGTTATCGGCACGATCGGAATCTTCGTCGGCTCGCGCAAAATCTATAGCGGTCTGACCACGCCCGAGTCGCTCGACTTCGAGTCCGCGCTCGCCGAGATGGAGCGCGCCGGCGTGCGGCGCGTGGCGGCTGAAATTTCGTCGATCGGTCTCGCCGAGGAGCGCGTCGACGCGCTCGACTTTCGCGCCTGCGTCTTCACCAATCTCGGCCGCGACCATCTCGACTATCACGGCACGCAGGAGAAATACTTCGCCGCCAAGCTGCGGCTGTTCAGCGAGCTGCTGCCGAAAAGCACCTGGCGCGACGCGGTCGCGGTAGTGCGCGGCGACGATCCCTTCGGCCAGCGCGTGCTCGACGCGGTCAAAGGCCGCAAAGTCCGGAAGATCAGCTTCGGGCTGGAGCCCGGGCTCGACGTTCATCCATTGAGCTACAGCGTCGGCACCGACGGCATCCGCGCCTCGGTCGCGGCGCTCGACAAGCGGATCGAAGTGCGCTCGCCGCTGCTCGGCGAGATCAATCTGCTCAACATTCTTGGCGCCTCCGCTGTGTCGGTGGCCCTGGGCATCGAAACGGATGTGGTCGCGGAAGGGTTGCGGCGATGCCCAGGGGCCCCCGGCAGATTGGAGGCGGTGCCCGGTCCGCCCGGCGTGACCGTGCTGGTCGACTACGCGCACAAGCCCGACGCGCTCGAGGCCGTGTTGCGTGCGCTGCGCGGGCTCAAGCCGCGCCGCGTCGTATGCGTCTTCGGCTGCGGCGGCGATCGCGATCGCGGCAAGCGCCCGCTGATGGGCGGGATCGCGGGGCGGATGGCGGATCTCGCGATCCTCACCTCCGACAATCCGCGCAGCGAAGATCCGCTGGCGATTATCGCGGAGGTCGAGGCCGGCCTGAGCGCGGCGGGGCTTAGCCGTATCGCGCCGCCGGCGGCGGGCAACGCGCCGGGTTACCTGGTCGAGCCCGATCGGCGCGCGGCGATCGCGCTTGGACTTGAAGTGGCGGCGCCCGGCGACATCGTTCTGATCGCGGGCAAGGGACATGAAGACTATCAGCTCGTCGCGGGGCGGCGGCTCGATTTCGATGACCGCGCGGTGGTGCGCGCGCTCGTAGCTGAGCGCGGGCACGGACGCGGTGCGTAGTGCGGAGGAGGGCGGGGGTTGCGGATGGGGTCCTGAGGGAGGCCTTCGGTCGGAGGTGGTGGATGGGTGGTTGGGTGGCCGATCGAAGGCTTGCCTCGAGATTCCAGGCTGCGAAAGATGGCGCGATGGAAGATGGCGCGATCAGTGCCGCTGCGACCGGATCCGGCGCTCGCGGCCGGGCGGCCTGAAGCCGCCCGGCACGGGCGCGCATTCAAGCCGCGGCTATCGCCGGGCGCACCTTGCGTCCCAGCGGCCGCGTCCAGCACAGTCAAAGACGGGTTTGCCCGATGCTGTACGTTCTCCTGTTCCGGCTGCACGCGCACTACGTGGGCTTCAACGTCCTGCGCTACGAGACTTTCCGCTCGGTGCTGGCGGGGCTCGCGGCGCTGGCGTTGGCTCTGGCGGCGGGTCCGAGGCTGATCCAGCGTTTTCGCGCGGCGCATATCGGCCAGACGATCCGCGAGGAAGTTCCGCAAAGCCATCAGAAGAAAGCCGGCACGCCCACGATGGGCGGGCTGCTCATCCTCAGCACCGCGCTCATCGCCACCATCCTGTTTGCCAATCCCGCCAATCCCTACGTGTGGCTGGCGATCCTGGTCACCGTGGCCTTCGGCGCGATCGGTTTCACCGACGACCTGTTGAAATTGCGCCGCGGCAAGGGCCAGGGCCTCAGCGGCCCGCACAAGCTGATGTGGCAGTTCGCCTTCGCCTTCGTCGCGTCCTTCGTGCTGTTCTTCGTGCTGCGTTTCGACACCACGCTCACGGTGCCATTCTTCAAGAACCTGCATCCGAGCCTTCCGCGATGGCTCTACCTGCTGTTCGCGATGTTCGTGATGGTGGCGTGTTCCAATGCGGTCAACGTCACCGACGGGCTCGACGGCCTGGCGATCGGTCCGGTGATGACGGTCGCGTTCTGCTACTGGACCTTCACTTACGTCGCTGGAAATCTGAAATTTTCAGCCTACCTCGACATCCCGCACGTGGTGGGCGCGGGCGAGCTGGCGATCTTCTGCGCCTCGCTGATCGCCGCGTCGCTGGGCTTTCTGTGGTACAACGCCTATCCGGCCTCGATGATGATGGGCGACGTCGGCGCGCTCGGCCTGGGCGGAGCGCTGGGCATCGTCGCCGTGCTCGCCAAGCAGGAACTGGTGCTGCCGATTGCGGGCGGCGTCTTCGTCATCGAGGCCGGTTCGGTTATCCTTCAACGCTACTACTACAAGGCCACGCATCGGCGCATTTTCCGGATGGCGCCGCTGCATCATCACTTCGAACTTGGCGGATGGCCGGAGACGCAGGTGGTCGTGCGGTTCTGGATAATTTCGATCATCTGCGGGCTGGTCGCGCTGAGCACGCTCAAGTTGCGCTGAGAAACCAGGCGGAAAACAGATGCGATGGACCTTGCGGGCAAACGCGTGATGGTGATCGGACTCGGCGTAAGCGGGCTCGCCGCCGCGCGCTTGCTGGCGGCGCGCGGCGCGCGCCTGGTGATGACCGATCTGCGCGCCGATTTCGTGCCGACTCCTCACTCCGAAGCCGGTGGCGGCGCGAGCGGCGCCTCGATGCCGCCGGGCGAGATCCATCTCGGCTCCGAAGACCCGGCCTGGCTCGAGGGCGTCGACCTGGTGGTCGACGAGTCCCGGCGTTCCGCCCACGTCGCGCCTGCTGATCGAAGCCGACCGCCGGCGAATCCCGGTGATTGGCGAGTTGGAACTGGGCAGCCGTTTCGTCGCCGCGCCGATCGTCGCGGTCACCGGCACCAACGGCAAGAGCACGGTGACGACGCTCATCGGCGAAATTTTCAAGGCCGCGGGGCGGCGCGTCTTCGTTGGCGGCAACCTCGGCACGCCGCTGGTCGAGGCGGCCGGAGGCGAATTCGACGTGGTGGTGGCCGAGGTCTCGAGCTACCAACTCGAGCGCACCGAGCGCTTCAAGCCGCACGTCGGAGTACATCTCAACCTCGCCGAAGACCATCTCGATCGCTACAAGGACCTCGACGAGTACGGCGGCGCCAAGGCGCGTCTGTTCCGCATGCAGGACCGCTACGACTGGGCGATTCTGAATCGCGACGATCCGCGGGTGTGGTTCTTGCGCACCAAACTTCCCGCGCAGGTGATGAGCTTCGGCCTGGGGCCGGCCGAGTCCACGCCCGCGATCGGCTACGACGGCGCCGATCTGATCTTCGATATTCGCACCCGCCACGGCCGCATCAGTCTGAAGCGCTTGCGGCTCGTGGGCCGCCACAATATCGCCAACGCGATGGCGGCGGCCGCCGCGGCGCTGGTCAGCGGTATCGAGCCGCGCGTGATCGAGGCGGCGCTGGCGGATTTCGCCGGACTGCCGCATCGCATGGAATTCGTCGCCGAGCGCGACGGCGTGACTTATATCGACGACTCCAAGGGAACCAACGTGGCCTCGGTGGTCGAGGCGCTCGCGGCGGTGCGCGCGCCGGTCATCCTGATCGCCGGCGGAATGGACAAGGGCGGCGACTACGCGCCGCTGCGCGAGCCGCTGGGGGAGAAGGTGCGGCTGTTGATTCTAATCGGAGCGGCGCGCGACACGATGCGCGCGGCGCTTGAGGGTGCAACCGAAATCGAACTCGTGCAGACGCTGGAGGAGGCGGTACGCCGCGCGGCCGCGGCCGCGCACCGCGGCGACACCGTGCTGCTCTCGCCGGCCTGCTCGAGTTTCGATCAATTCAGGAACTATGCGGAGCGCGGGCGAATATTTCAGGAGCTGGTTCGGGCGCTTTGAATCGGTCGCCCGGCCCCAGCTCGACCCCTGGCTGTATCTGCCGGCGGCGGCGCTGGCGGTGCTGGGCATCCTGATGGTGCTCAACACCACCTATTTCCTGGGGCTCGAGAAGACCGGTGACGCGTTTCACTTCTTCAAGCTCCAGCTCTGCCATATCGCGGCCGGGCTCGTGGTGCTCGCGCTGCTTTCGCAGCTTTCGCTGCGCGGATTGCGCCGGCTGGTGGTGCCGCTGATGGTGGTGGCGCTGGTGATGCTGGTGGCGCTGTGGATTCCCGGGCTCGGCGTGATGCGCGGCGGGGCGCGCCGCTGGCTCCGGCTCGGGCCGCTGCTCGCGGAGCCCTCGGAGCTGGCCAAGTTTGCGATGGTCTTTTTCCTTGCCGACTTCCTGAGCCGCCGCCAGGAGCGGATGAACGCGTTTGCGAGCGGTCCGCTGCCCGCGTTCATCGTGGTGGGCCCGCTCGCGCTGCTCATCCTGAAGCAGCCCGATTTCGGCAACACGGTGATGGTGGTGATGCTGCTGTTCGCGATGCTGTTCGCGGCGGGCGCGCGGCTGAAGCATCTGGGCGCCGCGGGCGGCGGCGCGCTGGCGGTGCTGGCTCTGCAGGCTGTAGCAAAACCCTACAGGATGCGCCGCCTCAGCGCCTTTCTCGATCCCTGGCAGACGGCCCGCGGCGCCGGCTTCCAGCTCATCCAGTCCTTCATCGCGCTCGGCGCGGGCGGCGGATGGGGCGTCGGGATTGGGCGCCGGACGGCAGAAGATGTTCTATCTCCCGCAGGCCCACACCGATTTCGTCTTCGCCGTGGTCGGCGAGGAGTTTGGATTGCTCGGCGCGGGCATCGTGCTGGCGCTGTTCGGCACGATCCTGATCCGCGGGATGCGGGTCGCGCACGAAGAGCCCGACCCGTTCGCAAGCCTGCTCGCCGTCGGCTTGACCGCGCTGCTCACGCTGCAGGCGCTGGTCAACATGGCGGTCGTGATCGGGCTGGTGCCGACCAAGGGCCTGCCGCTGCCCTTTCTGAGCTACGGCGGGACCGCGATGGTGATGGCGATGGCCGCGATGGGGACGCTGCTCGCCCTGGCGCGCAGACCGGCGGTGCGATGAAAGTGATAATCGCGGGCGGCGGCACCGGTGGCCATCTCTTTCCCGCGGTAGCGGTGGGCGAGGCGATGATGCGCGAGCGGCCCGGAACCGAAGTGCTGTTCGTCGGCACCACGGCGGGCCTGGAGGCGCGATGGATGCCGCGCAGCGGCTTGCGCTACGAATTGTTCCAGGTCCACGGGCTTCGCGGCCATAGCCTGGTCGAGCGGCTAAGGGCGGTTGGCGAGTTCGTCGCGGCGCTCAAGCGGGCGCGCGGATTGCTCGGCTCGTTCGATGCCGACCTGGTCCTGGGCGCGGGCGGCTACGCGTCGGCGCCGATGGCGATGGCGGCGATCATGGCTCGGACGCCGCTGGTGCTGATGGAGGAGAACACGCGGCCGGGGCTGTCGAACCGGATGCTCTGGCGCTTCGCCACAAAGGTCTGTGTTGGCTTTGACGAGGCTCTGCCAGCTTTAAATTCGCCTAAGGTGGTAGTGAGCGGCAATCCAGTGCGTTTTAATATCGAGCCGTCGCCTCTGAAACTCCACGATCCGTTGCAAATCCTTGTTTTAGGCGGCTCAACCGGCGCACATCGTCTTAACGAAGGCGTAATTAATGCGTTGAGAAATCTGCGAGAAAGCTGTTATAAAAATTGCTCTAGTCCACCAGACAGGGGAGGCGGACGTGGGGTTGGTGAAGGGTGGATACGCGGCGCTCGGATGCCAGGCGCAAGTGGTGCCGTTTATCGACGACATGGCGACGGCGCTTGCTCGTGCCGACCTGCTCGTCGCGCGCTCGGGTGCGATGACCGTTTCGGAAGTCGCGCTCGCCGGCCGCCCCGCCGTTTTCGTTCCATATCCGTTCCATCGCGACCGTCAGCAGGAACTCAACGCAAGGGTGCTCGAGCGGCTCGGCGCGGCGGTGATCGTAGCCGACGACGAGCGGCTCGGTGAGAATCTCGCCGCGACGCTGCGCGAGCTTATCGCCGACCCGGCGCGGCTCGTGCGGATGGCCGCGCAGGCGCGCACCGCGGCCAAGCCCGAGGCGGCTCGCACTATCGCGCAGTTGTGTTTCGAAGTTGGCTCCAGGGAGCGCGCGGCCGCATGAGTGAACCTCTCGCCAAGGGATTGCTCAGCCGTCAGCGCCGCTTGCATTTCATCGGCGTCGGCGGCGCCGGCATGAGCGGCATCGCGGAGTTGTCGCTACGGCTCGGCTTCGCGGTGAGCGGATGCGATCAGCGTCTGGGCGCGACCACCGAGCGGCTCGCCGCGCTGGGCGTGCAAATCTTCCAGGGCCATCATCCTGAGCACATCGCGGATCACATCGCCGATCGCGTCGCGAGCGGCATCACGCAGCGTCTGGACGCCGTGGTGATTTCCTCGGCGGTGAAATTTTCCAATCCCGAAGTTGCGCGCGCCCGCGCGCTGCAGATTCCGGTTATCGCGCGCGCCGAGATGCTCGGCGAGTTGCTGCGCATGGTGCGCCTGGGCGTGGCGGTCGCCGGCACGCATGGCAAGACCACCACCACCTCGCTGGTGGGACTGATCCTGGAGGAAGCCGGGCTCGATCCGACGGTGGCGATTGGCGGCAACCTGCGCGCGCGCGGCACCAACGTGCGCCTGGGCGGCGGCGACTACATGGTGGCCGAGGCCGACGAGAGCGACGCCTCCTTTCTGCTGCTGCTCCCGACCATCGCGGTCGTCACCAATATCGACCCCGAGCATCTCGACCATTACGGCACGATGGAGCGGGTGCGCGAGGCCTATCTCAATTTCATCAACCGCGTGCCGTTTTACGGCCTGGCCGTGCTCGGCATCGACAGCGTCAACGTGCGCGGGCTGCTGGCGTCGGTGCGCAAGCCCATGCTGACGTACGGGGTGGCGCATGACGCCGAGTTGCGCGCCGAGAATATCGTGATCGACGGCCTCTCGACGCGCTTCACCGTGATTCGCGCCGGCCGCGAGCTGGGCGTGGTCGAGGTGCCGACGCCGGGGCGCCACGTCGCGCTCAATGCGCTGGCGGCCGTGGGCGTCGCGCTCGCGGTGGGCATCGAATTCGAAGTCAGCGGCGCGCGCGCTGTCCGCGTTTTCGGGCATCAATCGGCGTTTCGAGATCAAGGGCGAGGCGGCGGGCCGGATCGTGCTCGACGACTACGCGCATCATCCGGCGGAAGTCCGCGCGACGCTGGGCGCGGCGCGCGCGGCCTTCAAGCGGCGCATCGTGGTGGTCTTCCAGCCCCATCGCTACACCCGGCTGCGCGACCTGTTCGACGATTTTCTCGGCGCCTTCGACGACGCCGACGTGCTTTATCTCTGCGACGTCTATTCGGCGGGCGAGGAGCCGCTGGCCGAGGTCTCGGCGCGCCGGCTCTACGAAGCGCTGCGCGCGCGCGGCCATCTCGACGTGCGCTATCTCGGCGACGAACCGGATCCGGTGGCGCGGATTGCCGCCGACACGATGGCGGGTGATTTGCTCGTGACCATGGGCGCGGGCGACGTTTATCAACTCGGGCGAAGCCGTGCTGCAAAGCCTCGGCTACGCGACCAAGACGCATGAATCGGCTTGAACAGGAATTACGCGCGCGCTTTGGCGCGCGGCTTAAGACCGGCGCGCTCGCTCGCCGAGCTTACCTCGTTTCGGATCGGCGGCCCCGCCGATGCGTTGCTCGCGGTCGAGAGCGAGGATGAGCTGCGCGCCGCGATGGCGGCGGCGTGGTGCGAGCGGGTGCCGGCGTTCTGCCTGGGCGCGGGCACCAATCTGCTGGTCAGCGATCGCGGCGTGCGCGGGCTCGTCGTTCGTCTGGGCGAAGGCTTCACGCGGCTGGAGTTCGACGGCGTTCAGGTGCGTGCAGGTGCCGCGGCGCAGTTCGGCGCGCTGGTTTACGAGGCGATCGAGCGCGGGCTGATGGGGCTTGAGTTCGGCGAGGGCATCCCGGGCAGCGTCGGCGGCGGACTGGTGATGAACGCGGGCGCGTTCGGCGGCGAAATCGCGCGGGTGGTGAGGCTGGTGCATGGCGTCAACGAGCAGGGTCAATCGCTCGCGCTCAGCGGCGCCGAGGTCAAGTTTTCCTATCGCCGCACCGAGTTGCCGCCGCGCTTCGTGATCACGCGGGTGGATTTCGAGCTGGAGCGCGGCGATCGCGAACAGTTGCGCGCGCGCGTCGCGGAGCTCAAGGCCAAGCGGGCCGCGCGCCAGCCGCGCGGGCTGCCCAATGCGGGTTCGATTTTCAAGAACCCGCCCGGCAACTTCGCCGGGCGGCTGCTGGAGAGCGCGGGTCTGAAGGGCGCGCGGTTGGGGGCGGCGGCGTTTTCCACCGAGCATGCGAATTTCATCGTCAACCTAGGCGGCGCGCGCGCCGAAGACGTGCGCGGGCTCATCGAGTTGGCGCGAAGCCGGGTCAAGGAACAAAGCGGAGTGGCTCTGGAAGCCGAAGTGCGCATGATCGGCGAGTGGTGATTGGCGAGCGGTGATGGCGGGGGACGTGGGGCGGTAGTGGCGAAGCGGGCACATCGAAGCGAAGCAAGGGCCCGGCGGCGGCCGCGGCGGCCAGGACTTCCTGGGGCTGGTCGAGCAAGGCGCTGGGCCTGGTGCTGTGCGCTTTTTTTGTGCTCGGCATGGCGACCGGCCTTAGCCAGGCGGGCCGCGCGCTCGCGGCGCGGGCGCGCATGACGCTGGTTTCCTACTGGACCGAAGTGGCCGCGACGTTTGCCCAGTGGCGCGACCGCACGACTGAGAGCGCGATGATCGCGCCGCTGGCGCCTCCGGCGCCGGGCGATGCGGTCGCGCTGGTCGAGCGCCACGACGGCTTCTACGCGCTTTTCGCCGAGGGCGAACTGCGCGGGCCAGTCGAGGCGTCGCGCGCGGGCGATCTGCCAATCCTTAGCGGTGCAGCGGTGCAAACTGCGGACGCGCAGGACCTCGTGCGCTACGCGGCCGTGCTGGTCCGCTCCGAGGTGGCGCTCTCGGGGCTGGTCTCCGAGATGCGGGTGGATGACGACAATACGATGTCGCTCTTTTTCGATCGTTCCCACACCGAGCTGCGGGTGGACCTGGACGACGCGCCGGCGCAACTCAAGCGCGCAACGGAAGTGCTCGGCCAATGGCGCGGGCATGAGCGGCTGGTCGCGATGATCGACATGACCACGCCGGGGCAGGCGGTGATGCGTCTGCGCGGGATATCGCCGCTTGCCGCCGCGCAAGGATCGGGCACGGTGCGCCGAGTCGCCGAGCGGACCCGCGTGGGCGGCGGCATACGCGCTGGCGGGGGCGGGCGTAGATGAGAAACGTGCTGACCGCATTGGACGTTGGGACGAGCAAGGTTTGCGCGCTCGTCGCCGAGCCGCTGCCCGAGGGCGGCGGCGCGACCGTGCTCGGCTATGGCGTTGTGCCCTGCACCGGACTGCGTAAGGGCGTGGTGGTGAACATCGAGGCCACGGTCGAGGCGATTCGCGCCGCCGTGACCGAGGCCGAGAAAACCTCCGGTGTGCGAGTGGGCGCGGCGGTGGTGGGCGAGGCCGGGGCGCACGTGCGCGGGCTCAACAGCCACGGTATCGTCGCCGTGCGCGGCGGCGAGGTCAGCGCGCGCGACGTCGAGCGCGTGATCGACGCGGCGCGGGCGGTCGCGATTCCGCTCGACCGCCAGGTCCTGCACATCCTGCCGCAGCAATTCGCGGTCGATGACCAGGAGGGCGTGCGCGACCCAATCGGGATGGCCGGGGTGCGGCTGGAAGCGCGCATCCATATCGTCACCGCCGCGCAGAGTTACGGCCAGAACCTGACCAAGTGCTGCGAGCGCGCCAACATCACGCCGCTGGAGATCGTGTTCGAGCCGCTGGCTTCGGCCGACGCCGCGCTGTTTCCCGAGGAGCGCGAGCTGGGCGTGGCGCTGCTCGACATCGGCGGCGGCACCACTGACATCGTGGTTTTTCACGGCGGCGCGGCGATGCATACGGCGGTGCTGCCGCTCGGCGGCAACCATCTGACTGGCGACGTCGCCGCCGGCCTGCGCACGCCGCTTCACGAAGCCGAACGGCTGAAGCTCAGCTACGGCGTCGCGACCAATTCCGTGGTCGGACGCGATCAGACCGTGCAGGTGCCGGGCGTGGGCGGCCGCGAGCCGCGCGTGATCGCGCGCCGCCTGTTAGGCGAGATCATCGAGCCGCGCATGGAGGAGATTTTCGCCATGGCGCAGCGCGAGGTGATGCGCTCGGGGGTCGCCGACAGCCTGGCCTCGGGCCTGGTGCTGGTCGGCGGCTCTTCGCTGCTCGAGGGCACGCAGGAGTTGGCCGAGCGGATCTTTGGACTGCCGGTGCGCCGCGGCCTGCCGATCAACTTGAAGGGAATGCCCGAGGAGCTGATGAAGCCCGCGTACACGACCGCGGCGGGACTGCTGCTGCATGCGGCGAGCGCGAACGGCGCGACCAGTAATGGAACGATACGGGGAGGGCGGATGGGACGCCTGCGCTCTCTCGTTTCGGATTGGATGAGAGATTTTTTCTAAGGCTGTGGTGGGGGGATGGACAACGCGCCTTCAGCAGGCCGCTGAGTGCCGCGCAACGGTGGAGGAGGTTGAGCAATGATCGAGCTGGTGGACACCCCGGATCCCGGGGCGCGGATAAAGGTCATCGGAGCGGGCGGATGCGGCGGCAACGCGGTCAGCCATATGATCAAGCAGGGGTTGCACGGCGTCGACTTCATCGCCGTCAACACCGACAGCCAGGCGCTGGCCAACAACGCCGCGCCGATGCGGATGCAAATCGGCTCGGTGCTGACGCGCGGGCGCGGCACCGGCGGCAATCCTGAGATCGGACGCAAGGCCGCGCTGGAGGACGAGGAGCGGCTGCGCGAAGTGCTCAAGGAAGCCGAGATGGTGTTCGTAACCGCCGGGATGGGCGGTGGCACGGGCACCGGCTCGGCGCCAATCATTGCGCGCATCGCCCGCGAGAGCGGGGCCTTGACGGTCGGCGTGGTCACCAAACCGTTCCAGTTCGAGGGCAGCCGCCGGATGTCGCAGGCCGACGACGGGCTGCGCGAGCTGAAGGACGCGGTCGACACGTTGATCACGATTCCCAACCAGCGCCTGCTCTCGATCGCGAGCCGCACCACGTCGCTGCGCGAGGCCTTCCAGAAGGCCGACGACGTCCTGCTCCAGGCCGTGCGCGGCATCTCGGAGCTGGTCACCGTCCATGGACTGATCAACCTGGACTTCGCCGACGTGCGCTCGATCATGGCGGAGATGGGTCTCGCGATGATGGGCGCGGCGAGCGCGACCGGCGAGAACCGCGCGGTCGAGGCGGCGCAGCGCGCGATCTCGAGTCCGCTGCTGGAGGACGTCTCGATCAAGGGCGCGCGCGGGCTTCTGATCAACGTCACGGGCGGCACCGATATGTCGCTATACGAAGTGACCGAGGCGGCGAGCCTGATCCAGGAAGAGGCGCACGAGGACGCCAACATCATCTTCGGCGCGGTGATCGACGAAAGGCTGGCCGACGAGATTCGCATCACGGTGATCGCAACCGGCTTCGGCGATCTGGCGACGCGCTACAACCCGCGCTACTCGTCTTCGGGCGCGCCGATTACGGCGCCGATCCAGGCGGCCGTCACGCGGCCCGTCGATCCCGTCTTCGTGCAGCCTCCCGCGCCCACGCTGCCGCCTCCGCCACCGCAGCAGCGGATGTTCGGCGGCAAGCCGGTGCGCCGGATGGGAATGATCGTCGACGACGGCCTTGATATCCCGGCCTTCAAACGGCGCGGCGCGGATCCCAACGCCGCCCTGGAGCGGGCCGAGCCCAGCGAGCTTGGCGAACATGACGACAAGCTCGATATTCCGACCTTCCTGCGCAAGCATCTGGAGTAGTCGGCAACGCGGCGACGGGAGCGAGGAGCAAGGCAAGCGGGCGGCGTCGAGGCGTGCAGACGCGCAACGCGGGCCGCTCCCGAATGGATGAGACGAATGAATGAGACGGATGCGCGCGCGACAGCGCTTGCCTCCGTCCTTTCATTTTTAACTTTCGTGCAATCCGCGAGAATCAGTTGGCCTCGGCGAGACCAACCGCCAGCGCGGGTCGCGCGGCGCGCAGCGGAATGATGATGAAGAATCCGGCGACACAGGCAGAGCCTGCGAAAGCCGCCGCCCAGAGATAACTGCCGGAGCGATCGATCACGAGGCCCGCCAGCGGCGGCCCCACCAGCGCGCTTATCGCCGAGCCGGTGTATAGCGTTCCCAGTAGCGCGCCCAGCCCCTGCACGCCGAACAGCTCCGCCACCACCGCCGGAACGAGCGCGACCAGTCCGCCGTATGCCGCGCCCATCGTAAGCGCGAAAACGACCAGCCATCCGTAACCGCTGGTCAGGATCCACACGGCGTAACTCAGCCCGAGCGCGAGCGTGCACAGCTTGTAGAGCCACATGATCCCCGTGCGGTCCGCCACCACGCCGAGAGCCATCCGTCCAACCACGCTCGCGCCGCCGATAATTCCGACCAGCGTAGCGGCGGCGACCCGGCTCACGCCCTGGTGCTGCGCAAATTCAGGCAGATAGACGAACGGCACATAAATCGCGATCGAAGCGAGCAGCGAGGAGACCCAGAGCATCGCGAAGTGCGGCGTGCGTACCGCCGCGGAAAGGCGCGGCCGCACGGTTTGCAGATGGATCGGCGGCGGCTCGACCACCAGCGCGCAGATGACGAGGATGATCGCGCTGGCCACGCCGAGGATCACGTAGGTCTCGCGCCATCCATAGCGCTCGATCAGTGCGGCGGCCATAGGAGCCATCGCCAGCGTTCCGCATCCGATCCCCGCCACCGAGATTCCCAGCGCCGTGTTGCGCCAGCGCGCGAACCATCCGCCCACCACCGAGACCATCGGCACGTAGCAGCACGCTCCGCCCACTCCCACGCCGAGTCCATAGGTCAGGTAGCCCATCCAGAGACGGTCGATGCGCGAGGTTAGGATAAGCCCCGTGCCCATGAAGAACGCCGCCGCCAGCAGCACCGGGCGGGGGCCGTAGCGATCGCTCAGATGGCCGGCCGGCGCGCCGAGCGCGTTGTAGATGCCGGCGGTGACCGAGAAGACCACCGCGGTTGGCATGCGGCTCGCGCCGAACTCCATGCCCATCGGGCGAAAGAACGCGCCGAAGCTGTAGGCCACGCCGAACAGGGTGAAGCACGACATGAACGCGGTGACGACCGTTATCCAGGCGCGCGGCGAATCGATCTGTGCGGAACGAAGCTGCTTCATCTTGCCAACTATTTGTTGCCGGCCCGCGCGCGGGGTGACATGCGCGCTCGCGCGTCGCCGGCCAGCCGTCGCAATATAGTCGCTTGCCGAGGCCGGTCAAATGGCGCGCCGCGCGCATCGCGCGCTTTCATCTACCCGCCGGCGTGCAGCTTGATGAGCTCCAGCGTGACCTCGGCGGTCGCGGTCATGTCGCGCACGTCGAGCCATTCGCGCACCGTATGGATGTCGCGCATGCCGGTGCCAAGGTTGGCGACCACCAATCCGCGCTGGTTCAAAATATTGGCGTCGCATCCGCCGCCGGTCGCATGCGGTTTGACCTCGCGGCCAAGCCGGCGCGCGGCCTCGATCACCTTGCGCACGATCGGCGCGTCCTCGGGCACGTTCATCGCGACGTATGAAGGTACGCTGCGATATTCCAGCTCGGCGTGCACCGCTTTGCCGTCCACCGTGACCGCGGCGCGGGCCACCGCTTCCTTGAAGCATCCGATCATATGTTCGACCTGGGCGGTCAGCTTGAGCGGATCGTTCGAGCGGGCCTCGCCGCGGACCACGACCTCGTTGGGCACGATATTGCCGGCGCGGCCGCCCTGGATGGTGCCGAGGTTGGCGGTGGTCTCGTCGTCGATTCGCCCCAGGCGCATCGCGGCGATCGCTTCGGCCGCGATCTTGATCGCCGAGAGGCCGCGCTCGGGCGCCATCCCGGCGTGCGCTTCGAGCCCGCGCACGGTGAAGCGCAGGCCCTGCGCGCCGGCCGCGCGCACGAACAGGTAGCCGGGCGAGTCGCTGTCGAAGACCAGGCCTTCGCGCGCGCGCAGCAGGCTGAGGTCGAGATTTCGCGCCCCTTGCAGGCCAATCTCTTCGCATACCGTGAACACGACGTCGATCGGTCCGTGCGCGATATTTTGCTCCCGCAGTTGATGCAGCACCTCGCAGATGATCGCGCATCCCGACTTGTCGTCGCCGCCGAGCACCGTGGTTCCGTCGGTGCGGATCATGTCGCCGTCGACCACCGGCTTCACGCCTTCGCCCGGAACGACGGTGTCCATGTGGGCGCACAAGAGCAGCGGCGTCACGCCCTCGCAAGTACCGTCGAGATGGCCGATCAGATTGCCGCAGTTGCCGTGGACTTTCTCGGCGGCGCCGTCGAAGCGGCAGCTAAGGCCCGCGCTCTCCAGTTCGCGCACGAGCCGCAGCGCGACCTCACGTTCGCGGCGCGAGAGTGAGTCGATCTGAACGATTTCCAGGAATAATTGCTTTAGCCGCGCGTGGTTGATCGCCGCCATACTGATTTTGTACCCCGATCAGCGCCGCGCTTTCCACCGCGCGGCACGGCGGGCGAGGCTCAGTAGGCGGCGCTGGCGCGGGCGGCGGCGATCAGACGGTCGATTTCCTCTTCGGTGAAGCCGGCCAGCAGGCGCGCCTCGCGCGCGATCGTGATGGTCTGCGAATCGCTCGTTACGTCCTCGAGTGCCTTGCGCGAGCCGCGCGCATTGAACAGCTCGTCGACGCTGTCCTGGAACTCCTGCGCTCGCCGCAGCCGCTCGGGATCGCCCTCGGTCAGCTTGCGCATCCACTTCGAGCCCATCCGCACGTGGGTGATTTCGTCGGCCAGCACGTAATCGACCGCGCGTTCGATAATCTGGTCGCCGTTTTTCTGCGCGATCCGGATGAGCTGCTCGAAGACGTCGCAGGCGAGTCCCTCCAGGCCGCGGTTGATTCCGGCCACGCGGGCCGCTGGATCGTCGGCCTGAGTGCAGCGCCACAGGACCTCGGTTTCGGGATAGTCGCCCGGCTCGGCGCCCATGTACTGAAGCAAGCGCATGAAAATTTCGCTGTGCCGCGACTCGTCCCAGACCTGGCGCGCCATGTCGAGCTGGAACTCCCACGGCGCGTCGGGAAAATCGAACAGCGTGCGTCCCGCGGCTTCCATCGCCTGCAATTCGCCGGCAAAGATGCCGTGCAGGCGCACCCGCAGCGCTTCCTCGTCGAAGGGCAGTACGCGGTCGTCGAGACCCTGCTCCTCGCGAATCTCGCGCGCCCTGCGTGCGCGGATGAGCACGAAGTTGTCGGGACGGGCGAGCCGGTCGGCGGGAATCATCTTCTGCATCGCGGTCGAGTCCTCAGCTGTTTCGACGCTACGGGCCGGTGCGAGAGCCAACGCTCAGTAGGCGGAGCTGCGCGCGGCGGCCTTCATCAGCCGATCGATCTCTTCGTCGGTAAAGCCAGCCAACAGGCGCGTCTCGCGCGAGATGGTGAGCGTCGCGTCGAAATCCACCTGCCGGCTGCCCAGCATCAGCGGCACCTGCGGCGCCTCCTCCTTGGAGGTGCGGAAGCCCTCGAAATTGAACAGCGCGTCGATGTTGTCCTGGAACTGCTGCGCGCGTTGCAGCCGTTCGGGATCGCCCTCGGTCAGCTTGCGCATCCACTTCGAGCCCATCCGCACGTGGGTGATTTCGTCGGCCAGCACGTAGTCGACGGCGCGCTCGATAATCGGGTCGCCCATCTTCTGTCCCATCCGGATGATCTGCTCGAAGACGTCGCAGGCGAGCCCTTCGAGGCCGCGATTGATGCCGGCTACGCGGCAGGCCGGGTCGTCGACCTGGGTGCATGACCACAGAATTTCGCTCTCGGGGAATTCACCCAGGTAAGAGCCGACGTACTCGAGCAGCTTGGAGAAGATCTCGGCGTGGCGCGATTCGTCCCACACCTGGCGCGCCATGTCGAGTTGGAACTCCCACGGCGCGTCCGGAAAATCGAACAGGGTGCGTCCCGCCGCTTCCATCGCCTGCATCTCGCCGGTGGCGATTCCGTGCAGCCGCCCCTTGAGGAAGTCCTCTTCGAAAGGCATCACGTTGTTGGCCAGCAGCCCCTGATCGATCCGCGCCTCGCGGATGCGCTCGACCGGGACGAGGATTTGTTCGTCGGGGCGCGCGAGCCGGTCTACCGCGATCATCTTTTGCATGGCGAGATATCCTCTCGAATCGATTGCGCGCGCTCAGCGAGTCCAGGCCGTACGGCCGCCTGACAGATTGACCGCCTCCCAGATGATCCAACGCCCCTCGTGCTCGCCCAGGCGAAGCTGGAGCGTGAAGGACGTGGCGCGCGCACCGAACAGCCGCGCCTTGAGGTAGTAGTGGTTGTTGGCCTTCGCGTGCGCGATAATTTCGTGGCTTTGATATGCGCCGGGCGCGATCGCATCCATCAACCCGCGCAGCTCGCCGGTCGCCTTGGCGGCCACCAGCGCTTCGAGTTCCGCGCGCCGACTGTGGGCAAGCAGTTCGAGAATATGATCGGCGGCCGCAAGCATCGCCGGCGGGACCACGAAACGGTCCGCGATCGGCTGCGGGCCTGTCGCGCTGGATCGATTTCCGAGGTCGGGCATTAGAAATTTCCTTGGGGTGCCGGCGTCTGCGACGCCACCGGCCGCAAGCGTCCAACCCCGGTCCACGGCGTGCGCCCCGGCGCGAAATACTCAGCCTCAGCTATCAGCCAGCGAGTCTCGCCGTCGCGCCTCCATCGGATTTGCATCAGCGCGCTTCCACCCGCGCCCGCGAAACGCACCTTGGAGATGTACTGAGTGCCGAGCCGTGCGAGTCCCGGCGCCACGTGACGATCGAAGGGCCCTACGCGCATCGCCTCGTCCATCGCCCGCCGATAGGCTTCCAGAGCGGCCGACGCGACGTAGCCTTCGGCCGCGCCAGCGTCGCCCGCAAGCACCGCCAGGGCATGCGCCGCGATCGCTTGGGCCAGCTCGGGCACTTTAACTTGCGGCCTCATCAACTTGCGGCTTGATCTGCGTCTCGTGGATTCATCGGCTTCGTCCGAGCCGCTGCGGTTCCTCGCGGTCGCGTTCCATCCCGGTGACTCCGCCCGAGGCCGCGAGCAATTCCTCGAGCTGCGATTGCCAGCTCGAGGCGCGGCGATGCTTCTCGGCCGTGTCGAGCAGGTTGTCCAGCAGAACGAGGCCGCGCTCGATGTGGCGTTTTTCGTCGTCGACCAGGTGGGCGAGGATGCGGAGCGTCGGCGGTTCGTAGACCGGGTTGGCCGCGGTGACGTGAGCGCTGTAGTGGGCCACCAGATGCGGTTTGAGGACGCGATAGATCCCGGCCATCCGCTCGATCGTGTCCTCCCACTGCTCCTTGTCCTCGATCGCGCTGATGAAGGTGACGAAGGCCTCGTTGGGCGGGCGCGAGACCTGCGCCTGCGAGCGTAGCTCGCCCAGACGCTTGCCCAGCGCGTCGGTGTGGAGCGCGCACTCGTAGACCTGGCGCGCCATCTCGAGCTTGACCGGGATTTCCGGTGTAAGCGCGATCCAACCCGCCATCATCCGCATCATCCGCTCTTCGGCGTAGCGGTAGTTCATGATGAAGCCGGCACTTTGCCGGACGCTGTAGACGCCCTCGAGCGTGCGCCGATCGTAAAGTTCCATACTCAGCCGCCCCGCCTTTTAGATTTCCGCGTCGCGCCTCTCGGCCCCGAAAAAGCGGCCCTCGACCAGCGCCGCAATCTGCCGCCAGTAAGTCTCCTTGTCGGTCTTGCCCAGGTAATCGGCGCCCATCGCCCATCCCGAGCACAGCATATGGATCGCCTGAACCGTGCTGCGCAGATCGTCGTAAAAAATCACGTCCATCTTGCGCCCGCGCTCGAGCACGTTCTCGACGGTCGCGGTGTAACGGCCCACGATCTCCTTCAGCGCGACGCGATAGTCGGGACGGCGCGCCAGGTAGCGCACCTCCTGGTTAAGCACGCAGAACGCCTCGCGGTAACGATCGATTACGTCGATCGCCGCGCGCATCAGCTCCAGCAACTCGCGCCGCGGCTCGCCGCGGCTGTGGCCGCGAATCCGCGGCAGCATCTCCGCCAGCTCCGCGACCATCGATTCGGCCAGCAACAGCAGGATGTCGTCCTTGCTTTGCAGATAGACGTAAATCGATCCGGCCGCCAATCCCGCCTCCAGCGCGATCTCCTTGACCGTGGCCTCGTGAAACGACTTGTGCTTGAGCACCCGGCAGGCGGCGGCGAAGATTTGCTGTCGGCGCGCGCGTACCAGTGTCTCGTCCTGGTTCTGGTTTCTGAGCGGTTCCGCCATGGTTGCGATGCCCTTGGAGAGCGGAGGATTCGGCAAGAGGACTGGCAGGTCAGCGAGCCGGCGCGGCGCTGCGCGAAGCGCGGCGGCGGCTCGCGATTTGTCACAAGGCTCTCCTTGCCACTGGTAATGAATGAACGTTCATTTGTCAACGCCACGATCGGAACTGATAGAGAGAACCGATCGGCAGGCCGGCCGAACAGCCACTGGTCTACGAATAGCCACCGATCGATCGACGACATCCAAGGGGACGAGCGGGATTGCAAAATGAAATGCGGCCGGTGTTTTGCAACAGGCCCGCGGAACCGGTCTGCGGCGGAATCCTGATTTGCCCGCGAGTTTGAAGAACTTCTTTCCGGTACGGAATTTGCGTTTACACGCATCTCATGAACCTTTGGCGCAAATTTGCAAATCCGCAGCGAACGGTTCGGCTCAAACACGACTTCGTAATCGGGCCGCAGCGTCCTAGCGATCTGTTTGGGCGGCCGGCGCGCCTCTACTACTGCATGCGATGCAAATGGAGCTTCATGGTCTGCGGGAGCACGGTCGCGGTGCTCGGCGAAGATGGAAGACCGCTGATCGGCGAAGAAAGTGTCCGGCGATTTGATTCTCTCGGTGAGGGGCCCTGTCCGGTACTCGAAGCTTTCGTATCGGCGGCGAAGGCCGACGCCGACGCTGTCCGTCCGCCATCGCGCACCAAACGTGACGAGCCGCGCAATCCGGCTCCCAGCCATAGTCCTTCCTGGTCTGGCTGGCCGCGGCCTCCGCTGCGCGTACTTACCCGGCTGCGGGAAGAATTAGGGCGATAGTCGAATTGGGATAGCCCGTATACTGGGCCTCAGGATCGGGCGACCGGCCGGGCGCGATTTCCTTGCACGGCTCTCTTGCCATTGCCAACGAATGAGCGCTCATCTGTAAGCTCTCCGATTTCTGGGGAGGGGCCGTCCCGATGGCGCAGGCGCAGCATTTCCTCAAGCCGTCCCTGACCGAGCGCGTCTTCAATCGTATCTTCGCCCTCGCGATCGGCTTCGGCCTCGGCCTGAGGCATAACTACGTGGTGGAGGTCAGAGGGCGCAAAAGCGGCAGGATTTTTTCCGCCCCGATCGACCTGCTCGAGTTCGAGGGACGCCGCTACCTGGTCGCGCCGCGCGGCGAGACCAACTGGGTGCGCAATGCGCGCGCGGCGGGACGCGTCGCCCTGCGCAAGGGGCGCCGGCGCGAGGAGTTTGCAGTGCGCGAGGTCGCTCCCGCCCAGCGCCCGGAATTGCTCAAGGCCTACCTCGATCGCTTCGCGCTAACGGTGCAGCGCTACTTTCCGCTTCCGCGCGAATCCCCCGCCTCCGAGTTCGCGCCGATCGCCGAGCGCTACCCCGTGTTCGAGCTCATACCGTTCGGCGGGACGCCCGCGCGGGCCTGATATCGCGCCATTCATCGCTCGTCGACATCCTGCTAGGCGGTCTCCAGTTCCGCCTCGACGAAATCCTTGACCGCCGGATCCCATCGGAAGGCCGCCGCGCGCGCGAACTTTGCTCCGCGCACGGAAATCACGATGTAGACGGTGTCGGGGTAGTCGGGTTCGCCGGGGTCGAACGAGCAGGCCTGGGCGCGGTCGGTCGCCGAGAAGTAGGCGTCGTGATCGGGATGCGAATGATAGACGGCGCTGAGCCGCAGCCGGCGGCGATCGATCTCGTTCATCACCGCCAGATGCTCCCGCGGCTCCATCAGGAAGGCCGTGCGCGCGTCGCGCGCAAACGCAATCGGAGTCTTCAGCGTGCATGCGGTTCTGGATATTGGTTATCGGGCGGACTTCTTCGACCGCGTCGGCGCCCTCGACCGCGTCGTCGCTGATGATGAAACCGCAGCACTCGAAGGGGAATTCGCGCTCGGCCTGCGCGACGATCTGGTCGAAGTTGGCTTTGCGGATGGTGACGGGTTTCATGGGGTTTCGGCGGACGTCAGCTTTTTTGGCGCGCGGAGACTCAGGCGCCCGCTGGCGAAAAACTTATCCGCTCGGCCGCGCCGCCACAACGGCGCCGCGCGCGCCGCGGGACGGTACCGTTTGGCTTGCCCGTGGCGCGCCCGCGCTGTAGGAAGTAGGCCATGGAGAAGTAGGAAATGGAACGGACAGCGATTCGGCTTGGCGGCGTGGAACTCAGCTCCTCGGTCATGAACGCTTCGGGCCCGCACTCGGCCGAGCGCGGCGAGATCTACGAACTTAGCGCGCAGCATCAAGGCGCGCTGGTGTTCAAGTCGTGCAATATCGCGGGGCTCGATGCGCCGGAGAATTTGAAGAACCGCGGCGTCGAGCATTTCGCCGCGATCGCGCGCGAGCTGGTGCCGCGCCACAAGACGATCATCGCCAGCGTGGTCGGCAACACCGAGGACGAGATCGTCAAGGTCGCGGGCATCCTCGACCGCGCCGGCGTCAAAATCGTCGAACTCAACCTCGCCGACGACTACGTGATGAACTCGGTCGCGCCGTTCGCCTCCTCCGAGCGGCTGAAGGCGCTGATCGCGCGGGTGCGCGGCGAGATTGGCGCGGCGCTCGCGGTAAAGCTGCCGCCCAAACCGGGCGCGCTCGAGGCCAAGGCGCTCGCCGAACTGCTCAAGGAGACGGGCGTCGGCGTCGCGGTATGCGCCAACGACCTGCCCAAGGATCTGGAGATCGAGATCGCCACGGGCCGCATCAAGGGAGCCGCGCGGCCGCTCTCGCAGGCGCATGCGTTCTGGCGCCTTGGCGGCGGCGTGTACGACGTGGTGGCGGTGGGCGGAGTCAACACCGGACGCGACGCCTACGTCGCGCATCTCACCGGCGCCAAGGCGGTCGGCGTCGGCTCGGCGCTGATGAAGGAAGGCGCGGGCGCGCTCGGGCGCATCGATCGCGAATTGGACGGAATGCTCGAGAAGAGCGGCAAACGCTCGGTGAACGAGATCCTCGGCCAGGCACGCTTCGAGAGCTAGTGATTAAATCGCGTCGGCGCGTTGCGATGGCGCGCGCGGTCTAAGCCGAAGGGCACCCGCCGCGAAGGTAGTGGGTCATTTTGAATTCAACGAGTCATTTTGAATTTAAGATGATCGGCGCCCTTTGCCATTAGTGCTTCCAGACGGCTGATGTTCTCGTCCCTCCCGATGGTCCTCGGAGGAAGGAGTCCGGGGACCAACGGTCGAGCGCTTCCGGCTTTCTCAGGGCCGGCTCAGCCCCTCCAATTTCACCGTTCGTCGTAGTACGTAGCTTCGTCATTCCCGCCCATACAGTTCCGCGCGTTTCATCCCTCCGCCCGCCGCTCATCCTGGCGGAGGACCGTTGGCGACCGTTTGCTCCAGTGATCCGCTGGTTCGCGAAGGTTCCGGTTGAAACGGCCAGGTGCCCCAAACTCGCGTCAGGGTTCGGCGCTGAATGTTCGCATGCCGGTAATGAGACTGTAATGTTTCTCAGATAATGTAGACAAGCAATAGGCATGTGTGGTACCGCAATTGTTGTCAAATGACCGATAGACACGGCCAGCCAGTGAATAGGAGGTAAATATGAGTCGTGGGCCACCGAGTTGAACGAGATTCAAAAGCCACCAGAAAAAACAAACCGACAAACATTAAAGAGATATCCACCTGGAGGGGGTCCATGAAGAAAACACTGGTTTTAGCGGGGAGCTTAATGGCAGGTCTTCTGTTTTTCTCCGCGCAGGCGAAGGCGCAATTTCCACTCACTTTTTCCGGCAGCTACGGCAAGATCAATTATAGCGGCCGCTATTCGTGCCATGGATTCAGCACCGGCAACGGTAACACCACCGGCGCCTGGGTTGTGGATCCTAATGGGCGTGGCAGCTACAACGACGGCGCGCTTTGCGTAAACTTCGACCCCAAGTGATCGATCAACGGTTGTGACTGTACGTTTCAGTTGCTGACCGACTATCGCGACGGAAGTTCGTACACGGTCGATCCGACCTACGGCATCGTGTCCGAATCCCTGGTATGGAAGGACGAGACTTACGGTCGCTCCGCTGATGCTTGCTCCGGTTCGACGTTCACCGACTTGGTGGTCGGCGCGATGGTCGCCGCAGGTAACAGCCCACAACCCGCGTCCCAGACGCTGTTTACCGACAATAATCTCGACACGGCAGGCTCCTACCCTGGTCATGGCAACTGCGTCCTCGGCGGTACAATCCCGTTCACCGATCGCGACTAGCCACTCAACGGCTCTGGACCGACCCCTCCCGGTTGAACTATTACTGGGCCGGGAGGGGGCCACTTCGAGAGTCGGTGATTGATCCTGAGACGCCGTCCCTCCCTCGCGCCGACTGTCCTAACCCAGTGGAAGTATCAGGGAGGCCCGCGATGATTGCACAATCGGCCGTCGAAAAACTCAGTACATCTTTGCGGGGCGGGGTGCTATGCGCGGGACAGACTGGCTATGATGCCGCCCGCACAATTCACAACCGGAGCATCGATCGGCGGCCGGCTATCATTGCGCGATGCGCTGGCGCGGCGGACGTAGCCGCGTGTGTTCGTTTCGGCCGCGATCACGATCTGCTGGTTTCGGTCCGCGGCGGAGGCCACAGCATCGCGGGCAAGGCGGTATGCGATGGCGGCCTCATGATCGATCTCTCGGGCATGAAGGGCATCCGCGTCGATCTCGCGCGGAGAACCGTCCGCGCCGAGGCGGGTCTGACGATTGGCGAGTTCGATCGCGAAACGCAGGCCTTCGGTCTCGCCACCCCCTTGGGCGTGATCTCCAAAACCGGCATCGCCGGCCTGACCCTCGGCGGCGGGCTCGGATGGTTGCTCGGCAAGCACGGGCTCGCTTGCGACAATCTGATATCAGCCGACGTGGTCACCGCCGACGGACGGCTGCTGACGGCCAGCGCCTTCGAGAACGACGACCTGTTCTGGGGCGTGCGAGGCGGCGGAGGTAATTTCGGGGTGGTCACCTCGCTCGAATACCGTCTCCACGAACTCGGGCCGGTGATGGCCGGTGCGGTGCTCTATCCAGCGGCGAAAGCCGGGGAAGTTGTGCGTTTCTATCGCGAGTTTACGAGCGCCTGCCCCGACGAGCTGACTCTGCAGACCGGGAGGATGACCACGCCCGACGGCGTCGCGGTGATGGCCGTCGCGGGCCTCTATTGCGGTTCGCCCGCACAGGGAGAGAAAGAGTTTAAGCCAGTGCGAACGTTCGGACCGCCGATTGCCGACATGTTCGGGGTTATCGGTTACGTCCAGATGCAAAGCATGTTCGACGACGCTTTTCCGCCCGGACGTGACAACTACTGGAAGGCAAACTTCATTCGCGGTCTGAGCGACGACGCAATCGCAACGTTCGCCGAGTGCGCTCAAACGACTCCTTCCGTCTATACCAGCGGTCCCTGGCTCGAGCATTTTCACGGCGCCGCCGCCCGCGTCAAAAGCACTGAAACGGCTTTCGCTCATCGCCAGTACCCGTACAATTTCTCGATCTTCTCGAGTTGGGTGGATCCGGCGGAGGCCGAAAAAAACCTCAAGTGGACGCGCGAATGCTGGGATATGATGCGGCCTTTCATGGCGGAGGGGGCGTACGTCAACTACCTCGAGGACGAGGCCGACCCGCTCGCGCGGGCCGCGTACGGGCCCAATCACGGTCGCCTGGCGGCGCTGAAGCACAAGTACGACCCGACCAATTTTTTCCGCATGAACCACAACATCAAGCCGAGCCGGGCGGCCTGAATCGGCCGTCGCAAGTCGCGATCAGCGAGGAGCGGCGCGGAGACGGCTACTTGCCCCGTTTCTGGCGGCTCTGATACCTTCGGCGGACGGCCGCGCGGCAAGGCCCGGCCGCCTCAGCACAAGTCTCGAGTCCCCGTCGTCTAGCTCGGCCTAGGACACCGGCCTTTCACGTCGGTAACACGGGTTCAAATCCCGTCGGGGACACCCAATAAAATCGGGCACTTACGCGATTCACTCATTTCGTCTCGACGCGCGGGTGCCAAACAGGTGCCATTTTTTTGCCTTTTTAGGGCTCAAATTCGACACTCAACTCACGGCGTTCTTTGACTCGACTCGAACCGCGCAACGTTCCAACACGACGGCGTCGACAGCGGTCCGTAGATAGGCGTCCGAGAGATGCGTGTAACGTGTGGTCATGCGCCCATCTTTGTGTCCAAGGAGCGATTGCAGGCCGCGGCCCTGGATGCCGGCCATCGCTTGATAGGACGCGAACGTGTGACGTAGGTCGTGAAGGCGAAAGGTCTCGATCCCGGCGCGGCGCACGGCGCGCTGGAAGGCAACGCTGACTTGGTTGGGTTTGAACGGGAATAGTTTGCCGTCGATGCGCGCCGGAAGCGAGCGCAAAGCCCCGAGAGCGGCGCTGTTGAGCGGCACGTGGCGAGCCTCGCCGTTTTTCGTCTTATCGAGGTTCGCGATGCCGTTGGTCCAATCGATCGACTTGCGTGTCAGGCCCAGGATCTCGTTCCGACGCATTCCCGAGTTAAGCGCGATGATCGCGAACGCTTCGAGATGGGGCCTGCTGGCGCAGGCTTCGAGCAGGCGCTCGATTTCCTCACGGCTTAGGAAGCGGACACGGCCGGGAGGTTCCCTGAGAGCTCTGAGGCTGGCTGACGGCTGCCCCTGCGCGCCCAGAAAAGGGTTCCGGCCGAGGTACTCCCACTCTACGGCGCGGCGCATCATATGTTTCAGGACCGTTGTCTCGCGATTGATCGTCGCGGGCTGTGCGCCCTGCTCGACACGCCGGGCAACATAAGCCTCCGCGTTCGCGGCGGTGATGGCCCGCAGCGCGCCGGGAAAGGCTGGGGTGAAATGTTTTTCGATGATGCCGCGCCAGCGTTCTTGGGTGCGGGGCTCGAGCGTGTGCGCCACGCGCTTCCACCATTCCTCTGCGAAATCGGCGAAGCTGATCGCCGAATTCTCGATCACGCCGAGATGCTGGCGGCGCGCCACGTTGCCAAGCAGCCCGTCGAGCACCTCCCTCGCGACACGCTTGCTCGGGCCGACCTTGCGCCGGTGGCGGATGCCCCGGGCATCCTTGAAATCGATCCACCAGTTTTTCTCGCGTTCAAATACTCTGGCCATTTTACCCTACCTCCACGCGGCCACGGTTCTTCATTGCTTTATCAGCCGCCGCCGAACGGCGGCCGTCGTTAAACGATTTCGCTTACGATGCTGCTCGTAAATTTTGCCCCTTTCCTTCCAGCGCCGGCGCAACTCGCGCTGACGATGCGCGTTGAGGCACGCCGCCGAGCAGGCGCTGCGGTCTTTCCTGAGCGCGATAAACGGCCGGGGACAAATCGGGCATATACGGATGCGCGCCAGGTTGACGCCATAGAGTGTCGGCAGGAAACGATCGTGGAAAAAATCGGCGGCCGGAGTGAGCATCCAACAATCCTCGTTGTCCTCCCGCCCGCGGACGACGTTGATCCGGCGCTTGCCACTGTAAGAACCCATCACCGACCATTCATCTCCTTCGACGCCGGCGACGTTGTTTAGCCGCTCGATCTCGTGGAGTTCAAACACATTCCAGATCAGCGGCAGAGCACCGCCACGAAAATCGGGCCGAGCAGTTTCACGGTTCAACTTCGCCAGTGACCGTAGCACGATGCTGGACCATCCCGCTGCCGTGAAGGCGCGCTCGACGGTGTCGAAATCAAAGGTGCCGCTGATGAGCGTGATCGTGGCGAGGACTTTGTGGTGGTCGGTTGGCGGAAAGCGATGACGTAGGCGCTCGGTAAAGTCTTGAAGGGTGGCCACCCGTTCGGCTTCGTCGACTGGATCGGGCCAACCCCAATGACGGGCAGACTTGATCTTATCCGGCGCGCCAGCGCGCTCGAGAAGAACTGCGCCGACCACGCCGCGGGCCGGGCGGACCGGGCCATCGCGCCTAACCACATAATCGGTTTCGACATAAATGAGCCGCGCCAGGTCGCACAGCGCAACCAGGTCAGCGTAACGCTTTTTTGTCGAAATCTGTCTCAAACAAGTTGTACTGCAGGCGTCGAATCGGACCACTGCTGCCAATAGAATCGTAGCATGGAGTGTGAAGAAATACCACTTGGAGGAAATATGACCAAGCGTAACAAAAACCACAACGATAACGCGCGTCGCGCATACGGTATTGCGGAGCTGGCAGAGTCTTTGGATGTTTCCAGCGGTTTTATTCGGTTGGAAGTCCAGCGCGGCCGGCTTGCCACGCTAAGCGTCGGGCGCCGTGTTTTGGTCTTGGCTACCGAAGTCGACCGCTACCTCAGCACCGCCGCGCGCGAGAGCGCATAGCGATCACTAAAACGCGAACGCCCGGAGCGTGAATCCGGGCGTCCACCAGGCGTTTGAGGTTTGCGTGTGTCCACTATTAACACAGATGAAAACGCCGACAAATCACCGCGCGAGCCGGAAGTTAAGCAGCAGCCGGCGCTGAATCTCGAGAATTTAGTTGCGGAGTTCCGTGCGGCAGCCGCTGCAAGCGGCATTGAGTTTGTTGGCGAAATTATCGCGGACGGGAAACGGCGGCGCTATCGCGGGACTGATGATCGGCGTCCGGTTCTCTGGGCGAAGCTCCACGCATCCGGTCTCGGTCACTTCGGCTCATATCGTACCGGCTTCACCGGCACCTGGCGCAGTGACATCAAAGTCAGGCTCAAACAAGAAGACAAGGCAACTCGAAGCGCAGATCGTTGCCGAGAAGAATGAGATCGCGGAGCAGCAACGTAGAGCGGCGAAGCGAGCGCAGTGGCTACGGGATCGAATCAGCGGCAGTGATGCTCCGCATCCGTATCTCATCAGCAAATGCCTGCGCCAAAATTTCCCGGCGCGGAGATGGCGCGGTCTCCTGGTTGTCCCGGTCTACGACCGGAAGACCGGCACATCATCTCTCTCCTGTTCATCTCACCCGTGGGTGAGAAAAGATTTGTATCAGGCTCACGCACTACCGGTGGTTTCTGCGTCCTCCCGGCGAAGGAAATGAATGGAGCTGGTCCTGCCAACATCATAATCACCGAATCCTATTCCACCGGTCAGACGCTCAACGAAGCGACCGGTTTTCGCACCGAGATAGCTTTCAGCGCACAGAATTTGCCGGCCGTCGCCGAAGCGGCGCGACGTGAGTTCCCCAGCGCCAGGATGATCGTCGCGGCGGATGATGACGCGCGGACTCGCGACAATCCTGGCCTTAAATACGGACGGCAGGCCGCCATCCGCGTCGGCGGCACACTGATCAGCCCGGCCTTCCCTGAGGGTGCGCCGAGTGACGCGACGGACTTTAACGATCTGATTTCAAAGTGTGGCCTCAGCCTGGACCTAGTCAGTATCCAGATTAAAGTTGCGCTCGACACTGGAGTACCTCCGAATTTCAAGCTGACGCGTGATGCCCTTTACCTTCTGCGCGAGAAGTGGAATGACAGCCGGCTGGAAATCGAAGAAATTCCCGTCGCATCGCGCATCGAGGTCGTGGCCTTAACGCGCAGCACCAGCAACGAGGATTGGGGCCGACTCCTTAAATTTCCCGACGCCGACGAGAATGTTCACGAGTGGGCGATGCCGTGCGAAATGCTCGCCGGCGATGGCGTTGAGTACCGAGCACGGTTGCTGAGTCAGGGAGTGACCATCTATCCAGACCAAACCGCGCGCTACGGCCTTTATGAGTATCTCGCCCAATGCAGGCCGCGTACTCGGGCGCGAGCGGTCAAAAGCCTCGGCTGGCACGACGGAGCGTTCGTGCTGCCAGCCCAAACGTTCGGAGGTTGAATGATGGAACGCATCATCTATCAGAGCACCACCGCGGAGAAGCATGCCTACAATTTGCGCGGATCGCTGGAGGAGTGGCAGCGGCAGATCGGTGCACCCTGTATTGGCAACTCGCGGCTGACCTTTGCAGTCTCGGCCGCCTTCGCTGCGCCCTGCTTGTATCTAGTCGGTGCCGAATCGGGCGGACTGCACTTCGTCGGACCATCATCGCTCGGCAAGACCACAGCCGCGCGCGTGGCGGGCAGCGCTTGTGGCGGCAGCGACGAGCCGCTGGGTTTTCTACGTACCTGGCGAGCGACCGCGAATGGTCTCGAAGCCGTGGCCGCTCTGCACTGCGACTGCTTGTTGGTTCTCGATGAAATTTCCGAAGTAACCCCGCGCGAAGCTACGGCTTGTGCATACATGCTCTCCAACGGGTCGGGCAAGTCGCGTGCGCGGCGCGACGGCTCCGCTCGAGCGCCGTTTACCTGGCGCCTGCTCTTCCTCAGCACTGGCGAAGTGACTCTGGCCGACAAGGTTCGCGAAGATTCTCGGCAGCGTGCAACTGCTGGCCAGCAGGTGCGTGTGCTCGATATTCCGGCGGACACCGGCAAGTTCGGACTGTTCGAAGACCTTCACGGCGCGGCCAATGGGCAGGTTTTCGCCGACCGCCTCCGCGATGCCTCACGGCAGTTCTACGGCACTCCGATTCGGGCTTACTTGGCAGAGCTCACCGCGCGCCGGGCCGAGGTTACCGACAAGCTGCGCGCTTATATGAAGCGCTTTCTAAATGAGTGTGTACCATCCGGATCGCACCCCCAGGTTCGTCGTGCCGCCGCCCGCTTCGCCTTAGTCGCCGCAGCTGGAGAACTGGCGAGCGCGTTGGAAGTGACCGGCTGGCCCAAGGACGCGGCCGGTGAGGCGGCAGAAACTTGTTTCACGGCCTACCTCGGGATGCGCGGACATGTTGGCGCGGTCGAGGTTGAAGCCGGCATCGAGCAGGTGAGGAAGTTCCTCCAACTACACGGAGCCGCGCGGTTCGCAGGTGAGACCGGCGATGCCGATGCACAGGGGCGCACAGTTGTAAGTCGAGCCGGATTCCGTCTTACAGACGGCTCCTTTGCGATTTTCAAGGAGGTTTTTTGAGACGAAGTTTGTGCGGGACACAATGCCCGTGCACTTGCCGCTGCACTCGCCGACCGCGGGCTGCTACGGCGCGATAAAGAGGGCAAGTTCACATGCGTGGTGCGGGATCCCGCGGACGAACAAAAAAGAACCATCCGCATGGTGGTGATTGAGCCCAACATTCTGGGAGAGGTTGAAGCCGTCAATGCGGATTGATGAGGACCTCTTCGCCACGTTTCGGCGCCGGCCCGTTACACCGGTTACACCAGCCCCTGAGCCGGGTGTAACCGGGTCAGAAGGCAAAAATCTCAATGAGAATGGGAGCAATTCAGTCTCAGTTACACCGTTACATGAGTTACACCCAAAAACTAATAACAACCCTGCCGCCGATAAAGATGACGAAGTTGGGCGCTGGTCAACGGATGGTGGTGCAGTTTTCACTCATGCCAGGCCTCCAGTGGTGTTCTATGAAAATCGGTGTAACGAGGGTAACGATGTAACTGAGAGTGAAAACCCTAATGAGAATAAGGACATTCTGCCAAATGAGACAGTTACACAAGCTCCTGACCCCCGTGTAACCGGTGTAACCAGCCCGCCGGACGCCATATCTGACATCTCGAACACGCTCGCGGTGTTAGATGGCGTACGGCAGGACGGCGCCGGCGCGCTCGCCGACTGTCCAGCCTGCGGTCGTCGCCGATTGCTGCATATTCGCGCCGCTATCGGCGCCTGGAACAACTCCGGTGAGTGGGTTGATGGCGGCGAACCATTGCTCTACTGCCTTGGAGGCTGCTCCCACGACGAGATCGCGCGCGCCATCGCCGAGCGCCGCGCCGCAGGTTACACGCCGGCACTGGCTCGTCGTGGTGGATTCCCACGACCCGCCGACCGAGGTCCAGTCAACAAAGACGGCACACCAAAGACTTACGCTGGCGTCTCATCACTCGACTACGTCGGGGACACTTCGCGCGACTTCATCGTCGTCGACTACGAGACCGAAACGATCGGCGATGGGACACCCAAACCGGTTGGTGTAGCAGTTTCGATCCCTGTCGGTGATGGCCGACAGCGTGAGCGGTTCTATTTAAGCTGGGGTCATCCGACCGGTAACAACGTCACGATCAACCAGGCGCGCGAACGGCTGCGTGACATATATAACCGTCCGGTGGTCTTCCACAACGCGATGTTTGACATCGATGTCGGCCAGACCCATCTCGGGCTGCCACTTCCGCACAACTACGCCTGCACGATGACCCTAGCCTTCTTGGCCGACCCCTTCGCTTCGAGTCTGGCACTCAAGGAGTATTTCGACCGACGCTATGGCACGCCACCGGCCGAGCGCGACGAGCTGCGCGCCTGGATTGTTGACAACATCCCCGCCGCCAAACAGCGCAAGACGAAGTGGCAGGAGTTCATTGCACAGTGCCCCGGGGATGTCGTCGCACGCTATGCGATCGGCGACGTGCTAAGGCCGGAGCGCCTGTTTATCGACCTCAAGCGCGAGATTGACGCCGCCGGGATAGCGGACGCCTACGCCCGGGAGATGCGTCTCATTCCCGTGCTGCTGGCGATGTCCCGCCGCGGCGTGCCCATCGACCGCGACGCGTTGGAACAAGCGCTCACCAAATGGGAGCCGGCGCTCGAGGGCCTGACCCGCGAGGCCTCGCGCATGGTTGGCCTGGAGCCAAGCGACCTCGACAAGCGCGAGCGCCTGGCCGACGCGCTGGAGCGTCGCGGCCTGGTAAACAAGTGGGAACTGACCGCGAACGGCGCTCGCAAGACGTCAATCGAGTCGCTGCGGAGGTCGCTGAAGCCGGAGGCCGCCGATTTCATCCGGCTGTTCAAGCGCCGTTCGAACCTGAAGACCACCGTTGCCACATTCATGAAGCCCTGGCTCGAAATGTCGGCGCGCGACGGGCTGGTGCACCCGCAATGGAACCCTGTCCGGCAGGCGGATTGGAGCGCTGGCGCTCGCACCGGGCGGCTGAGCTCGAAGCCTAATCTCCAAAATGTCGTCAAAGACGCCGGAGAGGAGGGGGACAACCTGCCCAACTTGCGCGGCTTCATCGCCGCCCGGCCCGGCGAAGTCCTGCTCGACCGCGATTATCGACAGCAGGAGCTCAGGATCCTGGCGCATTTCGAATGTGGGCGACTCCTGCAGGCCTACCAACAAGATCCTAGCCTCGACATGCACGACCAGGCCCGCGCCCGGATCAACGAGATGCTGGGGACCAACTACGAGCGCCGCCCGATCAAGAACACCGGCTTCGCGATCATATACGGGGGCGGCGCAGGCCGGATCGCCGAGATGAACGGGACAGATAAGCAGACCGGCGCCAGGTTGCGGCGCAGCTACCTAGAGGCGCTGCCGGGAGTCAAGACGCTCATCGACGGGATTGGTGAGGAGTTTGCCGCGGATCGTCCGATCCGCACGTGGGGCGGGCGGCGATACTTCTGTGAGCCGCCGCGCGAAGTAGATGGCCGGACCTGGACCTTCGAATACAAGGGCCTGAACTATCTTATCCAGGGCTCAGCGGCGGACTGCATTAAGCAGGTGATGATCGACGCGCACTCGGCAGGCGTTCGCCTGATCCTGACCGTCCACGATCAGCTGGTCGCGCTGGCGGACGATGACCGCGCGCCGCGGGACATGGAACTGCTGCGCGAGGCGATGGAGAGCGTCGAGTTCGGCCTGCCAATGCCGACCGACGGCAAGAGCGGGCAGCGCTGGGGCGAATTGCGCGCCGATGCGACCGAGCAATCGGCTTGATTGGAAAATGAACACCGAGGACGCCAAGGGCCCGTTCCTGCCGCGTGACGATCCCGACCGCGACGGCAAGCTCGTACTTTATGCGCGCTCTGCGAAGGGTCTGCGCGTTCGTGATCAACGCACGCGCCGACTCTCGCGACGCATCATGCGAAGTTTTCCCTGGCTGACGGTCGCCGACCGTGACCTGGTTATGGCCTTCTGCCAGGTGAAACTTCTGGCTGATGAGTGCTTCGCGAAGGTCCGCCTTGAGGGCATCGTGCGCGCTACTGGGCAGCCTCACTAACTGCTCGCCGAGTTTCGGAGTTTGATCCGCACCGAGGCGGACTTGGCGGGACGACTCGGGCTTTCGCCAAGGGATAGAGCGGGCATGCAGGCAACTAGCACGGGCGCCGCGCTGGAGCGGATCGATTTCAAGCGGGTTGATCGAATCCTTCGCGCGCGGCGCGGCGAGGCGCCGGTGAATGGGGATGACGGTGACGCGCCGGTAATTGAAGCCAATGGTGAAGCAGATGCAGACGACGCAGGAAGCGATCCAGAGCGCGACGAGTGACCTCGCGGTTTACGCCGCGCTGCTGTGGCCACCTTTCGAGCTGGCGGCGCACCATCGCCTGATTGTCGAAGAACTCGAAAAAGTCGAACGTGGCGAAGTCGATCGACTGATGCTTTTTCTCCCACCGCGCCACGGCAAATCGCTGCTCGCATCGACGCTGTTTCCGGCCTGGTTCCTCGGCCGCAATCCAGAACGTTCGATCATCGCGAGTTCATATGGTCAGGAGCTCGCCAGTGACTTCGGCCGGCGCACGAGAAACTTCGTCGCCGACCCGTTGCACCGCGCCATATTTCCCGATTGCGTGATCGCCGACGATTCGAGCGCCGTGCACCGGTTCAATCTCACACACGGCGGCGCTTACTACGCGGTCGGCGCGGGCGGCCCGATCACCGGAAGGGGCGCCGACCTGTTGCTGATCGATGACCCGATCAAAAGCCGGGAGATGGCTTACAGCGCGGCCGAACGGCGCAGCTTGCAAGGTTGGTTCGAGTCCGTTGGTTACACGCGCTTACAGCCGAACGGCGCGATTATCCTGATTCAAACGCGCTGGCACGAAGATGATCTTGCCGGATGGCTCCTACGCGAACATGCGAGCGAGGGCTGGCGCGTGGTGAGCCTGCCCGCGCTCGCGGAGACAGGCGACCCGTTAGGCCGCATCGAAGGCGCGGCACTTTGGCCTCAGAAATTTCCGGGCGACGTGCTCGAACGCATCCGCAGTGCGATCGGCTCGGTGGCGTGGCTATCTCAATACCAACAAAGACCCGCGCCCGAAGAGGGTGGAGTCTTCAAAAAGAACTGGTTTCTTAAGTACCCCGCGCACGAGCGGCCCGAGTGCTCGCAGATGATCATTTCACTCGATACGGCGTTCAAGACCGACGAATCCAACGATTACTCGGTTATCCAGGTTTGGGGCCAAATCCAAACGGGCTACGCGCTCATTGATCAATGGCGCGAGCGCCGCGAGTTTGGCGACCTGATGCGCAAGGCGGTCGCGCTCGGCGACGCTCTGAGTCCCCACTACGTGTTGATCGAGGACGCCGCCAGCGGCCAATCGCTCATCCAGATGCTGCGCAACGAGACGCGCCTGCCAATCTTGCCGGTGAAACCCAACGGCGACAAGGTCGCGCGCGCGCACGCCGTCAGTCCGTTGGTCGAGAGCGGCAGGGTCTTTTTGCCCGATCAAGCGCCTTGGCTGCAAGAATTTCTCGACGAAGTAACGAGCTTTCCAGCAGCGCCGCACGACGATATGGTCGACGCGATGACCCAGGCGCTTAGCTACATGCGTGAAAATCAGTATGAGCCATTTCGATATTCGGGGCTTCCGCGAATCGAAGCGCGCAGTGGGCTGTTCGCGCGGTCATCGAATCAGCGCGGCGACTCGTGCCAAGCGCAGGACGACGCCGACGACGCGCGAGGCGACACCACGTTCTTCGTGCACGACCCCGCGCAGATGCGCATCGCTGCGGGCGCCAACCCGCGGCGCTGGGGCTCGCTCAACCGGAGGAAGGCGTGGTGACCCTATTGTGCGCCCGGAAGATAAGCCACGATACAGATCGACAACCTCAACCGATCCGTTCGAGCACGAACACCGGTATGCGCCGAGCAGTTTTCTTTTGATACTCGTTGAATATCGGGAGCTTATCGGCTTGTTGTTTGAACAGCCGATCACGGTCGGCGCCGGCAGCGACGGTTGCCCTGGCCTGGTACTTTTCGCCGCCCAGTTCGACCATAACGACCGGATGGGCAACCAGATTATGATACCAAGAAGGATTATTGGGAGCTCCCGCATACGACGCTATCACCACGATCCGGTCGCCGTCGGTGCTGTAGGCGAGTGGCAGTGTAATCGTGCGGCCGCTTTTGGCGCCGGTCATGGTGACCAGCAGGAGCGGTATGTTCTCCATTTGCCCGCCGACCTTGCCGCCGTTGGCGCGAAAATCCGTGATGACGCGCTGGTTGAATTCCTTCATATCGGGCATATCGGTTCTCCCTCTTAACGGCCGCCGCGAGCGAGCAATCGCGCCTGTCTCACGGCCCATCGCATAATCTCACCGTCCGATATTTTTTACCAGACGACGTTAGTTTAGAGACTTCAAGGGAAAGAAAAGCATCGTTCGCCTGTAGGCGATCCGACTAAAAGCTCATGCGGCCGGCGATGCGACGGCTTTTATTCATAGTCGCGAGCAAATGCTGGCGCTGGGATCGCGTGGCAACCCCCGCCGATTCGGATCACTCAACCGCCGCAAGGCGTGGTGAGCGCGAGGGAGGAAGGGAGAAATGGCCTGCTCCCCGATGCCCGTCAGATCATAAGTAGAGTCTTTGGCTATTTTCCCCCTCCAGGGGCGGAGTCATTTTCTCCGTTGTTAGCTGTGCGAACTCGACTGGTGTCAGTGCGCCGAGGCTCGAGTGCGGGCGGCGGTGGTTGTAGTCATCGCGCCAGGTTTCGATGGTTGCGCGGGCCTCGGTGAGGCTTAGGAAGATATGCTCGTTAAGGCACTCGTCGCGCAAGCGGCTATTAAACGATTCAATGAATGCATTCTGGACCGGCTTGCCGGGCGCAATGTAGTGCCACTCGATCCGCCCGATTGACCAGCGTAGCACCGCCATGCTGGTCAGCTCGCAGCCGTTATCGCTGACGATCACTGTTGGCCCTCCGCGTTCAGTCACCAAACGCTCCAGTTCGCGCACTACGCGCACGCCACCAATCGAAGTATCGACGACCGTGGCCAGACATTCGCGGCTGAAGTCGTCCACTACGCAGAAGATCCGGAAGCGGCGGCCATCGCTGAGGGCATCGGACACGAAGTCGAGTGACCAGCGCCGATTGATCGTGTCGGGTAGTGTAAGCGGTGCGCGCGTGCCGATCGCTCGCTTGCGCCTGCCACGCCGGCGCACCATCAGCTTTTCCTCGCGGTAGATGCGATAGAGCTTCTTGCGATTCATCACATGGCCTTCTCGGGCCAGGAGCCAACCCAAACGCCGATAACCAAAGCGCCGCCGCTCAGCGGCTAACTCACGCAGTCGCTGGCGCACCCTCGAATCGTCCGGCCGCTTCGACCGATAGTTCAGGCTCGAGCGGTTGAGCCCCACCAGCCTGCATGCGCGCACCCGACTCATTCGGTACTGCTCGATGAGTCGTGCGACGACTGCGCGTCGCGCCGCAGGCTCTAGCCGTTTTTTCCGAGCAGCTCCTTGAGCGCTGCGTTATCCAGCATCGCTTCGGCCAACAGTTTCTTCAGCCGCCGGTTCTCATCCTCAAGCGACTTCAAGCGGCGCGCCTCTGATACCTCGAGCCCGCCGTACTTCGCTTTCCATTTGTAAAAAGTCGCATCCGAGATTCCGTGCCGACGACATACTTCGGGCGTCTTTGCGCCCGCCTCGGCCTCGCGCAAGATCCCAATTATCTGCTCCTCGCTGAACCGGCTGCCCTTCATCTGTCCGTCTCCTTTTAGTGACGGACTCTACCTCTAAACTGTTGGGCGCGCGGGAGGCAGGCCACTTCGCTAGCAACCTGGTGATCTTCCCTAACCTGGTCATCAACCCCGGCCCCTGACCTTCCTGATTTTGAGACGATCAAGGAGTGCCCCTGAGAAATCAAATACCGCTCCGGTTAAGAAAATTGATCTCGCGTGCACGATTGTTTCCGACTTGATCTCTCAGCAAACGGCCGCTTGCCTGGCGGAGTGCAAACCGCGGCCAAAATTGCGTTGCGCGTGTACCTGAGGCCCGAAGGTTGACAACGTTACATGATGTGCTGTACGTCGGAGTGGTTAGTTGCAGGTAAGAGCAGGTACCGGCTGAACCTGCCGATCATCCAACCTGTCAGCCGCCATCATCCTTTCTCCGGGCGTTGGTTATCGGTCGCGTTCAGTGTCGTTAGTCGGCCAGGAGTCGCTTATGCGAGAAGTCCGGCTGGTGGATCGGCGGTGGCACGCAAGATACTCAGTTCAACGACTCGGCGAGTTCGTCGCGCGGTGTCGTAAGCGGGGGATTTCCGTAACACCCCAGCGGCTTGCAGTGATACGAGCCCTCCTGGCTTCGGAGAACCATCCGAGTGCCGACGAGATATGTGTGGCAGTACGTCGCCAGCATCCCCACGTATCATCGGCCACAGTCCATCGGATTCTGGAACAATTTTGCGGAGTGGGAGAGGCGCGCAAGGTAACCCTCCTGCACGATGCTGCGCGCTATGACGGCAACGTGGAGCCACATCACCACGTCCTTTGCGTCGGATGCAGACGGATACATGACATAGAGATACCCGAAGTGGACAAGCTTCTAGAAGGTACACCCAGCCTGGGACAGTTCGCACTTCTGCGCTGTTCGCTGGAAATCGAAGCTCTTTGTGGGCGTTGCCAAGTTGCCGCGAAGCGAAATGCACGTCCAACGTCTACACCACACCAATCTGCGACCCCTGGATGAGTCCGCGGAGGAAGGTCATGGCGATCAGTAAGAAGAAACAGGCGAGACAAGCCTCTGAACGAAGATCAGGAGGATAAGAATATGGCAATTGATCACGATCTCTCCGAAGGTAAATGTCCGTTTACGGGCGTCCGCAGACACAATGCGGGTAGTGGCCCGACGAACGCGGACTGGTGGCCGAATCAGCTTAACATCAAGGTTTTACGCCAGAACTCCCCCCAATCCGATCCCATGGGCAAGGAGTTCAATTACGCTGAAGAATTCAAAAGCCTCGACCTGAATGCCGTGATCAAGGACCTTCATGCCTTGATGACGGACTCGCAGGATTGGTGGCCGGCCGATTTCGGCCACTATGGCGGACTTTTCATTCGGATGGCGTGGCACGCCGCGGGTACGTACCGCATCGCCGACGGCCGCGGTGGCGCGGGAGCTGGCCAGCAGCGTTTCGCACCGCTCGGTAGCTGGCCAGACAATGCGAACCTCGATAAGGCGCGCCGGCTGCTCTGGCCGATAAAGGAGAAATATGGCCGGAAAATCTCCTGGGCCGACCTTATGATTCTCGCCGGTAACGTCGCCCTTGAGTCGATGGGCTTCAAGACTTTCGGTTTTGGCGGCGGGCGCGAGGATGTATGGGAAGCCGATGAGGTTTACTGGGGGACTGAGCGCAAGTGGCTAGGAGACGAACGCTACAGCGGTGACCGCGAGCTCGCGAATCCTTTCGGCGCGGTTCAGATGGGCCTGATTTATGTGAATCCGGAAGGGCCCAATGGACAGCCGGACCCGGTCGCTGCAGCACGGGATATCCGCGAGACGTTCCGCCGCATGGCGATGAATGACGAGGAAACGGTCGCGCTGATTGCTGGCGGGCACACCTTCGGCAAAACCCACGGTGCTGCTCCGGACTCGAATGTCGGCCCAGAGCCGGAAGCCGCCCCTATCGAGCAGCAGGGTCTCGGCTGGAAGAACCGATTTGGCACGGGCAAAGCGGGTGACGCGATTACCAGCGGCATCGAAGTCATCTGGACCACGACGCCAACGAAGTGGAGCAACGACTACTTCAAGCACCTGTTCAGCTACGAATGGGAACTGACCAAGAGCCCGGCCGGCGCCAATCAGTGGAGACCGAAGAACGGAGCAGGCAACGGAACGGTGCCGGATCCGTTCGACAAGTCGAAGCGTCACAGCCCATCAATGCTGACCACTGACCTCTCTTTGCGGCTCGACCCTGCTTACGAAAAAATTTCAAGGCGCTTCTTCGAGCATCCGGATCAGTTCGCAGATGCGTTCGCCACGGGCGTGGTTCAAGCTGACGCACCGCGATATGGGGCCGATCGCGCGTTATCTCGGCCCGCTCGTTCCTAAGGAGCAATTGCTGTGGCAAGACCCGGTTCCCCCAGTCCATCATGAATTGATCGGGGAGCGCGACATTGCTGCTCTGAAGGCGAAAATACTCGCGTCTGGCCTGCCCGTCTCCCAACTGGTCGCGACGGCTTGGGCGGCGGCGGCGACGTTCCGCGGCTCCGACAAGCGAGGTGGAGCAAACGGGGCGCGCATTCGCCTTGCACCGCAAAAGGATTGGGAAGTGAACCAGCCGGCCGCACTGGCGAAGGCCGTGCAGACGCTCGAAGCGATTCAAAAGGAGTTCAACGCTTCTCAGTCCGAGGGCGAAGAAAGTCTCGCTTGCTGACCTGATCGTTTTGGGCGGCAATACAGCGGTCGAGCAAGCTGCGAAAAAGGCCGGGTACGAGGTAAAGGTTCCCTTCTCGCCCGGGCGTACGGACGCTTCGCAGCAGCAGACCGATGTGGAATCATTCGCCGTACTTGAGCCTACCGCAGACGGGTTCATTAACTACCTCCGCAAGGGACACCCGGTACCCGCTGAGGAACTGCTGGTGGATCGGGCGCAGTTGCTGACGCTGACAGCCCCCGAGATGACAGTTCTCGTCGGCGGCATGCGCGCCCTGAATGCCAACTTTGGGCAGTCCAAACACGGCGTCTTCACCAAACGACCCGAGACTTTGACGAACGACTTCTTCGTCAACCTTCTCGACATGAGCACGCAATGGCAGCCGTTCGCTGGCTCTGAAGAAGGCGTGTACGAGGGGCGGGATCGGAAGACGAATGAGGTCAAGTGGACCGGCACCCGTGTCGATCTGATCTTCGGTGCGCACTCTGAGCTCCGAGCACTCGCGGAAGTCTATGCGTGCGCGGACTCGAAGGAGAAGTTTGTCAAAGACTTCGCGGCAGCGTGGGGCAAGGTGATGAACCTTGATCGCTTCGACCTCGCCTGATCTCAGCTGAGCGGTCTTACTTCGAGCACTCACAGAGCGCAGCCTCGACCGAACATCTGGTTATCCGAACCCGGTCGAGGCTGCGCAAAACCTACGCAATCCTGGAAGCCGCGAATAAGAAATCAGGCCGGCGTTTCAAAACAACTTGAAACTATGGAGACGCAATCGCGAAGCGACTCGGTGTCGACCCGGCAAAGCCAATAGTTGCCGCGTAGCGGCTTCCGCGACAACCCAGACCCGACTTTGTACCTTTTACGGAAGAAGAGGCATTGGTCCTACCAGGCAGAATGGCGCCGTATTTTGAAATGGAACCCGGATGAAAAGCCGACTGTTGGGTATGATCCGATGTTGACCAAACGCGCGGTGGCAGGTCTTATATTTGGCTGGGACACGACTGCCGACGAACGATTAGAAGTTATCGGCCGAATAAAAGGCGGCCGGTGGTGGCGCAAACCCGGATTCCTGGAGCCGCTGCAACTCGGGTTGCACGAAGCGAGGTCAGTCGGCGATTCTATCCAACTCTTCGACAATTCGCCAGGCCCGTAATTTGTTGGAACGCTAGTTGTTCGGCGTCAACTATTTTTGCCGATAAGCGACAAGTATTTTTGCCGGTGGTCGCCAGGTTAACTGGTCCTTTTGTCCGATAAGATCGAGGGCGGTCACTGCGATACTCAGATTTGGCCCACCCCTGGTTGAGTTCCTCCTTTTCTGAAGAGAGATTGTAATTGTCTGGTCTTTTCGTTGGTGCGCGTTAGGAGACGCGCGCAGCGCGCACCTTGCGCGATCAGCGTTACTAACGCGCTCCACCAGCATCGACTTCATCGAATCAACCTGGGCTCGCATCGACGGCTTCGCCGGGCTGGCCAGCATCGGTGCGACGACGCTTCCGAGTCCGGTAGCTGGGAACATTGAACTCCAGGATGGTCGCGTGATGGACCAGCCGATCGATCGCGGCCGCGGTCGCCATAGGGTCCTTGAAGATCCGTTCCCAGTCGCTGAACACCAGGTTACTGGTGACCAGCATGGAGCGCCGCTCGTAGCGTTCCGCGATCAGAGTGAACAGGACTTCCGCCTCTTCGGGGCTCTGTTTGACGTAGCCAATATCATCCAGGATCAACAGCTCGATCGAATCGAGCCGCCGCAGCTTTTGCGGCAGCATCAGATCGCGCTTGGCGGCGAGCAGTTCCTGCACCAGCTGATAGGCGGGACGGAACAGCACCGAATGGCCCAACTCAATGAGCGCGTTGCCGATCGCGCAGCCGGCGTGGCTCTTGCCCACTCCGGGCAGACCAAAGGCCAGCGCGTTCTCGGCCCGTTCCAGGAACTCGCCGCGTGCCAACTCTCGCAGCTTGCGCATCAGCGGCGCGGGCAGCGTGCCCGCGTCCAGTGTCTCGAAGGTTTTGCCGGGTGGAATCTGCGCGGCGCGGCGCAGGCGCGTGATCTTGCGCTGCTCGCGCGCTTCGGCCTCCATCTCCAGTACTTCCAGAACTAGCAGCAGCGCGTCGCGATGGCCGGCGTTCTCCAGGCGCGGACCTAGTTCCGGTGCCGCGGTGCTGAGATTGAAACCGGCGAGCAACTGGGTAGTGCGTTCGACGACATCGATCTGAGCGGCTTTCATGATGCTGCTTCCGCCAGCAACGCGTCGTAGACCTTCAGGTCCGGCGCGCCGATCATGACCGTCGGAACGATCGGCCGCTCAGGTCTGACCGTATGACGAACCCGGTCCGCGTCGAATCGCTCGCCGCCATCCAGCAGCTCGTCCAGGGCCTGCTCCACCTGTGCTTAGTCAAAACTTAAACCCTGACATATTGGTGATGCAGCCCGCCCAGAATGGAGATGGCTGCGATGGGACCGAGCTTCTGCGGGCGCCGAAAATCCGCGCATTCTTACTTAGTGAGAGATGCGTCCGGACCTGGTTGTAATAGGCAGCGTAATTCCTCAGCACGCGACGCAACTGGGCTTCGTCGAACACGACCAGGTGATCGAGAGATTCGCGCCGAATCGAGCCGATGAGGCGCTCGACGTGACCGTTCTGCCACGGTGAGCGCGAAGCGGTCGGATGATCTCGGATCCCCATTGCACGAATGCGGCGGGTGTACGCCGGACCGAACGCGCCGTCGCGGTCGCGAATCAGATGACTCGGCGCTTCGTCCCACGGAAAAGCGTCAGTCACTTGCCCAGCGATCCACTCGGCAGTCGGATTGGTAGTGACGCTGATCGCGACTAGCCGCCTGCGGGAGTGACGCAGGATCACCAAGCCGTAGAGCAGCTTGAAGGAGATCGTGCGTACGACGAACAGATCCAGCGAAGCGATGCCCGCGGCATGATTACGCAGGAAAGTCTTCCAACCTTGGGAGGGTGGTCGACGGCGTCGAACCATATACCTGCCGACGGTTGATTCAGCGACTTCGATTCCGAGCATCAACAATTCGCCGTGGATCCGCGGTGCGCCCCACAGCGGGTTCTCGCGGTTCATCCGCCGGATCAGCGCTCGAATCCCAGAATCAGTCCGTGGACGGCCGCCGACGCGGCGGGACTTCCACCGCCAGTAGGCGCGGAAACTGCGTCGGTGCCAGCGGATCACGGTTGCTGGCTGGACGATGATGATCGCGTCCAGGAGCGACGGGTACAGTCGATACAGCCATACCAACAGCAAGCGATCGATGTTCCATAGTCTCACGCGCGTCGGGGACTTGCGCCGTAGCACTATCAGCTGTTGGCGCAGGAGGAGATTCTCGGCCTCAAGCCGCGCTCGCCTAGTGAACCGCGACCGGATAGCAAGCAGCAGCTGGGTCAGAAACGCGACCATCGGCCGCTTCATTACCATACGCCCACCCGCGCGTCATCCCGGATAAGGTTTTCGGGAGACACAAGTATCACCACGACGCTCGCGGGGCCTCGATCGGGGTGTTTGCAACGCTTTAAAACTGAGCCGCTTTACCGGGGTAAAAGTGAGCCACCCAGGGTTGGTTCTTTCCTCAGTCCTTTTTTGAGATTGTAATCGTCTGGTTTTTTCCTCCGTGCGCGTTAGGTGTGGCGCGCCAGCGCGTACCTTTGCGCGCAAGCGTTGCTAGCGCGCTTCACTATCGTCGACAGGTGTATCCTTCTTTGCGCCGCCGGCGGCTCTGATTGCTCGCTGGCTGCGAAAGGAATCGCCGCGAGTTGTCAGGATATGGGCGTGGTGGCTGAGGCGATCGAGCAGCGCGGTAGTAAGCTTTTCGTCGCCAAAGACCTTCACCCACTCCGAGAACGCCAGATTGGTGGTGATGATGGTCGAGCGGCGTTCATAGCGCTGCGCCAAAAGGTTGAACAGCAACTCGCCGCCAGCGCGCTCGAAAGGCACGAGTCGGGTCGAAAGGGGGCGCGGTGACCGAATTACTCCGGTTCCGTTTCCCCGCTTTCGCCCGCCAAACCGGACGTGCACGTCGCCGCGCATCCGGCTTTCCACAAGCATCCATAGTCATGGGACTGCGAGCGACTCGTCCAACGCGCCCGCGATGCTGATGTCGTCGTAATCGGTTTTGGCGAACCGACCGACTATTCCGAGCTCCAGCGATTCCATCCATGGCAGGAGAATGCGTGTACCGCGATAGCGGTAACGTTCCACCTTGACCTTGGCGGGCCGGAACAGCTCGACACCATCATCGTTAATCCACCAGCGCCCGCCGCAATACCTGTTTCGCAGGTACCGATAGGTTCGCTTGGGATGTTTCTTCCGCAGCCAGCGGAAGACCCGCCACCATGCGAAATAATCGACGTATGCGAGCGTTCGCTTGCTCGCATCGTAGCGGAAGTACGTTGCCCATCCTCGTAATACCGAGTTTACTCGAAGTAGCAACGTTCTGAGGCTCAGGTGAGTCGTCGAACGCGTGGTGAGATTCTTGACCTTGTACTTGATCGCCTCCACACTGCGCTTGCTCGGATACGTAAAGGCCACCTTGCTCTTGCGCCAGGCGCCTCTTCGAATCCGATGCCCGAGGAAATCGAAGCCCTCGTCCACATGAGTGACGACGGTCTTCTCCTCTGACAGCTCCATCTCCAGCTCGTCGCGGAGTACCCGAGCCGCTTCGTCTCGAACGGCTTCCGCTTGTTCCCGAGCGCCGCGCACTAAAATGACGAAATCATCGGCGTATCTAATGAGCCGGTAAGTCGCCATTCCGCGTCGTCGGTAATAAGTGGTGCATCCGATATAGCGGGTCTGATGCTTCCAGACTCGCTCGAAGTACCGATCCAACGCCGACAAATAGATGTTGGCGAGGAGCGGCGAGATGATCCCGCCCTGTGGCGTTCCCGTGAGAGTCGCTGCGAGCCGCCCAGTCTCCTTCATCACTCCAGCACCAAGGAATGCCCGTAGCAGCGCCAGCACCCGGCGGTCACTGATGCGCCTTCGTATCTGGCCCATCAGAATGCCGTGCCGGACGTTGTCGAAACACGCCTTGATATCACCCTCGACGACGTATTCGTACGAGGAGCGGGGGTTGATGTAGCGCACGATCTCCGCGATCGCATCCTGGGCTCTTCGGGCTGGCCGATACCCATAACTCGCAGGGTAAAAGTCCGTCTCGAAGATCGGCTCCAGTACGAGCTTAAGGGCCATCTGCACGGTCCGGTCTCGAATGGTTGGAATGCCCAAATAGCGCACCTTGCCGCCCCGCTTGGGGATACCGCGCTCCCTCGTGGGAGTCGGGCGATAAGATCGCGCTTTCAGTTGGGAGCGAAGCTCCTCCAGAAACGATATGACCCCAATGCGTTGCTCAATGTGCCACCGGGTCCAGCCATCCAGCCCAGCCGTTCGTGACCCTCGGTTGCTCCTCACAAGGTCCCACGCCACCAGCAGCGTGGCCCGATCGCATACTAAGTTGTAAAGGTCATCGAACCTCCTCTCGCTATCAGCCTTCGACCATTGATGCAGCTTCCGTTGGATACTGAGTACCCGCACCTTTGCGTCGGCGACGCTCGGCCACAGGGTGTCGTTGTTCAACGCCACTTCTCCTCCCTTCCATTGGTGCTGCTGACTTGCTGTCTCCCTTCGCCATGTGGCCGGCTTTCCCGGCCTCGGACTACTACGGAGACTCCGTCCCACGACCGCGTCGTACATCGACGATGGACGTGCCCTGCTAGTTCGTAGCAGGGCGACATGGTCACGGTTCCCACGTTCACTGATCTCCGCCTGACGGGGACGGTACCCGGCTATACCCCTGCAGCATCGCTACACACCCATCGCAGTCTGTGTGCAGCCACGGTTGAGCCATCGGCTTGCAACCCAACCGAGCGAATGCGCGATGGGTTTCCACGCATCCAGCGCTGCGCCAGCCCGTATCCGCCAGATTCGAGCTGGTTGACGAATCGAGGGGCCTCCGACGCCGATTCACTTGCGTTGTACCTTTCCGTCTCGCTTGCGCGGCCGTGGCGTCTGGCAGTGCCGCCGCGCCGCTACGTTGTCAGGGCTGCTCCCGGTCTCCCGTGCATCTCCACGTTCAACCTGCCCTCAGCTTCTCGCGACCGCTGCATCGGTCGCGGGAGGAGTCTTTTCCTCGCGGTATATCAGCGCCTCGTGGCGCACAGCCCAGCTCATCCACGATTAACAGCGCGACTTTCTGATAACGCTGCTGCAACGCGGTCAGCCGCCGCTCGTCGCGGGCCTCAACCAGGCTCTGCACCAGATCGGCGGCGCGGGCGAAGTGAACTCGCAGCCGCCGGCGCGTGGCTTCCACTCCGAGCGCGATCGCGAGATGAGTCTTGCCGGTGCCGATCGGACCGGCCAGGATTGCGTCCTCGGCGCGCCCGATGAACTCGCCGCTCGCCAGCTCCATGAGCTTCGGCCGTGACACGCCCTTGAGCACCGCCCAGTCGAGCTGGTCGAAGGTCTTGATATCGGGAAAGCGCGCTTCGCGCAGCAGGCGGCGCGCGGTGCTTTGATGCCGATTGGTGATCTCGGCTTCGAGCAGTTCGCGCAGCAGATCCTCGTAGGCCCAGCCGCCGTCGCGGGCGCGCCGGCATAGCCCTGGATAATCCCGCACCACCGCCGCGAGCTTGAGTTCGTGGCAGTACTCGTGGATGACCGCCTCGCAAGCCGCGTTACTCATGGACGGCTCCGTCGGCGAACAGCAGATGATCGTAATCAGACGCGCGGCCGGCTTCGACCACGTAGGCGGCGAGCGCATCGGGAACCGCGACGTTCTCGAGCTTCGGTCCGGGCGCGGGGAGATCCAGCACGTCGATGCGGTGCTGTTTGATCGCCGCTTCCAGCGCCAGGCGCACCCGATCTTCGCCGTGTTCGCAGACCGCGCCGAGCAGCCGCGCCACCACTCGCGCTGCTTCCAGTTCGCCGTGCGTGCCGCACAACAGTCTCCACAGTCCGCTCCACGGTGCGCCCAACTCCGCGATCAACTCCGGCGCCACCTGGCGCACCGCATGCGGCTTGCGCGCCAGCTCGGGGAGATAATGACGATAGCGGACCTGGCGCGTTCCAAACCGCGCCCGCGGATGCGTCACGCTCTCGCCCATGCAGGTGATGCGGACGTCGTCCACGCCGAGGTAAGCGGTCGCATTCAGCCGCGCCCAGCGCGACGGCACCGAGTACCAGGCCCCTTCGATCCTGACCATCGCGCGCGAGCTGATCTCGACCGGGATGGGCTTGCGCACCTCGAAGCTCATAGCGGGCGCCGGCAGCAGTTGCGTACGTTCCTCCGCCCAGAGCTCACTGGCGGACCTTCCAGTACGGTGCCGTGCGGGGAACGCGGCGTCGAGTTCAGCGAGCAACTGGCGCGAGATTGCTTCCAGGCTGTCGCCGCGCGGAATCGGAGTGAGATGCTCGAGCCGGATCGCCTTGCCGCGGCTTTCCACGCCGCCCTTGTCGTGCCCTTCGCCGATGCGGGCGAAGTCCGGCTCGAACAGATAGTGGCTGACCAGCGCCAGGAACCGGCCCGTGAGTTCGCGCCGCGCACCGACAATCTTGCGCACTGCGGCCGCGAGATTATCGTACACGCAGCGCCGCGCGACTCCGCCCAGGTGGGCAAACGCCCGCACGTGGCCGTCGAGAAAGGCCAGCTGATCGCAGCGCTCGTAGAGCCAGGCGAACTCGCGCCCCGAGTACATCAGCCGCAACAGGAACTCCCAGGCTTTGCGCCGTTCGCCCCCGACTTCCACTACCACTTCGAAGAAATCGATCTGCGCTTCGCCCGGGCGATTAACCAGTGGCACGTATACCTCGGCCCGTTGCCGCCGCCGCTCGCGCCAGTAGTCGCCTACCAGCGTCCTTCCGACTTGATAGCCTTCTGCCTTGAGCTGACGATGAAGCCGCATCGCGGTGATCCGTTGCTTGCCGGTGGTCCGCGGCTCCCACTCCGTGATCAGCTCCTCCAGCCGCGGCCTCACTGCTTCCCATACCGGCCGCTCCCGCTGTCGCCGCGAACTTCTGACCGGCTCGGGTTGATCCAGATACTTGGCTACCGTGTTGCGGCTTAATCCGAGTTCACGCGCAACCCGCCGGATGCTCCGTCCCTCTTTCAGCACCTTGTGTCGCAGTACATGCACTTGATCCATCTTCAGCATCCCCGTCCTCCGGCTTCCCGCCGGAGTCTATGGCTCGGGGTGGCTCACTTTTACAGCGGTAAATGGATCAGTTTTTTAGCGGCATATCCACGGGGTCCTCGCTCCACTCGTCCTCCCGGAAAACGCGCAGCGCCTGAGCTACGGGTTCGTAGAGAGAATCGGCGGTGACTTCAAACAGATGCTCGACGCCCTTAGATCGCAGCACGACGTAATTTCCGGTCAGCATAGACTAATGAAAAGTCGAATAGACTTTATTAAGTTTTCATCGACAATATTGAATACTAAATCACATATTAGCAAACCTATAAAATCCTGATACAAACTTTCAATTGTATTTAGCACTAAATTGCGCTAGACCGATCATCGTAACTACCGATTATGAGAAAGGAGGCAGCCAAGCATGCTAGGCGTCTTTAGCAGTCTGTCCGCAATTGCGCTCTTGAGTGTCACAGCCGGTGTCCTCAGCATCGGCCCGCAGCAGTATGGAGAGGTCAACGTTCTCTATGTCCCCGGCTTTGCGTCGTCGGAGCCCGGCTTCACTTCACCCGACCCATGCGTGGTTGATGTCACGATCCTCAATGGTCAGGGCAACCAGGCGAAGTTCCGGGAGTTCTCGCTCGAACCTGGTCAGTCGGCGACTCTTACCTTCGATCTCGACGATCTCAATGGTGGCGGCAAACAGTTCGACAACCCTGGCGGCAACCCGGGAATTTTCACTGAACAGGCGACGGTGCAAGACACCTGTGGGAACAACGCAAATTGCGACGCGACCCTTTGCTCAGTCAATCAAGCAGTCGAGATCGTCGACAGCAGAACTGGCGTGACGCGCGTGCTGGTCGACGGACTGGTGCAAGAGGCAGCGTCAGCCTTTTGACGCGCCAGCCACAATGCTCATCGGAGCGCACCGAACAATCCTGTTGATCAAACAACGACTATAAACTTCAGCAGGGCACTGAAAGGAGAGATCTTATGAACGCCAGAATATTGACGGCTTCGATCTGCGCAATCATGCTTACCGTCTTCGGCTGCGATCTCGGACCGCCACAGGTCCCACCACCGCAGGAGGGAAACCCGCAGGCGGCACTTAAAGCCCCCTCCGCGCCGCTCACGGCACGCCAGATTCAGGGCGTACTCAAATGTCAGGAGACCATCAAGAGGGAAGGAGCGGAATTCGTACGTTTCAAGGAAGAGAAACTCAACGAATGCTTGGATGAGGTTTTGGAATTGCAGCTTCCGTTTGAAAACGGGCAGATTGACTCGGCTCACTACAATAGTGAGCTAACGGGAATACGCCGCGATTGCGGATCGCGTTTTGAACAGATTGGCGCAGCTTCGACGAACTTGGTCAATGGCATAGTCGACGCCTGCGGTCCGGTACAGAGCTTGATTCTTCCCAACTCTGGCTACGATCCTCTGCAATTCGGGGCGCTTACCCGATCGATGAGAATTGTCTTGGTCGCTGATGCGACAGGATTGGCTGGTAGACTCTGTGGTGCAAAAGAGTTATTGGTCGACGCCTTAGTGGCAATTCAGGTACCTCGTCTGGTCGGGCTACTTAAGATTCTCGATAACGGCACAGGGCAGTTCGCGATTTCGGGTCCACCCTCCAGCTCGCTTAGTCTCACTCCCACAATACCGAATATCCCGCTCGATTCTCGGTGTATCTACCCCGCGCTTCCTTGATGATGACAATTGGAAGTCAGCTTAGGTCATGACAAATGTAGTTGTCTACTCGGCAATCGAGCGGAGAATATAAAAATGTTGCTTACGACATTGCTCGTCTTTCTTAGCAGCCTGGTCGGACTCGGGCTCGGCCAGACCGCGCAAATCAATCTGATTTATCCCCCAGCAGCCGCGACAGCGGCCGCTGCGGTGTCCCAACCGGGACCCCCGAGCACCTGCAAGGTCGAGGTCGAGTTCTTCGACCGGGAGAGCAATCTGATCAAGTCGAAGAGCGTGTCGCTGACTCCGGGCAGTTCTGCCCAGGTGACCTTGACACGTGGCGATCTTGGAGCCGGATTTGCTCTTCATCCGCTTTTCTGGGCGGAGGCTGCATTGATCAACAACTGCGGCAATAATCCGAACTGCGATTTTACCTTATGCAACATTAACGCAACGGGTGAAGAAGCAGATTCGTCCAACAGCACCGACTTGGTGATCCACAACGAGAACCGTTTCGCTCGCTTGGCGCCTGCTCCCAATTAGTAAGCATTGAGCAGGATCGTAGGGAAAGGCCGGGATCGAATCCTGGCCTTTTCGTTTTGCAGGAGCATACTTTTGGCTCAGAGTGCGCGAGCAAGCGGGCAGAGGCGTTTAGCCGAGCCTCACATCGACATCACAGGAAAGGCCCCGACGGTCAGGGCCTGCCCTCAACTTTGCGACCGCTCCGCACTGCCAGTGGCCGTCCTTGGCTACGATACCTATGCGTTCCGTCGAGCATTGCGCGGACCGGGCTCATAGCAGTGTTCGTCGATTACGTACGACGCCATCCTGATAGCCCGTAAGCTTCCCCTTAGGCGCGACAGGCGAGGAGTAGAACTTTCTGGCAGGATTTGGCCGGGAGGTTCGAATGAAGCGGTCACGATTCAGTGAAAGCCAGATTGTGGAGATTCTAAAGGAAGCGGACGCCGGGTTACCGGCCAACGAGGTTTGGCGCAAGCGCTGCTGTCCGATCCTGAGATCGAGGCATGGGAAACGGACGTTGAGGCCAGGAAAAAAGGAGGCAAAAGCTTCATCGGCAGCGATCTGTGGGAATTGATAAAGTCCGAGATGGGACGCCGCCAGACAAATGCGCAAATACGCGCCGCCAAGTTCCTCGTGATCTGGACAATTGTCCTGACAGTCTCTACGGCGGTGCTAGCTGGGTAGTGTCGCGAAGTTGGTGGAAAAGATGAAAAGGCGTCAGGATCCGGCGAGTGGCAATGTCCGTTCCGCTGTTGGAATTGAGTAGCGGCAACATAGTCAGTTAAGCGGCATCCCGTGCGGTGTCAAGTTTTCCTTCCGAGCGGTCGAGTTGGGCGTCGTGAGCGCGCAACGCGGCGACCAGGGTCGGCAGCGCACGATAGCCGGCGAGCTTGCGGAAGCCGCGCTCGGCCTCGATCACGCCAGCCGCGGTCCAGCGCAGCACCATGGTGCCGCTCTGCCAGCGTTTGACCCGGCGGCCGATTTCGCGCACGCGGCTGAACAGGTTTTCGATCAAGTTGGTCGAGACAGAATGCGCTCGAGATTCTCGGGCAGCTCCAGGCGCATCACGGTCAGAGTTTCTTCGAGTCCCTCGCGCAGCGAGGCGGCGGCGCCGGGATGCTGATGTTCGAGTTGGCGCGCCAGGGTTTCGAGCAGGCGCCGCGCACGCTTGGCGTCACGCGCCACATAAGCCTGAACCATCGCGCTGCGGACCCCGGCGCGCAGCCGCTCGGGAAGGGCCTCGGTGACATTGCGCTTCTTGTGCTCGCGGCAGCGCTGAATCAATGCGCGGCGGCCGAACACCTCGGCCACCGCCTTGTGCAGCGCCTTGGCCCCGTCGATTACCACCAGCAACGCGCGCCCGGTATCCAAGCCGCGCTCGGCCAGATCGGCGAGCAAGGCTTTAACCGCCGCCGCGTTCTCGGTCGCACCCTCGCGCAGCCCCAAGACGTGCTTGTAGCCGCGCTCATCGACCCCCACCGCTGCCAGCACCACGTGCTCACCGAAGTGCACCCCGTCGATCATCAGCGCCACCAGCTTAAGCCCGTGCAAGTCGCGGCCCAGCAGTTCCCCAAGCTTGCGCTCGGTGCCGTACACGAACCGTTCGCTGACCGCGCTCTTGCTGGTGCCCCGTGCTGCGACCGCGGCCGGCAGCGGCTCCAGCGAACGCGCGTAGCCCCGGGTCGATACCCCCAGCACCATCTGCTCCAACGCCCGCGTCTCCAGCGGATCGCGCGCGCTCCACTCCCGCCAGCTCGGCAATTTAAGCTCGCGACCCTCAACGCTGCGCACCCGCGGGCGGCTCACCGCCACTCGCCGTCCGCCCAGCACCAGCGAACTTGGCACGTGCCCCGCGCGCAGCGCCTGACGTTCGGCCTGATGCGCGTAGCGTGCGCCACACAGCACCGCGCGCTCGGCTTCCAGCACTTCATCCACGCATGCCAGTCCCGTGACCATCACCGTGTCGTACAGTGCTTCGCGCACCATTGCCGACAACCGCAGCCACAACTGCCCCTCGTCCGCGGCTTTCCTTCCGTCTGCCCTCTTGGCACTCTTGTTCATGGCGGCCTCCTCCTCTTACCCAACCCGATCTTCCGATCGGGCGAGGAACGCCGCCACTCAAATCTCAACAACCTTCAGGACATCGCCCTGCTCCCGATAGCAGGATATTCATATACGCGCGACGCTACCATCTTTTACACACCCGACAGCGCGTCCTACATTGTGCCGGCACGCGAGCTAATCGCGTATCATCGTTTTTTTTCTGACGGTTCCCCACAGGCTCGCGTATGGAACTGGCCAGTCGTGCCAGCGCCGGAAATCATCCGCACTCCTGGTTATCCTCTGCTGCTCACGGTTGGCTTGTTGTTTGGCCGGCTCGAAGTTGTCACAATCGCGCTCCAAATTCTACTCGGTTGCTTTACGGTGTACATGGTATACCGGACAGCCGCCCTCCTGTTCGATAGTGAGCGGATAGCCCTCATTGCTGCAATGCTGTATGCAATAGAGCCACTGTCCGTTTTGTTTTCGAGCCTCCTCTCTACCGAAACCCTGTTCACTGCGATACTCATGGTTGGGGTGTACTACTTTGTGAGGTACCTGAGGCGGCGATCGCTGGCAGACCTGCTCGTTTCGAGCGCGGCCTTGGCTATCTCCGTATACGTTCGGCCGGCCGGCTATTTTCTGCCACTGATCATCGCGGGCGGGTTGTTAGTGTGGGCGCTGGTTACAGCTCAGCCGAACAAACCGCGCATGATGGCTCATCTAAGTGTCTTCCTCATCGCTTTCGTTGGGCTTACCGGCCTTTGGCGGGTTCGCAACCAGATAGAGATTGGCTATTCCGGCTTCTCTTCCGTCTTTAGCGAGGACATGTATTGCTGCGTGGCCGCATCGGTTTTGGCTGCCAAGCGTCATTTATCGTACAGCGACATGCAGGACCGCTTGGGCTGTTTTGATCTGGGCACGTATTTTCAAGGGCGTCCTGAGCGAAAGACCTGGCCCAGAGCGCAGGTGGTCAATTTCATGAGCCGTGACGCCGAACAGATATTGCTAGGCAGCCCTTTGACCTACGCGCAGATTTATTTGGAAGGCGTCGTTCGGGGCATCTTCGACCCGGGCTCCACCGAGTTCCTCAGGTTTTTCGATCTCTACCCTAAAGACGGCGGCCTTCTCGAGCTAGAGGTAGATAAGGGCATCATCAAGACTCTTGGGGCGCTGCTCCACAATACACTTCTCGCATGGAGTACTTTCCTGCTGCTCGCACTGCAGTTCGTGTACCTGTTGGGCGCAGGCAGAATCGCATTCTCCCGGCGACTCATACGGGATCCCGCCATTGTCCTGACGCTGGTTATAGTAAGCTACTACTTGGCCGTCTTGGGCGGACCTACCGATTGGGGCCACAGGTGACAGTTCTAAGAGGAGTAGCCGCGGAAGCGTCACCGGTGCCGACACCAGTACCGACGCCGGTGCCCACACCTGCGCCAACGCCCGTGCCGACTCCCGTACCTACACCTGTGCCCACGCCCGTAGGCTCGCCGTCACCAGTGCAGTCACCTACGCCCACGCCGTCACCCACGCCCACGCCGCAGGCGACGCCAACGCCAACGTCTGGCAGCTCGACGTTTGGGCACGAATTCATAGTGTTGGAAGAAAATCACAACTACGCGGATGTGGTAGGCAGCCCTAGCGTGCCTTATCTTAACGGACTGATAGCCGAAGGCGCGCTGGCAGCCAATTACTTTGCTAACGCTCATCCCTCGCTGCCCAACTACCTGTGGCTGACCGTTGGAGAAGGTTTATATACTTTCGATGCCTGCCCGGAAACGCATTCTGTTGATGCGGATAACATACTTCGTGAGATGAACGCTGCTGGAATATCGTGGAAGTCTTATCAGGAATCACTCCCTTCGGTCGGGTTCTTGAGCTGTAACAACGGAGATACCTCGACTTCGTACGCAGCCAAACACGATCCTTTCGTCTACTTCACTGACATACAAAACGATCCGGCTCAGCAGCTAAACATAGTACCATTCACTCAGTTCGCCATAGATTTAGCTGCTGGTAATCTTCCTCAGTATTCTTTCATAGCACCAGATGAGGAAGACGACGCTCATGACGGGTCTCTGGCCCAGATGGATACCTGGCTCCAAACCAACATCGATCCACTGCTCCAGACCCCAATGTTCCAACCGGGCGGCGATGGTCTACTTATTATCGTGTTTGATGAGTCGGCCACCGACAACACCAACGGAGGCGGTCAGGTGATGTGGCTGGGCATCAGTCCCAAGTTCAAGTCCGGCTTCGTTTCGAACGTCTTTCATCAGCATCAGGACACGCTGCGCCTGATGATGGAAGGTCTAGGGCTCACAACCTTCCCTAACGGGGCCGCAACCGCATCGGACATGAGCGAGATGTTCAATTGATGCCGTCACTCGATGTGGGTTTGGGAGAGAATTGTCAGCGAAAGAGTTTTCAGCGAGAGGATTTTCAGCAAGGACAGGTCACGCGGAAGCGCCGGCGTGACCTGGTCCACTCTGGCGCTGCATATCGAGGTCACGCTCCACGCGCAGCCTCTTGGCGGCATCCTTCGCCATGCAAATGCCCATAGATGCCGTCCAGAAAAAATAGATTCCGAACAGGCTCCAGAAGGAGATGGCACCATTCCATGCCAGCGGCCCCGTCTTGAAGAACGGCATCGCGGTGAGCGGAACAAAGCTAAGCCCCGTGAAGATCGCCCAACAACATACCCAACGCGGGAAGACCGGGAGTGGACTCTTATCTGCCAGCCCGACTAGACCGGCAGCGATTGCCTGCACCGAAGTGACGGCGTAGGTAATGTTGAACAAAATAAAACCCAAGTCGTTGAGCGTACGGATCGCGTTCGGATCAACATCTGTCCGAAACGCCGCCGCCGCCCATATCGCGGGGCAGAACATCACCACCCAGGCGGTAAGGACCCCGCCAATGACCTGGATGATCGTCAAAACCGGGCCCGAGCCTTCGATCCGCCACATGACCACGGTGAGCTGGGCCGTCCACGGGATCCACAGAACGCCGATTAGGGCGGCCATGCTGTTTCCAAAGAGGATGGCGTTGTGATGCAGCGTGAAGTGCGCGGCGAGAGCCTGCGCGCTTAGACCGGGAGAAGCTGGCGGTAGGTTATGTCCGAACCACCCCCAGAAAATGGTGTAGAGAATTTCGAATCCGAAGCCGCATTGCGCGGCAAGTAACTGATATTTGAGAGTTTGTTTGGTAGTCATTTCATTACCTTCGTTGCGGCCCGGAAGGCATTCGAGAAGGAAGCCCGCTACGGCGAGTACCATAGTCCCGAAAAGAGGCGGGACGCAATCAGATAGGGTTCGCTCATCTAGGTCGAAGGTGATTTGGGTCTGTGCGGCTAACTTCCCGTGTGGATATGCTGTATCCCTTCTGCCACGGTGAGACGCGGTGCGGGCGTATGATCGCCTCGGTAAACGCCGGCAACGGCGGTCTGCCAAGGAGATCTCTCTGAGCAGACTAGCTCCGGCTTTCGCGGCGCTTGAAATCTTCTCGTTTTGTAGCCTTGTTCAATAGCTACATTGATTTGCTCTTCGATTTTACCGTTGGCCCGACGAGCCGTCGACGCCTTATCCGATATGGCTGATCACACATGAAGATATGAGGCGGCCCGCCAGGATTCGACTTGTCTCAAATGCGATCGTAAGGCAATTCGAACAACGGCGCGGAATTTTGCGCAACGGGCTTGGACCCGGCGGGCATCGGCTCAAACGCGGTCCCCTTTTTGGCCGTTCACTGTGGGACAGCGGGCGGAATCCCAGGCTCAGTTTCTTGCGTCATCGTGAGGCCATCATCCAACCGCGCCGGACCTTATCCGCCGGTGGACGCAGGGTTCGACCTCGGCGATCGGGGTGCCGTCCTGGGTCTGGTAGGGCACAAACGCGGCGTGGCTGGTATCGCCGCCTCGCACGATTGGAAAATTAAGAGTGGTCGACGAGCTGCTGGTCACCGGAACGGTGGCGTTCGAGAAAGCCAGTGCGGAGGCGGGGAAAAGCCGGCTTCAGGTGCTCTTTGCCAACGCGAGGCAGAGCCGGTCTGTTGCAACGCGTTGTAAGGGCCTTCGCGCTCAAAACCGGGCTCGACTTTGCATTTGCAAGCCAGATAGTCTTAGTGCGAGTCTGAATCAGATTAAAAACGGAAATTCCAATTAGAATGCCTGAGAGCGCTATAAAGCGAGTTTTGATCTCCGTTGCACGATGGGTGGATAACTCCGCGGGCGGCGAAGCAAAACGCGACGCGCCCCAGGAAATGGACTGGGTGCGTGCCGTACCATATGCCGCCGTTCATCTCATGTGTCTGGGGGTGATCTGGGTGGGATGGAGTCCAATTGCGGTGGCGGTTGCGATCGCGATGTATTTTATCAGGATGCTCGCGATCACCGGTTTCTATCATCGCTACTTTTCGCACCGTACGTTCAAGACCACGCGCGTGGCGCAACTCGTTTTCGCGATCATCGGCAATTCGTCGGTGCAACGCGGGCCTTTGTGGTGGGCGTCGCATCATCGGCTGCATCATCAGCATTCGGATCAACCCAACGACGTGCACTCGCCGATTCAGCACGGCCTTCTCTGGAGCCATATCGGATGGATAACCTCGGACGCAAACTTTGCCACGCGCTGGCGCGTCGTGCGTGATCTCGCGCGCTTTCCGGAACTCAAATTTCTGGATCGTTTCGACACCCTGGTACCGATCGCGACCGGCTTTGCGATGTTCGGGCTCGGCGCGATGCTTGCGCATTTCTTCCCTGGCTTCCATACCAGCAGCGCACAGATGCTTATCTGGGGTTTTTTTATCTCGACCGTGGTGCTCGCGCACGGCACTCTCACGATCAACTCGCTCGCGCATGTGTTCGGGCGGCGCCGCTACGAAACCGGCGACACCAGCCGCAATAGTTTTGTGCTCGCAATGGTCACCCTGGGCGAGGGCTGGCATAACAATCATCATCATTATCCTGCTTCGGTGCGGCAGGGATTTTTCTGGTGGGAAGTCGACATTACGTACTATGTCCTCAAAGTGATGTCGTTTTTCGGAATCATCTGGGACCTGCGGCCCGTGCCTGCTCACCTGCTTGCCGAAGGCCGCGTAGCCCACGCGACGCGTGCCGAAGCAGCCGCGATCAAAACCGCGATACGCGATGCGATTCCTGAGCCGCTGGTGGCCGATACGGGAGCCAGGGGATGAGCGGTTGCGTCCGGAAATCGATCGTTGACGCCAGCGTACAAGCCGCGCGTCAGCGCCTTTCTGGTTCCCCGGATCGTTTCGCGGCGCTGCGTCGCGGTCAAATCGCGATTTACGAGTCAAATGTTGTGGCTCGACCATTATTGCTTCCTTGAACGGCGACGCCGTTGCCCGCAGCGTACGCAATAGTACTGTTCTGCGAAGTGTTGCCCGAACCGTTGATTGCAATGCCACTGTCTGCGAGATGGTCATACCAGTAAGAGGATGGATCAGCGGCAACATCTGACGAAGTGGTGAAGTGCGCTTAAATGATCACCGGTCAATCGGGCACCGCAACGTTGCCGTTCACCGACCTGGTGGATTCGACCGATCATTTGCAGCGCGCCGGCGATGAAAGCGGGCAGCGGCTGTTCCAGGCGCATCACAAATTGATCAGCAACGCTATAACCAGCACCGGCGGAAAAGAGTTGGAGTGGCTGGGGGATGGCGCGCTGGCGGTGTTTTCGTCGTCGGCCGACGCCGTACGCTGTGCGATAAGCATCGAGCAGACTGCGCGGCGGCCGGTAGCGGGCGCCCGCCTCGAAATCCGGATTGGCATTCACTTGGGGGAAGTGCTGCGGCGCGACGGCGGCTATTTCGGCACGCCGATAGTGATTGCACGGCGATTGTGCGACCGGGCCGAGAGCGGCCAGATCCTGTGCAGCAGGATGATCGCTGACTTGCTGGCGGCGCGGCAAACTTTCAACTTCCGCGACCTTGGCCAGATGCAGTTGAAGGCGATCGCCGCGCCGATGCTGGTTTGCGAGGTGCTCTACGAGCGCAACGATCTGGCCGCGCTGTTGAACCGGACGCCCTTCGTCGGGCGGGCCGAGCAACTGCAACGACTGTCGGCCAAGCTGGAGCAGGTACGTAACGGCCAGGGATCAATAGTGATGCTGCGCGGTGACCCGGGAATCGGTAAAACGCGCACCCTGGAGGAGTTTTCCGAGCTGGCGAAAGAACACGGCGCGGTTACAGTCCGGGGTGCCTGTTACGACGGCGAATGGCAGGCGCCCTACGGTCCGTTCGCCGAGGCGATCGGCGAATATCTGCGCCTGGCACCAGCTGAACTTGGCGAGGTAGTAGGCCGGCACGCGGGGATACTTGCCCGCATAGTGCCGGCTCTAAGTGAAGCGTTCCCGCATGCCGCGATACCCGTTGGACTCGATAAGGAGGAAGAACGGTTTCGCGTGTTCGACTCGATGGCGCAGGTGTTAATCGGAATTTCAAAACATGCGCCGCTGGTCCTCATGATTTATAGAGAGTTTAGGGATCTTATCTCGGAAGGCTAAGACTCTGTACGCGAGAGGTTGGATGGCCCCTCAGAGTCATCGAGGATTGATGCGGCGACGCCCGCGCCTTTTTGGAACTGACGCGATCTCCGCTAACAGATCGGCCAACCCAATCGCCTCAGCGCGATCTCGCAAGATCGTATCGCACTGATCCGGGCGAGCCCTCTCAGCTCGATCCATACGCAGCAGGGCTACAAACAAGATCGGGTTATTGTGCTACTCAGGACAATGAGTAAAAATACTCAATGTCATGAGCAAATCGGCAGAACCGTTCCGGCGACCTCAAGCTGCCGAGCTCGCCCGCCGACTCCGGGAACCGCGGCGACACATCCAGGTGGTGGCCGGCGCACGTCAGGTCGGTAAAACCACCTTGGTTCAGCAAGTCACCGAAGACATCACCGTTTCCGTCCGTTTTGCCAGTGCCGACGAACCCACCTTGCGCGGCGCGGACTGGATCGCGCAGCAATGGGAGGCTGCGCGCCTCTCCGCCGGTCCGCAGCGGAGCGATCCTCGTTCTCGACGAGGTGCAGAAGGCGGTCAACTGGTCGGAATCCGTCAAACGCCTTTGGGACGAGGACACGCGCGCGAAGCGTCGGATCAAGGTGGTGCTGCTCGGCTCTGCACCGCTGCTTGTGCAGCAGGGCCTCACCGAGAGCCTGGCCGGCCGCTTCGAGGTCCTTCATCCGCCTCACTGGTCCTTTGCCGAGATGCAGGCCGCGTTCGACTTTTCCGTGGACCAGTACGTGTACTTTGGAGGCTATCCGGGCGCCGCGCCGCTGGCCGGCGAACCTGAGCGTTGGCGCCGCTACATCCTCGACGCGCTGGTGGAGACAACGATCGCCCGGGACGTGCTGTTGCTCACTCGCGTGGACAAACCCGCCCTGCTGCGTCGGTTGTTCGAACTGGGCTGTCGCTACTCCGGACAAGTGTTGTCCTACACCAAGATGCTCGGTCAGCTTCACGATGCCGGCAATACGACGACGCTCGCGCACTATCTCGAGCTGCTCGGCGGAGCCGGGTTACTCACCGGGCTCTCCAATTCGCCGCCGTCCCTGTGCGGCAGAGGGGTCAAGCCCGAAGCTCCAAGTCTTAAACACCGCTCTGATGACGGCCCAGTCCGGGCTCTCTTTCGAGGAGGCGAAAGAGGGCCGCGAGTTTTGGGGACGCCTGGTAGAGTCCTCTATTGGCGCACACCTAGCCAATGCGGCGGCCATGGGCGAATGCGAGCTCTTCTACTGGCGCGAGCGCAACCGCGAGGTGGACTTCGTCGTGCGCGCCGGGCGCGCGATTACCGCGATCGAGGTGAAGAGCGGTCGCAGCCGTGACACCCACCCAGGCCTCGCAGCCTTTGCTGAAGCATTCAAGCCGACACGCCAGATGCTCGTGGGCGGGGACGGGATTCCAGTCGAAGAATTTCTACTCAAACCAGTCAGGCATTGGGCTGCGCGATGAGAGGATCGTTCAGGTCGCAGTTGGGCGAACTGGACGACGCTGCAGCACTGAGGCAGGATAGGTCCGCTTTGAGGGTTACGAAAGAGCAAATCATTGACGAGATTAAGCGAACGACTGCCGAACACGGTAGGTCGTCCGCTGGGCAAGCCCGCTTTTTCGACGCCACCGGAATTAAGACCAGCGATTGGCACGGAAAGTATTGGGCCCGGTTGGGGCGATGCTCTAAGGGAGGCTGGTTTTTCGGGAAACACGCTACAGGAAGCATATCCAGCAGAACCTTCTGATCGAGAAATTCATCGCGCTAACGCGCGAGCTTGGTCACTTCCCGGTCAAGGGTGAGCTACAGGCTGAAGCGGAAGACCGATCCCTCGTTCCCAAATAGATAAGACGTTCGGGCGCTTCGGTGGAAAGGCGGTGCTCATCTCGAAAATTGTGTCGTACTGCCGAGAACGCTCAGGCTTCGAGGACATGATCGAATTGTGCAGCCACTCTGGCTCTTCGCCGCAGCGGGCCGACGAGCAAACGAGCGCTAACGAGCCCAACGCCGGGTCTGGCGGCTCCGTCTACCTCATCAAAAGCGGACACTACCATAAGATCGGGCACTCCAACTCGTGTCGATGGCGAAGAGAATACGAGTTGGCGATCCAGCTCCCCCGAACGTGTAAGGCTTGTTCACCGCATCTTAACCGACGATCCCGCTGGCATCGAAGCGTACTGGCACAAACGCCTTGAACAAAAGCGCGCCAATGGCGAATGGTTCAAACTCGACGCCGCAGACATTCAGGCGTTCAAACGCCGGTCGTTCATGTCGTGGCAGAACAGTGCAATTGACGAAGCTAGAGAAGCGGCGCGCCGACAACTCGAAAGTGCCGTCCGACTGTACTTCGCCTATGGCGACGAGGTGTCCATTCACACGCTGGCCGCCGCTGCCTTTATTCTCTCGTCCGAGATATCAACGAGCATCGCCACGGCGAGCCGATGCTGAAAGACCTGCACCTTCTGCTACCGGACGCTCTTCAGCCGCGAATTTAGAAACTATATTAATCGTCCGGAAAATTTCCTCAAACATGCCGACAAAGATCCCGACGCAATAACCGAGCTTGAACCCAGATGGACCGAGGTGTTGATCTGGGAAGCGAGTCGGAAGTATTGCGAGATGACTGGAAAGCAAAACAAGATCCTGATCACGTTCGTCTTTTGGTTTGTCGCGCACCAGCCTGAATTAAGAAAGCAGGTGGAGGAGGACTGCCTCTCACCAGGGGTTTACCAGGGAACACCTCGATTTTGTGTTCCGGCTTCCATCGATTGACCGAAGGCGTTTCTTTGAGATGCTGAACTGACCCTCACCGAAATACCACGCGGACCAACCGGGTGAGGAAGGCGGAGGAACTCGACCCGAAAGTGTGTGTGCGAAATCTGCACACTGCACACTTTTCGCTGTTCGTGGGTCGCGCCGCGATCGCCGATCGCCAACTTCCCGGCTGGTCCCTGAGTTGCACCATTCGCGAACCGGCAGCGGTGTGGCGGAGTGGCGGTGGACACACCAAATCAGGAGGACTCCGCAAATGCCGGATGTTCAAATTCCCCCCAGCCCCGAGACGCGCGACTATCTCAACATCTCCGAGACCGCGGATCGTTCGCGCCTCGCAGTGAAAACGATTTATAATTGGATTAGCCTTGGCCGACTCGGACCGCGCGAAGGCGTGTGTCACGTCGGACGCAAGGTTGTGATTCACTGGCCCACGTTTGAGGCGGCGGTGATGAGGAGGGGCGCAAATGGCGTGGCTTGAAAGCAATCGCGGACGGCTGCTGATTGGATTTCCGATATCGCGGCGAACGCTGCCGCGAGTATCTCGACCTCGACGACAATCGCGACAATCGGCGCACTGCGGCTCCACCCTAAAGGAAATCGAGGGCGAGCTGGCGAGTGGAAAGTTCGACTACGCCGCGCGATTTCCGGAGAGCCCGAGCTCGCGCATTTCGGTCTGACCCCGCAGCCGATTCCCGCCATCCCAGGAAGAAAAGCCACAGACGCCGACGCTCGGCGAGTTCGCTGAATCGTGGCTCGAAGAGCGACGAACGGTGCTCACCTTGGCGACCGCCTACGATTACGGTCGCCTCATCAAGGCGCTGCTCCTTGCCCGCGCCGCTCGCGCAGAAACCGATCGACCAGATCGATGACGGCGACATCAACCGTTTTCTCGGCGAACTGATGAAGCGGAAGGGATTGAACGGTCAACAGATCGGACCGCGGCGAATCAACATGATGATCGCTCGACTGCGAACGATCTTCTCAATCGCGAAACGTCGCAAGCTCATCGCGGAAGACCCGATGCCTTATATAAAGAACCTGCGCGAGCCAAAGGGCGACGTCGACCCGTTCACGCTCGAAGAGGCGGAGAGGATCATCGATCGAGCGACCGGCCAGGATCGTACGTTGCTCGCTGTGCTCATCTTCTGCGGCCTACGTCCCAACGAGGCGCTGGCGCTTCGTTGGCAAGACGTTGATTTCGATCGCGAGCAACTCATGATTCGGCGCAGCATCCATCGCTTCTCCGGAATCGGCCTTCCGAAGAACGCGTCGAGCGAGCGCGAGGTGGACATGCTCGCGCTGGTTGTTGACGAGCTGCAGGAGCAGCGCACTCGCACTCAGCTTCGAGGCGAGCTCGTGTTCCTCAACGAAGATGGAGGTCCGCTCGATCTCACGAACTTCCGCGAGCGCAACTGGAAACGAATTCTCGTGAAGGCTTCGCTGCGGCACCGCAACATTTATCAATGCCGGCACACTTTCGCAGCGCTACAACTTTCGCGCGGAGAGAACCCGCAGTACGTGTCGCATCAGATGGGTCACACCAATCTCGAAATGGTCATCCGGCATTATGCGCGGTGGCAGCGGAAGCCCGAGCGCGTTGGCACTCTAGCTCACCAGCTTTCCGCCAAATTCCCGTCAAAAAAGCCTGAATTTAGCCTGAAAATGGCTGCCGCGAGCGCTCCGAGCGCTCGCGGCGCGACCCGCCGATCTTCACAAGTAGTTGATTCTGCTGGGAGAAAGAGTGGAGCGGGCGACCGGGGTCGAACCGGCGACGTCCAGCTTGGGAAGCTGGCATTCTACCGCTGAATTACGCCCGCGCGCCCTGAAGTCTAAGGTCGCAGCAGCGGCGTGTCAAATCTGTAGGCCGCGTGATCGCGTGAGCCGGCACATCGCAGCGCCGCCGCGAGGGTCAGTGAAGACTGGAAAAAGTGAAAAAGGGAAACCCTTACCAGTAGCGGACGCGGCCGACGTCGGTGTGCACGAAGTCGGAGCTCGGATAGTAGCCGACGCCGCCGCCGCGCATCGCGAGCGCCACCCGATGCAACTGCTCGAGCGTGCGTCCCGGGACGCGCCAGTCGAGCGCCAGTCCGTCCATGTGCAGGCTGTGATGCGCGACGCCGTCGCTGCGCGCCGCCAGCATCGCGTTGGTCTGCGGCGTGCGATAGCCGGAGATAATCGCCACTTCGGCGTCGGTATGAAGCTTGCGCCGGATCGCGACCACGAGGTCGAGCAGCGCCGGCGCGATCGGCTTGACCACGTTCTGGCGATAGTCGCGCAGGATGTAGTCGATCTCGGCGAGCGCCTGCGGGATGTAGCGCCCCTTCTCGAAGTAGACGATGTCGAGTTGCTCGCTCGTATGCAGGTTGTAGAACTTCAGGCGGCGCGGCGTGGCCGGCGCGGTCAGCATCGCGAGCGCGCTTGCCGGCGCCAGCGTCGCGGTCGCGGCGGCGATCCCTGCCATCCGGATGAAGCTGCCCATGAAGCGGCGGCGATCGATTGTCGGCTGGCGTCGGCGGCGACGGATCGGCGCAATCGAGGAGTCGGGACGGCCAATCTCCAAGGCGCTGCCGTTCGGCTACGCCGGCAACCGACGTGGCTGACTATGGATCGATGGCTTATTTTCTCCCATTTCCCGTCCCCCCAGTACTGCTCGTCCCCATCCGGCCTGCCCGCTTTCGCGTCCGGCTCCCCGCGCGGCGCGCGGTTGGAGTCCGCCGGAGCATCGGGTAACTTTACACTCTCCAAGGACGCGGCGCCACAGCGCCCGACCCGCTTCCGGCGCCGATGAAACCGCCCCGCATCCAGCCAATAAAGCCGATAAATCCGGCCCGCGCGCGCACCCGGCCGCTGGCGTCGCTATCGCGCAAAGTCGAGCGCGGCCAGTTCGCGCGGGAGCTTGGCGCCGGCGCGACGATGCGCGAGTTTATCGCCGCGTTGCCCGAAACTCTGGCGGCGGCCGAGCTTCGCGAGTTGGCGCGACGAATCGCGGCGGCGCGCCGCGCCGGGCGAACCTTTCTGATGCTCACCGGGGCGCATCCGCTGAAGGTCGGCCTGAGCCCGCTCATCTGCGGGATGCTGCGCGACGGCGTGCTGAGCGCGATCGCGACCAACGGCGCGGTGATTATCCACGACTTCGAACTCGCCTTCGCCGGGCGCACCTCGGAGGACGTCGGCGCTGGACTTAGCGACGGCAGCTTCGGGATGGCCGAGGAGACCGGCGCGTTCCTCAATCGCGCGGCGCGCCTGGCCGCCGAGGAGGGCAGGGGGCTGGGCGAGGTGGTGGGCCGCGAAATCGTCCGCGCACGCCTGCGCTACCGCGACGCCAGCATTTTTGCCGCCGCCTATCGCGCGGGCGCGCCGGCGACCGTGCACGTGGCGCTCGGCGCCGACATTATCCATATGCATCCGGCGGCCGACGGCGGCGCGATCGGCAAGGCCACGATGGCGGACTTCCATCGGCTGGTCGCCGTGGTGGCGACCCTGGGGCGCGGAGTGGTGCTCAACCTGGGTTCGGCGGTGGTGATGCCGGAAGTTTTCCTCAAGGCGCTCAACCTCGCGCGCAACCTGGGGCGGCGGGTCGATGGCTTGTGCGCCGCCGACATGGATTTCATCCGCCAGTACCGGCCGCGGCTCAACGTGGTCGAGCGGCCGACCGCCGGCGGCAAGGGCGGGCGCGGAATCGCGCTCACCGGCCATCACGAGATCATGTTTCCGCTGCTCGCCGCCGCGGTCCGCGAGGAACTCGCGCGGCCTGCGCGGCGGCGAGGTTGACGATGGCGCCTCGCGCGACGAGCCGCCTGGGCGGCGCCGCTCCGATCGCGATTCTCACCGACTTTGGCTACCGCGACCACTACGTGGGCGCGATGAAGGGCGTGATCGCCTCGATCGCGCCCGGCGCCCCGCTAATCGACATCACGCACGGCGTGCCGGCGCAATCGATCGCGGCGGGCGCGATCGCGCTTGCGCAGAGCTGGCGGCTGTTCCCGCCGCGGACGGTCTTCCTGGTGGTGGTCGATCCCGGCGTAGGGACGACGCGGCTCCCGGTGGCGGTCCAGACGCGCGCGGGAGCGCGCTTCGTCGGTCCGGACAACGGCGTGCTCTCGCTGGCGCTGGAGGAGGCGGGCCCGGCGCGCGCGGTCGAGTTGCGCTCGCCGCGCTACCGGCTCGCGCGCGTGAGCGCGACCTTTCACGGCCGCGACATCTTCGCTCCCGCCGCGGCGCATCTGTGGCGCGGCGTGAAACTCGAGTCGCTGGGGCCGCCGATGCGCGACGGCCTGACGCACCTGGAACTGGCCGGAGCCGCGCGAGGGGCTCGAGGAGCTGCGCGGCGAGGTGCTCTACGCCGACGGCTTCGGCAATCTCGTGAGCAACATCGGGCGCGACGCGCTGGCGCAGTTCGAGGCGCGCTTTCCCGCTATGCGGCTTTCCGTTAGGATCAATCGCGGCGCGTCAATGGAGATAGTTCAGGCTTACGGCGACGCTCGCAAAGGTGTTCCTCTCGCTACGTTTGGAAGTTTCGAGCTGCTGGAAATTGCCGTGCGCGACGGCAGTGCCGCGCAGCATTTCACCGCCGGGCCGGGCGCGATGGTAACCGTTCGGCCGCTGCGGCGTACCTCGGCATGAACTTAAGCTTTGGCAATGAACCTCCGGCATAAAAATAATGGATGATTCCACCGCACACGACGAATCGCAGGTCCTGACCGACATCCCGCGCGTCACGCCCGCGCCGGTCTACGAGCCGGAGGTGGTTCCACCCCCGCGCGCGCGGCCGTCCGGCGTCACCCGGCTTCACGTGGGGCTTTTCCTGCTGACGATGCTGACCACCACGATGGCCGGAGCGGACATGGCGGGCGCGTTCGTGTCGCTGGCGCATCCGTTTGCGACCTTGGGCAACCTCGCCGCGGGACTGTCGTTTTCGATCCCGCTGATGCTGATCCTGTTTTCGCATGAGATGGGCCATTACCTGGTGGCGCGGCGCAACGGCGTCGACGTGAGCCCGCCATACTTCATTCCGGCGCCGTTGCCGTCGATTTTTTTTATCGGGACCTTCGGCGCGTTCATCCGGATGCGATCGCCGGCGCGCACGCGGCGCGTGATGTTCGATATCGGGGCGGCGGGGCCGTGGGCCGGAGTGGTGCTGGCGGTGCTCGCGGTGGTGATCGGGCTGAAGCTCTCCGACGTGTCGCCGCTCGACGCATCCGGCGGCGGACTTCAGCTCGGCAATTCGATCCTGTTCTGGGCGCTGTCGTATCTGGTGTTGGGCGTCGATCCCAACGCGGTCAACGTCAACCTTCATCCGATCGCGTTCGCCGGATGGATCGGGCTGCTGGTGACGACGCTCAACCTGCTGCCGGTCGGCCAGCTCGACGGCGGTCACGTGGTCTACGCGCTGTTCGGCCGGTGGCATCGGACCATCGCGCGCCTGTTTATCGTGGCTTGCGTGTTGATGGTGGTGGTGCCGCTGTTCATGGGCTCGGCATACTGGGGCGGATGGCTGTTCTGGGTGGTGTTTCTTTTCTTCCTCGGCCTGGGACATCCGGCCACGGTCGATGCGGATACGCCGCTCGATCCCCGGCGCAGAGCTTTTGCGTGGGCGACGATCGTGCTGTTCATCGTGACCTTTAGCCCGGTGCCGGCATGGTACGCCCAGGGGAATCAGAACCAGCCGGAGCAGCCGCCCAAGGACAATACCTACAGCGTCGTGTATCGGCCGGCGCCGCCGCGGCTGCCTGCCTCCGTGCGGCTTAAGGGACTTTGAGATGAGCGATGGGCGGAAGCGGCCGAGCTGGGATCAGTACTTCATGACGATCACGCGGCAGGTCGCCGAGCGCTCGACCTGCCTGCGCGCCAAAGTGGGCGCGGTGATCGTGCGCGACCGCAGCATCCTGGCCACCGGCTACAACGGATCGCCGGCCGGGATGCCGCATTGCACTGAGGTCGGATGCCTCATCTATGAGTCGCGCACGCCCGACGGCGAAATCGAGCAAAACTGCTGGCGCACAATCCACGCCGAGATTAACGCGATCACGCAGGCGGCCAAGAACGGCGCCGCGATCCGCGACGCCGACATCTATGTCACGCACACGCCCTGCATCCACTGCCTCAAGGTGCTCATCAACACCGGCATCCGCACGGTCTACTATGGCCGCGAGTACAAACTGCATACGGTCAGCGAGGTGCTCAAGCATGCGGCGGTAAAGCTGGTGCAGGTGGCGCCGGAGAACGCGGATGCCTCCGCATGAGAGCGGCGAGGGCGCCGGCGGTGGCGTCACGGCGCGGCCGTGCGGAATCTGCGCGCTCATCGAGCGATGCCGCGCGGGCAACTTCGCGGATTTCGTCGCCGAGCTGCCGCACTCGTTCGTAATCCTGGGCGACGCGCAATTCTATCGCGGCTACTGCGTGGTGCTCGCCAAGCGCCACGTCAACGAGATCCATCTGATGCCCGCCGACGAGGCGCGCGCGCTTTTCGACGAGACGGTCGCGGTGGGGCGCGCAATCGCGTTCGCAACGCGGCCGCTGAAGCTCAACTACGAGTGCCTCGGCAACCTGGAACCGCACGTCCACTGGCACGTCTTTCCGCGCTTCGAGGCGGACGCGATGCGCGCGGCGCCGGTATGGATGCGGCCCGAGGCCGAACGTAAAGTAGCACTTGAGGATTCCGATCGGCGCGCGCTGATTCAGACACTTGGAGCCGAATTGCGCCGCCAAATCCCAAGCGCGCGCGTGGCGGTCCTATAAATCTTCGCGTAAATCTTCGCGATAAATCCGCAAGGTCGCCTCGCCGAGGAGTGGATGCCGGGCGGGTGGATGTGGAAAGGACGTGACGGAGCCGTTGGCTCGAACTTCAACAATCACTTCAATATGCCGGCGGCTGATGGCCGTCACGTTGCTTGGCGGTACGGTTTTGCTGGCGTCGTGTCAGAGCGGCAAACTACCGGACGAGGGCAGCGTATGCCGCTCAGCTATATCTTAAATAGATGCGGGCAATGTCATCAGGCATACAATCCGAGCCAGATGACGGCGGCGATGTGGGCGACCCAGGTGGACTTGATGCAGGAGCGGATGAAGCAGACGGGATTGGCGCCGCTCACGCCGGCCGAGCGCAAGACCATCCTGGAGTACCTGAGCAGCAACGCCGGCCAGCAATAACGCGCGCTACTTGAGCAGCGGAGGCTGGCCGCCGTCGTAGACGATCCGGCCGTCGACGACCGAGGCGAAGTCGGGCAGCCGATGCGCCGTCAGCTTTGCCGTCGGGCATGATGTGTTCGACGTCCCATCCGCGCACTGTCATCTGGTCCGATACGATTCGCCGATGGCATTGCCACCACAGTCCCTCCGAGCACATGATCGCCGTGCGCGCGGCGGACGCGACCGCTACAAGCTCGTCGAGGCCCTCCGCGAATTCGGCGCTCTCAGTGTAGTCCGCGTACGATCGAAACGCGGCGACCGTCCATGCCACGTGCGGCGAATCGGGACGCTTGCTGTGACGCCGCCCGCCCAGGCGCTTGAGCCATCGATACTCGACGCCGGCGCGGCCGAGCGCTTCGGCTAACGGCTCCTGGTTGAACTGAGGCCATCGGCGCGAGCCGGGAAAGGAGCGGACGTCGGCGAGGATCGCAATTCCATGCTCGCCGAGCAGTTCGAGGAAGCGTTCGATCGGATGCGTCGAATGGCCGACTGTGTAAAGCGTCGGGCGCGATGGCTCGAGCGGGGATTTTGCAGCGTTCGGCATCCTGTATTCGTGATCCTGAACGAAGTGAAGGATCTCGCGCGGTCCTCCGCGCTTGGGTGGTGAGGATTACGCGCGGAGAACCGCGCGAGATCCTCTCGACTCCGCTCGCAGACTCGCTTCGCTCAGGATGACGGAATAAGCGGAACGGGGCAAAGCGGACAGAATCGGAGGGCGACGACCGACGGACAGTTTTATTTAGCGAACTCGAGACCCACCACTTCAGCTTAGCGCCGCCAGCGCGAGACCGCCCGCGATAAGCGCGAAACCCGAAACCGTAGCCAGCGTCTCGCCCCATCGCGTCGCCCGCTCGATCAGCACGAAACCCGTTAGCACTGCCACCCACAGCAGGTTCATCACGCCCGCCACGAACAGCAACGCCATCAGCATCCAGCAACATCCCACGCAGAACGCGCCATGGTCGAGTCCCATCGCGATTGCGCCGGCGCTGCCGTCGCGCCAGTGCGTCATCAGAAAGCCCAGCGGCGACTGGCAATGCCGCAGGCATCTGCGCTTGAGCGGCGAGAGCTGATAGGCGCCCGCGAGCGCCAGGATCACGCCGCCCGCCAGCGGCGCGACCCGCATCGCACCGGTCAGCATCGCGGCCTGATCCATCGCGGTCTGCAGCACGGTGACGACGGCGCTAAACGCGATCCATACCGCGACGTAGCCGCCGGCGAACAGCCACACCCGAATTCGCGGTGAGGAGCCGCGGCCCTCGGCAACCAGCGCGTACGTCGCGACCATCGGCGCCGCGCTCGGCAGCATCATCGCCACCATCATCACCGCCCACATCAGGAAGGTCAGCCATAGCGCCGCCGGCCGACCATGGCGAGGCCATCGACATTCCGGGCATCGCGGCCATGCCTGCCATTCCCGCCATCCCGTCCATCGCCGTGCCGCCGCCGGTCGCCGGCATCCGCCACAGGTACAGCCACGCGAGCGCCGAGAGCGCGCCGAGGCCGCCCCAAATCGCAAGCTGGTCGGGCAGACCTGAGCGTGCGCGCAATTCCGCGCGCATCCGTCGTGGGTACTGCGGAAGCCATCGCGACTTTTGAGAAGAGCTACACTCTCGCCCGAGACGCCGCGCTACGGGTTGGACCAGTTGATCGCTGAGAAGTGGCCGTTGCGTCCGCTGTTGTCGAAGCTGAGCGAATGATCCTTGTAGTGGCTCGTCGTGCCGCGCGCGGCGGCCAGGCGCCCGGAGTAAGGATGCGTCACGTTGTCGAGCCACACCGTTGTGCCGTCGCGTCCCGCCACGCCCTGCACGGTTACCTCGGTGATGCCGGCGATGCTCAGCTTGCGCGTGTCGCCCGAGGCGCTGAAGTCGATCTGCGCCGTTTTGGTTGGCAGCCAATGCGCGATCATCGGAGCCAGCAGGCTCGGCGGTCCGCCGGCCTTTCCACCGAAGACGGCTTCGAGCGCGGCGCGCTGTTCGGCGTTGGCGCGGCCGTCGACGTAAACCCCCCCGGTGCCGCCGCCCTGCGCCATCGGGCCCGGCGTGGTGAACGCCTGCACCGCGTTGAGCCCGGAAAGATCGGTCTTGCCGTAGCTGCCGCGGTTGATGTGGAAGGCCAGCACCACGTCGCAATGGCCTTCGGTCGGACGGACCTTGGCCTGGGTTAGCAGACAGGGGCAGAGCAGTTCGCAGTTGCAGGACTCGAAATACTCGCCCTCGATTTTCCAGCTTTCGTTAGCCATCGATGATCGCTCCCGGATCGGTCCCGCGGATCGCTCCTGCGGCTCGTTCTCGTCTATGTGATGAAAAGCGCACGCGCGCCGATGCGCGCTCGCTGGTTCAACCGTATCGTGCATGCACGGGATGCGCGCGGTCAAGCGAAAAATGCGCGCGCCGCGATGAATTCGATCAGCCGCCGGGAGCCGGCTGGGCCGCCTGTGTCGCGCCGGGCGCGCTCGAAGCCGGCGCGCCCGCGGGCGCTCCCTCGGCCACGCGCTTGAGGTTCGCCATGTTGATTGCCGCCTCGGACTGGTTGGCCACCGCGACCAGGATGAGCGCGTCGGGATGCAGGTACTTTTGCGCCACGCGCTGGATGTCGTCCTTGGTCACCGCGCCGATCAGTTTCGGGTAACGCTCGGCGTAGTCGAGGCCGAGGCCGTACAGTTCGACCTGCAGGATGAAGCTCGCGATCGAGCTCTGGCGATCGAGCTTGAGCGGAAAGCTGCCGATTAGATATTTCTTGGCCGAGGCCAGTTCGGCATCGGAGACCGGATGCTCCTGCATGTCGCGCAACTGTTCGATGATGAGCTGCAGCGCCTCGTTGGTACTCTGGTTCTTGGTCTGCGTATCGACCGCGAAAGAGCCGGCAAATTTACGCGCGTCGAATCCGCTCGAGATTCCGTAGGCCAGCCCGTTCTTGCTGCGCACGATTTTCATCAGGCGCGAGGCGAAGCCGCCGCCGCCCAGGATGTAGTTCATCACCTGCAACCGATAGTAATCCGGGTTGGAGCGCGCGATACCGCCGGAGCCCAGGATGATGGTCGCCTGCACGACGCTGCGGTCGACCAGCGTCGGATGAATTCCCGGCGTGACGCTGGGCGCCGGCGGCTCCGCTTGAGCCGGCGCCGTGCCCTTGAGCGCGTCGAACGCCTTCTCCAGCTTGGCTTTCACTTCGTCGGCTTTGACATCGCCGACCACCGAAATCACCGCGCTGCCGATCTTATAGTGCGTGTGGTAGAAGTCGCGCACGTCCTGCGGCGTGAGCTTCGCCACCGACTCGGCCGTGCCCTCGCTGGGATGGCCATAGGGCGTGTTGCCATAGAGCGCCTTCTGGAACGTCACCCCGGCGACGTAGTCCGGCTGCTCTTCCTCGGCCTTGATTCCGGCCACGCGCTCGTCGCGCTTGCGGGTGATTTCGGAGTCGCTGAGTGCGGGCTCGGTGAGCGCTGCCGCCAGCAGGCCCAGAGTATCGTCCTCGTATTTCTTGAGCGAGGTGAAGCTCGCCTGCGCGTAGTCGGGGTCCGGCGCTGACCGAGATCGAGCTACCCATGAAGTCCACTTTCTGGTTGAACTGCGTGGCGCTCAAATCTTTGGTGCCGAGCGTCAGCGAACTCGCGGTGAGCGAGGCCAGTCCGGCCTTGCCCTCGGGGTCGCGCCGCGCGCCGGCGTCAAACGCGATCGTCATCGTCACCATCGGCAATTGATGCTGCTCGGAGACCAGCAGCACCGCGCCGTCGGAGAGCACCGAGCGCTTGATCTCGAGCGCCGCGGCAGGGGCCGCGAAGGCCGCGATCAGAGAAGGCCGAAGGAGAATCGGCCAGCGCCGCGCATACGACATCGCCGCGCCGCCTCATCGCGCCACCTCGTCCATCGCCAAGCCCGCGCGCGTAACGCGCATCGGCGCCATCTCAGGCATCGAACCATCGGTTGTGAGCGCGGGCGCGTGACGCACCGTGCCGCCGCCTCCGCCGCCGCCCTCCTCATGGGGCAGGATCCCGGTCGGCATCAGCACGCCGAGCGTGCAATTGTTCTCGACCAGGTATTTCTTCGCCACCCGCTGGACGTCGGCCGCGGTAACCTTGTCGATTTCTCCGAGATAACGGTCCATCAGATGGTAATCGCCCAGCATCTCCCAAACGCCGAGCTGCAGGGCCTCCTCGAAGATCGAGTCCTGGGAGAACACGAATGACGACTGCTCGAGGTTCTTGGCCTTCTGCAATTCCTCGGCGCCGACCGGCTGGTCCTTGAGCTGTTCGATAACCTTGTCGGCCTCCGCGATCGCATCGTCGGTCTTTACCCCGGGGCGCATCTGCGCCGAGAGCGTGAACAGTCCGGGGTCGAAAGACGTCATGTCGTAGCTGGCCGAAACTTCGATCACCATCCGCTTGTCGAGCACCATCGTCCGGTACAGGCGCGAGCTCTTGCCATCGGAGAGAACCTCGGAGGCGATTTCGAGCGCGAACGCGTCAGCTCCACCGATGCGATAGTTGGGCACGTGGTAGACCTCGGTAAAGGCCGGCAGGTTGGCCGCGTGGCGCAGCACGATTTTCCGCTCGCCTTGCTGGGGCGGTTCGACCTCGAGCACGGGCGGCGGCTTGGGGCCGTTTTTGATCGGGCCGAAGGATTCGGAAATCTGCTTGAGCACCTTGTCGGCGTTGAAGTCGCCCACCGCGACCGCGATCGCGTTCTGCGGCGAGTAATAGACGCTGTGGTACTTGAGTGCGTCGGCCAGCGTCAGTCGCTTGATGTCCTGCATCCAGCCGATTACCGGCCAATGGTAAGGATGCTCGACGTAGGCCTGCGCCTCGGTCGCCTCGGAGAGCGCGTCCTCCGGATTGTCGTCGGTGCGCATCCGCCGTTCTTCTTCCACTACCGCGAGTTCGGAGGCGAAGCCCTTGGGTTCGAAATTCCCCATCCGGTCGGCCTCCAGGCCGATCGGCACGTCGAGGTGGTCGCGGTTGATCACCTCGAAGTAGTCGGTGAAATCGCTGCCGGTGAACGCATTATCCATCCCGCCGTTCTCCTGGATGATGTTGGAGAACTCCTCGGGGCCGTATTTTTTGGTCCCGCGGAACTTCAAGTGTTCGACCAGGTGCGAGATGCCGGTCTTGCCGAAGCTCTCGTTGCGCGAGCCGACCTTGGTGAACAGGTTGAAGGTCGCCACCGGCGCCTTGTGATTCTCCAGCACCAGGACTTTGAGTCCGTTGGGCAGGGTTTCAGTCTTGACGGCGTCGGTGATTCCGGCGCGCGCGCCGCGCGGAGCGCCGATCGAAATCAGCGCCGCCATCGCGAACGTCAACGCCAGTCGGTGAAATAGGGCCAGTTTGTGAAATGGGCTACGGTTTGGAATGAGCATGACTCCTAGCAGTTAAGACTTCGCTCGCCGCGCCGTCAAGCCGAGCGTCCCGCCGGCAGCTCACGCGTCCGACGAAATGCCGCAACCTCCGGCTGCGTGCCGCGGCTTACAGTTCCGGCGATCGAATTGTTCAGCGGTCAAAAATCAAATTGCATAGCGGGTGCGCGATTTGTCACAATCATCGTGATGGCTCAAACTCCGGCTGAGGATCGCCCGCAGGCACTGCACGAAATCAAGGGCGTGCTGACGAAGTTCATGCGGATGCTGTACCCGCAGGAATTTCGCCTGGATTCGATCGCCAATTGCGGCCCGATGCTGGCCTTTCACTACCCGCTGCTGGCGGGCGAGATGATTCATCTGCCCGAGCAGATCGACGCGCTCGGCTCGCCGGCGCTCGCCTACGACTACTATCTCGTCACCGCCGCTCAGCTGGCCGGTCGCCATGAGTTCGGCACGTTCAAGCTTTGCCTGGCCGAGTTGCCGGGCTTCGAAGAGCGCGGCGAGACCGGCGTGGAAGCGATCGAAAGTTTCGTCGCGTCGTTCAGCGATCCGATGCTCGGCGGCGCCCTGATGCGGCTGTGCGAGACCGCGCGGGTCGACAGCGAGATGGCGCGGCGCTACCGCGGCCTGGCCCCGCGTATCGTAAGGCTCAACCGCGCGTTAGTCGAGAAGCTGAACCCGCGCGCGCTCAGCACGATGCTGGTGCGCGGCGCGCTCGAGCTTGAAGCCGGCGATGACCCGGCGACGCAGACCTTCACCGGACATGCCGCCGGATTCTTCGCGCCGCTGCGAGCGCCCGGCGCCGACGTACTGACCAGCGCGCGTCAGGCCTCGGCGATGTACACGTGGCTGCAGGAGTTGATGGCGGCCGCGCGCCGCGCCGGCGCCGCCGAAGGTCTCGATGACGACGGCAACGCGCTGCGCAACGATCTTATCGGCAACCTCGACAGCGCCGAGGGCGGCGAAGGCGAAGGGCCCGAAGGCGACGAGGGCGACAGCGACGGCGAGACCAATCAGAACGTGCGGATGGAAGTCTCGGGCAAGCAATCCAAGGGCCGTGGCGGCCGCCCGCTCAGTCCCGAGGAGATCCGCAAGCTGCTCGAGCAGGGTGCGCAGATCAAGCCCGCCGAGGGCGAGGGCGGCGCCGAGGGCGAGGGGATGTATCTCACCCAGCTCACGGGCAAGCAGGCGCAGGATCTCGAGGAGTTGCGCGAGCAGCTCGGCGAGATCGGCCCGGCCTCCAATCATGGGCGGCTGGTGCTGATGCACGGGCGCAACCAGGATTCCTACTACTCCTACGACGAATGGGATTACGTGCAAGCGGATTATCGGCGCGGATGGTGCCGGCTGCGCGAGGTTCCGCTCGCCGGCGACGACAACGATTTTTTCGCGCAGACGCTGGCGCGCTACTCCGAGATGCTGCCGCAGGTGCGCCGCCACTTCCAGCGCATCCGGCCCGCGTCATATCGAATGGTGCGCGGGCTCGAGGATGGCGAGGAGCTCGATCTCGAACGCCTGGTCGAGACCCGCGTGTCGCGGCTGATGGGCGAGAGTCCCGACCCGCGCGTCTACAGCGCGCGCAAAAAAGAATCGCGCGACGTCGCCACGCTTTTCCTGCTCGACATGTCGGCCTCCACCGACGAGCCGATTCATCGCGAGGTGCGCAAGGCCACCGCCGACGATGACGATCACAGCGACGACTGGATGAAGGCCTGGCAGCGCCGCCCGCAGCAGAGTCAGCGCCCGCGCCGCATCATCGACGTCAACAAGGAAGCGCTGGTCATCATGGCCGAGGCGCTCGAAGAGATCGGCGACTCTTACGCGATCATGGGATTTTCCGGCCACGGCCGCGACAACGTCGAGTTTTACGTCATCAAGGAGTTCAGCCAGGGGCTGACCGACGAGGTCAAGGCGCGCGTCGGCGCGGTCGAGCCCAAGCGATCGACGCGGATGGGCGCGGCGATTCGTCACGTGCGCGAGAAATTCAAGGACGTAAGCTCGCGCGCCAAACATATGATCCTGCTGAGCGACGGCTTTCCGCAGGACTTCGACTACGGCCACGACCGGCGCTCCAACGCCTACGGCATCCAGGACACGATGGTGGCGCTCAAGGAACTCGAGATGGCGGGAGTGCTGCCGTTCTGCATCACGGTCGATCGCACCGGCCACGACTATCTACGCCAGATGTGCGCGCCGTCGCGCTACCTCGTGATCGAGGACATCACCTCGCTGCCGCGCGTCTTGCCGAAGATTTACGAGCAGGTCGTCCGCTGGTAAGGCGTAGCGCCTTCGCTGCGCTGCGATTCGATTTCGCTCGCGCCTGACGAATCGAAGAACTTTCGGATTATTGTCGAACTATTGCGGCGGCTGAGCGCTCATCAGCCGCGCGCGCAGCTTGGCGTCCGACGCCGCGTCGATCGCCGTCCACGCCATCGCGACCGCGCCGTCGAAAAGCGCCTGGTCGGCGGCCTGCGTGATGCAGCTCGCGGTGAACTCGGGCTGATGATTCACCGCCGGCAGCGAGTTGATTCCGATTATCGGATGGATCGTCGGAAAGACCAGCGAGACGTTGCCCATGTCGGTCGAGGCGGCGGCGCGGCTCATCTCCGCGCCCGGGACGATAAAGTGGCGGCCGAGCGTCTCGCCATTGCGCTGATAGAGCGCCGCGAGTTCGATATCGCTGACCAGTTCCGCGTATGGTTTGTCGCCGCCTTCGATCTTCAGGTTCGCGCCGGTCGCGATCGCTCCCGCCTCGAAACATTTCTGGACCCGCGAGCGGATATCGTGCAGTTCGCCGACAGTTCGCGCCCGCACCATGTAGCTCGCGGAGGTGTGGGCCGGGATGATGTTGGGCGCTTCGCCGCCGTGGGTGACGATGCCGTGGATGCGGTTGGTCGGACGAATGTGCTGGCGCAGCAGGCCAATCGCGGTCTGCGCCACCACCAGCGCGTCGGCCGCGTTTATCCCGAGCTCGGGAAACGCCGAGGCGTGCGCCTCCTTGCCGGTGTACTTGACCTCGAACTGGCAGACCGCGATGAAACGGCGGCACCGCCATATCGACCGGCGCCGGATGCGTCATCATCGCGAAATGCGTACCGGCAAACGCGCCGCGCTCGAGCAGCAGGATCTTGCCGCCCGCGTTGCATATTTCCTCAGCCGGCGTGCCGATCACCGTTACCGTCAGGCCGGCATCGTTGGCAACTTTCGCCAGCGCAATTCCCGCGCCCGCCGCCATCGCGGCGATGATGTTGTGTCCGCAGGCATGACCGATCGCCGGCAGGCAGTCGTACTCGGCGCAGATCGTGACATGCAGCGGGCCCGCGCCGGCGCGAGCGGAGAACGCGGTCGGCAGGTCGCAGATCCCACGTTCGACCTTGAAGCCGGCGCCGTCGAGCATCTCGCAGAGCCATCCGCATGCCTTCTCCTCCTCGAAGCCGAGTTCGGGATGGGCATGGATGCGATGGCTGAGATCGACCAACGGTTTGCGGCGCTGCTCGATTTCCTCACGGGCCGCGTCCTTGGCGTTCATCAGGTGCTCCTTTGCGAACGGCACGCGCGCCGCGCGATCGTGGCGGCGGGCGCTCGAATCGTTTCGATAGCGCCGCAGAGAACGTGCTAGGCGATGCGCAGGTCGTGGCCGGTCATCTCGGGCGGCGCTTCAATTCCAAGCATACCCAGCAACGTCGGAGCGACATCGGCAAGCGTCCCTCCGGCGCGCAGCTTTCCCCTTGTACGACGGGTCGAACAGTATCAGCGGCACGGGGAAGGTCGTATGCGCGGTGTGGGCCTGGCCGGTGGCGGGGTCGGCCATGAACTCGGCGTTGCCGTGATCGGCGGTTATCAGCGCCACGCCGTGCGCGCGCTCGACCGCGTCGATAACTTTGGCGAGCGCCGCATCCGTCGTCTCGATCGCCTTGATCGTCGCTTCGAGTTTGCCGGTGTGTCCCACCATGTCCGGGTTGGCGAAGTTCATCACGACCGACGCCGAATTTGCCGCCGACGATTTCCGCCGCGGCACGCTCGGCGATCTTGTCCGCCTGCATCGTGGGCTCGAGGTCGTAGGTCGCCACCTTGGACGACGGGTATCAGCACGCGCTCCTCGAGCGGAAACGGTTTCTCGACCCCGCCGTTGAGGAAATACGTGACGTGGGCGTACTTTTCGGTCTCGGCGATGCGCAGGTTGTGGACGCCGGCGCGCGCCAGCACCTCGGCGAGCGAGTTCTTCACGTCCTCGGGGCCGAAGGCGAGCGGCAATCCGAAGCCGCGGTCGTACTCCGTCATGCATACGTAGCCGACGCGCGGAAAGCGCGGGCGGGCGAAGCCGTCGAATTGCTCCAGCGCCAGCGCGGCGGTGAGTTCGCGCGCGCGGTCGGCGCGGAAGTTGAAGCACACGACCTGGTCGCCGTCCGTAAGCGGCGCGCCGCCGGCGATCACGCGCGGCTCGACGAACTCGTCGGACTGGTTGGCGGCGTATGCGTGTTCGACCGCCGCGCGCGCGTTGCTTTCGGCGATCCCTTCGCCGAGCGCGATCGCGCGCCAGGCGCGCTCCACGCGCTCCCATCGCTTGTCACGGTCCATCGCGAAGTAGCGGCCGCTGACCGTCGCCACCTTGCCGCATCCGAGCGCCTTGAGCTTCGCCTCCAGCGCGTCGACGAACGGCAGCGCCGAGCGCGGCGGCGTGTCGCGCCCGTCGAGCACCGCATGCACCGCGATCGTTGCGCAGACCCTCGCCGGCCGCAAGTTCGAGCAGGGCGAAAAGATGATTGATATGGCTATGCACGCTGGCGTCGGAGAGCAGGCCCCATAGATGAAGGGTGTGGCCGCTATCGCGCGCGCGGCGAATCGCGCCGAGCAGGACTTCGTTGCGCGCGAAGGCTCCGGTCTCGATCGCCTTCGAGATTCGCATCACGTCCTGGTAAATCACGCGCCCCGCGCCGATCGTCAGATGACCGACCTCGGAGTTGCCCATCACGCCCGGGGCGAGTCCGACCGCCTCGCCCGAGGCGTCGATCTCGGTATGGGCCTGCGTGCGGTACAGACGATCCATCGTGGGCGTGCGCGCCATCGCGATCGCGTTGGCCTGGCGCTCCGCCCGCAAACCCCATCCATCGAAGATCACCAGCACCGCAACCGGAGGACGCCGCGCCGAACCGCTCATCGCGCACTCCCACCGCGGTGAAATGCCGAGGCGCCGGGCCATGATGCGCGGGCGCCCAGTTCTTCCGCGATGCGCAACAGGCGATTGTATTTGGCCGTCCGCTCGCCGCGGCTCATCGAACCGGTCTTGATCTGCCCGGCGCCGGTTGCGACGGCGAGGTCGGCGATGGTCGTGTCCTCGGTTTCGCCCGAGCGATGCGAGACGACGCAGGTGAAGCCGGCGGCGCGCGCCATCTCGATGGTCTGCAGGGTTTCGCTGAGCGTGCCGATCTGGTTGAGCTTGATCAGGATCGAATTGCCGGCGTGCTCGCGGATGCCGCGTTCCAGGCGCTTGGGATTGGTCACGAAGAGGTCGTCGCCGACGAGCTGCACGCGCGCACCCAATTCCTCGCGTCAGCGTTTGCCATCCGGCCCAGTCGTCCTCGGCCAGTCCATCCTCGATCGAGACGATCGGGTAGCGATCGATCCAATCGCTCCACAAGCGGACCATCTGTTCCGAGTCGCGCGCTTTTTTGTCCGAGCGCGCAAACACGTAGCGGCCGTCCTCGTAAAACTCGCTCGAGGCCGGGTCGAGCGCCAGCGCGACGTCGGCGCCGGGGCGATAGCCGGCCTTGGCGATCGCTTCGAGGATCACCTCGATCGGTTCCTCGTTGTTGCGGAGATTGGGAGCGAAGCCGCCCTCGTCGCCGACGTTGGTCGATTGTCCGCGTTTTTTGAGCACGCCGGCCAGCGCGTGAAAGACTTCGGCGCCCATACGAATCGACTCGGCGAACGACGGCGCGCCGAGCGGCACGATCATGAATTCCTGCATGTCGACGCTGGAGTCGGCGTGCTTGCCGCCGTTGAGCACGTTCATCATCGGCACCGGCATCACGCTGGCGCTCGGGTTGAGATAGCGATACAGCGGCACGCCGGCCGCCGCGGCGGCGGCATAAGCGGCGGCGAGCGACACGCCCAGCATCGCGTTGGCGCCGAGCGCGGATTTGTTCTCCGTACCGTCGAGCGCGATCAGCCGGTCGTCGAGTGCGCTGTTGCCCGGCCGCATCGGCGCCGCGGAGCGCGGCGGCGATGCGGCCCGTTGACGTTGGCGACGGCGCGCGTCACGCCCTTGCCGCCGAAGCGGCGCGGGTCGCCGTCGCGCAACTCCAGCGCCTCGTGAACGCCGGTCGAAGCGCCCGAAGGCACGGCGGCGCGGCCGAGCGCGCCGCCGTGAAGCTTCACGTCGACCTCGATGGTGGGATTGCCGCGCGAATCGATGATTTCGCGGGCGCGAATTTCAGCAATGTTGGTTGCGGGCATCGGAGTCAGCCTCGTGCTCAAAGCAAAGCAGGAAACGCGGCCGTGCGAAAGCGTGCGCGGGCGGCGCGTAGCGCCGCCCGCGCACGCTTTCGCACAAGCACAATCACACGCGGCAGCGGCCGGGCCGTCGGCCCGGCCGCTGCCGCGTGTCCGACGATGCCGCGCGCCGAAGGCGCGCGGCCGGGCTGCAGCGCAGCGTCCGCCGCTTTAGCGGCGGACGCTGCGCCACGCGCTAGTCGTCGCGATCTGCCGCCATCGGCGTCGCGCCGCGGCGCGGCGCTACGCCGCGCGGCGCGGCCGCTGCACGTCCTTGGCCAGCACGCGCTCGGCCACCGGCTTGAACAGCGCCGACCGATATGCCCTTCATGTCGATTCCATCGCTCATGACCATGTCGGCCGTTCCGACGCGCTTTTCGAGTTCCTTGAGGGTGCCCTTCGGGTCGTCGGTTTCGATTTCGTACAGCGCCAGGTAGCGATGAGCCGTGCGTGCCATCGGCAAACTGGGCCTCGGCGAGCTTGAAGCGCTGCGCCGCCACGAAACCCGGCACATTGAGGACATCCGCAATATGGATCTTATTATACCACTCGTTGTACTCGGCTTCCTGGGCGGGCGTCGTTGGATTGCTCAATACTACGAATGTGTACTTGGCCATTGGGTATTCCTCCGTTTGCGAAATGTTGGCGTGCCGTGCGGGTCGCGTATCGCGATTTCCGATTGCGCTCCGGCCACGGTCGCGGGCGATTCTAGGCCCGGTGCTTGACGGCTGTCCAATGCTGCGAGGCGCGCGGGCCGCGTCTCGGATCAGATTGCTCCCTCGTCACGCAGCGCGGCTATCTCCTCCCACGAGTAGCCGAACTCGAGCAGGACTTCCTCTGTATGCTGCCCCATCTCGGGCGCGAGCGGCGATTGGGTTCGCACTTCGCCGTTGTAGGTAATCGGCGTTCCCGAGACCAGCACGCGGCCGGCGGTCGGATGGTCGAGTTCCTGCAGATAGCCGTTGATGCGCGCCTGCTCGTTGTTGAGCAGCATCCGGTAGTCGGCGACCTCGGTCACCAGGATGTCGACGGCGGTCAATTCGTCGAGCCATTGCCTGGTGGTTTTTTTCGGGAAGATCGCGTCGAGAACTTCGATCATCTTCCAGCCGTGGAAGTTGCGCGTCGGATTGTCGAATTGCGGATCGTCCTGGAGATGCTGGATGCCCATCACGCGGCAGAAATCCGGCCATCGCTTGTCGTCGACGCCCGCGATACAGAGCCATCCGTCGCTGGTCCGGTACGCGCCCCATACTCCGTGCAGAAACTGATGGCCGCGGCCCGCGCGCAGCGTGTCTCTGCCACTCATCGAGACGAAATTCAGCTCGAACCCCTGCATCGCGATGAGCGTGCCGAAGATTGAAGCGTCGACGCGCTGGCCCTTGCCGGTGCGCTCGCGAGCGAACAGCGCGCCGAGCACGCCCGCCGCCAGGCTGAGCGCTCCCGAATGGTCGGCGACCGCGATTCCCGCGGCCAGCGGCGGATCCTCGGGCATCCCGGTTTTCGCCATCAGCCCGCTGGCCGCTTGCGCCAGCGTGTCGCGGCTCGGCCGCTTGACCCACGGACCTTTCGGCCCCCATGAACTCGCCTGCGCATAAACGATTTTGGGGTTGTCCTTGAGCAGGTCGTCGAAGCCGAGCCCGAGCCGGTCGAGCACGCCGGGCCGGTAGTTGGTGAGCAGCACGTCGCAGGCTTTGGCCAGGCGATGGATGAGCGCGACGCCGCCGGGCTTTTTGAGGTCGAGCGTGATGCTGCGTTTACCGCGGTTCATCGCGGTGAAGTAGAAGGAGACGTCCTGATTTTTGGCCTCGGGACCTCCGATCAATCCGCAGGTCAGCCAGCGGCTAAGGTCGCCGGTCTCGCGGTTTTCGATCTTGATGACGCTGGCGCCCATGTCGGCGAGTACCAGTCCCGCGAACGGTCCCTGGATCTCCTGGCCGATCTCGATCACTTTGATGCCTTCAAGCGGCTTACTCATCGCGTTGCCACTCCCCGTGTGGTTTTCGTTGCGGCGCATCGTGCCCACGGTCCCCGTCGCGGCGCGGGCGCATTATCGTGTGGTCCGCATGCAATCTCAAACGCGCGTCGCGCTCCGAATATAGCGCGAATCGGAGCCCGAGCGTGTGCCCGCGCGCGATAACCTGACGCAGGTGGCCTGGCGATCGTCTTGGTGATCGTGCCGCGCCGCGGCTAAGCTGCGATCGCGATGGAGCCGAGCATCTACGAATACCCGGCGATTTTCCGCCGCGTGCACATGGAGAAGCCCGCCGAGATCGGCGCCGAAGTCGACTTCATGCGCAAGGTCTGGCGCCGCCATCTCAAGCGCTCCGTGCGCCGCGTGCTCGACGTGGCCTGCGGCGACTCTCCGCACGGGATTGCGCTGGCGCGCGCGGGAATTGCGGTCGCCGGTATCGACCACTCGCCGACGATGATCGCTGCGGGGCGCAAGGCGGCCGGCGCCGCGCCGATTCGCTTCTACCGCCGCTCGATCGAACGCTTTCGCATCCCGGAGCGCTCCGTTCGACGCCGCCTTCTTCATGTCCGAGACGTTTCCGATCATGACGGACAACCGCGCGCTGCTCTCCCATCTGACCTCGGTCGGGCGGCTGCTCGGACGCGGCGGGCTCTACTGCGTCGATATAGATCGCCACGACGGGGTCGAGGTAGTTGGCGCGCGCAAGCTCTGGCGCCGGCGCAAAGTCATCGCGGACGGCATCCGGGTGGACGTGCGCGAGTATCATTGTCCGATCGCGTGGTCGTCGGGGATGCATTCGATCTACGAGCTGGAGTGCACCATCCATTTTCCGGCCGGTCCGGTAGTCACGCGCGACATCGTGCCGGTGCGCTACACGCTGCCGAGCCTGTTGGAGCTTGCCGCGCGCGCTTCCGGATATTTCACGATGGTGGCGTGTTACGCCGACCTTTCGTTTACCAAACCGATCGAAAAATGCTACGGACGCTGGCTCGGTGTGTTGCGCCGCGTGTAGCTTTAGGCGCGTAGCTTTAGGACGCGTAGCGTTTGAGATATCGACGAATCGAGGAGCGATTAGAAAATGCTGGTCGAGGCCAAAGATATCGGTGATGGGTGCGGATACTTGCTCTGAACCGGCCGCCCGCCAATGCGATCAATCGCGAGTTCAACCGGGCGCTCGCGGAGCAGTGCAACGCCGCGCGGGGCGACACCGCCGTGCGCGCAGTGATAGTTGCCGGCAACGGCAGGTTTTTCAGCGGCGGGGTGGATCTGCGGGCGGGCGAGAGCGGCGAGATGGTCGGCAATCTCGGCGGCGGCCCGGAGGACGGCGTGTTCGCGTTGTGGACCCTGCCCAAGCCGACGGTCGCGATGGTTAATGGCCACGCGATCGCCGCCGGTACGTATTATCGCGCTGGCCTGCGACTTTCAAGTCACTTTCGAGGGCCGCCACAAGTTCGGACTCAACGAGGTGTCGATCGGACTGCCCTTTCCGCAGGGCGCATTCGAGATCGCGCGCATGTCGCTGACACCGCGGTCGCTGCGCCATGCGACTTTGGCCGCCGAATTGTTCGAGGCGCCGCGCGCGTTGGAGCTGGGAATCGTCGATGAAATCGTCGCGCCGGAGCGCCTCGAGGAGCGATGCGTCGCGATCGCGCGCCGACTCGCCGCGCACGGCCAGCTTTCATACGCGCACACCAAGCGCGCGATCCAGCGCGAGGCGCTCGCGCGCGTGATGGCGCAACGGCGCGGCGATTTGCTCGAAGTCGCCGAGGTCACCCGATCGGAGGAGACGCGCCGCCTCCTCGAAGGCCAGCTCGCGAACCTGGGTAAAAAATAAGCCCGCTGCCCGCTATGAAGCGGCGCGGCGGCGCGGAGGTTCTTCCTCGGTTGGCCGGTCGCCGCCGAGCAGATGAGGCTCCGCTCCGGCCAGCGCCGCCTGGTGTTCGCGCTGCCCGGTTATCCACTCGTGGAAGGACTCCATGTAGGTATAGATGACGGGCGTGATGTAGAGCGTCAGGAGCTGCGAGAAAAACAATCCGCCCACGACCGCCACGCCCAGTGGGCGGCGCGAGTCGGCGCCGGCGCCCATCCCGAGCGCGATCGGCAGCGTGCCCATCAACGCCGACATCGTGGTCATCATGATCGGCCGGAAACGGATGATGCTGCCCTCGAAGATCGCCTCGGCCGGGCTCTTGCCCTCGGTGCGTTGGGCGTCGAGCGCGAAGTCGATCATCATGATGGCATTTTTCTTGACCAGGCCGACCAGCATGATGATGCCGACGAAGGCCAGCAGGTCGAGTTCCATGTGGAAGATCATCAGGGTGAGCAGCGCGCCGAAGCCGGCCGCTGGCAATCCCGAGAGGATGGTCACCGGATGGATGAAGCTTTCGTAGAGCACGCCCAGCACGATGTAGATGACCAGGATCGCCATCACCAGCAGGATTCCGAGGTTGCGCATCGAGGACTGGAATTCCTCGGCCGTGCCCTGGAAAGCGGTGCTGATGCTGGCCGGCACCGTATCGTTGGAAAGTTGCTTTACGTCGTCGAGCGCCCTACCGAGCGAGACGCCGGGCGCGACGTTAAACGAGATGGTGACCGCGGTGAACTGCCCGGAGTGGTTGATCGCGAGCGGCCCGAGCGTGCGTTGAAGGCGTGCGATGGTGTCGAGCGGGACCAGTTGTCCGCTCTGCGAGCGCACGTATAGCAGCGCGAGCGTCGCCGGGTTGGCCTCGTATTCCGGCTCGACCTCCATGATCACGTGGTATTCGTCGTTGGGCGCGTAGATGGTCGAGATCTGACGCTCGCCGTATGCGCTGTCGAGGGCGTCTTCGATCGATTGGGCCGAAATGCCAAGCGAGTGCGCCTTGTCACGGTCGATTACCACGTTGACCTGCGGGTTGGAGATCTGAAGGTCGCTGGTCACGTCGGTCAGCTCGCGCATCGCGCGCATCTTGCGCTCCAGGATCTGCGCGTACTTGTAAAGCTGTTCGCTGTTGGGGCTCTGCAGCGCGAGCTGGTAGGTGGCCTCGGTGAACTTGGCGCCGATCTCGATTGGCGGCGGGTTCTGCAGAAAGGCGATGACGCCGGGCACGGCCGCGAGCTTGGGCCGCAGTTCGTCCATAATCTGGTCGACGCTCAGCTTGCGCTCGCTGCGCGGCTTTAAGCGCGCGAACAGGATGCCGGTGTTGCCGCCGCCGCTGAAGCCGGTCGCGCCGGCGGCAGAGAAGTAAGTCGTGACGTTGGGGTCGCGCCGGATGATTTCGGCTATCGCTTCCTGATGCTTGACCATCGCGTCGTACGAAATCCCCTGCGCCGCCTTGGTGAACATCAGCACCTGGTCCTGGTCCTCGCTGGGCAGGAAGCCCTTGGGGACCACCGAAAGCAGGTAAAAAGTCGCCACCAGCAGCCCGATGGCCAGCGCGAGGGTCGCGCGCCGATAGGTCATCACGACGGTCAGGCTGCGGCGATAGACCTCGAGCATCCAGTCGAAGCCGCGTTCGGTCGCCATGTAGAGGCGGCCGTGGCGCTCGCTACCGGGTGGGCGCAGGAAGCGGCTGCAGAGCATCGGGGTGAGACTCAGCGAGACGAAACCCGAGACCAGGATGGCGGCCGCAATAGTTACGGCGAATTCGTGCAGCAGGCGGCCCATGATTCCGCCCAGGAACAGCACCGGGATGAAGACCGCGGCCAGCGAGAAGGTCATCGAGAGAATGGTGAACGCAATCTCGCGCGAGCCGTCGAGCGCCGCCTCCATCACGCTCTTGCCCATCTCCATGTGGCGCACGATATTCTCGAGCATCACGATCGCGTCGTCGACCACGAAGCCGACCGACAGCGTGATCGCGAGCAACGAGAGGTTGTCGACCGTGTAGCCGAGCGCCCACATCACTCCGAAGGTGCCGATGATCGACATCGGCAGCGCGGCGCTCGGGATGACGGTGGCGGAGATATTGCGCAGGAACAGGAAGATCACCATCACCACCAGGAACACGGTCAGCAGCAGCGTGAACTGCACGTCGGAAACCGAAGCCTGAATCGAATCCGCGCGCGAGTACAGGTTCGTGATGTTAACCGAGGCCGGCAGCTCGGCGCGGAAGGCCGGCAGGATCTTGTCGATCGCGTTGACCACTTCGACCGTGTTGGTGCCCGGCTGGCGCTGGATCGCGAGCACCACCGCGCGCTGATCGCCGACCCATCCCGCCACCTTGTCGTTCTCGACGCTGTCGAGCACCCGAGCCACTTCCTCCAGCCGCACGGGCGCCCCGTTCTTGTAGGCCACGATTATCGGCCGGTAGGCAGCGGCGTCAGTGAGCTGGCCGTTGGCCTGCACGGTGAACGCCTCATGCGGACCGTAGAGCGTGCCGGTGGGCAGGTTGACGTTGGCGTTTTCGATCGCCTGCGCGACCTCGTCGATACCGATGCCGCGGTAGGCCAGCGCCTGCGGGTCGATCTGAATGCGCACCGCGTACTTTTGCGAGCCGTACACCACGACCTGCGCGACGCCGCTAATCATGGAAATGCGCTCGGCGAGATAGGTCTCGGCATATTCGTCGACTTGCGAGAGCGGCAGGGTCGGCGAGCTCAGCCCGAGATAGAGCACCGGCTTGTCGGCCGGGTTGACCTTCTCGTACGAAGGCGGGCTCGGCATCCCCAGCGGCAGCCGCGACTGGGCCCCCGCGATCGCGGCCTGCACGTCCTGCGCGGCGGCGTCGATATTGCGGTCGAGCGCGAACTCGAGCGTGATGCTGGTCTGGCCCTGCAAACTGGTCGAAGTCATCTGGTCCAGGCCGGCGATGGTCGAGAACTGCCGCTCCAGCGGCGTCGCGATCGACGACGCCATCGTCTCGGGACTGGCGCCGGGCAACGTGGCATTGACCACGAGGGTGGGAAAGTCGACGTTGGGCAGGTCGCTCACCGGCAGCAGCCGGTAGGCCATCATTCCGAAGAAGACGATCGCCAGCGAAATCAGCGTCGTCATCACCGGGCGGCGGATGAAAAGCTCGGCGAGGTTCACGAGGGTACCTGCTGCGCCGGCTGATCCAGTCCGCTCTTGATTTTCACCTTGGCGCCGGGAAACAGCCGCAGTTGGCCGTCGGTGACCACGGTCTCACCGCCCTTGAGCCCGCTCTTGATCACCGTCTGACCCTCGAGCGAGTCGCCCACCACTACCGGGTGCGCTTTGGCTGACATATCCCGTTCCACTACGAACACGAAGGACCCGTCCTGTCCCGTTTGCACCGCCTGCGACGGCACCAGAATTGTGTCCGGGAGCTCGCTGAGAGTCAAAGTGACGTCGACGAACTGTCCCGGCCATAGCCGCTCCGTCTCGTTGGCGAACAGACCCTTGAGTTCGAAGGTGCCGGTGTTGGCGTTGACGGCATTGTCGATGAAGCTGAGCGTGCCGCTTTCCGAGGCCGCCTGGAGCTCGCGGCTCCGGGGTCGCACCAGCACGGCGAGCTGATGGCCGGTCATGTCGCGGCGGACCTCGTCGAGGTCCTTCTCGGGCACGTTGAAGTCGACGTAGATGGGTTTGACCTGGTTGATCACGACGATCGCGCTGGCGGAATCGTTGGCCTTGACCAGGTTGCCCGGATGAAGCATCAGGTTGCCGGTGCGGCCGGCGATCGGCGAACGGATCTCGGTGTACTCTAGATTGATCTTTGCCGTCTGCTCGGCGGCCTGGTCGGCCATCGCAGTAGCCCGCAGCGCCTGTGCGGTTGCATGGGCCTGGTCGGACTGCTCGCGCGAGCCCACGCCCTGCTCCAACAGGTAGCCGTAGCGCTTTTCGTCATTGACGGCTTGCGCAAGCTGCGCGCGGTCGCGGGCGACATTGGCTTGGGCCTGATGCAGGACAGCTTCGAGCGGGCGCGGATCGATCGTAACCAGCAGGTCGTCCTTTTTTACGTCCTCGCCTTCATGGAAATGAACCTCGGCGATCTTGCCGTCGATCTGTGACCTCACTGAGACGGTCGAGTAGGCCTCGACCGTGCCGATGGCATGGAGCTGAATCGGGACCGTCTTTCGCACGGCCTGGGCAATCAGCACCGGGACGGGTCCGCTCATGAAGCCGCCGCCGTTCGGGCCCGGACTTCGAGCATCCGGCGCCGAGCGCTGCGGCGATCGCGATTGCGCGCGATCCCGATCCGCATGACGCCGGCGGATCGAGATGCATGGCGGGCAATTCGATCGGCGGCGAGGGGATGCGGCTTATTGTGATGGACAGGCGAGGGCAATCGGCCTGGCAAGCTGTGTGCGGTCAAATTACGTCTGTCCTCGCAGTCCCGGCTTCGCAGTCTCGACTCTCGAGTTCTCGGTTTCGAAGTCCTGGCTTCGCAGCGCTGAGATTTTATGCTCGCGGCGCGGCGCGAATCCTGGTCGTCCGATCGAAGTCAGAATCCGAGCGCCGGTGACCGCGAACCTGAGCGGCTAGATACTATCAGGGTTGCCGAGCTCGGGGAAAATCGCCGCTCGCGCCGTTTCGCGACGCCGATTCGTCCACACCTCGGCCCGCGCCGATCGCTAGCACGGGATCACCGCGGAATCACCGGAAGTATCACGCGAGAGGAGTAGCGGCTGTCGTGGAAGACGCTCTGATGCGCCCGCGCCAGCTCGGCGTCGGCGAACAGGTCGTGTCCGGTGTTGGGATTGCGGTCGTAACGCGGAAAATTGCTCGACGAAACTTCCAGCCGCAGGCGATGTCCGGCCCGGAACAGATGGCTTGTCGCCCACAGGTCGAGCCGGTATTCGTAGACCCGGTCGGGCACGATCGGCGACGGCGCCGTGAGCGACTCGCGAAAACGCGCGCGCACCACGCCCTCGACGATATTCTGCACGTAGCCGTCCGGCCTCACGTCGCACAGCTTGGCCGTGAAGTCAGTGTCCGGCGCCGACGACGCCGCGTACAGAATCATCGTCACCGGCCCCGTGACTTCCAGGTCGCTCGCGAGCGTCTCGCCGGTGTAGACCAGCACGTCGTTGCGCTGCTCGACCTCGCGCTGATCGAAGACGCCGGCCTTCAACCCCAGTGCCGTGCCGCCGCGTGTCGGCACCGGATCGTTAGGATCGTAGATGTAGCGGTCGGCCGGCTCGTCGCCGGGCCGCGCAGGCGCGAGCCGCCCGTCACCATCGAGGCGGTTGGCGTGCCCGCCGCTACGCAGAAACATTTCGGTGTATCGCGTGCGGGCGAGTGGCCATTCGTTTTCGTCGCGCCATCGATTCTCGCCCATCACGAACAAGCGTACCGGTGGCTCCTCGAGCACGCCGTTGCCGACGCCTTTGAGAAAGTGATCGAACCATCGCAGTTGCAGGGCGTGCAGCTCGACTATCGCCTCGGGGCCGAAGTCGATATCCCCGGTGCCGCGCGAAGTCGGGATCGAGTAGGGCAGCAGATGCGCCCACGGACCCATCAGCAACTTCTGCGCGCGCCGCGCGGGCTCGCTGCGCGCGCCGTCACGCATCCCGAGGTACATCGCGAGCGTGTCGTATTGGAAGACGTCGTACCACGAGCCGACGTGAAACATCGGCGTGTCGAATTCGCCGAAGCGCGGGCGCAGATCGGTCGCGGCCCAGTACGGACCGTCAGTCCAATGGCCGAGATAGTCGGCAAGATATGGCGCGCCATCTTTCAGGCGCTCGCCCCACTCGCGCACCGGCAGATGTTGATAGGCGTCGCGCTTGAGCGGAGCCATCGGGATGTCCGGGCGCGAGACATAGCTGTCCAGCCGATCGCGATGCTGGTCGTAAATTCCCTTGCGCACCAGCGTATCCCGCGCCATGAACATGAAGTAGGCCAGCATCCATCCCAGTTCGAGCGCGCCGCGCCGATAGGCGAAATTCTCGAAATAGCTGACCGGCCCTGAGACAGGCGCAGCGACTCGCAGAGCGGGCGGCCGCAGGCTGGCGGCGTAATACTGCACCAGGCCGAGATACGACTGCCCGACCATCCCGACCTTGCCGTCCGACCAGGGCAGGGCGGCCGCCCATTCCACGGCGTCGTAACCGTCGCGCGCCTCGTGTACGAAAGGATAGAAATCGCCCTCGGAGCTATGGCGTCCGCGCGTGTCCTGCACCACCACGACGTAGCCGCGTGGTGGGAAGTAATCTTTCTCCGTCAGCGCCATCCCGGCGCCCTTGTCGTATGGCGTGCGCACCAGGAGCACCGGGAAGCGCCCCGGCGCATCGGGACGATAGACGTCGGCGCGCAAGCACACGCCGTCGCGCGTGCGCATCACCTGGTCCTTTTCGATCACGACCTTGTAAGCGGGTTCACTCTGATGCGCGTTTGCCATCGCTATCGCTCCGCCCGCGCACGTCCATCGACTTTCGAGGATGATTTTCGGGCGCGCATATCATTTTAGGTCATCGACTCAATCAAGGGTGTAGAACATCCGCGGTTCAAAAAAGCCAGCGAGTTTCGGCGGCGCAAAGTCGTCTCACACCCGCGCGCCGGCTCACGGACGTATCACTCGCGCATCGAGGGTGTCTCCGATGCGACCCATCGTTGCGCCGCTTTCGCCCATTGTTTACACGTTCGTCGAACGCGCTGGCGCCAATACAAATTTTCACCGCCAACTTTTCGTCGTCCCCGATAGCAATAGCGACCCCTGCTCCGCTTGCTTGGATTCTGGCTCTTTCCCCCGGTTGGTATCCGCCTTGCACTCAAGAAGCGCGGGGGGGCGGATGGAGTGGATGGCGAGCGGATGCGGGAGGGCCTTTGCGAGGTATCGGATGAAAGATCACGCGGAAACGGAAATCGCCAGACGGAAATCACCAGGACGAAAAGCGAAGCGGAATAGTATGACAGGCAACGCGCCTACAAGCGGCGAAAGGGTCTGGCTGGCGCCGGCATTGTCGCGATTGATGGGACCCCTGCTTTCGGGGTTGGGAATCGAATTGCTTGCACCGGGCGATCGCGAGCGCGCCACGATTCGCGTCGAAGCGCTGGTCACTGACGGTCCTGCCGGCCTCTCCACGGAACGGCTCCGAATCGATCGCGTCGGCGGCGGGGCGCACGATGCGCAAGATTCGCAGGGGACGCCAGATACGCAAGATACGCACGACACGCAGGAGACGCAGGAGAAGAAGGACGCGATCGAATTCGAGGGGCCCGGCGTGTGGGCCGCGGCGAGCTACGTCGTCTCGCAGGCTTTCGGACTCGCTCCGCCGCTCTTGACCACCGACGCGGCGATGTTCGCGCTCATTCGCGCTGCGACGCGCGCCGGACAGGCCGATTCGCCGATCCTTGTCACGGGCGAGACCGGCACCGGCAAGGAACTGCTGGTGCGTCTCATTCACGCAGCCAGCGGACGTACAGGTGGAATGTCTTCAGTCAACTGCGCGGCGCTTAATGACGCCGCCCTGCTCTCCGAGCCCAACCCGCTCTCCAAGTCCACGCTGAAAGACGCGTCCGAAGATGCGGCGAAGACGCAGCCAATGATGCGGCACGCGGCGCAGTAGGCACCGAAAATCGGCTCGACGAGCTATGCACTGCCTCCGACACCACGCTGTTTCTCGACCAGGTCTCGGAACTCTCGCCTGCCGCGCAGACGCGGGTGTTGCACGCGATGTTGCGGGCCGGCGATTGCGTGGCGGGCGAGATCCGCGCCGGCGCCCGCCTGGTGTCGGCGACGAACCGGCCTTTGGGGCCGATGGTCTCGAAAGGCCGATTCAAGCGCGAGCTGTACGACCGGCTCGCCGTGCTTACCCTGCGAGTGCCGCCGCTGCGCGAGCGCCGCGCCGACATCGCACTGCTCGCCGCCGGCTTCCTGCGCCAAGCGGCGCCCCGACTGAGTTTCACGGCCGGCGCGCTCAAGGCGCTGAGTAGCTATCCGTTCCCGGGCAACGTGCGCGAGCTGCACAATCTGGTTACGCGCCTCGCGATCCTGCAGCGTGACGGCGCGAGCCAGCTTATCCATGCGGCCGACGTCCGTCCTCAACTCCTCGGCCCCGCCATCAGTCCCTGGATATTCGGTTCTTCGATCTGGAAGTCGAGTCCGTTCCGGATGCGGCGCGAGATGGCGTTGCAGGCGCTGATGGTATGCGGTGGCGATCGGGTGGCGGCCGCGCGCAAGCTTGGCATCAGCGTTCGCGCGCTTCAGCAGCACGTGGTCGTCAGCGCAGGCCCGGCCGCGCCGCGGAGCCGCTAGCGCTTCAGGGCAAGTGTGCGCGCGCGACGCGCCAAGCCGGTCCGGCGTTATCCCTTGGGCAGGCCCAGCACGCGCTCTCCGATGATGTTGTGCTGGATCTGGTTGGTCCCGGCATAGATCGTCGGGCCGCGCGCCGCCAGCATCCGCTGCGACCACGACCCGTGGTCCATCGCGAAGGCCGCGCCACGCTCGAACTGGCTGTACGGTCCCAACAGTTCCATCGCGAACGTCGCGATCTTCAGTCCCAGCTCACTCGCGCACAGCTTCATCATCGAGCCCTCCGGCCCCGGCGGCAGTCCCTTGAGTTGGCGGGTCAGGTTGCGAAGGCCGGTGTATTTGATCGCTTCGACCTCCATCGTGAACTGCGCGACCTTCTGCCGCACGCTGGTGTCATCCCAGGCGCGATGCCCATTGCGCGGCATCCGCCGCGCCAGCGCCGTCAACTCGCGCACCTGGCGCATCAGCCCGCGGTCATGGCCACCCGAGCGCTCGAACATCAGCGTGGTGATCGCGACCTGCCATCCCTGGTTCTTCTGCCCGACGATGTTGGCCTTGGGTACACGGACGTCTTCGAAGAAAACCTGGTTGAAGCCGCGCGCGCCGGTCATCTGGACCAGCGGGCGCACGGTCACCCCGGGGGTTTTCATGTCGACTAGCAGGTAACTGATGCCTTTGTGTTTGGGCACCTCGGAGTCGGTGCGGGTAAGCAGAAATATCCAGTCGGCGTGCTGCGCGGAGGAGGTCCAGATTTTCGACCCGTTGACGACGAAGTAGTCGCCCTCTTCGATCGCGCGGGTCTGCACCGAGGCCAGGTCGGAGCCCGAGTTGGGTTCCGAGTAGCCCTGGCACCAGACTTCCTCGGCGGTGAAAATCTTGGGCAGGTGGCGGCGCTTCTGCTCCTCGGTGCCCCAGTGGATGAGCGTGGGGCCGAGCAGCGAGATGCCGAAGCCAATGGATGGGACGGCGGTGCCTGCGCGCTCGAGCTCCTGCTCATAGATGATGCTCTGGAGTAGGGTTGCGCCGCGGCCGCCATACTCTTTGGGCCAGCTTAGGCCGATCCAACCGCCCTCGTTGAGCTTGCGATGCCATCGGATGCGCGCGCTCCACTCGTCGTCGGACTCGTCGGCCAGCGGCTCGCGCGCGGGCGTTGCGTACTGGTGATTCTTTTCGAGCCAGACGCGGAACTCCGCGCGAAACGCCTCATCTTCGGGACTATAGTTGAAGTCCATTTGCCTTCTTGCGTGCCTCCTTACGCCCGGTTCCGCCAGCCTCTAAAAGTGCATATCACATCCGGTTTTCAAAGCCTCGTGGCGGCTAGGCGGGCATCGGCGATGTCTGGAGACGCGAAAGAGGAACTCCGCGGGCAGGTAAGAGAACGTTGTTGCTGCAACCCGGCAGATTGACATCACGCGCCCAATCGCGGAAAAAGAGCCCATGCGGCCGTGAAGAAGTGAAAGCGATAAGTGAAAAGTGAAAGTCACGCTCGACCTGCCCACCGACGTCTTCGACGCCGGCTTTCCCGAGGACGCGTTCGCGGCGCGCATGCGGCAGTGGGCGATCCTGGCCTTGGTTGACGCGCGCCGTTTGCACGAGCACGAGGCGGCGCGGATGCTCGGGGTCGAGCGCTGGGAACTGGTCGAGCGGATGGAAGCGCTCCGGATGCGGCCGACGGAGAAGGTCTTCGACGAAATCCGCGGCCAACTCGGCCGTGCGATCGCCGCGCGCGGGATGGCGCGCGAAGAAGGGAGAACCACGATGCGGTTTCTGCACACGATGATTCGGGTCAACGATCTCGACGAAACGCTGAAGTTCTACTGCGGCGCGATGGGAATGAAGCTCCTCAATCGCAAGGACTATCCTGACGGAAAATTCACCCTGGCCTTCGTCGGCTACGGCGACGAGAAAGACAACACGGTGGTCGAGCTCACCCATAACTGGGACACCAAGAGCTACGAGTTGGGCACCGCCTTCGGCCATCTCGCGGTCGGCGTCGACGACATCTACAAGACTTGCGAGGAGCTCAAGCACAAGGGCGTGAAGGTTACGCGCGAGCCTGGCCCGATGAAATTCGGTGGCGCGGTGATTGCCTTTATCGAAGATCCCAACGGCTACAAGATCGAGCTTATCGAGCGCAAATAGCGCTAGCGCAAATTTGTAAAAATCCCGCGGGGAGGCAGTTCGATGAAGGCCGCGGTCTACAAGCGACAGAACGAGATGGCCGTGATCGACGTGCCCCGGCCCACGGCCGGGCCCGGCGAGGTCGTGCTCAAGGTCCATGACTGCGGAATCTGCGGCTCTGACTTGCACGCCGTGCAGTACGGCTTCGGGATGCCGCCCGACTCGGTGATGGGGCACGAGTTCTGCGGTGAGATCGTCGAGCTCGGCCCGCGGGTCAGCGGCTACGCGATCGGCGACCGCGTGACTTCGCTGCCGTACATCGGATGCAACACCTGCGAGCAGTGCGTCGCCGGCCACGGGATGCATTGCGAGAACATCCGCGGGCTCGGCCTGGGGCAGCTCCCCGGCGCTTATGCCGAGTACGTGATGTGCGGAGCGAAGAGCCTCTTCAAGCTGCCCGACAATGTAAGCTCGCAGTTGGGCGCGCTGGTCGAGCCGCTCTCGGTCGGCTTGCACGGCGTCAACCGCTCCGGGCTGAGTGCGGGCGGCGCGTGCGTGGTGATGGGCGCCGGACCGATCGGACTTGCAACCCTGGTATGGTGCAAGGCCAAGGGCGCCGCGACGGTGATCGTCTCCGAGCTCGCGCCGGGGCGCAGCGAGCTTGCCCGGCGGCTCGGCGCGACCGAGGTCGTCAATCCCACCATCAAGGATCCGGCCGAGCGGATGCGCGAACTTACCGGCCGCGGCCCCGACCTCGTCTTCGAGTGCATCGGCGTGAAGTCGACGCTGGACTCGGCGATCAGCATGGTCTCGGCGCTGGGACGGGTGGTGGTGCTCGGGGTATGCATGGAGCCGGATGAAATCACGCCGGTGCGATGCATTTTCAAGGAAGTCACCGTCAGTTTCGTGCTCGGCTACAACGACGCGGAGTTCCAGGAGACGATCGAGACGCTGGCGACCGGCAAAATCGACCCGCGCCCGATGGTGACCGACGTTATCGGCATCGACCAGGTGCCCGAGATGTTCCAGACGCTGCGCAAGCCGGGTGGCCAGGCCAAGGTGATCGTCGAGTTCCCGGCGTCATGAATTCAAGAACGCCGGCGATCCCGTTTACGTCGATCACCACCTGCACCACCTGGTGAAGAAGCCGCGAGCGGCGTTGGAATCGCCGCTGATGCCGGTTGGTGGAGCCTCGATGCGGCCGTTGGCCGATTTTCACGATTTTCAATTGAGGAGCAGTCGATGAGCGAAAACCGTCATGCCAGAACGCTGGTCGATGAGATTGCCGAATATACGTTGCAGGCCGGAAAGGAAATCAGTTGGTTTCGTGACCCGCTGACC
>CAWHTV010000002.1:0-683293 GCA_963832395.1 uncultured delta proteobacterium | reverse complement strand
GCTCGAGCGGTGTGCGTTCGGAAATTGCCTCCGCAACCAGACCTGCGATTCGACCGTATTGCGAGGACACGCCCGTTGCGGTGACATATGAGATCCCATGACCGGCCAGCACTCTGGAACCCGCGTAAACGCGCGATTCTTCGCCAGCCTCGTGCTCCCTCTCCTCCTTAGCTCGCTTGGTCCGCGGCTCTGACTCACCTGTGAGTTGGGACTCGTCAATCGCGAGATTGGAGGCGCTTACGACGGTCGCATCCGCGTGAACGATGTCCCCCTCGCCAAGTAACAGGAGATCTCCCGGCACTAACATTTCGCTGGGGACTTCTTGCTCCCGAGCGTCGCGAATAACGCGTGCTTTTGCTTCGACATTTGTGGCGAGTTTCTTAAGAGCCGTTTGCGAGCGAATCTCGAGGATCACGTCGATGCCGAGAACGGGAATCAACGCTGCTAGGAGAACGGATCCCTCCAACCGTTCTCCCATCAAAAGATAAGCCACCGCGGCGACCGCGAGCATGATTGCCATCGGATCCAGAAGAAGCTTCGCGAACTCCAGCAGTCGCTGGCCCGGTCGATGCTGAACTGCGAGGTTTCTTCCGTATATTTCAAGTCGTCTTCGCGCTTCAGCAGAAGTGAGGCCTTGCAGGGTCTGTTGAAGATGCGGGGTCATGCAGTTCTCGATAAGAGTCGAGGAAGCTTCAAGTTTGAGGCTGTAAACCGAGACATAAGCTCCTCGCACTTTACTCCGGAAAACTTCGGTAAGTGAAAAATCGGGATGTAGCCTATTTCCAGTCGCGAGCCGCGGGCGACAGCTCCTTGTGAACGACTGTTCTTTGCCCGACCTGGTGCGGATTAAATACTATGCAAGCGGTGTTGCAGACATCGAAGCGGTCTCATCGATTGATTTTCCCCCGGCACACGGTGCGGTCGATGTGTTGCGCCTGCCTTCAAACACAGTCGCATGTTGGAGAATGATCCATCGCTGAAACGCCGGCGCCCCGCGAGTGATCTTCGTAGATCATCGAAGCCTCTTGTCATCGAGCCGATAGAGCCTTGTCCAAATCGGCTGCAGGAAGAAGAAACGCGCCGACGGACTCGATCCGACGGCGCGCTCGCCCCCGCAGACGACCTTTCTCCTTATTCTTCCTGAATTGATTTGACGTACTCGATTAGGAGCCTGATCTTGGTGTCCGCCTCATGTTGCATCCGCTTACTGAGCCCCGGGCTGCCCTTGGAGAACTCATTGCCCCAAATCGGCATTTCACTAGGTCCCGTGCGCAGGGATCATGTCGGTGCCGTCGATGTAGTTCTGAACCCAGTCTTCCGGAAATTTTCCTGCGTGTCCTTTAGTGATCTGGGTCAAATCGGCAGGCTTCTTTTTCAAGGCTGCGACCACGGGGCCATCGCCCTTTCCATTTGGCCCGTGGCAGGAAGCACAATGTCTGCGGTATTCGAGCGCTCCTGTCGTCACTTTTCCCGGTGGTATCATCTGGAGCTTGAGGTGTTTTAGACCCCTGGGCCCAGGGCCCGCCAGCAGTTGCGAGACCTACGCAGAGGACCAGCAACGCGCCCAAGTACGACGACTGGTTTCGTTTCATTTCATTGCTCCTCCCAGCGCAGTGGTGCTCCTGCCCATCCAATCGCAGACCTTGACTCATACCGCTGGCGAAAACATTGGAACGGCCTCTTTCAGGCCCCAGCCGCCGCCTGATTGTATTTCGCCACGCACACGAAGATAGCCCGAGAAGGTTATCGCGCTAGGAGGTTTCTCTGCGCGAGAAACCTCTCCAGTCGGTCGCGTCTAACGATCAACTGACGTCCGTCGCGTTTGATTAGGTGCTTGTGCTCAAAGCCGGTGAGATACTCGGTTACCCGCGGACGAGGCGCCCACCAGTTCAGCAAGATCCTTGTGCCTTGCTGGCACCATTAGTCGCACCCCTTGCTGGTCGCGCATGCCGAAATTCTCGCTTAGCTCCAGCAGTATCAATGCGACTCGCTCCTCGAGTGTGCAGGCCATGAAATTCGAGCAGCGCAACTGCGCCGGATTCTATCGTCCAGAATAGCTGGCGGCCATGCGCATGAAGTCTGCAGAGGCGATCTCCAAAGCGATTTGGATGAATGTCGCCAAAGTGACGGTTCCGATCCGGCAGTCGGTGACCGCTTCGCAGCGGAAGTTATATCTGATCCCGGTAACCGCCGCGGGCACGCCCAGAATCATGCCCGGCGCGACCATAATCACCAGCGTGCGATCGCCCTTGCGATTGCGGCATGTGATGCGCGCGACTCCCGACAGCAAGATGTATGCAGATTCGGAAGAGTGCTGTTCATCGAAAATGATGCCGCGCTTTTTAACCCGGCTCATTTTCAGTGCATCGGCAAGTCTGTTCAGCCGGCGCGACGTGAGCCAGGAAATGTTCTTGAGGCCCCGTAGTCCTCGAATTCCTGACACTTGAACCGCGCGCGCATGGCGTCAACCTAGCAGACCTGCATGGCTCGCTGATTGGACATTCGGTGCTCGTTCGTTATTTATGTAACGATAAATGTGCGTTGACGCGTGGGTTCGCAAATAACCGCGACATACCCTGGGGACGGGCAGTGCTGCGATCAGCTTCCAGCGCGTAAGCGGGCGGCATTCGTCACAAGGCCGACGGTGAACGGCTGGTTTCCTCACCCGACTTAGGAAAGGACCGCCCCCTGCCGAAGGCTCCGGCTGAGCGGCAAATTTAAGCAAGTGTGTTTGTATGGCACGTTCGTTACCTGGATGTGCTTGACGGCAACCAGGCTGCGAGACTTGGTTCGCGGGACTGACGAAGACGGCGGAAATCGGGAAAGGAGTCAGCGCATTCGTTTGGCCGGTTGAAGGGCCTGTGCCCCCGCAAAACCCAATCCACACGACTTTGTTGGTGATTTTGAAGACCTGGCGATAGCCTCTGGCGCATGGAGACGCTGACAAGCGAATCATTTCTGGCGGCCTTAGGCGGTGAACCTCGAACCTGCACCGCGCTGCTGTTGGAAGCGATCGCCTTGCGCCATCAGATCGCCGTGCTGGAGCGCAGCGGAACTCGTCGCCCGTGCTTTCGGTCTTTGGGATCGACTGTTCTGGATCTTGCTCTCGTGGCGGTGGCCGCGCTGGCCCGAAAGCCTGATACTCATTCAGCCGGAGACGGTCAAGCGCTGGCGCCGCAAGGGCTGGTCTGGGCTGTGGAGATATCGGTCAGGTGATCGCTGGCTAGGCGGACGTCCCAGGGTTTCTCGCGAAGTCCGCGAACTGATCAATCGAATGGCTCGGGAGAACTTCCTTTGAAGTGCACCGCGAATCCACGGCGAGCTGCTCATGCTTGGGTTCAAGGTTTCCCAAGCGACGTATCCCGCTACTTGGCGACCGTGCACCGAAGTCCCGGGCAATCGTGGCGGACGTTTGTTCGCAATCAGGCGCGCGCCTTCAGATACGGGGACGATCTTGAGTACTCCAACCAAGACTGGCAGAGCCGCCCGGACTGCTCGTATCGTGGCTCTAACGCGCTCCGCTCGGCAGATTGCAAGACTAGATGCAGGCCGCGCTTCCCTCCCGCGCTGTTGCGATTTCTGTTCGGAGAGAGTTTTTAGCAGGGACAGCTCCAGCCTCGTCACTTCGTAAACGCTGACCGGCTCGCTCACGCCTTTGATCCGCGCCGGGCCCAATAACTTCAAGAGGAAATAGCCGTCGACCAGCTTGCGCATGATCCGCTCAGTTTTCAGCGTTCCATAGGCACTCCGCCCCGTCTCCTGGTCCCTAAAACTGCGCCGAAGGGCCTGCTCTTGACATAAATTATGGAATTGCATAATTACGACTGTTCAGTCACCTTCGCAGCGCATCTGAGGAAATCATGAACACAACCACGGCGCGAAAGCTCTTCGTTACCCTCGCCACAGCAACGGCATTGCCTCTTCCGGCACCGTGCCAAGCCGCGACTGCCGCACTGCCTTGGGACCAGACGCTGATTGCCTTGCAGGCCGGGCTGATCGGCACCGTGGCCCCTGCGGCTATAGGGCTCGCTTTTCAGCGGGGCGGTTATTCTCTGCGCGGTTGGAGGGCACGACAAGGACGCCGGGCGCCTAGTCGGATCCGGTATCGGCGGCTGCATCGCGCTCGTCGTCGTCCACCTGCTGAATTACGTCCTCTCTTGACTCGATTCGGAAGCAACTCGAACTCCGCAGTTTTGGAGGTTCACATGAAACTCGCACGCATAACCAAGCCGCTTCGCTCCGTTCAGGTACGCGTCGTGCTGACTGGCGACCTCAACGCCAGCGTTGAACGCTACGCGCGGTACTACGAGCACGTCCACGGCGACTCCGTGGACACGAGAGCGCTCATTGCGGGAATCCTTCGGGCTTTCCTCGAGACCGATCGTGAATTCCATTTGTGGTCGCGCTCCGCTGACATCCCGCCACGCCGTGTCTCCGCCCCGTCTTCATCCAACGGCAGCACCAAGGCGCCGGCGTGACCTGCCTTAACGAGGTACCGGCTGACGTGCTTCGCACGTGTTTACAACTGACACGCCACTCATCCCTCTGGATGAACGATGTGTACCAAAACGTCCAGGACCAATCGGAAAGTGGCGTAATTTCGCGCGCTTTTACGTGCACGCCAGCGTGTACGGCGCGCCGATCCGAGCGAAGCACATCAGCCCAAGTCCACGGAGTCATTGAAGTGTACGGCGTGTACGCCTTGAACAAATGAAGAGCAGTCCGATGGCGGAGATTCCATATACGGTGCGGCTGGCGTCGGCATTGCTGGAACGGATCGAGAAGACGGCGCGAGAGAGAGGAATTTCGCCGCGGAAATTGATCCGCGCAGTACTCGCCGAGCACTTCGGTGGAGATAGTCGCCCTCGTCTCGGCGGGCCGATCGACGAATCAAACCAGTACCCAAGCCTCGATCAGATTCTTTTCGATCTGACCCGCACCCGGCTCACGCTCCAGCACCTGCTTGACCATCAGGTCGGCTCCGAGGCCACCGACCAGATCCGCCAGACCGCCCAACAGGAAGCCGAGCGCTACATGCAACGGCTCCGGAGCAGCACGCCATGAACTTATCGCGAACTGCCATCAGATATGAATTGAGGCGCGGTTCACCCGCGATACTGTTGCGCCTCTACCTTCGCATCCAGCTGCTTTGGATTGTGATCTGGGCAGCTTCCGACCTTTTCTTCGTCTGGTACTGGAGCGGCCGCATCTCGGCACCGGGCGCCCACGAATACTTCGGGCGCTGGTTCCTCGCCTGGTTCTTCACCCAGAAGGTACCACTATATTTCCTGTCGCTTCCTTACCGAGGCGGTCGCGGCACGATCGGCAGCATGTATCTCTACCTGAATTGGCGCTTCTATTCGGGGCGTTCGTTCGGGCAGTGGTTCGCCGCGTATAGCGTCTGGGGAGTGGCACCGGCGACCCTGACGCTCATAGCGCTCGGCTGTCTCTTGCTCCGCGATTCTGAGGATCGTCCTGAGGGGAAGCACCTGCGCGGCCTCAGCCTGATCCATCCCCGCCAACTCGCACGCGAACTTCGCCGCTCCGGGCTTCGGGGCGAGCGCGCGGGGGTCGAACTCGCCAACGTACGGATTCCGCGGTCGACCGAGTGCGAGCACTTCCTCATCACTGGGGCGACCGGAGCGGGGAAGTCGATGGCGATCCGCTCGCTGCTGCGCCAGATCCAGGCGCGCGGCGAGCTCGCCATCGTGGTCGATCCCGAGTGCGAATACCTGTCGGAATTTTATCGGCCGGTGCGCGGAGACCTTATCCTCAACCCGGTCGATGAGCGCTGTCCCTACTGGTCGCCGTGGCTGGAATTCAGCGAGCGGTACTACCAGGCTGACGCGGCGACGCTCGCAGCTTCCCTCATTCCCGAACCCCCGCGAGGCTACGAAAGCGGGTCGGATCACTTCTTCCGTCAATCCAGCCGGACGCTGCTCGAAAGCCTGCTTCAGGTCGCGGAACCTCGGGAGCCGCAGAGCATCCCGAAGCTGCTCGAACTCGATCGCAACAAGTTGAAGCAGGCCATCTCCGGTACGCCCGCATACAGCCTGATCGATCCCGGCGCGCACGAGCAGGGCGCCGGCATTATCGCGACCGTCGCCAACGCGACCCGACCATTCCTGTACTTGCCGCCGTCTGACGGACGGCCCTCGTGGAGCGCGCTCCAATGGGCCGGGCATCCCGAAGGATGGTTGTTCGTGACCATGCGGGACGAGTCCAACTCGGCGGCGCTGCCGCTCGCGAATCTCTGGCTCGACCTCATTGTCGGCCGCCTGCTCAATTCCGCCGGCGGTCGCCGAAGGGTCTGGATCGTGGTGGACGAGTTGCCGGTGCTTGGCCGTCAGGCGAAGCTCGAGACGCTTGTAACTCGTGGACGAAAGCGCGGACTCGCCGCCGTGCTGGGGTTCCAGAGCATCGCCCAGCTGCGCCGGATCTATGGCCACGAGCAGGCGGCAGTGCTCGCGTCCATGCCTTCGAACAAGCTCCTGCTGCGCGTTGATGAGCCCGAGACCGCCACCTTCATCGCGCGGCAGATCGGCGATCGCGAGGTGCTGTGCGAGGAGATCGGAATAAGCACGGCCGAGCACGGCAACCGGTACAACCTCCATCCTGCACGCCGGACCGAGCCGGTGGTGATGGCGTCGGAGGTCCAGCGGCTGCCGAAGCTGGAAGGCTATCTTTGCATCGCCGGTCTCGATCGCGCCCGCGTCAAAGTGAGGCTCTGCGTTCCGCGCAGGCGCCAGGTCGAGTTCATTCCGCGCGCTCTTCCGAGGCCGGTCAGCCATGATCTCAGCGCCGACTTGGCGACGCTGACGATCAGTCGCGGCCCGACGCCTCCGAACGGGACCACAGGCGCTCCGGTGAGGATTCAGGACTAATGCTGGTAATGTCCAAAGGCGCGCTCACCGCCGCCCAAGCCGAGACCTATTACGAAGAGAAGTACTCGCAGGACGACTACTACACCGAGAAACAGCGGATCGCAGGGCAATGGTTCGGACTTGGCGCTGATGAGTTGGGACTCTCCGGCGAGGTTGGGACCGAGGACTTCCGCGCCGTGCTGCATGGGCTTCGTCCCGCGTCCGGAGAAGTGCTCGTTTATAAGGCGAACGGCTACGAGGACAGGCGCGCTGGCTGGGACGCGACCTTCAACGCGCCTAAGTCGGTGAGCATCCAAGGGCTGGTCGGAGACGATCGCCGCCTTATCGAGGCGCACCGTAAGGCAGTCGGTCGCGCACTGGAGGAGCTCGAACAATATGCGCTCTCGCGCCGCCGAGGCGGCAGCGAATGGGTTGTAACGGCCAATATCGTCGCCGCGCGCTTCGATCACATTGCCGCCCGGCCCGCCGGCGGAGTTCAAGACGGCTACGGTCCCGACCCTCACCTTCACACGCACGTCGTGATCGCCAACATGACCCGCCGCCCGGACGGACAGTGGCGCGGCCTCGACCCGATCGAAATCTATCGGGCACAGGGCTTCGCAACCGCAGTTTATCGTTCCGAGCTCGCCCGCGAGGTTCAGCAGCTCGGATACGAAATCAGGATCGCCGGAGGAGACGGACGATGGGAGCTTGACGGCTACACGCGCGAGCAGGTGATGGCGTTCTCCCGTCGCCGCCAGGACATCGAGCAAACGCTCGCCCGTGAAGGCTTGGCGGGCGCCAGGGCAGCGCAGAACATCGCACATCGCACGCGGCTGGCCAAGGATCATCGCAACGAAGAAAGTCTGAAGGCGGAGTGGCGCTCGCGTGCGCAGGAATATGGAATCGAAGTCGAGCGTCTCTTGTCGCAATCGCGCGAACGCGGTCCCATCCAGTTTCGACATCCGGAAAAGGCGGGAGAAGCCTTTCGCCAGAGTATCAACGAAAACAGCGAGCGCGAAGCGGTCATCGATCGCCGTACGCTTGAAGCGAAGGCCCTGCAGCACGCGATGGGGCAGGCCGACCTTCATCGCATACGCGTTGAGAGCGACCGGTTCCAGCAAAACGGCCGGCTGATCGTCGCCGGCGACTCCGTGAATTCGCCGCGAGGCGCCTATACGACGCCGGAGATGATCGCCCTTGAACGCGAGAACATCGAATTAATGCGGGCGGGCCAAGGTAGCGCAGCCGCTGTCAGCAGTCCTAACGAGATCCGCCGATGGGCGAGCCAGCGCAACTTGCTTCCTGATCAGACTGCCGTCGCCGAATTGATGCTGGCGTCCACCGACTGGATCACCTCGATCGAAGGTCGCGCTGGTACCGCGAAGACCACCACCGTCGGCGCCATACGCGAATTCGCGGAAGACCATGGCTACGCTGTCTTCGGGTTCGCGCCAACGACGCGCGCGGTCAAGTCGCTCTCCGAGGCCGGTGTGTCGGCCAAGACCGTCGCCAGCCTCCTCGAAAGCTCATCAACACGAGTTGCCTCAAACGAAGTCTGGATCATCGACGAGTCGAGCCTGCTCCCCACGCGGCAGGTTAACCGGCTTCTCCGCAAGGCTCGCGAGCAAAGCGTCGAGCGGATCGTCTTCGTGGGCGACCAGCGCCAGCATCACGCGATCGAAGCGGGGCGGCCCGTCTATCAAATGCAGGAGGCCGGAATGCTGGTCGCCCGGCTCGATACCATCCGCCGCCAGCGCGATCCCGAGCTCCGCGAAGCCGTGATGCACGCGGCCAAAGGTGAAATTGCGGAGTCGCTCGCGATTCTTGAGCGCCGCGGCGACATCCGCGAAGTCGCCGACCTCGAACAACGCCGCAAACAGATTGCGCGCGAATACGTCGCCGCCCACGAGGCAGGGCACGCGTTCTGGTCGTCAGCCCGGCAAACGACGAGCGCCGCGAACTGAACAAAGCCATCCGCGCCGAGCTGATCGCCCGCGGCCATGTATCGCCCCTCGGAACCGAACAGACCATCTTGGTGAATCGCGGCCTCTCTGGCGCGCAGCGCGCGATGGCCTACAATTATAAAGAAGGCGATGTGATCCGCTTCACTCGTGGAAGCAAACAGTTCGCGATTCCCAAGGGAGGTTATGGGCGCGTCGAGGCAGTCGATCGCGACGCCAACGTGCTTACGGTCAACACGGGCGACGGGCGGCGCGTCCAATACAATCCAGTCCGGCTGTTCGGCGTCGAAGTCTTTCGCGAGGAACAACGGGTCCTCGCACGAGGCGACCGCATCCAGTTCCGCGCACCCGACCGGGCACTCGGCGTTGCCAATGGCGACTTCGCCACAATCAAATCCATCGACGCTCATCGGGCCGTCATGCGCTTAGACAACGGCAAGGAGTTGAGCGTCGCGTCCGACCGTCTGCGCCACATCGACCATGGCTACGCTTCCACGTCGCACTCCGCGCAAGGCGCGACCGTTGATCGCGTCATCGTCGATATCGACACGCGGCTTTCGCCTGAGCTCGTCAATCGGAAGCAATTTTACGTGTCGATCAGCCGCGCGCGGAAGCCGGTCGCTATCTATACGAACGACCGCGGCCAGCTCCCAAGAGCGCTCAATAGAAGCCGCGAGAAATCCATGGCGCTTGAGCATCAGATCGGCGTCCCCCCACTCCGCGTTCACGGTCCTGCCCGATGAGCAGCGGCACACTCTTAATCGGGGCCACGGCATGCGAAGGTGATTAGTCTTCTGCCCCCGAGATAATTGGTGGCGCTCGCTCCACTGGCATGGCGCGCCACCGGCTGACGCCGGACGCTTCGCTTGTCACGCCGTGCAGCGCTCCGCTTCGCGCGTCTCGGAATCCTGCGCGCTCCCTCAATTTCGGGTGAAGGAGACTGTCTAGAAGGTCAACTCCCGGCCGAAGTTGGAACCATCGCCGATCGCCATCGAGTCTCCTGCCGAATCATCACGTTCAGCGTCACCAGCAGCTTCCGCATGCACGCGGTAAGCGCTTGCTTCGCAGTCTTGCCACGTCCGCGCAGCCGTTCGTAAAAGGCTTTGAGCGTCGAGTTCCGCCGGATGCCCACCACCGCGCACATGTACAACGCTGCCCTGATGTGTCCGCGACCGCCGGCTATCGCGCGCTTGCCGCGCCAGGTCCCGCTTTCACGGGCGAACGGCGCAAGGCCAACCAGCGCGGCGATCTGACGCCGATTCAGTTGTCCCAGCTCGGGCAGGCCCGCGAGGAGTATCGCCGTGGTGGCGCGACCAACCCCCGGCACGCTCGAAATGAGTTCAGCTTTCTTGCGCCAGATCTCGGATGCCGAGATCGCTTTCTGTATTGCCTTATCTACCGCCGCGATCTGTTCTTTCAGTCCGCGCAGGTGAGCAGCAATCCACCGGCGCACCGCTTTGGTCGCGAGCGCCCGGCGATTCGATTCAGCCGTCGTCATCTCGATCAGCTGGCGACGACGCGCTACCAACGCGCTCAGTTCCCGAGCTTCCGCATCAGGTAGCGGCCGGGACTCCGGGCGGACCGCCTCAGCGAAGCGCGCCAACACCCCAGCATCAATGGCGTCAGTCTTCGCCCGCAATCCGGTTGACTTGGCGAAGTTGCTCACCAGGCGTGGATTCACTACCGCGACAGGAACGCCGACTGCCGCCAACGCGCAGACCAAGTCCCTTTCGAAGCCTCCGGTCGCTTCCACCACAACTTGCACGGGACCAAGCTTCCAGAGGTGCCTAGCCAATTTCGCGATGCCGCGCCGGTTGTTGAGCGCGCTGACAGCCTTTCCCTCGGGTCGGAAAGCTATGTCCAGTTGCTTCTTCGAGACATCGATACCCACGAACAGGTGCCGCTCCTCCATTACTCTCCTCCTCTCGTCCAGCCCATCCCTGCACGATGCGGGCTCTTTAGGCCCAAGTGACTGTTCGGGCTTGCGACGGCTATTGTCTCGGGTGCGGCGACCAGTTCAGCTCCCTCACGCGGTCTTCCCTGACCAAGCGCGCGCTCGGCCTGCCGCACCCGAATCTCATTTCGTCACATCGCGTTCGTGATCTCACCTCTGTGGCGACCTCATTGGAGGCTCGCCCTTCCGCGCGTCCCTTGGCCAGGTACAGAACCTGTCCGGCGGGGACGCAGAGCGGAACGGCCTCGCGTCACGGATTCATAAACCACAGGCATTTTTCCCTCGACCCCAGCAATCGTGAGGGCTGAGGGAAAAATGCTCATTACGCGCCCCCTAATCCAGATACAGGGAGCGCGCCTTTAAAATGGTGCGCAAACCCGAACCGAACAGAAGCGCGTCCTGCCCCTGCGGGGAAGCGGACGCAATCATACCGGCGATGCGTTCGGTCTGTCACTTGTGGATTTCTGTAATTCCGAGATTGTGGCTTTCGATGACATTTCCTGCAGATTCCGATAATCTTTAGCGGCAGGAGGCGGCGAGCGGCGGTTGCTGGCGCTGATGAACTTGAATGAAGAGTTTCGGTCAAGTGCTTAGGGACGCTCGGAAAAAGGCCGGGCTTACGCAGAGAGAGCTTGCCGCGCGCTTGAAGCGCGAGGACGGGCGTCCAGTGGACCCTCCGTATCTCAATGCGGTCGAACATGATCACCGCTATCCGCCAGAGGACTACCTGATCGAGCAGATGGCAAAGATTGTCGGCATCTCGCCCGATGTGCTGTACTTTCATGCGAACCGCCAGCCCCCGGACGTGAAAACCGAGGCCAACCAGGAGCGTGTCGAAGCCGCCTATCGCGCGTTCCGCAGCGCGCTGGGAGTAAAACCGACCGGCAAGCGAAAATGAAGCTGCTTCGCGATCCGCTCGGACGCCCGATCAAGCGTCTCTACTTCAAGACGGAAGAGCTTGACGAGCGATGCGAGCGAATCGTCGCTGAGTTCATGGACCACCGCTCCGGCGGCTTCAGGCTGCCGATCCCCACCGACGACATAATCCGCATGATCGAGGCCGAAGCCGACGACCTCGACCTGTATGCCGACCTCCCTGAAAGCGTGGACGGATACACAGACTACTTTTCTGACCGCAACCCCAAGGTGAAGATTTCCGAGCGGCTATCGTCGCCCCGCTATGAGAACCGGCTGCGGATGACTCTGGGCCACGAGTACGGGCACGTGCGGTTTCACGCTCCACTGTGGAGAAAATCCGGGCGAGATTCGGACCGCCGTCCCGCCGCGCGATCATGGCGTTGCGAACGCGACACCATCGTGACCGCTCCCGAGAACGACTGGATGGAATGGCAGGCAGCCTACATCAGCGGGGCGCTGCTGATGCCACGGTCGTACGTGCTCGTGATGGCCGGTGAGATCGCGATGCGGGACGGGAGCAAGTTCCCATTGGACGTCGATTCGGAGCCCGGCCGCGCCGTGATCGCACGGATCATGAGGCGTTGCCAGGTCTCCGAACAGGCCGCACGGGTCCGACTCCTGCGTTTGGGCCTGCTGACCGAATCGTGAATCCGGCCTTCGTATCAGAATTATGGAATTTGACAATTACGGCAGAATTGGGCTATGATCAGTTTGACGATGGGTAAATGACCGTCGCACTCAACGGATCGAGGTGTTGTCATCATGTCAGTAGTTCAAGTCAGTTCCCAAGCCCAAGCCGCAGATTCGGAGAGGCTGAGTACCCCAAAACTCGGCTGGACCCTGGACGAGCTAGCCCGCAGTCTCGGCGTCTCGGTGCCGTTCATTCGTCTGGAGGTCAAGCGCGGCCGACTCAGGGCCGCGCACCTCGGGCGGCGAGTAGTCGTGCTGGATACCGAAGTTCACCGTTATCTGGCTCAGGCCAGCGACGCTGGCCGTTCTTGGAGATGACGACCGATGGGCGTTTATAAGCGTGGCCAAACGTACTGGTACAAGTTCCTTTTTCAGGGGCAGCTTATCCGCGAGTCGGCCAAGACGAATTCGAAAACGGTCGCCAGAGAAGCCGAACGTGCCCGTCGGCGCGACCTTGAGCTTGGCATCAACCGGATAGGGAAGCGCGAGCGCATTCCGCTGTTCGCGATCGCGGCTAAAGAATGGATCGAAGCGAAGATCGGAAAGAGCGAAAGCACCCTTCGCAATTACCGACAGTATGTTGAGTCGCTAACCTCCGAATTCAAAGACCGCTTGATCTGCGACATTGATATCGCCGATATAAGGGCACTCCAAAGGAAACGCCTCACGCAGGGTCTCAGTCACCGAAGCGTGAATTACGAGATAGGTGTGTTGAGGCAAATCCTGAAGAACTTCCGCCTGTGGCATAACCTGTCGGAAGACGTGGATTGGCTCAGGGAGAAGCATGACGTGGGCAAGGCGCTACTCCACGAAGACGAGGAGCGGCTATACGCTACGTGCGCTGCGAGCCGGAGTCCGGCCCTGCTCCCGCTCTTCGTCGTCTGTCTTGATGCCGGTTTGCGCGCGAGCGAGGCTAAGACGCTTCGCCGCAGAGACCTCAATCTCGAATGGCAAGACGGAGTGATTGCGAGAGGCGAGCTGGTTGTCGCGAAATCGAAGACGGACGCCGGCACCGGACGGAGAATACCTCTGACCAGAAGGGTTTGCAGCGTGCTCACGTTGTGGCTCTCCAGACTCCCAGAGGCAAATGCTGAGGCATTTGTCTTTCCCAGCCACCAGATCGGTTTCGCTGGAGATGCTCGCAGCCCTCTCATTTACGGTGTTGATTTCCAGCGAGCACTAAGTGGGTGGAAGTCTGCGTGGTACACAGCACTTCGGCAGACTGGACTGAAGTACCGCTGGCACGATCTGCGTCACACCTTCATCACGCGGCTTCTCGAGAATCCGAACAACAGTGAGGAGACCGTTCGCGCACTCGCTGGCCACGTAAGCCGCAAGATGATGGAGCACTACAGTCACATCCGGCAGAAAGCGAAAGAAGCCGCCATCGCGGGGCTCGAAAATGTCGATCCGACCTCGAAATCAGGAGAGGGTGGGCACAAAATTGGGCACAGTCCGATGGTGAGGGAAGGGTTGAAGGGGGAAAAAGTCCTTGATTCTATTGGAGCCACCCGTCGGATTCGAACCGACGACCTGCTGATTACGAATCAGCTGCTCTACCAACTGAGCTAGGGTGGCCCCCTGAGGCCGGAAAAGCGCTCACCAGATTAACCCACCGCTCGGCTTGGTAAAAGACTTCTCCGGGCGCACTTTTTCCAAGTCCGATTTTGGTCCGTGTCGCGCCTGGCCTCGGCGCGGAGTCTTAGAGGCGAGAGACGTGCTCGGATGCGCCGGCGCATCTGCGAAATGGCGGCGACGAATGGCACTGTGAATTCGCGCGAACGCGTACGGCGCTGAGCGCCGCAGTATTCGCGAGGGCCTATCGTTCTTTGTCTATGTTTTGCTTTGTCTCTGCCTTGCCACGCCGCCATCCGACTCCCCGACATAACGTCCTTTCACATGACCTTGTTTCACATAGCCTGCCTTCACATAACCTGTCTTCGCACGACCTGCCTTCGGGCTCCCGCACTCTGGCGCGTGGCCGCGCCGTATTCTGCGCGCGAGTACGGCGGGCGGGTAAAACTCGCTTTCGCCGCGCGGCCGTATATGTAAGTGTTGTGGGATCAGGAGCGATGTTTTTTGAAGACCGGAATTATCGGCGCACGCGGCGTGGGCAAATCGACCGTTTTCCACGCGCTTACCGGACTTGCCCCGCTGGCCGGGCAGAGCGAGGGACGTAATCGCGCCCGTCCCGGCCAGATCAAGGTTGCCGATGAGCGGCTGGATTTTCTCGAGCGCACCTACGGCTCCAAGAAGAGGGTCGAAGTCGAGCTCACCGTGCTCGATTTCGCGCCCAACCCCAAGGAGCAGAAGGAGGGCGCCGCGCTCGACCCGAGCCTGCTCCCGCTCATCCGCGACCTCGACGCGCTGCTTATCGTGATACCCGAGTTCGCGGGCAATCAGGCCGCCTTGCCCTCCGCGCTCGCCGCTATCGAGGCCGAGTTGGTGTTCGCCGACCTCGACCAGGGCGAGCGGCGTCTGGAGCGCCTGACCAAGGAGCGCAACCCGGCCTCCGAGTTCGAGCGCGCCACCCTTGGGCGCTGCGTCAAATGGCTGGAGGAGGGCAAGCCGTTGCGCTCGCTCGAGATGACCGCGCAGGAGCTGACCGTGTTTGCGAGCTTCGGGCTGCTCTCGCGCAAGCCCGCGTTGGTGGTGGTCAACTGCGATGCCGAGCGCGCCGGCGCCGCTCCCGCGGCCAGTGCGGTCGATGCCGCCGCTGCGCACGGGATGGAGCTGTTCGGACTCGCCGCGGCGTTTGAGGCCGAGTTGTGGGAGCTCGACGCCGAGGGCCAGCGCGAACTGCTGAGCGCGTCGGGACTGAGCGCGCCAGCCCGCGATCGCCTGGTCACCGCGCTCTACCGTGCGCTTGGCCTTATCACCTTCTACACCGCGGGCGAGCCTGAGGCGCATGCGTGGCCGCTGGCGCGCGGCGCCTCAGCGCTCGAGGCGGCGGGCCGTATCCACAGCGACATCGCTCGCGGCTTCATCCGGGCCGAGATCGTGGGCTACGAGGACTTCGCTGCGCTGCGCTCGGATGCCAAGGTGCGCGAGGCGGGCAAGCTCAGGCTCGAGGGCAGGGATTACGTGATTCGCGACGGCGATATCATCCACGTGAGGTTCAAGGTCTGAGCATAAAAGGCCTTCGCGGCGCGCCGCGCGGCTTGCCTCTGGCGGGTGGCGTTGAAAGAATGCATCGGCGCCTTCGCCTGGGCCGGTCCGCGCCAAATCTCATTTTGATCAGCGGTAAGTTTTGTTTGATCAGCGGTAAGTTCTGCTTTGATGCGACGCATTGAAACTTTGATCGTCCTGCTCGCGCTGGGCTTTTACGCCTGGTTCCTGCGGCGCTTCGGATGGACCGACGTCCTGCATTACGTGCGAGTGGCGGGATGGGGCCTGGTGCTGACGGTCTCACTGGAGGCGCTGGCGCGTCTGGCCAACACGCTGGGATGGCGGGTGACGGTCGACCACTGTCCGTCCACGCTCGGGCTCGGCGAAATGTTCGCGGCGCGGATCGCCGGCGAGGCGGTCGATTACGTCACGCCGTCGGCGCAACTCGGCGGCCAGTTCGTGATGGCGATGATGGTGCGGCAGAAACTGCCCATGGCGGCCGGATTGGTGTCGGTGGTGGTCGCGGCGCTGGCCGAGATGCTGGGCCAGGTGGGATTTATCACCGGCGGGATGCTGTCGGTGTTGCCGTTCGAGGCCCGGTTCCACCATCTGCTGTGGCCGGCGCTCGGCGGACTCGCGCTGGCGATCGCGCTGGCGGCGGGCTTTTTCTACGTCCAGATCAAGCGGCCGTTCTCGCATCTGTGGCGCGCGGCGGTGCATCTGGACCTCTCCCGTATCGCCAACGACGAGATGCGCGAGGCCGCCGGCGAGGCCGACACGCTCTTGCTTGAGTTCTACGCGCATCATCGCTGGCGCCTGGTCCTCTCGTGCCTGTGCTACCTGGTTGCCTGGAGCCTCGGACCGCTCGAGATTTACATCCTGCTGCTGCTCCTGCACGAGCCCGTCACCTGGCAGATCGCCTTGCTGGTCGAGGTCTTCGGCCAGCTAATCGAGCGCGCCACCTTCATGATTCCGGCCAAGCTGGTCAGTCAGGAAGGCGGCAAGGCGCTGGTGATGGTGATGCTGGGCTATCCGGCCGACGTCGGCTTTGCAGTGGGGTTGCTGCGCAGATTCAAGGAAATGGTGTGGGTATTTTTCGGCCTTTTGAGCCTGACCCTTCATCGGCTGGTCGTCGAGCGCGCCGACCGCGAGACGGATGGGTCGCCGACGGTTTTGGAAATCAGCAGCGCGCGAGGGGAACAGTCGCTATGAAACAGATGATTGCAGTATTTGCCTGCCTGCTGACCGTGGCGGGCTTAGGCGGTAGCGCGCGCGCCGGGGTCGTGATTGAAGAGCAGGTGACCACCACACAAGGTGGCGCGCCCCCCGTGGTCCATACGCGCGAGCTGATGGTGCAAGGGCACAAGGAAAAGATGGTCAGCGAGCACAACATGTTCGTGATCGATCTCGACAAGGGCACCATGATGCTGGTCGATCCGAACCAGAAGGCGTATGCCGAGATGCCTTTTCCGCCGCATGGAATGTCGAACAACCCTGGCCAGCAGCTCGACCTCAATTTCCAGAAGACCGGCAAGTCCTCCAAGGTGCTGGACTACAGCTGTGAGGAGTATAGCGGCGCGGGCAAGACCGCGATGGCCGCGGTCTCGACCTCCGGATGCTTCTCGACCAGCGCGCCGGGCGCCGGGGAGTTCACCGAGTTCACTCAGGCGATGGGCCTGAAGCTCAAAAGCGCGCGCGCGATGGCGGGCAAGATGCCTACCGGGATTCCACTTACGATGGATTCGACGCGCACGATGAACCCCGGGTTCTCGGTGCCCGGGATGGCGCCCGATCAAGCCGCCCGCCTCAAAGAAATGATGGCCAAGCAGGGGCCGCAGACCACCAAGACAGTGGTGACCAAGATTGCCGCGCGCGATTTGCCGGCCGACACGTTCGAGGCGCCGGCTGGTTACGTGCGCCGCGGTATGAATGCTCCGAGCGGGCCGATGCCGGGCGGAGCCGGCGCGCCGCCATCGACGAAGAAAGTGCCCGAGTAGGCGCGCCAGGATTGTGCGGGAGATGGTGCTGAAGCGCGTGCAATAGATGGTCAGATAGATTGTGCGATACGGGGCGGGACGCGCACCTGACGGTGCGCGTCCCGCCCCGTGCGCGTTCGCCGCGCGGCTAACTCGCGCTCGCGCGCGCCGGCTTGGCCGGCGCGGACGTGCGCGTCGGGGCCGCGGCGGGCGTGGCGGCGCTCAGCGCCGCGCATGCGTCGTGCGCCCACTTCACCGTGGAGTACTCGTCCTCGGCGAACAGCCGCAACGCTTCTTTGGTCTCGAGGTCCTCGACGAGCAGCGCGGCGAAATCGTGGATCGGCTTTACCGCGGCCGCCGGGTCGCCGGCCACGCTCACGAATTGGATCAACTTCTCGGCATCAGTGCGTTTGGGATCGGCGAGGAAGGCGGTGAACTTGCGTCCCTCTTCGGTCGCGCTGGCGCGTAACTCGCCGCCCAGATCGCGCATCCGGCACTCGAACACGCGCGCATGGTACGCTTCGCGCTCGGCCACTATCCGCAACGCGCTCCGGATGCATTCGGTCTTGCACACCTCGGCCCAGCGGCGGAACGCTTCGGCTCCGTTGGCCTCACCCGCGCATACCTTGTCGATGAAGCTGACGACGGCCGCGCGCTCCGATTTGTAGGTACGGCCGAAGGCGCGAAAGCCCGCGCCGTTGGCGCCGTTGGCTTCCGCCGCATCGCCGGCCTCCAACCGCGCCATCTCCTGCTCGAATGCCGCTTCGCTGATTATCCCGCCGCGGTAGGCGCGCAGGATCTGTTTGAATTCGAATTCGCGATTCATCGCGTCGTTACCCTCCGTCGGCAAATCCAGTTGGCCGTTGGTTTACTTCTTTGCCGCCCGGCGCTGGCCATGGAATTGCAATGAGCCGACAGTGCTCCACTCCATCGGCTCCTCGCGCACGTCGATCTCGACGCGCTTCCAGGTCACGTCGACCTTGTCCGGCGCGCCATCCGCCATCAGTTCGAACAGACCCTTATCAAGCTCGGCCCGGGGGCGCGCGAGTAACTGCATGAACGCCTTGGCCGCCTCGTTGGGTTCCAGCATCCGCGGCTGCCAGCGCCCGAACACCTTGGGATTGTCCGCGTACTGGTCGGTCATGCTGGTGCGGATGAATGGCAGCAGGATGCAGGCCGAGCCTACGAACTTTGCGTTTGGGCCCAGGTTGACCGCGAGCATCTTTGGCAGTTGCAGGACGCCCCAGTTGCTAATCACGTAGCCCGGCACTGAGACTCCGGGATCGATAGCCTGTCGCGAGGAGACGTAGATCAGCTGCAGGAATTCCTGATGGTAGACCGCCTCGCCCGCCCACAGATGAGTCATCGCCAGAAAGCCGTCGATCTTGGTATTCAGCACGAGGCGCGATTCGTGAAGGCTGTCGATAAAGTGCTGGCGCACCCGCGCCCGGCGCATCGCCAGCGGCTCGTCGGGGATCTCCTTGAGCGCGCGGCCGAACGCGTAGCCCTTCTCGGTCAGCCCCGAATTGCAAATCAGCAGGTTCGGCGGTTTGCCGCCCATCTGCTCGATCACGTAGCTGCGCGTCGCCCATAGGTCGCCCAGGTTGGTGACGTCGGCCTGCACCGGAAACGCATTGACGCCCAGGTTGCGCAGCGCGCTGACCAGGTCGAAGCCGTCGGAGTAGCTGCTATGGAAGTGCACGCCCACCCCGGCCGCTCCGTTGAGTCCGGCCGCCAAGGCGAACGCCTGGCCGAGGCCGCCGTCCTTGCCCGCCCCGGTTATCAGGACGCGCTTGCCCGCGACGCCGCTGCGAAACTCGTTGTCGAAGCGGAAACTGTCCGGCTGCACCGTAAAGGCCATCGGCTTTCCCTCGGCGGTCCTGGGATTACCTCGCACTGGGGGCGAGGCTCAGCCATCGTCCATCACGCGTCGCGGATAAGTCAAAGGCTGGCGATGCCAGTTCGGCGTTCGCGTGCTAGCCTTGGAAACCGCCAAGGCTGGTCTCGAGCTATTTGCCGACTATTCGCTGAGTCATTTGCCGAGCTTTGGTCCGAAGCTTTGGCCGGAAGCCTTGGCAAGTCTTGGCCCGAGGTTTAAGCGTGAGGTTATCTCGATGAGCGAGCCAATATGAGCGAGCCAATCAACGAGTTCAGCCATCGCTTCGTCAATACCAACGGGATCCGGATGCACGTCGCCGAGGCCGGCGAGGGCTACCCGGTCGTGATGTGTCACGGGTTTCCGGAACTGTGGTACTCGTGGCGCCATCAGATGCGCGCGCTTAAGAGCGCCGGCTTGCGTGCGATCGTGCCGGACCAGCGCGGCTACGGCGACACCGGCGGCCCCGAGCCGATCGAGGCTTACACCCAGCGCGAGATCGTCGCCGACCTGGTCGGGATGCTCGACGCGATGGAGATCGAAAAATGCGTGGTCGTCGGCCATGACTGGGGCGGCTTCGTGGCTTGGAATGCCGCGCTGATGGCGCCCGCACGAATCGAGCGCGTGATCGCGCTCAACACGCCGTTTTTTCCGCGCACGCCGATGAAGCCGATGGATTTCATCCGCGCGATGGCGGCCGGCAATTTCAACTATATCGTCTACTTCCAGGAGCCGGGCGTGGCTGAGGAGGAACTCGGCCGCGACGTGCGCCGCAGTCTGCGCTCGTTCTACCAGGGCGGCGAATTGTTCAAGGGCGGCGACTTCGCCGAACTGCGCAAGCTGCCCTCGGGCGTGCTCGGGCCTGCCGGCGGCGGGGTTCTCGACTATCTACCCGATCTGCCGCACGGCAGTTTCTTAAGCGCCGACGATTTCGAGGTTTTCGTGCGGGCCTTCGAGAAAAGCGGCTTTCGCAAGCCGCTCAACTGGTATCGCAACATCGATCGCAACTGGGAGGAGAGCGCCGGCTTGCCCGCGCAGGTGAGCCAGCCCGCGCTGATGATCACGGCGGAACTGGATATCGTGCTACGCCCGGAAATGGCGATAGGGATGCAGATGTGGGTGCCGAACCTGCGCAAGACCGTTTTGATCGAGGGCTCGGGCCATTGGACACAGCAGGAGAAGCCCGAGGAGGTCAACCGCGCGATGCTCGAGTTTCTGGCTGATTTGCGGAAATGAACTGAGTGTATTCGGTAGCGTTCGAGGAGCACTGGCTGCCGCATTTCCTGAAGATAAGGCCGAACTGACGTGGATGACATGGACGCCTTGCCGCAGAGTGCGCTCGAGGACACACCATCGCCGTCGGTCGGCGAGGCGGAGGACGCGCGGGCGGATCCGCGGGTCGAGGTGCAGGACGCGGCGCGATGGTTTTTCATCGCCGCCGCGCTGATCGCGCTGGCCGGCATTCTGATAGACGCGTCGTTCAAGCAGGAACTACCGAACGCACTGGTGTTTACCGCGCTGGCCGTCGCGCTGATGGGAATAGCCGCGGACCTCGCGATCGGCCCGCGTCGCGCCGCCGCGGCACGATGGAACTTTCTCGAAGATGCGCTCGCCTCCGACGGATGGTGCGCCTTCGCCGTCGGGATTCTGTTCCTGGCCTTTTACGCCGCGACCATCTCGCCGCCCACGCCGTACAACGAGCATGTGCGATTGGCCTGGGCGCTGTTGCACGGCCACATCTGGGTCGATGCGCCGAGCTACATGGAGCATGTGGTCGTTGGCGGCCGCAGCTACATCCTGCATCCGCCGCTCTCGGCGATCCTGACGCTTCCGGCGGTGGTGATTTGGGGCGAGGCCGCCAATGAGACCGCCGTGGCGGTGGTTCTCGGCGCGATATCGGTGGTGCTGTGGTGGCGGCTGATGGGCCGGCTCGGGCTTGGCTTGCAGGAGAAGGTTTGGCTGAGCGGTTTCCTCGGTGTCGGCACGACGTTGTGGTATGAAGCGACACTCGGCAGCTCGTGGGACTTCGCGCTGCTCGCCTCGGTACCGTTCACGCTCGCGACACTGGGCGAGGTGTTCGGTGAAGCGCGGCCGTGGGTCGTCGGGATGCTGGCGGCACTTGCCGCGCTCGCGCGCTACGACCTGGTGATGGCGTGGCCGATGTACGCACTGATGCTGGCGGCGCGCGGGCGTCGGCTACGAGAGCTCGTCTGGACGCTGCCCGGTTTCGCCGGCGCCGTGCTGATCTACGCCGCTTACAACAAGGTCCGCTTCGGAACGCCTAACGATATCGCGCTGTGGATTTGGTATGCGCAGGACAAGTACCGTTTCTCCCGGCCGGGCGGACCGTTTGCGCTGCGCGATCTGCCGTTCAATCTCTACACGCTGCTTTTCATGGCGCCGAGCTACAGCGACAAATTTCCGTGGATCCATCCCGAGTTCATGGGCCAGGCGCTGATCTTTACGAGTCCGGCCTTCGTGCTGGCGCTGAGGCCCAGTTTTTTGAAGCCGATTCCGGCGCTGATACTGGCGGCGGCGATGCTCAGTAGCGGACCGAGCCTGCTGGTCTATGCCAGCGGCTTCGCGCAACTTGGCCCGCGCTACTACGTGCAGGTCTATCCGTTTCTGGCGACGCTGATCGCTCTCGGAGTGCCGCGCAAACTCGATCAGTTGACGAAGATCCTGATTGTGCTTTCGGTCGTCCTCACTGTGTTCTTCACTTGGCAGGTGCGCTGGTACGGCTGGGGCGGCTAGTCTCCTTTCGAGCGCTTCTGACCTCCTCCCCCAATTGTCCTCGCAAATCGCAACCTGCCGGCAGGCATGGATGCGTTGCGGCATGCCGTTCGACTCGACTCGAACCAGCCCGAATCCCACTACAACTCTCGGCTTGCTCTACGAACGGCGCGATATGCTGACCGAGGCGCAGAAGGAGATGCTTTCCAATCTGCGCCTGGCGCCCAAGCAACAGGATGCCCGCAACATGCTGGGTGTCACATACGCTCGGCAGGGAAAGAAAGCTGAAGCATCCGCGCAGTGGAGAGCGCTACTTCGCGAGGCTCCCGACTACAGCCAGGCACGCACGAACCTGGCGATCGTCAAACGCAGGGCAGTCGAAAGTCACAGAGGTTTTTGCAGGTGCAACCACGATCCTCAGTTCGCCGATACCAAGCGCACGAGGTTGCGCTGAGCACGATCGAGGATGCGCTCCGTAAAGAAAGAAGGCTCTGCGCGATGCGGTTTGGCTCCGACCGTGACCCCGGTACGGCCGGTTGGAGATCAGAATGCGTCCGTTGGATACAGCCGCCCGTCTCCAAAGGCGCCAAAACAGCATCGGAAACTTTCTTCCAAAGCTGATTCGCGTGGCATGTTTGATGCTACGCCATCTGTTTTAAGGGGAGATCCACCCATGTATGCATCGCAGAAACCCGATGTGCGGATGGAAACCTCCCCACGGGCGGATGCTTGCAGTCGCCGTTCACATTTGAACCGTTTGCTTGGGAGTGGGCATACCCCTTGAGTTGTGAGTTGGCAAAAGTGAGGTAAGGAAAATGGCAAACTCAACAGAGACGGTCCGTGGTTCAGAGAATGGAGCTCCATCGGCGACAGCAACCGCTCTGCCTGACAAGGAAGATAAGCGAACAGCGAAGGTTCAAAAGGGCCGCACCCTAACGGCCGTTCCTAAGCCAAGCGGCTCTAAAAGGAGTGGTCCGGCGAACCGAAGAAAAAGCCAGCCGAAGCCAAGACGCACAAAAGTAAAGGCCACGCTTGGTATCCTCACCAAAGAACAGCGTCATGAAGCGGGCAAAGCACTGCGAGAAAAGTGCCCGCGTACATCACATGGCGAGGTCGTGCTTGGGCAGGGCGAGCGTGACATCGTCAAGCTGATCGAAGCTTCGAACGAAGACCGACTGCAGAACCTCGTCCCGGTTCGGCATGGGCGGATGATTCAGTCGGCGTTTGCGTATTTTCGCGGCACGGCGTTGATACAAGCGCACGACCTAAAGGGTACGCCAAGCAGCGGGATAATTGTTCATTCCTGTGGCGACTGTCATCTGATGAATTTCGGTGGCTTTGCCACGCCTGAACGAAATATCGTCTTCGATATCAACGATTTCGACGAGACCCTGCCCGCGCCGTTCGAATGGGATCTGAAGCGGCTCGCCGCGAGCTTCGTCATCGCAGCTCGCTGGCGCGGGTTCACGGACGATCAGGCAAGAGAAATAGCGGTCCAGATCGCCACCGCATATCGCGAGTCGATGAGAAAGCGCGCGAGTACCGGCGTCCTGGAAGGATGGTATTCAAGGACTACCTTTGCCGACGTGCAGGCCTTGGTCGGCGAGGCCGGCGACACAGTCGATGTGCGTGGGCGCGTCAAGAAGAAGCTCGCCGAAGCTCGCAAGCAAACCCACGAACACGTTTTTCACAACCTTACTACCCCGTCCAGAGGTCTGCCGCGCATCGTCGACCAGCCGCCCCTGATCTACCACACCGATCTACTGACCGAACGTGAAGTCGCGGTGGTCCTCAAGCAGTATCGCGAAACTCTTGCGGAGGAGCGCCGCATACTGTTCGACAGGTTCAAGTTAGTCGACTGGGCGATCAAGGTCGTCGGCGTAGGAAGCGTCGGCACGCGCTGCGCTGTAGCGCTTCTACTTGCGGCACCGGACGACCCCTTGTTCCTCCAGTTCAAGGAGGCGCGCCCCTCAGTGCTGGAACGCTACACCGGGCATGCGCGCGTACCACACAACGGACAGCGCGTCGTCGTGGGGCAACGCCTGATGCAGTCTGCGAGCGACATCTTTCTGGGCTGGTGCAGGGGACCCCGCGGTCGCGACGTTTACGTCCGCCAACTTCGCGACATGAAGATTTCGGCCGATATCGAAACTCAGCCGCCGAAGTTGATGCACGCGTATGCAACGCTCTGCGGGCTGGTGCTGGCGCGGGCCCACGACAAAGCGGGTGACGCCGCAATGATCGCCGGCTACTTGGGCAGCAGCGATCAGTTTGACGAGGCGATTGGCGACTACGCGGTCGCCTATGCCGATGAGGTAGAGCGCGATTACAGGACCTTCGTCAGGGCCGTCCGCAGCGGCCGACTCAAAACCGATGTAAGCCCAAGTCGTCTGGAGACCGCGCTGCGATGAGTTCGGAAGGTCCGCGAGGAACGGGGCCAAGGCGGTCGTTGAATCCTAGGTTCACAGTTCGGGCTGCAGCCTCGTGCTCGATCCTGCTGTTGGCGTTGTGTGTGATGGCACCCGCTGCCGGGTTCGCGCAGAGTCAAGCAACGCCAACATCGGTTCAGCTTGAGGAGGAAAAGCTGGAACGGGACTTCACCGACCCGCTTTCAACTCTGCCTCAATTGATTCTTAGGGATAGCTACACGCCGGCCAATTATGGACCTTGCACGCCGCGCGCGTGCCTCAGAAATTACGAGACCAACCAACTGCTCATTCGACCTCTGATCCCGCGCATACCACCTGAGTCCCTGCTCCCTTTTTCTCAGTTGATCCGCCCAACATTTGCAGTGGTAACGGTACCAAGCTCCCGAGGCGGAACGCGGACCGAGTTCGGTGACCTGCCACTTTTTGACATCGCAGTGCTGCCGTGGCCAGACAGGCAGAAAACCGGGCTGCTGCTCGGAGTGGGACCTACATTTGTATTTCCGACCGCGACCTCCAAAAGCGCCGGTCAGGGCGCGTGGCAGGCCGGCCCTGCCTTGGGCGCTATCTACACGCGCATTCCCGGGCTGCTGATAGGGTTCGTTGCCCAGAATCCCAGTTTCTTTCGCTTACACCTCACCCAATCGTCCACCTCAAAACACGCTTGAGTTCCAACCCGTTTTCGCGCTTCATCTGTGGGAGAAATGGTACCTGCGCTCCGCTGAAGCCAACTGGACGATGAGTTGGCATCGTCATTCGCCCACGATGCTGCCGCTCAGTCTCGGGCTCGGCCGCACGTTGGTGCGACCCGGACTGCCCCCGATGAGTCTCTTTGTCACGGGACAGTGGATGGTGTATCGGCAATTTGCCCCAATCGCACCTCAAACGACGATCAACTTTGGTCTGACGGTCGCGTTCCCGCAGGTTAGAGACTATTTCAGCCCGTAAGCTTAACCGCGTGGATATTGTCGTTGAGAGTCTTGGGTCAGGTCGTTATCAGATGAGGTCATAAGATGTCAGCGCACAGCGTTGAGATAAAGGGACGCGCCTCGGTGTACGAGAGGCTGAAGGCCGAATTTCTTAGTGTGTTGCCCGCCGTCGTGTTTTTCTTCTTGGCGCTCAACCTTATCAATTTCACTCACATGCTGCTTTTTCATAAACAACAAATTACCGCCCGTCGAGAGCTTGACGTGCTCATCGGCGCGGCAGTCGCAGGTAAGGTGCTAGCTGTTGCGGATTTGCTTTCAATTATGAATGTGTTTCGTGGCAAACCGCTGATTTACTCGACTCTTTGGAAAACATCGATCTATTCACTCGGGGTTTTATTGTACCGCTATGGTGATTTTCTCGCGCCATTCATTTTTGAGTACAAGCAGCTCGGCGTCGCAATTCGGCAATGGATACTTCGGGTAGATTGGTACTGGTTCTGGGGAGTTCAACTTTGGGTGTTCGTATTACTTTTCGTCTATGTAGCCGCCAAGGAAACCATGGAAGAAATTGGCGGTGCTCGTATGCGCCGACTTTTTTTTGGCTTCTAGTCAGTGTGGAGAGTCGTAAGGTCAGTTAAGCTTGACGACAGAGTGCCGCTGCTCATGGTGCCTGTAGTCGCGGTGCTCGCCGCCGCAACACCGCTCGCCATGGCGAAGCGATTCGCGAGCTGTTAGCCGCAGCATCCTCTTGGACTGTCGTCTCGCAGTTAAAACGGCAGCGGATCGAGCAGCACGAACAAGGCGTCGAAAGAGCGAGAACATCAAAAACTCGCGACGAGTCTCAGAAATGGATTTAAATGCCTATCCGATACTCACGGTACTGATCATTGCGACCGTCTCCTCAATGCTGGCAGAACTCTCCTTGCCCTTTCGCGTGCCGATTGTTGTGTGGGAGATGATCTTCGGAATGATCATCGGACCACACCTATTGGGCCTCGCTCGACCGATTGGACGTTTCTGACGAACCGTATCGCGCGACGGCGGAGTGAAGCTGCGTGCACTGCTGAAGCGGACTGAGGCAGGAACGAAAACCCCTATTCATGTCCAACCTGTGCTGACGGAGAACAATGAGGTTTACATTGAATCAGCGATTAGGGGAGAAAGTCGCGTAGTTGTTTCGAGCGGACAAGGCAGCTTCAAGCATAAGCTCTAAGGCCTCAGAAGGGATAAAGGAGCGTCATCATTCATTGAATAAAAGTCTTTGCATGCTAGCGGCCGTCGTGCTCGGCGCCGCCATCGCGGCTCCCGCCTACGCGCAGCCCGCCAGTTTTTCGGCCGCCTCGGCACAGGGCGAAACCCCCGAGATCCGTGTGGTCGCGATGATTGTTCCACCGGCCGTTATGGAACAAAACGGCACTTTGACGGGATTCAGCGTCGAGCTTTGGAATGCGATTGCCGCGCGGCTGAAGCTAAAGACGAGCTATCAAATCATGCCCGACGCAGGCGCGGTGGAGGAGGCGATGCGATCCAAAAGGGCCGACCTCACGGTCTCAGTGTTCATAACGGCGGCGCGCGACGAAATTTTCGATTTTTCGATCCCAACATTGCAAGCAGGCCTGCAAATTATGGTGCGGGACACCGGCGAGACGGCGCAGACCGGGGGCCCCTTATGGGACCTGCTCCGTCTGCTGTTTTCACGAACGACCGCAGTATGGCTCGGTGTGGCCCTGCTGCTCGTCTTGATCCCGGCTCATCTGATCTGGCTGCTGGAACGGCGGCACCCTGATAGCATGATTTCGAACCAGAACTACTTCCCGGGCATCTTCGAGGCGCTTTATTGGGGGATATCGTCGCTGACATCACAGGCACAGACGATGCCGCATCAATGGCTGGCGCGCGTGATATCGAATTTCTGGATGTTCGTCGGTGTGGTTTTCGTTGCGCTATATACCGCCCAGCTGACCGCGACTCTGACCGTTCAGCAGATTCGCGGTGCCATCGAGGGGCCGGGCGATTTGCCCGGTAAGCAAGTCGCCACGATAGCGGGCAGTACAGCCGCCGATTATCTTCGGCGGCAGAAAGCACAGGTGCAGGAGTTCGCGACAACTGATCAAATGTTTAAGGCTCTCCTGGACAAGAAAGTGGATGCTGTGGTTACGGCCGCGCCATTACTCCTTTACTATGCAGCTCATGAGGGAAAGGGACGGGTGAAGACGGTCGGCCCCGAATTTAACACTGCTCCGATCGCGATCATGGTGCAGCTGGACAGCCCGCTGCGCAGAAAGATCAATCTCGCGTTGATAGCGCTGCGTGAGAATGGCACCTATCAGCAGATCTACGACAAGTGGTTCGGCAGTTCTTAGAACGAGCCAACTTAAAGTTGTCGCATTTGCAATTTGTGGTCTCCGCCACGGTACTGGGCTTGCTGCTGATCTCCTTTCTGGCGACGTCGGCACACGCGCAGCAAGCGTCAACACCCATCAGGTACCAGCCGGACCAGGGCGAGCGCGGCGGCGCTTCATGCCTTCCATTTTGCAGGGGTAACCAGAAAGCCGGAAGGGCGCCGATGCCATCTTTGCACAGCAATGCCCGCAATAATTTTCTCGCTAAATCTGAGGCTTCGTAAGGGCGTCGGCGAGGTCGGCAGCGTCGCTGAGCCGCGACGAAGCGCGCGCGATGCTCGCCAAAATCTACTTTTGGTTCACCGAGGGCTTTGACACCGCCGTCCTGAAAGACGCCAAGGAGCTGCTCTACGAACTGAATGGGTAGCCGGTTTACGGTCTGCCCTGACTACGGTGGCCTAGTTTGACGGATCGACTGGCCTAATTAGGCCAGTACCGGTTTCTGCGCCGCGTAGTGCCCTAATTCGAAGGCTGAGTGCCCTATTTAGGGCAGTACCCAATTGTCTTGGGGGAGGAATGAGGTGGGGGTCGAGCGAGGAAGCGCCCGATGACTTTTTGGTGGTGCGCTTCCTCGTTTTGATCTTCCCGGGATGTGTGCGCGCTTCCGTCGTTCGCTGCTTCAGACGGAGGCGGTTCTCACAAATATTCAGAACCGCCTAGACCCCCACCCCCAACCCTCCCCCGAGACTAATTGGGGGAGGGAGTCAGGGCAGCTCAGATCTCTCCAGTTCTTCTGGCAGATAGTGAGTCGCATCGGGATTCAAGTTGATTCATCACTCGCCGCTCACTTGCTCTCGACTGCGCCTGTTGAGTCCGCGATCAGCTCCGAGATGTCGCGCACGCGCATTTTTTCTTCCATCGAGCGCGCCTTCATCGCGTCCTCCATCTGCGTCATGCAGAACGGGCATCCCACGGCCAGAGTTTCCGGCTTCGCCTCGCTCAATTGATCGAAGCGCATGTGATTGATGCGCGAGCCCTCGCGTTCCTCCTTCCAGAAGCATCCGCCGCCCGCAGCAGAACGTTGCGGTTCTTGCACGAAGAAGGTCTCTTCAGGACTCTGGATCAGGGCTCCGGGTGACCTTGTCGACGACTTCCATCACGTCGAGAGTCTGGACCTTCTCCTCTAGCTGTTTGGCCTTGATGCCATCGCCGAGCATCGTCATACAGAAAGGGCAGGAGACCGCGATGACCTCAGGGTCGGTCTGAAGCGCTTGCTCGGTGCGGAGCAGATTCACCCGTTTATCCGGGTCTTCCTCTAACCACATCCGCCCTCCGCCAGCACCGCAGCACATGCCGAATTCATGGTGGCGTTCCATCTCGTGAACTTGGGCCCCCGCGCGGCTGAGCACCGTCCGTGGCTCGTCATATACGTCGTTGTAACGACCGTAGTAACAAGAGTCGTGGTATACGGTCCGCTTCGGGAATTCAGCGGAGATCTTGAGACGCCCCGAAGCGAGCAATTGCTGCACGAGGTCGGAGGCATGAATGACCTCGTACGAACCACCGAATTGGGGAAACTCGTTCTTGATCGTGTTGAAACAGTGGGGACAGTTCACGATGATTTTACGAACTTTGTGTTGATTGAGGGATTCGACCAGCATTTGGGCCATCGTCTGGTAGAGGTACTCGTTTCCGAGCCGACGCGCCGTCTCGCCATTGCAAAGTTCCTCGCGCGCGAGGCAGGCAAAGTCTACGCCTGCTTTCTGCAAGACGCGGACAAAAGCCTGCGTCGTCTTCTTGTTGCGATCGTCGTAGGAGCCGGCGCAGCCGACGTAGTAGAGGTACTCGGCATCGGGCTTGTCAGCGAGGGTCGGAACGTTCATCCGTTCGGCCCACTCGAACCGCATCTCCGCATCGAGCCCCCACGGATTGGATTGCGTCTCCATGTTCTTGAAGGTGCGGGTAAGCTCCTTGGGGAAACGGGCCTCCTCTTGCACCAGATGACGGCGCATGTCGACGATCTTATCGACGTACTCGATCATCGGGGGACAGGCCTCTTCACAAGCTCGGCAGGTGGTACAAGCCCACAGGGTGTCGTCGTGGATGACGGGACCGACAATGTTTTCTCCGACCTCTAAGGGTTCCGTGCCATCCCCTTTGCCTGGGCGGCTCCTCTTTTCAATGATCTCGTCCTGATGCTGGTAGAGGTAGTCCCGCAGATCGAGTAGCAATTGACGTGGCGCCAGGGGCTTCTTGGTAGCCGTGGCTGGGCAATTCGAAGAGCAGCGGCCACATTCTGTGCAACTGAACATGTCGAGCACCTGCTTCCACGTGAAATGATCGATGTGCGAGGTGCCGAAGCGGGAATCATTTTCGAGGTCCTGTTTCGAGAGCTGCCCTTTGGGCTCGAGTTTCGAGAAAAAGATGTTCGGGATTGCAGTGATGATGTGGAAGTGTTTCGAGGGCGGCAGGAAGTTCAAAAAAACGAGAACGACGAGGTTGTGCACCCACCAGGCTACGTTGCTCGCCTGGAAGGCGAGGCTCGTGCCCAGAATTTTCGCCAGGCCGATACCCACCAGGGTTGAGATAGGCTCCCATCCCTCTTCCCGAACGATCCACTTGTTGTTCGGGTGAGCAACGATTCGCCCACCATCGTACACGAGGCCGGTCAGCATGATCGTCGCGATGAAAAGCAGGATCAAATAGGCCTCCCAGTGGGATTTATCGCGCAGGCGGCTCTCGGGCGGAAGATAGCCGTAAAGTCGAGGCGCGTGCGTGATCGCCCATCGTGCAAACGCCACCCCAACCGCACACAGGACGGCCATCTCCATGAAATCGCGGAGCAACAAATAGGGGCCGCCCAGGAGATGCAGGCTAAAGCCGGGAATGACGAACGAGTCGGAGTAGGCACGGCCGAACATCGTGAGGATCTGGATCCCGAGGATGATAAAGCCCCAAAAGATGAAAAAGTGCATCCACCCGGCGGACCGCTCAGCTCCCGGATTACTGCGCACGAATTTTCTCTGGCCAAAGGCGTAGACAAGCACGGCGCGAACACGCTCGGGGATGCGATCGAAGCGGGACACGGCGGCAGCGCTCCGCAGTAGCTCAAAGCGGCGCCAGAGCTGGTAGAAAAAAACGCCAACGGCGGCCAAAATGCAAAGAGTGAAGAGAATCGCCGTCATCATAGAACCTCCATCATGCCCACCAGGTAATAGGGAAAAGCGAAAAATCCGGCCGCCTGGGCGTCCACCGGTTGGCCGAGACTGACGATCCGGTACCATCGCACCCCTTCGCAAACGAAGGCGGCGGCCAACGGGAGAAGCATCCCATAAAGAAAGATTCTGACCGCGACGGGGACGTTCCAGAGAATTTCGCGGGTGATTTGCTGGTTCATGTGAGGTTCCGATTACACGGGCGCCACGACGTCGGGACTGATCGACGCGACGGCGCATCCGCTAGAACCTTAAATCACCTGCGGTGCGCCAAATTCAATCCGCGCTCGCCGCTTGGCGGCGAGAGATTCGCGCCGAGCAATACAGAGGTCAGTCAGAACTGGACAGACGCTATGCGACGGGGACGCGCCATTCGCCGCTACGAGTGCTTGACCTTCTTCAGCGCTTCGACCATCTCTGGCACTGCCTTGAAAAGGTCGGCCACCAGGCCGTAGTCGGCGACGTTGAAGATCGGCGCCTCCTCGTCCTTGTTGATCGCCACGATGGTCTTGGAATCCTTCATCCCGGCCAGATGCTGAATCGCGCCGGAGATTCCGACCGCGACGTATAGCTCGGGCGCGACTACCTTGCCGGTCTGCCCAACCTGCAGATCGTTGGGCACGAAGCCGGCGTCGACCGCCGCGCGGCTGGCGCCCATCGCGGCCCCCATCTCGTCGACCAACGGTTCGAGCACGGTCTTGAAGTTCTCGCCTGACTTGAGCCCGCGCCCGCCCGAGACCACGATTCGCGCCTCGGTTAGCTGTGGGCGGTCGCTCTTGGTCTCGTTGAAGCTGACGAATTGCATCTTGAGCCCGGCGGGATCGAGCTCGGGCTTGGCTTTTTCGATCGGAGCGGCGGAATCGCCGGGTTTGGCCGAATCGAACGCGGTGGCACGCACGCTCACGACCTTGAGCGGGCCGTCCATCTCGACCGTCGCCAGCGCATTGCCGGCATAGAGCGGACGCACCAGCGTGCCGTCGTCGCCGATCGAGACGATCTCGGAGGCCATCGGGGCGTTAAGCCGCGCCGCCACCCGCGGCATCAAGTCCTTGCCCATCGCGGTCGCGGTCGCGAGCACGTACTCGACGCCGAGACTCTTGGCGAGCGCGGTCATCGCCTGCGCATAAACGTCGGCAAGATAATGCGCGAGCCTGGGGTCGTCGAGCGCGATGACCTTGGTCATCCCGTACTTGGCGAGCTCGGCGGCCGGGCCGTCGAGATTTTCGCCGGCGATCACGGCGACGCATTTGCCGCCGCCGCGTTTTTTCGCCAGCTCGATTCCGGCGTTGACCGCAACCAGTGTCGTCTTCGGAAAATGTCCCGCCATGTGTTCGGCAAAGACCAGTACATCAGCCATCTCGAATTCACTCCGGCGCGCCCGCCAAGCCGGCGGACGCGGAAATAGTGCAACCTGGATATGCGCTCGTTGCGCGCGTCAGATCACCTTGGCCTCGCTGTGCAGCATGCTGACCAACTCCTCGACCGAGCCGACCTTGCGTCCGGCCTCGCGCTTAAGTGGCGCGGCGAGCGTCTTGATCTTGAGCTTCGGGGTAAGGTCGACGCCGAGGCTATCGACCGGGATTTCCTTCAGTTCCTTTTTGCGCGCCTTCATGATCCCCGGCAGCGAGGCATAGCGCGGTTCGTTCAGGCGCAGATCGGTAGTGATTACGGCCGGCAACTCGAAGGCGATGGTTTCCAGGCCGCCGTCGACCTCGCGCACCACGGTGCATTTGGTGCCGGCGATTTCGACCTTGGAGGCAAAAGTCGCCTGCGGCCATCCGAGCATCTCGGCCAGCATCTGGCCGACTTGGTTGGCGTCGTCGTCGATCGCCTGCTTGCCGATGATCACGAGATCGGGTTTTTCGTCGCCAACGATTTTGGCCATCACGCGCGCGATCGCGAGACTGTCGAGCGGCTGGTCGGCGCGCACCAGGATCGCCCGGTCGGCGCCCATCGCGAGGCCCGTTCGCAGTTGCTCCTGCCAGGTCTGCTGGCCGACCGAGAGCAGCGCGACGTCCCCACCACTCTGCTTTTCCTTGATCCGCAGCGCCTCCTCGATAGCGATTTCGTCGAACGGGTTAATCACCCATTTCACGTTGTCGGTGGCGATTCCGGAGCCGTCAGGCAGGATACGGATGGTCGTGGCGGGGTCCGGGACGCGTTTTACGGAAACCAGGATTTTCACGGCAATCTCTCTCCGGGTGTATTCAGCCGAACATTAAACAGCCGAACATTAAAGATGATGGCTGACGGGCGGCCGCCCAAGGTCCTCATGGCCCCTTGGGGCGGCAAAGAAGCTAACAATGGCCCACGGGGCAGGTCAAACCGGGCTATCAGGATGGCCGCTCAAGCGCCGCCAGCGACCGGCGGGGTTTCGAACTCGCCGCGCAGGCGCGTGGAGGCCCCGGCGCTACTCGTTGTAGCCGAGGCGATGCGACAGTTCGCGGCCCGCCTCAGTGATTAGCGGGGCGATCTCCGTGTTGATGCGCTCGATCCCGATGCGGTAGGCCGGCCCGGCCACGGCGAGCGATCCAACGACGCTGCGGGTGTAGTCGCGAATCGGCACCGCGACCGACGAGACGTCCTCGAAGAACTCGCACGATTCCATCGCGAAGCCGTCGCGCGCCACCGTGTCGAGCTGCTCGAACAGCATCGCGCGTTCCACGACGGTGCGGTCGGTGAAACGCGGGAGCTGCTCGGGCAGGTCGGCGCGCAACTGCTGCTCGAGATCGAACGCGAGATGGACCTTGCCGACCGCCGTGCAATGCAGTGGCAGCGCCTGGCCGAGCGGCGGTGTGATCCGCACGACGCGGTCGATTGGCTCAGCCGATTCAAGTGGTACCACGCCCTCGCGCCGCATGATCGCGACGAAGGTGCTTTCGCGGCAGCGATGCGCAACGTCGGACAGGATCGGGCGCGCTTGCCGCACCAGGCCCATGTGGTCAATATAGCGGCGTCCCAGGTGCAGGCACTTGATTCCCAGGCGGTAGTTCTCGGTCGCGCGGTTCTGTTCTATATAGCCGCGCGCCTCCAGGGTGGCGAGCAGACGGAAGACGTTGTTCTTGTGCAGCTTCAGGCGTTTGGAAAGTTCGGTGACGCCGAGTTCATCGACTTCGCCAAAGAACTGTTCGAGCACGTCCAGAGCGTGGGCAACCGACTGGATGACGTAGTTGGTTTTGTTGCGCCTGACCATGGCGAACTCTCCGGCGAACTCTCCTCGAACGCCGCCGTGACGGAGCAACGGATCGAGCCGATTTGGAAAATCGTTTTACTGTAGGCGTCACGCTCCATTTATGTCAACGCGATTGTTCGCCGCCGCCTTCAATCGGATATAAACCGCTGTTTTTATTGATAAATCGCCACATTGCGGGTATATTCGGCTTACCCGGGATAACTCCGCCATGCCGTCCCATCTTAAACCCGAGTTCTTCCGCCGCCTCGATGACTCCGACGACGAGTTGTTCTATCTCGCGCCGCGCTTCGTCGTGCATATCGACGACGCCGCCGTCAGGACCGTCGGCGAGATCTATTCGAGCCGTCTTCCGCGCGGCGGCGCCATCCTCGACCTCATGAGCAGTTGGCGATCGCATCTGCCGCCCGAGTTGAAGCCGGCGCGCGTGGTCGGCCTTGGATTGAACCGGCCCGAGATGGAGGACAACCCCGCGCTCACCGAGATCGTGACCCACAATCTCAATCGCACGGCACAACTGCCGTTTGACGACGCGTCGTTCGACGGCGCGGTGCTGACCGTTTCGGTGCAGTATCTCATTCATCCGCTCGAGGTCTTCGCCGAGGTCGGCCGCGTGCTGAGCTCAGGCGCGCCATTCATCGTGACGTTTTCCAACCGGATGTTTCCGACCAAGGCGGTGGCGATCTGGGCGAATGCGAGCGAGCAGCAGCGAGTGGACCTGGTGGCCTACTACTTTACCCAGAGCGCGGCCTTCGAGAAGATAGAGACGGTCGAGCGCAGTTCCGGCGAGACCGATCCGCTGTGGGCCGTGCTCGGTTACCGCAAGGAACGGCCGGGGAACGGTAATGATTAGCAATCGCGGCTTGCGCCATCTCGCATTGCGGGTGAACGATGTCGCTCGCGCGGCGGAGTTTTACGCGCGGGTATTCGGGATGCGCCTGGTATGGCAACCCGACCCGGACAATGCCTACCTGAGCTCGGGATGCGACAATCTCGCGCTCCATCGCGGCGCTCCGGGAGATTCCAGCGCCGGTGCGCTCGATCATCTCGGATTCGTGGTGCCGAGCGTGGCCGATCTGGAAGCGGGATGGCGATGGGCGCAGACCGAGCAGTTGGATATAGTTCATCCGTTGCGCCGCCATCGCGACGGTTCGGTGTCATTCTACATCCGCGACCCGGACGGGAACGTTATCCAGCTGCTGTTCGAACCGAACATCAGCCCTCTCGACATCAGTTCGCCCAAGGCCTGAGCCGCGGCGTGCCAAGGAGATCCGCGATGCTGAAGAACCGCGCCACGGCCGAGGGCACACTCGCCTACGCAAGCCGCCATGCCAAGCTGGCGGGAAATTTCCGCCCGATGCTCGGTGGGATGAGCGTTTCCTCGGTCGGGATCGGCACTTACCTGGGCGAGGCTGACGAAGAGACCGACCAGGCCTATGCGCAATCCATCAGGGCCGCGCTGCTCGGCGGAATCAACCTGATCGACACCGCCGTGAATTACCGCTTTCAGCGCGGCGAACGCACGATCGGCAAGGTGCTGGGAGAACTGGTTGCCGCGGGCGAACTGCGGCGCGAAGAGGTGGTGGTCGCGACCAAAGGCGGTTACGTCACGTTCGACGGCACGATGCCGCCCAATCCGCGGGCGTGGTTCGAGGAGAAGTTCGTCAACAGCGGACTGGTCGGGCCCGGCGAGCTGGTCGAGGGCTCGCATTGCATGACGCCGCGCTATCTCGGCGCGATGCTCGAGATGAGCCGCGCCAACCTGGGCCTCGACAGCATCGACATCTACTACATCCACAATCCCGAAACCCAGCTATCCAGCATCGGGCGGCCGGAATTTCTCGAGCGGATACGTCGCGCGTTCGAATTCCTGGAGCAGCAGGTCGCCGACGGCAGGATCGGCGTCTATGGCGTCGCGACCTGGAGCGGGTTTCGCCTGGGCCCGGAGGAGCAGCAGTACCTCCAGATGGAAGAGCTGGTGAAAATCGCTTTCGAAATCGCCGGCCGCGACCATCACTTCCGTGCGATCCAGCTCCCGTTCAACCTGGCGATGCCAGAGGCCCTGACGCTCGCCAACCAGCAGCTTCCCGACCGGCGCGGCACCGCGCTACGCGCCGCCGTCGGCTTTGGGATCGCCGTATGCGCCAGCGCCTCACTGCTGCAGGGGCGGCTTGCGCACGGTTTGCCGCCGATCATGGCGCAGGCGTTTGAAGGGCTGACCACCGACGCGCAGCGCGCGTTGCAATTCGTGCGATCGGCGCCCGGGATCAACGTGGCGCTGGTCGGGATGAAGTCCAAGGAGCACGTGAACGAAATCCTGCAGGCGTTGCACAATCCGCCCGCCTCTATCGAAGCCTTCTCCAAGCTGTTCACGCCGAACAAGAGCGCGTAAATCTGACCTGTCGGCCCGCTGAGCGCATACCGGCACCGCCGATCGGCGCCGCCGCGCGCGGAGCAGCTTGCTTCATCGAGGGCGGGCGGATGTTATAGAGAGATCAGGCTCGCGCCGGGCAAGTGAGTGATCGTAGCGCGGATCGTGGTTGGGAGAGGCTGCCAAGCGGAGATGACGTGCTGAAGAAGAGAGGATTAGTTGTCGCGGCGATAGTCGCCGCCGCGCTGCTATCGGGCCCCAGCACCAGGACGGACCCCGCGGCCGCGGTCGCTCCTCCCAAGGCCGGGGCGGTAGTCGCGCAGAACTCCGACCTGCTCATCTACGACCCCACGGGCTCGACGCTCCTGGGGCGGGCGCACTACGCCATCACGCAGCGCGATGACGTGGTCACAATCGAAGGACGCAACGAGTTTGTCGACGGCGAGCGCGATATCGAACACGACACGCTCAGGACCACCGATGAGGGGCTCCGGCTGCTGACTTACGAACACAGCTACTTCGATGCGCACGGCGCCCCGCAGATAGTTGCGACCGCGGACGCCACGACCGGAAAAACCAGTTGCGCTAAATATGAGAACGGCAAGGGCACCATCGAGACCGCCGTCCTGCAATTTCCTCCCGACACTTACGCCGGCACGAGCGTGTTGGTGCCGATAGCGGACCGGCTGCGCCGCGAGGGTGTTGACCTTGACATCCATGTCTTCGATTGCGCGCTGGGTCCGCGCATCCTGAGCCTGCATGCCGATCTCGGCCGCTCTCCATGGAGCTTTCGCCCGCACGACGGCCAACTGGCCAAGGCCGACGCGCATCCGGTGTTCGGATGGTTCAACGTATTTCTAAAGCCGTTCGTACCGACCATCCGGCTATGGTTCGATCCGTTGCGGGACTTCGCCTTCGTCGGCGGGATGCTGTCGCGCTACTATCGCGGCCCCGAGGTCTTGCTGGTGAGCATCGCGCCGTCGATCAAGCCGGTGCCGGAACTCGAGCGGGCCGTGCCGCCGGAGTTCAGGGCGCCGCATGACTCCGCGCCGCTTGCACAATCATCTTCCTCGACGGCGTCGGCGCCAACACCGCCCCCACCGACGTCCGCGTCGCAACCCTGAACCCAACGTCACGGCCGTCAAACACGGCTACGTCCGCGCCGGAGCATACCGATACGGCTCCGCGGCGCGAACTCGATGGCTCGCTAGCCGCCGCCAGGCGCTCTCGTCCGAGCGCTGTGAGAATGAGTTGAGAAGGCCCTTTGCAGCCTAGAAATGACTGGCGCCTTCGCTGTCGTAGTGCCGCACGCGGGAGCGCTGCGGTTTTTCGTACTGAAAGGTCGTCTGGCATTGAGCGCAGACGCCTTGGGGCTTGGGGCTGCCGGAACGGCGCGTCAGTTTGACGTAATGCACCACCCCATCACCGCAGAGATGGCCGGCCACGGGGAAGTCGTACACAGTACGAATGTCGGTTGCTTCCATTTCCTGCACTAGCGCTCCCTCATTCAGGATTTTCTCCTTCGACGCGATGGCCAGGGCGAACGGCCCGGGCGCGCCGGACCTTCCAACATAATGAAATCTTCCTGACGATCAATCGATTTGACGTACCGCGGCGAAATTTATTTCAAAATTTTTCGCGCCGCGCCGGCGAGGGCCCTGAGACGCCGCCCTCGCGGCCACTCACGGCCCGCCCGCTCAGGCGCGAGCGCGCCCGCCCTGTGCTACGCTCGCGTGCAGAATGAGACGCGGCTCCATAAATAAATTGCTCATCGCCAACCGCGGCGAAATAGCGCTCAGGATAATTCGCAGTGCGCGGCAGCTCGGAATCGCCACCGTCGCCGTCTACTCGAACGCCGACGCCGACGCTGCGCACGTCGCCGCGGCCGACCAGGCGCGCCTCATCGGTCCGCCCGAGGCGGGCCAGAGCTATCTCAACATCGCTGCGATCATCGAAGCCGCGCACGCTACCGGCGCCGACGCGATTCATCCCGGCTACGGCTTTCTCTCCGAGCGGCCCGAGTTCGCCCGCGCCGTCGACGAGGCCGGGATGATCTTCGTCGGGCCGCCGGCGGACGTGATGGCGGCGCTGGGCGACAAAGTCGCGGCGCGGCGGCTGGCGGCGGGCGCGGGCGTTGCGGTGGTGCCGGGGCTTGAGACGGTCGAGGAGCATGCGGCGGAGCAGTTTGCCGCTCGCGTCGGGTTTCCGCTGATGGTCAAGGCGGCGGCGGGGGGCGGTGGGCGCGGGATGCGCCTGGTCGAGGCGCAAGCCGGCCTGACCGAAGCGCTCGCGGCGGCGGCGCGCGAGGCCAAGGCCGCCTTCGGCGACGGCCGCGTATTTCTGGAAAAATATCTGGCGCATCCGCGCCACGTCGAAGTACAGGTGCTCGCCGACCAGCACGGCGGTGTCGTTGCGCTCGGCGAGCGCGACTGTTCGATTCAGCGGCGCAATCAGAAAATCATCGAGGAATCGCCCGCCCCGGGGCTCGACGACGGCCTGCGGACCCGGATGGTCGAGGCGGCGCTGAAGGTTGCGCGCGTGGCCGGCTATCGCAACGCGGGCACGATGGAGTTCCTGGTCGACGGCGGCGAGTTCTACTTCCTGGAGGCCAACACGCGCCTGCAGGTCGAGCATCCGGTCACCGAAATGCGCTTTGGATGCGACCTGGTCGCCGAGCAGCTCCGGGTCGCGATGGGCGAGCGCGTCGGCGAGCCGGCGGCGCCGCGCGGCGCGGCGATCGAGTGCCGCATCTATGCCGAGGACGCCGAGCACAACTTCCGTCCGGCCACCGGCGACGCGCTCTACCTGAATCTCCCTGCGGGCCCCGGCGTGCGTATCGATACTCATCTCATGACCGGCGCTCGGGTCACCGCGTTTTACGATGGCCTGCTGGGGAAACTTATCTGCTGGGGCGCCGACCGCGAGCAGGCGCGCATCCGGATGGCGGCCGCGCTCGGCGAATTCTCGCTGCTGGGCATCACCAACACCGCAGCCTTTCTGCGCGACGTCATTGCAAGCGAGGCGTTTCGCGAAGCGCGGCTCTCGACGCGATTCCTGGAGCGATTTTTTCCGCGTTGGAGTCCGGGCGACGAGGCGCTCGAAAGTCTGCTGGTTGCGGCCGCGATGGTTGCCGGAGGCGCGCTCGGCTCGGCGCGTTCGATGTCACCGGATTCGTCTTCATCGCGGGGCGCGCGCAACGACGGCGGGCGTTCGGAGCATGGCGGACACTCGCCGTGGGCGGAGCTCGCGGGCTTCGAGCCGTGGGGACGAGGCGAGCGATGAAGCTCAAGCGTCAGGGCGACGCGCGCGAGTTCGAGGTCGAACTGCTCGCGCACAATAGACGAGACCAGCCGGACCAGGAAGATGGGGACGGCCGGCGTGCCGTGCGTATCACCATAGACGGGCGCGAGGTCGCGGTGACTGTCGCGGCGATGCCTGACGGCACCGCGATAGTGGACCTGGGCGGGCGGCGCGTCCGCGTCGCGGGCGCGCGACGGCGCTCCTCGATAGTGGCGGCTGCGGGCCCGTTCGCGGCCGAATTCATCGTGGTCGAAGGGCGCACGGCGCATCGCGTGGGAGGACTCGCCGCACCGGAAGTCGACGCTCCGATGCCGGGCAAGGTGCTCAAGGTGCTGGTCGCCGAGGGCCAGGCGGTTGAGCATGGCGATCCGCTGATCGTGTTGGAAGCGATGAAAATGGAGACGACGCTTTACGCCGAGAGCCCGGCAATCGTGGCGAAAATTTGCGTCGCGGCTGGGCAGATGGTCGATCACGGCGCGCGGCTGATCGAACTCAGTCCGGCGGCGATACCGGCCAAACCGCCCGAATCTCCGCCTCAAGACGACTGAGCCATTGGTCGAAGTCGGCGTCGTGATCGAAGACGATCTCGAGCTTGCCGGCGCCGAGCCTGCGCAGGCGGCCGGGATGCTCGGTGCGCAGCGGGATCACCAGCGCCTCGCGCGAGATTCCCAGCGCGTCGGTCACCGCGAAAATGCGCTCGATTTCCGCCAGTCCAATCGCCTTGAGCAAAGTACGTCCTCCGCCCTTTCCAGACCCCCCTTTACATACGGCGCGGCTCGCCTAAGCTCAACTCCAGGGGGCGTGGCCCCGCGGAGGACGCTATGTTCGGCACGATCAAAAAAGTGATCAAGGACAAGGGCTTCGGCTTCATCACGCCCGACGACGGCACCGATGAAGTCTTTTTCCATCGCTCGCGGCTTTCGCCCAAGGTCTATTTCGAGGACTTGCGCGAGGGCGAGCAGGTGCAGTTCGACGTCCGCCCCGGCGACAAGGGGCCGCAGGCCTTCAACCTGCGTCTGCGCTAGCGGCGCGCGATGATATGATTTTGGACGACACGATCCGATGATAGGCGGGTGAGATAATTTTTTGGTGTCCGTAGCGGAGCATCATCGCCATGGCCACCACAGCCTCAAGGTGGGCGTGCTCACCGCGAGCGACTCGCGCGGCGCCGAAACCGACGAGAGCGGCCGTCTCATCCGCGACTTGCTGACCGCCGCCGGGCATCGCGTGGAGTACTACGAGGTCGTGCCGGACGATCCCGGCCGCATCCGCAAGACCGTGCTCGACAAGTTGCAAACCCTCGACGCCATCATCGTCAACGGCGGCACCGGAATCGCGGCGCGCGATTCGACCATCGAAGCGGTTCGCGGGTTGCTCGACAAGGAGCTGGAGGGCTTCGGCGAGTTGTTCCGCTATCTTTCCTATCAGGAGATCGGATCGGCGGCCTTTTTGAGCCGGGCGCTGGCGGGAATCGCGGGCGGCAAGATCGTGGCCTCGCTGCCGGGCTCGCCCGCTGCCTGCCGGCTCGCGATGGAGAAACTGCTCATCCCCGAGCTTGGCCACATGGCGCATCTGCTGAAGCTCTGATGCCGCCAACGAATCGCAAATGAGCCGCCAATGAATCGGATAACGATAAAACTGTTCGCGACGCTGCGCGAGCGCGCCGGCGCCTCCGAGTTAAGCCGCGAATTTCCCGAAGGCGCGACCGTCGCGCAGATGTGGCAGCGCCTGGCCGAGGAATTCCCAGGGCTCAAGGGCCATCACGACGCGGTCGGCTTCGCCGTCAACCAGGAATATGTGCACGACGACTATCGGCCGCGCCCCGGTGACGAGGTTGCGTTCATCCCGCCGGTGAGCGGCGGCGCCGGCGCATCGCGCGAACCGAAATGGATGGGTCCGATCACGATCGGCCGCGCACCGATCGACGTCGAGGCGCTGGAGCGTGCGGTGGCTGACCCGCACGCCGGCGCGATCGTCACCTTCGCCGGGACCACGCGCGCCGACAACGCCGGCCGCAACGTGATCCGCCTGGAGTACGAGGCTTACGAGCCGATGGCGCTCAGCGAGATGCGCCGGCTTGCGCGCGAGGCGGGCGAGCGATGGCAAATCGTGCGCATCGCGATAAGCCATCGCGTCGGCCTGGTCGACATCGGCGAGACCTCGGTCGCGATCGCGGTCTCCGCGGCGCATCGGGCGGAGGCTTTCGAGGCCTGCCGCTTCGCGATCGACCGGCTGAAGGAGGTCGTGCCGATCTGGAAGAAGGAACACTTCGAGGGCGGCGAAGTGTGGATCGGCTGCCAGACCTCGCATCCGCCAGCCCCCGGGCACGCTCATTGATGATGCGAGTCGGAAATTCGGTAGATAGTTCGATATTGATGTACATTGATTTTGCAAACGTGATGCTCGCCCGGGGGTCTGTTGACCGCTCGGCCAGCATCCGTTAATCAGGAGCTTCAATGTCTCTGGGTCAGCATCAGGTTGAAAAGATAATCCTGGCCGAGCCGCGCGGCTTTTGTGCCGGCGTCGACCGTGCCGTCGAAGCCGTGCGCGGTGCGCTGCGCACATACGGCCGTCCGCTCTACGTGCGCCATCAGATCGTGCACAACCGCTTCGTGCTCGAAGCGCTCGAGGAGGAAGGCGCGATCTTCGTCGAAGACCTCGGCGAAGTGCCGCAGGGCCAGCGCGTGATCTTCAGCGCGCACGGCGTCGCGCCCAGCGAATGGGATCGCGCGCGCGCGACCGGGGACTGCGCGTCATCGACGCCACCTGCCCGTTGGTCACCAAGGTGCATCTCGAGGTCGAGCGTTACTCGCGCGAGGACCGCACCGTGATCCTGATCGGTCACGCCGGCCACGAAGAGGTCAAGGGCACGCTCGGCGTCGCGCCCGGCGCGCGTGCTGCTGGTCGGCAGCGTGGAGGAGGCCGAAGTGGCCGAGGTTCCCGACCCGGAACGGGTGGCGGCCGTGACCCAGACCACGCTCAGCGTCGACGACACGCGCGAAATCATGGAGACGCTCAAACGCCGCTTTCCGGCGATGGTCGCGCCCAAGACCGACGACATCTGCTACGCGACCCAGAATCGCCAGAACGCCGTGAAGGAGTTGGTCGAGCAGAGCGACGCTATTCTGGTGGTCGGCTCCAAGCAGAGCTCCAACGCCAACCGCCTGGTCGAGGTCGCCCGCATGCGCGGCGCGCGCGCTTTCCTGATCGACTCGCTGGCCGACGTGCGCCCCGACATGCTCGACGGCGTGCGCGCGCTCGGTGTCACGGCCAGCGCGTCGTCGCCCGAATGGCTGGTCGAGCAGATAATCGGCGCCTTTGCGAACAACGGCGCCTCAGTGGAGCTGCTGAGCGTGGCCAAGGAGCGGGTGCATTTCCCGCTCCCGATGCCGGCCGATTAGCGCGCCAGATTGGTGAGCCAGATGACGGATTGCGGGTCGCGCCCTGGCGGCCGCGCGATGAGGAGGCGGTTGCCCGGACGACGGCCCGATGAGGCGGGGCGGCGGCTATATCGCGATTGAAGGGCCGATCGGCGTCGGCAAGACCAGCCTCGCGCAGGCGCTGGGGCTGAGAATCGGCGCGCGCATTGTTCTCGAGGACACCGACAGCAATCCATTTATAGCGCGTTTCTACCAGGATCCGGAAAAGTATGCCTTCCCGGTGCAGCTCTATTTCCTGCTGACCCGCTACAACCAGCAGCGCCAGCTCGCCCAGCAGGACCTCTTTGCCCAGGCCACCGTCACCGACTACCTCTTGGCCAAGGATCGCATCTTCGCGCGGCTCAACCTCGACCCCGACGAGTTGGTGCTGTACGAGGGGGTTTACCGTCTGCTCGACGGACAGCTCGCGAGGCCCGACCTGGTAGTTTATATCCGCGCCCGGGTCGAGGTTCTCGCCGAGCGGCTTGCGCAAGCGTAACCGCACTTTCGAGCGGCATATCAGCCTGGAGTACCTCGAGCGCGTCTCGGCCGCGTATCGCGATTTCTTTTTCTACTACGACGAGACGCCGCTGCTGGTGGTCGACAGCTCGGAGATAGACTTCGTCGCCGATCCGGGCGATCTCGAAGACCTGCTGCGCGAAATCGACCGCACCAGCACGGGATCGCATTACTACGTTCCGCGCAAAGGCTAAGGTCTTATTGATAAGGCACATCCAGGAGATGGTGATCCTGAGCGAAGCGAGTCTGCGAGCGGAGTCGAAGGATCTCACGCGGCATCCTTTTGCCGCGTGATTTGCTGCGACTGCCGGATTGACAGCGGCGGCTGCGGCCAGTTTAGTTGCCGCTACGATGAAGTCCACCTTGTTCGCGGATGGCCGCCGTCCCGCGCTCGCCGTTATACTCCGCTTGCTCGGCTGCGTGCTCGGCCTGTTGCTCGGCTTCGTGCTTGCGCTCGGCTATCCGGTGAACGCGGATGCGCCGCGCCGTCCCGCCCGGATTTTCGTGCTGATGGTATGGGACGGGCTGCGCCCCGATTCCGTGACCGCCGAGCGGACGCCCAATTTATTCGCGATGGAGAACGAGGGCGTGCGCTTCGCGCGCCATCATTCGGTCTATCCGACGATCACGATGGTCAACGCGGCGACGCTCGCGACCGGCGCGTCTCCCGGCAGCACGACGATCCTCGGCGACGAGGTGTCCCTGGCGCCGCGGCTGAGCGCGCATGAAGATCACGCCTGCGCCAAACGATTCGTGGGCGAATCAGCCGGTCAACCTCGAAAATTCGGCCACGCTCGCCAAGCTCAACGGGCCGAAGTTTTTCAATGGCGCGCTGCTCGGCTCCGAATCGCTGGGGCAGCAGGTCCGGCGCGCGGGCGGCTACCTCGCGATAATCGGCAAGAAGGGGCCGACCTTCACCTTCGACGACAGCGTGACCGGCGACCCGGCGATGGGCGCGCCGATCGCCACGAGCAATTTCATCTTCGTCAGCGACGATCTCGTCGCGCCGCCCACGCTCAAGAGCCAACTCGCGCCGGCGCCGCCCAGGCCGGCGAGCGAGAGCGTCGTATATGGGACGAGCGACACTTACTTCGCGCAAATCGTGACCGAGCGCGCGCTGCCGCAGGCCAAGGCCGCGGCGCTCGGCGGCCATCCCGCGCTGGTCGTTTTCTGGCAGCACAATCCCGACGTGACGCAGCATCATCGCGGCCTCGGCACGCAAGCCAACCTCGACGCGCTGAAAGTCTGCGACGCGAACCTCGCCAGCATCCGGCATGCGATCGCAAAGCTCGGAATCGCCGACCGCACCGACCTGATGGTGGTTTCCGACCACGGCTTCGCAACGATTCGCGCGCTGGTGCCGCTTGCGCAATTGCTGGTTGCCAACGGGATTAAAAAATCGGCCACCAGCGACGACGTTTTGGTGGTGGCCAACGGCGGCACCGACCTTATCCATCTCTCGCGCGCGGCGTTCCCTACGATGGAAGCGCGGCGCGCGATCCTTCAGAAAATAACCGACTTCGCCGAGTCGCAGCCCTGGTCGGGGCCGATCTTCGCGCGCAGCATCGGTGAGGAGCGCGCGCTCGATAGCTCGCCGGCAGATTCCGGCGCGAAGATCGAATCGCCGAGCGACCAGGGACCTGGCTGGGCGCTCGGCTGGATCGAAGGGACGTTCAGCCTCGATACCGTCGGGATGATCGGGCGCAACAACTATTTCGACGCGCCCGACCTGGTGGTCTCGTTCCGCGAATTGCCCGACGCCGATAATCGCGGGCTCACCGGTCCCACCGAACCGGCCTACGTCTTCGGCGAACAATGGCAACCAGAGCGGCAGCGCCGGTAACAAATCCAGATCCGCTGGTCGCGCCGGTCAAAGGCGTGATGTACGCCGATACCGGCGGCTGGGGCGGCTTTACCACCGGCCTTGGGATGCATGCGGCGGCGGGCGCGCGTGAGCTGCACAACTTCTGCGCGGCGGTCGGCCCGGATTTCCGCCGCCACTTTGTCGACCAATATCCCAGCGGCAATCTCGACGTGCGAGCGACGATCGCTCGCGCGATGGATCTGACGGCCGGGAGACGAAGCCAGCTCCGCCGGCCGCGCGTTGGACGAAGCGATGGCCGGTCATCAACTTCACGCCACGACGAATAAATCCCGGCTCGAGCGTCAGCCGCATGCTGCCCACGACCGAGGTGACGACCACCCTGGATTTCTCGGTCTTGAACGCCGGGCCGCGCCGATGGTCGTATCTCGACGGCGCCGAGTACAAGCAGAGCCGCTTACGAAATTGAAGTGAGCGGGCCGGCTCGGCGGTTTGCGCGACCAGATCCTCGTCGAGCCTGGTGAGCACGCGTCCGCGGGTTTCGGGAATCAGCCAAATCAGCGTCGCACCCACCGCCGAGAACGCCGCGCCGATCGACAGCGCCGCACCGAAGCCGATCGAGCGGGCTCAGCACCGCGATCGCCATCGGAGTGAAGAACTGCAGGCCGCGCGTGACGTTGAGCAACAGGCCGAGCGCGGAGTTGCGCACCTTGGTCGGCAGCAGCTCCGAGACGATCGGCCCGGTGCCCGACCAGATGCCGGTGCCGAATCCGGCAAACACCATCGCGCCCGCGATCAGTCCCGGGCACGCCCGCCGCCCACGGCCACAGGATAGTCGCCGGCAGCAGCCCGATCGCCATCATCGCGGCGTAGGCCGAGTACACCGGACGCCGCCCGAAGCGGTCGGCGAGCAGGCCGAAGATCGCGTAGCCGGCGACCGCGCCGATCTGCATCCCCATCATCAGGCCGCTCGCCGCGCGGTCGCTCAGGTTGCGCGTCAGCTTCAGATAACCCGGCATCCAACTGTAGGTGAACCAGTAGGCTTCCGAGTTCACCCAGATCACCAGGAACAACAGCAGCATGATGCCGGCGTAAGGCCGCAGCGCGCGCAGCTCCGCGCGCGTCAGCCACTCGCCGCCGCCGCCCATCCGGCGCCGCCACACGTCGCTCTCCGGAAGCCATCGCCAGACCGCGACCGCCACCAGCAACGCCGGCAGTGACGAGAGCGCGAACGTCGCGCGCCATCCGATCGCCGGCGTGACGTAGCCCGCCAGGAACGCGGCGATGAACACGCCGAGCGGCGCTCCCACCTGCACGTAAGCGGCATAGCGCGCGCGCCGGCCGGGCGGCACGGTCTCGGCCACCAGGCTCTGGCCCGCGGCCCATTCGCCGCCGATTCCGATCCCGGTGAGCGAGCGAAAGATCAGCAGTTGCGTGAGGTTGAGGCTGGCCGCGCAGAGCAGCGTGCCGAAGCCATAGATGAGAACGGTCGCGATGATCGTCGGACGCCGGCCGAAGCGATCGCCGATGAAGCCGAACAGGAGCCCGCCCAGCGCCGTCATCAGGAGCGACAGGCCCATCGCAAAGGAGGCTTCCAATCTGCCCAGGTGCAGGTCGTGCGCCATCGGCACCATCAGGAACGAATAGAGGATGAGATCGTAGAAGTCGAAAATCCAGGCGAGGAAGCAGAGCGCGACGATACGATAGTGCGGCCAGCCCATCGGCTGCTCGCTCAGCAGCAGCGCCGGGCCGGGGGCCGCGGCGGCGCGAGCGTCGGGACCGGTCCGCGCTCATCGCGGCTCCTGGCGCGCGAGTGCCACGCGCCGCTTTTGCGCATTCCGTATGCCCTTGCATCGCTGTCAGCCTGCTACTGGTCCCCGCCGCCACGTTGTGGTTGGCTATCATCAGGGTTTGGCTCGCCGGTTTTCAAGACCGCGCCGGTCGCCGGGGCGCACGCCTCGCCGCAAGATGAGGAGGTACGGAATGATCAGACGGACGCTGCGATGGCTGTTGCGGGTGATCGCGATCCTGATCGTATTGGGCATCATCAGCCACATCGTGAGTTGGTGGTCGCATCGCGTTGCCCCCGGCTCGGTGCTCGAGCTGGCTCTGAAGGGTCCGGTGATCGAACGCGGCACCGACGGCTGGCGCGGATTGGTCTACGACGATCAGACCCCGCTCAACGAGGCGCGCCGCGCACTGCGCGAGGCGGCCGCCGATCCGCGTATCGTGGGCCTCGCGATCCGTATCACCGACCCGGAGATGGAGTTCGCGCAGGCCCAGGAACTGAGCGCCCTCATCCACGACTTCGCGGCCCATCACAAATGGACCACCGCCTATCTCGAAAGTGCCGGCGATTTCGGTTCGGGCAACCTGCCCTACCTGGTCGCGAGCGCGGCCGGCGAGGTCTCGATGATGCCCGAGGGCGAGATCAACCTGATGGGCGTGGGGATGCAGGAGCTGTTCGCGCGCGGGCTGCTCGACAAGGTGGGGATTAAGCCCAACTTCGCCGCGATCGGCAAGTACAAGAGCGCCGCCAACATCTTCACCGAGAAGGACTTTACGCCCTCCCAGCGCGAGGAAGACGAGGCGCTGGCGGGCGGCCTGTTCGACCAGCTCGTCGCCACCGCCGCGAGCGAGCGCCATCTCGAGGCCGCGCAAATCCGCGCGCTCATCGACCAGGCGCCGCTCAGCGCCAAGGCCGGGCTCAAGGCCCATCTGATCGACCGCATCGAGTACGGCGACCAGTTCACCGACCGCGTCAAAGACTACGGCGGTCACGACCATACGGTCATCGAGTACTCCGACTACCGGCAGGTCTCGCTGCTGCCGCACTTCGGCCCTCACGACCGACTCGCGGTGATCTACGCCGACGGCGCGATTCAGCGCGGGCAGGGCGGATTCGATCCGGTGCTCTCGCCCGGCGGCAACGCGATGGGCTCGGACGACATGGTCGAGGCGCTGGACCAGGCGCGCGATGACGACTCGGTGCGCGCCGTGGTCCTGCGCATCAACTCGCCCGGCGGCTCGGTCATCGCTTCGGAGCTCATCCGGCGCTCGGCCGAGCTGCTGGCCAAGAAGAAGCCGCTGGTGGTCAGCATGTCGGGCTACGCGGCCTCGGGCGGCTACTGGATCGCGATGCCGGCGGACGAAGATTTTCGCCGAGCCCGCGACCATCACGGGATCGATCGGCGTGCTCGGCGGCAAGTTCAATATTGCGCCGCTGATGAACTCGATCGGCGTCAATAGCGCCGCCATCTCGCACGGCGCCAACGCCACGATGTTCGACGCGTTCAGCGATTTCACGCCCGCCCAGCAGCAGCAGTTCCACGATCAGATACTGGGTGAGACCTACCAGCATTTCGTGAACCTGGTGGCGGATCGGCGCGGGCTGACTCCCGCGCGCGTCGACCAGATTGCGCAGGGCCGCGTATGGACCGGCGCGGAGGCGATCAAACTCAAGCTGGTCGACGGGATGGGCGGGCTCGACGAAGCGATCAAGGCCGCCAGGGAACTGGCCAAGGTGCCGGAGGATACGAAGCTCGGGCTGCTCGAGTTGCCGGCGCCGCCGGGCCTGCTGAGCAGTCTGATGAAGGGCAAGGTCGGGGCCGACGGCGCGCTCGGAGTCGGCGTTCCGGCGCAACTGCGCGCGCTGCTCTGGATCTTCGACGCGGCCGGCGGCGCGCGCGGCGGATGGCTTAGGGCGGTGCTTTGTCCGGTGGCGCCGGCGGTCTGACGCGCCGCCGCGTGCGCGCGGCGCGGCGGTTCCATTTTCCGTCCGCATAGCGCGATATAGTTATTTCGACTCACGCGCTTGCGCCTTCGACCTACGCGTCGAGCGTGTGCGGCGGAAATTCACGGAGCCGGAGAACCATCCCGGAGAAATTATAGTGGACGCGCAGCTTGAAGGATTTCTCAACACCTTGGGCGAGGCCGAGCGCGCCGGCGGCCGCGTCCTGCACGAACTGACCGTCGAGGCTCGCTCGCTCGAGCTTCGCGAACTGCTCAAGAAGGCCGGCCACGACGAAGGCTACTACGCCGGCGAGCTTTCCGCCCACGTCCGCCGCCTCGGCGGCGTCGCCTCCAACAAGACCGGCGACTTCGTCGAGAAGGTGCGCGCGGTGGGTGATTTCCGCGCCAAGCTCGAGCTGCTCAATCGCGGCCAGCGCTGGGTGATCCGCAAGATCGAGGAGCACCTCGCCACCATCGCGGACCCCGAGCTGCGCGCCTTCCTCTCGGTGATGGCCAAGGGCCATTACGTCAATATCGGCGCCCTCGAAGAGGCGCTGAAGGAAGGCTTGCTCTGAGCTTTTCCGCCCTGCGCGATGGCGCGGGTCAGGGCCGCTTCAATGGCGGAAGCATCTCGGCAGCGTCCAGCCCCAGCTCGAGCATTCCTACCGTGCCGAGGCAGAAATCGCCGGGCGGAAACTGGATCGGCGCGGTCGCTCCGTCACGAAAGAACCGCTCCAGGGGCGACGTCTTGAAGATCGCGTGCGCACCGCCCAGGGTCAGCGCCGTGCGGGTGATGCGCGACACCGCCTCGCCCACGAAGTACTTGGCGCGAAACATCGCGGCGAGCGCCGCCTGCGTTGGCCCCTGCGTATCGCTCAACCAGGCCGAGTGTAGACCATCAGGCGCGCCGCTTCGAGGTCGACGCTCATCTCCGCCACTCGCCGGCGCACGTCGGGATGGTAGGCGAGCGGCTGCACGTAGCCGGGAGGGATCCTTCCCTTGAGCACCCTGACGACTTCCTTGTACGCCGCGGCCCCGACTCCCAGATAGACGGCGGTGTAAGAGGCCCACAGCCAATTCGCTCCGTCGCGGATGAATGAGGGGAAGTCTTCCGTGCTATAGAGGCCTCCCTCCTCGGGTATCCAGCAATCCTCGAGCAGCACGTTCTCGCTGCGCGTGGCGCGCATGCCGAGCGTGTCCCAGACATGCTCGATGCGCCGGCCGGGAGCGTCGGCTGGAATGAGTACCAGGATGCCGGCCGTGGGCGCTTCAGATTCTTCCGGCCGGGCCAGCATCGCGCAGTAATCGGACGCTTCTATCATCGAGGCGAACGACTTCTTGCCGTTGACGCGGTAGCCTCCCTCAACGTGCCGCGCGCGCGTCGCGGGTATGCCGTGCGAGGCGGCCAGCCCGGAGGTTTGCGGCTCGGAGAAATTTCCGGCGATCAGTTTGCGCTGTTTGACGACCAGGTCGGCGATATAGCTCTTGGTCGCCTCCGGCACTGCCGCAATCTCCATCAGCGGACCGACGATCGACAAATGCATGTTGAACGCGAGCGCGGTTGCGGGCAGCCCTGCGCCAGTTCCTCCACCGCCAGAGACCATGGGAGCAACCCGATACCCGCGCCGCCTCTGTCCTTGGGCACGTTCAATTCGTAAAAGCCCTCGCGCCTAAGTGCTGCGTAATTTTCCATCGGACTGCTTGCTTCGCGATCATGCGTGGCCGCGCTGGTGGCGAATCCCGCTGCCAGCCGGCGCGCCCGCTCTTGCAGTTCCCTGGCTTCCGCGGTGATTTGAAAGTCCATCGTTCGCTCTCCCTAAGCTGGTCGTGCCCTAGGCGCTAAGCCCGCCAGGAACGTCCGCAACATCGTGAGCCAAGATCGTAAGCAAAGTTCGTGCGCAATTTTTCGAGCAGCGGTCCAGCGCTTCGAGCGCTCGGCGGGCCCGCCATGCTTCATCGGTCTTTCACTGAACGGCGCGTGCGAGCACTGCGCTGCCGCTCATCGCGAGGCGGGGGAGTAGCCTGGACCCGGGCGGCGCTTAGCAGGCGCGCGATTTCGGCCTTGGTGTTCACGGCATAGCGCTCGAAGTCCGCACCGCTTCTCAAGTCGGCGAACATCCCCGCTGGGTCTTCATGGAAATGTAAGAAGGCGGTCGCGCCGCGATAAAAGATCCCGCGCTTGCGCTCGACCACGCCCGGGAGCGCCGGCAAGATCGTCCGCAATTTTTCGAGCAGTGGTTCCAGCGCTTCGAGCGCTTGCGGCCCGGCGTGCTTCATCGATCCTTACCGAACGTCACCCTCACCGGATCTCGCCTTCACCCGTGGCCTTCACCAAATTTGGCCTTAACCGGACCTCGCGCGGGGTGTCAGCCCTGATGCGGCTCGATCACCACGTTGCCGGCGGCCACCTTGGCTTCATCGGCCGTCCCGCCGCGCAGCAGCACGCCCTCGGCGTAGAGCGCCGCGAGCTCGTTGTCGGAGAGCGCGAGCATCTCGCGCAGCACTGCGTCATTGTTCTCGCCCACGCGCGAGGCCTTGACGTCGGTGCGGTCGGGCCAATCGGAAAACTTGACCGGCATCCCGGGCACGTCGAACTCGCCGAGCGCCTCGTCGCGCACGCGCCGAACGGTCTTGCGGCCGCGCAGATGCGGATGCTCCATCGCTTCTTCCAGCTTGAGCACGGGCGCGCACGGCACGCGCTCGCGGTCGAGCACGGCGATGGCGGAGTCGCGGTCGGGAAAAGTCGCGAGCCATCCTTCGATAAGCTCGCGCAGCGCCGCGTTGTTCTTGACCCTGCGCCCATTGCTCGAGAAGCGTTCGTCCTTTAGCAGGTCCGGCTGACCCATCGCGCGCAGCAGGCGCGGCATCTCATGCTGCTGGGCGATCAGCATGATATGGCCGCCGTTGGCCTTGTACACGCCGCACGGGCTGCCGGCCGGATGCATCGAGCCGGTGCGCTTGGGATGGTAGCGGCCGGGGCGCAGCGACAGCACCGGGACGAACAGCTCGTGCATGTGAAAGTAGGTGTCCATCAACGAGGCGTCGAGGTATTGACCCTTGCCGGTGCGCTCGCGCGAGAGTAGCGCGAAGCCGACCGCCATCGCGGCCGCCACGCCGGTCGAGATGTCGCCGATCGCCATCGAGGGCACGATCGGCGCGCGGTCGGGCTCGCCGAGCTGGTCGGTGACGCCGGCCAGCGCCGAGCCGATATAGTCGTAGCCGGGGCGGCGGCTGAGCGGCCCGCTCTGCCCGGCGGCCGAGATCGAGCACATCACCAGGCGCGGATTGATTTTCGCGAGCGCCTCGTAGCCGAAGCCCATGTCGGCGATCACGCCGGGCGCGAAATTCTCCACCACCACGTCGATCTTCGGGATCATCGCGAGCAGCAGTTCCTTGCCGCGCGGCTTGCGCAGATCGACCGCCAGGCTGCGTTTGCAGTGGTTGTGCTGGAAGTAGTAGCTGCTCATGCCGTCCTTGACGATCCCGAGCTGGCGCACGTGGTCGCCGTCGAGCGAGCGCTCGACCTTGATCACGTCGGCGCCGAGTTCGCCCAGGATGCGCGTGCAGGTCGGGCCCGCCACGTAGTGGGTGAAGTCGAGGACGTGGAAACCCTCGAGCATCTGCGGCTGCTGCTGTGTCATGTCGGATCCTTGTTTAATGCTTGGTCTAATTCTCGGTCTAATTTTCGGTCCAATTTTGGCCTGGTTCTGAATCTGATTTCGCGGATCTCGAAGCCGCGAGCGCTAGTCATTCACCACACGGCCCCGCGCCATCATACAAAGCAAAACGCTGCCATGTCCAAGCGTGCGGAGGTGTCCAAACGACGTTCAAGCCATCTCCAGGAATGTCAGGCAGGAATCTCAAGCAGGATCTCAAGAATGTCCAGGGCGGACGCGGCGGCCAAGGTGCGGCGCGCGGCGCTGATCGGAGTCGTTCAGCGCCCGGCGCGCACGCGGCATTCGGGGCAAAGCCCGTAGAGCTCCATCTTGTGATGGCTCAGCGTGACGCCGAGTTCGCGCGCGACCGTCTGCTGGAGTTCCTCGATCGCGTTGTTTTCGAATTCGATGATGCGGCCGCAACGCTCGCAGATGAAGTGGTCGTGATGATGGTCGCCGGCGACTTCATAGCGTGCCTGACCCTCATCGAAGTGGCGTTCGTAGAGCAGGTCGCATTCCTTGAGCAGGCGCAACGTGCGGTAGATGGTGGCGTAGCCAACGTGAGGATTGACCTTCTTGACTTCGGCGTAGAGTTCCTCGGCGCTGATATGGCGCCCCAGTGCGAAGAAGACGCGCGCGATGTCGTCGCGCTGGCCCGTGGACTTGAGCCCGCGTTCTTTGAGGCGCGTATGGAACTCCGCCATCCGCTGCTCGATCTCGCCAGGCTCCGGTTTGCCTAAGGCCGTGCGAGCGATGCTTTCCTCCAGACGTGGCATAGGAAAAGCGATAGGACTCAGCCGTGCTCGGCCTGCCCGGCGCGGCCGGCCCGGTCGGATTGGTTGGTTTGTTCGGCTTGGTCTTGTAGCAGGCGCCGCGCGGCGGGCGAGAGATACAGCGTCTCCAGATCGCGCGTGCGCAGCGCCTCGAGCAGCACCTCGAGCTGCTCGGCAGGAGGCTGGGCGGAATCGATGATGACGAGGTCTTTTTCGCGCAGCCGGCAGGCACCTCCGCGCGCGCGATAGCCGACCTCGCGCAGCAGCCGCTCGCGCCTGACCTGCAATCCGACACGCTCCGCCGCCGCCGCCAGTTCCTCGACCATGGATGCGATTCGCGCGCCGCCTCTTAACTCACCCATCTTAACTCACCCGTGTTGGAAGGCCCCTTGTGACAGCCGTATACGCATGATATCGCGGGACTGTACGCTGAAGGCCGGACCGATGATCAAGCGCATCGTGGTAGGCATCGATACCTCCGAACATTCCCGCGTGGCCCAAGCTTACGCTTTCGCATTGGCGCGCCGCCTGGGCGCCACCCTCATCGGATTGCACGTCGTCGACATCGTTTCGATCGAGGGCTCGTTTTTCCATGATATCTCAGGCTCGCTCGGACTAGAACCCTATCTCGACTTCTCTTCCAGGATGCGTGAGGTGCTCACCGCGCGCGGACGGGCGGTGGTGGATGAGTTCTGCGCGGCGGCGGAACGCGAGAAGATTGCGGCCGAGCCGCTGATCGACATGGGCGTGGTGGCCAATCAGATTTGCGAGCGAGCCAAGGCCGCCGACCTGGTGATGATCGGGCATCGCGGCGTTCACGAGCGCTTCTCGACGGGACTGCTGGGCTCGACCGCCGAGAGTGTGGCGCGCAAAAGCCCGCGCCCGCTGTTCGTCTCGCCCAAGCGCTTGCGCGAGATCAAGAATCTGACGCTCGCCTACGACGGCAGCGAGCGGGCGTCCAAGGCGATGCACGCGGCGGCGGAGTTCGCCACCGAACTCGGCGCGCCGCTCACGGTGATAACCGTCGCGCGCGACGCGCGGATGGGCGAGCGGGTGATAGAAGAGGCGCGCCACTACCTGGAGCCCTACCGCGTCGAAGCCTCATTCAAGCTGCTGAGCGGCCACGCGCACGAAGAGATCGTGCGTTTCCTCGGCGAGAGCGAGACCGACCTGCTGTTCATCGGCGCATACGGCCACAGCCGGATAATCGAGATGGTGCTGGGCTCGACCACCGAGTACGTGCTGCGCAACGCTCCCTGCCCGGTATTTTTGTCGCGCTAGGCTAACGAAGCGACCGCCGCCAATCAGCGTAGCGGTAGTTTGCCATATCTTCGCTTTAACGTGATTTCTTATGCTTTTCGCTAAATATTGCTGTTAACAGCGGCAAATTGCCGATTCAGCATCGTTTTTCTTGCGACCAGACGCCTGGCGTGCTAAAACGCGCTGCAAGCCGCTCTTTTGTCGCATGTTCTCTGTATCAATTGAGGAATTGCCCATGTTTCGTGCTGGCGCGCGATTGTTCTTCGTCGGTCTGCTGGTCATGCTCTCGGGCGCATCCGCTTGGGCGTCTGAAGGTCCGCAGGGAATGGTCCGGCTGCCGGGCCACGTGTTGCCCGCACTGGCGAAAGCGACGGTCGTTCCATCGAAGCCCGGAAGCGGCGCGCAGCCGATGACGCTGACGATCGTCTTGAGGCGCGACGATCAATCGGGCTTCGAACGCTATTTCCACGAGCTTTACGACCCTCACTCAAAGAACTTCCATCGTTTTCTGACGCAAGAGCAGATCGCGGATCGCTTCGGCCCTTCGCAAGGCGACTACAATTCGATCCTGGCCTACCTCCGCACGAATGGCTTCGCGCTCGTCCGGGGTTCCGCGAATCGCTTGACGCTTACCGTCAGCGGTACACGAGCGAAAGCGGAGCGAGCTTTTGCTCTTCGAATTCATGACTACAAGATCGGCCAAGTAACGTTTCACGCGAACGATGGCGATCCGGAGTTCCCAAGCATCCTGGCGGACAAGGTCGAATCGATTGCAGGACTGTCCAATTTAGCTCAGGCAAAAACTACGATCTGGAAGGCGATCGTCGATGCCTTCTGCAGTCCTTGGGTAGAAGCGAACGCCCAGGGCGCGTGCTGGCAAAGCTGTAGTGAGACATACAATCATGATCCGTCTTCTCAAGACTGCAAAAACTGCATAGCTATGCAAAAGCCGACCCTTCTGAAGAAGTGTGAGACCGAGCACGGAGTCTCTAACACGGCGAACGGATCGGGAACGGACCCTGGCTCGTGGCTGGCCATGGATGGCACCGGTCAGACGATTGGTCTGATCGAGTTCGACAATTTTCAACCGAGTGACGTCAGCGATTACATCAACCTGTTCGGGCTTAAGGCTAGTATCGGCAACCTAAGCGAAGTGAACATTGGCGGCGGGGCGCCGCTCGGGAGCGACGAAAGCGAGGTCCTGCTCGACATAGACGCGGTGATGACCATCGCGCCGGGAGCCAAGGTGGTTGTCTACGACGCTCCTTGGAGCGGTTCCGGCACCAGCTTTCAGGCGCTGTTCAATGCGGCTATCGACGGCGGCTCGACTATCATCAGCAATAGCTGGGCATATTGCGAAGACCAGACAACCCTCTCCGACGTCCAGAGCATCGATTCAATCTTTCAGAGCGCCGCCGTCTCAAACATCAGCATCTTCAACGGCGCCGGCGATAGCGGCAGCACGTGTCTTGACGGCAGCGCAAATACCGTCGGGGTTCCGGCGGACTCCCCCAACGCGACGGCCGTCGGCGGATCTTCGCTCAGCGAAAGTCCCGTCGGGATATATGGGAGCGAGGCGTGGTGGAACGGGATCGGAGCGACGCCGCCTTCGGGCCAGGGCGGGTTCGGCGTCAGTAAGTTCTTTCCTGCTCCAGGCTATCAATCCGGATTGGGAACAACTGGACGCTCATTGCCCGACGTCGCCATCAATGCCGACCCTGCCAACGGCGTAATTATCTGCCAGGCAGACAACGGTGGGTGTCCCTCGGGACTATCGTTCGGAGGAACCAGCCTTGCGGCTCCGGAATGGGCGGCGTTTGCGGCGATCCTCAATCAGGCCCAGGGCAAAGACCTGGGCTTTTACAATCCGCTGTTGTATCCGCTGGCGAACACCGACGCATTCCACAGTGCCGCGTCGATGGGCAGCGATTTCGCGCACGTGGGACTCGGTTCGCCAAACCTCAACGTGATGTCGCTGGCACTGGCGAAGACGACGGCCGGCGTAGTCGATGCGGCCGTCTCGGAGGTCGATATCGACGGCACAGATGAGCCGCCCCCCATTGCGGGCTTTCCGGCCGATGGTTCGACCTCAGTCAATTTTGTCGTGATTCTGCGGGACAGTAACGGCAATACGGTCAGTGGCAAAGCGGTGACTTTGGCCGGCAGTTCCGGCACCAGCGCCGTAATTACGCCTTCCAGCGCAATAACTAACGTCGCGAACGGGGCCGCGATTTTCAAGGTCACGGATCTGGTCGCCGAGGCTACGACTTTCACCGCGACAGATACCGATGACGGAACTCAGCTATCTCAGAAACCAGCGCTGGGGTTCGTTCCCCCGCCAGCGGTTTCCGCAAGCATCGGCGCGGCACCCCCCAGCGTCAACAACGACGGCACCTCGCAAGCCACCATCACCGTCACGTTGAAAGATTCGCTCGGACGGCCGACACCCGGCAAGCTCGTAAATATCTCGCAAACCGGCAACTCGATAGTGACCGGTCCGAGCCCGCAGGTTACCGACATCAACGGCGATATCCAATTCTTCGCAACGGATGTCGTGAGCGAGGCGGTCACCTATACCGCCGTGGACGTGACCGACGGCAACTTGCCGGTGCCAGGGTCGGCGTCTACTACCTTCACCGGCAGCCCGAGTAACGCTTGTGGCAGCGGCCTTCCGCCCGCCGCACCTGGATTCGTCGTCATGCCTTACGCCACGGGTTTCTCGGCCCAGAGCATCTTGACCGGCGGCGTCAATTTCGGCTGCTGGGGTGCAAGCGGACTCGCCTTCGATAGTTCAGGCAATCTCTATGTCAACGACTTCCCCACCGGGAACATCTACAAGTTTCCGCCCGGCGGTGGCGTGGCGGACGCCAGCACGCAGCTCAACAGCGCCTCACTCGGCGTGACGCTGGCAGGTCTAGCCTTCGACTCGAGCGGCAATCTGTTCGCCAGCCGTGACGTGACCACCGGCGACTTTACCACCGGCGCGGTGATGCAGCTCGATCCCACTACGGGTGCGGTGACCAGAACGATTTCTGCCGGATTGACCTGTCCGACGACGATTTCGATCGATCCGCTTAGCGGAGATCTCTTTACCGATGACACCTGTACGGGCTCTGGTTCGGACAACGCCTCGATCTGGCGGGTCGCCAGTCCGGGTGGTGCGTCGCCCACTACCTCCGTCTACACCACGCTGCCGGGCACTCCCAACGCGACGCTGGCGTTCGCTCCCGGAGGAACGCTTTACGTGTGGGCGCTGGTGAGCGGGGAGGTAAACGTCGCCGAAGTGAGCGGCACAAATGATCCGACGCCGCCGACGGTCAGCGTGCTGCCGGGATTACAGCTTTCCAATCTCGGACTCTTGGCCGGTGGGACCGGTGCAGGCACGTTCCTGATCGGGACTCCCTATGTAAACAACGCCACCGTCGGCATCAACAGTATCGATCTGACGACGAGTCCGCCGAGTCTGGGCACCTCTTTCGCCACCGCTTCTGGCGCCAATTTCATGACCTTCGGCCCCGACGGATGCATCTACGCCGCGCAGGAGACGACGGTTTTCAAGATCACGGCCACGGATGGCAGTTGCAGCTATGGCGCCTCGCTAGGGTCTCCGACACTCGTGCTCTCGCCAACATCGGTGTCGCCCAATCCGGCGCAGGGGAGTCCGCAGACCTTCACTGCGAGGTTCCACTTTGCGAGCGTGCCGGACGGAACGCCGGTTTCGCTCGGCGTGAGCGGTGCCAACCCACAGGTCATGCAGGCCTATACCACTAGTGGCGCAGCTTCGTTCACCTATACCGGTGCACATCAAGGAGTAGATACGCTCAGCGCTTCCGCCACGCTCAGTGGCTCGCCTTTGGCTTCAAATGATTCCGTATTCACGTGGGGCACCGGAACCGACGTAACTTTCCTTACGCTCAATCAGAGTCCGACCGGCGGAACGACCGGTCAGCCGGTGAATCTGACGGCGAATCTCACCGATCTATCGCTCACGCCTGCCGCTGCAATTTCGGGTCAGCAGGTAGGTTTCACGTTGGGAGGCGCTAATTGCTCGGCCACCACCGACTCCAACGGCAATGCAGCCTGCCCGGTGACTGCGAGCGGCACAGGTACTATGACACTGAGCGCGAACTTCGCGGGCACCTCGCAATACAACTCGTCCAGCGCTTCCAAGAGCTTCAACGTGCTCGCCCCAACGCCCACACCGGCACCACCGACGCCGACTCCGACACCGGTTCCACCGACTCCAACACCGGTTCCACCAACGCCGACGGCAAGCGGGCATGGACGCTTGCTGATCCTCCCCCCGGATTTGAAGTTCGTCACGCAGGTAGGTGAAAAGAGTCCACCGCTGCCGGTGACGGCGATCAACGTGAGCCAGACGGGTGTTCAATTCAGCGGTGTGGCGCTCGGTGGAGGCCCATTCGTGATCAATAAGAACCTATGCCAGGGGAGACTGGCTCCGCTGAGAAGTTGCCTGGTAACCGTAACCTTCAGTTCGAAGCAAGTCGGACAGTTCGATGGCGTGTTGACGCTTACCGATACCGCCGAGGGAAGCCCTCAAACCATTCGGTTGCATGCCACGGCTTTAAAATCCAAGGGCCGGGATGGTGACGGAGATGGTGACCGGGATGACGAACGCTAGGAGATGACGAACACGCGCACGAGGAGATCGTGCGCGCCCCTTGTCCGGTCTTTTTGTCACGCTAGAGGGTAACCGCGGTTACCCTGGCATTGTCAGAAGGCTCAGCGATCCGTACACTCTGCGCTACGAGAGGCTGGCGCGCCCGGTTCCCGTTCCCTGGAGAGTCGGGCAATCCGTATAGCGGTTTGCCGTTGTCGCGAACGGCAAGGAATTAAAAAGGGGAAGCGCGGACGTGCTAAGAAAACTCGGTACCTACCTGCTCTGCGTGGCGGTTGCCGGATTGGCCGCGGGCTGTTCATCGACGGCTAGCCGTACCCAGTACTGTTTGGTTGGCGCGGGACTTGGCGCTCTTGCGGGCGGCGGTATTGCCGCAGCCGCGATCGGCGACGGCCACGGACATTCGAATTCCTGGGAGATCGGTGTTCCGGCCGGCGCCGCCGTCGGTGCGCTCGTTGGCGGGGCCATAGGATGTTTGGCGTACACGGAACCTCCGCCGCCTCCGCCACCACCACCACCACCGCCGCCTCCTCCCCCGCCGCCGCCACCTCCGCCGGCGCCGGAGAAGATCATCCTGCGAGGCGTGCACTTCGACTTTAACAAGTACAACATCCGTCCAGAGGATGCGGCCGTGCTCGACGAAGCCGCGGAAACCCTGAAGTCGCATCCGAACCTGAGCGTCAACGTTAACGGTTACTGCGACGCGATCGGCTCGGTCAGGTACAACCTGAAGCTATCCGAGCGCCGGTCCAACGCGGTCGTGAAGTACCTGGCCGATCACGGTATTGCGGAAGGCCGCTTGAGCCCGCACGGCTATGGGAAGACGGACTTCGTCGCCACCAACAAGACGGCCGAAGGACGTGCCCAGAACCGCCGGGTCGAACTGGTTCCGAACCAGTAGGGCCTGCTACCTGTAAGGTCTGATAGTCCAGTTCTGAATGCGGCCGCAGCTCCCTTCGCGGGGGGCTGCGGCCGTTATTTTTTGATGATGAACGGTGCGCCTTCGTACCGGCGCGCAGGCTGCGACAGGGAGACGGTCTCGCGCCGCGTCAGAATCCGCGGATCGCCAGGACTTCGGTGGCAGGCGTGCGATTGCCCGTGCAACTGATCATCCGCGGGGCGGAGAGGCATGTCATCGAGAAGCCCAACTTGCGATACAGACGCAGGATGCGCGGTGTCGCCTGATTCGATAGCACCACGGGTCCGCGATGCCGTGCGAGGAATTCGGCCAGGCGCACCTGCTCCGCCCATCCGAATTGCTCCTTCGAATACTGCGTGAACTCGACGTCGTAGGGCGGGTCGGCGTATATGAAGTCGCGCGGGTCGAGTTCCAGGGCCTCGAAATCGCCGGCCACGAAGTCCCATCCTCTGAACGCCGTCCGGTAAGCGGAGAAGTCAATCGCATAATTGATCCGATCGTAGCGGCCGAACGGCACGTTGAACTCACCCTTGCGGTTGAAACGGCAAAGGCCGTTGTAGCCGGTGCGATTGAGATAGTAGAAGAGCCCGGCCGCTTCCGCGCTGTCTCCGGCGCCGGCCGCGACCAGGCAATTGAAGCGTTCGCGATGGCGGTAGAAGAGCGCCTGATCATTGCGCATCGGAATTTCGCGCATCGCAATTTCGACCTTGAGCCCGCGCTTGAGCCATCGATAGAAATTCACCACGTGCGGATTGATGTCGCCGAGGCGCGCTTGCGCGGGCCTCAGACCCAGCGCGACTGCCAGTCCGCCGCAAAACGGCTCGACCAGTCTTCGGCTGTGAAGCTGCCGCCACAGCGGAGCGACGTGCGGAACCAGCCATCGCTTGCCCCCCGCCCATTTGAGCGGCGGCCGCGGGCTGGCGTTGCCCGCATGCGGCAGGGCGCGGGTCCGCGGCACGACCAGTGATTGCGGCCGCGTCACCAAAGCGCCGGGCGTTGCGCTCACGCTTGCGGCTCCGCGGCCCGGCGCTCGATGAAGCGCGCGAGCAGCATCCTCATCGTCTCGATCGGCTGGATTCCGGTGAGCGGAAAGTCGCCCAGAATGAAACTCGGGTAGCCGAGCGCGGAAAAGTGGTCCGCCTCGATTTTGTTCGCGGCGATTCGCGCGGCCATCCGGCCACGCTCGACCTCGTCGCGAAAGTGCGCGGATTCCAAGCCGGCGCGTGCGGCGATCGCGCTCAGCACGTCGAGGTCGGCGATGTTGGCGCGCTGCTCGAAAGCGGCGCGAAAGATCGCGTCATGGTACGCCGCGAACGCGTCGGCCTCGCGCGCGAGTTCCGAGCCCTGGAGCGCCTTGTCTGAATCGAGCCATCGTGCGGGCGGTTCGACCGCGACGCCGGTTTCGATGGCAACGTTGCGGATCCGGTCCAACTCGAGCGGGCCCAGCGGCAGTCCGGGGCGGGTGCGATAGTTGCGCAGCGCGATCGGCACGCCCTTCCATAGCGCGGTGAATCCGAGCTCGCGCTCGAGCTGGCCGACGATGCGCCACGCGATGTAACAGAGCGTCGAGGCGTAGTCGAAATAAACCGGGATTTCGATCTTCGGCATCGTTTCTCAATCCAAATATTGGCCCCTTACGCGCGCGCGAGCAATTCCCTGTCGGCGCCGCTTGCCTGGCGCCGCTCATCGCCGCAATGCTGGAGCATGGCGATACAAAGGCGCGAAGTGCTGAAGCTTGGCGTGGTGGACCTCGGCGTCGAGAAAGCGGAGCTGCCCAATGGCGTGACGGTTGACCTGGCAGTCATACGCCATCCGGGTGCCAGCGCGATCGTGGCGCTCGACGAGCATCGCCGCGTGACGCTGCTTCGCCAATGGCGCCATGCGATCGGCGGTTGGATGTGGGAGATTCCCGCCGGATGCCGCCGCGAGGGCGAGAGCGCGCGAGCGTGCGCCGAGCGCGAGCTGAGCGAGGAGGCCGGGCTTAGTGCACGCCGTTGGGATCGTCTCGGCGGGATCGTCACGATTCCGAGCTTCTGCGACGAGCGTATCGAGCTTTACCTGGCGCGCGAGCTGGATGACGCGCCAGGCGAGCTTGACCATGATGAAGTGATCACTGCGCAGTCGGTTGACCTGGAAGAAGCGCTGGAGATGATCGTGCGCGGCGAGATGGTCGACGCGAAATCGATCGTGGCGCTACTACGCGCGCGCGATTTTCTGGCCGGAGCCAAGTGAGCGACCGGTGAGCGATAGGTGAGCGCGGTGGCGCCCGCTCTTCGACGCTCCGACGGCAAGATCACGGCTTGCCGAACACCGAAGCTAGTCTGATTAGGGTCACGCGCTGGGGTCACGCCGAGCCGAAGCACACTGTGGGCACGTGGCGTCAGCCTCATGCCCCAAGGTAAGGATCCGAACAGAGCTGACCGCGAATTACGCGGTCGCCTGCGAATCAGGCAGCGTGTCTATTCGACGACCACTTCGTCCGGAAACAAGAAGGTGGTCGCGCCGTCGTCAAACTGCACCAGCAGCATACGGCGCCCGAGGTTGTCCACGGAACGCAGAATGCGAGGTTTTTCGCTAAATCTGCTCAGCCCTTCATGGTCTCGTACAGGCTTGAGCAAACGACATTGCCGCCCAACCACCGCCTCGAAATTTGTACTTTCCATGTTCATCGCTGTCCTTCCACCAGCCAATCTCCCCCGCCCGCCTACTGGAGACATGCTTTGCTCCGGTACATTAGCAATGATCGCGCCTACTAATTAGACGCTCTGCCTCCAACTTTGATTCTCGTCCACAGCTTGCTTGGAAAGCCAAACAATCCGGGCCCTTTACAGAGTTCCCAGCCCTTGGCCATTATCACCATCTGGCGGCGCCAACACGCGCTCTTGATTTGCGGCTTGAATCGAGTCAGGTAGAGGTTGGTCTGATTTGGGATGGACCGGTTTTGGGATGAGGACTTCCGTACCGCAGCACCACCTAATCACCATTAGCCCCGCTTATCGTTAACGGACGCTCAATCTTCAAGGTACTCGTTATAGACGCCATGTCAACGCTATATCCGCTGATTATGGGCCGTGAGGCGATGGTCTCCACTGAGCACTACCTCTCGGCCGCCGCTGGCGCCCGCATCTTCGATCGCGGCGGCAACGCTATCGATGCCGCTGTCGCGGCGGCCCTGGTCGAGGGAGTCGTCAATCCCCACATGCACACGATCGGTGGCGAGGCGCCGATGCTCATCCGGGTGGGGCCGAGCCAGCGGCTGGTTTCGGTCAACGGCAATACGATGGCGCCCGCGCGCGCCACGATCGCTCATTACCGGGCGCTCGGGCTGGAGCTCGTTCCGGGTGAAGGATTGCTCGCCGCTGGAGTACCGGCGGCTTTCGGCGCGTTTGCATGCGCATTGGAGAACTTCGGCACCAAATCGCTCGCCGAAGTCGCCGGCCCGGCGCTAGCGCTATGCGAAGACGGCTTCCCGATGCATCCGGGCCTGTGCGGCGACAGCGACTCGACCGACGTTCCCGGTCTCGGACTCAGCTCGATCCACGGCAACGCCGACTTATATCGCGGGCGATGGCCATCGAGCGCGCGCATCTACCTGCCCGGCGGCGAACTTCCACGCTCGGGCGACATCATCAGGAATCCCGCGCTGGCGAATCTTTTCCGCCGCCTGCTCGACGCCGAAGCCGGCGCGCGCAACGGCGGGCGCGAGGCCGGAGTTCGCGCGGCGGTCGAGCGCTTCTATCGCGGCGACATCGCGCATGAGATCGTCGCGCATTCGGATGCTCACGGCGGCCTGCTGGCGCTCGAGGACCTCGCCACGTTCACGACCCGGATCGAGGAGCCGACCAGCCGCACCTACCGCGGCGCAACCGTGTTCAAATGCGGACCGTGGTCGCAGGGACCGGTCTTCCTGCAGCAGCTCGCGCTGCTGGAGGGCTTCGACCTTGCCGCGATGGGGCACAACTCGGCCGCCTATCTGCATACGCTGGTCGAGGTGGCCAAGCTCGCGTTCGCCGACCGCGAGGCCTACTATGCCGACCCCGAATTCGCGGACGTACCGCTCAAAGAGTTGTTCTCGGAGCGCTACGCGGTGCTGCGCCGCGCGCTGATCGATCCGAAGCGCGCCTCGATGGAACTGCGGCCGGGCGATCCGCGTGCGATGCGCGCCGAGCTGGGCGCATCGATACAAGCGCGCTCGTGGGGCGCAGGCACCACGCATGTCGACGCGGCCGATCGCCAGGGCAATGTGATTGCGATCACTCCGAGCGGCGGATGGTTGCGCAGCTCGCCGGTCGCCGACGCGCTGGGTGTTCCGCTTGGTACGCGCCTGCAGACCTTCTATCTCGACGAGCGCCATCCCAACGCACTTGCGCCGCACAAGCGCCCGCGGACGACGCTGACGCCGTCGCTGGCGGTGATGCGCGACGGCCGATGGATCGCGTTCGGCACCCAGGGCGGCGATCAGCAGGACCAGTGGACGCTGCAATTTTTCCTCAACGTGGCCGAATTCGGGATGGATTTGCAGCAGGCGATCGAGGCGCCGCGGTACTCGTGCATGCATGCCCCTTCGTCGTTCTACCCGCACGACGCTTCGCCGGGGCTGTTGCGCGTGGAGAGCCGGATCGACGAGCGTGTGCGCGCCGAGCTCGCGGCGCGTGGCCACAAGGTCGAGACGCGTCCGCCCTGGTGCGACGGCAACGTGCTCGCGGTAGGGCTGGACGATGCGCGAGGGCGCCTGACGGCAGGAGCCGACCCGCGCGGCCAGATTGCGCCGCTGATGCCGGCGCAGGCGATCGGCTGGTAAAGTGATAGTCGCGTAGGGCGCGTATGGTGATACGCGCGACGATATGGAGGACGCGTAGGATGAGCATGGTCGGTGCGGCATCAGCGATGGCGGTGCTCCTGGTGGCGATGGTGGCCGGTAACGCGCAGGCGCAGGGCGACTTATCCAATCCGGCGCGAATCGCCGGCGCTATCACCGGCGATTCGACCAAAATTATCGACCTGACCTATAGCTTCGACGCCTCGACCATCTATTGGCCCACCGAAGGCGGATTCGAGCACAAGTTCGAGAAGTTCGGGATGCAGCCGGGCGGTTATTTCTACTCTTCGGCCAGGTTCGCGGCGCCCGAGCACGGCGGCACGCACATGGACGCGCCGCTGCATTTCAACCGCAACGGGATGTCGGTCGACCAGGTGCCGATGAGTTACTTCGTAGGGCCGGCGGTGGTAATCGACTTCTCAGCGGGTTCGCTCAACTACCCCGACGCGACGATGACCGTCGAGGAGATTCACGCCTACGAAAGAACTCACGGCGAGATTCCCTCGGGAGCGATCGTGGTGGGGCGCTCCGGATGGGGCCGCTTCTGGCCTGACAAGAAGCACTATCTCGGCAGCGACAAGCCGGGTGACGTCGCGCACCTGCATTTTCCCGGCTTTTCGCCTGAAGCCGTGAAATTTTTACTGACTGATCGGAACGTGATGGCGCTGGCGATCGACACTGCCAGCCTCGACCCCGGGAACTCCAAGGACTTTCCGGTCCATCGGATGTGGCTCGGCGCCAATCGGGTGGGATTTGAAAACCTTGCCAATGCGGATAAGCTGCCGTTCAGCGGCGCGACGATCTTCTGCATTCCGATGAAGATCGACAAGGGAACGGGGGCGCCGGCACGCATTTTCGCGGTGCTCCCATAGGGGACTCACTCGCGGATTCCCACTAGTCGAGAACGAAGCCGACTTCGGCGCCGAAACGTCCTGGAGGCCGGGCGCGTTATGGCGCCGCGAGCATGTCGGGCGGCCAATTGTGCGTAACAAGTTTGCCTGAGAGGTGCACCAAAGCGGTTGCATTGCCACCACTGTGAGTTTGCAGTCGGAAGCAAGAGACGAGAAAAAAGGGTAAAAGACGGATGGCCGTGGTCGGCATGAAAACTGCTCAATATACTTCGGGGCAAAAGCCGGTGGGGCAGATAGAGCAATCAAGCGATATATGTCAGGGGACGAAACAAGGTGCGAAACCAGTGACCTTACTCTACGTAGACAGGAGGGGGCGAGCGATGCGCAAGGGCGTGATCTCGACAATCTTGGTGGCGGTGGCTGCGGCTCTTTTGGTCGCGGGGTGTTCCGGGGAGCCGTTGTCGACCCGTGAAAAGGGCACGCTTATAGGCGGCGGATTGGGCGCAGCGACCGGCGCGATTATTGGCGCTGCGGTGGGTGCACCTGGCGCGGGCGCGGCTATCGGCGGTGCGATTGGCGGCGTTGGTGGCTTTGCGGTCGGCAACTCGATGCAGAACAACGAAAACGCGCAGGCGCAGACCCAAAGTCAGATCCAGCAGCAGCAACAGCAACTCGAGCAACAGCGTCAACAGATCCAGCAACTCAAGCAGCAGCAGGAGACGGAATAATCGTTCGATGAGAGGAGACCCATGAAGCAATCCAGAAACCCAAACAAGGGCATATTGGCGGCAGTGGCATTTGCGCTGATCGCGGCCTTTGCGCTGGCCGGATGCAGCGGGCAGCCATTGTCGACCCGTGAGGAAGGAACGCTGGGCGGTGGCGTGCTGGGTGCCGGTGCCGGAGCGATAATCGGCGCCGCAGTTGGCCATCCGGGCGCCGGCGCCGCGATCGGTGGCGCGCTGGGCGCGGGCACCGGCTACGTCGTCAGCAACTCGATGCAGAACAATCAGGACGCGCAGGCGCAGACCCAGAACCAGATGCAACAGCAGCAGCAGGAACTCGAGCAGCAGCGCCAGCAGATCGAGCAGCTCAAGCAGCAGCAGCAAACCGAATGAGTGGAGAACGGCTGAGGCAGTCCGCGGGGGATGAGGGCAAGGCATTTACAATGGAGACGCCGGGCAAAGTTAGCTTTCGCGGAGCGATGATCGCGGCGGCGGCGCTGTCGCTGGTCATAACCGTTGCGCTCGCCGGATGCGGTCCGCAGGGGATGTCCACGACCACGGAAGGAACGCTGGGCGGCGGCGTGTTGGGCGGCGGCACCGGTGCGATCGTCGGTGCGGCGGTGGGACATCCACTCGCCGGCGCGGCTATCGGCGGTGCGCTTGGCGCGGGCACCGGCTACGTCGTGGGCAACTCGATGCAGAACCAGCAGGCCGCCTCGCAGCAGCAGCAGGGGCAGATCCAGAACCAGCAGCAGGAGATCGAGAGCCAGCGCCGCCAGATCGAGCAGCTTCAGCAGCAGCAGCAAACCGAATAGTCAGAAACTGCAAGCCAGAAACTGTGAGATATTAGCGCCATGCGGCGCGGCACCCGAAATGGGCGTCGCGCCGCACGGTGTTCTGGTTTCGCCTGGCGCATCGCGCTAGGCCGGATGGCAAAGCTTGCACGCACGCAGTCCCGCGCTGCGTGCACGGCCTGAATTGGCAAAGATAACCGATTTTGCGCGGCTGGCACGCATCGCCGCATGGCATTGCGGACGGCAGAAGATGTGCGTCACCAGATGCCCCATCACGCTGCCGGCGGGCAATCGATGATCGCGAGCCACGCTGAAGCCCTCGGCGCGCAGCAACTTGATCTTGCGCGCCACGCCGCCGCCGTAGTTGCCGATCGTGCCGTCGGAGCGGATCACGCGATGGCACGGGACATATAGCGGCACCGGATTGGTGGCCATCGTGTTGCCGATCGCGCGCTGGCCCGACGGCGCGCCGACCGCCGCCGCCAGCCCCTGGTAGGTGATGACCGAGCCGGGCGGTATCGTACGGCGGAGCCGCATCAGCGCGCGCCGCTGAAAATCGCTCCGCACCAGGCTGAGGTCGACCGGGCGGTCGAGCGCATGCATGTCGCCGCCCAGGTAGCGCTCGATCTCGCGCCCGATACGTTCGCCGACGCGCGGGTCTTCGACCAGGTCGAATCCCTCCTTGAGCCCCGCCAGCGCGTCGGGCGCGTCGGACACGTCGAGGAACTGCACCGCGAGCAGACCGCGCGCGCTCTCGGCCACCAGCAGGCGGCCGACCGGCGAGTCGATTACCCCGACGCGTGCGAGCGGTCTGCGCGCACGGCCAAGCGTCCGTGCGAGCTTTGGACGTACCGCGCGCAGCGCCGCTTCGACCGCGGCGTCGTCGGGCGCGCCGTCCATCTCGAGCGGCCCGTCATCGTCGAGCATCTCGCGCATCAGTATCTCGTCCTTGAGCGTCGCATTCATGATGTTCACCGTTCTGGATTTCATCGCCTTGGTACGCCTATCGAAGTCGCCTTGAGCTTTTTCAGCGCCTGGTAGACGCTGGCCCGCGCGCTGTCCGCCGAGCACTCCAGCGCTGCGCCGATCTCCTCGTATTCGAGTCCCGCGAACTTGCGCATCACCAGCGCCTGGCCCTGCTTGTGGGGCAGTCCCGCGATCGCACGCCGGAGATGGAGTCACGCCCTCGTGTCCGCCGCCGGCAGACGCGAAGTCGGAACCAGATGCGGACGCAAGACGATGATCGCCGTCGGTGGGATCGTCGCCGTTGCTGATCACGCGCGCACGTCTGAAATTGTCGCGCGCGCGGTTGCGGCAGAGATTGGTCGCGATTCGATACAGCCATGGCCGCAGACCCTGCTCCGAGTCGAGTTTTGGATAGGCGCGGTAAGCGCGCAGCCAGGTTTCCTGGAAGAGATCGAGTGCGTCGTTCTGATCGCGGGTCATGCGCAGCAGAAAGCGCATGATCTCGCGCTCGTGGCGGCTGAGCGCCTCCTCGAACGGCGGCGGCAATGCGAGCTTGGCCCCTGGGTCCATGACACAGGTTATAACCCCGCATAGGGTCGGGCGTGAATCGCTTGCATAAGGCGGTCATCAGGTCGTGATAATCTGGGGTCCGGAAATGGAAAAGTTAGCGCCAATTAACTCGACCATCATCTACTTCGTTTTCACCTTTCTGCTTCGTGAAAAAAGCAGACCGCGTAGTCGACGATCTATTTGGGTGTCGCCTCTTGTGCTCGTTGTCGTGATGCAGTTTTACGCGGTTCCGTCTTTCGCCGGGACGGGGACGCCCGACTCGGGAATACTAGGGGTCGTTCCGCACTTTGAGGAAAATCTCAAGTTGATGCGGGAAAACATCGATTCACTTCGGAAAGAATCTGATCTCCCAGGTGCGAATAAAAAAAGCATAGACGCTACGTTAATCTTGGACGAATCTCAGCGTGACAAATGGAAGAACCGATGCGTCGAGGCTTACGATGCGCAGAGCCACGTGCCGCTTGGCTATTCCTCTACTGGCGATCCGGGCAAGCCTAGGAGCCCCGACTACGGTTCATGTATCGATCGCGAGCGATTCCGGCGGGACTATATGAATTTGGTCGCAGCAGCCGCTTGCGCGAACGACGGGAGCTTCCAGTTGTCACTGGCTCCCGGCCGTTACGTAGTGTTTGTAGGGCAGAACCCATATCGGACCCCTGCCTCTGGCGGCAATTCGTGGCGGCAGTTAGTCATCGTCAAACCGCATCATTGGCAACACATCTTTGCGCCCAAGGAGACCCGGATTGGCGCGGAGTGCTCGACGGACGCAGAATGCATTCCCGGGCACACGTGCATATCGGCAAAAAGTTACGTCAGCTACCAGTTTTCTTCCCTTGTTCAGACAAAGACATGTCAAGAGCCTGTGATTGTCGCGCAAACCGCTTACAACTCGGGAGTTCGAGGCCGAGCCGGCCCCCCAGTGACACTATGCTATGGCAACGAACCGATCTTCGGAATTCCAACAGAGAGAAGATGTGTCGAGGTGTTTCGGGAGGGTAGCGCAGACATGGTCACATGCGGCGGATGCGGATATTCCGATGGTGGTTTTGTGCTTCCTTTGCCGCCTGGTCGTTACATGCTTGATTTTCAATCCGAACAAGGAAGTCCGCCTGAACGTCGATCCGTCGAGGTTAAGGCAGGGCAATGGATCGATCTGTACGCTCTCGGCGCAAAGTCCGGTCCTATACAACGTAGGGAGTGCCCCATTCTTCCCTGAGTCATCGCCTGGCGACGCTATCAACTTGGGCATCACTCGGTCCTGGTAACTATCGAGCTGACTCTCAGACAGGTCTCCATCGCCCGGCATCATTGATTCGGTCATTCAGTGCTGCCCTTGATTTCGTTTCACCGGTTATGAGGAGCGCTCTCTTCGCCAGCGGTCCTCTATCCTGCCCACCGCGGTGCGACTACAGTTGAGTGCGGTTGCGGTCGATTCATGCCGCCGCCGTCTCTGCATGAGGGAAAACCGATGGGTCGAGATTCGGGGTTGCACGCTGCTTGATGTCCGTGTTACCCGGATCAAGGTTTCAAAAATCAAGATTCCGGTTTCGATCTCCGTGGGCATATTAGCTTAGGCGTTGGGCGTCGGTGCACAGACGAATCGCTCGTTTTGGTGCAACCGCCCTGGCGCAATAGGGAGCACACGCGATGGCAAGATTAAAGCCTCTTGAGCAGAGCGAGATGACTCCGCGTATGGCGTCTCTGGCCGAGAAGATAAAGTTCGATCCCGGCTACTTCACAGGGCTTGGAATCTTCGCTCATAGCCAGGAGTTCGTCGAACCGATGTGGAACGCCTACGTCGAGATGTTCGACGGAGGACTGCTCGATTCCCGGCTCAAGGAACTCGTTCGGATCAAAATCGCCCAGAACAACGACTGCTTCATGTGAAAGCGCTTTCGCTATCCATCGGTGATGGATAAAGGCCTTACGGAAGAGCGCATCGCGGAAATTCCCAACTACGAATTCAGCTCCGTGCTTACCCGGCGCGAGAGGCTGGCGTTGAAGTTCGCCGAAAAGATGGGCGTCGAGCACCAGGCTGTCGACGACGCGTTCATGGCACTCCTGCGGACCGAATTTTCCGAAGCTGAAATCGTCGAACTGTCCGTTGTAATCGGCGTCTGTATCGGTTGGGGCCGGTTGCTCTCCGTCTTCAAAGTGGAAGAGGCGTGAGAGGCCTAAGGTGCGCGTTCCCGTCTGACTCGCAGCGGGCAGGAGGAAAATCATGGCAGGGATTAATCCGGTCGATGAGGCCAAGCTCTCATCCGGAATGATGGCTCTGGTCAGACGCTTCAGAGACGACCCTGACTATGTGAACGGGCTCAAGATCTTCGCCCATAAGCCGGAGATTGCCGAGATCATATGGTCGGGCTATGTCCAATTGCTCGACAACGGCAAGTTGCCTCGCGAGCTGAAGGAGTTGGTCCGGATCAAGCTGGCGCGCAACAACGACTGCTCACCCTACGCCGCTAAGTCGAGTCGGCATGCGCCACCATCAGCCCCCGCCGAAAGTGCCTCCTGAGAAAAGCGCCGAGGTGGATCATTACGAAGTGAGTGAAGTGCTTACGCGACGCGAGAAGTTGGCGCTGAAGTTCGCGGATAAGCTGGGCAGCGATCCGCAGGCATTGGACGAGCAGTTTTTCAACCTGCTGCGTCAGGAATTCAGCGATCCAGAGATTGTGGAACTGGCGCACGTTATCGCGATGGGCGTGGGCTTTGAACGGTTTATCGCGGTGTGGGCCCCTCGGGTCTGCGCACTTTAGTGCATACCTGGTTCGGGTCTATCGCAAAGGAAAACCCCGCCCGGGAAAAACGATGGGAGCCGTCGGGCTGATAGCGCTGTGGGCCGCACTATTTCTGGCCGGTCATTTCATCCTGTCCTCGGATCCGGTGCGCGGAGCGATTGCCGGGACGGTTGGCGAGCAACCCTTTCGCGGAATCTACTCGCTGGTCGCGCTGGGGACCTTCATCCCGCTGGTGGACGTGTTCGCCCATCACAAGCACGCGGGCCCGATGCTGTGGTACTTGCGTGGGATCGCGCCGCTGCGATGGCTGATTGGGCCGATGATGCTGGTGGCGCTGATAATGTGGGTCGCGTCGCTGATGACTCCCAATCCCGCAGCGCTCGGCGCGCCGGACAATCTAATGCCGCGTGGCATCCTCAAGCTCTCGCGCCATCCGGGGTTCATCGCCTTCACTATTTTCGGCTTCGCGCACATGTTGATGAACGGATGGGCCGGCGACCTGGTGTTCTTCGGCACGTTCCCGGCGCTCGGCATCTTCGGCGGCTTGCACCAGGACCATCGCAAGCTGCGCTCGATGGGCGAGCCGTACCGCCGCTTCGTCGAGCAGACCTCGTTCATGCCCGGCGCGGCGCTGCTCAGCGGGCGTCAGCGATGCCATCCCAGCGACGACCTGCCGTGGCTGGCGATCGCAATCGGAGCGGCGCTGACGGTCGTGCTGGTCGCGATTCATCCGTGGGCCTTCGGCGGCCATCCGCTGGGCTAGGCAGCGACGGCTAGCGCGCGGGCAATCTGAACAGGCGATCGGCGTTGTCGCGAATCCGCGCGGCCAGCACCGATGCGTCGGCGCCGCGCAGCGCGGCCATCGCCTCGAAGGTGCGGCGGACGTAGGCGGGCTCGTTGGGCTTGCCGCGATAAGGCTCGGGCGCGAGATAGGGTGCGTCGGTTTCGATCAGCAGTCGGTCCTCCGGCACGACCATCGCGGCCGCCCGCAATGCGTCGGCCTTTTTGAATGTGAGAATTCCGGAGAACGAGACGTAGAAGCCGAGTTCGACGAACTCCCGCGCCGCGTCGGCGTCGCCGGTGAAACAATGGATCATGCCGCCAGCCGGCGGGAGGCCGGTTTCGCGAACGATCTCGCACAGCCGCCGCTCGGCGTCACGGCAATGAATCATCACCGGACGATCGAGCTCGCGGGCGAGTTCCAGATGCCTTCGAAACGCCCGTTCCTGCGCGCCGGCGGGCGAGTGCATGTAGTGAAAATCCAGTCCGGTCTCTCCGATCGCGACCACCTTGGGCGAGCGCGCGAGCGCGGCGAGTGCCGCGATGCGCGCCTCGTCGCAATCGGCGGCGTTATGCGGATGGACTCCGACGGCGGCGAAGATGTGCGGATGACGCTCGGCTATTTCGACGGTCAGCCGGTCGGTCTCGATCGTGTCGATCGCGCCGACCGCGACGATCGTTCCCACCGCGGCATCGGCCGCGCGCGCAAGCGCGCCGTCGAGATCCGGATAGAGCCGCGGGTCGGCCAGGTGGCAATGCGCGTCGAGGATGGTGTCCATGTCGGTTTTCGATCAGTTTTCGACGACCACCTTGTGACCGTGCGCGATAAGCGCGTCGCGGATGCGCTCGATATGATCGTGGCCGCGCGTTTCGAGTTCCAGCGTCACGCGTGCGCCGCCGATTCGCACGTCGCGCCGCGTGCGATCGTGCTGGATCGCACGCACGTTGGCGCGCTGCTCGGTTATCACGGTGAGCAGCCGCCCCAACTCTCCCGGCCGATCCCGCATCTCCACCATCAACCGCATCAGCCGCCCCGCCTTGGAGAGTCCGTGCCCGATGATCCGGTCGAGCAGGTTGACGTCGATATTGCCGCCGCTCACCACGATAACCACGCGCCGTCCGGCTATCGCGCCGCCAAGCTTCAGCGCGCCCGCCAGTGCCGCCGCACCCGCGCCCTCGGCAAGCAGCTTCATCCGCTCGAGCATCAGCAGCACTGCCTCGCCGATCTCGAAGTCGTCGACCGTCACCACGCGGTCGAGGCGGTTGCGCACGATCTCGAACGGCAGGCGTCCGATGCGTCCCGTCGCAAGGCCGTCGGCGATGGTGTCGACCGCGGTCGGCACGGTGGAGGGCACGCCCTGACCGAGGCTAAGGCTCAGTTGCGCCGAGCCCGCCGCCTCGACGCCGATCAGTTTCGCGCGCGGGGCGCGCGCGGCGAGCGCCAGCGCCATCCCGGCGATCAGCCCGCCGCCGCCCACCGGCACGAGCACGAAGTCGGGCGCGAGTTCGGCGGCGATCTCCAGACCGACCGTGCCCTGGCCGGCGATCACGAACGGATCGTCGTAAGCGTCGACGAACAGCGCACCGGTGCGCGCGCAGATTTCTTCGGCCGCGCGATGGGCCTCGAGGTAGTCGATGCCTGCAAGCTCGACTGTCTGGCCGTAGCTGCGCGTCGCGTCGATCTTCGCGATCGCGGCCGTTGTCGGCATCACGATCGTCGCGCGCACGCCGGCGCGCGAGGCGGCCCAGGCGAGCGCCTGGCCGTGATTGCCGGCCGACGCGGCGACCGCGCCGCGCGCGGCCTCGGCGGGCGAAAGCGCCGCGATCCGATTGTATGCCCCGCGAATCTTGAACGAGCCGGTCTTCTGCAGGTTCTCGGGCTTGAGGTACACCTCCGCCGCGAGCATCCGCGAGAGCGTCTCGCTATGGATGAGCGGGGTCGGCTTGACGACTCCCGCCAGACGCTCGCGCGCAAGCTCGAGGTCTTCGATCGTGACGCTTTCGGACATCGTCGCGCTCATTTTCTTCGCATCCGCATCGACCGCCGACGCGGCTCAATGCTGATGCTGATGGGGAGTGAAGCGGCGTTCGCGGGACGCGCCGAAGGAACTGCCCTCGAACTCGACCTGGACGCATTCGCCGCTTTGCCAATCGAGGTCGAGCAGCAGGTAGCGGACCGCGCGCTGCTTAACCGCGTTGACCAGCGAGGCGACCTGGGCCGGATCGGCCGGGTCTATAGCGGCGGTCTCGGCGACCTCGAGATGGCTCTTCGCGACGAACTCGCGCGCCCGCTCCTCGCTCGAGAATCCCAGCACGCCGGCCCAATGCGTGCCCTCTTCCTGGTAGACGATCAGCGCGCCCGACGAGTCGAGCAGAAGATGCAGTTCCTTTGCGGCAAGCGCGCTCAAGCCGCCTCGATCCTGAGCCGGCCGGCGCGCAAGCGCCTCGGCGCGCTCGTGCACCAGCGCGGGATAGGTGTAGTAGTGATCGCCGCTTAGGCGCAGGAACGACGCGACGTCGACGTCGTCGAGGCGCATCTCTGCCGATCCGCGCCTCGGCCGCGTCGCGGCTTGGGGCCTTCAGGATGGTCTCGTAAATCTCGCGCGCCTGCGCGGAGAGAAAGTCCTCGCGCGGCGGCAGCGCCGCGGGCGGAAGTTTGCCGGCGTGGAAGTTGTCGAGGATATAGCGCAGCGCCTTGAGTTCGTGGCGCAACACGTCGATTTGCTTCAAAGTCTTGTCGGGCATCACCGAGAAGCTTATCGCCGCCGCGCGGGTCAGTTCAAACGCGGGCTTAGAGGCATGAAGCGATGCTGCCGGCGGGCAGGGCCGCGGCTAGCCGCGGGTCAGGCGATGGACCATGCCGAGATGGCGCAGCGCCTCGCGCTTGCGGCCCATCGATTCGTACAGCTCGGCGAGATTGCGATGCGCCGCGAGCGAGAGCGGATCGCATTCGGTCGCGCGCAGGAAGCTCCCGAGCGCGCTTTGCATGTCCTCGCGGCGGCGATAGAGCAGGCCCAGGCGCGTGTGGACGTCGGCGTTGGTGGGAACAATCGCCGCGGCGCCGAGCAACGCACGCAGCGCGCCGGCGAGATCGCCTTCGCGTTCGAGCAGGCCGGCGAGATCGATATGAGCCTCGAAATTTCCCGGCTCGCGGCCCAGCAGTTCGCTATACAGCGTGAGCGCGCGCAACGGATCGCTCTCGGCCAGCCGGCGCGCCTCCTCGAAACGCTCGCGCACGCGGGCCGGGCCGAAACGCTCCTCGACCTTGCCCGGCGCGGGCGGCGCGCCGAAGTTGAGCAGTATCTGGCCGCTCATCGCCTCGACCATCACGTTGCCGTCGCGCACCACGATTTGCCCGTCGTAGTTGGCGAGCCTAAGCGAGGTGACCGGGCGCGCCGGTCCGAACATCCCGCGCACCCGTTCCAGGCATCGGCGCATCGGGTCCAGATGATGGCGCGTCGGGCAGCAACTCCTTGGCCAGGCGCATCACCAGCAGATCGTCGAAGCCGAAACGCATCTGGCGGCCGCCCTTGAGCGGCCGCACCAGCGAGCGTTTGACCCAGTAGCGAATCCGATCGGGCGAGATTGCGAGAATCCGCGCCGCCGCGCGCGTCGAAAAAGTTTGCGCGCGCCTCACCGCCACATCGTCCAACGTCCCCACCACGGCCCGAGTATAAAAACTCGTCCGCGGCGTCTCAACGCCAGCGACGGCGATCTTTTAACAGCGCCCTGTTGAGAGGCTGTCAGCAGAATTTGCCGGGCCGGCCCAGACGCGGCCGACATTCGCGCACCGCCTGGCCCCGATGCGCGGCTATTCCCCGATTTCCTTGAGCGTGCGCACCATCCGGACCGCCGCCTCGACCGCGTTGCGCGCGTTGTCGATACGGTCGAGCGCCTGTTCGCGGGTCATCCCGGGCCCGGTCATCCCGAGCGCGACCGGCTTGTCGAACTGCAGCGCCAGGTCGGCGGCGGCGCGCGCGGCGGCGTGCGCGACGATCTCGTCGTGCCCGGTGTCGCCCTTGATCACGGTGCCGATTATCACCACCGCGTCGACGTCCTTGCGGCGCACCAGCTTCTTGATCGCCGGGCCCATGTCGAAGACGCCCGGAACGTGGACCACGTGGCTCACCTCGACCCCGAGGAAGGCGGCGTGGCGCCGTGCCCGCTCCTCCATCGCGGAGGTCACGTCAAAGTTGAACTCCGACACTACCATCGCGATTTTCACGGGCCGCTCCTTTCCATTTCTTCGTCGCGGAAGTCCAGGTGGATCGCCTCGCGAATTTCGACTCCGCCCGCGCGCAAGTAGCGCTTGAGGTCGGGAATCGTGCATTCGCCGTAGTGGACGATCGAGGCGACGATGGCGGCGTCGGCGCCACCCGCGGTAAACGCGTCGAGCAGATGGCGCGGCTCGCCCGCGCCGCCCGAGGCGATCACCGGGATTCCCACCCCGTCCGCGATCATCCGGGTTATTTCGAGATCGTAGCCGGCCTTGGTGCCGTCGGCGTCGATCGAGTTGATACACAGTTCGCCGGCGCCCATCCGCTCGCCCTCGCGCGCCCACTCGAGCGCGTCGCGGCCGGTGGGCGTGCGTCCGCCGTCGATTATGACCTCGTGGCCCGAGGGCAGCCCCGCCCGGCCCGTGCGCTTGACCTGCATCGAGAGCACGACGCACTGGCTGCCAAAGGCGCGCGCGCCGGCCGCAATCAGGCTCGGATCGCGCACCGCGCCCGAATCGATCGAGACCTTCTCTGCGCCGGCCAGCAGCACCGCGCGCATGTCCTCGAGCGTGCGCAAGCCGCCGCCGACGCTGAACGGGATGAAGATTTCGCGCGCCACCGCGCGCACCACGTCGATCATGATCCCGCGCCGCTCGTTGGAGGCCGTGATGTCGTAGAACACCAGCTCGTCGGCGCCCTGTTCATAATAGTAACGCGCCATCGCGACCGGATCGCCGACGTCGGCGTTGTCCAGGAACTGGATGCCCTTGGTGACCTGGCCCGCCCGCACGTCGAGGCAGGGGATGATGCGTTTGGCGATCACGGCGCTAGAGCTTGAGGCGGCAGAAGTTGTCGAGCAAGCGCAGTCCCGCGGCGCCGCTTTTTTCGAGATGGAACTGGGTGGCGACGACATTGTCGCGCGCGATCGCGGCGCAAAACGGCACGCCGTGGTCGCTGGTCGCGATCACCAGCGACGGGTCGTCAGGGATCGGATAGTAGGAGTTGACGAAGTAGAAGTGAGTGTTGTCGGGAACGCCGCGAAACACCGGATGAGGCCGCGTCTGGCGCACGCGGTTCCATCCGATTTGCGGGACTTTCAGCGGGCGTCCGTCGACCGCCGCCGGAAAGCGCGCCACGCGCCCCGCGATAATTCCGAGACAGCGGGCGTCGTCCTCCTCGCTCCGCTCGAGCAGCACCTGGATTCCGATGCAGATGCCCAGGAAGGGTTTGCCGGCGCGGACGACGTCGTTGCGCAGGACCTCGTCGAGCCCCAGCGCGCGCAGGTTTTCCATCGTGGCCCCCGCGGCGCCGACGCCGGGCAGGATGGCGCGCTCGGCGGCGCGCACGCGCTCGGGACGATCGGTAATCTCGCAGCTATGGCCGAGATGCTCGAGCGCCCGCGCCACGCTGGTGAGATTTCCCGCCTTGTAGTCGACTATCGCGATCATGAGCAATCCGGGCCTGCGCGACCCGGGTAAGCATCTTAGCCTGAGCGGCCCGTCCGCGCGACACCGCTTTCGTGCGATTCATCGGCCATCCGCGAAGCTATCGAGCCGCACCTTCTGGGCCGCGCTTAGCCGCGGCGGAGCGCTTGGCCGGGGCGGGCGTTCGTATGCCGGCCGTTTGCGACCACGGCGACGCCATTGACGAAGACGTGCGCGATTCCAGCCGGATAGCGCTTGGGCTCATTGAAAGTTCCGGTGTCGATTACCGTCTCCGGATCGAAAATCACCAGGTCGGCGTGGGCTCCGGCGCGCAGCACGCCGCGGTCCGCGAGGCCGAACTTTTGCGCCGGCATTCCGGTCATGCGATGGACGGCGTCTTCCATCGTGAGCAGGCCGAGTTCCCGCGCGTAGTGGCCGAGCACTCGTGCAAAGGTCCCGTACAGACGCGGATGAGGTTTGCCGCCCAGCGGAATTCCATCCGAGCCGATCATGGTCGTCGGATGGCGCATCACGGTTTGCACGTCGCCTTCGTCCATCATGTCGAGGATGGCAATCGCGTGATGCTGCTCGTCGGAGTCGACTTTGCGCGCCGCGTCCTCGGGCGAAAGATCGAGCCTGACCGCGAGTTCCGCGATGGTCTGGCCCTCGTACTCCGGATGAAGCGGCGCGGAAGCGATCAGCACGCGCTCGGGCTCGATTCGCGCGATTCCGCCGCGGTCGCCCTGCGGGTTGAAGACGTTGTTGTGCAGCACCGCCGCCAGCAGCGTGCTGCCCGAGGTGTAGGGATATTGATCCGCGGTCACGTCGAGGCCCTCGGCGCGCGCCTCTTCGATAAGTTTGATCGATTCCCGCACGCGACCCCAGTTTCTCTTTCCCGCCGCCTTGTGATGCGAGATTTGGACGCGCGCGCCCGACTCGCGGCCGATGCGGATCGCCTCGCGCACTGCGTCAATCAGGCCCGAGGCCTCATTGCGCATGTGAGTCGCGTAAAGTCCGCCGGCCTCAGCCACGTCGCGAGCCAACTCGATTACCTCTTCGGTTGCGCAGTGGCGGCCTGGTTCATAGATGAGCCCCGTGGAGAAACCCACCGCGCCGGCTTCGAGCCCTTCGCGCACCAACGCACGCATCGCGCGCTGTTCGTCCTGTGTGGGCGCGCGGCGCGCCATTCCCATCACGGCGGCGCGGATGGTGTTGTGCCCGACCAACATCGCGACGTTGAGGCTCGGTGGCGCGCGCTCGACCACTTCGAGGTAGCCACGATAACCCTCCCATCCGGGCATCGCCGCGTCGCCAAAGAAGATGCCGAAGTGTTCGCGCACTGCTTTGTAGGGCGCCGCACCCATCCCGCAGTTGCCAACGACTTCCGTGGTGACACCCTGCATCAGCTTGAAGTCCATCGCGGGCGTGGTCAGCACCGCGAAGTCGTCGTGACTGTGGACGTCGATGAAGCCGGGCGCGAGCGCGAGCCCGCGGGCGTCGATCTCGCACGGCTGCGCGCGAGCACGGCTGCGCCCTCGACTTCGCCGACCGCCGCGATTCGATCGCCGCGCACCGCGAGGTCGCCCACGAAAGGCGCCGCGCCGGTGCCGTCGAAGATGCGCGCGCCGCGAATGACAAGGTCCCATCGATTGTCGGTCATTGCTCAAAAGCCCCGAGAACGCTTGTGAAGCCTATGTGCGTGCGAAACGCGCCGGTGAAACTGCACCTTCAGTTACGCCCTGCCCGGCAAGGTCGGAGGGAACGCCGCGTCGCAGCGCGAGGCTCGCGGTGAGCCGACCCATCGACGGCGAAGTTTCGATTCCGTAACCGCCCTGGCCCGCCAGCCAGAAGAATCCCTCCAGGCGTGGGTCATAGCCGACCACCGGGCATCCGTCGGCGACGAACGAACGCAGGCCCGCCCATTTGCGGCTGATATGCGTGACTGGAATTCGCGCCGCACGCTGAATCCGGTCGACGGCGAGCGCGACGTCGAAGTCGTCTGGCTGCGCGTCGCACGGCTCCATCGGCGTCTGGTCGGCCGGCGAGCCGAGGAACTTGCCGGCGTCGGGCTTGAAATAGAATTCCTCGCCGACGTCGATCACCGAGGGCCATTTCGCGATCTCGGCGCCCGCCGGCGGATCGAAAATAAATGCGGTGCGCCGCTTCGGCACCAGACCGATTGCGCCTGCACCAGCCATCGCGCCCACCTTATCGCACCAGGCGCCCGCCGCGTTGACCACGACCGGCGCGGCGAAGTCGCCCGCCGTCGTCCGCGCGATCCATTTGCTGCCCTTGTCGCCGCTGTTGCGCTCCAGGCCCTGCAACTCGGCGCTGGTTGCGAGCTTGCCGCCGCGCGCGCGCATCCCGCGGATGAAACCCCAATGGATGGCGTGCACGTCCATGTCCATCGCCTCGGGGTCGAGCACCGCCCCGACAAGGTAGTCCTCCTTCAGCAAGGGCACGAGCTCGCACGCCTCTTTCACGTCAAGACGCCGCACCCCGGCGACGTGGCGTGACGATTGCGCGAAGCTCTGTTCGAGCAATGCGGACTGGTCGGCGCGCCCGATGAGGAGCATCCCGCGCGCCGTCAGCAACGGATGCTCGGCGAATCCAGCGGGCGGGTCGAGAAAAAAGTTTTTAGCACCCCGAGCGAGCGCGCGAATCACCGAGGGCCCGTGGGTCTGGACGAAGAGCGCCGCGGAGCGGCCGGTAGTGTGGTAGCCGGGCTGACTCTCGCGTTCGAGCACCAGCACGCGGCCGTGCGCCGCCAGTTCATATCCGGCTGAGGCGCCGGCGATGCCGCCGCCCACGACGATGAAATCGTAATTGTCCATTGCGCTCTTAATCGTCCGTTCTTCTTATCGCGCCCGGCGGTGGATGAGATCAAGCGGTTGCGGTGGGGAGATTCGGTCTACGGGTTCATCGATCCGTGCGCGATTGAAGACCCGAAAGGATGGTACGCGATGGCGAGGACGGCGCTTGCATTCTCGGTGATGCCCGACAGCCCGATCGAAAAGATCGTCGAGTGGACCAGGGACGCGGAAGAGATGGGCTATGCCGCGGCTTTCATGACCGAGGCCAACAACGATTCGCTCGCCGTGCTCACTGGCGCTCGGGATGCAAACGCGGCGCATCGGGCTCGGCACCGCGATCACCAACATCTACCTGCGCCATCCGGCGCTGCTGGCCAACGAGGCCGCGACAGTGCATCAGTTCACCGGCGGACGCTTCATCCTGGGCCTCGGCACCGGCCACGGCGAAGGCAACTCGCGGCTGGGGATCGAGATGGGGCAGCCGATGGTGAAGATGCGCGAGACGGTCGCGACGCTGCGCAAGATGCTCGAAGGCGGCGGCACCGGACCGAAAATCAGTGGCAAGCTTCCGCTCTATCTGGCGGGCGTGTCGCGGCCGATGGTGAGGATGGCGGGCGAGATCGCCGACGGCGTGATTTTCAATTTCTTTCCTCCGGCCCGCGTGCGCGAAGCGCTGGGCGAGATTGCCGAAGGCGCGCGCGCGGCCGGGCGCAACCCGGCCGCGGTCGAGCCAGCGCTGTTCGCGACCGCGTTCATCGCGGACGATCTCGAGGCGGCACGCCGTCCCGCTCGCACGCTGCTCTCGCGCTATGGGGCGCTGCGTTTCTACGGCAACATGATGGCCAAGGCGGGCTTCGAGCGGGAGATCGCGGCGATTCGCGCGGCGCGCGGCGAGGCCGCCGGAGCGCTCGCGGCGGTGAGCGACGCGATGATCGACGCGACGCTGCTGGTCGGGTCCGAGGAGCGGGTGCGCGAGCGGCTGGCCGAGCTATGCGCGCCGGGAATCGGCACGGCGATCGTGTTCGTCAACCCGGTCAACGAACCACGCGAGACGGCGGTTCGCCGGCTGATGCGTGCGCTACGCCCGTAGGGGAAACGCAGATCAGGCGCAACGCGCCGAGCACACGCTACGACGGCGACGCCGCGCCAGAGTCGCCGCCCGGCTTCAGCATCGCGAAGAACGCCCGGATGCGCTTGTAATTCACGCCAAAGTCGCCGGTGCCGTCGCGCGAGCGCGAACGCATCTCGACCAGGCTGCTGTTCGCGTCCGGCCCCGGCCGCACCTGGATCACGAAGTCATCGCGAAAGCGGAACAGGTAGGAAGTCTCGATTCCTTCGATCGTGCGCGTCGCCGGATCGACGTAGACGATGAGCCAGCCCGGCATCGTGTTTGCCGCGGCTTTCACTTTGGCGAAGGCGTCGTCGGGCTTCTCGTCGAGGCGTAGCGGATCGAGCTTCGGATACTCCTTACTCTGGACCGGCTGGAACTTCGCGCGGTCGTACTTCATCGAGTCGGCTGACATATCCGGCGGTTGGACGAACGCCGGCGGGTTGTCGTAGTCGGTCGTGATGTCGTTGATTTCCGGGTAGGGCATCGACACCCAGCGCCACATCGTGAACCCGACCGGGACGGCGACGAGCAAGCCCACCACGATGCCTTGGACGGCCTTGGGCCGCGCGGGCCGGCGTTGTGGGGCCGAAGTGCGGGCGAGGCCTATCAGTCCGAATAGCAGCGCCAGGATCGCGATTACGAAGCTCAGCAGGAAGGCCAAAAAGCCGGTCATCGGCGAGACGATGCCCATATGGGCTCCCGCCACGCCGATTGACACCAGTAGCACAGCGAGTAACGCGTCAAATGTGGAGAGCCAGGCCGGGATCATCGTCGTTTCTCCTTGGCTGGGCGGCGCTGCGCGTCGCTCACGGCCGCGTCCAGCATTAGTGAACCGGTCCGGCGCGTCAAAGTTCCCCCCGCGCCACGCCCTGCCGGTTTACTCCCGTGCGACGAATTGCGGCAGCTCAGCGATCCGTTACAGCAGTTACAGCGTAAATACAAAACATTCGTCTATCGCGTCGGTCGAAATTGCCCGTCACGTGTCAGTCGGATAAGCTGAATGCCGAGGCCGCAGGGCCTCTTCTGTTGAGCATGAAAAGCACTTTGGATCGAATCGGGCTTTTGCGCGAGTTGCTGGCCGCGCGGATCGTCATTATCGACGGCGCCGCAGGGACCTCCATCCAGAACATGCATCTGAGCGCGGCCGACTTCGGCGGCCCGCAGCTCGAGGGCTGCAACGAGAACCTGATCCGCACGCGCCCTGACAAGATCCGCGAGCTGCACGACAGCTTTCTCGACGCCGGCGCCGATATCATCGAGACTAACACCTTCGGCGCCGCTTCCGTCGTGCTGGCCGAGTATGGACTGGCCGAACATGCGCGCGAGATGAATCGCCTGGCCGGCTCGATCGCGCGCGCGGCCGCCGACGCCGCCAGCACGCCCAAGCGGCCGCGCTTCGTAGCGGGCTCGATGGGGCCGACGACCAAGGCCATCTCGGTCACCGGCGGCATCACCTTCGACGAACTCGCGGACGCCTACCAGGAGCAGGCCGAGGGACTGATCGAGGGCGGCGTCGACCTGCTGCTGCTGGAGACCGTGCAGGACACGCTCAACTGCAAGGCCGGCCTGGTCGGAATCGAGCGCGCGATCGCGAAGACCGGCATCGAGGTCGCGATCGCGGTCTCGGGCACCATCGAGACGATGGGCACGCTGCTGGCGGGGCAGGATATCGAGGCCTTTTACACCTCGCTCGCCAATCGCGGGCTCATCTGGATGGGCCTTAACTGCGCGACCGGCCCCGACTTCATGACCGACCATCTGCGCACGCTCGCGGAGATCTGCCGCTTCGACGTCGCCTGCGTGCCGAACGCGGGCCTGCCCGACGAGGAGGGCCATTACAACGAATCGGCCGAATCGCTGGCGCGCAAGCTCGAGCGCTTCGTCGACGCCGGATGGGTCAACCTGATCGGCGGATGCTGCGGGACCACGCCCGAGCACATCCGGATGCTGGCGCGGATGGCCGAGGGCAAGCGGCCGCGCAAGCCTTCGAGCCTGCGCCGTTCGGTGGTGTCGGGAATCGAGGCGCTGGTGATCGACGACAACACGCGCCCGGTGATCGTCGGCGAGCGCACCAACGTGCTCGGGAGCCGCAAGTTCAAGCGGCTGATCGCCGAGGGCAAGCTGGAGGAGGCGGCCGAGATTGGCCGCCTGCAGGTGCGCCGCGGCGCCCACGTGCTCGACGTCTGCTTGCAGGATCCCGATCGCAACGAGATCGCCGACCTGACCGGGTTCCTCGAAATCGAGGTCAAGAAGGTAAAAGTTCCGCTGATGATCGATTCGACCGACGCGGTCGCGCTCGAAGAGGCGCTCAAGCGCGCGCCGGGCAAGTCGATCATCAACTCGATCAACCTCGAGGACGGCGAGGAACGTTTCCAGCGCGTGGTGCCGCTCGCGCGCAGCTACGGCGCGGCGCTGGTGGTCGGCTGTATCGACGAGGACAAGCAGCAGGCGCAGGCGATCACGCGCGCGCGCAAGCTCGCGATCGCCGAGCGCTCGTTCAAGATTCTGACCGAAAGCTACGGCGTCGAGCCCGAGGACATCATCTTCGATCCGCTGGTCTTTCCGGTCGGCACCGGCGACCGCAACTATATCGGCTCCGCCGTCGAGACTATCGAGGGCATCGCGCTCATCAAGGCCGCGTTGCCGCGCTGCAAGACCGTGCTCGGCATCTCCAACGTCTCCTTCGGCCTGCCCGAGGCGGGGCGCGAGGTGCTGAACTCGGTGATGCTCTATCACTGCGTGCAGGCCGGGCTGGACCTCGCGATCGTCAACTCCGAGAAGCTCGAGCGCTACCACTCGGTGCCCGAAGAGGAACGCCGCCTGGCCGAGGACCTGATCTGGTGGCGCGGCGACGATCCGATTGCGGCCTTCGCCGGCTACTTCCGCTCGCGCAAGGCCAAGCCCAACGTCGAGCAACGGCGTTCGTTGCCGCTGGATGAGCGGCTCGGACTCTACATCCTGGAGGGTTCCAAGGAAGGGCTCATCGAGGACCTCGACGAGGCGCTCGGCGCGCGCTCGGCGCTGGAGATCATCAACGGCCCGTTGATGAAGGGGATGGACGAAGTCGGGCGGCTGTTCAATTCCAACCAGATGATCGTGGCCGAGGTGCTGCAATCGGCCGAGGCGATGAAGGCCGCGGTCGCCCATCTCGAACCGCACATGGAGAAGGCCGACAGCGCGAGCCGCGGCACCATCGTGCTCGCGACGGTGAAGGGCGACGTCCACGACATCGGCAAGAACCTGGTCGACATCATCCTGAGCAACAACGGCTACCGGGTCGTCAACCTCGGCATCAAGGTGCCGCCCGAAGAGTTGATCAAGGCCTACAACGAGCATCGGCCCGACGCGATCGGGCTCTCCGGCCTGCTGGTGAAGTCGGCGCAGATGATGGTGGCGACGGCGCAGGACTTGAAGAGCGCGGGCATCGGATGCCCGATCCTGGTCGGCGGCGCGGCGCTCTCGGCGCGCTTCACCCGGATGAAGATCGCGCCCGAGTACGACGGACCGGTCGCTTACGCCAACGACGCGATGGAAGGGCTGGACCTCGCCAACCAGTTGATGGACGAGGAGCGGCGCGCCGCGCTCTGCCGGAGGCTGGAGGCCGAGACGCAAAGGATGCGCGCGAGCGCGGTGAAGCCGGCGGCGCCCGCGCCGCTCGCCGGCCGGCGCGCGTCCACCGTGCGTCAGGACGTCGAAATTCCCGCTGCCGCCGGACTTGAAGCCGCACGTCGTGCGCGGCTACGACCTGGGCGAGGTCTTCCGCTACATCAATCCGGTGATGCTCTATACGCGCCACCTGGGGCTGCGCAACTACGAGTCGGCCCTGGCCGGCCGTGACCCACGTGCCACGGAATTGAGCGCGGCGGTTGCGGCGGTCGAAGAGGTGATGTTGGGGCGCACCGATATCAGGGCCAACGCGGTTTACCGCTTCTTTCCCGCCCGCTCCGACGGCGACCGCACCGTGATGATCTATTCTTCCGACGGCAAGACGGTGCTCGAGAGTCTGATCTTCGGCCGCCAGAGCGACGAGCCCGGACTGTGCCTTGCCGATTATGTCGCGTCGCGCTCATCCGGCAGAACCGATTACCTGTGCATGTTCGTGACCACGATCGGCGAAGGCGTTCGCGCGCTGGCCGAGGAATGGAAGGACCGCGGCGAGTACTTGCGTTCGCATATCCTGCAAATACTGGCGCTGGAGGGGGCCGAGGCCTTCGCCGAGCTGCTGCATCAGAAGATCCGCCAGATGTGGGGGTTCGGCGATCCGGCGGGGATCACGATGAAGGAGCTGCACCAGGCACACTATCACGGCAAGCGGTTTTCATTCGGATACCCGGCCTGTCCGCGCCTGGAGGACCAGCAGAAGCTGTTCCGCCTGCTCGAGGTCGAGAAGCATTCGATTGGTCTGAAACTGACCGAGGGCTACATGATGGATCCCGAGAGCGCGGTGAGCGCGATGGTTTTTCATCATCCGGAAGCGCGTTACTTCAGCCTCTCCGCCGCCGATATCGAGGCGCTCGAGCGCGAGCAGAGCCCCGCGCCGGTTCCCCCGCCGCGCGCGATCGCGTCCCGCTAGTTCTTCTTACAAAATCGCGAACAAAATCTCTTGCAGGATCGCTAAAAAGATCGCTTAACGATGCGGTGAGCGCGCGCTAGGCGCGGCGGCGGCGAATTTCGCACGTGCGTGGGAACTCGATGGTGAAGGTCGAGCCCTCGCCCTTGCGGCTGGCGGCGTAAATCCGGGCGCCGCCGAGCTCGACGCACTTGCGTGCGAAGGCCAGGCCGAGTCCAGCACCCTCGAAGCGCCGGCTATGGCTGGCCTGCTCCTGCGAGAAAGGCTCGAACAGCCGTGGCATGTAGTCGTCGTCGATGCCGATGCCGGTATCGCGGACTTCGAGTTTCAGCGTGCCGGCGCTGTCGCGATCGAGCCCCAGGACGATCTCGCCGCGGTCGGTGAATTTGATCGCGTTGTGGAGCAGGTTGCTCAGCGCGCTTTGCAGGCAGTATTCGTCGAAGCGCACGGTGGCGTCGGACTCCGCGATTTCGAGCCGCAGCTCGAGTCCCTTCTCGGCGGCCAGCACGCCGAGATCATTGACCTGGTCCTCGATGAACGGGGCGAGGGCGATCGCCGAAGGGTTGAGCGCCAGCGCTCCGGCCTCCATGCGCGAATAGTCGAGAATCTGCTGGATGGTTTTCAGCAGGCGCCGTCCGGCGCGCCCGAGCGCCTCGAGGTAGGCGTCCTGGGTATGGTCGCCGATATCGGCCAGGTGCTCGCCGACCAGATCGGTGTATCCCAGGATGACGTTGAGCGGCGTGCGAATCTCGTGGCTGGTGTTGGCGAGGAAGGCGGATTTAAGGCGCGTCGACTCGAGCGCGGAGTCGCGTGCGCTGGCCAGCTCGAGGTCGGCCGCGCGGCGCTCGCTGATGTCGCGCAGGATCGAAACCACGCGGACGCCGACGCCCAGATCGACCATCACCGCGGACAGCAGCGTGGGCACGGTCCTGCCTTCGCGGGCGCGCAGGTCGGTCTCGAAGTTGCTCACGGCCCCGCGCTCGAAGACGTCGCGCTCGAAGCGCCGATGGTCCTCCGGATTCACGAAAAGCGCGAGCTCCCGCGGGTCTTTGCCCAGCGCCTGCTCGCGGCTGTGACCGTAGATGCGGGTAAGGGCGCTGTTGACGTCGACGATGCGGCCATCGTCAGGGGTGGCGATCATGATCGCGTCCCGGCTGCTGTCGAAGATGCCCCGAAAGCGCCGCTCGCTCTCGCGCAGATCATCCAGCATCCGCTCGCGCGCCGTCACGTCGCGCGCGCTGGCGACCAGGCAGGGTGTACCCTTGATGTCGACCGCGGGGCGAGCATTCCACTCCAGCACCCGCCACGAACCGTCCTTGTGGCGGAGTCGGGAGCGTAGCATCCGCTCTTCCGCACCTTCAGTGGCGATGCGCCGCAATTCGCCGTCAATCGCCTCGCGCTCTTCAGGATGGCAGAAATCAAGGGCGCTCCTGCTGACGAACTCCTCGGCCTTTTGGCCAAGTATCCTTTCTATGGAGGGGCTGACGAACCGGTACCTGTGCTGCAAATCGAGGACCACGATCAGATCGCTGGTGTCTTCGATGAGCGAGCGAAAGTAGCGCTCGCTGGCGCGCAACTCGCCCTCGGTCTGGTTCTGTCCGATCGCCAGTCCCAGGATGTTGGCGATCGATTGGAGGAAGTTCACCTCATCGTGGCCGTACGCGCGCTGCTCCCGGTCGTGGGCCGAGAGCACTCCGAAGGGCCGGTCGCGGCCATGAATCACCATCGTCACGCCACTGCGCAACGCCCAGCGTTCGGCGATGGAACTCTGGAAGCGTCGCTCGCTGCTGAAATCGGGCACGATCACGGGAGCGTTGACCAGCAGCGCATAGCCGCTTTGCGAGCGAGCACCAGCCTCCGCGACGAGGGTGCGGACCACGTCCACGTCCCATCCGGCGCCGGCCCTACCGACCAGCGTCTCGCGGTCCGGTCGCAACTCGCTCACCGTCGCGTAGTCAATCCGCAACGTCTCTTTTATCAGGCGGGTAGCTTCGTCGAACAGTAGCTGCAGATCGGTGCCTACCAACGCGTGCTGGCTAAGCGAAGCTATGACCGACTGCTGCAGAGCATAGTCATCGCGCGCGTTGCCGGGGTCTTTTATGCTGTTGTCGACCATTGCCGCGCTGCCCGCGTGCAATGATCAATGGCGAGGAAGATTCTGGACCCGGCGACGAGAGCCGCGTGGTCACCGCACGACGTAATAATTGTTCCTTACGGTACTCTCGAATCGCGCCCAAGCCAAGGACTATGATGCACCGGTTTTGCGCTCCATTGCGGTCACGAATCACCCGACGCCGAGGCTATCAGCACGGCGAAATCATCGCCTGCCCGATCCGAGAGCTGGCTGGGAGAATTTGGACAGCGGGGTAAGTGGCGTTTCTGCCTGCCGGCGGCCAAGATGGCAGCCGAACAGGAGAGAAGATGAGCAGACGACCGCGCCGGAATCACACCCCGGCATTCAAGGCGAAGGTGGCACTGGCCGCCGTCAGGGGCGAGCTGACGCTGGCGGAATTGGCGCAGCAATTTGACGTTCATCCCAATCAGGTGACCCAATGGAAGGCGCAACTGCTGGAAGGGGCGGCCGGCGTGTTCGGGTCCGCGGCTGGCAGTGGGCCCGCTACCCTCGCGATTGATCTGAAGTCGCTGCACGCGAAGATCGGCGAGCTGACGCTGGAGAATGATTTTTTGGGCGGAGCGCTCAGCAAGGCCGGTTTGCTGAGCGCAAAGCGATGATCGACCGTCAACACACACTGTCGATCAGCAAACCGGCGAAGGCCCTGAAGATCAGCCGTGGCAGTGTGTATTATCTGCCCCGACCGGTTTCCGCAGCCGACCTCGCCGTGATGCGCCGGATGGATGAGTTGCATCTTGACTTGCCCTTCGCGGGCAGTCGGATGCTGCGCGATCTCCTGAACGCGGAAGGGGTCGTCATCGGTCGTCAGCACGTGGCTACGTTGATGAAGCGCATGGGGATCAAGGCAATTTATCGCAAGCCCAACACCTCGAAGCCGGCACCGGGACACAAGATTTACCCCTATCTTCTGCGCAACGTGCCGGTCATCAGGCCCAACCAGGTCTGGGCGATGGATCTCACCTACATCCCCATGGCGCGAGGCTTTGTCTATCTCGCGGCCGTCGTCGACTGGTTCAGCCGCCGGGTCCTCGCTTGGCGATTGTCGGTCACGATGGAAGCCGAGTTCTGCATCGAAGCACTGGAGGAAGCTCTGGCCCGCCACGGCAAACCGCACATTTTCAATACCGATCAAGGCAGCCAATTCACCAGCACCAGCTTCACCGACGTTCTGCTCCAAGCCGGCATCGCCATCAGCATGGACGGCAAAGGATCGTGGCGGGATAATGTTTTCGTCGAAACACTCTCCCAGCTTGACGGTCGCGCGAGCCGGATGATAATAATTATCATCTGGTAGGCAGCGCGATTGAGCCGCTCGGCAGCCGTCCGGCGACCCGCCGCGAAAGTTGGGCCGCGCCAATTGTGCCGCCTGCCGTGAACCACACACACGCCCAGGAGAGGGTAACGATGAATAGTCTGAAGGGAACCAAAACACATTCCAATCTCAAAGATGCTTTTGCCGGCGAGAGCCAGGCCAACCGGCGCTATCTGTACTTCGCCAAGATCGCCGACGTTGAGGGACAGCCGGAAATCGCAGGGCTTTTCCGCGACACCGCCGAGGGCGAGACCGGCCACGCCCATGGCCATCTCGACTACCTAAAGCAGGTTGGCGACCCGGCCACTGACCAGCCGATCGGCGACAGCATGCTCAACCTGAAGTCGGCCGTCCACGGCGAGACCTACGAGTACACCAACATGTACCCGGGGATGGCGAAAACGGCCCGTGAAGAAGGCTTCACCGAGATCGCCGACTGGTTCGAGACTCTGGCCAAGGCCGAGAAGTCGCACGCCGGGCGCTTCCAGAAAGCCAGCACTACGCTGTAGCAGCGAACCGCATCACATGCCGCCGCACGCGCAGGCGCGCCGGCGGCATGTGCGTCGGCAAGGATTCCGGCCCGCCGGACGCTATCTGGCGCTTGGCGGGCCGGCGCTCTTTGCCTGCATAGCCGCCGCGGCCTCGTAATCCCGATAGGCCGCCCGAGAACCGGTTAACCGAGAGCCGCTAAATGGACCGCATCCAGTCGCGACCGACCGACGCCCTTTCGTACAACCCCAACGAGCCCAAGTATTGGGAGCGCGCGGCCCTCGACAAGGAAATCGAGCGCGTCTTCGACATCTGCCAGGGCTGCCGGCTGTGCTTCAATCTCTGCCCGTCGTTCCCGGAGCTGTTTGGGGCGCTCGATCACGGTGACGGCGACGTGCGCAGCCTGAGCGCGGCGCAGAACCAGCGAGTGATCGATCTGTGCTACGGCTGCAAGCTGTGCGAGGTGCGATGCCCGTATACGCCGCATGACGGCCATGAGTTTCAGCTCGACTTCCCGCGCCTGATGCTGCGGGCGCGCGCGGTCGAGAGCCGCGAGCACGGCGTCGGCCTGCGCGAGAAGATGCTCGGCAATCCGGACCAGCTCGGGAAGATCGGCAGCGTGGTTCCGAAGCTCGCCAACTGGGCCTGCCGCAGCCCCTTTCAGCGCGCGATGATGGAGAAGATGCTCGGCATCTCGCGCGCCAAGAAACTGCCCGAGTTCGCCGGCGAAACCTTCGAGGCGTGGCTCAGGCGCACGGGCGTTCCTGCCGCGCCCGCCGAGCCCGCGGCCAAGGTCGCGATCTTTCATACCTGCTTCGTCAACTACTACAACCCGGCGCCCGGGCGCGCGCTGGTCTCGGTGCTCGCGCGCAATCGATGCGCGATCGCGTCGCCGGCGCAGAACTGCTGCGGGATGCCGGCGCTTGACGGCGGCGACGTCGCCTTTGCGCAAAAGCTCGCGCGCGCCAACCTGGCCTCGATGCTGCCGCTGGTGCGCCAGGGCTACCGGGTCGCCGCGATCAATCCGACCTGCTCGCTGATGATGCGCAAGGAATACCCCGACCTGCTCGACACCGCCGAGGCCCGCGAGCTGGCCGCCGCCGTCGCCGACCCGCACGAGCTGCTTTACGCGCTCAGGCGCGAGGGCAAATTCGACCGCGAATTTCGCACCACTCCGGGCAAGGTCGCGTATCACGTGCCGTGCCATCTCAAAGCGCAGAACATCGGGCTGCGCTCGCGCGATCTCATCCGCTCGATCCCGGGCGCGGAAGTCGTGACGGTGGACGCCTGCACGGCGCACGACGGCACCTGGGCGATGAAGAAGGAGTTCTTCGAGCTATCGATGAAGTGGGGCGCAAAGGCCTTCGCGGGAATGAAGGACGCCGAGGCGCAGGTGTTGGCCAGCGACTGTCCGCTGGCCGCGATCCAGATCGAGCAGGCCATCGGCGTGCGCCCGCTCAACCCGGTCGAAATCCTGGCGCGCGCTTACGAGGCCGACGGCTTCGCCACGCCCGTGCCGCCGCCGGAGCCGCCTACCGCCGAGGAGTGAAAGCCGTGAAACCCTTAACCCCGCTCGAAGTGCTGCCGGTGACCACCTATGATCGCGTCCGGCCGCTGCTGCGTCCGCTGTGCATCGCCGAGAAGGCGCGCCGCCGCCTCGCCGTCGGCCAGCATCTCACGCTGATGTTCGAGAACCGGCAGACCCTCTGGTATCAAATCCAGGAGGTTCTGCGGGCGGAGCGCATCTTCGAGGACGCCGCGATCAACCACGAAGTCGAGACCTACAACGAACTCATCCCGCGCCCGGGCGAACTCTTCGCGACCCTGCTCATCGAGTATGCGGACCCGGCCGAGCGCGACGTCGAGCTTGCCCGCCTGGTGGGCCTGGAGCGGCATCTGTGGATGGTTCTCGACGGACGCCGTGTCGGCGCGCGCTTCGACGACCGCCAGATGTCGCCCGACCAGATAAGCGCGGTCCAGTTCATCGCTTTTCCGCTCGGCGCGAACGCCGACCGTTTTGGAGAGCTGGCGGCTGCGGGCAAAGTCGCGATCGAAGTCGACCACCCCCATCTCTCTGTGCGCACTCCCATTGAAGGTTCGCTCGCGGTGGCGCTGACCGACGATCTACGCCCTGATTAGGCCCTTTTTTGCTGCTCGCCGGCGGACGCTGGTCGTCACTGGGAGCTTCTGCCCGCGGATTGTCTCATTGCCTCATATAGTGACTCGAACTATATTCAAACAGTCGTAAGGATGCCTAAAACCTGCATCCAAGCACCGACGAGTTTCGGCTTCTTGCCACAGGGCGCGCATTTATGCGGAATATGGAGACCGTGGGCAAATTTGCCCATCGCACAACGCCATCTATTCCTGCCTGTGCCGAGCACTGTGGGCGGTTGAATTCAGTCCAGTGACCGCTATTGCCGAGAAGCTTGCCATCTCCGCCGTGACGGCCTTCGGGTTGGTGCTCGCATCAACGCCTGCGGTCAAAGCACTCGCCCTGCGCTTCAACATCGTAGCACCGCCTTGCGAGGAGTCGGGCCATCCAGAGCCCAGGCCCGTACTCGGTGGCGTGGCGATCGTAGTCGCGGTCCTCGCGGCACTTGGCCTGGTGGGGGAGTTGCCGCTGTGGATGCTGGCCGGAATGCTGACGCTGTTGGCGGTTGGAGCGCTCGACGACGTTGTTGTGTTGACGCCGTCACGCAAGTTGCTCGCACAGTTAGCGGTGGTCGCGTTTTTCCTGTGGGCCGGGCCCGCTGCGCCTGAGGTCACGCGGTGGCCGCTGGTCAACCTGGGGCTGGCGGGCTTCTGGATGGTCGCGGTAATCAACGCCTTCAACCTGGTTGATGGGCTTGATGGATTGGCCGCCGGGGTTGGAATTGCCGCGGTGGGCGCGGTTGGCGTCGTCGCATGGTGGTCGCGCGACGTGGGACTGGCATGTGCGGCGTTGGCGGCCGGAGCGGCGTTGGGCGGCTTCCTGGTATTCAACTTTCATCCGGCATCGATTTTCATGGGTGATAGCGGCGCGCTGCCGATTGGCTTCCTGCTGGGCGCGTTGGCGCTGCAAGGGGCGGCGCTGCAACGAAACTCGCATCTTTCGAGTGCGGTCTTCCCGTTGCTGGTGATGCTGGTGCCGCTGCTCGACACCGCCATTGTGACGCTGTCGCGGCTGGCCACCGGAAATCCGATTTCGCGCCGCGGCCTGGACCATTCGCATCATCGTCTCTTGATGCTGGGGCTGAACGTGCGGCGCGCAGTGGCCGTGAGTTGGACGCTGGCCGCGATAGGCGCGCTGCTGGCGGCAGGCCAGACCCTTTTGTCGCATGCCTATTTGCTCAGCGCGTTGCCGTTCGTGGCCGCGCGGAATTGGCGTGATCGGGCTGTTTATGATCGATCTGACCTTCGAGGGCCGCGCACCGGGCGTGGCCTTCGGCTATTTGCAAGGTCTCGCGCGTTCGATCCTGAGTCTCGGTTACAAGCGGCGCCTGCCGGAGGCAATGCTGGACTTCGCGCTCATCCCGGCGGCCTACTTCGGCGCCTGCCTTTTGCGCCGCGATTTCAAGATCAACGACACGTTGGTCGTTTCGATGATGAGAAGCACGCCGGTCTTTTTCGTCGCCACGTACCTCGCCTTCGGCCTGACCGGTGTCTACCGCGGAATCTGGCGCTACGCCGGGATTGCCGACCTCCTCCGCTTCGCCAACGCCTCGCTGCTGGCCGGGGTCCTGGTCGCCATCGCCTCGCTGTTCATACGGCTCGAGGTTTCAGGATCGGTCGCCGTGCTGTACGTGGTGCTGTTGTTCAACCTGTTGGTGTTTACGCGGATGTCGTTTCAGATCCAACGGCGCGCGCTCGCGATGGTCGCGCTGCCGACCGAGCGGGTGCTGATCGTGGGAGCGGGGCGGATGGGCGAGGCGGCCGTACGCTATATCTTTTCCGGCAACGACCGGCGGGTGCGGCTCATCGGCTTCGTCGATGATGACGCGTTCAAGGAGGGCAAGCTGGTCCACGGCCATCAGGTGCTCGGCCGGCTCGACGATCTGCCGCGGATCCACACCACCACCGGGTTTCACTGGATTCTTATCGCCGCGGACGCGATCAGCCAGGACCGCCTTGCGATGGTCAAGGCCTTCGCCGACGCCAATCATCTGCCGCTACAACGCCTATCGATCGAAGTGAACGAATTCGTGCTCGCCGTCGCCAACGGCGATGATCAGGCCGCGGCTGCGCAAGTGTCGCCGCCGGCTGTCGTGCGGCCCTCGGCCGCCTGAGAAGTCTTTCATCAGGGCGAAACGCGCGCCTGGCGAGCCGTCGGGATCCGTGGGCGGGGAGTAGTGTGCCCCGCGCGCTTCTGGCATTCTAGTTACGAATCAGTCTGACGGGCATGACGTATGGCGGAGCGTCAAGACGAGCGTCTGAAAAGGGTTGCGCAACAGCTATGAACCGCGCACGCAAGCCAGTGAAAATCGTGCCCAAGGGCTGGGGCCGCGAGGTATGGATCGTCAACGGCGACCTCTACTGCGGCAAGATCCTCGAGATTCGCAAGGGCAAGCGCTGCTCGCTGCATTTTCACAAGATCAAGACCGAGTCGTTCTATCTGCGCGCGGGCCGGCTTAAGGTCCGCGTCAAGGAATCGACCCGACTCCGAAGTTATCGAAGAGTTCGAACTCGTCGCCGGCGAGTGCATGGACGTTCCGCTGGGGCTGGTGCATCAGATGGAAGCGCTGGAGGACGCCGAGCTGTACGAGTTCTCCACGCAGCACTTTGACAGCGACTCGCATCGCATCGTCCCGGGCGACTGAACGGCGCGGGCGGGACAAGGATAATTGATGGCTAAAGTTGCGTTGATAACCGGGGTTACCGGGCAGGACGGCTCGTACCTCGCGGAATTTCTCATCAAGCAGGGCTATGAAGTGCACGGCATCGTGCGCCGGACCTCGAGCTTCGCAACCGGACGCATAGACCATATGCGCAAGGGCTTCGGACCGGGCCCTTCGCCGCTCCAACTGCACTACGGCGACCTGGGCGACGGCACCGGATTGCGCGCGATCATCGAGCAGGTGCGGCCCGACGAGGTTTACAATCTCGCCGCGCAGTCGCACGTGCGTATCTCCTTCGACCAGCCTGAATATACCGCCGACGTGGTCGGCCTCGGAGCACTTCGCCTGCTGGAGGCGCTGCGCGATCACAACAAGCGTCATGGCCGCGCGGCGCGCTACTACCAGGCGGGTTCGTCCGAGATGTTCGGGCGGGTAGCCGAGGTGCCGCAGCGCGAGACTACGCCGTTCCATCCGCGCAGCCCCTACGCCTGCGCCAAGGTTTACGCCCACTGGCAGACCATCAATTACCGCGAGGCCTACGGCCTGTTCGCCGCCAACGGCATCCTGTTCAATCACGAATCGCCGCGGCGCGGTGAGAACTTCGTCACCCGCAAAATTACTCGCAGCGCCACCCGCATCAAGCTCGGCATGCAGGACAGCCTTGCGCTGGGCAACCTCGACGCGCGCCGCGACTGGGGTTTTGCCGGCGACTACGTCGAAGCGATGTGGATGATGTTGCAGCAGGAGCAGCCGGACGACTATGTGGTCGCCACCGGCGAAACCCATTCCGTGCAGGAGTTCCTCGAGCGCGTGTTCGAGCTGCTCAAGCTCGATTGGCGCAAATACATCCAGACCGACCCGCGCTACCTGCGGCCGGCCGAGGTCGACCTGCTGCAGGGCGACAGCTCCAAGGCGCGCCGTCTCCTGGGATGGCAACCGCGGGTCAATTTCCAGCAGCTGGTCGAGATGATGGTCGAGGCCGATCTCGAGTTAGCCGAGCGCGAGCTACGCAGCCGCGGGCGCTAGCTTTGCGGCGGCGGCTATCCGGACCTCAGGCAAGCCCGTAGCAGCGGGCCGCGTTATCTCCCATGATTTTTCTTTGCGTCTCGGGGCTCAGCGCCGCGCAGTGCTCGCGCAGTTCCCGCACCGCGCCGGGGAATTCGCAGTCATAGTGCGGATAGTCTGACGCCCACATCAGGAAATCGCCGGCGTCGAGCGCGGCGACCGTCTTGAGCGCCACGTCGTCGGGCTCGCACGAGCAGAAGCACTGGCGGCGAAAATATTCGCTCGGCTTCAGCTTGATCCTGGGCGCCATGTGGCCGATCTTGCCGTGGAACTCGTCCAGCCGCGCCAGCCAGTAAGGAACCCAGAGCCCGCCCGCTTCCAGGAATGCGATACGCAGGCGCGGATATTTCTCCAGCACGCCGCCGCAGATCAAGGTCATGCAGGCCATCTGCAGCTCGAGCGGATGCGAGATGATCATGCGCTGGAAAAAATCGCGGTAACGATCGAACCCAGCCGTTGGCATGTCGCCGCCTACCGCGCCGTGCACGGCGATGGTGCAGTCGAGTTGCTGCGCCTCGCACCAGAAAGGATCGTAAGCAGGGTCGCTCAACAGACGGCCGCCGTACGGATTAGGCCGCACCAGCACCGCGCGCACGCCATGCTCCTTGACCACCCTTCGCATCTCCGCGATTGCGGCCTCGACCTCGAACAGCGGAACCGGCGCGATACTGTAGAGCCGCTCGGGATAAGCGCCGCAAAAGTCCGCCATCCAGTTGTTGTAGGCGCGACACGCGGCAGCCGCGAGGTCGGCCTCGCGGATCGCGACGTAGGCGAGCGCGAGCGAGGGAAAAAGAAAGGACATGTCGATTCCCTCCGAATCCATGTCCTTGATGCGTGCGTGGGGGTCGTAACTGCCGGGTCTCAGGTCGTCCCACGAAAGCTCGCGCGCCAGTTCGGGACGGCTGAGCCCGCCCGGGATGCACATCGCGGCGGGAGCGTAGATGCCGGCGCGCGCGGCCTGGCCCACCGCGAAGCGATCGACCCCGTCCGCATCCTTGACGACTTTCGGGATGCGATCGCGGAAGGCGGGCTCGACGTATTCCTCCCACAGCGCGCGCGGCTCGACGACGTGTGCGTCGGAGTCGATGATTTTCGCCATCGTGGTTTCCCCTCCCTCCGGATTTCGCCGCCGCCAGGGCGTCTCGTCTCTTCTAACCACCGATAGCGCCGCGATTGCAAATCCGGTGGCCTTGCCCTCGAAGGCCATTTCGCGAAAGATGAATCGAACGTAGCCGGCAGCGCGCCGAACGCGATACAGGCGCGGCGACGCGGGACTCCACGCGTAAAGCTTCGCGGCAAGTTTGCGGCGGATTTACGGCAAGTTCGCGATAGGTTTTGCGGGACCTTCAATATGGCTCAGCGTCAACGCAGATTTTCGGCCTTCCTGGTGCGCGGCGGACTCGCGCGCCATTCGCTCAACGACGAGAGCGCGGCCTTCCCCGAAAGCTTCGCGCTCACGCGATTGCATGACGCCGTGCAGTGGGCGCGCAAGTATTCCTTTTTCAGCTACCCGTTCGTCACCGCGTGCTGCGGGATGGAATATTTCTCGGTGGCCGGCCCCCGCTACGATATCGACCGCTTCGGCGCCGCGCTGCCGCGCTTCACTCCGCGCCAGGCCGACCTGCTGTTCGTGGTCGGCACCATCACCCAGCGCCAGGCGCCCATCCTGCGCCGCGTGTGGGAGCAGATGGCGGAGCCGAAGTGGGTGGTGTCGTTCGGCGCCTGCACCAGTTCGGGTGGTCCCTACGACAACTACGCCGTGCTCCAGGGCATCGACCGCATCATCCCGGTCGACATCTATATTCCCGGATGTCCGCCGCGTCCCGAGGCCGTGCTCGACGGGCTGATCAAGCTGCAGTACCGCGTCCAGAACGAACGTCAGCCACAACTGTGGGCCAGTCTCCATGGCAGCGGACGCAAGCTCGACTAACGCATCGAAGACCAACGCTCCCAAGACCGCGAAGCTCACGGTCGACGGCCGCGCGATCGAGGCGCCCGAGGGCACGCCGCTGTTGCAGGCGATGCTCGACGCGGGGCTCGACATCCCGCACTACTGCTACCATCCCAAGCTCAGCATCGACGGCAGTTGCCGGCTCTGCCAGGTGAAGATCGAGGGGATGCCGAAGCTGCAGATCTCGTGCAACACGCAGGTGCGCGACGGGATGATCGTGCATACGGAGGATCCGGAGGTCGCGCTGGCGCGCCGCGGCGTGCTCGAGATGCTCCTGCTCAACCATCCGCTGGATTGCCCGATCTGCGACAAGGCCGGAGAGTGCTGGCTGCAGAACTACGCGATGCGCTTTGGCAGCCGCCATGCGCGCACGCTCGAGCCGCGGCGCAAGCATCAGAAGCGCGTCGACATCGGCGAGCGCATGCTGCTCGACCAGGAACGATGCATCCTGTGCCGGCGCTGCGTGCGCTTTTGCCGTGAAATCAGCAAGACCGGCGAGCTCGCGGTTTTCAACCTGGGCGACCGCTCGGTGCTCGACGTCTATGACCGCCGCCTCGACAATGACTACTCCATCTGCACCGCCGACATCTGCCCGGTGGGCGCGCTCGAAAGCAAGGACTTCCATCATCGCATCCGCGTGTGGTTTCTCCAGGAGACCGCCAGCGTTTGCCCCGGATGCTCCAACGGCTGCAACATCATGGTCTCGGAGTATCGCAATCGCATCTGGCGGCTGATTCCGCGCCGCAACGACGCGGTCAACGACACCTGGATGTGCGACCACGGGCGCCTGGATTACAAGTTCGTCGACGCGCCCGAGCGCCTGCGCGCGCCGATGGTCGCGGAGAACGGCGCGCTCGTCCAGGCGCCGTGGCAAGAGGCGCTGGCGCGCGCGTCCGCGGCGATCGCCGCGCTCAAGGCGCGCCACGGCGACGGCGCGCTCGGCGCGGTCATCTCGCCCCATCTCACCAACGAGGAAAACTTTCGCTTCGGCGAGCTGATGCGCGCGGCCGGCGCGGGCAAGGCCGCGATGGCGGTGCGGCGCGGAACGGCCGACGACTTCCTGATCAAGGCCGAGAAGGCGCCTAACGCGCGCGGCGTGCGCGAGCTGGGACTGGTGAGCGGCGACGACGACGGGCTCGGCGAGCTGCTGCGGGCCGTGGAAGCGGGCGAGCTCAAGGGACTCTATCTTTGCGGCGACGATCCGTCGACCTGCTTGACGCGCTCGCGCCCGAACGTCTCGAGGCAATCCTGGGACGGCTCGAACTGCTGATCGTGCAGACGCTGAGGCTCGATCCGCGCCTGGGCCGCGCGACCGTGGTATTTCCCACCACGACATTCGCCGAGAAGGACGGCTCGTTCACCAATCACGCCGGGCGCGTGCAGCGCATCTTCAAGGCGATCGAGACGCCGCCGGGATGGCTTAGCGATGGCGAGGTCTTCACCCGTCTGCTCAACGCGATCGATCGGCGGTGAGCGCCGCTTCGATCCGGAAGCGATGTGGGAACCGATACGGCGCGCGCATCCGCGCTTCGCCGGGATTTCGCTGGAGGCCCTGGGAGCCAGCGGCACGATGCTCGACGAGGCGGGCGCGCAACGCGCGGGCGACCGCTGAATCGCTTGCCGTCGGGCGATCAATTGACGCACTCTGTGGTTTGCGAACCGGCCTCGCGCGCCGGCGGAAAGCCGCAGGGGGACAAAAATCTATGGCGACCGCAGCGGTTTCGGAACCGGGTGGCCTCAAGGGCTACCTCGCGACCCATCGCACGCTCGAGACCTATCCCGGTCGGCGCGCATCGCTGGGCGATGCTGATGCTCACCGTGCTCGCCACGATCGTCTCCTTCTACGAATTCCAATTCGCGCCGCTGCTGCCGCTGTGGATTCCGACGCTGCACTTCAGCCTGGAAAACTTCACCCTGTTTCTGCTGTTCGCGGTGCTGCTCTCCGGCGGGTCGGCGATGATCGGCGGGCCGCTCGCCGATCGCCACGGCCGCATCATCGTCATCGACGTTTGTCTCGCGGTCATCATCGTATTGACCTTTGCCAATCTGCTGATGACCGGGTTCTGGTCGTTCGTGATCATCCGCGGCGCGATGAATCTGACGGCGGGGCTGATGTGGGGCGCGCTCGGCGGCCTCACCCGCGATATGTCGCCGCGCGTGAGCCGCGGCGCGGCCTTCGGCCTGCTCACGGTCGGCGCGGTCGGGTGCATTTTCCTGTGGAACTTCATCAGCGGTGAGACGCTGCCCATCTTCGGCACCTGGCAATCGCAGATTTGGATAATGGGGATCTGCTGTCGATCCTGATGTACATCCCGGTGCTGCTGTGGCTTAAAGATCTTCATCCGAACCTGCGCCTGACCATCGTCGAGAGCGAAACCACGGTGGCCGCCGCGCCCGCCGAACACCTGCGCGAGACGGCGATGGAAGTTCCGGCCAGCGGCGGCGCGGCCTTCAAGGAGTTGCTCAGCCGCTGGGAGGTGTGGGTGCTGGTGGTCGGATGCGTGGCCTTCCTGACTCTGCCGATCACCAGCCAGACGTTTTTCCCGGTGATGTTCACGCGGGCGTTCCACTACTCTCCGGCCGAGGCGGACAAGATAGCGTCGTACTTCTGGCTGCTCAATCTGTTCATGCTGGTGCCGGCCGGATTGCTCTCGGACAAGCTGCGGGTGCGCAAGCCGCTGGTGTTGATCGGCACCGTCGCCAGTCTTGCGGTGCTGATCTGGTGGATTGGAACGTTTTCCAATCCGTTGCCGCCGTTCCAGCTAAGCGCGGTGATGTTCCTGCTCGGCGGTCTGGTCGCCTTCGCCTTCATCCCGTGGTGCGCGCAATATTCGGAACTGCTCGAGGATATCTCGCCGGCGTTGCAGGCGAGCGGATGGTCGTTCTTCCAGTTGATCTATCGCGGCTGGATAGCGATCTCGGGTCCGCTGGTCGCTTATGTTTCGAGCCACTACGGATGGGCCGCATGGATGTGGGTGGCCGTGGCGGGCATGGCGACGCTTATTCCCGCAATGCTCGCGGTGCGCGGCGGATGGGTGCCGGTCAAGGCCGGGCAAAGCTCGGGCGAGGCCGCGGCGCCAACGGTGCGGCCGTCGCCGGCCTAAACTGATACCGCAAGATTGATACTGCGAAGCTGATACTGCAAAACTGGTACTCGCGGACAGGTGAAGCGACGCCGGATGGCGATTCGAGTAGTAAAGGTGGTGCGGCCGGCGCCAAGCCTGGTCGGGCCGCACGCGTTGTGGGCGGTGCTGGTGGGGCTGTGGGTCGCCACGGCGCATCTGCTGCGCAACCTGTTTGGCTTCATGCGCGGGCGCCAGGACTTCACGGTCTATTTTCCCGAGCAGCGCTTCGTGCAGCCGCCGGCGATGCGCGGGATGCCGGTGCTGGTGCAGATGGAGAACGGCAAGGAGCGATGCGTCGCGTGCGGGCTGTGCGAATGGGCCTGCCCCACCACCTGCATCACGATTTTTCCCGCCGAGACCGCCGACGAGGTCGAGCGCTATCCCGAGATTTTCGACATCGACATGTCGCGCTGCATGTTCTGCGGGCTGTGCGAGGAGGCCTGCCCCGAGGAGGCGATCGTGATGAGCCGCGAGGTCGAGATCGCGAGCTACTCGCGCCGCGGCTCGCTCTGGCACAAGACCGATCTGCTGGTGCCGCAGGATCGCCTCAAGACCCGAACCGATTTTCTGCGCGGCCACTACGAATAAGGACCGATGAGCGCCGCCGAGGAACCAAAAACGCCCGCACCGCCCGAGCTTTCCGCGCTGCTGCAAAAGGTGATCGCGCGGCTCGGTCCGCTGATCGCCGAGCATCAGAGCTTTCGCGGCGACGACTGCATCCACGTCGCGCGCGAGAATATTCTCGAAGCGGCGCGCACGCTGCGCGACTCGCCCGAGCTTGGCTTCGACCTGCTGCTCGACGTGACCTGCGTCGACTATTTCGGCCAGCCCGACGGCTTCCAGAACGCGCCCGAGACCTGGGATCGCAATCACAACCTGGTGCGCAAGCGCGCCGAGTGGCGCCATCGCGTGAACCTGCCCGCGCGCGGCGACGCTCCGCGCTTCGCCGTGGTCTATCATTTGGTCTCCACCCGCCTGCTCCATCGCCTGCGCGTGAAGTGCCGCGTGCCCGAGGACGATCCGGCGATCGCGAGCCTGAGCGCGCTATGGCCCGGCGCCAACTGGCTCGAACGCGAAACTTTCGACCTCTACGGCATCCGCTTCGACGGCCATCCGGACCTTCGCCGCATCTATCTCTACGACGAATTCGTCGGCCATCCGCTGCGCAAGGACTACGCCAAACACGACGAACAACCGATTGAACCCTATGCCGGACCTGGAGCCAAAGAACCCCGCCGCCCCCACTGACGCGCCGCCCGCCGATCCGGCGCGCGATCTGCAGACGCCGCTGATGCGGATGCAGATGGGCCCGTCGCATCCGGCGACCCACGGCACGGTCAAGATGGTGCTCGACCTCGACGGCGAGCGCGTGGTCAAGGCCGACGTCCAGGTCGGCTATCTCCATCGCGGCTTCGAGAAGGAGTGCGAGACCGGCTACTACTACCAGAACATCCCGTACACCGACCGGCTGAACTACAGCTCGCCGATGCTCAACAACGTCGGCTACTGCCTCGCGGTCGAGAAGCTGATGGACCTGCGCACGCCGCCGCGCTGCGACTTCATCCGGGTGATCGCGGGCGAAATCTCGCGCATGAGCGATCATTACCTGTGCCTCGGTGCGATGGCGCTCGAGCTGGCGGCGATGACGCCGTTTCTCTACCTGCTCGAGGCGCGCGAGTTGATGTGCGATCTGCTCGACGCGCTTTGCGGCGCGCGCGTCACCACCAACTACATCCGCATCGGCGGCGTCTCGGCCGATCTTCCCGAGGGCTTCGATCGCTTCGCCGTCGAGCGGCTGGACCGTTCGCTCAGCCTGCTCGACGACGCCGACAAGCTGCTCACGCAAAATCCGGTTTTTCGCGACCGCGTCGAGGGCACCGGCCATCTGGCGCCCGAAACGCTGATCGCGCATGGCGTGACCGGTCCGCTCCTGCGCGCCGGCGGCGTGCCCTACGACGTGCGCCGCGTGCAGCCGTATCTCGTATACGGAGAGTTGGACTTCGACGTTCCGGTCGGCGAGCATAGCGACAACTTCGATCGCTACCTGGTGCGCCTGGAGGAGTTGCGCCAGAGCCGCCGCATGATCGCGCAGTGCTTCGAGAAAATTCCCGCCGGACCCGTAAACTCCGACGACCCGCGCGTGCGCTGGCCGCGCAAGGGCAAGGTGTTCGGCCGCATGGAAGAACTGATCGACCAGTTCAAGCTGGTCACCGAGGGCGGACTGGTGCCGCCGGGCGAGGTCTACCACGCGGTCGAGGGCGCCAACGGCGAACTCGGTTTCTATATCGTGAGCGACGGCACCGGCAAGCCGTACAAATGCCGATGCCGCGCGCCGAGCTTTTCCAACATGTCGGCGCTGGAGAAGATGATCACCGGCGGAATGCTGGCCGACGTGGTGCCGACTTTCGACTTGATCAACATGATCGGCGGCGAATGCGACCGCTAGAGCACGCGGCCGGCGCGACGGCGCGAGCGTGAAACACGATGGGCTTGTCGGCTGAAACGCAGGAAAAGATCCGCGCCGAGCAGGCGCGCTTTCCCAACCCGCGCGGCGCGCTGCTGGCGGCGATCTATCTGGCCCGCGACGACCTGGGCGCGCTCGGCCCCGAAGCCTTCGCCGAGCTGGCGCCGCTGTTCGGGATGCGCGCCAGCGAAGTCGCCGAGGTCGCCTCGTTCTATTCGCTCTTCAACCTGCCTCGCGCACAGGCGGTCATCCAGGTCTGCACCAACCTGCCATGCTGCCTGCGCGGCGCGCGCGGCGTGGTGCGCGAGCTCGAACGCCGGCTCGGGATCAAATCGGGCACCGCGACGCCCGACGGCCGCTTCGCGATCGCGGAAGTCGAATGTCTAGGCTCATGCGCGACCGCGCCGGTGGTGCAGGTCAACCGCAATCCGTACCTGGAAAACGTAACGCCGGAGTTCGCCGCGAGCCTGCTTGAATCGCCCGAAGCGGCGCGCGCGGCGTCTCGCCCCGCGCCGGTCATCTCGCGCGTTCCCGACGGCGTCGACGGCTACCTGCTGCCGCGCGGCGATGAAAAACGGCTGACGCTCGAGGAATACCGCGAGCACGGCGGGTTCGAGGCGGCGCCCAAGGCGGGTGCGATGGCGCCCAAAGACCTCGCCACGCTGGTGAAGGATTCCAACCTGCGCGGCCGCGGCGGCGCCGGCTTCGTCACCGGCCTTAAGTGGACGTTCATGCCGCCGCGCGACGCGCGCCCGCGCTACCTCGCGGTCAACGCCGACGAGAGCGAGCCCGGCACCTTCAAGGATCGCCAGATCATGTCGCGCAATCCGTTCCTGCCGCTGGAGGGAATCATGATCGCGGCGATGGCGATGGAGTCCACCGCGGCCTTCATCTATATCCGCGGCGAATACGTCGAGGAATTCGCGGCGATGAGCGCGGCGATCCGCTCGCTCTACGAAGCCAAAATTCTCGGCGACAACGCGCTCGGCTTCAACCGCCGCTTCGACATCACCATCCAGCAAGGCGCGGGCGCGTATATCTGCGGCGAAGAAAGCGGGATGCTGGAATCGATGGAAGGGCGCAAGGGGCAGCCGCGCAAGCGCCCGCCCTTTCCCGCGCAGGCCGGATTGTGGGGCCAGCCGACCACGGTCGACAACGTCGAAACGCTCTCGCACGTGCCGGCGATCGTGATGCGCGGCGCGCAATGGTTCCTCGACGAAGGGGTCAAGAACGCCGCCGGCCACACGCTGTTCGGCGTAAGCGGCCACGTCAACAATCCCGGGATTTTCGAGCTCAGGCTCGGCGTGAAGCTGCGCGACCTCATCTATCAGTACGCCGGCGGCGTGCCCAGCGGGCGGCCGATCAAGGCGGTGATTCCGGGCGGCGTCTCGATGCCGGTGTTGCGCGGCGATCAGATCGACGTCGCGATGGATCACGAATCGCTGCGCGCGGCCGGCACGCTGATCGGCACCGGCGGCGCGATCGTGATGGACGATCGCACCTGCATGGTGCGCACGGCGCTGGTGGTGGCGCGTTTTTTCGAGCACGAATCGTGCGGCCAATGCACCCAGTGCCGCGAGGGCACCGGATGGACCTACAAGACGCTCCGCCGGATCGAAAGCGGCGAGGGCGAGCCGCAGGACCTCCAGACCCTGGCCGACACTTTCGATTTCATGGACGGCAAATGCATCTGCGCGCTCGCCGACGGCGCGTCGTGGGCCGCGCGCGCGTTCCTCAAGCAGTTCCGCGCCGACTTCGAGGCCCACATCGCGGAGCATCGATGCCCCTTCCCGGAGAGCTTCGAGGTATGAGCGGAAGTATGAGCGAATTGAACGATCGTCCGGCCCGCAACGCGATCGTCGCCATCCTCGGCACGCCCGACCGTACCGAGGGCAGCCTCGACGATCCGCGCGAGCGCGAGGAAGACGGCGTGCGCTTCAACGAGAAATGGATCTACACGCATCTGCGTCGCGACCCCGCGGGCGCCGCGATGCGCACGGTCTACTGGATGCGTTACGACTTTCGCGGCACCGCCGTTCGCAACAGCGACGCCGAACCGTGGCGGCCCGATACCGCGCTCGTCGAGGCCGCCGCGAAACGCGACGGGCGCCTCCCGCCGCTCGATCCGTCGCGCAATCCGCGGCTCGAGCCGAGCACCCAGTATCGCCCGGTTTCCGATCTTCGGGAATCTGGCCTCGGCGGCGGCGTCCAGAAAAAATCCTGAGTGGTAGCTGCCGCGCGGGTGGGCTCGGTCACACGCCGAAGGCTTCGTGCGGCCTCACCCGGTGTCTTACTCGTGGCTCTGAGGCGGATTGCCCTTTAGCCGATAAACGATACCGGTCTTGGTTGTCCCCAGCGAGATCCAGTGGCTCGCGATGTTCTGAAGCAGGATGAAGAACCGTCTGACGCGTTCGAGCGCCTTGTCGTGAAGCTCGTCCCTGCGTTTGAATTTGCAGTCGAAGGCGAACTCTCCAATGAGCATTTTGTGATCACCGCGCTCCCGCCACAGTGCGGCGTTCGACTGGGCGGTGACTCCCTTCGCCGAAATCGAGAACGCCGATATCCTGTCAGCACCTCCTCGACGATCGTATGGTTGACCAAAAGGACCTTCTTGGTCGACTTCCCGAGGTTACCGAGCGCCGGAAAAAACTCCGCCAACTCAGCCATCGAAGCGCTATGCATCTCGCGCTGCAGCTCGAATTGAACGTTGTGCGAATAGAGCAGACGAGCCCCGCCGAGCTTATCCTTGAGCGGCAATGCTTCGGCCTTGAACTTGATCCGATATTCAGCCGGGATATTCGGACGCACATCCATCTCGGCCGCAAGCTGCAGGTCGGGATGCCGGAACTTGAAAACGATCTCCGGGTTACCCACCGGAAAACCATCTTCATATGAGATTCGCCGGCGCAGGATGAACGAATTGTTGTACAGGCTGAAGTCCTTGGTATCGAGAAACACTACCTCCCGGATGCGAGGCCGCACGCCCTTGGAGCCTCGGGTCGAAAAATCGATATCCAGTTGCTCGGCGGCGCGGCGCACGAGCTTGCCAAAATCATGAAAAGACGGAAGCCCGGTAAAGCGGTCCGGTTTCAGAATCAGCTTGGACTCGAGATAGTGCACGGTGTCGAGTGGATGCCCATCACTATATGTGCCCGGCTTGACCCCAGGAGTCTGTTCGGCGTGTCGTGCCTTCGCAGCCATAGTCACTGTTGAAACAGCGTTCGCGCGAGCGACTCAAAAGGGAAAATCCTGAACCGTACCACTACGCGCCCTGTCAGACGCCGAAGGCCTCGCGCAGGGCGGTGGCCGCCTCGAGAATCGACTGGCGGCCCTTGTCCAGAATCGGCGCCATCCCGGTGAACGCGTGCGTCACGCCCTCGTAGCGTGTGCATTTGACCGCGACGCCGGCGCGTTTGAGGCTCGCGGCGTATTCCTCGGCTTCGTCGCGCAGCGGATCGTACTCGGCGGTGACGACCAGCGCCGGTGGCAGTCCGCTTAAGTCCTTGGCCACACCGGGGCAGCAGTAGGGATTCGCGCGATCGCGCTCGGACGACAGATAGTGATTCCAGAACCACTCCATGTCGGCACGCGAGAGTAGGTAGTAGGCGCCGGTAGAGTAGTCGCGATGCGACGGCGTATCCATCGCGGCGTCGGTTGCCGGATACCAAAGCACCTGGCAGGCGAGCCGCGGGCCACGCCGGTCGCGCGCCATCATCGCGACCACCGTCGCCAGCGTGCCGCCGGCGCTGGTGCCGGCGACGGCCAGGCGCGAGGAATCAGCTCCGATCGACGCGGCGTTGTTTGCGACCCATGCGGTCGCCGCGTAGCAATCATCGGGGCCTGCGGGAAACCGATGCTCCGGCGCGAGGCGGTAGTCGACCGATACCACCACGCATCGCGCGGCATTAGTCAGAATCCGACATACGACGTCGTGCGTATCGAGATCGCCGACCACCCATCCGCCGCCATGGAAGAAAGCCACCGCGGGCAGCGGCGCGTCCGCCTGTGGACGGTATATACGAATAGGAATCTCGCCGGCAGGGCCGGGGATGCCGCGGTTATCGATGTGCGCGATTGGTTCCGGCGCGCCCATCGGCGGGCGCTTGCGCAGGACCTCGCGCGCCTGCACGGCGGTCATCTGGTGAAACGAGGGCACACCGGCGGCCGCGGCTTTATCGAGTATCACCTTCATCTGCGGGTCCAGTGGCATACGCGGTTCCTCCCCGATGCGGACGCTCGCGCCGCGCACGGCGCGAGCTAGCGCAGGCGCAAAATGCGCTGTGGGGCGGGCGGCGGCGCGCTAGCGCGCCGCCGCCCGCCCCACAGCCGCCGCGGCAGCGCGGTACTACTTCTTGAGCGCGGCCTTGAGCGCCGCGCCCATGTCCGCGATCGACTTGCGCGCCTCGTCCAGCACCGCCGCCATCAGCACGAAGCCGTGCGTCACGCCTTCGTAGCGGATGCACTCGGTCTTTACGCCCGCCTCTTGCAACCGCGCCGCGTAGGTCTCGCCTTCGTCGCGCAGCGGATCGAAGCCCGCCGTCACCACCAGCGCCGGCGGCAACCCGCGCAGGCTGTTGGCCTCGGCCGGGCACGCGTACGGGTTGGTTTTGTCTTTGTCGCCGTTGAGGTAGTGACCCCAGAACCAGACCATGTCCTTCTTGGACAGGATGTAGCCGTCGTCCTGGAACTGCTGCTGCGAGGGCGTGTCGAGGCCCGCGTCGGTGGCGGGATAAATCAGGAGTTGGAAGGCGACCTTTGGGCCGCCGCGATCGCGCGCCATCAGGGCGACCACCGCCGCGAGATTTCCGCCCGCGCTGTCGCCACCGACCGCCACGCGCGCCGGGTCGCCGCCGATCGATGCGGCGTTTTTCGCCACCCAGTCGGTCGCGGCATAGCAGTCTTCCGGACCGGCGGGAAATTTGTGCTCCGGCGCGAGCCGGTAATCGACCGACACGGTGACGCATCCGGAGGCGTTGCACAGCGAGCGGCAGAACGAATCCCACGAAGCGATCGTGCCGATCGTCCATCCGCCGCCGTGAAAGTAGACCAGGACCGGAAACGGCGCGTTACCCTCGGGCGTATAGACCTGCACCGGGATTTCGCCGCCCGGCCCGGGGATGGAACGCTTCTCGGACTTCGCCACTTTCTCGGGAGCGCTGTTGAAGGGCTCCAGCAACGCTGCGATTCCCTGCCGTGCTTGCGCTGGAGTCTCAAATGGAACGGCTTGGCGCCGGAGGCGGCCGCCTGGTCGAGAATCGCCTTCATTTGGGGATGCAGCTGCATAAGACCAACTCCTTGACGTGAAGTTCCGCGCATTTTACTGCGACCTAGCGCGAACGCGAGGATAGCGCAAATCGCGCGCGCGGCCCAAGGGAAGGCGCCCGCGTCGCTAGCGGCGCCAGGTGAGCAGCCGCGTAAGCAGGCGCTTGCGCGAAGGGGTCAGGCGCGTGCGGTTGTAGGAGTCGGCGATCTTTTTGATCGCCTCGGCCTGCGTGGGATAGGGATGAATCACGCCGGCGATCCGCCCCAGTCCAATCCCGGCGGCGATCGCGAGCGTCAATTCGGAGATGATTTCGCCGGCGTGGGCCGCGACGATCGTTGCGCCAACGATTTGGTCGCCGCCTTCGCGCACGTGGACTTTGGCGATTCCCGCGGTCTCGCCGTCCAGCACCGCGCGGTCCACCGCGCTCATCGTCTGCGTGAAGGTCCGTATCGCGACGCCGCGCGCGGCGGCTTCAGCTTCGCCGAGGCCGACGTGGGCGATTTCCGGGTCGGTGTAGATGCACCAGGGAATCGTGAGGCGGCTTACGCGGTCGCGTCCGAAGAACAGCGCGTTGCGAATCACGATACGGGCGTGCGCGTCGCTCAGATGCGTGAACTGAAGCGCTGAGCATACGTCGCCGGCGGCGAAGATGTGCGAGTTGCTGGTTTGCAGATAGTCGTCGACCCGCACGCCGCTTTTGCGGTCGTACTCCACGCCGGCGGCCTCGAGGCCGATGTCCCTCGACGTTGGGCGCGCGCCCCGCGGTCACCAGGATTTCATCGACTTCGATCTCACGATGCGCGCCGCGATGCTCCAGGCGCACGATACGGCCCGCGGCGCCCATCCCGACGCTTGCGACCTTGCATCCGGTGAGCAGTTCGACCCCATCGCCGACGATCGCGCGCTCGACGATCGCGGCTGCGTCGCGGTCCTCGCGCGGCAGGATCTGCGCCAAGGCCTCCAGCAGCCATACCTCCGAGCCGAAGCGCCGGAACGCCTGCGCCAGCTCGCATCCGATCGGCCCCGCGCCGATCACCGCGAGCCGCCGCGGCAACTCGGTCAGCGAGAAAACCGTTTCGTTGGTAAGAAACCCGGTTTCGGCGAGGCCCGGAATCGGCGGCGCGGCCGGACGCGCGCCGGTCGCGACCAGCGCGCGGCTGAAGTTGAGCCGCATGCCCTCAACTTCGGCCGCATCGCGTCCGACGAATCGCGCCTGCGCCGAGAAAAACGTCGACGCCGAGACCCTTGAAGCGCGCGGCGGAGTCGTTAGCGCTCAATTCCGCGCGCAGCCGGCGCATCCGCTCCATCACTGCGCCGAATTCCGCATGCGCCGGTGCGTTCGGCGCGATCCCGTAGCTCGCCGCGTGGTTGATCGCGCCGCATACGCGCGAGGCGCGAATCAGCGCCTTCGACGGGACGCATCCGAAGTTCAGACAATCGCCGCCCATCAAGCGGCGCTCGACCAGTGCGACCCGCGCGCCCAGCCCCGCCGCGCCCGCCGCGGCGACCAGGCCCGCCGTCCCGGCGCCGATCACCACCAGGTTGTAGCGCGCCGCCGGTTCGGGATTTTCCCAGCTCTCGGGATGGACGTTGGCGAGAAGCCGCGCGTCGTGCTCGTCCGGCGGCGCGCGGCCGGGAGCGCCGGTCTTCGAGCCAACCCCGGAGCCGTCGGTCATTGAGCCGACCGCTGACCGTCCTTGAAGCTGTAGTGCGTGCAGCGGCGTGCAGACGGAGATTTCGTACTCGGCGTAAAAGGCCTGCTGTCCGCGCTCCTGGGCCTTGCGATGCTCGGGATTTTCCCGCCACGCGGCCAGCGCCTCGGCCGAAGCCCATTCGGTGATGCCGAGCAACTCGCCGTCATGATTCTTGTATTCGCGGAACGAGATGAAGCCGGGCATTGCGTTGACGATCTTCAGCAAACGGCCGGCGGTGGCGTTGTATTCATCGCGCTCGGCCGCGCTGAGATTCTTCATGCGAAAGCGAAAGATGCTGATCACGCGATTGGGATTTTTTTGCTCGGCCATCGCTATTTCCTTTTCACTGATCGACGTCGCGTTGTTTGGTTACTCGCGCGCGTCGAGGCCCATCCGGCGCGCGATGATCACCTTCATGATCTCGTTGGTGCCGGCGTAGATCGATTGCACTGCCGCGTCGGCGTAGTCGGTCGCCACCGGAAACTCCATCATGAAGCCATAGCCGCCATGCAGTTGCAGGCACTGGCTCGACACGCGCTTGAGCAATTCGGTTACCCACCATTTCGCCATGCTGACCTCGGTCACGAGTTCGTCGCCGCGCACGTGAGCGGCCAGCAGCCGGTCGACGAAGGCCTGGCCGACTTCGACCTCGGTCATCATCTCGGCGAGCTTGAACTGCGTGTTCTGGAACGAGGCGATGGGCTGGCCGAAGGCCTTGCGCTGGCGGGTGTACTCGATGGTGTCGTCGAGGCAGCGCCGCGTGCTGGTGATCGCGCCGACCGCGGTGACCAGCCGCTCCTGCTGGAGCTTTTCCATCAGCATCTTGAAGCCCGCGCCCTCGCGGCCGAGCAGATTGCTCACCGGCACGCGGCAATCCTCGAAGAACAGCTCGCTGGTGTCCTGGCCGCGAAAGCCGAGCTTGTCGAGCTTGCGGCCGCGCACGAAGCCCGGCGCGTCGGCCTCGACCAGGATGAGGCTGACGCCGCGATGTGCCGGGTCGGCCTTGGGGTCGGTCTTGACCACCACGATGAAGAGGTCGGCAATCTGGCCGTTGGAGATGAAAATTTTGGAGCCGTTGATGACGTAGCTGTCGCCGTCGCGCCGCGCGGTGGTCTGGACCGCGGCGAGGTCGGAGCCGGTGCCCGGCTCGGTCATCGCGATTCCCAGGATTACGTCGCCGCTGATCGCGCCCGGCGCCCAGCGCTGCTTCTGCTCCTCGCTGCCGAAGCTGGTCAGGTAGGGCAGGCAGATGTCCGAGTGCAGCCCCATCATCAGACCGTGCGCGCGCACTCGCGCCAGCTCCTCGATCACGATCGCGTCGTAGATGAAGTCGACGCCGCCGCCGCCGTACTCGGCCGGCGCATTGGGCCCGAGAAATCCCGCCGCGCCTAGCTTGCGCCAGCTCTCGCGGTCGCTCATCCCGGCGCGGTTCCATCCGTCGATCTTCGGCACCAGCTCGGTTTCGACGAAGCGGCGCACCTGCGCCCGGAACATCTCGTGCTCTTCGGTGAAAATGTCGCGTCGCATATGGGGTCGGCCTCGGAGCAAATCCTTACACGGACGCGCCGGTGTTCCAACCGGAGGCCGACCGTGATCCGTTTGCCGGTCGCAGACCGTGCTAGCGAGGGTTTGTGCGCGAGGAAGCCGGCGCGCTACATAGAATCAACAGATCAAACCGCTCGGCGTTTCGGAGGATACAGATGATCAAAGCTTTATGGCACGTCCAAGTCGCGTTCGGCGCGCGCTTTGTGGGCGCTCGAGGAACTCGGGCTCAAGTACGAGCACGTCCCGGTCGAAGTGGCCAAGGCCAAGTCGCCCGAGCACCTGAAGCTCAACCCCAACGGACATATCCCGGTGCTCGAAGACGACGGGAAAATCTTCTGGGAGTCGATGGCGATCAACCTGTATCTCGCGGCCAAGTACGGCAAGGCGCCGCTGTGGCCCGAGTCGCACGAGGACCGCGGCCACGCGGTTCAGTGGAGTTTCTGGGGGATGACCGAGGCCGAGCCGCACCTGTTAACGATCCTGCGCAACCGGTTGCTGCTGCCGCCCGAGCAGCGCAACGAGGAGGCGGCGGTGGCGGCGGTCACGGCGATGCAGGGGCCGCTGAAGGTGCTCGACGGAGCGCTCAAGGGCGTGACTATCTGCTCGGCAAAGACTTCACGATCGCCGACCTCAACCTGTCGTCGATCCTGAGCTTCGCGATGTTCGCTAAGCTCGATATGACGACGACCCCGACCGCGCAAGCGTGGTTGCAGAAATGCCTCGGACGCGAGGCGATTCAAGAAGGCTCGCAGCCTGCCATAGGGATGCGTAGTTGCGCGGCGCCCGCCGGTGCGGTTCGCCGGCCGACATGGTCAATGCCGAGTGCTCGCCGCGCCAATCTCGATGGCATAGGCCGGTCTCCGGACTTGCGCTGGGACTCTTTCCATTGGGCTTGTAGTCAGCGGATTAGCACAAATTGGAGGGCAGAAGATGTTTTCAAAAATCGGGGGTGTCATGTCACTAGGCCTTAGTGGTCGCTATGTACTTCCGCAGTGCCAGCCGTCCAGGCCAAGACGTACAGGGGAACGTTTCTTATCGACAGGAGAAAGCATAGACGTAGTTCAGCAATTTCAGCTTTCGATGGCAGTACCACGGATGCCGCCCTGTTGAACACGGGCTGGGGGTCCGATTCTCTCGGTGACGTCAGGGCCCGGTCAATCGGTGATCGAATGGAGCATAAACGCCGCTCTTTCCTGTTCTTTCAAAGGCCTCTCTGGATAATAGCGAGGACCGGTGAGACCATTGACCTTGGTTGGTGCCGTAGGAGCCAGTCACTCTATTAGCGGCCCTTTGTTTGGAGACCTATTCATCGTTGGTATATCGGGAACCGGCTGCTTTAACCCCAGCCACTGGCGATTCCAGTAGGTACTGAAACAGATCAGTTTGTCGGCGGCACCGGCGGAGAACAAGAACGACAACCGGTAGTCGAAACCTACACCTTCGTCGGTGTGACGCTTAGCGCTCCAGCGACGCCCGGCTATGGCTGTCTTTCAATGGGGCAAGTCTTCCGGGACATTTTAGTTGAGAAGGTTGTTCCTGTTCCCTGACGGAGTACGCTAATTATCGAAGGTCGGCACAGCGGGCAATTGCTCCGTGTGGGCAGCGACCTCAGGAGGGCCAGGTTGATGGCAGAGCGGAGCGCCATGCGCTCCGCTCTGCCTATAGCGATAGGCCGTCAAGCTTGGCCATCTCTCATCCGGATCTGCACCGGAAGGCGTGGATCAAACAAACTTCGTGCAACGTCGTTCTCGATCCGTGAGTCGGATCGCCGCAATTGCGCGGCCTTTTTCCTTCGTGCCTATGTCCTATGTCTGCGAGTTGCAATCTTTTGGCGCCAGGCTGCCGAGATTTGAAAAAGGAGATCCGTCTATGGATCGCGCTCATCTGCTGGATCTCACTAATCGCTTTGTCGAGGCGTTCAATCGCAACGATCTGGACGCCGTGATGGCGTTCTTCGCCGACGACGGCGTCTACGACGAGTTCAACGGCCGGCGCAACGTGGGCAAGGCGGCGGTCCGCGCCGCCTTCGAGCCGCAATTCAACGGCGCTTTCGGCGAGATGAAGTTCATCGACGAAGATATGTTCGTCGACCCCGAGGCGGGCAAGGTGATGGCGAGTTGGCGCTGCACGCTGAGCATCAAGGGCGAGCCGGTCTCGTGGCGCGGGCTCGACCTGATGCACTTCAAGGGCGACAAGCTGGTGCAGAAGCTGACTTACGCCAAGACCAAGGTCCCGCTGTTCCAGAGCTGAAAACACGAGCGCACTTGAGTACCAGTTAAACACGCAGGAGGCGTCCGCCATGGGAGTTTTGTCCGGCTACAAAATTGTTGAATTCGCGGGTATCGGCCCCGCACCGATGTGCGCGATGCTGCTCTCGGACATGGGAGCCGAGGTGCTGCGCCTGGACCGCGCCGAGGACGCGAACCTCGGAATCAACACCGAGACGAAATATAACCTGCTCAACCGCGGCCGCCGCTCGGTGGCGATCGATCTCAAACGCCGCGAGGGCACCGAACTCGCGCTCAAGCTGATCGAGCGGGCCGACGCGCTGATCGAAGGATTCCGCCCGGGCGTGATGGAACGTCTCGGGCTTGGTCCGGACGTCTGCCAGGCGCGCAATCCGAAGCTGGTCTACGGGCGGATGACCGGCTGGGGACAGGACGGACCGCTCGCGCTCGCGGCCGGCCACGACATCAACTACATCGCGCTCACCGGCGCGCTTCATTCGATCGGACGGCGCGGCGAGGCGCCGGTGCCGCCGCTCAACCTGGTCGGCGATTTCGGCGGCGGCGGCGTGTACCTCGCGCTGGGAGTGGTGGCGGGATTGCTCGAGGCGCAGAAGTCGGGCAAGGGCCAGGTGATCGACGTCGCGATGATCGACGGCGCGTCGTCGCTGATGGCCGGGATCTACGGCTTGCGCGGCGCGGGCGTGTGGAACGACAACCGCGGCGAAAACATCCTCGACACCGGCGCGCACTATTACAACGTCTACGAGACCAGCGACGGCAAGTACGTCTCGATCGGTTCGATCGAGGGCAAGTTCTACGCCGAACTGCTGCGGCTGACCGGGCTGGAGGGCGAGAAGCTGCCGCGCCAGAACGATCGCACGCAATGGCCCGCGTTCCAGGAGCGGCTCAAGGCGCTGTTCAAGACCAAGACCCGCGACGAATGGTGCGCGATCATGGAGGGCAGCGAGATCTGCTTCGCGCCGGTCCTGACCATGATTGAGGCGCCGCAGCATCCGCATAACCGCCATCGCGGGACCTTCGTCGAGGTCGACGGCGTGGTGCAGCCCGCCCCGGCGCCGCGCTTCAGCCGCACGCCGAGCAAAATTCAGCGTCCGCCGGCGCGTCCCGGAGAGCATACCGAGGAAGGCGCTGCGGGAGTGGGGCCTCAGCGCCTCCGAGCTGGAGCAGCTGCACGCAAGCGGCGCGATCGGCGTGCGCAACGCGGAGCCTAAGGCGGCGGCCGGACGCTAGAGCCGCGCGCGCGCGACGCCGTCGCGAGCGATCTCGCCACCCGCTTCACGACCCAGCGCTTATCGGGTGCCGAGCAGCGCCGGCAGGTCGTAGCCGACGAGGTCGCCGACGCGCTCGACGGTGATGTCGGGCGGCGGATAGCTCGCCACGTCGGCGGCGTGCGCATAGTGCCCCTGGCGCGGGAAGACCGTGGTCACGCGCTTGCCCCAGGCCTTTTTGACCGCCGCCAGGATTCGGACCTTGTCGTCGACCAGCACGTAATGCGTTGCCGGATAGCGGCGCTCGACGTCCTCGAGTTCCTGCTCCTTGTGGATGTAAATCAGCACGCGTCCCTCGACCGCCTCGAACAGTCCCGAGCGGTTGACCTTGCGCGGCTGGAACACCACGTCGCCGTCGGACAGGATGACCGTCGGGCCGAAGGCGGCGAGATGCTCGATTGCGTCGAGCGAGCCGGGATAGAGCCGGTTGGCGAACGGATAGTCGACCAGGTACGAGGAGACCTCGAACAGATGGGTGTCGTGCGGATGCTCGACGCGGTAGCGCTGCAGCGCGCCGAGGTAGTCGGCGTAGCCGAGTTCCTTTCGCAGCTCCTCGAAGATCGCCCAGTAGCGCTCCTGGGGATCGGCGCCGACCTCGCGCGTGAGATGGCGCCGCAGATCGTCGGACACGCGGTCGTTGTCGAGCAGCGTGTTGTCGACGTCGAGCAGGAACACAACCGGGCTTGGAGACTTCGATGACGGCGGCATAACTCGACTCCTCGCTTGGGCGGGATCGCGCCCGCCACTAAGATCGCAGGCGGCGGCGGCGTCAACAAGCGTCGCTCGCCTGCTGCGCGGCGCTTCTCGCGCCGCAAATTTGCGCTATCTGGCGTCATGGCGCGTGGCCCGTCGGCGAGCGGCCTGCCCCAGCGATTCGAGCGTGCAACGGAGGTTCCGGATGAAACGCGAGGCACCCGAGACGGGAAGTGAACGCCGATCCGAGCGGCCGTTCACCGGCAAGCAATTCCTGGAGAGCATCCGCGATTCGCGCGAGGTCTGGATTTACGGCGAGCGCGTCAAGGACGTGACCGCGCATCCGGCCTTCCGCAACACGGCGCGGATGCTGGCGCGGATGTATGACGCGCTGCACGATCCGCAAAGGAGCCCGATTCTCACCGCGCCCACCGATACCGGCAACGGCGGCTTCACGCACAAGTTCTACAAGGTCCCGCGCACTGCCGACGATCTGGTGGGTGCGCGCGACGCGATCGCCGAGTGGGCGAAAGTCTCGTATGGCTGGCTCGGACGATCGCCCGACTACAAGGCGAGCCTCACCGGCACGCTGGGAGCCAATGCCGAGTTCTACGCGCCCTACCAGGAAAACGCGCTCCGATGGTATCGCGAGGCGCAGGAAAAATGCCTGTTCCTCAACCACGCGCTGGTCAATCCGCCCACCGACCGCAGCAAATCGCCCGACGAAGTGACCGACGTCTTCGTGCACGTCGAGAAAGAAACCGACGCCGGCGTGATCGTCAGCGGCGCCAAGGTCGTGGCGACCGGCTCGGCGCTGACCCATTACAATTTCATCGGCTTCTATGGCCCGACTCCGCTCGGCAAGCCGGAGACTCGCGATTTTCGCGATGATCCCGATGGACACGCGCGGCGTGAAGCTCATCTGCCGGCCGTCGTACGAGTTGATGGCGGCGACGATGGGCAGTCCGTTCGACTATCCGCTCTCCTCGCGCCTGGACGAGAACGACGCCGTCCTCATCCTCGACAAGGTGCTGGTGCCGTGGGAGAACCTGTTCGTCTACCGCGACGTCGAAAAGGCCAACACTTTCTTTCCGCGCTCGGGCTTCATCCCCCGCTTCACGCTGCACGGATGCACGCGGCTCGCGGTGAAGCTCGATTTTCTGGCCGGCCTGATTCTCAAGGCGATCGATGCGATCGGCTCAAAGGAGCTGCGCTCGGCACAGGTGCAGGCGGGCGAGGTGCTGGCGTGGCGCAACGTGTTCTGGGGGCTGACCGACGCGATGGCCAAAACGCCCGACCCGTGGGTGAACGGCACGGTCCTGCCCAAGGCCGAGTATGGGATGGCGTATCGCTTTCTTGCGACCACTGCCTATCCGCGGATCAAGGAAATCGCCGAGCAGACGATTTCGAGCGGACTGATCTATCTCAATTCGCACGCCGCCGATTTCAAGAATCCGGAGCTGCGCCCGTACCTCGACAAATATCTGCGCGGCTCGAACGGTTACGACGCGCTGGAGCGGGTCAAGCTGCTCAAGGTCCTGTGGGACGCGATGGGGACCGAGTTCGGCGGGCGCCACGAGCTTTACGAGCGCAACTACGCCGGCAACTACGAGAACATCAGGCTCGAGAACCTGCCGATGGCAATCGCCACCGGCCGCGCGGAGGAGCTGACCGGGTTCGTCGATCGATGCATGGCCGAGTACGATCTGGATGGCTGGAAAGTGCCGGACCTGATCAATCCCACGGACGTGAATGTGATCATGAAAAAGCCGACTCACGGATGAAACCAGCCCGGTCGTCGGCGGTGGTTTGGTGATGAAATATCACGACGGAGAAATCGCGGTACAGGAGAAGGCAGGGGTTCGCCGGCAGGCCGATAAATTGGCGGCGGCAATGAGCGGCGCAATTTTGCCCTCGCTGGCGGGCTTCGTAGCCGCGCAACGGATGGCGGTGCTGGGAACAGTCGACCGGAGCGGCGCCGTGTGGGCCTCGGTGCTGACGGGTGACGCGGGATTCCTCCAGGTGCTCAACTATCAGTCGATAAGGATCGCGGCCGTTCCCGCCGCCGGCGATCCGCTGGCGGAAAACCTGGCGTCACCGGCGCATGCGGCGGTGATTGTTCCTGACCTCGCCACGCGGCGCAGACTTCGCCTGAACGGAGAGGGTCATATAGTAAAGGGGGGCGCAATCGAGATTCGGGACGCCCAGGTCTATGGCAATTGTCCGCACTACATACAGGCCCGCTCGCCAACCGGTCAGCGGCAATGGAGCCCTGGTGATGATGCGGCGATCGTGCGAACGGCGGAACTTTCAGCCGAGCAGCAACAACGGATCGCGCGCGCCGACACCTTCTTCATCGCGACCGACCATCCCGAGTCCGGCGCCGACGTTTCGCATCGCGGCGGTAATCCCGGCTTCGTGCGGATTGTCGACAGCCGCCACCTCGTGATTCCCGACTACTCCGGCAACAACATGTTCAACACGCTCGGCAATATCGTCGTGAACCCCCACGTCGGGATGATTTTCATCGGCTTCGACAGCGGACGAACGCTCCAGCTTACCGGACGCGCGGCGATCGACTGGGACCCGGAGCGCGCGGCGACGCTGGCCGGCGCCAAGCGTATCCTTGATTTCGAACTCGACCAGGTCGTCGACAATCCTCATGGATTCCCGCTGCGCTACGAGTTCCACGAATACTCGCATTTCAATCCGTCTTAGAACCACAGCGAGAAAAGCACTGTCATGGCGAGCGCGGCGGACTACATGAATGCGATCCGGATTCATGAGGTTGGCGGGCCCGAGGGTATGGTTTACGAGCGGGCGCCGCGGCCCCGGCTGGCGAGCGGCGATGCGCTGGTCGAAGTGTATGCCGCCGCGTTGACGCCGGCCGAGCTTACCTGGAAAGAGACCTGGGCCGACCACTCGGGTAAAAGCCGCCTGCCGATAATTCCTTCGCACGAAGTGTCCGGCGTCGTCGCCGCGCTTGGCGAGGGCGTCTCCGATCTCAAGCCAGGGCGAGGCGGTATACGGCCTCACGGATTTCTCGCGTGACGGCGCGGCTGCCGAATTCGTAGCGGTGCGCGCGGCCGATCTGGCGCCCAAGCCGCGCTCGATTGGACATCTGCAGGCGGCCGCGATGCCGCTCTCGGCGCTGACGGCATGGCAGGCGCTATTCGATCACGGCGGGCTCACCGCCGGCAAGCGCGTGCTGATCCATGGCGCCGCCGGCGGCGTCGGCAGTTTCGCCGTGCAACTCGCGCGCGCGAAGGGCGCGGAAGTGATAGCGGTCGCGTCGGGTCGCCATCGCGATTTTCTCCAGAGCCTTGGTGCGAACAAGGTTGTCGACTACGAAACCGCCCGCTTCGAGGATGTCGCGCATGGCGTCGACCTGGTGCTCGATACGGTCGGTGGAGAGACACTCAAGCGCTCGTGGGCCGTGCTCAAGCCGGGCGCGACCTGGTCTCGATCGCCGAGCCACCGCCGGAGCAGGACGCCGTCCGAGCCGGCGCGCGGGGAATTTTCTTTATCGTGGAGCCAAACCGCGCCGAGTTGTCCGAGTTGGCCAGGCTCACCGACGCGGGGCAGTTACGGACGTTCGTGTCGGAAGTGTTTGCGCTCAGCCGGGCGCGCGAAGCTTATGAGACCCTGTTGCGCGGCCATCTCCGCGGCAAGATCGTTTTGCGCGTGAAAGACGGAGCCGAATAAAAAAGCGGCGGGACGAACGTCCCGCCGCTTCCAACTTCATCGCTTTGCCGCGGCATCTACGCCTCGAAGCGAAACCCTCCGCTGCGGCGCACGATATGGCCCGAGGTCGGGCCGGCGAAATGCGTGCCGATGACGTGCACCGGCTGATCGCAATAGCGCTCGACGAATTTCTTGCGCGTGTCGGACGCCATCACCGGGTCGGTGTCGAATTCGCAGACCCATTCCGGATGGGCGACCTGGATCGGATGATGGATCATGTCGCCGGTGATCACCGCGTTCTCGCCGCGCGAAGAAATCCGCACGCTGGTATGGCCGGGAGTATGGCCAGGGGTGGGTTCGAGCCAGACTTCGCCAGTCAGCTTACGCGCCGGCTCAACCAACTCGGCAAGTCCCGCCTCGATCACCGGACGCACCGAGTCCTCGATCGGCTTCTGGAAGTCGGGGCTGCCGTCGTATTTCGACCAGTGGTCCCATTCCTTGTTGCACATCATGTACTTGGCTTTGGGAAAGGTCGGCACCCATTTGCTCGCCAACCAGCATGGTATTCCATCCGACGTGATCGAGATGGAGATGCGTGCAGATGACGGTGTCTATCGATTCGCGCGAAACTCCGGCCTTCTCGATGTCCGCCAGGAACGGCGTGTGCAGGTTGTTGAAATCCGCAAAGCCCGGACGCGGCTTGTCGTTGCCGACGCAGGTGTCGACCAGGATGCGGCGGCCCTCAGACTCCACGAGCAGGGCATGAATGCTGAGGAGAATTTTGTCGTTCTCGTCGATAAAGGGAGTAAGCCATTCGCGTTCATGCTTAATCGCATCGACTGTCGCATTGGCCGTTATCATGGTGCCGGCCCAGTGCGGTTCCTGTTCGCGAAGAAGCGTGACTTTGACGTCGCCAATTTTCCAATGCATAGGGGGTTACCTCCACCGTTGTTAGGGCGCTACCTTAACCCGAGTCGCGGCACGGCGGCAATCGAAATGCGCCCGCCCCAGCGGCGGGCCATCCCAGCGCCGCACAGCGGCGGCGCTCACCAGGAATCGACGTGCGGGCGCTTCTTGCCGGTGCGTGGGGCGGGCGGGGGCGCCGAGCGCAGGCCGGTGAGAATCCAGCGGCGCGATTCGACCGGGTCGATCACGTCGTCGAGCTCGAAATGCGAGGCGCTGTTGAGCGCCTTGCCCTGCTGGTACATCCGCGCCACCATCTCTTCGAAGAGCTTCTTGCGCGCGGCCGGGTCGTTGACCGCCTCCAGTTCCTTGCGATAGCCGAGCTTGGCCGCGCCCTCCAGTCCCATCCCGCCGAACTCGCCGGTCGGCCACGAGACCGTGAACATCGGGGTCTTGAAGCTGCCCCCGGCCATCGCTTGCGCGCCGAGGCCGTAGCCCTTGCGCAGGACGATGGTGAAAAACGGCACGCTGATGTTGGCGCCCACGATGAACATCCGGGCGGCGTGGCGCACCAGCGCGGTCTTTTCGATCTCCGGCCCCACCATGATGCCCGGGGTGTCGCACAGGAAGAGCAGCGGCAGGTCGAAAGCGTCGCACAGTTGCATGAAGCGGGCGGCCTTGTCGGCGCCGTCGCTGTCGATCGCGCCGGCCAGATGGGTGGGGTTGTTGGCGATCACGCCGAGCGGGCGCCCCTCGATCCTGACCAGCGCGGTCACCATCCCGAGCCCGAAGTGGCGGCGCAATTCGAGCACCGAGCCGGTGTCGGCGAGGGTTTCGATCACCGCGCGGACGTCGTAGATGCGCAGGCGATTCTCCGGGATGATCCCGCGCAGCAGGCGCTGGTCGGCACATTCCCAACGGCCGACCGGGCCCTGGAAATACGAGAGATATTTTTTCGCGACGCGCACCGCCTCGGCCTCGTCGGCGACCGGGAGGTCCACCACGCCGTTGGGCACCTGCACGCTCATCGGCCCGATGTCCTCGGGACGGAAGATGCCGAGGCCGCCGCCCTCGACCATCGCCGGACCGCCCATTCCGATGTTGGAGTTGGCGGTGGCGATGACGACGTCGCAGCATCCGAGCAGCGCGGCGTTGCCCGCGAAGCATCGGCCCGAGTTGATTCCGACCATCGGCACCAGGCCGCTCAGTTTGCCCCAGTAGTGGAACGCCGGAACGTCGAGACCGGAGAGCCACAGCCCGTCGGTGTCGCCGGGACGCCCGCCGCCGCCCTCGGTGAAGAACACCACGGGCAGGCGCAGCTTGGCGGCGATTTCGAACATGCGGTCCTTCTTGCGATGGTTCTGCTGGCCCTGGGTGCCGGCGAGCACGGTGTAGTCGTAGGACATCGCGACGCACTGGGCGCGCGAGTCGTCGAAGAGATCGCCGTTGACCCGGCCGATTCCGGCGACCAGTCCGTCGGCCGGCGTGTTTTTCATCAGGTCGTCGAGCGCGCGGCGCCGGCGCTGCGCCGCAAGCACCAGCGCGCCGTACTCGACGAAGGCTGCCGCGGTCGCAGAGATCCTCGATGTTCTCGCGGGCGGTGCGCTGATGGGTCTTGCGCCGGCGCGCGACGGCCTCGGGCCGCGCGGCGTCGAGTCCGCTCGCGTGGCGCTCGTACACCTCCGCGAGATCGGGGCGGATGCGGTCGAGGTCGACCTTTTCGGCCTCGGCGGCCTCGACCGATTTCGACCTCGGCCTCTTCGATGAAGGCGAGCGGATGGCCCTCGAAGATCGCGTCGCGCTCGGCGACCGCGATCTGCCGCACCACGCCGCTCATATGCGCGCGGATGACGTGCTCCATCTTCATCGCTTCCATCACGAAGAGTTGCTGGCCCTTGCGCACCAGTTCGCCCTCGCGCACGTCGATGGAGACGATCGTTCCCTGCATCGGCGCGGCGACCGCGACCGTGTTTTCCGGCCCGGTGATTTCGTGAGCCGTCGCGGCGTCGTTCTCGGCCGTCACGACTGTCGCCGCCGGCGTCGAATTGGCCGCGCTCTTGCCGTGGCTCAGCACGGCCAGCGGATCGATCGAATCGATTTTGGCTCCGGCCAATTGCCTCGCGCCCGGCGCGCGCCTGCCGCTCGGCGCGGCGCAGTCTGCGACGATTCGGCCGCGCCTGGCTCGGCTCGGCAAAAAAGAGCTGGCGATGAGTGGAATTCGCGCGCGGCGACCAAGCTCGGCGATGTGCTCCTCGACGAAGCGGGTGTAGAGCCGGTTCGCGGCGAAATCGGGATGCCGCAGCAGGCTCTGGAGAAATCCGATATTGGTTGCGACGCCTTCGATCCGGAACTCGCAGAGCGCGCGATAGGCCCGCGTCACGGCCGCGGCGAAATCCGCCGACGGCGAGTGCACGATGAGCTTGGCCAGCAGCGAATCGAAGTTCGGGTTGGTCGTGTAACCGGCATAGGCGAACGAATCCACGCGCAGGCCCGGGCCCCGACGGCGCCTCGAACGCGGTCAGCGTCCCGCCTGAGGGTTTGGTAGTGCCGTCCGCGCCCATCGACTCCATGTTGATGCGCATCTGGATCGCGAAGCCGCGCGGCTTGGGGATGTCGGCCTGGCGCACTCCAAGCTCGGTGAGCGTGCTTCCGCCCGCCAACTGCAACTGGAGTTTGACCAGGTCGATACCCGTCACTTCCTCGGTCACCGTATGCTCGACCTGGAGGCGGGGGTTGGCCTCGATGAAGGCGAACTCGGCGTCGTCGTGCCGCGCGTCGGCGTCGAGCAGGAACTCGAAGGTGCCGAGGCTGTCGTAGCGGACCGCCTCGGCCATCTGCACGGCCGCCGCGGTGAGCCGGGCGCGCAGGCGCTCGGGCAGGCCGGGGCTGGGCGCGATTTCGACCAGCTTCTGATTGCGCCGCTGGATGGTGCATTCGCGCTCCCACAGATGGCTGACGCTGCCGGAGCCGTCGCCGGCTATTTGGACCTCGAGGTGGCGCGCACGCGGCATCAGCCGCTCCACGTACACGTCGGGGTTGCCGAAGGCCGTTCGCGCTTCGGACTGGCATCGCCGATACGCCTCGTCCAGTTCGTCGAGGCGCCTCACCGCGCGCATCCCGCGGCCGCCTCCGCCGGCGACCGCCTTGATCATCATCGCGCCGCCGTCGCCCAGCGAAGCCAGAAACTCCCGGCCTCGCTCAAGACTGGTCGCACCCGCGGTGCCGGGCAGCAATGGCACTCCGACGCGCTCCGCCAACGCCCGCGCGCGCACCTTGTCGCCGAACAGCTCGAGGACCTCCGGCCGCGGGCCGACGAACTTGATCCCTTCCTCTGCCGCGCGGCGGGCGAAGCCGGCGTTTTCGCTGAGAAAGCCGTAGCCGGGATGGATGGCGTCGCATCCGGCCGCTTTCGCGATCGCCACGATTTGTTCGATGTCGAGATAGGCGGCGGCGCCGGTGCCGGTGAGCGCGCGGGCCTCGTCGGCCTTGCGGGTATGGAGTGAGCGGGCGTCGTCCTCGGAAAAGACGGCCACCGTGCGCGATACCCAGCTCGGCGGCGGCGCGCATGATGCGGATGGCGATCTCGCCTCGGTTGGCGATCAGAAGACTGCGGGGAAGCATGAGAGCTGATGCGACTCCTCTTGCGCTGATCTCTCGGTTAAATCATCGAATCCTCGTGTGATCCAGCACGCAAGACGCGAGCCGCTAACCAGGCGAGCGCGCGAAGACACCCGTCGGCCGATAGCCATCGTATCCATGCGTCTGATGTGGTAGCCTGCTCCGCGGGAGGAAAGCCCGATGGACGCACGCTCACCCCTTCACTATCTCGGCGGCGGCCTGCAGCAGGTCGCGTTCGTGGTCAAAGACCTGACGGCGGGGATGGAGTTTTTCAACCGCACGATGGGGGTGGCGCGTTTCTACGTGATCGAGGACTTCGGGCTTAAGGCTCGCGACAAGACCTTCCGCGGCCGGCCGGCGGAGCAAAATTTCAAGCTCGCGCTCGCCTATTCCGGCGACACCCAAATCGAGCTCATCCAGCACCTCTCCGGCGAGACCTGCTACAAGGAGCATCTGGAACGCAGGGGCGAAGGCCTCCATCATCTCGGATTTTTCCTTTACGACCCCGCAGCAGTACCAGCGCGCCCTGGATTCGCTCGGCGCCGGCGGCTATTCGTCCCTGATGAGCGGGCGGTTCGGCACCACGCGCTACACCTATTTCGACACCGAAGCGGCGATCGGTTCGATAATGGAAATCGTCTACCTCGATTCCGGCGGCAAGGATTTCATGGCGAAGATAAAAAGCGGCGATTTTTAGCGCGGATCGGGGCGAGAAGCGAGGCAGTATCACCAATTGGACACGCACATGGAGCGGGAGGGTCATAGACTTGGCCTGCTGACCCGTGTAACCTCCGTATCACCGGTCAGAACGCCTTTCAGTTAACCTTCTTCGCCCCATTTGGTTTCTTGTTCGCGCGCTCTCCGGCCAACTGCCCAAGGGAGAGCAGCGCCATGTCTATCACATCGGCCTTCGAACCGCGTGGAACACGAATTGTTCGCCGCAGCGATTTCCGCCGCACTTTCCGGGCCAATTAGTTGAATAGCGCACGAGCCCTTCGAAGGGCCGCCGGTGGACCCGCCGTGGGAATGGCCATGGTGGCGCGCGCGCAGCGAAGACTCGCTGGTGCTGCCGTGGTTCATCTTGATCCACGTCACCGCGCTGGTCGGCCTGATCCTGTTTCCGCTGCCCGGCTGGCGAGTGCTTCTGGGTTCGTTTTGCCTGCGTATGGCTGGGCGGGATGGCCACCACCGTCTGCTATCATCGCGCGCTCGCGCATCGCGCCCTGCGGCTCAATCCGTGGCTGTCCTCGATACTGACCTTCTTCGCGGTATTTAATGGCTCCGGAACGCCCTTGAGCTGGGCCGCCGGCCATCGGCGCCATCACGCTTTCGCCGATACCGAGAACGATATTTCGAGCCCGGTCAACGGTTTCTGGTGGGCTCATCTGCGATGGCTCTGGCAGTCCGGCGAGCCGTCGGTCGAGCGCTTCTGCCCCGAGCTCGACCGCCCGCTGTACCGGTTCTGGTGGTACGTGCAGGGACCGATCCTGGCGGTGTCATTTTTCGGCGGCCTGTATTTCGGCGCCTGCGGCTTTTTTCTGGATGGGGGCGATTCGGCTGGTGTTTGCGCTCCATGCGCAATGCTTCGTCAACAGCGTTTGCCATACGGAGCCCGGGGTTTCCCCTGGCGAGGATTCCAGCCGCAACGTGACCTGGCTTGGCCTGATGCAGTTTTGCCAGGGCGAGAACTGGCATCGCAACCATCATGCGCGGCCGGGCGTCGCGCGGCTGGGATGGAACTGGCGGCAGCCCGACGTCGGCTATCTGGCGATTTGCCTGCTGGAGAAAATCGGCCTCGCAACCGACGTCCGGCACATACGCCAGGAAAATCCGCAAGAAGATCGGCAAGAAAGTCCGATTGGCGAATCCGCCTGACGCGATCCTGCTTCCGATTGCTCGCGCGCCGGTTTGCGCTCGCGTAGGCCGAGAAGCCATCCGCGTGGTTGGTCCGGTGGGCCTTTCCGCCGTCGCAATAGCCGGGCGGGTTTGCTAAGCCGCTTAGCGGGCACTCCGCTATGCCGGCCACGCGCATAATCGAAACGGCACAGGCGCTCGCGCAAGGAACGATCACCAGCGCGCGGCTGGTTGAAGAGGCGCTCGAGCGGGCTGATGATCCGGCCGGAGAGGGCGCGCGCGTCTTCACGCGGATCTACCGCGAAGCGGCGCGCGTCCAGGCCGCGGCGAGCGACCTTTTGCGTGGGGCGGGAATCGTCGCCTCGCCGCTTAGCGGAATACCAATCTCGATCAAGGACCTGTTCGACGTCGCCGGCGAAACCACCACCGCCGGCTCGGTGGTTCTCAAGGGGCGCGTGCCGGCCAGGCGCGACGCCGCCATCGTGCGCCGGCTGCGCGCGGCGGGCGCGGTGATCGTCGGAAAAACCAACATGACCGAGTTCGCCTATTCCGGCGTCGGGCTCAATCCCCACTATGGAACGCCGCGCAATTGCTGGGATCGCAACAGCGGCAGGATTCCCGGCGGCTCGTCGTCGGGCGCGGTGATTTCGGTTACCGATGCGATGGCTGTCGCGGCGATTGGAACCGACACCGGTGGCTCGGTGCGCATCCCGGCCGCGCTCAACGGCCTGGTGGGTTTCAAGCCGACCGCAGCGGCGCGTGCCGCGCGACGGCGCGTTTCCGCTCTCGACCAGCCTGGACTCGATCGGCCCGCTCGCCAATTCGCTCGCCTGTTGCGCGATTGTTGACGCGGTGATCGCCGGTGAAGAGCCGACGGTGCCGGCGCCGATTCCTCTACGCGGGTTGCGCCTGGCGGTGCCGAAGCACTACGTGGTCGACGGGCTCGAGCCGGCGGTGGCGCATTGTTTTGAGGCCGCGCTACGGCGGCTCTCCGAGGCCGGCGCGCAAATCGTCGGTCTCCCGTTCGCGGAGCTCGAGGAGTTGCCGTCGATCAACGCGAAGGGCGGCTTTTCCGCCGCCGAGTGCTACGCCACGCTTCGCGAAGTCATCGCCACCGACGGCGAAAGAATCGATCCGCGCGTGCTTGCGCGGATCGTGCGCGGGGCCGAGATAAGCGGTCCTGACTACGTCGACCTGACGGCCGCTCGCGCCTCTCTGATTGCGCGCGCCGCCGCTGCGACCGCGCCATTCGACGCGGTCGCGATGCCGACCGTGGCGCTGACCGCTCCTACGATCGCCGCGCTTAGCGCCGACGATGAATACGTGCGGACGAACGCCGCGATCCTGCGCAATCCCTCGGTGGTCAACTTCCTCGATCGCTGCGCGCTCACGCTGCCGTGTCACGAGCCCGGCGAGGCGCCGGTGGGACTGAGCCTGATGGGCGAGCATCTCGGCGACCGCCGGTTGATTTCGATTGGCCTCTCCTGCGAGGCGGCGCTGCGTCGCGAATAGGGCGGAGCAACCTGCCATTCGCGGCGACCGGCTCAATTCGCAGCGGCTGAAGCGTCGGGACGACCAGCGAGCATCGCCGGTCTCCAGGTCGCCAGGTTTTCCATCGCCTTCGCAGGCGGGGCGCCGCCAAGCGACATCCAGCGGGAACGATAAAATGTGGTAGCCGCCAGTTGCACTCGCAGATGCCTGTCGGCTGGAGGTCCGGATATGCCTAGAGCCTCCCAGGGAAGAGTGACCTGGGCGGTGATCCGAGGCCGATCGCTGACCTGATATACGGCGGTCGCCGAGGGCACAGCGTCGCAGGTCTCATGATTCATTCGGCAGACCTCGATACGCATCGTCACGCCGCTTTTTCTTCGAAACACTTTCGGCGGAATGACAAAGAAGGCAAAGCGGCGCGCGCCCGCCCCCGCATCCACACCGAGGTCAATTCGAAACGCTTCGCTGCGCGGAAATGCGCCATCATACGCAAGCAGATGCGCATCGTAGTGGTCCATGCTGATGGTGGCCAGATGCAGCCCTTGCGGGCTCCACGCCAGGAACAGGTCGCCGAAAACGACTTCGGGCGAAGGCGCCAAAAGGCCCTTCACCAGCGCCTGGTCCTTCGGCCACTGTGCCAGCGAGATCGAGCCGGCATCGATGTCAGCTTCGGGGATCTGAATCGGCGCGGTTTCCTTTACTGGCGTTCGCGGCGATGCGCTTTGATGGAGTTCGGCGAGACTGCGGTTTGCCGCGGTCAGGGCGGCAACGAGTTCTTCGTATGGCCGCCCATCGATGTCGACCAGGCCAAAATCGTAATCCTCGTGGTCTCCCGCGCGGCCGCCCTTGGGCTCGTCGTAGTACTGGAACCAGTGAACTCCAACGATCCCGGGCTCGAGCGCGAAGTGCCGCGCCGCACTCGCCGCACCCCGGGCGCGCTCGGCCTGGGTTCGCACGGTCATCAGGTAGCCATTGTTCGAGATTTCCAGTAGCGGTTTTCCTGGGCGGCGAAATACCATTCGGAAACCAGCACGGGCTTGTTCCCGGTCAACTGGCGCAAGCCATCGAAATAGTAATGCGCAATCCAGCCGTCCGGACTGTCCACGTTGTAATTCGTTGCGACAGCGTCGACGAAAGGAGCCATCGCTCGAACGGCGTCCGGATCGTAGTAGCTGGGAAGGCGGTCGCCGAAAATGAGCGCCGTCGGATCCGCTTCGCGCAGTGCGCGATAAACGAGTTCGTAGTAACGGCGCGTTATCATGGTCGTCCACTCACGAACCACCCTGATCCCGTTTCCTCCCGGACGCAGGTGGGCGTGTCCATCTACGTTTTGGAGCAATTCCTGAAAAGAGGAAATCCCGGCGGTCACGTCAAAGTCAGCGATGAATCGATGCCAATCGTCACCATAGTGACGACGGATGAGAGCAACCAGTGCCTGCTTCGTGTGATTTGTTCCGGATCGCTTGAGGTAGTAACTGAACAAGGCTCCGTTCCACCATCCGACCTCATTGTCGGAGAAATACCCTATACGATATGCATTGCTGTTGTAGAGACTTATCGCCTCCTTGGCCTGAGTAGTCATCAGCGTCTTCGACTGACGGATCGAAAGGATCGGCCCAAAGAAATCGCGCCCGCCAGCCGAGATCGAGATCGGGGACGCTCGGAAGCGGTAGGTTGGCGGAGCTGAAAGCGCTGGCCGTGTTAAAGCCCCAGGCACTGACCTGCGCGGCCGTGTGGCGTGCCCACGCATCCGAAGCCTGGTATAGCGGGAGCCATGACTTTTTTTCTGGACTCCAGCGCAACGGCGGAGCCGCAATATCGGTCAGGCTATTGACCCCGATGGAAAAAAATCGCTCGCCACACGGCGTTACCAGCCAGGCTACGCCATCATGCGACTGAAGCCTCCATCGGTTGGCGGAACCCGGCCGAGGAGCACATGCCGCGCCGCCGGAGCCTGGCGTCATCGACAGAAACACCATGACGGCGATCGCTATCGACCGGCCCAGTCGAAGACGTATCGCCGCCGCGCGATTGGCGAGTAGAACTCGCGCGCGACATATCGCAATTCCAGGAGGGTCGGCTGAACCGCGCCGCCAACTGAGATGTTATCACTGGGTCGGGTACGGGTAGCCGCTCGCCAGGGCTTGATCCATCGCGGAATCGTACTTGTATATATCTTTGAAAAATCGCACTTCGCCGTCCGGCTCGACCACGGCGGTAGTATACAGGATGAGTACTGGGATGGGCTTGTCGAGATTTACCTGTATCGTCTGGTCGCCGTTCATCGCGGCGTTTATTTTGTCCAGGGTCCATTCGGGCTTGTCGCGCAGAACCCAGGCCGCGAGATCCGCGGGTTTTTGTACCCGGATGCATCCGTGACTGAAGTCGCGCCGCGCTTTCAGGAAAAGCTCGGGTGCCGGCGTGCTGTGAAGGTACACGTTGTAACGGTTCGGAAAGATGAACTTGACCAGCCCCAGCGCGTTCTTGGGTCCGGGTTTCTGCCGAATACTTAGTGAGCCGGAACGAAGCTGGCTGAGTACGTCGTCGCTCACGGCGCCATCTGTCACCATTTCGCCGTCGCTCGTCGTTACCTCAAATCCATGGTCCGCGAGATAGTTGCGATCGCGCCGGATCTTAGGAACCAGCTCGGCGAACTGGATCGACATCGGCACTTCCCAATACGGCCGGAAGATGACGTAGCGCATGTAGTCCGCAAACACGGGCGTCTCGTGGCCATAGGCCTTGCCGACGACCACTCGCATCGACAAGAACGGCGCGGGCTGCCGGCGCATCGTACGCAGCTTGAACTCGGGGATATTGACGATGATCGGCGGCTGCGGAAAGTCGGGCGGGATCCATCGATAGCGCTCGAGCGCGAACTGGAGCTGTTGGACCCGTTGGCTCAGCGGCACATTGAGCTGCCGCGACCGTTTCCTTGCCGAGCACGCCATCGGGCTGAAGGCCGTGGCGCCGCTGAAAGTGCTTCACTCCGTCGACCACGGTGCCCTGGTAGACGGTGGCGTCGGCGGGCGCGCTGGCGTCAGGCGCAAGATCGCCAAGCTGGCGCAAACGCGAGACCAGCGGCGCGATTCCCGAATAGGTATCGCCGGGATGCACGGATTTGACCGGCAACGGCAGAGGCGCGCCGTCACCCTGGGCGGCCAGCTTTATATACGCGGCAAGTGCGGTCTCCGCCCGCCCATAGCCGTCGTAGTGAGGTTCGACGCTCGCGACCACTGCGCCGACGTCCGGGGCCTGGGTCACCTGGTTGCGGAGGACCTCGGCCAGATCGGATTTATTAGTCCCCGCGTCCAGGCTGAACTTGAAATGCTGCGGGCCGACCCTTCCGACATGCAGGGCGGAGAGGTAGCGCGCCGCGCAAACGGTAAGCGCCAGATCGAAGTGCACCAGGTCAGTGTCGGCGGGATGCGGGTTCGATGGGGCGAGCGCGGCCAGGCGGCCATCCCATCGCGAGGCGTCGTAGTCCTCCGGGTTGAGGCCCTTTAGCGAAGCCTGTTTGAAGAGCTGGATCATCGCCTGCGCCTGCGGGGTCGGCTGACCGTCGTGAACCCAGCCGGGCGCGTTCGCGCCCAGGGCGTAGAATTTGACGACGTCGGCCTGGACGTCGCTGAAGTTCGGCCAGCGCAAGTCGGGCAGCTTTCCCGCCGCGATCAGTGTGCCCAGTTCGCCCGGCGCCTGAGCCACGGGAGTAGCTGACGCTTGCGCCACCGGAGTAGCTGACGACTGCGCGGCGGGCGTGGGTGAAGCATCAACCGCCAGAGCGACGCTCGATACCGGGCCGCCGCACAGCGCGAAGAGAAGCGGCGTCAACAGGAGGAGCGACGGCCGGATCGCATACCGCTCGTGTCTGGATTTATAACTATTTATCTGTTCCATCAGCTATTCAGAACATCCTTGCGTATGCATATCGCCTCACGATATCCGGCACGATAGCCAGTTGGGTATGTGTATTGGTAGACGCGGGTTTGCAAGACACTAGCGCCATAGCCGATGCGCGAGGTCGGCGACCAGGCGCAGCTTATCGCGCTCGATGGCCTCGGGTATGGGGTTGCCTTCCCATACCGTTCCGAAGCCGCATTGGGTCGACAGTCCGAGCCGCTCGCGCGGGAAGTAACGGGCCGCTTCTTCGATCCGCCGCACAATTGCTTCGGCCGGCTCGAGCTCGGCGCGCTTGGTCGAGATGAGGCCGAGCACGACGCCCTTGTCGGCCGGGATGTCGCGCAGCGGCTCGAACGAACCCGAGCGCCAGTCGTCATACTCCAGGAGCCAGAGCGCGAAATTGGGGGCGCGCCTGAAAGCCTGCCTGGCGATCGCCTCGTAGCCGCCCTCGCCGACGTAGTAGCCCTTGTTGTTGCCGCGACATAGATGGAGGCCGAAGGTGACGCCGGGGACGTCGGCCACCGAGTTTATGATGTCGATGCCTTCGGTCAGCAGCCGCTCGGGAGCCATCCCGCGCTCGGCGAAGTCCTGGCGCCGGCGCTCCGGGTCGCACAGCATCCCGAGTTCGGGAGCGTCGATCTGGATATATTGGCATCCGAGCGCCGCCAGTTCCTGCGCCTCCTGGCGCACGATCTCGGCCGCGTCGGCAAACAGGTCGAATGGATCCGGATAAGCGGCGCGCGAATATTCGGGTGACCATCGCAGCGTCATCATCAGCGGACTCGGCAGCGTGACCTTCAGCGGCTTGTTGGCCCGGCCGCGGGCGTAGGTGAATTCCTCGTTGGTGAGCGAGCGCGTGCGCCGAATCTTTTCGACCACCGCGTATTGGACTTGGATCTCGGTCTCCTCCGCGGGGGCGCCCTGCTCATGCGGCCGGCGCCAGACGCGTTTGAAGGCCGGAATTTCTTTCACCCCGGAGATGACGTCGGTCAGCGGCGCGATGAAGTGAGTGCGTCGCATCTCACCGTCCGTCACCACGTCGACCCCGGCGCTTTCCTGCAACGCGATAGCCTCATCCACCGCGCGGTCCTCGGCGCGCTTGAATTCGATCGTGGAGAGCGACCCCGACTGCCACTGCTTGCGCGCTTCCTTCAGGAAGGCGGGCCGCAGGAGCGATCCGATCACTTCGGCACGATAGGGAATCGACACGACGACGCTCCTTCCGCGGCAGGCCTCCGGCGCCGGCGCCGCTTGCAGCGCAACTCCACAAGCCAACGATTGTGAGCGGCGGCGGTCCCGAATGCTAGCCCTTGGGCAGGCCGAGCACACGCTCACCGATGATGTTGTGCTGAATCTCGTTGGTGCCGGCCGCGATCGTTCCGCGCCGCACCGCGAGCATCCGATGTGACCATTTGCCATGGTCGATCGCCCCGGCAGCCTGGTATTCGAACTGGCTATAGGCGCCCAGCAGCTCCATCGCGAACGTCTGGATGCGCAGGTTCAGGTCGGTCGTACCCAGTTTCATGATCGAGCCTTCGGGGCCCGGCGGCAGTCCCTTGAGCTGGCGGGTGAGCTGACGATAGCTGGTGTATTTAAGCGCCTCCGCCTCGCATGCGAAGCGGACGATTCGCTGTCGCACGTAGTTGTCGTCCCAGGCGGGATGGCCGTTGCGCTGGACCTTGCGCGCCAGTTCGCCGAGCTGTCTCACTTCGACCATCATGTCAGTGCGGCCGCCATGGATCGTCCGCTCGAACATCATGTTGGTCATCGCGACCATCCAGCCCTGGTTCTTCTGGCCCACCAGGTTCGCCTTCGGCACCACGACGTCTTCGAAAAAGACCTGGTTGAAGCCGCTCTCGCCGGTCATCTGCACCAGCGGGCGCAAGGTGACGCCCGGGCTTTTCATGTCGACCAGCAGGTAGCTGAGGCCCTTGTGCTTGGGCAGCGAGGGGTCGGTGCGGCACAGCAGGGTGGTGAGGTCGGCGTGATGAGCGTTGGAAGTCCAGACCTTGGAGCCATTGACGATGAAGTGATCGCCCTCGTCGATCGCGCGCGTCTCGACCGCCGCCAGGTCGGAGCCGTGATTGGGCTCCGACAATCCCTGGCACCAGATCTCCTCAGCGGACGGAATTTTGGGGATGTAGCGTTGTTTTTGTTCCGGCGTGCCCCACTGCATCAGGGTGGGACCGACACGCGCGATACCCTGGAAGTTGACGGTGGGCGGCGCCTTTGCGCGGTCGAGTTCCTGCGAAAAGATGACCTGCTGCAACAGGCTCGCGCCGCGCCCGCCGTATTCTCGGGGCCAGTGGAGACACATCCAGCCGCCGTCGTTGAGCTTGCGATGCCATCCGCGGCGGCGCTCGAACTCTTCCTTGGTATCGGGATCGTGTAGTTCGCCCTCGTCGTGCCAGTCGCGCGGCAGGTTTTTCTCGAGCCAGCTTCTGAAGTCCCGCCGAAACGCCTCGTCCTCTTCGCTGAATTTGAAATCCATCGATACGCCCTTCCGATGCGCCCTTCGCTCGTATCGTCTCGTCGGCGACTGTAGCACAAGGCCAACGTCGTGCGGGATCGCCGCGCTCGCGAGCGCTTGTCCAATCGCTTTGCGGTTGGCTAGTGTCAGAACCCGAAATCAATCATCCAGCTTGAGGATTCATCCCGATGGAACAGGAATTGGCAGGCAAGGTCGCGATCATCACCGGCGCCGGGCGGATGCGCAGCATCGGACGCCCGATCGCCAAGCTGCTGGCGCAGGCGGGCGCAGCGATTGTAATTACCGGCACCGGGCGTCCGCCCGAGCGTTATCCAGATGACGAGAAGGCGGCCGGATGGCGCGACATCGAGAGCGTCGCCGATGAAATCCGGAAGGCCGGCGGGCGCTGCCTGGCGCTGGTCTCCGACATCGCCGACCCGCACGCGGTCGAGGCGCTGGTCGTTCGCACCGTCGCCGAGTTCGGCCGCGTCGACATCCTCATCAACAACGCCAGCGCCGCTCGTGGTCCTGACCGCGTCGATGCCGTCGAACTCCCCTACGAAATCTGGAAGAAGGTGATGGTGACCAACGTTGACGGGACCTTTCTGCTGTCATGCGCCGTCGCGCGCAAACTGATTGCCCAGGGCCAGGGCGGCAGCATCGTCAACATCTCCTCAATCGCTAGCAAAATCGCTCAGGCCAAGGCCGCCGCCTACTCCGCATCCAAGGCCGCGGTCAACGCGCTCAGCCGTTCGATGGCGCTCGACCTTGCGTCGCATGGCATTCGCGTCAACGCGCTCTGCCCCGGCATCATCGACACGTTCCGTCTCGATGACCTCGGCCGCGGCGAAAGCTGGGAGAAGTTCGTCAAGAGCTTTGTTCCGCTGGGCTACCCGGGCGACGGCACTGAGTGCGCCGAGTTGGTCCGCTTTTTGGTCACGGATCGCGGCAAGTGGATAACCGGCCAGGCGATCAACATCGACGGCGGCACGGTGTGGGGCAACTGATGAGCTCCGATATTGTCCTGTAGCCGGCGTCATCTCTAGCATCGATTCGAGCCGGGACGGAGGGCGTCCGACAGGCGGCGCGACGATTGAAAGCGGGACGTTGCAGCATGTCGATCGGTGTGTCTATCGTTTTGCCTGTGGAACATCTGAATTCTTAATCCACTTCCGTCCTTGAGAAATGCACGGAGAATTTAGGAGCGATCCGATGAAAGTCGTTGTGGATCACAATCTTTGCGAAGGCAACGGCCGTTGTGTCGAAGTAGCGCCCCAGGTGTTCGAGCTTCGCGACGACGACCTCAGCTATGTGCTGATGGACAGTCCACCGCAGGAGCTGCGCGCCAAGATTCAGCTCGCGACGACCCTCTGTCCGCGCCAGGCCATCCGCCTGGTTGAGGATTAGCCAGGGCCATGGCAGCTCTTACCCTCGAAACACTCGACATCATCAATCCCGATCTTTACGTCCAGCGTGGCTATCCGCACGAGGAATGGGCGCTGCTTAGAAAGGAGGCCCCGGTCTTTCGCTACGAGCGCCCGAGTGTGGAACCGTTCTGGGCCATCACCAAGCACGCCGACATCGTGAACGTCTCGCGTCAACCCGAGCTGTTCAGAAGCAGTCAATTCCTCTTCGTGGTTCAGGAGGAGCCGGGCTCGCCTCTTCCCGAGGAACCGGTCCTGCGCCAGCTCCTCAACATGAACCCGCCCGAACATGGCGAATTTCGCCGGGTGGTCAATCAGCGCTTCACGCCGCGCTCCGTGAAGCAGTTGACGGACCAGATCGAGCGGATCACGACCGAGGTGCTCGACGACCTGGTGGGACGCGAGGCATGCGACTTCGTGACCGAGGTCTCGGCCAAGCTTCCGTTGGCGGTGATCGCGGAGATGTTCGGTATTCCGCGCGCCGACTGGGCGATGATGTTCCGGCTGAGTAACACGATGATCGGTCCGACGGACCCGGAATACGGCACCAGCCAAAACATCACGGAGACGCTGGAACGCGCGCGGCTGGAATTCTTCCAGTACTTCAACCAGCTCTGCGAAGACCGGCGCAAGAACCCGCGCGACGACCTCGCGAGCGTGCTTGCCAATGGCACGGTCAACGGCGAACCACTTCCGCCGTTCGAGCTACTGTCCTATTTCGCCTTGCTCATTATCGCCGGCAACGAAACCACGCGAAACGCCACTACCGGCGGCCTCCATGCCCTCATCAGCAATCCCGCTCAATGGGAGCGCTTAAGAAGCGATCCGTCGCTGGCCTCCAAGGCAACCGAGGAAATTGTCCGATGGACCTCGCCCGTGATCCAGTTCACGCGCATCGCCACCGCCGACACCGTGCTTGGCGGCCAACAGCTCCGCCAGGGCGACGTGCTCGTGCTCTTCTATCCCTCGGCCGCGCGCGACGAAGAGATCTTCGAGCAGCCGTCGACGTTCGACATCGGACGTTACCCCAACCCGCACATCTCCTTCGGCATCGGCGAGCATTTCTGCCTCGGAGCCAATCTCGCGCGGTTGGAACTGCAGGTGATGTTTCGCCAATTGGCGGAGCGCATGGAATTCGCAGAGCTGGCCGGCCCCGTGCAGCGGATGCGTTCGAGTTTTGTCGGCGGCATCAAGCACATGCCGATTCGCTACCGGATCCGCGCGCGTCCGTAACTCGGGGCGGCAGTGCCGTGAAGTTCGGGATCCTTCAATTCTTCAGTTGGCCCGAGCGCCGGCTCGCGCTGCCAACGGTCTATGCGCGCGCGCTCGCGCGCATCGAAATCATGGACCGCGCCGGTTACGACTCCGTGTGGCTCACCGAGCATCACTTCAACGACTACAGCGTATGTCCGTCGATTCCGGTGATGGGCGCGTACGCGGCCGCGCGCACGCGCAACTTGCGCATCGGCTCGGGCGTCACGCTGGCGGCGCTTTATCACCCGCTGCGTCTGGCGGAGGAACTCGCGCTGCTCGATATTCTCTCAGGCGGGCGCGTGAACTGGGGCGCCGGGCGCGGCTTCGATCCGCGGGAGTTTCGCACCTTTGGCGTGCCGATCGAGCAGAGCCACGCGCGTTTTCATGAGGCGGTCGATATCGTGATAAGGGCCTGGACGGAAGAACGGCTGACCTATCGCGGCCAGTTTTTCTCGTTCGAGGACATCGAAGTGCTGCCCAAACCGCTCCAGCAGCCGCATCCGCCGGCATGGATGGCTGCGGGGTCATTGGAGGCCGCCGCGTGGGCAGCCGCCTCGGTGGGATACTCGATCCTTATCGGTCCTCACACCACGTATGCGGAAACCGGTCAGCAGCGGGAATTCTACCTGCAGGAGCTTCAAAAGCACGGGCATTCCGCCGAAGGCCGCGTAATTCCTATCACCCGATTCATGGCCATCGCGCCGACCGATGCCGGAGCGGCCGAGGTCGCTCGCGACGGCGCAAAGTGGCTGCTCAAAACCTACATGGATCCCACACTGTTCGGCGCCGGCGACCCCGTGCAGCGATACATTGACTCGGCGATCATTCACGGCACGGCTGAGCGCGTGGCCGGCGAGATAGCGCGCCTGCGCGAGGAAATCCACCTCGACTACCTGATCGGCGCACCGCTCAGCCACCAGACATTTTTGTCGTTCACCGATCAGGTTCTCCCGAGACTCGCGTAAATCGCGAGACTCGTAAATCGCGAGACTTGCGTAAATCGATTGACCGGCGCGCTCAGGGACGCGGCGCGGGCGCCGAAGCGAGGCTCTGCGAGAGCAACTCCAGCGCGGCGGCCGCGAAGGCGCGCATATTGGCTATGCGATCGCTGCTGCCGGTTTCCACCGTGATCGCGCGCTCGACCGGCCCGGCGATGGCTATGCAACTGTGCCCCGCGGGGTCGCCATAGCGATTACCAGTGGGGCCGGCGGCGCCGACTTCGGCCACGCTCCAGGTGGTCGAAAAGCGCTTGAGCGTCCCGCGCGCCAGCACCGTGGCCAGAGGCTCGGTCACTCCCCGGATGCCCGCGAAGGCCGAGTCCGGGATGTCCAGCAGTGTGCGGCGCGATTCGCGGGTATAGACGATCGCGCCACCGAGGAAATAGGCGGACGCGCCCGGCACTGCGAGCAGCGCCGCCGATATTAGGCCGCCGGTCGAGGACTCGGCGATGGCGATGGTTTCGTGGCGATCCTTGAGCAGAGCGCCCAACTTCCCGGCTATCGACAGCAAATCCCGCATCGAGGTTGGCTCCTTAGCTCGAACGATATTGCCGCAGCATAATCGCTAGGCAAGGGAGAAGGCCAATCCAAACGGCGGGATGCTGCTATTTCACTTCAATCTCGATGAAGCTGAATTCGAACGCGTTCTGATTTATCACATCGTGAGCGACGCCAGCGTCGCGGGCGTAAGGAGCGCCGGTGACCAGTTCGGCGTCATTCGCCGCGCCATCGGGAGTGACGATCCGCAGCGTTCCCGTGGTCAGCGGTACCACCACGTAGTCGTGCGCGTGAACATGAGGACCCGTCGCCTCGCCCGGAGCGAATGTCCATCGCGTAACGATCACTCGCCGATTTTCAATCAGCCGCGTTGCCTTTGCTTTGGGCTCATTCATGGCCGGTCTCCCGTTGGAAGCGGATGCTGCAATTGCAGGCTGGAGCCTATCTTGCAAGCGCTTTCGGAAGGAATCAAAGCCCGGCAAAATGGTAGCCAGCCTTCGGTGATAGAAACGGCGGGACGTCGTGGAAATCACCGCTGAAACACGATAAAGGAGACGACGCGCCGCGTCCTGTCGCGTGCGGCCAGAGACTTTTGCATTCGAGATCAACAAATTTCCCTGGCGCCGTGAAATATGCGGCCATGAAATATTCGGCCGTGACTCTAGCGATCGTAGCGCTCTGCCTGTTCGCGGGATGGGCCGCGACCAACGCGGGCAGCGACGACGCGGCCGCCAAGGGCGAGGTTCACGCCTCTGCCGCGGGCAAGGGCTCGGCCTATGTCGAGGGCGCGAGCCGCGCATACGCGACCGCACCGGCCGACTACGGCCTCGAGCGTTATTCGACCTGGGAAAATTCGGACGGTAAGTCGGCGACCTACCAACCCGAGGGGCCTTTTACCGCCGACAATCCCTTCTTCAAGCCGCTGGGGACCAACGGCCGCGCCTGTGTCACCTGCCACGATCCGAGCGCCGGATGGACGATCACGCCGGTGCATATCCGCGCGCGCTTTGAGGCGAGCCACGGCACCGATCCGCTGTTCCGGCCGGTCGACGCCGCCACCTGTCCCGATGCCGACGTATCAACGCCGGCGGCGATGAAGAAGGCGTACAGCCTGCTGCTCAACAAGGGGCTCATCCGAATCGGCATCCCGATACCGCCGAATTCCGAGTTCTCCGTGGTCAAGGTCGACGACCCGTATCACTGCACCAAGCTGAGCAGTCCGAGGAGCGGCGTGCTCTCGGTCTACCGCCGGCCGCTGCAGGCCACCAATCTGCGCTTCGAGGACTCGGTAATGTGGGACGGGCGGATGCCCGACCTGGAACATCAGGCCAATGACGCGGTGCGCGGGCACGAGCAGGCGATTGACGGGCCGATGCCCGATCAGCTCGCGCGGCTCATCGAATTCGAAACCGGAACCTACGACGCACAGACTTGGGTGCCCAAGGCGGGCTCGCTGCAGGACGGCGGCGTGGGCGGCGGGCCGGTGGCGCTCTCGCGCGAGCCGTTCTTTGTCGGGGTCAACGATCCCTTCGGCAACAATCCCACCGGCGAGCAGACCTCGCTGCACGTGTTCAACCTATACGACCTGTGGCGAGGCGACCCCAATCCCGAGCGGGCGCGGATCGCGCGCGGTCAGGCAATCTTCAACGCGACACCGATGATTATCGGGGGAGTCCCGGGCCTCGACGACGCTGAGGACCATCCGACCCACGAGGGCTTCTGCACCACCTGCCACGACACACCGAACGTCGGCAACCGCTCGATCAACATACTGATGAATATCGGCACGGCCGACGTTACGCGCCGCACGCCCGACATGCCGTTGTTTACGCTGCGATGCGACGCGGGAGCGCTCAAGGGTCAGACCTTTCGGGTGATCGACCCGGGCCAGGCGCTGATTACCGGCAAGTGCACCGACATCGGCCGCTTCAAGACCTCGAGTCTGCGCGGGCTCGCCTCACGCCCGCCGTACTTTCATGACGGGCAGTCGGCCACCCTGATGGACGTGGTGAACTTCTACAACGACCGCTTTCAGGTCGGGCTCACGGCGGAAGAGAAGGAAGACCTGGTCGCGTTTCTCGACACTCTCTAGCGATTCGGCGGCTTGCGGTATCGTTCGGGGCGCCGCTTCGCTCTGGTCCTTTCCACTGCTCGTCTATTCCTTGAGCATCGCGACGCATTTGATCTCGACCATCAGGCCCGGCATCGCCAGGGCGGTGACGCCGATTCCGGTCCACGCCGGATACTCGCCGGTGTAGTAGCGATCCTTCACCGTGATGAAGAGCTGAAGATCGCGCATGTCGGTATGGTAGGTGACCATGTCGACGACGTCGTCGAAGGTGGCGCCGGCGGCGGTCAGCACCTTTTTCACATTTTCGAAGGCCTGAACGAATTGCGCCTCCTTGCCCTCGACCACGTTGAGATGCTCGTCGCGTCCGACCTGTCCGGCGATGAAGAGCAGATGGCCAGCCTTCACGCCGGGATTGTAATGGAAGCGCTGTTTGATCGCTTCCATCTCTTTGGGGACGACGTTGGTGCGCTTGGCCATGGTGGATCTCCTCGGTCCGCGACCAGTCCGACTTCGATCTCTTTTTCGTCTCGGCCGTAGGACCGATATCGTGCTCGCGACAGCATTCCATAAGCTTCTGCGCTAGCGAATCGAAGCGACGACGGTACCGGCGTTTTGATGTCCGATCAGTCCTTCAACCCCGTTTTAACGACATCGTCCAAGCGATCAAGCGCGTCCCGGTCCGCGCCACTATCTCTATCTGGATCTGGCAAAATTCGACCAATTATCATACGATAACGCTGCGTTCTCAAGCGAGCCGAAAACGGAGCAGATGCAATGGCCGAGCAACAGCAAGAGAAGGTGATTTCTGCGAATGAATCGCTAGCCCATGACACATCATCGGAATCATCTGTTGAGGTTATGGCTCAGCCGGGCGAAGGAGTCGCGGACAAGATATGGGCGTTTTTGGGCATGGCCAATACCCCGGCAGACCGTTGGCAGATTGCGGAAGGTCATGCTGACATCAACGCGCGCACCCTGATTATTAAAGATTCGCATAATCACATCGTTTTGAGAGCGAGGTATAACCAGATCGCCGGAGCTAGATATTCTCCTGTACCCAGCCAGCCGGGGAAAGTCGACCTTCTTGTAACAGTGAAACTACCGAGCGCCGCGCGCCCTATGCGCCAAGTGTACGCAGGCACATTCGATTTTACGTAGTGAATCCTTCCGAGAGGTAGATTCCTTTCTTAAAACCTATGACTTGGTTTAGCGGACTACCCTTCTTCTGGCGCCTGTCCAACTATCCATCGAATTGGTACAGCGGTGCCAAATGCAGGCAGTCCGAGGACTATGGTCGAGAGCATTATCCACGGTGACATAAAGAGGAGTGCCCCTATTTTAAACCTGATGGCTATCTGCTTCGGGATTAATTCCGCGATCAAGAACAGAACCGTTGTAATCCCGAAGGTAGTGAACGCATCGCTGGGAGTAAGTGGGAGTGGCCACGTACCAAAATAAGGCATGTAGAATACCACCGGATCTGTATAATGTTCGTTCATGGAGTGGACAGTTTTTATAGTCATAATCACGACGAGTCCGGCATTCGCCAAAATGACAACTGGATTGTAGAAAGGGGCGTTAGTTGTAACATGTTCTAAGTAGAACCCTCGAAGTCTCACCCACCAGTTCGCTGGGTGCTCAAAGCCATTGCGCCATTTGTTAATCGCTCTTTGAGAGCTGGCTGGGTTTGTCTGAACAGGAGTGTCGGGTTGATAAGTGGAACATCTGCCTGGTTCAGGCCGCCGCGATCTGCGGTAGCCAGTTGAAGTAAGCCTGATCCGGCGTTCGCCGTTGAAGGCTCGAATGAGGTCTGCGGGTATTGTAAAATCCGAAGTAACCGCCGATTGCGCTGCGGGCCTCGGCGACACTTTCGTAAGCCTTCAGATAAACCTCCGCGTATTTGACTGATCGCCAAAGGCGCTCGACGAAAACATTATCCCGCCACGATCCTTTGCCGTCCATGCTGATGGCGATGCCGGCTTGGAGCAGAACGTCGGTGAAGCTGGTGCTGGTGAATTGGCTGCCTTGATCGGTATTGAAAATGTGCGGTTTGCCGTGGCGGGCCAGAGCTTCCTCCAGTGCTTCGATGCAGAACTCGGCTTCCATCGTGACCGACAATCGCCAAGCGAGGACCCGGCGGCTGAACCAGTCGACGACGGCCGCGAGATAGACAAAGCCTCGCGCCATGGGGATGTAGGTGAGATCCATCGCCCAGACCTGGTTGGGCCTGATGACCGGCACGTTGCGCAGAAGATAGGGGTAAATCTTGTGTCCCGGTGCCGGCTTCGAGGTGTTGGGCTTGCGATAAATTGCCTTGACCCCCATGCGCTTCATCAACGTAGCCACGTGCTGACGACCGATGACGACCCCTTCCGCGTTCAGGAGATCGCGCAGCATCCGACTGCCCGCGAAGGGCAAGTCAAGATGCAACTCATCCATCCGGCGCATCACGGCGAGGTCGGCTGCGGAAACCGGTCGGGGCAGATAATACACACTGCCACGGCTGATCTTCAGGGCCTTCGCCGGTTTGCTGATCGACAGTGTGTGTTGACGGTCGATCATCGCTTTGCGCTCAGCAAACCGGCCTTGCTGAGCGCTCCGCCCAAAAAATCATTCTCCAGCGTCAGCTCGCCGATCTTCGCGTGCAGCGACTTCAGATCAATCGCGAGGGTAGCGGGCCCACTGCCAGCCGCGGACCCGAACACGCCGGCCGCCCCTTCCAGCAGTTGCGCCTTCCATTGGGTCACCTGATTGGGATGAACGTCAAATTGCTGCGCCAATTCCGCCAGCGTCAGCTCGCCCCTGACGGCGGCCAGTGCCACCTTCGCCTTGAATGCCGGGGTGTGATTCCGGCGCGGTCGTCTGCTCATCTTCTCTCCTGTTCGGCTGCCATCTTGGCCGCCGGCAGGCAGAAACGCCACTTACCCCGCTGTCCAAATTCTCCCAGCCAGCTCTTTGTTTGGTTTCTGAAATCGCAATTTCCGAACACGAGCATAGAAATATGAGGGACGCAATGACGGCGTCGTACTTGATCAACGACTTGCGATCACCCGCTTTGACAACATCGTTCCAGATTTCCCAGACACATTTATATACTATTAATGTGATGCCAACCCATGCGATCACAACAATTAAACAAACGACGCCGCGCCTCAAGCTTGTCAACATAACGTCTTTACCCTAACCGATTTACCTTAACCGAGGATTGTTGACAATGCCTATATGGAGGCTCACTCGGCGCCCAAGTTTCATCAACCAGAATGGAGTCCGTCTGATATGGCGGCGATGAAACGTTCCCGGAAAGAACCTCGGATCGTTCTTAGGGGTTGATCGGTCACACTGCACTTTTGGAAGGCCGCAAGTTTCCAAGTCTGTGGCGGCCGGTCTCGCGCCACCAAGCGAACGTCGCCGATTTCGCCGGCACCCGACAATTACTTCGGAAGTAAGGGAGATATTCGGATCGTTTGCCGCCAGGCGAACCGGTTACGTTGGCGCAACGGCGGAAGCTGCCAATCGGCGACAGATGCAAAATGACGGTCGATGAAGTAGGCTCTGGCGCAGAATTCAAGGAGAAAGTTTTATGAGCGTACTCGTTTTGGTCCAGGGCACCCCGCATCCCGATCGCAAGGAAGCGCTGGCGCAGTATCAGCAGGCCGCCCGCGCCGTGATCGCAAAACACGGCGGCGAAGTAGTCGCGCGCGGCAGCGGCCTCGGGAGCCTTCATGGCTCGGGCAACTACCAGGTCGGGATCGTGCTGCGGTTTGCGGACAAGGCCGCGGCCGACGGCTGGTACAACGATCCGGATTATCGCAAAGTGCTGCCGCTGCGCGATCAGGCGTACGCGGCGCTGGAGATCAATATATTTCAGGAATGAAGTAGCGCGCCGCTCCGATAGCGTCGAGCGGGCCGGCGTCTCGATTGGTAGCCGGCCCGCCGTCGCGGAGCATCGCGGACTTACATCTTTTTCCAGTCGCCCGATTGTTCGAAAGCCTCCGCCGCACGATAGATCGTCGGCTCGTCGAAGTGCCTGCCGGTCAGCATCAGTCCGGCCGGAAGCCCGTCGATCATGCCGCACGGGATCGACATCGACGGATGATGGGTCAGATCGAACGGCGCGGTATTGGTGATCATCTCGAGCGCCCGCGTGACGTATTCCTCCCGGCTGGCGCTCGGTTTGGGCAGTGGCGTCGCCTTCATCGGAGTGGTCGGCATCAGCAGCAGGTCGTACTTCGCCAGGACCTCGTCGTAGGCCGCGCGCAGCCGGCGCACGATGTTGATCGCCTTGCCGTAGTAGCGCGAGCCGTAATTTTCCCGCACGTAGGTGCCGAACATCAGGAACAGCTTGGTCGTTTCCGACAGCTCGTTGGCCGCGCTGACGCCATCCGCGATGAAAGTCCATCAGCGAGGTCGAATAGAGATCGTCGCGGCTCACCCCGAAGCCGTCGCCGTACATCATGGTTTGCGTGAGGCCCTCGATGCCGATCGGCGTCCAGATCGCGGCGCCCGCGAGATGCATCGGGATCGAAACTTCCTCGACGCGCGCGCCCAGCGAGGCCAGATGCTTTGCGCCGCGCGCGCACTTTTTCGTCGACGGCGCGCTCGGAGTTGGGATGGCCGAAGCCTTCCTTGACGATGGCGATCTTGAGGTCCTTCACGCCGCGCCCCAGCGCCTGCGTGTAGGGATGCACCTGCGGCGCCTTGATTCGCGGGTCGTAGCCGTCGTCGCCCGCGATGCACCTCGAGCAGCAGCGCGTTGTCGGCGACGCTGGCGGTCATCGGGCCGGTATGGTCGACGAAGATCTCGATCGGCATGATCCCGGTGTAAGGGACGAGTCCCCACGTCGGCTTCATCCCGTAGACGCCGCAGTACGACGACGGCATCCGAATCGAGCCGCCCTGGTCGCCGCCGATCGCCATGTCGACTTCGCCGGCCGCCACCAGTGCGGCGCTGCCGGAGGAAGAGCCGCCCGCCGAGTAGCCCATCTTGCGCGGATTGTGCACCGCTCCGGTGGCATTGGTATGGCTTCCGCCGGAGAGGCAGAAACACTCGCAATGCGCCTTGCCGACGATTTCTCCGCCCGCGTCCAGGATGCGCGTGACGATGGTGGCGTCGAAGTCCGGCATGTAGCCCTCCATGGTCGCCGCGCCGTTCATCATCGGCACGCCGGCGAGCATGATGTTGTCCTTGAGCACGACCGTCTTGCCCTTCAGCTTTCCCTCGGGCGCGCCCTTGACGGACGACTTGTAGTACCAGGCGTTGTACTTGTTCTCCTCGGGGCCGGGCCGGTAGCCCGGCGTGCGCGGATACTTGACCCGCGGCACTTCGTCGGGCATCGCGGCGACCGTGTTGTAGGCGTCCACGTAGGTCGTAAACAGCGCGCGAAACGAATCCACGCTGGCGTCATCCAGCGACAGTCCGCACTGTCGCGCGACCGCGCGCAGTTGCTCCCGGGTCGGCATCTGAACGGACATGGCGATTTCCTCCTCTGTTCTGATTGTGAACCGCTTCGCGCTGATGCGGGATCTAGAAAAACTTTATCACGCTGCGCGAGACCTCGCCCTTGCGCAGCAGATCGTAGGCCTCGTTCACGCCTTCGAGCGGGAAGGTGCGCGAGACCAGTTCGTCGATTTTGATCTTCTTGTCCATGTAAAGGTCGATCAGCAGCGGCATGTCGACTCGCGGCCGGGTCGACCCGTAGAAGGAACCGATCAGCCGCTTCTCCATCATCGTGAAGACGTTGGGGTTGAGCGTGATGCGCGCGGTCTCGGGCGAGACGCCGACGATAGTGCAGGTGCCGCCGCGTCCGGTCATCCGAAACGCCAGCTCGATCGTCTTGGGCGTGCTGATTACCTCGAAGGCGTAGTCCACGCCGTGCCCGTGCGTCAGGGTCATCACCGCCTTGTAGGCGTCGTCCTGCGACGGATTGACCAGGTGCGTCGCGCCGAACACTTTTGCCAGCTCGAGCTTGTTCGCCAGCAGGTCGATCGCGATGATCTCGTGCGCTCCCGCCAGCGCCGCGCCCTGGATCACGTTGAGTCCCACGCCGCCGCAGCCGATTACCGCGACGCTCGCTCCCGGCCGCACCTTGGCCGTGTTGATCGCCGCGCCGATCCCGGTCATCGTGCCGCAACCGACGAAGCAGGCGCGATCGAGCGGGACGTCGTCGCGAATTTTGATCGCGCAACTCTCCGGCACCACCGCCTCCTCGGCAAAGGTCGCCGCGTAGGCGAAGTGAAAAACCTCGGTGCCGTTTTTGCTCAGGCGAGTGGTGCCGTCGAGCAGCGTGCCGAGCCCCTTCGGCCGCGTTTCGCACAGGTTCACCTGTCCTTGCGTGCAGTAGCGGCAGTGGCCGCACACGGGTGAAAAAGTCAGCACCACGTGATCGCCCTCTTTCACCGAGGCTACGCCCGGGCCAAGTTCGGCCACGATTCCCGCTCCCTCATGGCCCAGCACCAGCGGCAGCGGCATCCGCATGTCGCCGGTCATGACGTGGAGATCGCTATGGCAGGCGCCGTTTGCGGCGACCTTTACCCGCACTTCGCCGGCTTTCGGAGGTGCGAGCTTGAGGTCTTCGATGACGAGAGGCTTCTGCGGTTCATATAATACGGCGGCCTTCATGGGCGCTTTCCTCCAAGGTTGATGATTTGTCAGGAACGGACGTGCGTAACTTAGAAGGCAGGCCGCGCAGGTGTCAAATCAAGCGGCTTGCGCCGTTCTGCCCACAGGTTTCCACGGGCCGAAAGAAAGCTGGCCGGGTTGCTGGGAGTGGAGGGCGCATTCGCCGACGGCTATTGCAGAGCTGCAACACGCCGTCGCCGCGGACTGACAGCTTGAGGGCCAAAACCCTTGGTAAATGTTCAGATTTCAGTTCCCCAGGGTACTGGCACATTAAGTGCTGTCTCATTGAGACGCTTGCTTTATCGATGGTCACCCATCGTCCAATCCAATGAATTGCAGCGTCTCAACCCCTGACCTCCCGCGGCGGAGCAAATGCTCTCCGGCATTTGGCTTTGCCGTGGGAGCTCGTCTTAAGGCGGTCGTTTCGTAACGTATGATGAACCAGTCGACCACCGTTTTGCGGCTCGTCCCTCGACAGCCGCTTTTTCCACTCCACGCCCAGCAGAATTGCCGGGCATGCGGACACCAGGTCGGTGAACATGTCGGCTTCCCCGATGCCGCGCTGGCCAAGCAGCTAAGCCGTATCCACGGCGGCTGCCTCGATTGCGAAACCTGCGCCGACGAATAACGTCCATCTCCGTTCGGCGCGAGCTATACCACAGTTCGATTCGAGCGGTTTCACCGCGCGGCGTCCGCTGGGCTACTGCGCAAGATAGGCGCCATCGATCGGCATCGGCACGCCGGTAACGAACGACGACGCGTCCGTGGATAGCCACAAGCACCGCCTCGGCTATTTCCTCGGCCTTGCCGAGCCGGTTGATCGGATGAGTCTGGATGACGGCCTTTTCGTCGAAGCTGCCACGATCCATCACTCGCGCGACCATCGGCGTTCGAATGAATCCCGGACAGACGGCGTTTACCCTGATTCCCTTGCTCGAGAACTCCAGCGCCGCGGTCTTGGTCAATCCGACGACCCCGTGTTTGGCGGCGGTATAGGCGGCCGTATTTGCGATTCCGGCCAGGCCGCAGATGGATGACGTGTTGACGATCGTCCCGCCGCCGCTTTTGAGCATCTCGGGGATTTCATACTTCATGCCGTAGAACACGCCACTGAGATTTATGCCGATCACGCGCTGCCAATTCTCGATCGTGCATTCGGGCGTGGAGGAGAACTGTCCCTCGATTCCGGCGTTGTTGAACGCGCAGTCGAGCCGGCCATAGGTCTCAACCGTCTTGTTCACCAGGGCTTCGACTTCGTTTGGATTCGCGACGTCGGCGGCGTGAAATATCGCGATGCCACCGGCCTCTCTGATCGCTCGCATGGTGCGCTCGCCGCCGTCAACGTTGTAGTCCGCGACGACCACGCTCGCCCCTTCGCTCGCGAAAAGCAGCGCGGTTGCGCGTCCGATACCCGAACCACCCCCGGTGATCAGAGCCACTTTACCCTTTACCCGATCGGCCATGACGATCCTCCCTGGCGAAAAAAATCCATCGCGCGCGCCGCGCAACCGCGAAGCGCCCCGAGCTTACGGCATCAGCTATCACGCCGTGCGCGCAGGTGCAAAGTTCGCCGGGCGAGGCCACGGACACTCGTCTCGAATGCGCGGCCCAAGGTTGAAAAGATGGCGGAGGGGGGAAGGAGTCGAACCTTCCGGCAAGCGTATTGCCCGCCAGGCCGGTTTTGAAGACCGGTGGGGCCACCGGGCCCCTTCCTCCTCCGAATGCGCAACGCCGCGCGAACGACACGCATCATATATCAGATATCAGACCGCCATCAGTTCCAGATTCCTGGGCTCCGCACCTTCGACGGCGCGAAGTGAGATCGTGGAGTCGAATGTGGCTAGCCGTCCCTTGTACGTCACCGCGAGGGCGAGCAGGTAAACGTCAGTCAGTTGACGATGTCCCTGCACGTGATTCCACCGGAAAAGGCCGTTTTGTCGCACGCTCACTGAATCCGGCCAGAAAACGTGATCGCGTGCGGAGCACAACGTGCCAAGGCGCGCGGCTGCGTCTTCAACGGTAGTGCGGGAACCGGGGTAGGCCGGATTTGACAATATACGGACGAAAGCATTCTCCGTGAGTGCGCAAGTGGACCAACGATGTTTTCGGTTCGCTCCGAACCAGGCGTGCGCCGCCTCATGGTGCACATGGGCCGGATCGAAGAGTGCGACGAGAACATTCACGTCGAGCAGCGCAATCACACGACTTTTCAGCCCTCGTCGCGGAGCCGATTGACGATCTCGGAAGTAACCAGTGAAGCTCGCTTCCGAGCCGGCAGAACGGGGACCCCATTCCTCTTGCGCGGAGCATGATCGCGAGGTGCGAGTGCGCTCCGAACCAGATCTGAGATCACGCGCCCGGCCGTGGTGTCGCGCCGGACCGCGAGCTCCTTGGCCGTCTCGAGTACGTCCTCGTCAATATCCAAAGTGGTGCGCATGTTGCGAGGATCATCACGCATCAAACATCAGATGTCAATTCAAGAGACGGTCCCTATGACCTTCCTCTTTCTCCGACCGGCGCCGCGCCGGCGGCGCGCGTATTCCGAGCTACTTTGTGCCGTGCCACTTCGCCATGTGATTGACGTGCGTGTCGAGATAAAAGTCGCCCTCGAAGAAGCGGTCGTAAAATTCCATCTCGCAATGTTGCGCCTGCGCATAGGCGCGCATGTAGAAACTCGGCACCGTCGCGGGGAAACGGCCGAAAGTGTCGTAGATGTACTGTGCGACCTCGCCCATCAGCTCGATGAACTCGGGGCTGTAACGTTCCACGCGCGCCTTGACGCGAGGGCTGTCGCGGTATGGTCCCGGGCCGCTCGGGGTCGAACGCGCCGTTGGGTCCGAACTTGAGGTCGGCAAATTTTTTCACCGCCGCGCGCATGTCGGCGCAGTAGGGAGGACACAGCCCCTCGAAGTGTTGATCGATTCCGACCGGATTCGGCACCGCCCAGCGCGGGTCGGTGGCGAAGCGAAAGCCGAGTCCGGGAATCCCGTTGGCGGCGAACGCGCCCATCAGGCTCGCCGGATTAATCCCCGTATACATCCATCCGCCGAGTCCCATCGCCTGCATCGCGAGCACGATGTTGTAGCACATCAGCGCCATCTCCATCGCGGCCGTCGCCAGGCAGTACTGGTCGAACTCGAAAATCGAAAATCGCTTGGCCCCGTCGATCAGGCCCGATCCGCATGAAGCGCTCGAGGTCGCCGCACACCCGGCCGTTTTGCGGATCGAACGGGGTAAATCCCATCCCGAGATACACCGCCATCAGGTCCATCATCTGCTGCGTCAGATCGATCACCGGAACGAAGAGCGTGGTACCCGGCTTGTTCGCGTTCCATAGATTATGGGCGCTCGTGTGCGGCGGTTGGGCCGGGACGGTGGCGCGTCCCGGCGCGAGCTTGACGCAGTGCTGCTTGACTCGATCGAAAAGCGCGGCCAGATCGGCCGGCTGTTTGCCGTCGAGGATGTCCTGCGGGTCGAGATCGCGCAGTTGCGTCAGGTAGGTGCCGTCGTCGTCGGTGAAGATCAACTCGGAAGCGTAAATCGCCGCTCCGCTCGGATAGGTCCGGCCCAGCAGCCGCACCGGGTAGTTGCATCCCGTGTCCGGATCGCCGGCCGAAGTATGCTCCATCCCGGTGTTCCATCCGTTTATTCCCGCGCCGCACATCACCAGCAGCATCCGCTCGGTCTCGTTGAGCGCGACCGGCTCGTGTTGCGATTCGTAGGCGAGCGGGCCGTCGGGAATTTTCATCCCCAGGCCGAAGCGGCGCGCGCGCCGTCCGAACATCGCGCCGAGCAGCGGAAACGAGGAAAGCTCGCGCACCAGCGCTTCGGGAGTGGGAGCGGATTTTTGTTCCGCCATGATGGTTCGTCCTCTCTGTATCGGTTCCTGTCTGTAATGTTCCGGTCCTGTCTTTTCGGACCGCCTATCGTATCAAAGACTCGGCCGCGGCGTAGGCGCTAGGCGGGATGGTTTTCGTCGTGGGAGGCGCGATGCTTTGCCGGCCCGTGCGCCATCGAAAGGTTGTAGGCGCTATTGATGAGCGCGATGTGGGAGAACGCCTGCGGAAAATTGCCGAGCTGGCGCTTGAGTCTTGGGGTCATATTCCTCGGATAGCAGGCCGACGTCGTTGCGCAGTTCGAGCAGCCGGCTGAATATCTCATGCGCCTGCTCATGGCGGCCCATCGCCTCCAGGCAATCGACCAGCCAGAACGTGCAGGGCAAGAAGACGCCCTCGCCCGGAGGTAGGCCGTCGACCACGGCCTCCGTCAGGTAGCGCTTCACCAGCCCGTCGCTCATCAGCTCGCGCTGGATAGCCTCGACGGTGCCGACCACGCGCGGATCGTTCGCCGGCAGGAAGCCCACCAGCGGCATCAGCAGCAGTGCCGCGTCGAGCGCGTCGGAGCCGTAGTACTGAACGAAGGCGCCGCGCGACGAGTTGAAGCCTTGACGGCAGACGTCGTCGTGGATGCGCGCGCGCAGCGCGCGCCACTTTTCCAACGGTCCTTCCACTCCCGTGCGCTCGACCGTCTTGACCGCGCGATCGACCGCCACCCAGGCCATCATGCGCGAATGCACGAAGGGGCGGCGCGGACCGCGCACCTCCCAGATACCCTCATCGGGCTTCTCCCAGGCCGTCTCCAAAAAGTCGAGCAGCACGCGCTGCACCTGCCAGGCATCATCGTCGGCTCGCAGGCCATAGCGGCCCGCGACGTGCAACGCGTCGATGATCTCGCCGTAAACGTCGAGCTGGAACTGCTCATGCGCGGCATTGCCAATCCGCACCGGATGACTTTCCTCGTAGCCTGGCAGCCATGGCACCTCGAACTCAGTGAGGCGGCGCTCGCCGGCCAGCCCGTACATTATCTGCAACTCCTGCGGATGGCCGGCGACGGCGCGCAACAGCCATCGCCGCCACGCGAGCGCCTCCTCGGTGTAGCCCGCGATGAGCAGGGCGTAGAGCGTGAAGGTCGCGTCGCGCAACCAGCAGTAGCGATAGTCCCAATTGCGCACGCCGCCGATTTTCTCCGGCAAGGAGGTAGTCACCGCGGCGACGATCGCGCCGGTGGGGCTGAAGGTCAGCGCCTTGAGCGTGATGAGCGAGCGCATCACAGCCTCGCGCCAGCGCCCGCCGATCGCGCATCGCGCCGACCATTGTTGCCACCAGGCCTCGGTCGCGCGTAGCATCTCGGCCGGATCCTGGACGCGCGGTTCGCCCAGGTGTGAGGCGTAACGCGTCATCACGAAGGCCACACGCTCGCCCTGCGCGACCTCGAACTCGCCGACGGTGCGAAAGTCTTCGCCGCGCAGATCGATCGGCGAGCGCAACTGTACGGCGTCCGGGCCCGCGATTGCGCTCAAGCCGTAGGAGCGCCGCCTCACCCATGGAACGATGCGGCCGTAGTCGAAACGTAAAATCGCCTCCGTGCGCATCGGCACCCGGCCGGCACGTCCTTCGACCACGCGCACCAGATCGACTTTGCCGACGCGTTCCGCAACCGGCATGAAGTCGATCACCGCGGCCGTGCCGCCGGCGCATCGGAACTCCGTCTCGAGGACCAGGGTATCGCCGCGGTAGCGGCGGCTCGTCTGGTGCGGCTGGTCGCGCGGCGCGATTAGCCAGCGCCCGTTGTCGGGAGTGCCGAGCAATGCCGCGAAGCAGGCGGCGGAATCGAACCGTGGCATACACAGCCAGTCGATCGAGCCGTCGATCCCGACCAGCGCGGCGGTATGCATGTTGCCGATGACGGCGTAGTCCTCGATTCGAAGTGTCAATGGGTTGTCCTGGATTAGATTTACTCCGCTCGGCGCTCGCGCGGGAGTGTCCATTGACCAAATCATGCGTGGGGTGTGGGTTGCTACCACTCACGGCGCCGCGCTATGGACTTTCGAGAAACTCAAGCAGGGCGGCGGACGGCGACGACGGGCCGCCCGCGTCCAATTCGGGCGCGCAGCCAACCGGAGGCATGGTAATGGCGCTGGCCAGGATCAACGGCATCGAGTTGTACTACGAGGTTCACGGCGAAGGGCCGGCCCTGATCTTCGCGCACGGTGCTGGCGGCAACCATCTGAGCTGGTGGCAGCAGGTGCCTGCGCTGGCGCAATCGTATCGATGCGTGACGTTCGATCATCGCGGCTTCGGCCTTTCCCGCGAGCAGCCGGGCGGTCCGGGCGCACGCGCGTTCGTCGACGATTTGCGTGCGCTGCTCGAGCATCTCGGCATCGAGCGCGCGGCATTGGTCGGGCAATCGATGGGCGGATGGACGGTGCTCGGCTTCGCGATCAAGTATCCCGAGCGGACGCGGGCGCTTGCGCTCTGTGATACCACCGCGGGGATAGACGACGGCGACGTGATTGCCGAGCAGCATCGCCTCTTCGAGAAGGCCCAGGGTGGGTTGGGCGACATACTAAAGCAGGCGATCGGCACCGAGCTTGAGCGGCGCGATCCGGCGAGGGCTTTTCTCTATCGGCAGATCTCGGCGCTCAACGTCGGAGTGCCCGCGGACCTGATGCAGGTGCTCTTCGCCGCGCGCAACAACCCCGACCTGGTGGTCGCGCGCCGCATCCCGACCATCCTTATCGTGGGCGAAGAGGACGTGCTGACGCCGCCTTCAATAATGGAACTGATACGTCGGCGGCTGGGGCCGGCGCGGCTCATCCGGATTCCCGGCTCGGGACATTCGGTGTATTTCGAGCGGCCCGACGAATTCAATCGCACAATCGAAAACTTTCTGCGGGAAGCGCTCGGCTAGGCAGCCGTGCGCTGACTCTGCGCGCAAGGCGTCCCATCGCCCATGACGCAGGTTATTACCCCAAGATCTCCCCTCTTTACCTCTATAATCTCTCCAATACGCAGGCTAATCCTACTAAGCCAAAATGCTAAGAAATGCTAAGAGTAAGCGACGATCGATGCCTGGACGACTTCTCCGCCGCAGCTTTAACCTGGTTTCGAAAACAGCAGCTCAGCCATTAGCACGCAGTTGCTCCATCGCGAAAGTTATTCTACACCTAAGGCCTCGAGCTGGCGACCGGCTTGGAAGTCGATCGGCAGCTTTGGTTACCGACGCTTTGACCGTGATGCTCACGCGCGAGGGCAGGGCGGTAAACGCCAAATAGTCTGCCGCTTGCCTGCTCGGCTTCCTCACTGGTCGGACGGCGGCTCTTTGCCCTTGCGTTCGACGCCGGCAAGCCGGCGGCACTCCTCGACGGACACTGTCTCTTCCTCTGCGGGCGGTGCGGGCCGCACGGACTCGCCGCTTAAAAGCCCGAGGTGTTCAACTAGGATGCTTAGCGCCTCCATCTTGCCGCGGAAGCGCAGCGTGCGCGGCGCGCCGTCCTTGAAGTGGACCGCCGCGATCGCGCGCCGCCCTCTCTCGGGCATCCGGCGCACCGGAAGCAGCGCGCCCTTCTCGTCGAAGAGGTCCGCGGGGTCGAAATAGGCAATGGCCGCGATCTCGCGCAAGACGCGATCCGCATTGACTTCGTGGCGGCGGAAGAGCCGGTCCCGCGCCTTTCCAATTTCTGCGGCTATCTTGGGGTTCTTTAGCAGGCGCGACGCAGTGACCTCGGCGGAGGCGCCACCCGCATATCCGGCGCGGATCGCGGCCTGTTTTGCGTTCGCGCAGCCCGCCGCAATGTATTCGCGCACGAAGGCAGCCTGGCGCGGGCCGAGCCTTGACTTTGAGGAAGCGCCGGCGGGTTCAGATGCGGCTGCTTTAGTGATTCTGTCGGGGCACGTCATGTCCCGTCTTGTCCAAGCTCGCCTTGCCAGCGCCTAACCTCGATGCGCCATGCAAGGGCCAAAAAATAATCTTAGCACAGGCTATGGCTCATTTTCATAGGAACGCCCGCATGGCGCTGCGTGTTCGCGTCCTAAGTGCGATGATGCCTGCAATCGTGGCGGCGGAAAAAATCGTGATTGCGACATCGGTGGTAGATGACCCTTTGGAAGACCAAGCGCTCCCAACATTTGCCTTACGGCCAGCACTTACTCTATAGGGTGCTATTGGTGGGCTGTTGACGACGAGGCTGTCCGAACGCGGCCGATTGAGGATGTATACGAGCCGTCCGGAGCAGTATTGCGACCGGAGGCGGCGGCCGGTCCTGTCCCGAGATGATTGAACCGCCTCGCATCGCGAGGTGCCGGCGCGTGAAGGCTGGCTTCAAGACCGATCTGATCGAAGTTCTCTCGACGGATGAGCTGCTGTGTCGCGTTCCTGTTAGGGCGCATGTTTAGTTCAAGCGCGAGAACGATGTACAACATCATAATAGAGGCGTACTCCAAGGGCCGAGCTTTCGGCCAGAGAAACCAACGAACCCATCGAGCCATGCTCATAAGGATCGCAGGAATCGCTAGTACCACTTTAAATGCTTATGCCCCAGTTTATGACACGACCGCCAAAAATAGTTGGCGTTGAGCAGCCCATTGAGTAGCTTCCGCCGGCCGCTAAGTAGTGCACCGTACGAAAATTCATATGTACTGGTTACTGGTGCCACGGGCTTTATCGGCAAAGACCTTGTTCGGCGCCTTCTCGAATGTGGATGGCACGTCAAAGCGATGTCGCGGAAGGGTCCCGGGGCGTTGCCGCTCGCAGAGCGGCTAGAATTAGTGCAGTCGGATATGCGTGATGAGCTTTCGTTGCGTCGAGCGGTTTCAGGAGTTGCGGTGGTGGTGCACCTGGCAGCCGCAAAATCGGATGAAGCCGATAGTGAAGACATTAACGTTCACGGCGCAGAGCGCCTGGTAAGAGTTTGCCACGCCGAAGGCTGTCTTCGCCTTGTCAACGTCAGCACGCAATCGGCCGGAATCGCTCGAAAAGGGCAGTACGCCCGCACCAAGAGCGCGGCCGAGAAGATTTTTCGTGATTCCGCGCTTCGGGTGACGACGTTGCGCCCTAGCGTGGTGTATGGCGAAGAAAAAGGGGGCGTGTTTGGCGTGGTTCTGAATTTGGTGCGCCGTATGCCCGTGGTTCCAGTGTTGGGAGATGGACGGTGGATCAGCGCACCTGTGTACGTCGGCGACGTTTCCAAATCAATTATCGGTTGCCTCGAGAACGACCGTACCATAGGAAAAACCTACTCGATTGGCGGACCGACCCTCATCACTTTTGATGACCTAATCGACCGAATTGGCGCCGCCATCGGCGTCCGCCCGCGTAAAATTCACATCCCCTTCGGTGCCTCGCTATGGGCGACGCGAATCATAACGACGCTCTGGACCAAATGCCCGATTACCGTCAGCAACGTGCTCGGTTCGAACCAGAACGTGGACATCGACATTGAGCCCGCGCGGCGAGACTTTGGATTCGGTCCTCTCCCGCTGGATCAAGGGCTTGCGCTTGTCCTCGGCGTAGACGGAGATTCGGCGAGCGGGTCCGACGGGCGCGCCGCCCAAGATTTCAGGTTGATTTCGAGGTACTTGATGGATGCAGATCCACCAGTTGAACTGGTGAATCGCTATGTGGCTGCGCATCGCAAATTGCTCGGAGACGATGTCATTTCGGAGTGGGAGTTCGTGCGCCGGCATCCGCGGCTGTTGCCGTACCTTGATGCAGCCGCCGGAATATTTGCCCCTCGGTCGCTGTTGCGGAGGAAGATCCTTCTCGCTGCGGCGGTCTTGGAGGCCAGTCCAGCATACGCGGGATTTTTCCTAGAAGAGAACGAGAATCGGCTACACCTGCTGTGCGTACTCTTCTGGCAAGGGGTTCGCAGCGCAGTCAAGTTGGCTGTGGGACTGCCGCTTCTATTTATGGCACGCCGAAGATGAATGAAAAAGCGTGCAGTGACGTGATCGTGGTGGGTTCCGGCGTGAGCGGGGTTCACGCTGCTTTGCCGGTGGTCGAAGCGGAGCTCATGGTTACGATGCTCGACGTCGGTTATACCGATGACACCTACGCCGGTTTGATTCCCGAGCGGCCCTTTGCTGAGATTCGTTGCCGAGATTGGCAACAACATCGTTATTTTCTGGGCGATCAATTCGAAGGCATAGAGTTGGGTCCGGTCGGACCCACCTCCCAGATTACGCCGCCGCGCCAGTACATTGTGCGAGACCCCGCCACACTGGCACCAGTCTTTTCTCCGCAGTTGGCGGTCGTTGCGAGTTTTGCGCGGGGAGGTCTAGCCGGGTCTTGGGGCGCCGTCTGCTTTCCCTTCACCAATACCGAGTTGACCAGATGCGGTTTCGTCCCGGACGAGATCCGTCCGCACTATGAGGCGGTGGCCAGCCACATCGGTGTCAGCGGCTGCCAGAACGACGACCTCGCTGCCGTGCGCGGACCATTGAAGGCGTTGCAGCCACCACTGGATCTGGATGACAACCCGCAGGCGATCCTGGAACGTTATCGAAAGCACCGCATCCGCCTTCATCGAGCGGGGGCGAGCCTGGGCCAATCATTCATGGCCTCGCTTTCCCGGCCGCTCGGCAGACGCCAGCCGAATCCATACCATGACATGGATTACTGGTCGAATCCTGGCGACAGCACATATCGGCCCGAGCTGGATATGCGGGAGCTCGTGGCTCGGCCAAACTTCCGCTACGAGAGAGCGCTAGTGGAGACATTTGAGGAGGTGTCACCAGGTCATGTTCTGGTCCGTGCGCGTTTGCTGCAGAGCAATGAGTCCGTGAGCTTCGAAGCGCAGGCCGTGATCCTGGCAGCGGGTGCCTTAGGTACTGTCCGCATCGTGTTGCGTTCCCTCGGACAATTCGACGTTTCGGTCCCGCTCACCTGCAACGGGCACGTCTATGTCCCCTCTCTTTTGCCGCGCCAACTCGGCAGAAGGTCAAACCGGCGGCGCCACAGCCTGGCGCAGCTGACCATGATCTACGACCCGACGGGCGACGGCCGACACCTCGTACAGGCACAGTTCTATCCCTATGGCTCGCTGCTTTTTTACAGGCTCTTGAAGGAATCGCCGCTGGCCTACCGCGAATCGTTGCGCTTGTTGAAGGTCCTCGCGCCCGCATTTGGGATATGGGTCATCGAGCACGAGGACTCTCAGGCGCCAGAGAAATTCGCAATGCTCCGTCGCGGGCGCGCCGACGGCGACATTCTGGAGGTCACCTTTTGTGTGGATGAGGATCAACAGCGGCGTCAGCGTTTACACGAAACTCGCATGCTTCAGCTGATGCGCCGTCTGGGTAGCTGGCCGATTAAGCGCGTCGAACCAATTCTCGGCTCCAGCATCCACTACGGCAGCACACTGCCATTCAGCGACCAACCTCGGCCGCTGACCACGCAGGCGTCGGGCCGCCTCTCTGATACCCACTCAGTCTATGTCGCGGACGGTTCATCCTTTCGCTACCTACCTGCCAAGGGTTTGACATTCACTCTGATGGCGAACGCTAGGCGCGTTGGCTGCAATGTGCTTCGGCGCCTTAAGGCGAAGTAGGCCAGAGCGCTGACGGGTCCGGGATTCTGCGAGATGCTGCCGCTACCCCGTGATGCACTTCCGGGTCAAAGGCAAAACATCTTGGCCGCATGATGGCAGTGGCACTCCGTGTCGTTCTCAACGCAGTTCGCCCAGAATTTTCCATTGGACGGCGAGTCCGGAACAAATTGAGTCACCTGCCACTTGCCGGGACCCTCGTACCATTTGTTCGCCCAGGGCATCGGCACCGAATTCCTCGCCTACAGAGAGAAAAATGACCAGCACCCGGTAGCCGCGCTCGGCCATAGCCTTGGCGAGGCTGGCGCCGCCCAGTCCGCCGCCAACCGTGATGATGTCGTATTGAGTCATGGTCATGCCTCACTCGTTTGTGCCTGACTTGTGCCGCTCGCGCCGCTTTCGCGCCTCGATTCGCTCGACCAAAGCTCCTGAGCGGCCGCGAACGCACCGCGCGCGACCAGAATCATCGCTATGGGGGCAAGCAGCGCTCCAGGATAAGCGACCAGGAAGGTCGCGATGCTCAAGAGATCGCCACCTCCGAAACGATTCGGGCCGAAACTCAGCCCACGGCCGCTCGCTCCCGTTGCGGACAGAAGATAGAAGGCAAGGTTTCCGTATGCCGAAACGATCAGCCCCCAGACCACGAACGTCTCCGCCTTCGCCGTGAGCCGGATTCGCGTGAAGCTCAGACCGATGCCGATCAGCATCAGAGCGTTCAGGATGTTTCCGGTGTGTGCCGCACGCCAGGCGCGCTCGTCACCAGGAAGAACGATGTGAATAGAACCTGGGACGGGCCGAAGACAGGGGTGTACGGGAAACTGACATTCTCCTAAACGGGATCACGCTATTCGCGTGTCACCAGTGATGCGGTCGCGACACCCCATGGACCACGCTCAAAAACGGGCTCTTCAAGGGCACCAATGAAGTCAACGGTCTCGGTCTTCGGGCCCTCCGCCTTCCGCCTTATACACCAGCCCTGTTTCTGGCCCGATGCGCCGCGACCCTCGTCGCGTACCCCGCTCATAACCTGATCCACAATGATTGGGCTGCGCCATCAAATGAGCGGGCCTAGCGTCCTGTGTCGGAAATTCGTTTACAAAATGGACTCGAGAGGATTGGTAGCTGCCATCGCGCCGAGTTTTCAGTAGGGACAGGTGCTGTGCCCGCGCAGCAGTCGCGCAACCTTGTCCCACATCGCACGGTCGACTATGTGCGCATGCTGGCCCGGGTGGCAGACGCCCTTGTGACGGATCTCACCCACACAGATTGGGTTTCTCAGCAAAGTATAAAGCGCTCCACGTGAGAACGCCTGACCACCCGACTCGACTCCATCTTTGGAGACGCGGATCTTCGAGCGGACGCCAAGTCGGTCGAGCTCGTCCTTGAGCAGCCGCACGCTACCGAGCTCACAGAAGTATTGTTATTTATGATACACTAGCTCGGCTTTTCGTCACGATGCCAAGACGATAGATAGGACGATAAATAGGCCGTCGCTCACTGCAGTAAGCGGGTTAAGTTCCAGGCAAGACGTTGAGTCAAATTTTCAAAACGGCGTTGGCAGCGCAGCGTTAGCACTTGCAATCATTATCGACGACTCGTCCCGCCCATCGATTTCTTAATTCCAACCGGAGAGTCTTGTGGTCGAGAAAAATCGGGTTCGAACGGACGAGCAGAATTGGCAACAGGTCGAGGGCCAATGCTACCGATTCGTCAGCAGCGTGCGAGAACGAATCGAAGAGCGATGGCGGAGGCTGGAATGGCCCGTCATCGTAATAATCCTTCTGCCGTTTCTCATGTTTGGCCGCTCGCTCCAGCCTGGTCGCGTTTTCTCGGCCGCCGATAACCTCTTCTTGTTTTATCCATGGCACGCGCTCGAACCCAGCGCAGTGCCGCAAAACTCTCTACTCGGCGATCGGACATTTCAATATGAACCGTGGCTGATCTATGCGTCCAGACAGATCCACAATGGCGGCTTCCCGTTGTGGAACGTTCATGCCTACGCTGGCGCCCCTTTACTGGGCGACTTCCAATCTGCGCTTCTGTTTCCCTTTGCCGCCTTAGCATATGCGCTTCCGGTCCAGACGGCCCTTGGTCTGGAAGCAATCCTGAAGGTCGTGACGGCGGGTCTCTCGATGTATTGGATGCTGCGGGTGCTCACGCTAGAGCCTTTAGCCGCCACCGCGGGCGCTCTGGCGTTTATGTTCAACGGTTTCATCATTGTGTGGTTGGGATGGCCATTAACAAACGTCGCAATCTGGCTTCCCCTGTTGGTAGGCCTAACCGAACGACTCCGCGAGACTGGAGTATGGCGGTACGCCGGCTGGCTGGCTCTGGTCATAGGCGTTCAGTTCCTGGGCGGCCACCCGGAGACCTCCTTCTTCATTGTCGTACTAACAGCTTGTTATGCCTTGTCTCGTGTGCGAGGTCCCGGCAATACGCGATTTATAGCCCAATTCGCGGCGGCTGGAGTGATCGGTGGACTCATGGCAGCCGTTCAGCTTTTGCCCTTTTTTGACTATCTCGCCCGCAGCTCAGTCTTTTTTTACCGCCGGCAGACCCACATCGTATCGGCGCTTCCTCTCCGAGCGGTCGTTGCGCTCTGGATACCGAATTATTTTGGGAGTCCTGCAAGCCGGAACTTCTGGGGACCCTGGAACTATAACGAGATCAGTGGCACGGCGGGGGTGCTACCGTGGATTCTTGCGCCTTGCGCCGTACTAGGCGGCTGGCACCGGCGAGAAACCAAGTTTTTTGTCGGCGCAGCTATTTTGATCGGGCTTGTGGTCTACGATATTCATCCCTTTCCTTGGCTTCTTTCGACATTACCCGGGTTCTCGATTGCGGCGAACGAGCGTTTGATTATGCTTGTGGCCTTCAGTTTGGCGGTACTGTGCGGCATCGGAATGGAGATTCTGATCAACCCTCCGCCTGATGAGTCCTTGCGAATCATCACCGGTGTCGAGCTGCTCTTGCTGCTGCTCCTTACAATCGTAGCCGGCTGCCTCGTTGCCGATGTCAAGACAATTCTTCAACAACATCTTACCATCTATGTCGCGGTCCAGTCTGGAACTTTCGTGGTGCTTCTGAGCGTCGGAGCGCTGGTGAGCATCTACGCGCTCCGGCGCGGCGCCTGTGGGACAACACTCGGAATCTGCCTGCTTACGATAGAGCTTCTCAGTGTTCTACCCTTTGCGCCGTCTTACAATCCCATCATTAAAACCAAGGAGTTTTATCCAATCACCCCAGCCTTGAAGTACCTTCAGGGCGATCACAGCCTGTTCAGGGTCTTATTGCCTGTCCCCAATGTCGGAGCGGTATATGGCCTGTCTGATATCGGCGGGTACGACGCCATGACGCCAAGGCAGTTGGAGCAGCTGGTAGATGCTACCGGCTCCGTAGGTCCGATGGGCAATGGCCCCTTGCAATTCACCGACGGCTTGAGCTCACAGGCAGCCGACCTTGTCAATCTGAAGTACGTCCTGCTGCCGCCGGCAGCTCCCAGCCCCAGTCCGAAGTTTCATCTCGTATATGACGGTCCCGATGGCCGAATCTACCAAAACAGCAATGTTTTCCCGCGAGCGTTTTTGGTTCCCGGCGCACGCGCATGTCTTGACGATACCTCAGCCTTAGCCTTGATCCGATCGGGTAAGGTTGATTTGCGGCGCGAGGTGATAATCGCGGGATGCCCACACGTGATCTCGGGCGGTTCGTTTTCTGGCACTTTGCAGGTTGAGCACTATGGACCGCAGCGAATAACCGTGCACGCCGATGTCCAAAGCCACGCTTTTCTTGTGCTTACGGATAGCTACGACAGCGAGTGGCGTGTGTGGGTGGACGATCACGAGGTCCCTCTCCTAAGGGCTGACTACGCTTTTCGGGCGGTCGCCCTAGGCCCTGGTTCCCACAAGGTGAAATTTCTCTACCACCCCTTCACTGTTGTTCTTGGCCTAGTACTCAGCATCATCGCGCTGCTCGGCACTGCGGCCTTGATCTCACTTGGGAACGGCCATCCAGCGTGACTTTCGGCACCGTTATGACCGCTTGGAAGCTAAGCTGTGTTTGACAAACCCAGGCGTCACGAATGTGCCGCTCACCACTCCAGCAACGAACTAGTGCAGTGCACTAGTTTGCCGCGCCCAAAGCCTCGACACAGAAGCTTGAGTCGAGCAGGTTGGACAGCCGCCAGGCCAGCACATAGCGACTCACCCAGTCCATGACCGCGACCAGATATAGAAACCCCTGAGCCATCGGAATGTAGCAGATGTCGGCAGCCCACACCTGATTGACCCGTTCGATTACCAGACCGCGCAGCAGGTAAGGATAGATCCGATGTTCCGGTGCCGGCCGGCTGGTGCGTGGGCGCTGATAGATCGCCTCGAGGCCCATCAATCCCATCAGGCGTTGCACCCGCTTGCGATTGACCATGTGGCCCTGCGTCTGAAGCCAGGCTGTCATCCGCCGCGAGCCGCAGAATGGCGTGCGCAGATGCTGCCGATCTATGAGCGCCATCAGTTCGAGTTCGTAGCCACTGACTTCCACGGGGCGGTAGTAGAGCGCCACTCGACTCAGCCCGGAGTAATTCGCACTGCCGTCTGAGTGAGAGCGGAGTTCGTTGTTCGATCATTGCCAACCTCCCCGCTGGAATGGAGTGCCTCGTCAGCCAGTCTGCGGTCCCCATGCTGCCTTCACCCATTACTTGAAGGGAAGAGAGCACCGGAACATGGGAATGTTTGAGGGGGAATATGGCGGGGACATCGAGCTCCACAACCATATCAACGAAACTCGAGCAGATAGCAAAGCTGGCGAGCGAAATGCCGCAGGTGACATTAACGACGCTCGCCCATATACATCGACATCGACTGGCTGCGCGAGGCGTATCGGCGCTCGCGCACGGACGGGGCCACGGGTGTAAACCGGCAGACGGCCGAGCAGTACGCGAGGAACTTGGAGGAAAATCTCCGCTCGCTGCTCGAACGCCAAGTCCGGCAGCTATGGAGTCAGCACCGGAGAGTGTGTCATATGACAAGCGCCATGCTTCCCGGTGGTCCCAAAGGAGAAGCTATGCGGACCTGTATGATGTGCACGAGCCTCTACGTGAAAGCAAACGGCGACATACCATGCTGGGATGACGTAGGTGAGTCGCATATCCTGCGACGGTTCGCGCCGGACGCATCCGGTCAGGCGATTGAGCCGCTTTTTCATTCGCCCGAGCTTGTTCACATCCGCGAATCGCTCAGGGCGGGGACACTTCCTTTTCCTGGATTGTGTGAAGGATGCGCCGTACTCGGACACGGAGAGCTGCCTACCGCATCGAAACCAACAGCCATCCAGATTCTGCATTTGGAAGCATCCTACTTGTGTCACCTGTCGTGTCCTCAATGCATACCCGCAAAACTGCGCCACAGTATGAGTGCGCCGCCCTACAACATGAGCACTGCGATGCTCCGATCCTTGATGGAGCAACTTCTAAGCGAAGGTGTTAAAATCGTGCGGATTATCCACTTTGAAGGGCGCGGGGATCCGCTGGTAAATCCAAAGCTCGGCGAATTGATTCTGTTGAGCAAGCAATATTTCCCCAATGCGGTCTCAATGATCACAACCCATGCCAGCTATCCGTACAAATCTTGGCTGACAACCTGCAGCCTCGACATCCTAAGAGCTTCGATTGATGGCGCGTTTGCAGATTCGTATGAGAAATACAGAATCGGTGGGCGTCTAGATAAGGCGCTTTGTTTCCTTCGCAACCTGTGTAATGAACGCCGCCGTTCTGAAAAACGGATGAAGGTCATCTGGAAGTACATTCTGTTCGAGTGGAACGACAGTGATGAAGAGATACGACATGCGGCATCACTCGCGACCGAGTTGGAATGCGATCTACAATTTGTTCTAACTCACACGCCCGGCCGATCTAAACGGTTTGCCGACCACAATCTTTTCAAACAGCATCTACGGGAGATCGGAGTTTCAGCATCTGTGGAGCGTACCTATCAAGAAAAACCAACCATTTCCGGCGTGGCAATTGAAGGAACCGCAGCAGAGTACGTCGAGACTGTCCTAAAGGCAGCGTTGAAATATGCTCAGGCGAGCGATACCCAGAGTGCGGTTGGAGAATTAGTTCGTGCATTGACGCACGACCCTGGGCTAAGTCCGATTGAAGATCATGGAGAGGCGACGATTCGCGTATATATGAACCAAATCATCTCTAAGGCTCGGTTCCCCCTCACGCTGAGTGGGCTGGCCGCGATTTCTCGAGAATGGGAGGATGGAGAGAGTTCGGCGATCCTGCTTCATAGATACCTCGAGTTAGCCCCGGATGCTCCAGACCGAGACCACGTCCTGCGGCATTTAGCTGCACAAAGTCGACAACTCAGCTGAGTCGTTGGCGTCATCTGATAGCTAGTCACGCTTTCTCAAAACATCGATAGGGCTAATTCCCCTAAGTTACTGAAGATCGATTTTACATTAGTCCGCATGACGAAATGTCTGTAACTGGGTGACAAAACCCACTTAGGTCGGGCTGGACAAGCTGTCGCTCAAGCGGCGCGATCTGAGCGTCCCTTTGAGTGATTTTCCCGACCAGCCGCTGCTACCGCCGTGTCACGCCGCAAGCTGCTCGCTCCAGCAGCCGCGCCCGGTTGCGCGAGAAGGTCGAATGGTCGAAGCTCGGCTCGGCCACATCCATATCGAGCAACCAGCGGAACAACAGGTTGTAGTCGAGCTGCTCGCAGAACATCCGTTCGCTGCGCACGGTATAGAACGCCATCAGCAACGAGGACTTAAGCAGCCGCTCGGGCGGGATCGACGGTCGCCCGATCGCGCTGTACATCTCATCGAACAATGCCGAAAGCTGCGTGAATGCCGCGTCGGCCAGTTCCTTGACCCGTCTCAGCGGATGCTCCCTCGGCACCCGATCGCCAGGCTCCATAATCATCAACATCGCCCGCTGCCGCCGCTCTTCACCCCGCATCCGCCGCTTCCTCCACCAGTCAGACTGCTCACTAAGACGAATAATCCAATGATGAGATTCAGGCGTTTATCAACGGCCTTGTATGTAGCGAATGTAGTAGAAGTGTCGACAGACGTGGCGCGGCAGGCCGGTGCGGCCTTGGAGAAAACACCCCGTCTAGCAGCGAAGGTTGTCGCGCCATCACAGCGCTCAAGCCCGAACGGTTGTAAGGGAGGAAAATCCCGGATTGCAAGGCTGGGCAAGCAGCGCGATGAGGTGCGGTGATGGCGGAGGCAAAACGGTATGTCGGGATCGACGTGGCCAAGGCGCAGTTGGACGTGGCGCTGGGGCCCAACGGAGAGCGCTTTGCGGTGGCCAACGACGAGCGCGGAATCAGCGCGTTGCTTAGCAGGTTGCGGAAAATGCGACGAGGAACAGCTTCGACGAGTTACTTAAGCCTCACCACGATTATGATGTACGCATTGGTTCAATGACTTGACAGGTTGTTGAAAAATGCAACCCGATGGATTTAGCTACCTACTTACTGATCTCCAAATGATCTCAAGACGCTCTTAGGCTTCGCTGTCGGAGACGCATTTTCCCAATTCACTCTTTAATCAACACTCTGCTAGAGGGAAATGCGCCGCCAAACTAACTCTGCACCTAGCAGCAACCGTGTTCGGAAACCGCGTCTGCGAGGGGATAAAGGGTAGAGGTCGAGGATGCGAGCGCGGTGGCGTGCCAGTGAGTTTTGCTGCGGAGCATGGCATTGAGAATCACGAGCAGCTTGCGCATGCAGGCGGTGAGGGCCGATTCAGGGTATTTGCCCGTGATTTCGCGCGCGACCTCGGAGAGCGAACGGTAACGCTTGCCGTTGAAGGACACGCCGTCGCCGAGCACCGTGACCCGGTGCGCGTTGCCTTGCCATTCACGGACCAGGATTGTTCCCATCTCGGCCCTTCGCACCGGCGGTCGCTTCGGCGAGCTCCCAGCCGCAGCCTCTTGGGCGACCCTCGCGAGCAGGCGTCGGGTCGAGGGCTTGAGACCGCCGAAGGCTTGTTCCTGGAGGCGGTAAGCGATCGCCCTAGTCAGAAAGGACCTATACGGGAGTCGGAATCGAAGAGTCAAATATATTTATTGATCTATTTATCGAAGAGCGTCACGAAAACAGAGTCGTAGGGACTTGGCGCTCTTCGGTGAACGTGTCCGACACAGACAAACCGCGCGGTTGGGTTTTATTTTAGCGCGTGGGCCCGCTCGCCACGATCGTAAAAAGTTGCAGAGGACCGTTGGGAGCCATCTGGGTATGTCGGGTGATTGTGCAGTTATCATATCCCAACACGCCGATAAACTGCGCCAGGAAGTCTGTGCTGAAATGCCACCATGTATCCCACGATTTGTTTTCGCGTGTGGGGTTCAAGCGGCAGACCGGTGAGCCCTCGATGTCGGTGAATAGGAGATCGCAGATCACGAGCGTTTTGGCCCGCTTGGCGCATTCTTCGATGATTGCGAGGGGGCTGCGGGTATGCAATAGGACCGCCGCCATTACAGCGATGTCGAATGAGCCGAGCGCGTCCGGTAGATTGCAGGCATCGCCATAATACAGCTTGGCCTTGGAATTGTTCGCCCGGTGCGTGAACCAGAATGAATTTTTGATTCGGCGCATGTGCTCCGCACGGGTAACCCGAATCGGGTCAAGCACGGCCGGTGGATAGGGCACGAAGTCCCAGCCCGGATCGTCGGTCACCTCGACGGCCACCACTTCGGCGCCGCGGCGCTCCATCTCGACGGTGAGAAAACCGCTTGCCGGGCCGATCTCAAGTACGCGTTTCCCCAGAAAGTCGACGTTTCCGAGATATTCATCGACATGCCCGCGCAAGTCCCATTGACCTCCGACGCATCCAACATCGGGCAAATCCATGACATGATAGAAGTCACAGTCCTCAATAGCGACCGAGCGCGGGGTCGCGCTGATTGTAGACACCAAGTCACCCACAGGGGAGCGAGCGGTCGAAAATTCCGTCATCATCACGGTCGCGGCCATTCTTCAAGTATCTTCACCATAACAGACGTTTCCCATCAAATCGCCCCCCATTGGCACGAACAAAATCGCCCCCATTGGCACGAATCTTGTCAATGAGAGTTTTTCGGTGGACGCAAGGTCTCAATCGTCGAACGCCGCGTGTAGAGACCCGTGCATCTGGCGGGCGCCTGGCGTGGGCTGAATTTGGTGTCGAGCCTAGCAGCAACCGTGTTCGGAAACCGCGTCTGCGAGGGGATAAAGGGTAGAGGTCGAGGACGCGAGCGCGGTGGCGTGCCAGTGAGTTTTGCTGCGGAGCATGGCATTGAGAATCACGAGCAGCTTGCGCATGCAGGCGGTGAGGGCCGATTTAGGGTATTTCCCGCGCGCCCGCAACTGGGCGTAAAAAATCTTGATCACTGGATTGGAACGCACGGCGGAGACCACCGCCATGTACAGGACGCGCCGGACCTGGGCGCGACCACCCCAGATACAACGGCTGCCGCGCAAGCTACCGCTGTCGCGGTTAAAAGGCGCCAGTCCGGCCAGCGCGGCGATTTGTTTGCGATTAAGTGCCCCCAGCTCGGGCAAGTGCGCGAGCAGGGTGGTCGAGAGCACCTTGCCGACCCCGGGCACCGAGCGCAGCAACTCGTCGCGCTCGCGCCAGATAGGGGTCTCGCGGACCAAAGCGGCGAGTTCGTCGTCGAACCCGGAGAGCCGCTTTTCCAGCCACCGGATGTGCTCATCAATGCTTTTGTGGATCACCTTGGGCGAGTTGGCCCGGCGGTTCTTTTCCGCCGTGAGCATTTCAACCAATTGGCGGCGGCGGTTCACCAGAGCTTCGAGCGCCTGGGCCTGCGCGTCCGGCAGCGCTCGCACCTGGGGTTTGACCGCCGCGCCAAAGCGCACCAGCACTTGTGCGTCGAGCGCGTCGGTCTTGGCCAGCTGCCCAGTGGCGCGCGCGAAGTCGCGCACCTGGCGTGGGTTAACCACTGCTACCCCGATTCCCGCCGTCGCCAAGGCACTGGCGACGGGGACTTCCAGGCCGCCGGTCGCTTCGATAATCACCAGGTCAGCGGGCTCGAGTCGCCCAAGCAACGCGCTGATTCCGCGCTCGTCGTTGGCCACCGCAAAGCGCTCTCCGTTGGGCCCCAGCGCCACGTCCAACTGCGCCTTGGCCACGTCGATCCCGACATACCGTTTTGCCTCCGCCATCACCGCACCTCATCGCGCTGCTTGCCCAGCCTTGCAATCCGGGATTTTCCTCCCTTACAACCGTTCGGGCTTGAGCGCTGTGATGGCGCGACGACCTTCGCTGCTAGACGGGGTGTTTTCTCCAAGGCCGCACCGGCCTGCCGCGCCACGTCTGTCGACACTTCTACTACATTCGCTACATACAAGGCCGTTGATAAACGCCTGAATCTCATCATTGGATTATTCGTCTTAGTGAGCAGTCTGACTGGTGGAGGAAGCGGCGGATGCGGGGTGAAGAGCGGCGGCAGCGGGCGATGTTGATGATTATGGAGCCTGGCGATCGGGTGCCGAGGGAGCATCCGCTGAGACGGGTCAAGGAACTGGCCGACGCGGCATTCACGCAGCTTTCGGCATTGTTCGATGAGATGTACAGCGCGATCGGGCGACCGTCGATCCCGCCCGAGCGGCTGCTTAAGTCCTCGTTGCTGATGGCGTTGCAGTGACCGAGACGAACCTGATTAACCGCCCACTGAGCCGGAACGAGCTCAACACGCTGCGAACTCCCCGCGTGTTTATTTTCCCAAATTCGGTAGGCGTCTGCGCCTGCCCCGCTGAGAAGTAAGCTCTTACTAAAGCAGTACACGCAGCCCAGCGCACCGCTCGTTCGCGCGGGTGTCGCAAGCGTCTGCCTGACGCTCGAATCGCCCTTGGTTATCGAGACAGCGAAGGATCCTGGTGGCGGGTCGGCGGCATTCCGGGGCTGAGCATTTGGCGGGATAGCCGCAGGGCCATAGTCTCCACCTCCTGCGGCTCGGACATCGCCCCTTAGCTGCCTTGTTCGATCCTTTCGGCGAGCCAACCGAGCGCCTTACTCCGCTCCTTGGTCGAAACATTTGGATCGGTCAGACCGTTGTCGGACAGCTCTTCGATGCTGATAACGTCCGGCTCGTTCCTCCGGTAATTGGCGGGCGATTGTCCTTTGCGGCGAGCCCGCATGCCCTGAAAGCGTAGGGCCGCGAGCCGGCGAGGGTCAAGGACGCGTCAGTAGCCGCGCGCGCCATGGCTAGCGCCCGTCTTATTTTTTGAGACGGGGGTCGTCGGTCGATACGCAGACCGACCGAAACACGCTTTGTTTCGCAACGTCTTTTAGCGCGGAATTGGTCTGGGCCGCCGCTTTAATCGACTTCGACTGGAAATCGCTGCACTCTTTTGCGGTGTCGAACTTTCCGCTTATGTTCCATTGCTTAAACGGAGCTTGGTCAAGAACCTTGTCATCTTGCCACGTCGGAGTCATACAGTACCAGGCTACCAGGGCGAGAGCGGCAGCGTGATGGACCTTCATGGGCATTCTCCTTATCCGCAGTCAACATTTTAGCTCTGCGGACGACTGGCGCGCCACTGCGCCCATCTCGCGCGCGCCCTCGCTGCGCCCGTGTCGCCTTATTTTTTGAGACGGGGGTCGTCGGAGGCGACGCAGCGTAAAGTTTTTTCTTCCGCGAGGGATCTGATGTCCCCGTGCCCGGAGACAACACGAACGCCCAGTTGCGCGCTCAGCCGCGCGAGGGCCTTGCCCTCTTGTTTGGACTGATGTTCCGCCAGAGCATCGTTGGCCTGTGCATGGCATTCTTTCTCGGCGGGGAAGGTTTTAATTCTCGTCCACTGGGAGTAAGGAGCCGCGAAATCCGTCACTGACGGCGTCCCTCCGGGCGGTACAGGGACAACTAACGGATGGGACGGCGGTTGCAGGAGCTCCCAGGTGCCCGTCTCAACATCGGCCGTTCTGGGTACAGCGATTGAGCCGTCCGCGCGAAGCGCCGAGGGCATCGTCAGACACCAGACGACCAGTGCGAGCACGGCGGTGCGACCGAGATTCGTCGGCTCTTTTCGTTTCGCGCTACCCATCGCAGACTTCCCTGGACCTACGCTATCGGCTGGTTCCTGAGTTATCTAAGAAAGTGCTGGGCTTGCGGCGGTTTAGCTCCCGGCTTTGTCTTCTACGAGCTATTTCGCTCTGTTGTCTAGAAGCTCCTGAGAATGCTTTTCAGATAGAAAGCAGACCTTGCCTACGTCTTGTAGGCCTAAGGCAAAGGACAGCCGGCCGTATCCGATAAACATTGCGATTCTCCAACCCAGTTGGAGAATTTCACTTTCTGAAAAATACTCGTGCAGGCGGACAAACAACTCGTCAGAAGTCTTCCGATGTTCGCTGGCCAGCACTTCGGCAAACTTGAGCGCCGCTTTCTCGCGTGGTGTGAACAGCGCACTTTCCTCGAACGATGGAAGTGCCGCGAGCATCTCGTCTGTCAGTCCCTGCTGCCTCGCCGAGGCATAAACTGCCCGCATTCAAAGCTGGCACTGATTATATTGGTTTACTTTGTGTCGAATCAGTTCGGTGAGCTTGACGCTGATCCCCGCGTCATCGTTCATGATGTGGGCGTAGTAGAATTTAACGAATTGCTTAAACAGATCCGGCGTGTGCGCGTAGTACTGAATCCACTCCGAACCCCCTATCGCTTCGTCGCTCGCACGCATCATCGCCTTTATTTTCCGGATCAAGACGCTCCAGCGGAACCTTGCTAATGCGCTCCATTCGATTTTCTCCTTTCCACGCGAGCCTACATCCGGACTGCTACAACGTCAAAGGGCAGCGCCGAATAGGCGATCTCCTGAATCTCTTTTTAGCGACCGGCTTACCAAAAGTGGTAACTCCGTTCATTTTTTCCTGCGCGCCCGGTTTCTTTTGCGCACGCCCGTCCGTCGCTTCATGTCGACGCTGCGTTCCTCCCGGTGTGAGGTTCGCCCAGGCACACTGTCAGGCTCATACTAGTGGGGTCTTTTCGCCGTTCGTTGTTGTTGCTGGCATAGTTACACCGTTAGTTAAGCAGCGCCGCGGACTGTGGCTGTGACTGAGTGGGCTGAATGGTGACGCTCTCAAGGGCGGCGATAGCATCCCGGCGAGCGGCGGTGCGGATATGGGCGTAGCGCGAGAGCATCCGGGGGCTAACATGGCGGGCGAGCCGGCGGATCGTCTCCTCGGAGATTCGCGGATTCTCAGTTTATTCGCGTCTGGTAGCCTCTGCCACGCGCCTTGAACCAGTCGAGGATATCGCCATCAAGATGGATGTGAATATCCTGCTTGGCGGGCGGCAGTCCAACCATGACCGTGCTTTCCCAATCCGTTCCCTATTCATGCGAAGTGTTTCTTCCAGCGATTGAGGCGTAACTCGCGATTGTGCCTAGCCGTCATCTCGCACAGCACCCGCCTGAACCCGGTCTGGGTTTCGAGTGGTCTTCCCTCCTGCAGGTATCCCACTGATGGGTTAGTGTTCGACATCAACTATTTTTGCCGATGAGCAACAGAAATGATTGACGCGGTGCAAAATGCTCTCAAAAATTGAGCCGTCACATCCGTCTCAAATCCAGCCGGCCAACCGATACAGAGCCAGTCCCATATACTCATGCAAAGCCGCGCTGGACTCCTCGAGGCTGAATGAGTTCGGCAGCAGTTCAAGGGCGTCTACTTCCAGCTCGGATAATCCGCCCATCGAATTCTCGGTGCTGATCTCGCAGACGGTAGCCATGCGTTGTACGTCGCCGCTGGTATCGGTGGGGAGCTATTCCCTGAGCGGCAGTGCCAGTCCCGTCGCGCTATATACCCTTCCCGAGATGGCATTGAAGCACAGCGCAGACCGGTCCTGAGTCTCGGCATCTGCGCTCAGAATGACATAAGGGTCGCCCAGCCGCGTGACCGGTGGATGCACGAGTTTGATATCCGCCCCTCGCGGCGAATTTCTAAAGGCGAATTGCTCTTGGGTATTTCGGGCGACCTAACCGACTTCGCTTCGAAGCAGATCGCCAAAGGTGCGATCGACGTCACACGCGCTGGCAACCCGCAGCGCCTCTGAATTCAATACTTGTTTGAGAAGTTGGGCGCGGCACCGGACGATACATATCGGCGCATGTCGCAGATTCAGCAATCTGTATTCAGATCGGGACTCTCTCCCCTGCATCTGATGAAGGCTCGTCTCGAAGGAACGGAGGGCTTCAACGTCGGTGAATTCAAGGATGGCATCCTGATCACTGTTATCCAGTGCGTACGATAACTTACCGCTCAATCGCGGATCGATAAATTTGGCAAACGTCTCCCTTGGCACGATGCTTGGCGCTGTCGCCTCGGTCGCTGCCCGCAGATGTTCGAATGCGTCTCGGAGCTGCACGAGGCCGTAATGCGCGCGCAGCCGTTGATCCGAAGCGAGAGGAAGACTCGTCTGGCGCAGAGCGTTTGCGATCGCGTCGGCGGAGCTTTGCGGGAACGCGCCGCGCAAGAGGGCGGCTGCGCCCGCGACCAGCGCGGATGCCATCGACGTGCCGCTGCGCACCTCAAAGCGGCCTTCGGGAACCGTCGACAATAAATCCACTCCAGGCGCGACCAGATCAGGCTTCTCGCAGGCTTTGGTCTCGGAGTTGTTCAGGCTGCCGGAGAACTTGACTACGCGGCCGCTGTCGTCGGCGGCTCCGACTGACAATACCTCTGGGTAAGTTCCCGGAGCACATGCACGGCCGGCGCCTCTATTACCAATCGGTGCAGTAACCAGGACGTCCTTGTCTACCAGAAAACGAATCATGGTCCGGAAGACCGGCGACGCACCCTGTATGCCCAGCGACAGGTTGGCGACCGATACATCGCAGCCGGCAAGCCAATCCAGACCGAGCAGGATGCGCGCCAGGATCGAGCCGTCCTCGATGACTGCGCCGCAATATAGTTGCGCGCCAGGCGCGACACCCAAAATGCCGCCGTTTTCATGACCTCCCGCAATCAGACCGGCGATGTGGGTGCCATGGGAGGCCGTGTCCATGGGAGTGCGATCCTGCGACCGGTATCCGTCGGGACCGAAGTAGCGGAAGCGTTCGACTCGGTTGCGCAGTGCAGGATGGGCGCCGTCCACGCCGGTATCCAGGCAGCCAATGCGCACGCCGGAGCCACGATTTCCGCCGGCGTGAATGCTCGCTATATCAACATCAATGGAGCCGCCCATGACTGGTTCTGACCAGGTAGGTGATCCCTTCCGCTAGATGACCAAGACCATCGAGAGAAGCGGTTACCAGCAAACTCAGTCCCTCGGTCGCGTCAATCAAGGGCTGGAAATTACCGAGCTGGCCGAGTTCAGGATATGTGTCCATGGTGTTCCCGAAGGCCTTTTCGGGAATTCCCAGAATGACCGGATTGGTTCCCGCACCACTCCCCCAATTGTAAAACTCCAGCAGGTCTTGGATCTCGCTAGTGGCCGCGGCCTGGCTCGTAGTCGGACCGCCGAGACTGCTAAGCGTCTTGATCGGGTCGGACTGCATCATCGATGAGAATCCAGGACTGCTCATCTCGGTATTCAGCTTCACGAATTTTTGTTGATCGTAGTAAGCGATGGTGATCATCAGACCTAAGTGGGCTAAACCGCGGAGCGCGGTGAATATACCCACGTAACTCTGCATTGTTGCGAGTGCGGACTCCGTAATGTCTTGATTTCTGGTGCTGACCGCCGTGAAAGCGAAGATCACACCGTCAAAAGCGGTACAGGCGCACCCGTAGTAGAATGTCACGTGAGAAAAGTAGTTGGATGCCTGGAGGACGTCATTCGAAGTACTGTAGTCTGGCATGGTCGGATCACATTCAGGCGGCATAGGTGCGTCGGCTGCCGTCGCGAGCAAGTTCAAGGCGAGATTCATAAAACCCAAGAGAGTTTGGAGCTTGCTAAATTCTGCCAGTTGATCCTCGGCGTCCTTGAAATTGCCTTCCTCACCTGCGCCCATCTCCTTAGAGGGATCGGGGAAGTCCCCGAAGCGTACGCTCGCGTCTCCCGCGCCCATGCTCGGTCGCTGATCGGGGACGTCATGGAACTCACCTGGCTCATCGGGAACGTCTTCGAAGCCTGGAACCTCTTCATGTGTCACCTTATCGAGCGGTTGCATTTCAATGTCTCCGCCGATTGGAACTGGAGAGCTTTTCGATGATCGCGTCTTTCGATCCTTCGCAAAGGCCAACGCATCGTTAGCCGTAGCGACGATGCTCAGCAAAATATGACAAACTCCATAAGTGTAGCTCCACCCGACCTCTTCACTTGTTAGAGTATTTGGGTCAGTGCCGGCGGCTGATTCCTCCTGGGCAACAGCGACACGGTCAAAAGGTCTTTTCCCTTCCAGCGCTTTATAAAGAATAGTGAGTGGTATAGCGATCAGCAGCGCCGCAAGTCCGAAAGGAGAAAGCTTCTGACCACCTGTCAAGCCTTCATAAAAGGCGGACGCGAACGGAACATCGAACTCCGCGTTGCCCGCCGTCTTGAGTTGGGCAATGACGGCGATCGCCATATCGAGAATCAGATCCACGACGGCGCTGACTATGTCGATGCCGATGTGGGCCGCGGCGCGCACTACTTCCAGCACCACACCGATGAGATCCTGAGGCGTGGACCCGCCGTCACTGAATATCCGCTTGAGGTGTTCGTAGGCGTCACCTAACGCCGCGATGACCGTCTCGCCGTCGTGGCCAACTTTTTTCTCGATGATCGATACTAAATCCGAGATTTCAGAGGGACCGCCGAGTACAGAGACGGCCTGTATCGAGAGCGCAGAGCCCTGGGACTGTTGTGTGAAGTTTCCGATGAACCACTCTATCTGCTCGATCGCGCCTGAGAGAGCTGAGGGAGGGCTTGGTTGCGAGGCGATCTTGTCGACACCATAGGCTGACATGGCGCTGTCTATTGCGTTGTCCAGCGCCTTGCGTCTGCTGTTTGAAGAAATCGTCTGCCTTTTCCTTGGCGTCCGTAAGAAACGTCGCGGCCTGACTCAGTCTGGTGTTGAGGGAATCCAGCAGCACAGTCTGGGTATGAAGTACGTCTGCCCAGCCAACATTGTCCAGCAACCAGCCGACGAATTTACCAACCAGGATGCCAATCTTATCCAGCAACGAGTTGACGGCCTTGCCGAGGGAAGCGGTTTCGTCGATGACTACCTGGATCGCTTCGGTCCCTAGCTTAAGCGTAATAACTAGTACCTGTTTTGCACCTTGGGCCGCGTCGGCAACTGCGGTGCTGGCACCGACGGCAAGCGTTTTTCCAAGGTTTTCACCGCCAGTGAACAAGTCCGAACCGGCCTTTAGTAAATCACCATGGACGAGGTCTTCGCCGACCGCACTGACCGCCTGAGAGAGACCCTTGGATGCGCGGGAAGCGGTGTCGACGGCAACATTCCCAATGGCGTCCGCCGTATGAACGATGATTGTCGAGGCCTGCTTCAAACCGGCAAGAAAGTCGTCACCGAAGCTTTGCGCCGCCCCACCGCTGATGCGCCGGGCGGTTTGCGTACTCTCGATGACCTGCTGCCTGGTGAGTGGGCTGTAGGTCGCGCCGCCAGTCGAAAAATCCAGCGCGAAATGTTGATGTTCCATGTTGGCGGGAAGCACACCCCGATCGTGGTGCACACCGTGATAGGTATCGTTATATGAGTATTGAACTGCGCAGGTGAGGTTCTGGACCGCCTTCTGCACAGAGGCAACGTCGTTGGGTTTGTCGTCAAACGTGGAACTTATGCCTAACTGGCCCCTGGCGGCATACATGGCGCCATCCGGAAGAGCGCCGATCTTCCTGTGGACTTCAACATCGGGTGTCACGATATGCGGCGGATCGGATGCTCTCATCAGGTTGGTGCGCAAGAAGAGGGTTGGACAACCGATCTCGGTCGCCGGAATCGAAATCGACAGCTTGGACAGCAGCGACGGCGTGACGTTCGCGGTCTTCACCTTGTCGATGGTGTGGGTCGCTCCGTTGATCGTCAGCGTCACTTCCTCGGAGGCCCAAATCTCCACACTGGTGACCTGGATCGGAACTGAGATCGATGCGCGGTAGGCCGGCCGCGGGGTGGGCGCTCCTCCGTCCGCCGCGATGTCGAAGTCCTGTGTCAGCGACGATCGGCAGGTCACGCGATGGGGCAGCCGCCAGAGCTCCGCATCATGAGCCTGGGCGCTGATATCGTAGAGATCCTTCAAGGGGTCGGTTCCCGGTTCCATAAAGGATCTTTTTGCGGAAAAGATCGATCTGCAGTTTCGCATCGCGCGACGGGTCGCTCAGATAGACCGACCAGTCGTCTCTTCCGGTCTCGTTGAAGTGGTTCGCGATTGAACTGTCGCTCTGCTTGTATTCCGCCCAGCTGGTCCACCCGACCTGGCGCAACACCTCGGGCGTTGTGGGACTGGTACTATAGTGGACAACGTTGACGAGCCAGCCGTTAAGCACCGACGAGGTGCTGACTATGTCGTAAAGGACTTGCTGCGGTTGGGTGCCCACCTGGACCAGGACCTTCCGTTTGAACAAATCCAGTTGGATCCACGTGTTGCGGCTGGCGTCGTACAAATAGACCGACCAATCATCGCGGGCGATTTCCTCAAACGCAAAGGCGTCCCTTCCGGTTGCTTCGAGGTCCTCGGACCAGGTTTGTTCGCTGGTTTGGCGGAAGTGGCCCAAGAGCTTGCTGGTCGAATCGCCATAGGCGACGAGGTTAACCGTCGCGCCATTGTCCATATTGAGTATCGGCAGTACATCGGCGCGTCCGATCGTGTAGAGCCGCCGCCGCGGGCTCTTGGCAGCGCTATAAAAGATAGCGCCGGTAAAGAGATCGAGCTGCAGCGAGAGGTTTCTGGAAGGGTCGTTCAGGTAGACTGACCAGTCGTCGCGCCCGGATTCGGTGAATTCAAAAGTGGTTCTGCCACTAATCGCGTTTTCTTCAACCCAGGTGTGGGCGTCGATTTGCCGGAGCGAGCCGGCGATTGTACTACCCGCAGCGATGTAATCTACTTTGTTGACTAGCCAGCCGTTAACTTTCGTGGAGGCGGAGATGATTTTGTATATTTCACGCTGAGCCTCGTTGTCGGCCTGATAGAGTACTAACGATCTGAACAAATCCAGTTGAATTCGAACGTTGCGGCTTGAATCGAGCAGATAGACCGACCAGTCATCGCGCCCGGTTTCGGAAAACTTGAAGGACGTAGTGCCGTCCGGCTTGTCTTCGGTCCAATCCTTGGTCCCGACCTGTTTGAACACCGATTCGATCTTATTAGGATCCGAGCCGGCTTCGGCGTGATTGGCTAGCCAGCCGGAGGGCCGAGATCCAGACGAGTTGACCTGGTACTGTGCGCGGCGCGGTGCCTTCGGGTCACTGTAATAAATGGTTTTCTTGAACAGGTCGACCTGAAGAGACACTTTTCTGGAATTATCGAACAGATATATTGACCATTGATCTCGATTGGTCTCGGTCAACTCGAATCTGTCGCGCCCGTCTTTTTCGCTGTCTTCTTTCCACGAATGGAGACTCACCTGCCTGAGCGTCCCGCGTTTCTGCGTGGTACCTAGGTCACCAAACTCAATCAAATTTGCGTCCGTGCGAAGTTGTGAATCTGCCATCGTCCTACCTCGAATTCCCCGTTTCCATTTTCGAGTCACACCGATTCCGATGTGCAGCTTTTTCTGGTGCAAATCGACATGACCTTCGGGCGGTACTTGCGACAACTAAGATCGACGTCGCGAGTAACAATTGCATCGGCGCGCCCGGCGCTGTCGCTAAAGCTGCAGAAGCGCTCGCCCCGCTGTAGCAATCCTCTGCCGACTGGTAAAGCGGGAGAAGTTCCATCCGCGCCGTTTGGAAAAACCGGTCAGCATCTTTGGGGCTCAGACACGATTTCCATCTTGAATCCGGTTTTAGCGGGAATTTCCTTTTTGACTTTCCAATTCCAACTGTTTCCATAGATCAAGCGGCTTTCCTCGGCAAGGGTTTATCCAATTTTGCTCCGCATGGTTCCCAGCACTGCAGGGAGAGACCGGTTTCGCGTCTGGCGGGCTCCCGACGGAGGAAGAAGATGCGTGCTTTCTCGATCGATTCTGGCGACACTTCTCCCTGCATCCCCGGCGTCGTCATCGAAATTTGCTCCGCTTCGTGCTCACTCCATCGGGCCGGCTACGGCAGCATCGCGATCTTCGCCAGCATGTCTGCGAACAGCCGCCGTGTTAGGTGGCTCTCCGCCAGCAGCAACCAGTAGTAGCGCGCGTGTTTGATGAGTTGTCCGCCGGTTTTCACCCCGTGATCGCCTCTCGCTTCGCAGCGAGGGAAGACCCGAAATCACTGGCACACGAATATGGGCGCAGCGAGCAGGAAATCTGGGAAGCGATCTGGTGGGAAGGGGAGTACCGCAAAGCGTCCGCATGACCAGACCACTCTCTATTTGGACGAAAACCTCTACGATTGCGCCGCGATCTTAACTGTTTTCAAGGATGAATCGTTTCCATTTGAACGCCATTTGGCGCACTTTCCACGCGGTACGTTAGATGAAGTCTGGCTTTCCCTCCCAGGAGAGAGAGGCTGGGCCGTACCAACCAAGGATAAAGCTCAGCGATATAGTCCCCTTGAGAAAGCAAAAATCTTCGAACAGAAATTGAAGATTTTTGCCTTTTCATCGGGAAATTTGAGCGGCGGAGACATGGCCGCTCTGCTCAAGGCGAATTTGCGACGATTGGATCGATTCGCACGAAGGCATCCCGCTCCGTTCGTCGCGTCGACCAATAGGACCGGCATGAGCAATGTGATGGCGAACCGGTCAGAACCGGCGTCTTCCAAGCCTGCGGATTTCCAAGGCCCTTTGAGGCCGTCAAAACGGTAAGGCAAACGAAATCCATAAGGGCGTAGGGCGACCCCACGCCCCATTTACAGAGTCCGCATAGACGGGATGCAACCGGAATCATGTCATTAAGCTCGAGACCTCTTGCCACAGGGGCTGCGGTCCATATATGGAAATCCGATCAATAAGGACTGTGACGTAATGCACATCGCGATGCACTCGCCGCGTCAAACCGTTTCAGACACCTTGCTATGGGCCTGGCGCTCGTCTCGGTTGTTCGCGATGGCTTTGCTCACTGTCGCGGTGATTCTTGGGGCGCACTACCGCTTTCATCGGCTGGACCGTTGGGATTTGAGCGGCGACGAGGGTCAAGCGTGGGCCGGCGCAATCGCACCGAGTGTAGAGGCGGTGATAGCGGCCGAGCCAAAGATCGAAAGTGGCGGCAAGCTTCCGCCTTATGATCTCCTGCTGCATGGATGGATCGGCGTCTTCGGGGACGCAGTGGCATCGATGCGTTTGCTGTCGGCCGTGATTGGAACGGTCGTGATCATGCTGGTTTTTGTCACCGTGCGCCAGGTCTTCCGTTCGTTGGGCGACGAGTCAGCCGTTCTGACCGGCGAGTTAGCTGGCGCGTTCGCTGCGTTGATCTATGCCACCAACCTCACGATGGTTGTATCAGACCGCACGGCGCGTGAATTTCCCTTGCTGCTCGCGACCGAGCTCCTGCAGATATTTTTTTTCTCGCGCATGCAGCGCCGTCGCGCACCAAGGGACTACATTGGCACCTCGATTTTTACCGCAGCGATGATCGCTACCAACTACAGTTCGAGTTTCCTGCTCTTTGCCGAGGCACTATGGTTAGGTTGTCTGTTGCTGGCCAGGTGGATGGGCTCTCGAGCCGGTGAGCTCTCCATCGTGCGCCCCGGTATTGCAGTCGCAACCGGGATCGCATTGCTAGCGCCCCTGCTGCCACACGTGTTCGCCGACTCAGAGCATGCTGTGCGGACGGGTGCGGTCGACTGGATAAAAGTGCAGCCCATCTCGTGGCCGTTCACGACCTTGCGCGATTCGGCCAACAGCCCTGAGTTGTTCTGGATTTTTGTAGCCCTGGGCGTTTTCGGTGTGTGGCGGCAATGGCGTTCGGCGGGCGCAGCCGCGGGATTTCTCGCCGCCTGGATGGCCGGGCCGCTCCTGGCGGCGTTCGCGGTGACCTACCTGATTCGGCCGATGGAATTTCCGCGCTATGTGCTGATCGCCTTCCTCGGCATGTTCGCACTTGCCGGTTTGGGGGCGGCAGCCCTGCACAGTGCCGCGTTACGTATCGCCCTGGCCATACTTCTCGTTTATCTTTCCGCGCCGCCAATACACAACTGGCTTAGGAACTATCGTGAGCTGGGATGGCGCGAAGCGGCGTCGCGTGCTGCGCGGGAAACTGTGCGAGGCGATCTGATCGCGGTCTATAATCGTCGCAAAGTAAACGTGGTGCGCTACTACCTGACGCCCGATCGCCGTGTCGATGCGGTGGGAATGGGCGACAAATGCGACGGCGCGCGCGTGCTGATCATCGGTGGGTTTGGAAGTGCTCCGGCCGAAGAAGTTGCGACGGCGCGGTCGTGCTACCCGAAGCTGCTCGAGCGAGTACGCGCGGTAGAGGTGCGCGAGCGCTGATCTCACACGGCTACCCATAAGGTAGCGCTTGGACGTGGAGGCGCGCACGCAACCCTAGGGTGTCAGCGCTTCGGCGCTTCGAGGAGGCACCTCTCGGTGGCCGGCCGATCGATACAGGCCGTATGTCGTCAGAACCTTTGTAAGCGTGTGCCCAACTCCATTTCCTCCGGCGGGGCGCTGAAAGTGGAGAATGGGTGCGTAGATAGAGGCGCAGCAATCGTATGCCGCCTTGTAAATCGGGAGATGTTCCGTCTGCGCCATTGCCAAAAAATCGGCGAGTTTGGGGGCTGCGCCCACAAACCCCTAAATCAAATAATCAATAAGCCAATGACCAAATGATCGATCACCTGCCGCTACGCACTGCACGTACGTAGTCGAAGAAGGTCTTACGGGCGATGCCCACGGTGCCATTGAGGAAGTTCACGAACCACGCGTTGGACGGATAGTCGGCGAAGGTAGTGGCCGACCAGTAGTAGCTGGACTGCGTGGGCCCAAATGTGGGGTCGATGCACGGGCTCGTTCCGGCACTACAGCCGGGCGCGCTCAGATCGACGATCCCCTGCAGTTCCACGATCGACGGCAGGCGCCAATCACAGTGATGCGCCAAGCAGCCCGTGATGGGGGTGCTGACCCCACCGACGGTCGACGCGCCGTTGTTTAGCGTTGCCAGAAACGACGTGAATGCCGTCCCGTCCGCCAAGTCGTCACCGGTCGACCACGTGTATGCGTTGTTCACGTCGGTCACGGGGGGGTTGGTGAGGATGATGCCGACTGTTCCGGTCTCCTGCTCCCACATCAGCGCGGTGTCCAGATCGCTCACCGTGCCGTCGCCGTTGGCGACGTAGCGGCACGACGTTTTTGCCTTCGTCGCGGCTTTATCGGCCTTCGCCAGTGCCTTGGTAAAATTGGTCTCGCATACCGCCGATTCGTCGGCCCTGTCCGCCAGGACATTGGCGCGGTTCGTCGCTAGGCAGGCTTCCAGAACTCCGTTCGCCTTCAGCTTGCTTTGCCGACAGACCAGGGTCGGGTTGGGTGGTGGCGGCGTGCGCTTAGCCTGCACTGTCCCTACCCACAGCAACATGGCGCACAAGGACACAACCGTCAGATTGGTTCGTTTCATAGTGCGTCCATGCATTTACCCGCGGACGTTATTTTAAAGCCTCTCATGCGTAGCAATTCGTCTGTGAACCGTCCAGCCGAATTGGCCCGCGCATAGGTCAACCCGTAACGTTTGATCCAGTAAACCGGGAACCTTTTGGACAAGTTAGCAATGGATTTAATAGAGGATCTGGTCCATCTGAGTTGAAGTTGTGGCTGCGGGTGCGTGATGCAGCCGGCGTCGTAGGTCGATAGTTTTCGGCTTGGTGCTTTGCCTCCGTCTGAGGATGGTTTGACCACGACCAAAGTAGACATCGCCTGGGGTTAAGTTGTCGAGGCTTTCATGGCAATACCGCAAGTTCTAGTAATCGACGAACTCGGCCAGACGAATCGAGGAAGAGAGGATTGTTGGCTTATTTTGACCGGGGAAGGAGCGGAGGTGAGAGTCTTGAACCAAAACTGGTCGACTATGCTGATGGCCAAATGTTAATTGCATTTGTAAGGTGGGCTATCCGCGAGGAAGAATAAGTACGAAAGGGAGCCCGCCCCTAATTTGCTTACTTGTTTGTCCTCGCACCGTTACCCATCTCTCGCGCACAAAACAAAGGGGGGAGGGTAGACTGAGGGGATCGTGGCAACGGCGATGCTGCTCGGCATGGCGAGGTCCTGAGTGAAACTAATGAGATGGTCGTGCGCGGCGGTTCTGCTCGCCGGATGGTACCTCGTGGCTCCGCCGATGTACGAGTCGTACAACTCCAAGCACAAGCTTCTCTCGACGCACGCCTACGTCAACGCGCCGCTTCCGGCGTGGACCAACTTCGGCACCTACGCGACCCGGGAAAAGTGCGAAGCGCAAAAGCACAACGACTTTGACGACGCGGTCAAGGCGGGTCCGGGCAAGGACGTGCGCGACCAGGCGCTGTGGGAAAGCTCGAAAAACGCGATGTGCGTTTCCGCCGCCGATCCCCGCATGAAGCAGTAAGCCGCCTTAAACGCCGCTCTACTTCGAGCGCGACGGCAGGCGCACCGTGCCTTTCGACCGCACCGACAATTCGCCGTCCTGGTTGGTCGCGGTCTGCGCGATCTCTGCGTAATGCGCGCCGTCTTCGGTGAAAACGCGGGTCACCTCGCCGTTGATGTAGAGTGTGTCGCCGACCGGGTTGTGGCGGCGGATCTCGACCGACAGATGGCGGAGAAATCCGGCGTCGCCCATCCAGTTGGTTAGGTGATGCGACATCCAGGAGCATCGCTCCGGCCCGTAGTCATACGCCGCCGGCGTTCCGACCAGCGTTGCGAGGTCATCCTCCCAGTGCACGCGTTCGGGGACGTCGGGGATGCCGAACTTGTTGGGGATGCCCACTCCGGGATGCTTGCGTAGCTGTTTCCACGCGAGCTTGTTGGCGCGGATATATAGCCCGCCCCAGCCCTGCGCGAAGGCGATGAAGCCGGTGACCGTCATCGGCCCTTTCGCCATCGTCTGCAGCTTGTCGCCAACCTTCACGTCTTCGATATAGCGCGGATTGGCGCCGCGGACTTCCTCGGCTTCGTAGAGCGCGAAAATCTTCGCCAGATCGTCGCGCGAATAGTGGACCGGCTCTTTCTTTTTGACCTCGTCGTACTTCGTGCCGCGCTCGCGCGCGGTGTCGCGCTCGGTACGAAAGCACCAGCTATCGCCCTCGGCGACCATCTCGCCGCGCTGATTGTAAAATTCGCAGCGATAGATCTGCTGGATCGATCGCGGCCGGCGAAACGCGTCTGATGTTCGACCAGTTCCTTGAGCCAGGCCTTGGTCGTGAACTGATCGCCGAGCAGCATCGGGCGATGCCACACCGTGTCGATGCCGGCGAACATCGCGTGCACGCCCGGCAGTCCTCCCACGTAGCCGCTGAACGAGCGGTTGAGCGCGAAGACGAACGAGGGCGGCGCGGCGGTGCGTCCGTGCGTCTTGGCCGCGTAATCCGGCTCGCACCACAGCGGATTGTCGTCGCCGATGCCGTGGGCCCAATGGCGGATGTTGTCGCGCGTCGCTTCGTAGCACCAGGGCTCGAGCGAGTCCTCTATCGGGACGCCGAGCAGTTTGCGCAGGTCGGCGAGGTTCTTGTCGTTGATCAATGAAAAGCGCTGCTGTGGTTCCGCCATGAAGTAGTCACTCCCTTGTCGCTCCGAACATCTTCGCCGAACTTCTCGCAGGCTGGCGGCAAACGGCGCGCTGGTTGCCTCGATCGCACGGCCGGCGATAACATCCGCCCTCTGCTGAGCGAGGAGGTCGACGCCATGGCCAAGGAGCCGTTTACCGTTGCGATCCCGGACGAAACGCTGCGCGATCTGAAAGAGCGGCTGAAGCGTACGCGTTTCGCCGCCGACTTCGCCAATGACGGATGGCAGTACGGCACCAACCTCGATTACCTGAAGCGCCTGGTCGAGTATTGGATCGACGGCTACGACTGGCGCCGCGCCGAGCGCGAGATCAACTCATTCCATCACTACACCACCCGCATCGAGGGCATCCCGATCCATTTCATCCACGAGCCGGGCAAGGGCCCGCGCCCGATTCCGCTCATCATGAGCCACGGATGGCCGTGGACGTTCTACGACTTTCACAAGGTGATTCGTCCGCTTGCCGATCCGGCGGCCTTCGGCGGCGACCCGGCCGACGCGTTCGACGTCGTCGTGCCGTCGCTGCCGGGCTATGGATTTTCGACGCCTCTTACGACCACCGGAATCAATTACTGGCGCACGGCGGATCTGTGGGTCGCCCTGATGCGCGACGTGCTGGGCTACAAAAAGTTCGCGGCGCAGGGCGGCGACTGGGGCGCGCTGGTCTCGGCGCAACTCGGACACAAGTATGCCGACCTCTTGTACGGCGTCCACATCCATTTGCTGGTGCCGCTGACCGCATTTTTGGGCGGGATGCCGGACCGCTCGCTATATGGGCCGGGCGAGGAAGGATGGCATCAGCGGACGATGACGTTTTTCGGCGACGGCAGCGGCTACTCCGCGATTCAGCTCACGCGTCCGCAGACGATCGCGTTCGGGCTCAACGATTCGCCGGCGGGCCTGTGCTCGTGGCTGCTCGAGAAGCGGTGCGCGTGGAGCGATTGCGGCGGCGAGGTCGAGCGCCGCTTCACCCGCGACGAACTGCTCACCACGATGACGCTTGTACTGGGCGACCCAGACTTACGGGACCTCGGCGCGCTACTACTACGAGGCGATTCACAATCCGTGGCAGCCCTCGCACAATCGTCAGCCGGTGGTCGAGGCGCCGACGGCCGCCGCCGTGTTTCCCAAGGAGATCATCATGATGCCGCGGCGCTGGGCCGAGACCTACTACAATCTCAAGCGCTGGACGGTGTTTGAGTCGGGTGGCCACTTTGCCCCGATGGAAGAGCCCGCTAAGCTGGTCGAGGATATCCGCGCGTTTTTTCGTCCGCTGCGCTAGACGCGCGCGTTTGCGAGTTGACCAGTCGAAATCCGCCGCCCCGATCGCATCGCTCCGCACGAGGCGGATCCGAAAAAGCCGCGCGGGCACAAGCCGCTCGGCGACGGCCGTCCGCTTCATCTGATCTTTGATGCCGACGACACGTTGTGGGACTCCAACATCCATTTCCTCGAAGCCGAGGCGCACTTCGTCGCCGAACTGGTTGCGGCCCGTGCGGGAGCGACTGAGGCGGTGCGCGCGGCGATACGCCGTCACGAACTGGAAATTATCAGGAGCCACGGATATGGGCGCGAGTCGTTCGTGATCCTGATGCGGATGGTCGCGGCGGAACTTGCGCCCCAGCTCGCGCGCGACACGCTCGACGACGCGGTCGAGCGCATCGCCGCGCATTTCCTCGAGCGCGACTGCGAGCTGCTGCCGGACGTCGAGCCGACGCTCGTCGAGCTCGCCGCGCGCCATCACCTGACGCTGTTTACCAAGGGGCAGCCGCGCGAGCAGCTGCGCAAGCTCGAACGCTCGGGCCTGCGGCGCCATTTCAGCCACGTCGAAGTGCCGCCGGAGAAGGACGAAGCGGCGTATCGGCGGTTGGTCGAGGCGGCTGCGCTCGACCGCACCCGCGCCTTCATGATCGGCAACAGTCCCCGCTCGGATATCAACCCGGCGCTGCGCGCGGGGCTGCGCGCGGTCTTCATCCCACATCCCCATACCTGGGAACTCGAGCATGAAGAGGTCGACTTGGCCGACGAACGTGTCACACGTGATTACCAAGTTTCGCACCCTGCGTGAAATATTCTAAAATGACTGTTCTGATGGAGAAGTGATTCTGCCGCGAGCGTATTGGAAGTTAAGGTTGCCAAAGAGCAGCCGAGGCGCGCGCGCCGTCCAAAGCCGCCGATCCCGCTCCGTCCGCTCCATCGCATATGGCGCCGCACGCTCGATGAAATCGACGTCACGCGTATTCGCCTCCCAGTGCGCGGCCTGCCTTCGGCGCTGGAGGGAATGGTCGCCTGCCAGTTGAGCGATCTGCACGTCGATCGCGACGAGGACCTCGAGCGCCTGGTGCTGGCGGTCGCCGCGGTAAATGCGCAGCGGCCCGACCTGGTGTTCCTGACCGGAGACTATTTCACCGGGCCGCAGACGATGCGCCGCTACCTTGCTGGATTTCGCGAAGCGGTAAAGAGCGCTCGAGCCGCGCCTGGGCGTTTTCGCGGTCGCCGGCAATCACGACCATTGGTCTTCGGTCGAGCGGATCAACGAGGCGCTCGACCAGGCCGGGGTCCGCGTGCTCGCCAACGAGAGCCATCGCCTGCACGTTCGTGGCGAGTCGCTGGTGATAGTCGGAATCGACGACCTGTGGTCGCGGCGCGCCGAGCCGTCACGCGCCTTTGCGCAAGTGCGCCCGGGCGAATGCACGATGGTACTGGCGCACAACCCGGATACCGCGCTCTACGCGCGCCATCTCAATCCGGGCGTGATGCTTTCCGGGCATACGCATGGCGGCGTGGTGCGGCTGCCGTTTTACGGCTCGCCGCTCAAGCTGCTCCGGATTGGCAAGCAATTTTACGCGGGGCTTAATCGCTACCGCGACTTCTACATCTATACCAACCGCGGCCTGGGCACGTATTGGCTGAGAATCAGGATCAACTGCCGCCCTGAGGTTTCGCGATTTCACCTGACGCAGCTTGGCGACGCGGCCCGCGACGCTTCCGACGCGCCGGCCCAATCCTCCGGCGCGACCCAGCAGGCACACGCGCCGGCATCGTCGCGGCCGCGGCGGCGACGGGTTCGCCGCCGGCAGGCATAGAGTCCGCTTTTAGCGGCGACCACGCCGGACGCACCGGACACGCCGCGCCGTGCGCATCAAGACGGCGAGCCTCGAAGTGAACGTCAACGTGAGCATCTGAACCATCTGGAGCATTTGAAGATGGACCGCATCACCGTCGCGATAGCGGGTGGCTCGGGCTTTATCGGCCGAGCGATCGTGCGGCGGCTGGGCGACACGGCCCGCGTGCGCGTGCTGACGCGCAATCCCGACGCGGTGCGCGCGCGCCTGGCCGGCACCGGCGCCGAGTTCGTCCGCGCCGACGTGACCGACGCGGCCTCGCTGGAGGCGGCGATGGCCGGGGCGCAGGTGGCGATCAACGCCGCGCAATTTGACGGCTATCCGATCGAGAACTCGCGCCGCGGCCTGACCTTCGAGCGCGTCGACTACGGCGGCACGGTCGCGATGATCGCGGCGGCGCGCAAGACCGGCGTCGGCCGCATCATCTACATAAGCGGCGCGGCGGCCGACGAGCAGAGCCGCCAGCCCGGCTTTCGCGCCAAGGGCCGTGCCGAGCGCGCGATACGCGACTCGGGCCAGTCAGGGTTAGACTTCACCATCTTCCGCCCCGCGCTGGTTTATGGCGCCGACGACCGCGTGACCAACCTGCTCGCGCGCGCGATCAAGTACGCGCCGATTTTTGCGATCCCCGGCACCGGCAAGCAGATAGTGCAGCCGGTGGCGGTCGACGACCTGGCCACGTGCGTCGCGATGGCGGTTGGTGGCCACGGGCGCAACGCCACGTTCGCGATTGGCGGGCCGGAACCGTTGAGCTTCGAGGAGTTGATCCAACTGATGATGGAGCTGAGCGGCCATCGCCGGCCTATCGTGCACGTGCCCGAGGCGCTGATGCGCCTGGCTGGGATGTTGGGTGAGATGCTGCCGCGGCCGGTTTTCTCGCGCGATGCGGTCGATTTCCTTACCGCCGACAATCCCTGCGACAACGGTCCGCTGATCGCCGAGTTCGGAATTCGCCTGACGCCCGCGCGCGCCGGGATGTCCTACCTCAAGCCGAAGAAGTGAGCCGCAGAAGCGCTCGCGCTGCCGCAATCTACTCGGCGCGGCGCCAGCCGGTGCCTTCGTGGCCGAATTGGAACAGCTCCGGATGGAGTATCTCGGCAAGGATTTCCAGTGATTCGGCGATCCGCGGCCCCGGACGGTTGAAATACTGGCTGCCCTCGGCGACGAACACCCGGCCCTCGCGCACCGCGCGCATCGAGGTCCATCCGGGACGCGCGCCCAGCGCGGGCAGTTCCGCCATCGTATGCCGCATGTTGAAGCCGCACGGCGCGACCAGTACAACCTCGGGGTCGGCGGCGAGCAGCGCGTCGAATTCGAGCCGTCCCGAGTGCTCGCCAGCGCTGCCGAACAGGTTGTGGCCCCCCGCCATCTCGACCATCTCGGGCATCCAGTTCCCCGCTGACATCAGCGGGTCGAGCCATTCGATGCAGGCGAGCGTGGGGCGCGAGGCCGCCCGGCGCGCGCGCGCCGCGACCGCGTCCATCCGTGCCATCAGCCGCCCCACCAACTCGGCGCCGCGCGCCGGTTCGCCCAGCGCGCGAGCGACGCGCTCGATATCGGCGAAGATGTCCGCGAGTCCGTAGGGCGCGAGCGAGACTATCTGCGGGCGCGCGCCGAGCCAGTTTCCGACCGCGTCCTCGACGTCGCGCTCGCTGACCGCGCATACCTCGCACTGCGACTGGGTGACGATGACGTCGGGGGCCAGTTCGCGGAGCTTTTGCGCGTCGACGCGATAGACCGAGAGCGCCTCGCCGACGATGCGGCGCACCTCGCGGTCGACCTCGGCGCTGGGGCGGTCGGGATTGAACTTGGGCTCGGTGAGGGCGGGCAGGCGGGTGACCGCGGCCGGATAGTCGCACTCGTGCGAGCGGCCGATCAGTTGCGACTCGAAGCCCAGCGCGCAGACGATTTCGGTCGCGCTGGGAAGAAGGCTGACGATTCGATGCACGCGGGGCTCCTTGCCTCTGAGCGATAGCGTCAGAATACTGCGCGCGGCGGCGGCTGTCATCACGGCGCAGGGCGTCTCCGCTCCATTGGCGTAATCCGCGGATGCTGCGCTATACAACGGACACAGGATCGGAAAAGCGTCGCGCTCGCAAACGGGAGGATCGAACAATGCTCCACGTACACTATTTCATCACGCGCAAAGCCTCGATGAGCGATGCGGAGTTTCATCGCTACTGGCGCGAGACTCACGGGCCGATCGCGGCCAGAATTCCGCAGCTTCATCGCTACGTCCAAAGCCATCGCATCACCGCCTATGGCTCCAACTCGCCCTACGACGGCGAGGCCGAGGTGCTGATCGACGATTTCAACGCGATGGCCGCGCTCCGGCGCAGTCCCGAATATCTGGAGGGCGCGCTGGCCGACGAGCGCAACTTCATCGATCTCACGCGCGTCGAGTGGATGGCGACGCGCGACCACGTGGTGCTCGACGGGCCGACCGGCGACAAGCTGGTCAAGGGCGTGTGGCAACTCGTGATCAAGCCCGGGATGGCGCTCGGGGACTTCCGCAAGTACTGGCTCGAGGTACACGGGCCGATGGCGCTCAAGCTGCCGGGGCTACGCCGCTACGTGCAGTCGCATCTGGTCGACGAGGCGTACCTGTACGCCACGCCGCGCTTCGACGGCGTCGCGCAGCTATGGTTTGACAGTCCCGCGGCGTTCGCCGCGGCCTTCGCGTCGCCGGCCGGCAAAGATTTGATGGAGGATGGCGCCAAGTTTATCGACGGCCCGAAGATGACGTTCTTCATGGCGCAGGAGCATATCCAGATCGCGTCGCGCTGATTCCGGCGCGCGCTTGAGCCGAACTTTCGGAGGCACGAAGATGGCAGGGCTATTGGAAGGCAAAGTCGCATTGATAACCGGCGCCGCGAATGGCATCGGGCGCGCCACGGCGCTAGCCGCCGCGCGCGAGGGCGCAAAGGTGCTGGTGGTCGACGCGGTCGCGGCCGGTGAAGATACGGTCAAGGCGATTAAGCAGGCGGGCGGCGAGGCCGCCTTTCACAAGTGCGACGTGACGCGCGCCGCCGAGGTCGAGGCGACGGTTGCGGCCGCGGTCAAGATTTTCGGCCGCCTGGATTGCGCGCACAACAACGCCGGCATCATCGGCAAGACGCTGCGCACCGCCGACGACACCGAGGAGAACTTCGACCGCATCATCGCCGTCGACCTCAAGGGCGTGTGGCTCTGCATGAAGTACGAAATCCTGCAGATGCTCAAGCAGGGCGCGCGCGGCGCGATCGTCAACACCGCCTCGGCCGCCGGGCTGGTCGGCTCGCATGGGCAGCCCGCCTACACCGCGGCCAAGCATGGCGTGGTCGGATTGACCAAGGTGGCGGCGCTCGAGTACGCGCGCCACGACATCCGCGTCAACGCGGTCTGCCCCGGAGTGATCGACACCGCGATGGTGGCCGAGATGGTGACGGGCCATCCGCGTCTGCGCGACCGCCTGATCTCGGTCGAGCCGATCAGAAGGATGGGCAAGCCGGAGGAAATTGGCGAGGCGGTGGTGTGGCTGATGTCGGACTACGCGTCATTCGTGACCGGTGCGTCGCTGCCGGTCGACGGCGCCATGACGGCTCAATAGGCGCAATCGGGGAAGGATGAAACATGCATAACGCCTACCGCTTTATCGACGCTGACGCGCACGTAATAGAACCGGGTGACATGTTCGAGAAATATCTCGAGCCGAAGTTTCGTCCTTGGATTCCCGAGGCGTGGGCGAACTACGCCGGCACGCCGCTCGGTTTCGGCTTCAAAATAGTGATCGCAACGCCCGACGGCGGCAAACAGGTGATGCCTTTCGGGAACGATCCGATGAGCGACGAGGCGCTGGAGCGTTGCGGCGGTGTGGCGTTCGATCCGGGCGCTCGGGTCGCTCTCCCGGGCCATGACGAAGCCTACGCGGAATTCGCGCGCGAAGATTTTCCGCCGCGCATGTATCCGCTGGCGATGGACCGCGTGGGCATCGACTACATGGTCGTCTACCCGACGGTCGGGTTATTGAGCACGGCGGCGTCTGAACTCGCCCCCGACGCGGCCGCCGCGATTCGCCGCGCCTACAACAACTGGTTGCACGATTTCTGTTCGCAGACCAGCGGACGGGTGTTCGGCGCGGCCTCCGTGGATCTGCGCGATGCCGAGGAGGCCGCGCGCGAGGCGCGGCGCTGCGTCAAGGAGTTTGGCTTCAAGGCAGTGCACGTCAATCCGGTGCCGGTTGGAACGCATCGGCTATACGACAGTTTTTACGAGCCGCTGTGGAATGCGCTCGAAGACCTCGACGTCCCGCTCGCCGTGCATACCGGCGCCGGCGTGGGAGCCGACCAGATGCTTTACCACTATCTGCCGGGACTGCGCACCGCGCAGGTCACGGTGGCGTTTACGATCGGCAACATGCTCGCCAGCACCGCGCTGATCATGGGTGGCGTGCTCGAACGGCATCCGCGCTCTGCGCGTGGTCCACCTGGAGTGTGGCGCGGGATGGGTCCCGTTCTGGATGGACCGGCTGGCCGCGAGCGTGCAGGGCGGCTTTCGCGGGCTGGACATTCCCGGTCTCAAGCGCAGTCCGATGGACTACTTTCGCCGTCAATGTTTCGTCTCGGCCGATCCCGACGATCCTTTCATCAAGCAGATGATCGAGATGATCGGCGATGGAAATATCGTTACCGCCACGGATTTTGCGCATCCGGAGGGCCGGCGCTACGAATCGGCGGTGAAGGAAATTCTCGAACTTCCGGAGGTGCCGCTCGAGAGCAAGCGCAAGATCATGTGGGACAACGCGCTCAGGCTTTATCCGATCGATCCGGCGTAGCCGCGCGCAATACTGAACTCACTCGTTTTAATCGCGCCGCCAAGATGGCGGCGCTCGACGGCAATCCAGCAGGGAGCGCACAATGGACCGGCTCAAGGGCAAGAACACGATCATAACCGGAGCGGCGGGCGGCCAGGGACGCGTCGCCTGCCGGATGTTCGCTGCGGAGGGCGCGCGGATTCTGGCCAGCGACGTGAACCCGGGCGTCGCGCAGGAAATCGAAGCGCTCGCGCCCGGTGCGATCACCTACGTCGCCGCCGACGTGACCAAGGCGGACGGAATCCGGACGATCGTCGACGGCGCGATGAAAGCGTTTGGCGGGCGAATCGACGTGCTCTACAACAACCACGGCGTGATCCTGGGCAAGCCGTTTCTCGAAACCACGCCCGAGGAATGGGACCGGGTGCACGACGTCGATCTGAAGTCGGTCTATTTCCTGAGCCAGCGGGTGGTGCCGGCGATGCGCGCGGGCGCCTCGATCATCAACATTTCGTCGGTTGGCGGACTGGTCGCGATGCAAAACATGTCGGCCTACTCGGCGGCCAAGGGCGGCGTGGCGATGCTGACCAAGGGGATGGCGCTCGATCTGAGCCCGCGCGGAATCCGGGTCAACGCGATCGCGCCGGGAGCGATCGACACGCCGATGCCGCACAATTTCCTGAAGGACCTTCCCGACAAGGAGGGGACCTGGGCGGCGATCGAAGAGCGTCACATGATGAAGCGGTTCGGGCAGCCGCACGAGGTCGTCGCGCTGGCGGTGTTCCTGGCCAGCGACGAATCGAGCTTCATGACCGGCAGCGTGGTGACGCTCGACGGCGGCTGGAGCGCGTTCTAGCGGAGTAGCGCGCTCAGCCCGCGAGCGAAAAGCCGTAGACTCGCGCGCAGTTCTCGCGCACCAGCTTTCGCCGGTCGGCTTCCGGGAGCGACCCGAAGTCGCGCGCCAGCACCTCCATCGTATGCGGCCAGGTGGCGGCCTGATGCGGATAGTCAGTCGACCACATGAAATTATCCGCGCCCAGGTAGCTATAGATCTTGAGCCCCAGCGGATCGTCGATGAAGGTGGCGAACACCTGGCGGCGGAAATACTCACTGGGCTTGAGCGACAACAAAGTTCCGTAGCCCTGCTTGAAGCGGCGGTAATACTTGTCGGCGCGCTCGAGCAGATGCGGGACCCACGCGATATCGTTTTCGGCCGAGACAATCTTCAATTCCGGAAAGCGCTCGAACACTCCGCCGAAGATCATCGAGCACAGCGAATGCTGCGCCTCCTGCGTGCGGATGACCATGCGCGCGTAAAGCTCGCCGATATCCGACTCATCCTGTTGCGAGGTCTTGGTCCGTCCGGTCAGCGTATGCAGCGAGAGCGGCATCCCGAGCTCCTGCGCGGTGGCCCAGAACGGATCGTAGGCGCGCTGGGTATAAGGCCGATCCTCGGGCGGCGCGGCCCAGATGAGCGCCCCCTTAAGCCCCATTTTCGCGCATCGCTCGAGTTCGCGGCGCGCGCGATCGACGTCGAACAACGAAATCATCGCGAGGCCGGCGAACTTGCCCGGCGCGTAGCTGCAGAATTCCGCGAGCCAGTCGTTGTAGACGCGGAAACAGTCTTCCTGAAATTCGGCGTCTTCGATCCAGAACAGAACGAAGCCCATCGTGGTGTAAAGCACCGCCGCTTCCACCCCGTCGAGCTCCATGTCCTTAAGCCGCGCCGCGGGATCCCATCCGCCCGCCGGCGCACTGTCCAGCCCGGCCTCGAGAAATTTTTTGTCGAACGTCTTGCCCGCGGCGAACGCGCCCGAGACGCGCAGCGGCGGCAACTCCTCGCAGACGAAGAACAGGCCCTTGCGCCCACCCGGGTCCTTGATGATTCGCGGCGCGCGGTCGCGAAAACGCTTGTCGAGCCCTTCGGTCCACAGGCCCGGCGGCTCGAGCATGTGCGCGTCGGCGTCGATTATCTTGAGCGTGTCCATTGGTAAGTCTTTGCGGTGTAGTTTCGCGGTTGAGGTTTCGCGGTTGAATATTCGCGCCGGACGCGCGCGCTAGAGTTCCAGCTCGATCACGCGGCGGTCGCGTTTTTTGAGATCGAGGAATTCGATATATGGACGCGCGCCGGGCGCCTTTTCGGTGCCGACTTCGGTCTCGAGGTCGGTGGTGCCTTCGCCGGGATTTTTGCGCGTGACATTGATGAACTGGCATTCCGCGCCGAGCGCGACCACGTTGTGCCAGGTGCCCTTGTCGATGAATGCGGCCTGGCCCGGCTCGACAATGAAAGCCGCGAGCTTCTCGTACGCCACCTCGAAGCGTTCGTGACCCTGCTCGCGGTTGCGCGGCGCCGGCGCCACAATCAAAGCCATCGATCCGCGCACCGGGATGAAGGTCTGGTTGTACGAAAAATGCACCGCCATCTGCGATAGCCGCCGCGGATTCACCGGCCGCTTGAGCGTCAACAGTTCGATCGCGACCCGCCCCTCGCCGGCGTCGACTTCGGGATAGACCGGCTCCTTGTTTTCGAGCAACCGGCCGAACGGCCGAAACGCCTCGACCGTGATCGGTTCCACCTTTACCTTGATCGTTTCTTCCATCGGGGTTTTGCCCTCCGCGACCGGTGCGCCGCGCGGCATCGGAAGCAAATCATTCGGCCGGCATGTCGATCCTGATGTCTAGCAACTCCAAATTGGTTTGACAACGAACGCTGCGCGGGCGCATACGTCGGAACTAATGACCTCCAGCAATCCGATCGCCGGCAGCCCCAACCGCCTCAAGCTCGGAGTTTTCGGACTTAACGTGAGCAGCGGCTGCGCGATGACCAGTGCGCCTGACACGCTCAAAATCGAGTGGGAAGAGTCGGTCAGGATCGCCCGCGCCGCCGAGGCGGCAGGTATCGAGGCGCTGGTGCCGGTTGCGCGATGGCGCGGTTTTGGCGGAGCGACCAACTTCAACCATCGCAGCTTCGAGACGCTGACCTGGGCGGCGGGCCTGGCCGCGGCGACCGAGCGCATCGGGATCTTCGCCACCGTACACGTGCCGACCGTGCATCCGGTGCGCGCGGCCAAGGAAATCGCGACCATCGATCACATCTCGCGCGGCCGCTTCGCGCTAAACATCGTCGCCGGATGGAACGAACCCGAGATTCGGATGTTTGGCGTGTCGCAGCGCGAGCACGATCAGCGCTACGACTTTGCCGACGAATTTACGACGCTACTCAAGCGGCTGTGGACCGAAAACGAATTCGATTTCTCGGGAAACTTCTTCACCGTGCCCGGCGCCTACTCCGAGCCCAAGCCGGTGCAGCGGCCGTGGCCGCTGATCATGAGCGCGGGCAACAGTCCGGCCGGCCGCGATTTCGCCGCGCGCCACGCCGATCTGAATTTTGCCCTGGGGCCCGACCTGCCGACGCTCGCCGCCACCTGCGCCGACATCAAGCGCCTCGCGCGCGAACGTTATGGGCGCGAGATCAGCGTGTTCACGATGGGCTACGTGGTCTGCCGCGAAACCGAACGCGAGGCGCTCCGGTATCGCGACTACTACGTCAAGGAAAAAGGCGACTTCGCCGCCGCGCACAATCTTCTCGAAACCCTGATTCCCAATTCGCAGAGCGCGCTCGGCGATCAGTACAGGGCGATGATCGAAAACTTCATCGCCGGCTACTCCGCCATGCCGCTGGTCGGAACGCCCGAGCAGGTGGTCGAAGGCATGAGCGAGATGGCGCGTGCCGGATTCGACGGTCTCACGCTCAGTTGGGTCGACTACGACGAGGGCATCGCACAGTATCGTGACCAGCTTCGCCCGCTGCTCATCCAGGCCGGCCTGCGCGTCGAGTAAGGTCCCCTTCTTCCGCGCGAATAGCCGAGCGCAAAACCGACGGCCTGACGCTAAGTGAACATCGCCGCGAGGCCCTTGGGACGCACCAGCTTGCCGGCCGGCTTAAGTTTCGTCGCCAACTGCTCGAGACGTTTCTTGAAGGCCTTGAGTTCGTTCGCCTGCCGGCGCTCGAACTCGGCGCGATTGACCTTTGAGCTTGCCCTTAAGCTCGCCGCGCTCGAAAGCCTCGCGGGCGCGCTTGCGGGGGCCCCAGAAGCCCTCGAACACCTGCCGCATCTCCTTGGCGATGGTGCTGTTGGGGACCCATGAGCCTTGGCACAACGGGCAATGGAAGACCACGCCGGCGTGGAAATTGCGATAGGGCGCGACGAAGGGCTTGTCGCAGTCCTTGCAAATGATCGGCACGTCCCATCCGAGCGGATCGAATTCGTCCACCGGCTGCGGCTTAGGCTGTGGTGGTGGCGCGGCCGCCGCTGGCGGCGGCCTGCGCTCCAGCCGCCGCAACCGGCTTCACCGCTGGGGGCGGCGCGGCCGCCATAGCGGCCGCGTCGCCCCAGCGGCAGGCTGCGCAGTGCCAGCAGCGGCGGCTGCGCAGTGCCCGCAGCGGCAGGCTGCGCAGCGCCCGTCGCGGCGGGCGCGCCGGCCGGCACGCCTTGCGATGCGTCGTGTTTGTCCTGTGGATCTTCGGGCGTCATCGATGATGCGCTTTGCGCGGCGCGGGCACGGCTTCCTCGGTCGCAATTTATCAATGGTCTAACTGTTCGGCAATTGCGCCAACAATTGCGATCGGCAATTGCCTCTGCCATCGCGCGCCGCGCCGGAGCTCCCGCATTTTCAGCTTTCAACCGCGCGCCGCTTTTGACTATGCTTGAGCGAGCGCCTGTCCCGGAGGTTAGATCGCCCGCCGATGGATCTCGAATTCACGCCAGACGAAGAGCAATTCCGCCACAAGCTCCGGCAGTGGCTCGAAGAAAACGTGCCGCTCAGTGGCTTGCGTGGCGCCGATCCCAATGCCACGCGCGACAGGTCCGCGATCGACAAGTCCAGGGCGTGGCAGCGCCGCCTCTATGACGCGGGTTACGTCGCGCTCGCCTGGCCGCGCGAGTATGGCGGCCAGGAATTGGACCCGGTGCGCCAGTCGATCGTCAACGAAGAGATGGTGCGGGCGCGCGCGCCGGGCCTGGTCGGCGGGATGGGAATCTCGATGCTCGGTCCCACGCTTATCAGTTGGGGCACCGACGAACAGAAGCGGCGCTATCTGCCGAAAATCCTCACTGCCGAAGAGATCTGGTGCCAGGGTTACTCGGAGCCCGGCTCGGGCTCGGACCTCGCGGCGCTGCGCACGCGCGCCGAGATCGTCGGCGACGAGTTCGTGATCAACGGACAGAAGGTTTGGACCTCGGGCGCGCATTATGCCGACATGATGTTCTGCCTGGTGCGCACGGATCCCGAAGCGCCCAAGCATCGCGGCATCTCCTACGTCCTCATCGACATGCGCTCGCCCGGAATCACCGTGCGTCCGCTGATCCAGATGACCGGCGCGCACAGTTTCAATGAGGTCTTCTTCGATAACGTGCGTGTGCCGCGCGAAAATCTGGTCGGCAAGTTCAACGAGGGATGGCTGGTCGCCAACGCGACGCTCTTCCACGAGCGCAACATGCTGGGTTCGACCACCACCAGCCAGCAGTCGATGGCGCGGCTGATTGCGCTCGCCCGTTCGGTCCATCGCAACGGCCGCCCGCTCACCGCCGACCCGGTCTTCCGCCAGCGCCTGGTCGATCTCGAGACCCGGGTCGAGGCGATGAAGTACCACATGCTGCGCCAGCTCACCGACCAGGTGCGCGGACGCAATCCGGGAATCGAGGCGATGATCAACAAGCTCGCCGGCACCGAGCTCAACCACGACATCGCGACCGCCGCGATGGAAGCGATGGGCGACTACGCGATGCTGGCGCGCGGCGAGGAAGAGGCGATGGACCGCGCGTTCTGGCCTTACGAATGGATGTTCTCGCTGGGTCTGGTGATCGGCGGCGGCACCTCGCACATCCAGAAAAATATTATCGCCGAGCGCGGGCTCAAGATGCCCAAGTCGCGCTAGATGGGCGCGGAAAGCTTCGGCAGGAATTCGGGCGGGAACTTTAGACGGGAACTTTGAATGGATTTCGGACTCAGCGACGAGCAGCGCCAGTTGCGCGACAGCGCCCGCGAATTTCTGACCAACGAATGTCCGCCCGCATATGTGCGCAAGACGATGGCCGACCAGGCGGGTGCGGCGCGCGAACTGTACGCGACGATCGCCGGCCTTGGATGGAACGGCCTCATCGTGCCCGAGCGCTACGGCGGCGCCGGCATGGGCGTGCTCGACATGGCGGTGCTGCTGGCCGAAACCGGGTACGCCGCGATGCCCGGCCCGTTTTTGTTTTCCTCCGCGCTCGCGGCCAGCGCGCTGGTGCACGGCGGGTCGGACGAAATCAAAGAGCGATGGCTCGGCGCGCTCGCCGCCGGCACGGCTGTCGGCACGGTCGCAATCACTGAGCGCAACGACTCGCTCAATCCGGCCGAGATGGCGACGAGCGCGCGGCGCGAGGGCTCCGCATGGTTGCTCAGCGGGGCCAAGATTTTCGTGCCATACGCGCACGCCGCCGATTTCATCGTGGTGGTGGCGCGCACCGGATCGTCGCCTGCCGACATCGGTCTGTTCGTGGTGGAGACGGGTGCGCCCGGCGTGCGAATCCGGATGCTCCAGGGCCTCGATCTTACGCGCCGCGTTTGTACGCTCGACCTCGACGCGGTGATCGTTGCGCCCGGCGCGGAATTAAACGGCGGTGCGGCGCTCTACGCGCGGTTGCTCGATATCGGCGCGGTCGCGATCGCCGCGGACTCGCTCGGCGGGATGGATCGCGCGCTTGCGATGGCGGTCGACTACTCCAAGGTGCGCGAGCAGTTCGGCAAGCCGATCGGATCGTTCCAGGCGCTCAAGCACGCGGCGGCTGAAATCGTCACCGAGCTGGAGCCGGCGCGCGCGCTGCTCTGGTACGCGGCCTATGCGCAGGACGCCGGGACCCAGGACGCGCCGCGGGCCGCCGCGATGGCCAAGGCGCTGCTCTGCGCCATCTATACCCGCGGCACCGACCGCGCGGTGCTGATGCATGGCGGGATCGGCTTCACCTGGGACCACGACATCCATCTGTGGTTCAAGCGCGCACGTTTCAACGAATCGTTCCTAGGCTCGCCGGCCTACCATCGGGAACGCGTGGCGGCGCTGGGCGGATACTGAATATCGGATGCCTCGAGTGAAATTCGACCTCTTCTACCAGTTGCCGTCGGCGGACTCGCAAAGCCCGGCCGCGCGCTATCGCGAGCTGGTGGCCGAAGCGGTCGAGGCCGACCGGCTCGGCTTCGACACGCTGTGGCTGGCCGAGGTCCATTTCACGCCGCGCTTCTCGGTGATGCCGGCGCCGCTGCTGCAGCTCGCCGCGATCGCCGAGCGCACGACGCGGCTGCGCCTGGGAGTAGCGGTCAACCTGCTCCCGCTGCATCATCCAGTGCGTCTGGCCGAGGAGATCGCGACGCTCGATGTGCTTTCCGGCGGGCGGGTCGACTTCGGCGCCGGACGCGGCGCGTTTCCCAGCAACTACCACGGCTACGGCGTCGACATGGCGACGAGCCGCGAGCGCTTCCAGGAGATGCTCACGTTCATCAGGCGTGCGTGGACCGAGGATCGGCTCGACTTTCGCGGACAGTTTTACCAAGTCGACGGCGTCGAAGTGATTCCCAAGCCGGTGCAGCGTCCGCATCCGCCGTTTCGCCTTGCCGCCAACAGCCCCGACACCTTCAGCTTCGCCGGCGCCAACGCCTATCCGATTTTCGCCGGCGGGGCGGTGAATCCGATTAATGTGCTGCCGGAGCGCCTCGCGGTGTATCACAACGCGCTGGAGGCGGCAGGCAAGAAGCTCCCGGAGGACTGGCTGGCGGCGATGTTCCTGACCTTCGTGGGCAAGGACCAGGCCGCGGTTCGCGCGACCATCGAATCGAGCCTCGAAAACTACTTCCATACCATCACGGAAACTATCCGCCCCGAGAGCCTCGCGCAGCCCGACGAGTTCCAGCGCGTGGTCGAGCGGATGCGCACGATCAAGTATGAGAACGTGGACTCGCTGATGGGCGTGTTCGGTGAGCCGCAACGCTGCGTCGACCGGATCGCCGCGCTGCAAGAGAAATTCGGCTTCACCCGGATGGTGTGCTGGTTCGAGATCGGCGGTCTGAGCGGCCATCGCAACCTCATCGACGCGATGCGCCTGTTCGCCGAGCGCGTGATGCCGCACTTCAACTGAAAGCGATTCGTGGGAGGAAGCGCGATGTTGACCAAAAGCTGGACCAAGAACGCCGAGCAGATAAAGAAAATAGAGGAGACGCTGCACGCGCCGATTTTCGCCGACGCGCGATGGCTGGCCGTGCAGTACCTGACCCGGCCCGAAATCGTGCGCGAAGTCCTGCCGCCGCCGCTGGAGCCCGCGGCCGAGCCGCTGGTGACCGTCGGGATCGGCACGCTGGGACGCTCCAACTGCGTGGGCCCGTTCGATGGCGGAATGCTGTGCGTGCGGGCGCGCTACAAGGACGTCGAGGGCGATTTCTGTTTGGCGATGCCGATGTCGACTGACGTGGCGATAATTTTCGGGCGCGAGCTTTTCGGCGAGCCCAAGAAGCATGCGCGGGTGCAGCTCAAGAGCGACGGTGACGTGGTGCGCGCGAGCGTCGAGCGCTTCGGCATCGCCTACATGTCGCTGGAGGCGCGCCTGACCGAGAACGTGCCGATCAAGGGGCCGACCTACACTGACCGCTTCCATTTCAAGTTCATGCACGCGGCCAACGGGCATGGGCTGGAGTTCGATCCGATCCTGGTCCATGCGCACTTCACCCAGCACGTGCGGGTGCATCGGCGCGGCCCCGGCAAGGTTATCTTCAAGCCGTCGCATCACGATCCGCTGGGTGAGATCGAAGTGGTCGAGTTGCGCGGCGCGACCTACTTCGAAGGCGACATCCATGCCGACGCGCGGCGCCTGGCGACGGTGGACGCCGCGCGCTTCATGCCGTACGCGTTTCAGAATATCGACGACTACACCGCTGTCGAGTGAGCGCAGGTGTGAGCGGACGTGAAGCGGGGGTGGGGAGGCGCGCGGTCGCGCTAGGCGTGCGCGCCGCCGCCGTTGGCGCCGTTGCCCAGCGAGCGCAGGATGTCGCTCTTGGTGACGATCCCCTGCAACGTCGCGTCGAGTGATTCCGCGGCCGAGGTCACCAGCAGAATCTGTGGCGCGTTCTCGCGCGTGAGCAGGCGCAAAGCTTCGTCGAGGTCGGTGTCTGGCGTGATCCGGCTCACGTCCGGATCGGCGACATCTCCCACCCGCGTCTGCTCCCAACGTTCCACCGGCACTTTGCCCAATGCCCACACCGGCAACGTGCCGATGGTGCGCGCACCATCGTAGACGGGAAAGACTGGTGTAGCGATGATGGGCCGCGACGCTGTCGGCAAATGCGCGCAGCGTCGAGGAAGCCTGCACGCCCACCACGTGGCGCTGCATTACGTCGGCGACCTTCATCCCGCTAAGCTCGCTGACGCGCGCCGCCTGGTGAAGGCGCTGATCGCCAGAGACCGAGGCCTCGCCCGAGACCGCATAGGCGATCGCCGCGCCGATGAGCGTCGGGATGATGTAGGAATGGCTGCCGCTGGTCTCGGCCACGAACACCACCGCCGCCAGCGGGGTCTTGTAGCCGGCCGCGATGAACGACGCCATCCCGACCGCCGCGAACAGGTCGCCGCGGGTGGAACCCACCACCGACTGGGCGAACGCTTTGCCCAGTGCGCCGCCGGTCAGAAACAGCGGCACGAACATCGCGCTCACCCCGCCGCAGCCGAGCGAAAAGAGGGTTGCCAAAAGCTTCACTATCGCGAAAGCCACCAGCTCGCTCGAGCCGCGCGGGTGATTGAGGATCATATCGACCGCTTCGTAGTTGGGGCCCAGCGGGATGAGTTTGCCGGGATAGAACGTGATGTAAGCGAGTCCGCAAATCCCCGTGAGCAGGCCGCCGATCAGCAGCTTGACCGTATGCGGGGTGCGCAGGTTGACGAAAAAGTTGCGCGTGCGGCGGAAGCCGTTGGCGAAGTTCATCGCGACGAACCCGCAGATCACCGCCAGCAGCGCCGACCATAGCAGGTCGCTGTCTGAAAACGGCGCGTTACCGCCAAAGGCGAACAGCGGCGCCGTGCCCATGAAGGCGACCAGTACCGCGTAAGAAACCACCGAGGCGATGAGCGACGGCAACAGCGCCTCGTGCGCGAGGTCGTCCTTGTACGGCATCTCGAGCGCGAAGATCAGTCCGGTCAACGGTGCGCGAAACACCGCCGCCATTCCGGCCGCCGCGCCGCTGATCAGCATGATGCGCCGGTCGCGTGGCTCGAGCTCCAACCCCAGGCGTTTGAGCCTGGTCCATAGCCACGAGCCGATCGCGCCGCCGCCGTAGATGCTCGGTCCCTCCAACGCCGCGCTGCCGCCGAAACCCACCGTGGTGACCGCGGCCAGCAGCTTGTACCAGAACGGATGCATGTCGATGTCGCCCTGATGCTCGTGGTACGACTGGATGATCTCCTCGGTAGAATGGCGATCCGGATCGCGCGTCAAAAATTGCATGATGAGCCCGGTGAGCAGGAAGCCGAAGAGCGTCACCGGAATGATCGCGCCGTGATGGGCGAGAAGGAACGGAAGTATCGTGGCCCAGATGCCGCTTAGGATCAGCAGCGCGATGCCGGTGATCACGAGACCCGACGCCACTCCGATTAGCGGCGCGACCAGCAGCCATTTCTGGATGTCGCGCGAGTAAGTCGCGGACAGATCCTCGCTGACCAGCGCCGAACACTTGCGGATCAAGCCGGTTGTCGAACCATCGCGAATTCCTTATCCACGTCAAAAAGCCCACCCCGAAGAACCTCCTCACTCGGCAGCCGACGCGCCCGTCCGCTCGCGCTTGAGAGTGCCGCCAAGGCTGTGCCGATGTGCAACAGCTGTAGCGATAACGGCCTGCGGCCGTCTCGTTCGCGGCTTGGAAATTCCGCTTCGCGCAATCGCATCCGAAGCGTCCGTCCTGACTGATGGTTGTCCTTTGTAGCTAGCCAAAAGGGTCTAATAGCTAACTTTAATCGATTATTTCGCCGGGCACTGTTCTTGCCGCGAACGGTATCGGCGCTAGCTGAAAATAAACGTAGATGCGTCAAGCCAACGACTATAGTCGCGACGGTATGGCACGGCAATTGTATTAGAAAGATTGTATTAAAAGTCTGTGACGCGGATCAGACTCCGCGTCGTTGCAGCCCTCAGTGGCGTTACTTTTACCGCGATTGATGTATAGTGCTGTGCGAGGCCGTATGGATACCAATGAACAAGCGCCGCCGGAGTTTGGCGTCCGGGTCTTTCTGGTCGAAGACAATCCCGAGCACTCCTTCATCGCGGTGACCGTAATTCGCCAGGTGCTTGGAGATGCGAGTGAAGTTATCGTCGCCGAAAATGCCGACGAAGCGGTCGAGTTGATTCAACAGTTCACCGACACCGATCGGCCCGACCTGATGCTGGTCGACTTGCGCCTGCCTGACAACGGGGGCTTCGCAGTGCTGTCGGCGGCGCGCGCGCACGACCCGTGCTCGCACGTGCCGATGTTCGTGATCACCAGTTCACTCTACGATCTCGACATCGCGCAGAGTTACGAGTTGGGCGCTTCGGCGGTTCTTTGCAAGCCACTCTCACGCGCGATCCTCAAAGAGGAACTCGCGCGCATCGGCGTGATTCCCGGCAAGCCGCCGGGCTCGACGCCGGTTTCGTCCTGAGATTTTCCAGCCAGCCAGTCCGTCCGTCGCGCCGATTGCCGTCGCGCCGCTGGTCGGCGTCACGCCGCCGCCTTGGTTTTTACCGTGGCGTGCGCGCCAAGTCGTTGAACTGCGCGCGCACGCGCTGACTATCGCCAGATTCGCGCCATCCGGTTTTCGCCGCGGACTCGGTATAAGCGGTCCATCTCCGCGCGATGCTGCAAAGTTCGGTCTTGACAAGAAGCATCGGCTCGTTGTAATTAACCATCAGGTTATTTAACCAGATGGTTGATCATCATCAAATATCGTCCGACCGCTTGAGTACCACCTTCGCCGCCCTCTCGGACCCCACCCGGCGCGCGATCCTGGCGCGTCTCGCCGCGGGCGAGAGCTCGGTCACCGAGCTGGCCGCGCCATTCGAGATCAGTCTGCCGGCCATCTCCAAGCACCTCAAGGTGCTGGAGCGTGCCGGTCTGATCGCGCGTGGCCGCGAAGCGCAGTGGCGGCCCTGCCGGCTCGAGGCAGGTCCGCTCAAGGACGCCGCCGACTTTCTGGAGCACTATCGCCGTTTCTGGGAGCAGAGCTTCGATCGTCTGGAGGAGTATCTGCGCGAGCTGCAAATGCGCGAATTGAAAATCAAGGAGAAGAAGAAACATGGCCGCAGAAAGTAGCGCCGCCGTGCAGCCTGAAGAGCGTGTGCTCGTCATCACGCGCATTTTCGATGCGCCGCGCGACTTGGTCTGGAAAGCCTGGACCGAACCCGAGCGGATGGTCCGCTGGCTGGGTCCTCGGGGTTTCATCAGCACCGTTCTTAAGGCGGACTTCCGTCCAGGCGGCGTATATCGCTTCCACATGCGCTCGTCCGAGGGCATCGATCATTGGCAGCAAGGTATCTATCGCGAGATCGTGGAGCCGGAGCGACTCGTCTCCACCTATGTCTGGGCGGATGCGGACGGCAAACCTACCCGCCCGGAAACACTGCTGACGGTGAGCTTCGCCGAACACGGCGCGAAGACGAAGTTGACCGTGCATCAGGCCGTTTTCGAGTCCGTCCCCGCGCGCGATCTGCACAATGGGGGCTGGACCAGCAGCCTGGAGCGGCTCGCCGAATACCTGGCGAAGGCCTGATGGAATCAACTCAACGTAAGGGAGATTGAACCATGCAGCACAACCGAATCGTTACTCGAGACGAGTGGCTCGTCGCGCGCAAGCAACTCTTGAGCAAGGAGAAGGAAGTGACCCGGCTGCGCGATGAGCTTAGCCGGCAGCGGCGCGAGCTGCCCTGGGTCAAAGTCGACAAGCGCTACGTCTTCGACGGCCCGAACGGCAAGGAGACGCTCGCCGATCTCTTCGACGGGCGCAGCCAGCTAATCGTCAATCATTTCATGTTCGGCCCCGGACGCAAGGAGGGTTGCGTGGGATGCTCGTTCGGGGCCGATCACGTCGAGGCCGCGCTGATCCACGTCCGGCATCGCGATGTGTCGTATGTAGCGATCTCGCGCGCGCCGCTGGCCGAAATCGAGGCCTTCAAGGAACGTATGGGATGGACTTTCAAGTGGGTCTCGTCGTTCGGCAGCGACTTCAACTACGACTTTCACGTGTCATTCACGCAAGACGAAATCGCCAAGGGTAAGGTCTACTACAACTACGAGATAAGCGACTTCGTGACCGAGGAAAATCATGGCGCCAGCGTTTTCTACCAAGACGAGAACGGCGAAATCTTCCATACCTATTCGCAATACGCGCGCGGAGGCGAAGCGATACTGGGCGCCTATGCGCTGCTGGACATCACGCCCAAGGGCCGCGAAGAAACCGGTCCGCGCTTTAACCTGACCGACTGGGTACGCCATCACGACAGGTATGGCGACGGCGGGTCCGGCGATCCCACCGGGCGTTATCGTTCCAACAAGGGCTCGGATACCTGTTGCGGTTCGGGAAAGGAACACGTGTGAACGCTCATCGTTGCTGCGCAGCCGCCGCGAGTGGCCCGGCAAGTGAGTCACTCGCGGCGCGGACCATGGATGGTGCTCGGGATGGTGCTCGGCAGCCGCGGACGATCGCGCGGCGTTGTATCGAGATCGCCGAATGGTTGATTCCAGGCTTCATGCTGGCGCTGTTGCCAAAGTGCCCCGCATGTCTGGCGGTGTACGTGGCGATCGGAACCGGGGCCGGGCTTTCGGTGTCGACCGCGGCGCATCTGCGGATGCTGCTCGTGACCCTGTGCGTGGTCGCGTTGTCATACCTTGCGGCAACCCGCGTATACCGCTTCGCTGGACTACCATTCACGACGAAAGGAACGGCGCCATGGAAAATCCGCAGGAATATTACCGGCACTGCGGGCCGATGACCGCGGTGAACGCCCATAAGGCGGAGTTCGGCGCGCTGCCCAGAAACGTCGCGGCCCTATGCGAAGTAATACAAGGTGTGTTGATTCATCGCGACATGGCGAGCTTCGCCTATGGCGTGACCTTCTCCGACGAGCGAAAAAATGACGCGCATATTCGTCCGATCGAGGACATGCTCGCGCGCATTCGTGCGCTCGACGATCGTCCGCTGACCGTCGCCCGTGAACCGGGCCATCGGATGGCCGGCGTCTGTCGTCATTTTTCGGTGATGCTATGCGCAATCCTTCGCTCGCAGGGCGTTGCGGCCCGTGCGCGATGCGGCTTTGGCGCCTACTTCACCCCTGGGAAGTTCGAAGACCATTGGGTGTGCGAGTACTGGAACCCCGGGCAGGCGCGCTGGATATTGGTGGACGCGCAGCTAGACGCGGTGCAGCGAAATCTTCTCCATCCGGATTTCGATCCGCTCGACGTCCCGCGCAATCGCTTCATCATTGCCGGCGACGCGTGGCGGATGTGCCGGGCCGGCCGCGCGCAGGCGGATGTCTTCGGTCTATCTCACATGCCCGGGTTGAACGGGATGTGGTTCATCGCCGGCAACGTGCTGCGCGACCTCGCATCGCTCGATCGAATGGAATTGCTGCCGTGGGACGTTTGGGGATCGATGCAAATGAGCAATGCGGGGCTGCACGACGAGATAGGCGCTCTGCTCGACCGGATTGCGGCCCTGACGCTTGCGGGAGACGAGGCGTTCTCCGAGGTCCGCGCAATTTATGAAGACGATCGCTTGCGGGTGCCGCCGATGGTCTTCAACGCGTTGCGCAACGCGCCCGAAACGATCGAGGCTTCGCTCGCATAGGAAGCTCGGAGGAGGGCGCATGCACAGTTGTAGAGACTATCTGGGCGCTAGCTTCGCGGTCTGGACGGGTGAATTGACCTGGTTCTGGCGCGTCTTCAATTCGCATCACAGCGGTGGCGCCGTTGGCGCGGCCGCGAGCGAGGCGGACGCGGTACGCGAGGCCTGTATCGCGATCGAGGAAATGTCCGCGCCATCCTTGCGCTTCGCCACCGAACCGTTTTTCGATTCGGTCGTCGCGCGTCAACCCTGTCACGAGGGCTGGAGCAGCCGCCTGGACCGTGTCGCCGAATACCTTCGTGAATTTGCGTGAGTTGCAAACGGAATAGAAGAACATGGCGGTTGAACGCTTCGCGGAGCAGTTGGCGAAAATGTAGTCATCGCTTTCCTCGAGGACTCGACTTTTCAAGAATTCAGTGCGCAAGCGGATGTCTCACTTATTGAATAAGTAAAGAGGTGTAATATGCAGTTGAATCCGTATCTCCTGTTCAACGGCCAATGCGAAGCAGCGTTCAAATTCTACCAGCGATGTCTTGGCGGCAAAATCGAGATGATGCTCACTCACGAGGGAACACCGATGGCGAAGCACGTGCCGCCCGAGTGGCTTAAGAAAATCCTTCACGCCAGGCTGGTTGTGGGCGACACGGTACTGATGGCTTCCGACGCTCCGCCCGATCGCTACGCAGCAATGAAAGGGTTTTCCGTTTCGGCATGTCCACCGTGCCGTTTTCCGCCAACGCGTGAAAGACGCGTTCGGCCTTTCGGTTTGGCATGCTCGTGGATCAATTGGATGATTAACTGCGAATCGGCCGGCTGATTCTTCGTTCAGACGGAACGCCACCAACCGGCGTTCCTGAATTCAAACGTTGAGGGTCCTGGTTGATGCGAGTAGGCGTGGTCGAATGTCTGGCGAGGGCCTGAGGGTATCAACGCGTCGCGTCGGAGATGAACTATGAAGTCGAGTCAGGTTACTTCAGAAAAAGAGAGATATGCGGCAGGCACCACTGCCACCGCGGAATCGCCGCAGCGGACGCTCGTCATCGAGCGTGTCTTCGATGCGCCACGAGACTTGGTATTCAAAGCGTGGACCGATCCAGAGCGCGTGGCACAGTGGTGGGGTCCGAAAGGCTTCACGAACCCAGTTTGCGAAATGGACGTGAGGCCAGGCGGCGCTCTTCGAATCGTCATGCGCGCGCCTAATGGCGCCGAGTATCCAATGGAAGGCGTCTTTCGCGAGATCGTGGAGCCGGAGCGGCTCGTGTTCACCAATATAGCGGTAGACCAGAAGGGTAGGCCCCTCGTCAACGGGCATACGACGGTCACGTTTGCCGAGCACCGTGGTAAGACGAAACTCACCTTGCAAACGAGCGCTGTCGGGTTGGTCGCCATCGCGGTCGCCATGCTGGAGGGCATGGAGGCGGGCTGGAGCAGCTCGCTGGATCGCCTGGAGGAATATCTGGTGCGGGCCTGAAACGCGCTCCGCGGGCGGCGGGCGCGATTCACCGACGCCGTGCGGTGCGCTCTTCGTCCGCGGGCGGATTAGAAAATCGCCACCGGATTTACCGGCGACGCGGTGCCGCGCTCGAGGATGAGCGGCAGCATCGTGAACATGAATTCGTAGCGCGCGTTGCGGGCGCAGGCGGCGCCCAGCGCGTCGAGGTCGGCGTTGTCGATAAGATGCACGCCCATCGCCACCAGCATCCCGACGTGGATCGGGAAAATCAGCTCGTTGCCATAGCCGGTCGGCAGCACGTCGCTCACCCCGTCGCATCCCAGCACCGCGATCCGCCGCTCGTGGAGCCACGGCAGGCAACTCGGATCGAGCCCCGCCATCCCCTCGTTGCGGCTGTCCCACGCGCCGAGTTTTTTCCGCCGCGCCATCCGCCCGGTCCGGACCAGCAGCACGTCGCCTTCCTCGACACGCACGCCATGCGCGCGTTCGGCGGCATCGAGGTCCTCGGGGAAGACGCGCTCGCCCAACTCCATCCATTCGACCTGCTTAAGGTGCGCGATGTCGAGCAGTACGCCGCGGCTCACGATGCCGTCGCGGGCCACGTCGATCCCGCATTTGCGCGTGCCCCAGCGTCCGACCTCGTTGGAGCTGAAACCGTTGTACATCTTGCGCTCCCAGAATACGTGGCAGAGCGCGTCGAGATGGGTGAAGGCCATCCCGTGCGGCGCGATCGCGAAGTAGTCCAGCGCGGCAGCGAGGCCGGGGCCCGAGTAGAGCATCACGTGGGTGACCGGCGTGGGATTGTCGGGCCCCGACGCGGTCGCGAGCGGCAGCGCCATCGAGACCGTCTCGCCGCTTTGCACCAGGCGGCCGGCGGCGGCGCGCTTTTGCGGGGTGATGAAGTTGAGGGCGCCGCGCTGGTCGTCCTTGCCCCAGCGGCCCCAGTTGCTGAGCTTCTCGAACAGGCCCTTCACTTCGGCGGCGCTGAGCCTGGGTGTGGTGCTGCCCATCGGCCTCTCCCGGTTCGGTTTGCTTAAGCCAGTCACATAGCACGCGCCGGTTGATACCGCCTAGCCGATGCGCCCGGTGATATGCGAGGTGATATGGAGATATGATAGGTGCGCGGCGATGAGTCCGCGGGCGCATGCCGGCACGCGCGGGAGTTTCAAAGAAATTGGGCAATCGGGATATCGAAGCGGCACGGACGTATCACGCGACGACCAAACATTCGTACACCAGTGTGCGGACGGACGCGCATTACCTGGACTGGGACAACCGCCCGATGCCGTACAAGCTTTACCCCGAGGTGTCCGGGCTCGCGCTGCCGCGCGACTTGAGCCTTGCGCGAGTCTCGCTGCTGGAGGCTATCGCGGCCGGCGACGCGCCGAGGGAGAGCGGCGAGCTTACGCTGGAAGCGCTGACGCGAATTCTGTTTTGCGCCGACGGACTCACGCGGCGCGCCAGCGTTGGCGGCGAGGACTATCATTTTCGCGCCGCGCCCTCGGCGGGCGCGCTCTATCCGGTCGAGATTTACGCCGCCTTAGCTGAGACCGGCGAACTGGAGCAGGGGCTCTATCATTTCTCGCCCGCCGACTTGCGGCTGCGCGGGCTGCGCCGCGGCGACTGGCGCGGATTAATCGCGCGCGCGGCGGCGGAGCGCCCCTCGCTGCTCCAGGCGCGCGCGGTGCTCGTGCTGAGCGCAATTTTCTGGCGCAGCACCTGGAAGTATCGGGCAAGAGCCTACCGCTACTGCTTCTGGGACGCCGGCACGATGCTCGCCAATCTGCTCGCCGCCGCCGCCGCCGAGGGACTCTCGACCGAACTTGTCACCGCCTTTGCCGACCCGGACATCGAGGCGCTGCTCGGGATCGACGGCGAGCGCGAAGGCGCGTTATGCCTGGTGGCGCTCGGCAGCGGCGCCGCCGCGCCAGGTGCCCAGCCGGAGTTGCGGCCGCTCGGCCTGGAGACGATTCCGCTCTCCCGCGAGGAGGTGAGCTATCCGGACCTGGTGCGGATGCATCAGGAGTCCCGGCTGCTCGGACCTGATGAGGCGGCGACCGTCGCCAGCGCGCAGATCGATTCTGCATCGCCTCCGCGGCCGACCGCAAACGTGGCGAAGCCCGAATCCCTCGAGACGAGCGCGGGGCTGAGTCTGGGCGAAACGATTTTAAGGCGCGGATCGACGCGGGTATTCGCGCAAAAGCCGATCACGGCCGAAGAGCTGGCGACAATCATGGCAGCCTCGAGCCGTCATCCGCGAGCCGACTTCCCGCCGCTCAGCGATACCTACCTGATCGTGAACGCGGCGGACGGGATGGAGCCGGGGGCGTACTACTACCGGCGGCAAAGCGGCGAATTCGAGCTGCTCAAGGCCGGTAATTTTCGCCGCGAGGCCGGCTATCTCTGCTTGGAGCAACCGCTCGGCGCCGATTGCTCGGCGCTGGTCTGCTACATGGCCGACCTCGATCGCGCCCTCGGCGCGCTTGGCAATCGCGCTTACCGCGACGCTCATCTGGAAGCCGGATTACACGGCGGCCAGGCCTATCTGGCGGCCTACGCGCTAGGGCGCGGAGCGACCGGACTGACCTTTTACGACGACGAGACCACGAACTTCTTTGCGCCGCACGCCATTGGCAAGAGCCCGCTCCTGATGGTGGCGATCGGCGTGCCGCGCTCGTCCAGCGACGACACCTGACTCGGTTCCTGCTTAACAAGTCTTGATTTTCTAGCGCTCGCCTACTGACCAATTGCTGAGCGGATGCTCATTAGGTGGGCATCATCGGCCATCTTAGCGTCAAAAAGTCGTATCTTATATAGCACTAAAGTTGCATTTTGCATGGCACCCTTCTTGCCCTTGGCCTCCCAGATACCAACAGAAAGAGTCCGGCCCGAGCGTCCTGATCGACGCCGCTGACCGGTTATGCACAAGGAGGACAGAATGGCCGGAACACCGAAGGAACAACCAACCATGAAGGCCACGCTGGGGCTCACCGGCGTGACCGTCAACGCGATGGCGTTGATCGCCCCGGGCGCGTTTTTATGGATCACTTTCGTCGTGCAGGCGGGCTACGCGTACCCATCAGGGGTAACGATGTGGGCCGGAATTTTCGCCGCAATCATACTCGCTTATGCCACGGCGGTCTCGTACTCGGAACTGTCGAAAATGTATCCGGGAGCCGGTAGTTCCTATCTCTTTGCGGAAAAGGCCTTCCTCAACACGACCCACGCTTACAAGTTTGCGCGAATCGCCAAATTCGTTACCGGATGGGCCTCGCATCTCTACTACTGGGTTTACCCGGGTGTGATGGTTGCCACGATGGGAGTCATGATCGGCTACATTCTCGGCACGCTCGTGCCGGGTGCGATGAACGCCGGCGTGCCTGGCCCGGTATTTATGGCCTTGGTAGCGATCATATTCTCCTTCGCTGTCGCTTACATCGCGTTCCGGGGCGTCAACGGATCGACAATGGTCAATCTCGCCATCAACATAATCCAGATCATAGCGCTGCTGTTTTTCTCAGCGCTCGCGATCGCATACCGGTTTGGCCATCCGGAGGGTTCGAAGGGCCTCGCACTCGACGGAACGAGCAAGGTGCTGCACTACGCCATCGGTGGCGACGCGCCGGCGCATGTGAGCGCCCTATCCGTAATCATGCCTCACGGTTTCAGCCCCGTGATGCTCCAAATGACGATCGCGATTTTGTTGCTGGTGGGATTCGAATCTGTCACCTCGCTCGGAGAAGAGGCGAAGAATCCTACGAAGGACATTCCTCGCGGGGTGCTGCTCTCGCTCACTATCCAGTGCTTGTTCATGTATCTCATCGAGTATTTCGCCGCGAACTACTTCCTGAACAGCGCTTACAGCCTCGCCGACGCGAAGGGCTCGGCCGCACCGATCGGCGACATGATGGTAATAGTCGGTAACGCGCTGCTCGGCGGTCATGGCCAGGCGTTCATGCTGCTGGAAGCGGTAACCGTGTTCCTCGCGCTGATCGGGACCACCCTAAGCTGCATCAATACCGGCGCGCGAGTGACCTATGCGATGGGCCGCGACGAAGAGGTGCCCGAGCACTTTGGTTTCCTGCACGGCGAAAACCTGACGCCACATCGGGCCATCTGGGTCCTGGCGACCATCTCGGCGGCGATTGGTGCTTACGCAGCGCTATATTTCTTCGCTGGCGCGGCCGCGCCCGATGACAAGACCATCGCGACTTTGCCGCACAATTTCTGGTACGCGATCGGCATGAGTTCGAATGCGTCGTTGTCGTCGCTGCCCAACGGCCTCCAGTTGGTCACGCTGGTCTCTAACTTTGGCACCTTCATGCTCTATGGACTCACCAATATCATCGCTATCGTGGCCTTTCGTGAGCATCACGAGTTCAGCGGATTCAAGCACATGGTCGTGCCTGTGTTCGGGGCGGTGGCGAACTTCGCTTGCATGGCGTTCTACGTCATCGGCCCTCTGGAAGGCCTCGGCAGCGCGAAGGAACCACTGATAGCCGTCGGGATCGCGGTGATCTGGGGCGTATACGGCGCAATCTACTTCAGTCGCAATTCGGCCCGTCGCGGCAAGGAGACCGTCCTGGTGTCCAAGCCCGTATAGTGGGCATTTTTGGCTGGTGCGAGCGTTTGAGACAACGCCGGGACGCGCAATAGCGCGCCCCGGCGCGCTCGCCCTTATCGATGCGCCGCATGGCGTTCTCGTTTCGCGCCCAGCCATACGGCGGAATTTCTTTTATCGCCCCCGGCGCTCGTCATCGCGCGTGCCGAGAATCGGGGTCCAAAATGTGCACGTTGCGCTCACGCACGTTCCAGATTGCTGACCAGTGGGGCGGCACCTGCCGTTTTGTTGGTCAGCAGTGCGGGCGCCGATTGTGCAAACACGCGAGAATGTTGAGGAATCGGATGGCTAGCTGGGCCCTAAGACGGCATGGAACTTGAGTAGACGGCCCTGACACGTGCGCTTATGCGCACCTTAAACTTAAACCTGACTATCCAGCAGACGCAAAGGAAGAGAGATGAAGTTAAGTATGGGACATCGCGCAGGACGTTCGATCGCCGCAAGCCTGCTATGGGCACTACTCCTGGCGCTCATGATTGCTTGCGAACACAATGCGTGGGCCGATAGCTCCGCCGGAACTGCGCCTGGAAGTTCGAGCGCCACGCCAGCAGCCGCCGGTTCCCCGGCAGGTCCTGCCGCTAAGGGCACCCCGGCTCCTGTCGCGGCGGCCACTCCGGTGCCGCCGCTCTCATCGCCCGCGATGACGGGGCCGCTAGTGATGGCCTCGCCCAACGAAATCAACATACCGAAGTATGTGCCCTTTCTCTCGGGCCTGCCCGCTCCAGTCGCGAATCTCCTCGATTTCGACGTCAATGGGGTCGTGAGCGGGCTTGGACTCTTTCAGAACCGCGCCGTAGTTGGCGATCCCTACAACCGAATCGACGTCAGCAACGCCATGGCCATCATCCAGAAGGCTGACGGCCTGATTCAATACTATATACAAGTGGGGGGTTATAGCTTTCCCATAGTCGGCAATCCCTATATCAACATGACGAAATCGGTAGACAGACTGTATGGGGTCCTACCGGAAGCCTATATCAAGATCGTTCCGACGGACAGTTTTTCAATCGAAGCCGGCAATCTTCCGACCTTGTTTGGGGCTGAGTACACTTTCACTTTCGAAAACATGAATATCGAGCGCGGGCTGCTGTGGAACCAGGAGAACGTCACCAATCGCGGGCTCCAGCTAAACTATACCTACGGACCGCTCGCCGCATCGGTGAGCTGGAACAACGGCTTCTATTCGCACAGTTACACCTGGGTTGACGGATCGTTGGCATGGACGATAAATCCTCAAAATACTTTGAGCATCGTCGGCGGCGGTAACGCGGGCTTTGCTGCATCCACGAATTTTGCCACGCCGCTGCTCAACAACAACGGCCAGATCTACAACGTGATCTACACCTTCAATTCCGCGCCCTTTGTCATCACGCCCTATTTCCAAGAGACCAATATCCCGTATAACCCGTCCATCGGTGTCCTCAAATCGACCCAGACCTTAAGTGGAGCAATTCTCGCGAGTTACGCTGTCACTGATAAGATTTCGGTGGCCGGGCGCGCGGAATATCTTGGAACCACTGGGAACGAGAATTCGCCTAAGGGCAGCGCCGCGAATCTGCTGTATGGAGTTGGCAGCGACGCTTTCTCTTTGACGCTGACGCCGACCTTCCAGTGGAACCAGTTCTTCTTCCGCGGTGAGGTTTCATACGTGCAAGCGAATAGCTACACGCCCGGTGACGTGTTCGGCAAGGAGGGCAAGAACAACTCACAGGTTCGGGGCCTGATCGAAACCGGCGTCATATTCTAAGATGACGCGGAACGGCCTGACCGTGAAAATTTTGCACCAGTGTTCGAGCACCAGGGAGGGTTCGAGATTGATGGCCGGCAAGGGGCTTCTTCTCCGGTTGGCGGAGGAAAGCTGAACGCGGAACGTGGTCGGTTCTTTACGCGTCGCACCGCTTGATACGACGGCCGGCGGACCGCTCTCCCTGCGGTCCGCCGGCCAATTCAATTGTAGACGGCGCGTATTTCAAACGGCCGTCCGGTCTCCGCGCGGGAACGGACGGCCGATGCTTTGAAATGACCGGCATCCGCTTGGCCCCGCGCCAGGTACACGGTATCCGTTAACGGGAACGTCTCTCTCAAGGAGGTTTTTTGAAAGAGATGGCTAGGGTTAGAAAGGGGAACGGGACGACGGTGCGGCGGCGGACGAAGAGCGCGGCCAAGCAGGCCGCGGCCTACAGTGCAGGAATCCAATGGTACGACCGACACACAACGGGGCGGCCGAGGCTGCGCCTGGTACCAGAGTAAATATCGAAACCATACGCGAGCGCGCCTACGAGCTTTTCCTCGCGCGCGGCGCGGTTCACGGCGACGACCTTGCCGACTGGCTCAACGCTGAGAGGGAATTGCGTGGCGCACAAAAACCATGATCCCGCGATACTCAAATCCGCCTCCGGGATCCGCACGTGGGGCGCGGTGGGTTCGCACGAGCGGACGGCGCTGAACTGCGAGCCGGTGCGGCCGCCGGACTGAAAGCTGCATGGCCGAATCGACCGGCGCGGGCGCCGCGCAAGCGGACTTCGATCTCGCCGTGCTTTCCGACACCGGCACCGATCGGCCCAACAACGAGGACGCCTGCGGTTACTTTATCGAGAGCCCGCAGGTGGCGCTATTCATGGTCGCCGACGGGATCGGCGGCTATGAGGGCGGTGAGATCGCGAGCCGAATGGCGGTCGATATCACGATCGAGGCCTACCGCGAGAGCCCGCCCGCATGGGGCGCGGCCAAGCGACTGCAACGCGCCGTGCAGCGCGCCAATATCGAAATTCACAACCGCGCGATCGCGGTGCCGGAGTTGCGCCGGATGGGCACCACGCTGACCGCGGCGGCGGTCGAGGGTGGTATGCTGAGCGCGGCGCACGTGGGCGATTGCCGACTGTACCTGGCGCGCGGCGGGCGCATTTCGCAGATCACCAAGGACCACACGGCGGTCGCCGAGCGAGTGCGAATGGGCATGATGAGCGCGGCACGCGCGCGCAATCATCCTGAGCGCTCGATGCTCAACCGTTCGCTTGGCCAAGAGCTGATCGTGTCGGTGGATCGGCTCTCGATGCCGCTGGTGCAGGGCGACCGTGTGCTGCTGTGCAGCGACGGGCTCTACAACGTGCTCGAAGAGCGCGAATGCGAGCTCCTGCTGCGTTCCGGCGACGCGGCCGCGGTCTGCAAGGGGCTGATTGAGACCGCCAACGCGCGCGGCAGCGGCGACAACCTGACCGCCGCGGTTTTCATAATGAATGGCGCGACGCCGTTCGCCGAGGGCGGCAGCGCCACGGGATGGCGCGGCTGGGTGAGGAGGCTCGTTGGACGCGGGCGCTGAGCACGACCGGGTGGTGAAGGTGGCCGGCGCGGGTGAAGTGGCGCGGAGCGGTCCCGCGTGCACGTTGCGGGCGCCGCTGCGGCAGTGTTAACGTCCGCGCGCATGCGTTGCGAGAGCAGGCTCTGCCAATGATGCGCGAGGTCAACGTCGGCGACAAGCTCGACCAGTACCAGCTCACCGAACTCATTGCGCGCAGCGGCATGGCGTCGATCTTCAAGGCCGTCGACCGGCTGAGCGGTGCGACCGTCGCGATCAAAGTTCCCTACATGCAGTTCGAGAGCGACGTCGTCTTCTACGGCCGCTTCAAGCGCGAGGAGGAAGTCGGCCGCCGCCTCGATCATCCCAACATCATCAAAGTGCTGACGCCGCGGCACAAAAGCCGGATGTACATCGCGATGGAGTACGTCGACGGCACCTCGCTGCGCGCGATCATGCGCGACGAGCGGCCGCTGCGCACCGAGCGCGCGCTGGATTTCGCCCGCCAGATCTGCGACGCGATGGTTTACATGCACAGCCAGGGCGTCGTCCATCGCGACCTCAAGCCCGAGAATTTGCTGATCACCGCCGACGGCAAGGTCAAGCTGATGGACTTCGGGATCGCGCTCGACGAATCGGCGCGCCGGCTCACCTGGACGGGGCTCTCGACCACCATCGGCACGCCCGACTACATGGCGCCCGAGCAGATCAGCGGCCGCCACGGCGACGCGCGCACCGACATCTACGCGCTCGGCACGATGCTGTTCGAGATGCTTACCGGTAACCTGCCGTTTGCAGGGAGCAATGTTTACGCGATGATGCGGGCGAAGGCCAACGAGGATCCGCAGCCGCCCAGCCACTTCGTACCCGACGTCGATCCGCATCTCGAAGAAATCATCCTGCACGCGATCGAGCGCTTGCCGCGCAACCGCTACCAGAGCGCCGCCGAGATGCTCGCGGACTTGAATGCCCCCGAACAGGTCGCAGTGACCGGCCGCGCGCAACGGCTGCATCCGCGAAGCCTCCGCGCGCTGCGCGTGCGGCGGGCGTTGTGGATGGTGCTGTTCTTCGGATCGCTGGCGGGCATCCTTGTCGCGCTCGATCTGGCTCGCCAATCGCTACCCGGCCGCGCAGCCGCGGCGCCGGCCACTCATTCCGCGGGGAGGTGAAATGATGGCGCGTGCAAGGCGTGCTGGTGCGCTAGGCCTGGCGCTTCGCGCCGTGGCGCTGACGGCCGCCGCGGCGCCGCTGATATCCGCGGTGGCCGCCGCTCAGGCCCCGCCCTCGATTTCATCGATCGATTCCCATCAGGCCTCGCTCACGGCGTCGCTCAACCTGGCCTGGGTGCTGGTCGGCGGGTTCCTCGTGATGTTCATGCAGGTGGGCTTCGCGATGCTCGAGACCGGGTTCACGCGGTCCAAAAACGCCGTCAACACGATGGCGATGAACCTGATGATCTATCCGGTCGGCCTCATCGGCTTCTGGCTCACCGGCTACGCCCTGATGATGGGCGGCGTGGCGCAATGGCCCTCGCTCGGCGCCGCCGGCATTTCCAGTCACGAGTTCAGCCTTCACCTTGGCGGTCACACATTCGGACTGCTGGGCTGCGCGCAATTCGCGCTGCTCAGCGTCAGTCACGATCCCGGCGAGCCTCGCGATGTTCCTGTTCGCGGTGGTTTTCATGGATACCGCGGCGACGATCCCGACCGGCGCGATGGCGGAGCGCTGGAAGTTCTCGGCGTTTTTCGTCTACGGCCTGTTCATGTCGATGTTTCTCTATCCGCTCTATGGCAACTGGGTCTGGGGCGGCGGATGGCTGGCGCAGATGGGCGTGAACTTCGCGCTGGGCCATGGCCACGTCGACTTCGCCGGATCCTCGGTGGTGCACATGACCGGCGGCGTCACGGCGCTGGCAGGCGCGATGGTGCTCGGGCCGCGCATCGGCAAGTTTCGCCGTGAGGGAGCGATCGGCCTGATGCCGGGGCATAACCTGCCGATGGCGATCATCGGCACGCTCATCCTGGCCTTCGGATGGTTCGGCTTTAACGCGGGATCGACGCTGGCCGCTTCCGACCCGCGCATCGGGCTGATCGCGGCCAATACGATGCTGGCTTCGGCGGCAGGAGCGCTCACCGCGACTGCTTTACCTGTGGCATCGCTATAACAAGCCGGACATCGCGATGGCCTGCAACGGCCTGTTGGGCGGGCTGGTCGCGATCACCGCGTCGTGCGCCTTCGTCACGCCGGCCGCGGCCGTGCTCATCGGCGCGATCGCGGGTCTGCTGGTGGTTGCGGCGGTGCTCGCGCTGGAGCGGCGCTTTCGTATCGACGATCCGGTGGGTGCGATCGCGGTGCATGGCGTTTGCGGCATGTGGGGCGCGCTGGCGCTGGGGCTGTTCGCCGACGGCAGCTATGGCGAGGGATGGAACGGCGTCAGCGGGCCGGTGCGCGGCCTGCTGTTCGGCGACGCGAGTCAATTTGTCGCGCAGCTAATCGGCGTCACGGTCAATCTGGTGGTGGTGTTCGGCCTGGCGCTGACGTTCTTTGTGATCGTCGAGCGCACCATCGGCAATCGGGTTCCGGCAGAAGTCGAATGGACCGGGCTCGACGCGCTCGAGATGGGCAGCGACGCGTATCCCAGCGTCTGAACGACTGAATCTTCTAAATGCTCGGCCGGGGCAGCCGCATCGGCAGCGGGGCGAGAGCTCGCTTCGCGCTGCGAGGATCACGGCGAGCAGATGGTAGACCTCGCGGTTGACCGCCATGCTGGCGTGACCGCCCGAGACTTCGTGATTGTCGCCCTCGGCGGCGATGCAGGCGCGCCAATCGACGACTTCGTCCGCACGCGTGTAAAGCGAGCTTAGTTTCACCCTGCCGGAAAGCGCGAGTTGACCGCTTCGCCGAAGCGGCACGAGCACTGATCCGTCCCGCATTGCGAGGGCCGATTATTGAAAGCCTGCCATATCGCCTGGAAGCCGCGTATTGCCGGCCGGTAGCGCGCATGTACCGCACTCCATGCGATCCGCGCCGGCGATCCCAGCGTCACCACGTGGCGCACCCGCGCGGGATATTTCACCGCGAGCGCGCGCGCCAGCACGCCGCCCAGACTATGGCCCAGGACGACCGCCGGCATCCCGCATTCATCGGTGATATGCGCCAAACGCCATCCCAGCCGCTCCGACTTTTCGTCAGGGCATCCGACATTCCAGTCGATTCCCGACAAATAAGGGCGGTAGCCGATTCGCGACAACCATCGCGCCAGAGTCGAGAGCGACCAGTCGCCGGCAAAAAAGCCCGGGATCAACAGAACCGGGCTGCCATCGCCCTTGGGTACGTTCGTGCCATAAAAGACCGGATCGCAAAGAAGACGGGACAGGTTTTGGGCCAAATCGATACAGGACTCGGCCATAGGCGATTGGAGCAACTTGAAGCTACTTCCCCCCGGTTCCGGTAAAGCGCGTGAATTCAAGAAGCGCGCGCGCTGGGTTCGTCCTGCTTCATGGTCTGTGGCCCTTCTACATGAAATGTCACACATTCGTAAAGTATAACGCGAAAATTTGTGGTGCTCGGACACCGTTCCCTGTTGATAACAAGCATCACTCGTACCGATCCTCTCAATAATTAGACGTAAAGACGATGGTCGATTCAGTTCAAACGTCACCTTTTGAGGCTATGCGTCCGTTAAACGGGTATAAACGAAGCCTTATGAGCCTAATCCGGCGGGGTATTTAAGGAACGCGCCTCTTCATCCTTCGGAAACACGATCAAGTCGCATAGTTTTAGACCTAATAAACCCTTGACATAATTTCGATAGTCCTGATAAGTTCAGCAGCTCGCAGTCGAGGGTTTTCCTTATGAAATTAGGCGGGGAAGCTCCTGAGTTGGACGCTATCGACCTGCAAATCCTGTCGATTCTGCAGGAACACGGCAGGATCGCGCACGTCAAGCTCGGCGAGCAGGTGGGGTTGTCGGCGCCCTCGGTCATCGAGCGGGTCAAGAAACTCGAAGACGGCGGCATTCATCGTGGGCTATCACGCGGCGGTCGACGCCAAGCGGCTGGGAAAGGACGTGACCGCATTTATCGGCGTCTCCATCGCCCATCCCAAGACCGTCAGCCTGTTCGAGGAGACCATCGAGTTGGTCGACGACGTGCTCGAGTGCCATCACATCACCGGCGAGCACACGGTGCTGCTCAAGGTTAAGACCGCCAATACCTCGACGCTCGAGGAGCTCATCCGCACCATCCGCCTCATCGAGGGCGTGACCCGGACGGAAACGATGGTGGTGCTGTCGACGCATACGGAACGCACGCAGATAACCGTTGCGGCCGAAGAGCCGGGCGAGCCGGGAAACGGCCGGCGCCATCGCCATGGCGCGGTAAAAAACGGGCTGGGAGAATCCAAAAGGACATAGCAATGCATCAACTGCGCAGCATCCCCCCGCGCCAGGGCCTCTACGATCCAGCGCACGAGCACGACGCCTGTGGCGTCGGCTTCGTGGTCAACATCAAGGGCGTGCGCTCGCACGACATCCTGCAGAAGGGTCTCCAGGTGCTCGACAACCTGACCCATCGCGGGGCCTGCGGATGCGATCCGCGGACCGGTGACGGCGCCGGCGTGCTGATGCAGATTCCGCACGAATTTTTTGTCCGCGAGGCGGACATGCTCGGCTTCGCGTTGCCGGCTCCGGGTGAGTACGGAGTCGGACAGGTTTTCCTGCCGCTCGATCCCGAGCGGCGCAAGGCGGCCGAGGCGGTGGTGGAGCGCGTGGTGCGCGAGGAGGGGCAGCGGCTGCTCGGATGGCGCACGGTGCCGGTGGTAGAGAGCGCCTGCGGTGACATCGCGCGGCGCGGACTGCCGGCGGTGCGGCAGGTGTTTATCGGACGCGGCGCGGAAATCACGGACGCCGAAGCGCTGGAACGCAAGCTCTACGTCATCCGCAAGCACATCACCGGTGCGAGCGCCTGCGCTCGGCCTCGAGGACGGCGAGCTGTTCTACTTCTGCAGTCTCTCGGCCGCGACCGTCATTTACAAAGGCCAGCTCATCTCGAATCAGATTCCGCAGTTCTATCCCGACCTCGGCGATCCTGAGATCAAGACCGCGCTCGCGATGGTCCATCAGCGGTTTTCGACCAACACCTTTCCGAGCTGGGACCGCGCGCATCCGTACCGCTTCCTGTGCCACAACGGCGAGATCAACACGCTGCGCGGCAATATCAACTGGATGGCCGCGCGGCAGGGACAGTTCGCCTCGCCGCTGTTCGGCGACGACATGCATAAGCTGCTGCCGATCATCGAACCGGCCGGCAGTGACTCGGCCATGTTCGACAATTGTCTGGAGTTGCTGGTGCGCACCGGGCGCTCGCTGCCGCACGCCGTGATGATGATGATCCCGGAGGCGTGGCAGAACGACGAGATGATGAGCGCGGGCAAGCGCGCGTTCTACGAGTACCATTCGAGCCTGATGGAGCCGTGGGACGGGCCGGCGTCGATCGCGTTCACCGACGGCCGCCGCATCGGCGCGGTGCTCGACCGCAACGGGCTGCGTCCCTCGCGCTACCTGGTGACCAAGGACGGGATGGTCGTGATGGCTTCCGAAGCCGGCGTGCTCGACATCCCGCCCGAGCAGGTCGAGCGCAAGGGCCGCCTGCAGCCGGGCCGCATGTTTTTCATCGACACGGTCGAGGGCCGCATCGTCGAGGACGAGGAAATCAAGGCGACGATGGCGGAGCGCAAGCCGTATCGGCAGTGGCTCGACGAAAACCTGGCCGATCTCGATCGGCTTCCCGAGCCGCCTAACGCGCCGCCGATCTCCAGCTTCGAGGCCGAAGATTTGCCCAAGCAACAGCAGGCCTTCGGCTACACGATCGAAGAGCTGAAGATGATCCTGGCGCCGATGGCGGTCAACGGGCAGGAGCCGGTGGGCTCGATGGGCACCGACACGCCGCTGGCGGTGCTGTCGGACAAGTCGCCGCTGCTGTTCAACTACTTCAAGCAGCTTTTCGCCCAGGTGACCAATCCGCCGATCGATCCGATCCGCGAGGAGATGGTGACTTCCGCGATTACCACCATCGGCTCCGAGCAGAACCTGTTCGAAGAAACGCCGACGCACTGCCGCCAGCTCAAACTGTGGCGTCCGGTGCTGACCAACGTGGAGTTGGAAAAGATCAAGCGGCTAAACGCGCCGGGCCTGCGCACGGTCACGCTCTCGACGCTGTACCGCGTCGCCGACGGCGAGGCCGGGCTGCGCGGCGCGCTGGAGCGCCTGTGCGGCAGCGCCTACCGAGGCGATCGCCGAGGGCGCCACGATCATCGTGCTTTCCGACCGCGGCGTGGACCGCGAGCACGCTCCGATTCCGAGCCTGCTCGCAACCGGCGCCGTGCATCATCATTTAATCCGCGAGGGCAACCGCACGCGCGCGGGGCTGGTGGTCGAGTCGGGCGAGCCGCGCGAGGCGCAGCACTTCTGCCTGCTGGTCGGCTATGGCGCGGGCGCGGTCAACCCGTACCTCGCGTATGCCACGATGGCCGGGATGATCGACGAGGGCATCCTCAAGGACGTCGACGAGGAGAGCGCGGTCGAGCACTTCAACAAGTCGGTGGTGAAGAGCCTGATCAAGGTCGCCTCCAAGATGGGCATCTCGACCGTGCAGAGCTATCGCGGGGCGCAGATTTTCGAGGCCATCGGGCTTAACCAGGAAATGGTCGACCGCTACTTCACCTGGACCGCGTCGCGCGTGGGCGGAGTGGGACTCGACGCGATCGCGCGCGAGACCGCCAATCGCCATCGGCGCGCCTTCGAGATCATGCCCAACCTCGACCATCAACTCGAGGCTGGCGGCCAGTACCAATGGCGCCGCCGCGGCGAGCATCACATGTACAACCCCAACACCATCGCGAAGCTCCAGCACGCGGTGCGCGCGGGCAATTACAAGATGTTCAAGGAGTACACGCGGCTGGTCGACGATCACAGCCGCAACCTCGCCACGCTGCGCAGCCTGCTGAAGTTCAAGTTCGACCGTCCGCCGGTTCCGATCGAGGAAGTCGAGCCGGCCTCCGAGATCGTCAAGCGCTTCAAGACCGGTGCGATGTCGTTCGGGTCGATCGGCAAGGAGGCGCACGAGAACCTCGCGATCGCGATGAACCGTATCGGCGGCAAGTCCAACACCGGCGAGGGCGGCGAGGATCCGGCGCGCTTCGTGCGCGATGCCAACGGCGACTGGCGGCGTAGCGCGATCAAGCAGGTCGCCTCGGCGCGCTTCGGCGTGACCAGTTGGTACCTGGTCAACGCCGACGAGCTGCAAATCAAGATGGCGCAGGGCGCCAAGCCTGGCGAAGGCGGCCAGCTTCCCGGCCACAAGGTCGACGACTTCATCGCGAAGATTCGCTACTCGACTCCGGGCGTCGGGCTGATCTCGCCGCCGCCCCATCACGACATCTATTCGATCGAGGACCTCGCGCAGCTAATCCACGATCTCAAGAACTCCAACCGCCGCGCGCGGGTCAGCGTCAAGCTGGTGGCCGAGGTCGGCGTCGGCACCATCGCCGCCGGCGTGGCCAAGGCCAAGGCCGACGTGGTGCTGATAAGCGGACACGACGGCGGCACCGGCGCTTCGCCGCTGACCTCGATCAAGCACGCCGGTGTGCCGTGGGAGCTCGGTCTCGCCGAGACCCAGCAAATCCTGGTGATGAACGGGCTGCGCGGCCGCATCCACGTCGAGACCGACGGTCAGCTCAAGACCGGGCGCGACGTGACGATCGCGGCGCTGCTCGGCGCCGAGGAGTACGGCTTCGCGAGCGCGGCGCTGGTGGCCTCGGGATGCATCATGATGCGCGTGTGCCATCTCAACACCTGCCCGGTCGGGGTCGCCACGCAGGATCCCGAGCTGCGCAAGAAGTTCGAGGGCAAGCCCGAGCACGTGGTCAACCTGATGCTGTTCATCGCGGCGGAGATGCGCGAGTACATGGCGCAGCTTGGTTTCCGCAGCGTGGCCGAGATGGTGGGGCACGTCGAGTGCCTTGACGGCAACGAGGCGATCCAGCATTGGAAGGCGCGCAACATCGATCTCAGCCGCATTCTGCATCGCCCGCCGGTCGGCCCCGACGAGCCGCTGCATTGTGTCGAGAAGCAGGACCACGGCATCGAGCACGCGCTCGATCAGCAGCTCCTGGAGCTGTGCTCCGACGCGCTCGAGCATCGCAAGCCGGTCGAGATCAATCTGCCGATTCGCAACGTCAACCGCACCGTCGGCACGATTCTCTCCTCCGAAGTCTCGCGCCGCTTCGGCGAGGACGGATTGCCGCCCTACACCATCCGGATCAACCTCAAGGGGTCGGCCGGACAGAGCTTGGGCGCGTGGCTGGCCTCGGGCGTGGCGCTTTACCTCGAGGGCGAGGCCAACGACTACTGCGGCAAGGGGCTCTCGGGCGGCTTCATCACGGTGCGGCCGCCGCGCGAGGCGACCTTCGAGGCCGAGAAAAACATCATCATCGGCAACGTCGCGTTGTACGGCGCGACCGGCGGCGAGGCGTTTTTCTCAGGCGTGGCGGGCGAGCGTTTCGCGGTGCGCAACAGCGGCGCGACGGCGGTCGTCGAGGGCGTCGGCGACCACGGCTGCGAATACATGACGCGCGGCACGGTGATCGTGCTGGGCCGCACCGGGCGCAACTTCGCCGCCGGGATGAGCGGTGGCATCGCCTACGTGCTCGACGATGACGGCACTTTCAACACGCGTTGCAACACCGGGATGGTCGAGTTGGGGCCGCTCAGCAGCGACGAGGAGATAAAGCGCGTCCACGCGCTGATCGTACGCCATCATCAGTACACCGGGAGCAAGCTCGCCGAGCGCATCCTTGCCGACTGGGACAGCTCTGCCGCGAAATTCGTCAGGGTGTTGCCCACCGAGTACCGTGCGGTGCTCGAGCGCCAGCATCTCGGCACGAATAACGACATGGCGCGTCTGGCTGCGGTGTAAGTGAATCTTCTTGAGGACGCGATATGGCGACCACGGAGCCGCGAGGAACGAGCAGCGGGGCGGTGTGTTGGTGAAAGCGATGCGCGATACGGCAATAACAGAGCCGCGAGGAACGAGCGGCGCGGCGGTGTGTTGGTGAAAGCGATGCGCGATACGGCAATAACAGAGCCGCGAGGAACGAGCGGCGCGGCGGTGTGTTGGTGAAAAAGAAATGGGGAAGATAACGGGATTCATGGAGATCAAGCGCGAGACGCCGGCACGCCGCCCGGTAGCCGAGCGCTTGCACGACTGGCGCGAGTACGATCTCAAGATGCCCGAGGACAAGTTGCGGGCGCAGGGGGCGCGATGCATGGACTGCGGCATCCCCTTCTGCCACAAGGGCTGCCCGCTCGGCAACATCATCCCGGACTGGAACGATCTGATTTACCGCGGACGCTGGGAGGAGGCGATCGAGCGTCTGCATTCGACCAACAATTTTCCCGAGTTCACCGGCCGCGTATGTCCGGCGCCGTGCGAAGAGGCCTGCGTCCTCAATATCAATAACGACCCGGTCACGATCAAACTTATCGAGAAGAACATCATCGACCACGCGTGGGCCGAAGGATGGGTCACGCCGCTGCCGCCCACGCGCAAAACCGGCAAGCGCGTCGCGGTCGTCGGATCGGGGCCATCGGGACTGGCCTGTGCGCAGCAACTCGCGCGCGCCGGCCACGACGTGACGCTCTACGAGCGCTCCGACCGTGTCGGCGGCCTATTGATGTACGGGATTCCGGATTTCAAGCTGGAGAAACGCTACGTCAACCGGCGAGTCGAGCAGATGCAGGCCGAGGGCGTGAACATCGTCACCGGTTGCCGCGTTGGATTCGACATTCACGGCGACGAGATGCGCTCGAAGTACGACGCAATCGCACTGACGATGGGTGCGACCAAGCCGCGCGACCTGCCGATCCCGGGCCGGGAACTCAAGGGCGTGCATTTCGCGATGGAGTTTCTGCCGCAGCAGAACCGGCGCAATGCCGGCGACACGATCGATCCGGCGCTCTCGATCAGCGCCAAGGACAAGAAGGTCGTGATCCTGGGCGGCGGCGACACCGGATCGGATTGCCTGGGCACTTCGAATCGTCAGGGCGCGAGCGCGGTTTACCAGTACGAGTTGCTGCCGATGCCGCCCGAGCGACGCACGGTGGCGATGCCGTGGCCGGACTGGCCGATGATCCTGCGCACTTCGACCTCGCACGAAGAAGGCGTGGTGCGCGACTGGAGCATCAACACCAAGCGCTTCATCGGCGAAAACGGCATGCTCAAGGCGCTCGAGGGCATCAAGCTCGAGTGGAAGCAGAACGACGGACGCATGGTGATGGAGGAAGTGCCGGGCAGCAACTTCATCATCGACTGCGAGTTGGTGCTGCTTGCGCTGGGCTTCCTCGGGCCGGAGCCCGACGGGATCATCTCGCAACTGGGGCTGAAGCTCGACCCGCGCAGCAACGTGCTGTGCGAGAGCTACATGTCGAGCGTGCCGGGAGTGTTCGCGGCGGGCGACACGCGGCGCGGACAGTCGCTGGTGGTGTGGGCGATCTGGGAGGGGCGCGAATGCGCCCGCGCGGTCGACGCCTGGCTGATGGGCGAGAGCTTTCTGCAAGCCAGCCCCGAGTTGTAGGGGCGGCCAAGGCGCGTCGCGATGATCGCCTATCTCGCAACCAGCGCCTTCGGCCATCTTTATCGGAAAATCAATTGTACGGCGGCCGACATCGGCGCGCTGCGCAAGGCGATTTACAGCCGCACGGTTTCGATTCCGCTCGGGCTGCACAATCTCGAAGAGATCGTGCTGGCCCGCCCGGCCTCACCGCAAGCCCTGGCCGCGCAGCTCCGCCTGCTGCTCTCGATCAGCAATTGGCGCGTGCTGCTGAAACCCTGCGGCCAGTTGCTCGCCGATGATCTTCGCGCATTTGCCGCGGGCGCGGAGCCCCCTCGTCCGTTTCTGCGCGGCGCGATGCAAAACGCGGTGACCACGGGAATCTCCGAGCTGCTCGAAAGCGATGGCGAGGAACTGAACGAGGACTTCTCCGAGGCGCTCGACGAGGTGAGACGCGAGAGGGAAGCGTTCACCGCGGGGCTGAGCGAATTCCTTGCCGAATGCGGCACACGTTTCACACCGCCGCCCAACCCTGGCGCTTTCGGCGAGTACTTCGAGCGCAACGCGCCGGATGCGGCGGGGGCGCTTGCCGAACGCGCAGGCGTCAGCGAGGAATGCAGGCGGCGTGGCGCCGAGGCGCTACTCGCGCTGAAGAGCGCCAGGATGTGGGTGGGCGCGGCGTTGTCGCTCGCATGCGCGCAGAGTGTGGAGGGACGACCGTCGCGCGCCGAGGAGATGAATGAGGTCATGCACGCGGTCACCGGCGCCGCGGCGGCGGAAACGTTCGTCACCGCCGACGCGCGCGCGCTGCCGTGGTTGGGCCGCGTCGCGGTCGACGGGCTGCGAACGATGGACCTCAAAGGTTTCCTGGCACGGGCCGCGCAATCGCTTGGAGAGCGAGCTGATTAGTCGCCGCCCGGGGTTCATCGAGAAAGATCGGCAAGGCCGTTCACGAACGGCCCCTACAACGGACGGTCCTCAGCGACGGTATTTTCTGAATGCTTGCTCTCCGATCGCTCAACCGTTGGGGGCAGGATAAAAAAAAGGAATCGCCGAACCTCTTGCAAGATTTTTGTAGGGGCCGTTCGTGAACGGCCCTCTTCAGCGGCGGTTGCGAATTTTTAATGCTACGACGGCGGGATTTTCGGGATCAGTCTCCCAAGCTACTGGATTTTCCACAATATAGCGCCGGATTCTCGCCAGTGCCGCTTCGCTCCGAACGATATGATCATAGAACCCACGCTGCCATACCTTGCTGGCGGTTGTGCCGCGCATTCGATTTATTTCATTTGTCGAGATCGACTTAAACGCGGCAAGTAATCCGCCGAGAGATTTAGCCGGTCTGTTGATCGAGTCCGCTACAGGAGGATCGCGTATCGTGACAATTGCATGCAAGTGACTAGGCATAACAACCCACTCGTCGAGTTCAACGCTGGCATAGTGATCGCCAAGCCACTTCCATGCTTGCTCTACTATGCGACCGAACGGGCTCAGTCGGACTTTTCCTTCAGTAATCTCACCAAACAGACATTCGCGGTTCTGAACGCAGATGGTAATGAAATATGTGCCGGGCGCGGAGTAATCGTAATTCCTCAGCCGGAGGCGCTTACGGCGCCGTTCTCGTTGATCGTCGCGGAGATCGCCGCTCATTTTCAATCTATCAGCGAGCCCGATCAGGGCCGTTCACGAACGGCCCCTACAACAGATGGTCCTCAGCGACGGTATTTTCTGAATGCTTGCTCTCCGATCGCTCAACCGTTGGGGCAAGATAAAAAAAGGAATCGCCGAACCTTTTGCAAGATTTTTGTAGGGGCCGTTCGTGAACGGCCCTTTTCAGCGGCGCAGGCCCAGAGCATCTAATTTTTTGATCAGCCACGGCATCCGGTCATAGCCCCAGAAAATCTCGCCGTCGACCACGAGTGTCGGCACCCCGAAGACATGGTCCGCGGCCGCCTCGGCGAAACCCCGCTTGAGCCGCGGCTTGGCTTCGCTCTCTTCATCTTCGATCCAGCGGCGGAAGGTCGCGGTGTCGGCGCCGACTTCCTCGAGGATCGCGGCCAGCGCCTCGGGATTCTCGACTTCGAGCTCGTTTTTCCAGAAGCGCTGGTAGACGCGGTCCGAATAGGGGCGGAACAGGCCCTGGTCCTCGGCGCAGAAGCCGCCATAGAAGGCGAGCCGCGCGCTGAAGATCCGCTTGGGCGGATAGATCACCGCGCCGCGCTCGCGCGCCATCCGCCGCGCGTCGTGGTAGAGATAGCGCAACTTTCGCCGGTCGCGCTCGCCGCGCGTGGGCACGTCGCCGTAGACGCGCCGGATGTCCACGCCGTAGGGGATGAAGCGCACGCTTACGTCATGCGAGCGCTCGAGCGCATAAGCGGGGTCCTTGGCGAGATAGGAAACCGGACTGGTGTAGGCGAAGTAGAATTTTACTTCCAGCGGGTTTTTCATTAAACCTCCCGACCCGGCCTCGACGACCTCGCATTGCGCGCTCGCCCGCGACGCGTTGCGGGTAGCGGCCTGGCGAAGATGAGTCCCATCCACGCCATTGTCGCTTATAAGGAAAAGGCGGCCCTCGGTCGAGGAACCGCCCACACTATATCAATGCTCGGGACTTATTTTTTCTCAGCCGAACTTGCGGGACCCTGGCCGGTGCTGTCAATCGCGAGCACCTGCAGCGCTGTGCCGAGGTCGAGTTCGGAGTATTTGCGATTGGCGTACAGCGTGTCGAGGCGCTTTACCGCTTCCGCCGGCGTCAACTCCGACATCGCCAGCTCATGCGACAACTGATGGATGATCCTGTCGGCGCCCTTCCAATGGAAGAGATCGGCAGCGGTCGTCAGAACATTGAGCTTGCCGACGCTGACTTCCATCGCATCGCTGTAGCCATTGACATAGCCGTTCTTGGCTGACGCGTTAAGCTGGTTCCAGTATGAACCGTTGTGATCGAAACTAGGCGCGGCGAACACTCCCGCGCAGCTCAGCACGAAGCCTACCACCACACCCGCAATGAATTTTTTCATCTAAGTCCCGTAATGCCGTCTGAAGCACCCCACCACATCCACACAACCCCTCCCCTTACTAACAGATTGGAGGGCGGGATTGAATACCGCCGCTTCGAGATGCCATCATTTACGCTGATTTGTGCACAGGCCCGTGCTGCCTTAACCCCATGGCGATTTACGACGAAGTTCTCGCTTTTATCCAGGCCCCCGAGCCAACGCATTTCGAGTCGCTTGCGCTCAAGGTGTTTCGCCATCAGTTCGATACGATTGCCCCTTACCGCCAGTACTGTCTGAGTCGCGGGGTGCGCCCTGGCGAGGTTCACTCGCTCGACCAGATTCCCGCGCTGAGCACCGCAGCGTTCAAGTACGCCGAACTGGGCGATATGGTTACACCCTCAGAGCCCGCGTCGGCGCGCGTGTTCATGACCAGCGGCACGACCGCAGGGCATGATGAACGCGGTCGCCATCGCGTCCCCCGCCTCGAAATCTACCGCGCCTCGGCACTGGGCCATCTGCGAAAGATGCTGTTTCCCGACGAGGCCAGGATGCGGATGCTCAGCCTTCATCCGACCGCCGATCGGATGCCCGAGTCGTCGCTGGGGCAGATGATAAGCTGGATGATCGAGGAGTTCGGCGCGGGCGAGGCGCTCTGCGTGGCCGACCGCAAAGGGGTGGAAATCGCACCAGCGCTGGAGTTTTTGCGCTCAGCCGAGCGCGGCGGCGAGGCGGCCTGCCTTGTTGGCACGACGGCGGCATTTGGAGCGCTGTTCGACGAATTGCGGGCGCGGGGTTCGCGGCTTTCCCTCGCGCGGGGATCGCGTCTGATGGATACGGGAGGCGCCAAGGGGCAAAGCCTCCCGCTTCGCCCCGACCAGGTCGTCGAACAGGCGCAGGCCCTTCTCGGGCTCGACTCGGCTTTGGTGATAAACGAATACGGGATGACCGAGATGTGCTCGCAAATGTACGATGCGACGTCGTTCAACTCGCGCAACCCTTGTCGAAGCGCTCCACTTGAGCGTCCCGAGGAGCGCAGCAAGCTGGGACCGGCCTGGCTCGGCGTTGCCGCGGTCGACCCGGCCAGCCTCCAACGCGTCGCGGATGGCCATCCGGGGTTGCTGCGATTCTTCGACCTGGCCAATGTCGGCTCGGTATCGTCGATTCTCACCGGAGACCTGGGAGTTATACGGGACGGCGCCGTCAGGGTGCTTGGCCGTGCCGAGGACGGCGAGGCGCGCGGTTGCGCACTCGGAATCGAGCAGTTCGCTTCGAGAGAGAACTGACCAAGGCGGCGGCCCAAATCTGGCAAAGATGAATCGCGCCACAACAGTGGGTACGGCCCTGGCGGGCTCGTATGCCGGCGAGCAGCACGACGACGAGTCCGCTCCGACGCCTTTCACGACAAACGCGATAGGGCAGGCCGCCGCACGCGTGCGGAGCGCCGAGCGATGCACCTCGGATCGCATCTCGGCGGCGCTTGGCGACACCGTCAAACGTTGGCGCGAACGGAAGTTTGCGCCGCGCCGCGAGACCGTAGCAGGACTCGCCTTAGCTCTTGGCATGTCGCCGGCGCTGCTCGACGAATCGCTCGATGCCCTGCTCGAACCCGTTACCGCAACTTCGCTGAGGGCACTCGCGGTGAAACTTCCGGTTGCGGATCGCCTCTTCGGTTTCGTGATGCCCGGCAATGTGCCGGGAGCGGGAATTCATGAAGTGTGCGCGGCGCTGCTCGCCGGCGCGGGGCTGATAATCAAGAGCGCGAGCGGCGAGCCGCTGTTTTTCGCCAATTTCATACGCACGCTCGCCGAGGTTGATGCGGCAGTGGGCGCGCGCGTGGCGGTGGTGAATTTTGGCCGCGGCGAGGATGCCGCGATGCGCGAGTTGTGGGCCTATTGCGATGGAGGCGTCGTCGCCTACGGCGACGACGCCTCCATCGCAGCGCTTGCCGCGGCCGCCGAGCGTGATACGCGCCGGCTGGCGGGCTTCGGCAGCCGGCTAAGCGGCGCGCTGGTGGTGTCCGGGGCGAGCCCGTCTGCCGCCGAGGCGGCGGCAGACGGGCTCGCCCGCGACGTGACGCTGTTCGAGCAGCGCGGATGTCTCTCGCCGCATCACGTGTTCGTGGTCGGCGACGCGGGCCAGGCGCGCGGCTTTGCCGAGCACCTGGCCCGCGCGCTGGAGCGCCTGGAGCGCCGGCTGCCGTCGCCGGCGCGGCTTCCGCTGGATGCCGCCGCGGCTATCCGGGCGCTGCGTGAGCGCGCGCGCTGGCGCGCGCTCACGCAGCGCCCGGACTATGGTCGCGTCTGCGACGTCGCGCTATGGGAGAGCGGACGCGTCGCGGTTTCGTCCGGCGAGACGCCGGACGAAACCGCGACGCAAACCGCAACTCAAATAGTGACCGAAAGTATGAAATGGACCGTCATCTACGACGGCGATGCCGGCTTTTGCGCCTCGCCGGGCTATCGCACCGTGTTCGTCAGTGCGCTCGAAAGTGCGGACAGCCTCGGCGAGCGCCTGGGGGCGGCGGCCGGGCGGCTCGAAGCCTTCGCGCTGGCAGCGCCGCCCGATATTCGTGGCCGGCTGGACGCCGGTTTGCAGGATGCTGGGCGTGTCGTATGTGTGCGAGCCGGGGCGGATGCAATCGCCGCCGCTTGACTGGCCGCATGGGGGCGGCGCGATGCTCGAACTGCTGCGAGAGGCGGCGCGATGAGCGCGTTGCGAGAGGGGTTTCTGCGCCATGTCGCGCAGACTTCGACGGCGCCGATCGGTCTTGAGGTCGTTCGCGCCGAGGGTTCGTGGCTGTACACCGCCGACGGGCGCCGTTACCTCGATTTGATCGCCGGAATCGGGGTGTCGGCGCTCGGGCATGGACATCCGGCGGTGCTCGACGCGATTGCCGCGCAGGCTCGCCGCCATCTGCACGTGATGGTGTATGGGGAATATGTTATCGAAGCGCAGGTGCGGCTCGCCGAGAGTCTGACGCGCCTGCTGCCGGCTCCGCTGGAGTGCGTCTATTTCACCAATAGCGGCGCCGAGGCGATCGAGGGAGCGCTCAAGACGGCGCGCAAGCATACCCGTCGGGAGCGCTTCGTCGCCTTCGACGGCGCCTACCACGGCGACACGATGGCCGCGCTGGCGCTGATGGGAAACCCAGCCTTTCGCGCGCCGTTCGAGCCGCTGCCGGGCCCGGTAAGCCATCTGCCATACGACGACGCCGCCGCGCTCGAGGCGATCGATTCGACGGTCGCCGCAGTGGTGGTCGAGCCGGTGCAGGCCGAGGGCGGCGTGCGCATTCCGTCGGCTGACTTCATGCGGGCGCTGCGCGAACGATGCCGACCGGGTGGGAGCGATACTGATCTACGACGAGGTGCTGACCGGGATGGGCCGCACGGGACGGCTGTTCGCGATGGAGCACTTCGGGGTAGTGCCCGACCTGGTGGTGATGGCCAAGGCGTTGGGTGGCGGTCTGCCGTTGGGCGCGTTTTGCGGTTCCGAGCGGCTGATCGGAGAACTCGCGCGCGATCCGCCGCTCGGCCACATCACGACCTTCGGCGGTCATCCGCTGTCGTGTGCGGCAGGGCTCGCCGCGCTCGAGGTTATCGTGAACGAGCGGCTCTGGGAGCAGGCGAACGCGCTGGGCGAAAAGCTGGCGCAAGGGCTGCGCCGGCTGGTTGGGCCGGAGGTTGCGGCAGTGCGTGCCATTGGAGCACTTATAGGAATAGAGTTTGGGAGTTCTGGGACCGCACAGACTTTTGTGCGCGAATCACTTGCCCGCGGCGTGATCATCAATTGGACGCTAAACGCCGAGCGGGTGGTAAGGCTGGCCCCACCTTTGAATATGGGGGCCGCGGAAGTGGATTTTGGCTTGCAAATGATGGCGGAAGCGCTTGATGCCAGTCGCGTCATCGGCAAGTCTAGAGCCGTGAGTTTCCCCGGGGGGGGATATGGCAACAGCGCAGGTCATTGCGGCGGACGAGGCCGGCGCGGAGCAGCCAGGAATCGTACTGAGTCCGCGGCGCCCGGTAGCGGCTGACCGCCGCGTTCTGCTCGAGATCGATCACGACGCCGAGGCCATCAGTACGCTGAAGGTCGCGGGGCCGATCGCGATCTTTTTCATGGCGGCCTATGACGCCGTCGAGGTGTTACAGGATGGCTCGCATGAGCTGACGCCATACCACTACGCCGCTTTGGCTATCATCACGCTGTTCTTCGGGCTGACCTGGTTGAGCGGTTTCCGCCGCTACTGGAAGGCCTGGACGCTGACTACCTGCATCGTCATCATCGCGCTGTTCATCAAGATCGCCGCGCTCGGCCGCAACCCCGAGCTGGCCTTCGTCGCGATCATCCTGTGCCCGTTTGCCACGGCGGCTTTCGTGATGTGGGGGCAGCGTCTGGCAGGCGATGCTGAACCTGGGATGCCTGGCGATGTTCGGCGCGGCGCAATTCTTGATACCCTCGCGCGACCAGTACACGGTCTACCGTTGGCTGGGCTTCCTCGCCGCGCTGGTATTGTCATGGTTTACGGCGGTCTTTCTCGACCGTTATCGGGGCAAGTTGCGCGCGCAGATGGAGCAGTTGGCGGCGGCGGGAAAGTTCCGCGAGCGCCAGATCGGCACGATGACCCACGACATCCGTAACCCGCTCGCCACTCTGGTCGGGCTGGTCACGCTGCTCGAGGAGGACGAACTCAGCGAAAAAGAGACCGACCATCTGCTGGCCCGGGTCGGCTCGACCTCGCGCGCGATGGATCTGCTGGTCAAGAACGTGCTCGATATGTACCTGCTCGAAGAAGACGACCTGCAGCCGCATCCGCGGGTCGTCGATCCCAACGTCATCGTGCAGGAAGTGGCCGACGTTTACGGGCGCGAGGCGCGGCTTAAGGGCCTGCGGATGCGCACCGAGCTGGGCAGGATGCCGCGTGGCAGCCTCGACCCGCTGCACCTCGAGCGTATCGTGGCCAATCTGCTGAGCAACGGCGTCCAGCGGACCGAAAGCGGCGAGCTGATACTGCGCACCTATCTAAGCGGGGGCAAGGTAATAATCGAGGTCCAGGATACCGGCCCGCAACTCAGCCAGGAGCAGTTCTCGCACCTTTTCGAGCGGCCGTTACAGGATCGCCAGGGGATGGGCTCTTCGAGATGGAAACTGTACATTGCGCGCGCCTTGACCGAGACCAACGGCGGCACCGTGAGCGCGCGCTTGCATGCCAACCGCGGTCTGACCCTTATCACGGAAGTGCCGTTTTGGGAGCGGTGAACCCGCGCGCGCCGCCACGCTTCTTTGACCGCTTCACCGGTCCTTATAGTACGACTGAGCCGCGGCGGATTCGCGCCGGAGTTCGCCCCGGGGCAGAAATCTCTTAGTTGGTTTCGGCATCGATTCTGCGCAAGGCCCTGCGCTTGCAGGGTTGCGAAGGGGACTCGCGCGTGCGTTACGGCTTCGTGATCGACCAGGACCGATGCATCGGATGCCATGCGTGCACGGTCGCCTGCAAGGATGAGCATCAGGTCCCGGTCGGCGTCTTTCGCACCTGGGTCAAGTACATCGAGAAAGGTTCCTTTCCGAACGTAAGCCGCCACTTCGGCGTGATGCGCTGCAACCATTGCGAGCAGGCGCCGTGTATCGAGATTTGTCCGACCAGCGCGCTGTTCAAGCGCGACAACGGTATCGTTGATTTCGACAACAGCCGCTGCATCGGATGCAAATCCTGCATGCAGGCCTGCCCCTACGACGCGCTTTACATCGACCCCGCGACCAGCACCGCGGCCAAGTGCAACTTTTGCGCGCATCGCGTCGAAGCCAATCTCGAACCGGCCTGCGTCGTCGTATGTCCCACGCAGGCGATCATGACCGGCGACCTCGACGATCCGCAAAGCCGCGTCAGCCGCATCGTCGCCACCCAGAAGGTCGCGACCCGCAAGCCGCACAAGGGCACGCAGCCCAAGCTCTTTTACGTCGGTATCGAGGGCGACCTGCTGCAACCCTCGATGATGCGGCCGGAGCACAGCTCGATGTGGGCCGACCACAATCCGCTCGGCGACGGGCGTCCCGCCACCGGCGACGATGCCGCGGATGCGGCGCCGGGTTCCGCGCGCATCGTCTACGACGTCCCGCATGCGGCGCCGTGGGGCGCGATCCCAGCGGCATATCTGTGGACCAAATCGATCGCGGCGGGCGTGCTGATGGTCGCGGCACTGCTGCTCGCGTCGCCGAGCGGGGCCGAGGAGACGCTGCTCTGCATCGTGAGTCCGGTTCTTGCGCTGGCTTTTCCTGGGCGTCACGGTCGTGCTGCTAATCGCCGATCTCAAGCAGCCGTGGCGTTTCTACTATTTGATTACCCGGCCCAACTTTCGATCCTGGCTGGTATGGGGCACGTACATCCTGATGATTTACGGCGCGCTCGCGACGGCGTGGCTCGCCTGCGGCCTGTTTATCGGTTGGGTGTCCCCGATGTTGGCGGCCGCGACGGCGGTTTTCGCGATCGGCTCCGCGTGCTACTCCGCTTTTCTATTCGCGCAGGCCAAGGCGCGCGATCTGTGGCAAAGCCCGGTTTTCATCTGGCATCTGCTGGTGCAGGCGCTGATTGGCGGTTCGGCATTGTTGATTGTCGCGGCGGTGGTCCTCGGCGCGGGACCTCTGGCTATCTATTTTCCCGCGATAATTCTGTTCGCGGCGCTGACGGTTGGCCTGGTGATGATACTGATCGAGTTGGCGCTGCCCGCGATGAGTGAGGACTTCCGGCGCGCCGCCGAGCTTATTTTGCGCGGCGAGCTCAGCCGCCGCTTCTGGATCGTGGTCGTAGTGCTCGGGACGATTCTGCCGCTGGTCCTGCTTGCATTGGGAATAACGGCTCGCGCTCCGGCGCTGATAGCGGTTGCGGCGATTCTCGGCCTTTTTGGGCTTTGGGTCTTCGAGAACATCTTCATAAAGGCCGGCCAGGCCGTGCCGCTCAGTTAATATTCGACGATGGCTACGGCAAAAGAAGCGATGCGGCCGCTCAATCCAGCGGCGATGGAGCTGGAGGCGCCGGCGGGCGGACTCAGCGCGTTTCCGCCGGTCGAGCGATGGGAGGACTGGGTCGAGTACGACGCGGCCGCGTGGCCGCGCAAGGTCGAGAAGCACTACACGCTGGTGCCGACGGTCTGCTTCAACTGCGAGGCGGGATGCGGCCTGCTCGGATACGTCGATAAGCGCGACTTCACGATCCGCAAGTTCGAGGGCAACCCCGCCCATCCGGGAAGCCGCGGCCGCAACTGCGCCAAGGGGCCCGCGACGATCAACCAGGTCACCGATCCCGAGCGCATCCTCTACCCGATGCGCCGTGCGGGACGGCGCGGCGAGGGCAAATGGGAACGCGTGACGTGGGATGAAGCGCTGGATGATCTCGCCGGGCGAATCCGGCGCGCGCTCAGCGAAGACCGGCGCAACGAGATTCTCTACCACGTCGGCCGCCCCGGCCATGAACTGATTTACAATCAGCGCATCCTGCACGCCTGGGGAATCGACGGGCACAATAGCCATACCAACGTATGCTCGGCAGGCGCGCGCACCGGCTACGCATTCTGGCATGGCGCCGATCGGCCGTCGCCCGACCACGCCAACGCCCGCTTCATCCTGCTGCTGAGCTCGCACCTGGAAGCCGGCCACTACTTCAATCCGCACGCGCAGCGGATTATCGAGGCCAAGGAGCGCGGGGCCAGGGTCTGCGTGATCGACACGCGGCTCTCGAACACCGCGACCAAGGCCGACTGGTGGCTATCGACCTGGCCGGGCAGCGAGGCGGCGGTGCTGCTGGCGATGTGCCAGGTGATCCTGCGCGAGCGGTTGTACGACCGCGAGTTCCTACGCCGCTGGGTCAACTGGGAAGAGTTTCTGCGCGAGGAACATCCGGAGCGCCCGCAGACCTTCGAGACCTTCCTGGAAGTGCTCGGCGAGGTCTATGCCGAATACACGCCCGAGTTCGCCGAGCGCGAATCGGGCGCATCGGCCAAGGTCATCGTCGAGGTCGCGCGCGAGATTGGACGTGCCGGGTCGGCGCTCGCGACCCACGTCTGGCGCAACGCGGCGGCGGGCAACCTGGGCGGATGGCAGGTGGCGCGCGCGCTCGAATTGCTGGTGGTCCTGATGGGCGCCGTCGACGCGCCTGGCGGCACCGCGCCCAACTCGGCCAATAAGTTCGTGCCGGCGCCGCCGATGATGCCGCCGCCGGCCAAGATGTGGAATGAACTGATGTGGCCGCGCGAGTTCCCGCTCGCGTTTTTCGAGATGAGCTTTCTGCTGCCACATTTTCTGAAAGAGGGCCGCGGAAAAATAAGCGTCTACTTCACCCGCGTCTACAATCCCGTATGGACCAATCCCGACGGGATGAGCTGGATAGAGGCGCTCACCGACGAGAGCAAAATCGAGCGCCACGCCTGTTTAACGCCGATCTGGAGTGAGACCGCGCAATTCGCCGACTATGTGCTGCCGATGGGTCATGGGCCGGAGCGTCATGACCTGCTCAGCCAGGAAACCCACGCCGCGCGCTGGGTCGGCTTTCGCCAGCCGGTCGCGCGGGTCGCGCTGGAGCGCGCGGGCAAGCGCTTCAATTTCACTTACGAGGCCCATCGCGAAGCCGGCCTGGGCGAGGTCTGGGAAGAGGACGAGTTCTGGATCGAGCTGTCATGGAGAATCGATCCCGACGGCGCGCTCGGCATTCGCAAGTACTTCGAGTCGCCTTACCGTGCGGGAGAAAAGCTGACGGTCGAGGACTTCTATCGCTGGATCTTTGAGCACAGCGTGCCCGGCCTGCCCGCGGCGGCGGCGAAGGAAGGACTCACGCCGCTTGCGTACATGCGCAAGTACGGCGCCTTCCTGATCGAGGAAGGTTCCTACCGGGTCCACGAAAAACAGCTCTCGGCGGACGATCTGAAAGATGCCGCGACCGATCCCGCGAGCAAGGTCATCACGCGGGGCGGGGCCGCGATTGGCGTCGAGATCGATGGGCGCGCCTGCGCCGGCTTTCCCACGCCGTCGCGCAAGCTGGAGTTTTATTCGAAGACGCTGAAGGACTGGAAATGGCCTGAGTACTCAGTTCCCGCGTACATCAGAAGCCATGTCCACTGGAGCAATATCGATCGGGATCGCGGCGAGATGCTGCTGCTGCCGACTTTCCGTCTTCCGACGCTGGTGCATACGCGATCCGGCAATGCCAAGTGGCTATACGAGATATCCAATCGCAACCCGCTGTGGCTCAATCCGCAGGACGCGCGGCGCTTTGGCGTCGACACCGGCGGGCTGCTGAAGGTCGCGACCGAGATTGGCTACTTCATCGACAAGGTATGGGTGACCGAGTCGATCAGGCCCGGGGTGATCGCCTGCTCGCATCATCTCGGCCGCTGGCGGCTCAAAGAGGATGGCGGCGGAGAGCGATGGTCGAGCGGTCTGGTCGAGCTTAGCCACAAAGAAGAGGGCACGTGGACGATGCGCCAGGTGCATGGCGTGCGGCCGTTTAAGAGCGCCGACCCGGACTCGGGCCGTATCTGGTGGCAGGACGCCGGCGTACATCAGAACCTGATCTTCCCGGTGCAGCCCGATCCGATAAGTGGCCAGCACTGCTGGCATCAGAAAGTCACGATTGGCAAGGCGGGGCCGCAGGATCGCTACGGCGACATCTTCGTCGACACGCGCAAATCGCACGAGGTATATCGCCGATGGCTCGAGATGACGCGGGCGGCGCCGGGGCCCGGCGGACTTCGCCGTCCGATCTGGCTGGCGCGCGTTTATCGCCCGGCGCCCGAAGCGTTCTACATCAAGCAGTAGTCAGACCGGTGACTGGATAGGCAGTTGATGCAGCGAACGCGCCGCCGTCACTTGCGCAGCCGGCGCAAGTGACGCGAGGTGAACATCCAGAGCAGTTGCGCGCCGCCGCGCTCGATGCCGTCGTGCAATTCGAGCGCGATCATCCCCGACTTCTTGAGGTCGAAGGTCACGCTGTTGGCCGAACCTGTGAGCAATAACGAAACTATCCCGCTCAGCCCAGGCTCGTGCCCGACGATCATCAGGTGATTGTGCCGTTCGTAGGGCTTGAGCGCCGCGATCGTATCGGCAGGCGACACCCCCGTTGATAGCGCCGCGAAGACCTCGGGCGCCGGCCCGCTGGAGTAAATGGCGGCGACCAGTTCCGCGGTCTCAGCGGCACGCGGCAGGGGACTCGCGAGGATGGCGTCGAACTTGAGTCCCAACGCGCGCATCCCGGCCGCCGCTTCGCGCACTTTCTCGCGGCCGCGGGCGGTCAGCCGGCGCGCGCCGTCGTCGCCGCCCAGGGGCGGTTCGTTCTCGGCCGTTCCGTGGCGCAAAACATAGAGCGTCATGAGGCTTGGACCACCGGGACCAGGGCAAGCGGCGGCTTGGCGGCGCGCCGCGCCTCGGCGGCCGCAAAGTTGAGTTCGTGGAGTACGACGCGGGCGAGGTCGTCCATCTCCGCGCGGCGCCAGGCCTTGAGGCTGCGTGCGCGCAGGCGGCGGATGCGGCGCTCGAAGGAATGAATCAGCGCTCCGGCCGCCATCAAGGCAGCGGGTGGCGCGTCGTGCGATTCGGAGGCCCATCCGTGCAGCCATGCGGCGGCGGTCGCGGCGTCGTGGTACAGGCCGACGCGCTCCTGCACGCGCTCCAGGCGCCGCAGCATCCTGCGCACGGGTTTGCCGCCGACCGCGCGGAGAGGTTCGAGCGCGTAACGCAATTTTTTCACGCGAATGCGCAGGCGATGAAGGGTTTCGGCTGGCGAGGCCTCATCGAGTCCCGCGCCCGCGCGCAGCGTTGCGCGCAACTGCGAGCGCACCAGTCGCGCCGCCACCGCGCCGAGCGCGACACTGTCGGAGGTGGGTTCGGGCGCGATTGCAGCCAGGTGCAGGACGAGACCGCGATAGCGTTCGGAGTCCAGCGCCGCAACCAGGCGCTCCTGCTCGGTCGCGCGCTGGCGGCGAATGGTGGCCGAGAGCGGCTCGAGTGCGCGAATGAAATCGGCTTCCAGGCGCGTCGCGCGCTCCTCGAGCAATTGCGCGAGCACGTCCAGATCGCGCACGGCGCCAATCGCGCCGCAGAGCCATCCCAGCTCGTCCGCGACGCTTTCCACTTGGTCGCTCGACGCGACCTCCCGCAGCATTCGCAGAGAAGCGCGCAAGCGCCGTGTTGCGACGCGCAGCCGATGGATCGCTTCGACGTCACCGGTCACCGCCTTGTCGTGCTCGGCGGTCATCGCGCGTAGCTGGACGGCTATCGCGTCCGCTGCCGCCTTGACGGCGGGATTGCTCGGCGATGGCGCGGCAGCGTGCGCACGCGCTGGACGGCTGACGGGGGGCACTCTACACCTTCGGCTTCGACGGAACGTCCGCCTGCGGTTGGAAGCCGCCTTGCGCGCGCCGCAGGTATTCCGAGACGTGTGCGCGCAACTCGGCCTGGATCTTGTTGATCGACTCGCGGGCGTCGATGGTGATGAACGCGAAGTCGCGCGCCAGGTGCTTGTATTCGGCGATGATGCGCCGCTGGTAGTTCTGGAAAGAGTCGAAGATGTCGCTGGAGAGCGCGAGATGCAGACCGGACTCCCAGTAATCCATGCCTTTGCCGCGGACCACGCGCGGCACCAGCGTGTCGACGTCAATCTCCAGGTACAGCACGAGGTCGGGTACCAGCGCCATCCCGAACACTTCCTGGGTCCACTCGGGGTCAGCGCCCATCACGGCGTTGCGCGCAAAGGCGGTGTACATGTAGCGGTCGGCAATCACGACGAAGCCGGCTTGCAGCGCAGGCAGAATCTCGTGCTCGAGGCGGTCGGCGAAATCGGCGGCGTAGAGCAGGCTGAAGGTTATCGGGGTGAGCTGGTGGCCAGCCTTGGCCTCGGCGATGGTTTCCGAAAGCAGCGGCGAACGGGTCCATCCGGTGTTGCTGACCGCATAGCCCTCCAACTCGAGCCATCCGCGCAGAAGCTCGACCTGAGTGGAGCGTCCGACGCCGTCGGTGCCTTCGATCACGATTAGATGGCCGGGCAGCGGCTTCTCGTCGAGATAGGGCAGGCCGTGGCCGTGCCAACGCTTAGCGTGCGGTGGCTGAGCTGCCATGGCGGTTGCGGGCGCGCTGGTGATCGTATTCGCGCAGGATTTCGCCGGTCATCCGGCGCACGACTTTCTGCTGGCCTGCGATGTCATGGCTGGCGTCGATCACGCGGAGATCGAACTCCTGGGCAAGTTGGTCGTAGATCTCCAGCACGCGGCCCTGGAAGAGGCGGAAACTCTCGACCAGGTCGGTCGACAACCCCAGGTCCATCCCGGCCTCGTAGTACTTGAGCTTGGCCCGTCCGGCCAGCAGACGTTCGAGCGAGACGTCGATGGGCACGCGGAAAAAGAACGTGAGGTCGGGGCGCGGCGCGAAGCGATAGACTCCGCGTACCCAGTCGGGATGCACGCCGCGGGCGACGTCGCGCGCGAAGGCGGTGTAAACGTAACGGTCGGCCAGCACGATCATCCCGGCGCGCAGTGGCGGCAGGATCTGGTAAATGAAGCGGTCGGCAAAGTCGACCGCGTGCAGCAGGCTGAAGGTGCTGGGCGTGAGCAGGTTGCGCCGCTTGCCGCGGCGCATCGAGTTGCGCACCAGACGCGAGGAATTCCACTCGGTGAAATGCACCGGGTAGCCGCGCGCGCGCAGCCAGCGTTCCAACAGTTTTAGCTGGGTCGACTTGCCCGAGCCGTCGATCCCCTCGACCGCGATCAGCCGGCCCGGATAGGGATGGGGTGAGCTGAGCAGGGTGCGCCGATGGCCCTTTAGCGTCCGACCCGCGCCGACGCCCGCTTCGCGCGGCTCGTCGGCCGCTGTGCCCGGCGCCTGACCGTTACCTGACGGCTCAGCAGCCTCGACAGCAAGTCCGATCTTCTCTCGCAAGTCCATAACTCAAGATCTGCCTGTCCACCGGCAGCATCGACTGTGATGGTGAATCGGTCTGGCGAACGTCTGATGTGTATATCTTTAACCACACTGAAGTGACTTCGGTCCAGCGCATCGGCCAACCGCAGAACCGCCGCTATCGAGCGGACCAGATGGCGCTTCGATGGGCTCAGCGCACGGAACTCCGGCGACTCGAGCCGCGCCGAGGGCTTGCGATGGCCGCGCGCGGCTTGCGCGATGACCTCGATCTCCAATGGGTCGAAGCCCAACAGCTCGGCGTTCTTGACCAGGTAATAGGTATGACGGTTGTGGCGATCGTGGTCGATGACGCGGCCGATGTCGTGCAGCAGCGCGGCGTGTTCGAGCAGTTCGCGCGCTTGCGGACCGGCTTTGAGTGTCGGCGCGGCCGCGTCGAAAATCTTGAGCGCCAGGCGCGCCACCTGCGGCCCATGCCCGTTGAGCGCATCGAAACGCCGCGCCAGCGCGGTCACCGAGCGCCGCCGCGCCTCGATTGCGCCACGTCCCTGTGCGCCCGCGTTGACCATGCTCAGCAGGATGCCCTCGCGCAGCGCCCACGTGCAGGCGACCAGCTCCGGGGCGCCGGCGTGCTCCAGCACAAAGTCCGCCAGTATCGCCGCCGCCGGCATCAGGTCCGCGCGCTTGGGGTCGGCCCCCGGAAGCTCGGCGCGCTCGTCGGCGGTGAGCTTGAGCAGGCGGTTGCGCAACCAGGTGACGTCGGTGGCGGGAATGCCCAGGCCGTGGAGCCGATCCTGCTCGCCATCGCGCGCCACCCGCGCCATCGCCACCAGCGCGTTTATGGTTCCCGAGGTGCCAATCGCGCGCACCACGCCGGCGCGGCGCGCCTTGCGCAGCAGCGTATCGAGCTTGCGCTGCAGATGGTCTTCGAGCCTGCGCACCTCGGCCGGCGCGGGCGGGTCGGAGGTGAGGAAGCGCTCGCTCAGCCGCGCGACGCCCAGCGGCAGGCTCTCCATCCATAGCGCCTCGCTGTCGCGCACCAGCACCAGCTCGACACTTCCGCCGCCGACGTCGATCAGCAGGTACGGCCCGCCCTCGAGACCGAGCGCGTGGCGGGCGGCGCTGAAAATGAACTGCGCCTCTTCGGCGCCCGAGATGATTTCGACCTTGAGACGGGTCTCGCGCCGGATGCGCGCGATAAAAGCTTCGCGATTTTGTGCCTCGCGCACGGCGCTGGTCGCGACCGCGCGAATCCGATCGACGCGGCGCACCTTAGCCAGGTGCGCGAAATTCTTGAGCGCGCGCACCGCCAGCTTCATCGGCTCGCGCCCCAGCTTGCCGCTGGTGAAGGTGTTGCGCCCGAGCCGCACCATCTCCTTGACGCGATCGATGACCTCGAAGTGCCCGTCACGCCGCACGTCCGCGATCACCATGTGAACCGAGTTCGAACCGACGTCGATCGCGGCCAGACGCATAACTAAAGGTTATGCCGAGCACGCGTGCTTGTCAGCATCACGCCGCCGCATAACTTCACAGCCGATGCGGAATTGCAGGAAAAGTTGTGGAAAGCGCCAGCCGCGCGCCGCCGCCTTTTCAAGTCGAAAGCGCTGGGGCATAGTTGTGGCCCTTGGGGAGGGACAGGGCCGCCGATGGGGGAGACAGACACCATCGCGATCTCGCTTGCGTGTGGCGCGGTCATGCGTAAGTGGTTCGCGTGTAAATGCCCCGCGGCCGGGTAGGATCGCGTGGCCAGCGCAACCCCGGTTCTTATCGCCGACGAGCATCCTGTCCCCGCGCACAAGTGGCTGATCGCGCTGGCGGTGATGCTGGGCACCGTACTCGAAGTGCTCGACACTTCGATCGTCAACGTCTCGCTGCCGCATATGCAAGGCAGCTTCTCGGCCAGCGTCGACGAAATCGCCTGGGTGGTCACCAGCTACCTGGTCGCCAACGGAATCATGATTCCGATGACCGGCTGGATTTCCTCGCGCTTCGGCCGCAAACGCTATTTCCTGACCTCGGTGGCGACCTTCGTGGTCGCCTCGGCGGCCTGCGGCGCGGCGCGCTCGCTGGGGCAGATGGTGCTGTTCCGGCTCGCGCAGGGCGCGGCGGGCGCGGCCATGATTCCGTCCTCGCAGGCCATCCTGATGGAGACCTTTGCGCCCGAAGAGCAGCAGATGGCGATGGCAACGTGGGGCGTAGGCCTGATGATCGCGCCGATCCTCGGGCCGACGCTGGGCGGCTGGATCACCGACAATTGGAACTGGCGCTGGAACTTCTACATCAACATACCGATCGGGGTCGTCGCCCTTCTGATGGTCTACGCGTTCGTGAACGATCCGCCGTACCTGCGCAAGCGCCGCTCGAGCGGTGGGCGCGTCGACTATGTCGGCATCGCGTGCCTGGTGGTAGGCCTGGGGCTGACGCAAATCGTGCTCGATCGCGGCCAGCGCGCCGACTGGTTTGCTTCGACCTGGGTGGTGGCGGCGACCGCGTGCGCCGCGCTCGCGCTGCTGACGCTGGTGGTCAACGAATTACTCTTTCCGCAGCCGATCCTCGAGCTGCGGATCCTCAAAGACCGGGTCTTCTCGCTGACGGTTCTGTTGATGGTGGTGATGAGCGCGACCCTGTGGGGCACGGGCTTGCTCATGCCGATTTTTCTGCAGGAGCTGATGGGCTACACGGCGTGGCGGGCCGGACTGCTGATGGTGCCGCGGGCGCTGGCCGCGATGTTCTCGATGTTCGCGGTGGGGCAACTGGCGCGGCTAGGGGTCAATACGCGCCCGATGATCGGGCTGGGTTTCCTGCTCGCCGCGATTGGGCTCTGGTGGATGGCGCAATGGAGCCTCGACGTCAGCATGCACGTCATCGCGATCGACAGCATCATGCTGGGCAGCGGCCTGGGGATGCTGTTTCCGGTGCTCGCGGCGGTGGGTTTTTCGGGCTTGCCGCGCGAGCGGATGGGCGATGCGGCGAGCCTGTTCAACCTGATGCGCAACACCGGAGCCGCGATGGGTATCTCGTATCTCACCAACATGCTGGTAAGCTATGAGCAGGTCCACCAATCGAGATTGGTCGAACATCTGTCGGTGTTCGACGCGTGGCGCCTGAGCCAGCGGGGCTCGCTTATGCCGGGCAGTCCACCCTTCCATTTCATGGGACAGTTGGTGACGGGCCAGAAGCAGGGCCTTGGCATGGTGTACGAAATGCTGACGTCACAAGCCGCAATTTTGTCGTTCGACGACCTCTACCGGATACTGGCCGTGTTGATGCTCGTGATGGTGCCGGCGTTTCTCGGGCTGAAGCGCGCGCGGGCGCAGCGCCAGACCCAAGCCATGACCGCGCACGCTGAATAGCGTCTCCGGATGGAAGCAGCACTACCGATTGGCGCGGCGCAGGCTGAGCCGGCCCCGCCTTCACACAAGTGGCTGGTCGCGTTGGCCGTGATGCTCGGCACTACGCTCGAGGTGCTCGACACCTCGATCGTCAACGTCTCGCTGCCGCACATGCAGGGCAGCTTTTCGGCCAGCGTCGACGAGATCGCGTGGGTTCTGACCAGCTACCTGGTCGCCAACGGCATCATGATCCCGATGACCGGATGGATCTCGTCGCGCTTCGGCCGCAAACGCTACTTCATGATCTCGGTATCGGTCTTCGTGGCCGCCTCGGCGCTGTGCGGCGCCGCCGGATCGCTCGACCAGATGGTGGTTTTCCGCCTGATCCAGGGCGCGGCGGGCGCCGCGATGGTGCCGTCGTCGCAGGCCATCCTGATGGAGACCTTTCCGCCGGCCGAGCAGCAGCTCGCGATGGCGACGTGGGGCGTGGGCCTGATGGTCGCGCCGATCATGGGACCAACGCTGGGCGGCTGGATCACCGACAACTGGAACTGGCGCTGGAATTTCTACATCAACGTGCCGATCGGGATCGTCGCCTTCCTGATGGTCTCGGCGTTCGTGCACGATCCCGTCTTTCTGCGCCAGCACCGGGCGCGCGGCGGCAAGGTCGACTACGTGGGCATCGCCTGCCTGGTGGTGGGGCTGGGCGCGATGCAAATCGTGCTCGACCGCGGCCAGCGCGCCGACTGGTTCGCCGCGCCCTGGGTGGTGTGGACCAGCCTGCTCAGCGCGTCGGCCTTGATCATTCTCGCCGTCAACGAACTACGCATCGCCGACCCGATCCTCGATCTGCGGATCCTCAAGATAAAGGTTTTCAGCGTCGGATTGGTGTTAATTGTCGCGATGAGTTCGGTGCTCTATGGCACCGGCCTGCTGATGCCGATATTCCTGCAGGAGTTCATGGGCTACACGGCATGGAAAGCCGGGCTGGTGCTGGCGCCGCGCGGGCTTGCGACGATGCTGTCGATGGTGGCGGTCGGGCAGATTGCGCGACGGGGCATCGACACGCGGGCGCTGGTCGGAGTGGGCTTCGTCCTGATGACGATCGGACTGTGGACGATGGCGGGCTGGAATCTCCAGGTCAGCCTGTGGGTCGTGGTCATCCCGAGCATCGTGATGGGTCTCGGCATGGGCATGATCTTTCCGACGCTCTCGGCGACCTCGCTGTCGGTCGTGGCGCGCGAGCGGATCGGTTACGCCGCGAGTCTGTACAACATGATGCGCAATACGGGCGCCGCGATCGGAATCGCCTACATGACCACGATGCTGGTCGACCATGAGCAGATTCATCAGTCGCGCCTGGCCGAGCATCTCTCGGTCTTCGACGCCTGGAAACTCAGTGAGAGCGCGCCGCGCCTGCCGGGTGCGCCGTCCTTTCAGTACTTGCCGCAGATGATAAGCGGGCAGCATCAGTCGTTCGGGATACTCTACAACGCGATACAGGCGCAGGCCGCGATCCTCTCCTTCAACGACATCTACCGGATCCTCGCGGTGGTGATGGCGCTGATGATTCCCGGCTTCCTGGTCCTGCGCAAAGCTCAACGGGTGAGCGGCCCCGCCGCCACTCATTAGGCGGAGACTGCTTGCAGCTGAGCGGCAGCATTTGGGGCGCGTTGCCCGGGATGATCGATGGGCGGTATCATCGAGGTGCGAGGGACGACGGCGATGACGACCGAGCGAATCGAAATCAACCCGGCGGTCATGATGGGCAAGCCAGTGATCCGTGGCACCCGCATCACGGTCGAACTGATCCTGCGCAAGCTCGCCGAGGGAGAAACGGAAAGCGAGCTGCTGGAAGACTATCCGCATCTGACGCCTGACGATATTCGGGCCGCGATCGCCTACGGCGCGGCGAGCGTCGCGCACGAGGAAGTGGTCTTGCTCGCAGGCCCCTCCAACTCCGGCAAATCCTAAAGCGTGCAGCTCGTGGCGGATGAGAGTTGCGCAGGACCGGTGATTCGCGCGCTGCGCTCGGCGGGCCACGATGTGATCGCAATCGCCGAAATCTCTAAAGGCGAACCTGACGAGCGGGTCATGAAGCGCGCGTTCGATGAGCGGCGCGTTCTGGTTACCGAGGACCGCGACTTCGGTGAGTTGGTCTATGCGCGCCGGCGGCCATCGGTTGGCGTGATCTTCGTTAAGTTCGACAGCCGTGCGCGGCGCGCCAACCTACGGCCGTGGTCGAGGCTGTGGCAAAGCTGGGCCAGCGACTGCGGGACGGGTTCGCGGTGGTCGAACCCGGGCGGGTGCGGTTGGCCAGGCGACCATCAAGATGATCTTTTCTCACAACTCGGTCGCGGCGCTGCGCTGTGAGCCATCCAACGCAACCAATCTCCCCATATCGGCGGCTGCGTTGCCTAGTCGGTCATCCTGGCGAGGGCGTCCTTAAAAACCTCCAGCGCGCGATCGTCGAACAGCACCATCTCGACGCGTTCGACCGGCGCGACCCGCTCAAGTGGCGCCGCCCCGCGTAGATGGTCGCGAATCTCCCCCAGCATCACCACGGCGCATCGCTCGATCGGAAAGCCGGCAATCCCGGTGCCGATCGCCGGGAAGGCGACCGACTTTAGCCCCTGTTCGGCCGCGCGCCTCAGCGAATTGCGCGTCGAGTCGCGCAGCGCCGCCTCGCTCGTGCGTCCGCCAAGCCGCATCGAGGCCGCATGAATCACGTAACGCGCCTTAAGCTTCCCGGCCCCGGTGAAACCGCCTCGCCGATCGGAATCGGTCCCAGCTTGTCGCATTCGGCCTGGATCGAAGGCCCACCCTTGGCGCGGATCGCGCCGGCCACGCCGCCGCCCAGGATCAGATCGTTGTTGGCCGCGTTGACGATCGCGTCGACCGGCGCCTCGGTCAGGTCGCCCTTGCGCAGCACGATTGCGGAACGCCATCCCTGATCCATTTCTATTTCCTCTTGTATATTCCGGTTGTATGTCCCGCCGCGGCGTATTCCATCCTGTCTCCGACTGACGCGCGCCGCGCTTGTGCTATTATCACGGCGCACCCGATGAGCGAGACGACGAGCAGGCAGGCGCAATGGCCGGGTGCGATCTTCGCTCTTGGCCGTGTGGCCGTGGTGATTGCGCTCCTCGCCGCCGCGTTCGTCTGGACGGTTGGCGGACGCCATCACGCGACGCCGGCCGCTCCGCCGGGCTATCTCCAGGTTGACCTCGAAGGTTCACCTATCGCGCTCGACCCGCGGTTTGCGACTGATGCGATTTCCTCGCGCACCGACGAGTTGGTCTTCGATGCGCTGGTCAGGGTTGATGCTCATGGACAGTTCTTCGGCGACCTGGCCGAGAGCTTCGAGCGGCCGACCCCCACCATCCTGGTTTTCCATCTGCGCCGGGGCCTGCGCTTCAGCGACGGGCGGCCGCTCACTGCTCGCGACGTCAAATATACATATGATTCGATCCTCGACCCCGCCACCATTTCGCCCAAGCGTATTGGCCTGCGGCAACTCGCCGCGATCGCCGCGCCCGACGACACGACAGTCGTGATGACGACCAAGGGACCGTATGCGCCGGCGCTGGAGATGGGAACGATGGGCGTGGTGCCCGAGGGGACGCCGCTACCGGGCAAAGGCGCCGCGCGATGGCCGGCCGCCAGCGGTGCCTTCGAGATTGCGAGTTTCTCGCGCGACGAGGCGCTGACGCTGGCGCGCAATCCGGTTCGGCCGCAGATGCCGGGTGAGATTCCTGGAATCATCTTCAAGGTGGTGCCCGATCCGACGGTCCGCGCGCTGGAGTTGGCCGAGGGTATTTGCGATCTCGCCGAAAACAACATTCAACCCGATCTGCTCGGCTATCTAGGAATGCGGCCCGACCTCGTCATCAATCAATCGCCGGGCAGCGAGTATTACTATCTCGAGTTCAACTTCCGCGATCCGCATCTGCGCGACCTCCGCGTGCGCCAGGCGATTGCCTATGCGATCAACCGCGAGGCGATCATCGGCTCGCTATACAAAGGCACCGGACGGGTGGCGAGCGGGATGCTCGCGCCCGAGAACTGGGCCTACAACGGCGATGTGACGCGCTATCCCTACGATCCTTTCAAGGCTTCCAAGCTGCTCGACGAGGCCGGCTATCCAATTGGCCAGACGGGAACACGCAATCTGAATTTCGTCTACAAGACGACGCCCGAGGGGCGGCGGCTAGGCGAGGCGATACAGGCGATGCTGCGACAGATCGGGATCACGCTCGACATACGGACCAACGAGTTCGCGACATTCTACGCCGATATCCTGAAGGGCAATTTCGATCTGACCTCGCTCGACTGGGTCGCGACGGACCTCACGCATCAGTACTTCATGGTGTTCGATTCGAAAATGACACCGCCGAGTGGTTCCAACCGCGGTAGCTACTCGAACCTCGCGATGGATCGGTTGCTGGACCAAGGCGAGGTGACGCTCGATCCCGCCGCGCGCCGCGAGATCTACGTGCAGGTGCAGAAGATCGCCGCCACCGACCTTCCATACGTCTCGTTGTGGTGGATGGACAACGTGGTGGTGATGAATCGCCGCGTCAAGGGTTTCACGCCGTTTCCCAACGGCAGCTTGCGCTCGCTCGCCGCCGTATCGCTGACACCCGAAGCGGGGAGCGGGCGCAGGTGATTGGCTACTTCGTCCGCCGCCTCATCGCGCTCGTTCCAGTCGCGCTGGGCGTCGCAACGCTGACCTTCGCGCTCATCCATCTAGTGCCCGGCGATCCGGTGGTCGCGATGCTTGGCGACAGTGCGGGGCCCGCGGATATCGCCGGCCTGCGCCACGAGCTGGGTCTCGACCGTCCAATCGCCGCGCAGTACGCGGGCTTCCTGTGGGGTCTCGTGCACGGCGACCTCGGAGAATCGATTTCGATGAAGGAGCCGGTCGCGCGATTAATCGCCGCACGATTCCCGGCGACGCTGGAGTTGGCGGGCGCGGGACTGCTGGTTGCGATTGTGCTCGCTTTTCCGCTCGGCCTCATCGCGGGCGCCAATCCCGGCGGCGCCGCCGACCTGGGCGCGATGGGCTTTGCGATCCTTGGCATCTCGGTGCCGCATCTCTACCTCGGTCCGCTGATGATGATCGTTTTCTCGCTCGACCTCGGATGGTTTCCGCTGACCGGGCGGGGCGGCCTTGTGCACTTGGTACTGCCGGCGGTCACGCTGGGGACCGCGCTGGCGGCGATCCTGGCGCGGATGCTGCGCCAGAGTCTGGTCCAGGTGCGCGAGGCTGACTATATCCGCACCGCGCGCAGCAAAGGACTGAGCGCGTTTGCCGCACTGATGCGCCATGGATTGCGCAATGCGCTGACTCCTGTAATCACGCTGCTCGGACTGGAGACCGGCGCGCTGCTGACCGGCGCGATCGTTACCGAGATGATCTTCTCATGGCCCGGGATGGGGCGCCTGTTGATCGGCGCGATAAGCGCGCGCGATTACCCACTAGTCGAAGGTTGCGTGCTCACTTTCGCGCTCAGTTACGTGGTGGTCAACATGGCGACGGACCTGGTCTACGGAATGGTTGACCCGCGGATTCGCCTCACACGTGGTTGATGGCTTTCGCAATGCTGATACCGATTCGTGCGTGGGCCGTGGGGTAGTCAAGAGGCAATGGGAGAGGCAATGAAGGATGAGGCGGCGTAATCCATCGCTTGTCACGGGCTGCGCGATCGTTGCGATGCTCGCGCTGGCGGCCGCGCTGGGCCCGCTCCTGGTGCGAAGCGACCCGCTCGCGATCGATCTAACGCATGTGCTCGCGCCGCCGAGCCGCGGCCATTGGCTGGGATGCGACGCGCTCGGGCGCGACATGCTGGCGCGCGTGCTGTGGGGCGCGCGGCTCTCGCTGGTGGTTTCGACCACGGTGGTGCTGCTCTCGCTGGCCGCCGGCGGCGTCGTTGGCGGTGCGGCGGCGCTGGCGGGCGGGCGTGTCGACTCGGTGGTGATGCGCCTGGTCGATGTCGTGCTGGCGTTCCCCGGCTTTCTGCTCGCGCTCGCGCTCGCCGCGATTCTCGGCCCCGGCCTCATCGATCTGGTAGTGGCGCTGACCGCGATGGGATGGACTGGCTATGCGAGACTGGTCCGCGGTGAGGTGCTGTCGTTGCGTGAGCGCGAGTACGTCGAGGCCGCACGCGCGCTCGGCGCTCCGCCCGCCCGCCTGCTGCTGCGCCATCTGCTGCCCGGCCTGGCCGGCCCGCTCGCGGTACAGGCGACTTTCGGCGTCGGCGGAATCATCATTGCCGAGGCCGCGCTCTCATTTCTGGGGCTGGGAGCGCTGCCGCCCGCGCCGAGCTGGGGCAACATGCTAGACACCGGCCGCGCCTTTCTGCTCGTGGCGCCGCATCTGACTACCGCGCCGGGCGTTGCGATTGGCGCTTCGGTGTTGGGATTCAACCTGCTCGGCGACGGACTCGCCCAGGCGGTGGGCCGGCGCGGCTGACGTAGCCGGCGTGCGCTTGCCTTGCGACCGCGCCTTTCGCTCGAATCAGGCCTCGCGTTTGAGCGCAGCCAGGCTCTCCACGTATGGCGGGTACGCGATTCCGCGTTCCGTGATGATCGCCGTCACCAGCTCGGCCGGCGTCACGTCGAAAGCGGGATTGAATACTTTGACGCCCGTGGGCGTGATCTGCTTGCCGCCGAGATGAGTCATTTCGCTGGCGGATCGTTGCTCGATCGGTATTTCGGCGCCGCTTGGACAATCGAGATCGATCGACGACAGCGGCGCCGCGACATAAAACGGCACGCCGTGGCGACTGGCCATCACGGCCAGCGGATAGGTACCAATTTTGTTCGCGACGTCGCCATTGGCCGCCGTGCGGTCGGTCCCGACGACAATGCAACTCACGCCCCCGCTTCGCAGCACGCTCGCCGCCATGTTGTCGGCGATGACCGTCACCGGGATGCGGTCCTTGTGCAGCTCCCAAGCGGTCAGGCGCGCGCCCTGCAAAAAAGGCCGCGTCTCGTCGGCGATGACCGCGACCTTCTTGCCCGCCGCGCGCGCGGCGCGCACCACGCCCAGCGCGGTGCCGTAGCCGGCAGTGGCCAGGGCGCCGGCATTGCAATGGGTGAGCACGGTTGAAGGGTCGGCGAGCAGCGTCGCGCCGAAGCGGCCGAGGGCGCGGTTGGCGGCCAGATCTTCCTTGTATATCGCGAGCGCCTCGTTGCGCAGGCGGCGGAAAAGATGCGGCGCGTCGAGCGCGAGGCCGCCTTCGACTACCCGGCCCATCCGCGCTACCGCCCATGCCAGGTTGACCGCGGTGGGGCGCGTCGCGCAGAGGCCTTTGGCGACCAGTGCAAAGCGCGTCCGGGCGCGCGCGCCGCAGAAGCCACGCACGCCCAATGCCACGCCCATCGCAGCCGCGACACCGATCGCGGGCGCGCCGCGAATCACCATCGTGCGGATTGCCTCGGCGACACCGCGCCAGTCGCGGTATACGCGAATGATCTCGCGCGCTGGCAGCAGGCGTTGGTCGATCATGCACACCGTATCATTGCGCCACTCGATGGTTTTTACTGCCATGATGAGTCAGTCCGGTCAGTCTCGCAGGGTCTCGGCGCTGATCTTAGCCCGAATTTTGGCGCGGATCTCTGCGCGTGTCCGCGCACGGACCTTCGCACGAGACTCGGCAGCGCCGCGCGCGAGTATATATTTTCCGCGTGCCGGCCGGCTCGTTTCACTGCTTTCGTGGCGCGTCGCAACTGATGCGCGCCGCCGGGCTTCAGAGATGCCGCGGCGGCGCGCGATGAAGACTCAGCGATGCGCTCGGCGCGCTAAGCTTTTTCGTAGAGCCCGCGAGTCTTGCGCTTGGCCAACCCAGCATCGATCCAGCGCGTGATCGCAGCAAAGATTTCCGAGGGGCGCTTGTCCTTGAGTCCACGCAACTGGCGGACGTTGGAGGCCTTAAACTGTTTGGGCAACTGCGTAAGCACGTTGCGCCAGTTGATTCGCCCGCCGCCGCCACCTCCAGCGCTCGCGGCGCGCGGTTCGCGCGCGACACCACCGCCCGCGCCGCCGCGTCCGGCGAGCCGCCCCAGCGACTCCTCGTCACGCTTGAGCCGTGCGAGCTCAATTTCCAAGGCGCGTATATCCTTGCGTAGTTTGCCGAGCACTGAACCCGCCTGGCGTTGAACCTGGCGGATTGCGGACGCAGTCGATGCGGAGCCTTTCGTTCGTGGCATCCAATAGTCTCCTTGAGTAAATGAGTTTCGGTAGAAATTGAAGCGCTATCACGCTACACAATGGACACCTGATCCACAAGCATTCTGCCGAAACTATCCAATCATACTAACAGAGTTTAATAGTTCATAGCTATCGCCAAAATGTCGAGCGTTGAGGAATTTGCGCGAGCTGTTACTTACGCCGACTATTGGCATGAATAATGACCTGAAAATCGGTTTCAGCTTGTCGCCAGCGAGCAGCGTGGCTTTGGTCTCCTTATCTGATGGCGCAACTACCCCGTCGCCGTCATACTCACGATAGCTGCTCACGATCCCTGCGCCATCCCCTTTCAATCACCGAAGGCCACGTCACTCACCTCATGCTCGAGCTTGTTGGTAACCGGCCTTCGCCGGACGAAGTATGATTTCGGCTGAAGCGCTCGACGATTTCCTTCTAATCGGAGAGCACTTTGTGAGAGTCAGAAGCTCCCGAGCGCGGTTTTTTCGGCATCGGTCCGGCAAACGCTAACGCATCTTAAAGCAATAAGCTGCTCTAACCTGCCATATTGTGGTCACCCTATGCATAAGGTTGACTCGATGGTATAAAAAGTACGCTATTTTTTGGGGCATAGTGTGCGTCGCTATAGTCGCGTTCGAAGTTCGAATGTCTATCGGGAAAGTGCCGGCAGACGTTTTTGCCGGGAGGAAACGCGGGGAAGTCATGCGGCGCGCTGAGCATCTGGTGTTAAGGGTGAGTAGGAGAGTTCTGAATGGGTCGTAGATTGTATGTCGGAAATCTAGCTTGGACCGTCACCGATCAGGACCTGCAGGATGCGTTTTCGGAGGCGGGTAAGGTAGACAGTTCGCAGGTCATCATCGATCGCGCGACCAATCGGTCACGCGGCTTCGGCTTTGTCGAGATGGCTTCAGACGATGCCGCGGAAGCTGCGATCAAAAAGCTCAACGGCAGGGACATCAAGGGACGCCCGATTCGCGTCAACGAGGCGCAGGCTCGTAGCGGCAACGATCACGAGCGGCGCCCGGGCGGTGGCGGGGGCGGCCGCGACCGCTAGAGAGCTCGGTTGGGTGGACGCACCGACGGCGTGACTGGCTAGCCGCGCCGCATTCGTCACACCGCCGGACTACATATCGATGCCGATCTCGTACTGGCTCAAGCCGCGTGAGCCGGACGGGAAAGCTGACTGCTTCAACCATCCGTCCCGGCGCCGCGAGCGACTTCTGCTCCGACCGGAGCTCGATCAGTAGGATGATGAAGACTTCAAATCATTCCTAAGTCGGTGTGCGGTTGGACTGGCGCAGGATACTGTTCCGCCAACGATGCAGTAGTGTGCCCGCGAGACTCGGCCAACCGGCGCAACAACCGCCCCAGCCGCTCGAAGTCCCGCGCGTACGCCGGCTCCGGGTAGGCGCCGCGTACAACGTAAGCCGGATGATACATCGGATATAGCAACATGCCGCCGCTGCTGAGCGCGGCGGGGCGGCGCGGCCGAAACGGCGCCTCGCGTCCGGCCATTTCGCGCCAGGCGACGGCTCCCAGGCAGGCGACTAAACGCGGACGGGTCGCGGCGAGTTCGGTCGCCAGATGGTCGCGGCAGTTGGCTATCTCGCGCGCGCTGGGATCGCGGTTGCGGCCGCGCGCGTCGCGCGGATTGCATCGGACCACGTTGGTGATGAAAACGCGCCTCAGATCGGCTCGCGCGATCATCAAGCGCAGCAGGTCTCCCGAACGGTCGCCGCTAAATGGAATTCCGGTGCGGTCGCCGCCGAGACGCCCGGGCGCCAGGCCCACGAACGCAACCATCGCCGGCGCGGCGCCATGGCCCGGCACGACTTGCGAGCGGCATTTGACCAGCGCCGCGCAGCGCACGCACCCGAGCATCGCGGCGCGTAGCGCGCGCAAACGGCCGGCTGCCGTGACCGCCTCGATGGCCTTGGCATTCATTCGCACAGTCGCACCGCGCGCCGCCGCCCCGGTCAGCCGCGCACGGCATTCGCTCCGTTGGTCTTTTTGATTTTGGGAGCGCGCCGTCGCTCGACGAACAGCCGCGCGCGGTAGCGCAACCCTTCGCGTTCCTCGCGCGGGCTCGCGCGAATCTCATCCGCCATCGCCGTCAGTTCGGCGCACAGCCGCTCGACGTCGATTCCGGCGCGCGCCGGGCGAAAATCCTCCAGCGTGAGCAACGCCTGCGAGAGCAGGTTGACCGCTGCCTGGCGTCCACCGCGCTCGAAGCGGAGATGGAGCGCCGCGGCGACCCGGCCCAGCGCACCCGCGATCTCCTGCACATCGGGGTCAGTCGCGGCGAGCGCGTGCTCGAAGCGTTCGGCCGCCTCGAAGTAGTGGCCGCGATTGAAGGCCGCGATCGCCTGGTCGAATTCGTCGTCCATGGGGGTTCCGCGCAGTTTTCCGCGGAGATTCCAGCAAAGAGAAAATTATATTCCGCGCGGTTGCGGATCTCGCCACGGATATTCGCCCGCGCCGCACGGAACTTACTGGCTAGAGAAGTTCCTTCTCTTCGACCGCGCGGAATTCGGCTTCGCCGAGCGCTTCGGCCTTGCGGCTGCCGTGACGTTCGTAGAGTTCGAAGAGCCCGGCCTTGTGCGGGCGCACGCGGCCCAGCGGGCATTTCTGCCAGTCCTCGAGCGACTCGTCGCAATAGCCCATCCGGTTCTCGCCGCACTTGGGCTGCAGGAAGACGGCTATTTCGGGCAGCACATGTTTTATCTCGGCCCGCATCATCGCCACCATCCGCCGGATTTCCCATTGCGCGCGCACGCACAGCCGCAGGTCGCAGATGTGCAGCATCTCGGCGAAATTCACCATCACGTGGAAGTTAGTCGGCGCCGCGTTGGGCAGCACGAAACGCGCGTCCTCCGCGGGAATCCCGGCCTTGAGCGCGCGCGCATATAGCTCCGAGGTGCGCTCGAGCAGCCCGGCGAACTCTTCTTCCATGCCGGCGCGGCGCCACGAGTCGGGCATCACGAAGGCCAACCGATCCTGCTTGAACTTGACATAGCGCTGGCTCTGCTGCTCGAAGCTGATGCCGATGCGATGGCGGACAAACTGATGCGAGAGCGAGCGCGAGACGCCGGCGATGGCGAACCAGAACACGATTTGCTCCAGCGGCGAGGCGTGGCCGGTCTTGAGGCGTTCGCCGATGAACTCGCGCACCCGCTCGTGGCTGATCTTCTCGGTCCTGATCTTTTCCCAAACCTCGATCGGCGAATCCGAGGAGTAGCAGGTGCGAAACGCCGCGTAGAGCTTCTCCAGCGGGTCGCGTGCGTAGTCGATCAGCTTGACCTGCATCGCGGCCCGGCTATTGTTCGTCGCGGTCATCGCTCCGTCATCCGCCTTCAATCCTGCCTTCTACCGTTCACTCTTTCGCTAACTCAGTGTATTTCACTGGCGCGGCTAACGTAATCGCCGCCGCGCGCCGTTATCAACTCCATCAACAGATAGCTCCGCAGATTGAGACAGCTCCGCGTATGGCTCGCCGGGCCGGCGGCCATTGCGCATCAGCGGCAAGGCTTCTAGATTCCGCTCATGGCGGCGCTCATCGAGACCTTTTATCATCGCGTACTGCGGCCGCTGCTTTTCCAACTCGACCCCGAGCGCGCGCATCGGTTGACGCTCGCGATGATGAGACCGCTCGCACTGCTGCGCGAGCCGGCGGTCGACCCGCCCGCGCTGGCGACGACTCCGTGGGGCATCCGGTTCTCCAACCCAATCGGGCTCGCGGCCGGGATGGATAAGGATATTCGAGCGGTCGCCGGATGGCAGGCCATCGGTTTCGGCTTCGCCGAGTTGGGCACGGTGACGCCGCTCGCGCAACCCGGCAATCCGCGCCCGCGCCTGTGGCGGCTGCCGGAGCATCGCGTACTGGTAAATCGGCTGGGCTTTCCAAGCGCAGGGATGGAAGCTGCGGCGCGCCGGCTTTCGCAACTGCGGCGGCGCGGATTGAGAATTCGGCTCGGGCTGAACCTGGGGCCTAACAAGGACACGCCGCAGGAGCGGGTGGCGGCGGACTACGCCACGCTGGTTGCGCGGCTGGGCCCGATGGCCGACTTTATCGTAATCAACGTCAGCTCGCCGAATACGCCGGGGCTGCGCGATTGGCAATCGCCGGCGCGCCTTGCGCCCCTGATGCATCCGATCCTTGCCGAAGCCATCAAGCTCACGCCGCACAGGCCCGTGCTGGTGAAGTTGGCGCCCGACCTAAACGCGCCGGTGCTGGCCTCGGTGTGCGAGGCGGTCTCCGCGGCCGGCGTCGACGGCCTGGTCGCCTGCAATACGACGACCGCGCGCGAGGCGGTTGGCGTGCGGACCGAATACGAGGGCGGGCTTAGCGGAGCGCCGCTCAATAAGCGGGCGCGCGCGATGGTCGCGGAGATTCGCCGCCGCACCGGCGCCAAAATTCCGATCATCGGAGTTGGCGGAGTGTTCAGCGCCGAGGATGCCTACGGTCTCATCTGCGCGGGCGCGAGCCTGGTCGAGTTGTACACGGCACTGGTTTACGAGGGACCGGGCCTGGTGCGGCGAATCAAGGAAGGTTTGCTGGAATTGCTGCAACGTGACGGGCTGAGTTCGATCGCCGAGGCGGTCGGCGCCGCGGCGTCGGCCAAAGAGAGCGAATTGTCGTAACGGCGCCTACAGAACGATGAGAGGGAAATCATGGCTGGAGAGCAGAACGACATCCTGGTCGACGCGCGCTGGCTCGCCGAGCATCGCGCGGCCGCGGGCGTGGTGCTGGTCGATACGCGATCGGCAACCGACTTTCGTGCCGGCCATTTAGCCGGCGCGCGCCACTTCGATCCGTTTCCGTTCCACTACTCGGATACCAGCGAGCGCGGGATGCACGAGGTTCGCGCGCAGCTCGAATGGATTTTCTCGGCGCTCGGCATAGCCGGCGACGAGACGCTGGTCTTCTATGAGAACGACTCGGGGATGCGCGCGACGCGCACGGCGTGGCTCGCCGAGTACATGGGCCATCGGCGCGTGCGCATCCTCGACGGCGGGCTGAAACTGGCGGGCGCGAAACTGACGACCGCCGTCAAGCCGGTGACGCCGAGCGCGTTTGCCGCATCGCCGCGCGAGGAGATTTCCGCCTCCAACGAATACCTGGTCGAGCGGCTCGGCCGCGCCGACGTGCGGATTTTCGACGTCCGTACCGACGAGGAATACTTCGGCGAGCGCGTGCGCGCACGGCGCGCCGGAGCGTTGCCCGGCGCGGTACATCTGGACTGGGTCAACAACGTGGCCGCAAGCGGCGCGTTCAAGGCGCCCTCCGACTTGCGCGCCGCCTTCGAGCGGCTGGGGCTGCGTCCGGAGGCCGAGGTCGTTGCGTATTGCCAGGGCGGCTACCGCTCGGCCAATGCGTACTACGCGCTCCGGCTCGCGGGCTTCAATCGCGTGCGCAACTACATCGGGTCGTGGGGCGAATGGGGAAACCGCGAAGACCTGCCGATCGAGCATCCGCGCCGCAAATGAAGCGCGCGCCTCGCCCGCAAGGGCGGCATCCTCAGCCCGGCCGCGCCCGCGGCGTGTTGCTGCTGAGCGGCTTCGCACCGTTCGGCGGCGAGCGCGTAAATCCATCCTGGGAAGTTGCCGCACTGCTCGACGGCCGCGAGATTGGCGGGCTCGTCGTCAAGGCGGTGAGGTTGCCGGTCAGCACGCCGCGCGCGGTGCGCGCAATCGCTGCGGTGATTCGGCGATTTCGTCCACGCGCGGTGCTGGGGTTGGGGCAGGCGGGCGGGCGTCCCGCGATATCGCTGGAGAAGGTCGCAATCAACCTGGCCGAGCGCCGCGCCGGACGCGAGAGCGACGGCGGCGTGGCCGGGACGCCAGTGGTGCGCGGCGGTCCCGACGCGCTGTTCGCGCGGCTGCCGCTGCGCGCAATACTGCGTGCGCTCGAGCGCCGCGGAATTCCGGCGGCGCTTTCGCTGAGCGCGGGTGCGTATGTGTGCAACGCGGTGATGTATGCGACGCTGCATACCCTTCGCTCGCGGCCCGAAATTGCCGCGGGGTTTATCCATCTGCCGTACGCCGCGCGTCAGGCGGTGCGCCATCGCCAGGCCGCGAGCATGACGCTGGAGATGATGACGGCGGCGGTCGAGGCGGCCGCCGCGGCGATCGCGCGCGCGCCGCAGGCGCGCGTGCGATCGCCGCGCAGGCGGGGGTGAAGGGCGGGGTCGCGGCGTATCGCCGCGACCCCGCCCCGCGAGCATCGAATCTTACTTCAGCGCCACCGCATTGGGTGGCGAGGCGATACCGCCCTCCACGTTGAGGGGGCATGAAACCAGCATGAATTCGTACTGGCGATCCTGATGGCAATCGGCGGCGAGTTCGTCGAGCACGAACTGCTCGCCCAGCGGCAGGCCCAACAGCGACAAGGTGCGGTAGTGCAGCGCGCCTTCGTTGCGGAAGTCCCACGGCCATTGCTCGACCGCCGGACAATCGGTGCCGATCGCGGCGACCCGGCTGTCCCACATCCACGCCACCATCTCGCGCGTGTCCTCGATGCCGCAGGCTTTGAGCTTGTTCATCGGGGCCATCGCAGTCTTCTCCGCGGGCGTCGACTTGACGTAGGCCTGCATCCAGCCCGTGCGCAGCAGTAGCACGCTGCCGGGCTTGACCTCGCCGCCCTGCGCCTTGATGGCGTCTTTCAGGTCCTGCAGCGAGTAGCGCTCGGGTTCGAGCGGGTTGACCGGCCGTCCCGCGTCGGCGCGGAACTTGAAGAGGTCGACCAGGTGGCCCTTGCCGACGAACTTGTTGGCCCAGCTATGGATACTCAGGCGGCCGGCCTTCACGTCGTCGGAAGTTTTGCCGTTGTAGAAGGCCTGATGGCGCAGATTGCCGACGTGGCCGAGGCCGTCCCACTGGCTGCCCTCCTGGGTATTGTAGTTGTCGAGCATGTCATCGAAGCCGAGCAGTCCGTAGGACTCGAAGCTCGACAGGATGTGCTTGGCGGGCTTGCGTTCGAACAGCGGGGGATTGGCGTAGTTGACCCGCGTATCGAGGCGGAAGATTTTGCCCTTTTTGATCATCCGGGCCGCCTCGATGACGCCCTCCGGAGTCAGAAAGTTGAGGCATCCGAGATCGTCATCGTCGCCGAACACGCCCCAGCACGAATCCGGTGGCGCACCTTTCTTGACCGGCAGTTCGGAGAACTTGGGCAGCTTTGCGAAATCGACCTTGGCCATGACAAGTCACCTTCCTTGCGTGCGCATGGCCCGTTCGGCCGCGCACTTTAAGCGGGCGCCATCCCGATCCGCAGCCGGTCCGGACTGGGTCCGCGGATTAGTGATTCACGTGATTCACGCCGATCGTTCGTCCAACAGAGGAGCTTCTGTCAAGTCTCCTCGCTCGCCTACGCCAGTTTTCCGTAGCGCAAAAGCTCAGATATCGTATTGGACAGAATGCGGAGGTCGAGGACAACGGGCGCGGCGCGCGCGCTGGGAAGAGCACTCGGGCGGGTCCTGGTCGCCGGATGGCTCGGCGTGCTTTTGCTCGTCGTCCTGAGCGCATCCTGCGGCCATCAGTACTTCCTCACCGGCATGGAGGTGTCGCCGACGCCCCGTTCTTCGTCGAGCGCGACCGCGACCGCAAGCACGGTACCGACTGCGACGCCGACGGCGGGGCTGGTGTTCGCAACCAACAATGGCGACGGCACGCTCAGTGAATTCAGCCGCGATCTCACAAGCGGTCTGCTCACATTGATCGATACAACCGCCGTCGGAGCGGCGTCGGGGCCCACCGGGCTCGCACTAAGTTCCTCCAACGGGTTCCTCTACGTGGCCAACTCGGCCGACCATCTGGTCCGCGAGTTCAGCGTCGACACCGCCAGTGGCGCACTGGCCGTGATCGGCTCGGTCAGCGACGGTTCGAGCAGCTCGCCGCAGCGGATCGCGATCGATGCGACGGGCGGCTTTCTGTACGTCACTAACGGCATCGGCGCGTCGATCGCGCAGTACACCGTCGCTTCCAACGGCACGCTTACCGCCAACGGCTCGTTCATCTCCAATGGTGTCGTCGTGCAGCCGATGGGAATCGCGGCGGCGCCGGGCGGGGGCGCGATGTACGTCGCGGATTTCAGTTCGGGGCTGGTGATATCGCTCGGCATCCAGTCCGGCGGGACGCTGGCGCTGGTCAACAGTGTGGCGAGCCTGGGGACGGGCGGTCGCGGACAGCCGCGCGGAATCGTGGTCGATCCCACGGGCGACTTTGTCTACGTTACCGACAGCTGCGGGCGGCGTGGTGTCGGTATTTTCGGTGGGCGCGGGCAACGTGCTGTCGTTTTTGGCCAGCTACGCGACCGCGGCCCTTACTCGTAAGACGTTCGACCTTGCGCTCGCCAACAACGCGGCCGCGCTCTTCCTCTACGCGACCAACGGAACGATCAACACTGTCTCGGACTTCATCGTGAGCACCGGAGTGCTGTCGCTGCAGAGCGCGGTGGGCGGGCTCAGCTCGCCCGAGGGAATCGTCAGCGATCCCAGCGGAAGCTTCGTCTACGTGGCGAACAACGCCACCGGCCAGGTACTGGGCTACTCGGTCGGCGCCTCAGGAGTGCTGAGTGCGATTGGCACGTTCGATACGGAGAACCCGGCCAATCCGGCAAGTGCGCCCGCCTTTCTCGCGATCACGCAGTAGCCGCGCGCGCCGCGCGCGTGCGGTCTCGCGGAACACATGCTGCCGCGATTCAGCCGCGAATTTTTAGGTAAACGGGATCGCTTTGGCGGGTGGCTGGGCCTTCTGGCGCGCGCGCGCCAGCAGATCGCGCAGCTTGGCCGGATTGACCGGCTTCTTGAACAACGCGCCCTCGAGCCCCTTTAGCCGGCTGCGCATGATGATGTGGTCGCGGTCGTAGTTGTACGCGGTCATCAGGATGACCGGCAGATGAGGCATCTCTTCCTTGATTCGCGTGTAGAACTCGTAGCCGTCCATCTCGGGCATCACGACGTCGGAGATGACTGCGTCGATGCGCACGTTGCGCAGGATGCCGAAGGCGGCGCTGGGGCGAATTGCCGTGTAGACCTGGCAGCGCTCGGCGCGCAGCACGTCGGCGAGCGAGCTTACGACCGAGAGGTCGTCGTCGAGCACCAGCACGGCCATCCCGGCCAGCGGCCAGTCGCATCCGTTCTTGGACGCGTCGGGAACCGCCGAGCGCTCTTCGGTTTCGCCGCTGCGCGGCGCGAGGTCGGCCATCTTCTTGCCCGCCAGGTAGTCGCGGGTCTCGTAGATGCCCTTGCGGGTCATTTCGTCGAGCCGGCGCACGATGCCCTGCACGCGCCGGATGCCGCTGCGGATCGAGTCGAGCCGCTCGTGCTCGACCACCAGCTCGGCGTCGGACAGATGGGCTTCGACGCAGCGCGCCAGCAGGTCGAGATTGTTGGTGATGGCTTCCAGCGGATTGTTGATCTCGTGTGCGAGGCTGACCGCGATTTCGCCGGCCGTCGCGAGCTGCTCGCGATGGCGCATCATGCGGATATCGCGGGCGAAGCCGATCGAGCCGGCCGCGGTGCCGTCCTGTTCGTAGATGATCGAGCCCGAGATCGCGACCGGGATGAGCTCGCCGTCCTTGCTGCGGAGCACGGTCTCGAAGTTGGAGATGCGCCCCGAGTCCTCGCTGGCGGCGCGCATCGCCTTCATCACGCGGCGCGCTTCCTCGAGCGTCGGATAGATGGTGGTGATTTTTTGGCCGACGATTTCCTCGGCGGAGTAGTGCAGGTTTTTGCGCGCTCCGTCGTTGTAGAAGATGATCGTGCCGTTACGGTCGACCGCGATGATGATGTCGGGGGAGCTTTCGACCAGGCTTTGGAGATAATTATGGTCCAATGGTGACAACATGATGGGTTGCCGCGGAAGTTCAATTCCTCGCTGCCAGGACGCGGCACGCCGGGCAACAGGTCTGAGATTTCATCTTTGTTTGATCAGCGGGAAAGCGTATGTTTCGCGGCGCGCGGCCGAAACTCCGGCGGCACGGCCTCCTGAGTGTACTTAAGAATATAACCTCGATCGGCGGTTCGTGCCGGAGTTCTCGCGGCCTGACGGTCCTGAGGCCGGAAACCATCTCCGCCACCCTCCCCTCTCTCCACCACCGCCGCGACGCAGGGCGCGCATCGCATACTCATGTCACGGCATCGTGCCCACTTTGCATAGCCGTAGCGAAAAAAGGAGCGACCCGCGGCGTCGTCGCCACCGCCGGCTTCTGGACTCCGAATACCATCCCGACTCTGTTGGTTAGTCTATCCTGCGCCGAAGTGCAATGCATCGCTTATAGGGGGAATAAACACCCAACAGAGGTAAATATACCCTCAACAGGCATAAATAAACGCCCAACAAGTGCCAAAAATGAGACATCGCGGATAGGGGTAGGGAAGAGGCGGAGAAACAATCGGATCTGGCCGAGAAACCGCTTTTTTGTCCCTCGGTTCGGATTATCGCTCACATCCACAGGATCAGCGTATGTCGCTGATCGCGATTTTGCCGGCGCACACGCGACTGCTCGTTGCGTGCGTCCAGTGAACGCGCGCGCCTCGCGCGCAGTCCGCTATCTGCGATCTCATCGGCGGCAACGCCGCGCTCGTCATGCGCTACGCCGCAGTCGGCGGCCGCTGACGATCGCACGGTCGCGCTTGTTCCGTCGAATGACGCCGACCGGATGAACTGGACCGCGGCGGCGGGTCGCGTCCTCAGCGCAAATTACGTATGCGTCCAAACTGCATCCATGCCGAACTTGTATCCGTGATATGTCGCCGCCGTATAAACTACGGGAGGCGCCGCTCTCGGGGGTTGCCAGGCATATGGTCATTGGTCGACCGGGCCGGACTGCCGAGTTTGCCGGGCGGGGAATAAACCGGTCGGCGCGGGGAAGTCTCTAAATGGGTGGTGCCCAGCGGCTTGGGGCAGCGGTTCAGTTGCCATAGCATCGCGCTTACACCTACAATTTGTGCCGGAGAGCATCTTAAATGGCAGAACCTCTTACCTTCGAAGCGCTGGCGAGCCGCGAGTACGTGCTTTCGAGCGCGGAGAACTTCGTCCTGTACGTATTGCTGGAAGCAATCGCGCAGGGCGCGGCGGCGCGGGCGGCGGCTCGCGATTGCCGTTGAACCTGGGCCTGGTAATCGACCGCTCGGGTTCGATGTACGACGAGCGGCGGCTGGAGTTCGTGATCGAGGCGGTCAAGTTTCTCGCCGACAACGTGGCGCCCGAGGACAAGGTGGCGGTCGTCGCCTTTGCCGACCGCGCCAAGTTGATCGTCGGCTCCGACGAGATCCACGACAAGGGCGCGGTGCGGCGCGCGATCGAGGATATCGATCTGCTCGAGATCGGCGGCGGCACGCAGATGGCGCTGGGGATGCGCGCGGCGATCGACGAGGTCAAGAAAAATCTGGCTCCCAACCGGCTCAACCGCGTGCTGGTGCTCACCGACGGGCAGACCTACGAGGAAACCGCGTGCATCGATCTCGCCAATCAGAACCGCGATCAGATGTCGTTCTCGGCGATGGGCGTGGGCGTCGAGTTCAACGAGAAGCTGCTGATGCGGATCTCACAGGACTCGCACGGCAACTATCACTTCATCGGCAACCCGGCGGAAATTCCCGGCATCTTCGAGGACGAGCTGGCGGGCCTGCGCGCGGTCAGCGTGCGCAACGGACGAATCGAAGTCACGCTCGCGCAAGGCGTGCAGGTGCGCGAGGCCTTTCGCGCCAGTCCGGAAATCTACTCGCTGGGCGCGCCGCTGGTCGGCGATGACCGCCATATCAGTTACGAGATCGGCGACCTGGGAGCCAACGTTCCCGGCTCCGTGCTGATGACCCTGGTGCTGCCGCCGCGCAAGCCCGGACCGGTGCGGATTCTGCAATCGAACCTGCGCTACGAGGTGCCCGGCGTCGGCGAACAGAGCCTCGGCCGCGACCTCACCGTCGAGTACACGCTCGACCGCACGCTCACCGGCAAGGTCAACGGACGCGTGATGAACCTGGTCGACCAGGTCTCGATCGCCAAGATGCAGTCGCGCGCCGAAGAGGAACTCAAGGCGGGCAACGTGGATCGCGCGACGCGCCTTTTGAGCAATGCGATCCAGGGCACCCAGCGCCTCGGCAACGTCAAGGCGACGCAGGCGTTGGTCGGCCTGATGGACGAGGTCAAGAAAACCCAGACGCTACAGACCAAGGCGGCCAAGACCACGCTGTTGCAGGCCCAGGCCGTGGTGCGCAAGACGCAGATGCTCGATCCGGACGCTCTGAAGGATTTTTCCAAACCCGACTAGGGGTGACTTAACTGATTTGACCTGCTTAACCTGCTTAACCTGCCCGGGGAGTCGGCCTAAGATGGCAACGCCGTGATGCCGGCCAGTGAGGTGCTGAGAAGATGATCAAGTGCAGCGAGTGCGGCTACGAAAATATCGACGGGCTTGACTATTGCGACGGATGCGGCGCGAAGCTGACCGCCGCGCCGCCACGGCGCCGGCGGGCGAGAGCGGCGGAGCTGCCGCCGCCCGAAGCGGCCGCGCCACCCGCGCCGGCCGAGGCTGCGGCGGGCGCGGCCGAGGCTCCTGCGACGCCGCCTCCGTCCGAAGCGCCGACCGGCGAGATCAAGCCGCCGCCGAGGCGAGCGCCACGGCCGCGGCTGCGCGAGGCGCCGGCTGCCGAGGCGCCGGCTGCGGCGGCGCCTGCTGCAGCTGCGAGCTCCGCGCGCGCCAAGCTGCAAGTCGTGCGCGGTGGACGCAAGGGCCAGGAATTCCCGCTCGAGGATGGCAACAACCTCGTCGGCCGATGGGATCCCGAGACCGGCGCGTTCCCGGAGGTCGACCTCGATCAGGACGATCCCGAGGCCAAGATCTCGCGCAAGCACGCGCTCATCCGCTTCGAGGCGGGCAAGATCACGGTCGAGGATATCGGCAGCCTCAACGGCACCTATGTCAATCGCCAGCCGCGCCTGATGCCCGGCAATCCGGTCGAGCTGAAATCGGGTGACGAGATCATTATCGGCAAAACATTTCTCAAGTTGGTCGTCGATCCGGTTTCCTAGGCCAAGGCGCGTGAGATGCGTGAATCTGCGCGAAGGTCCGGTCGTGGAGCCGGGCCTTTGCTGTCTCGGCGCCAGCCTCGATCGCTAAGTCATCATGAAACCGGGTGAGCAGCTTCCCGCCGGTCAGATGCTCGATGGCCGTTATCGGGTGCACAAGGTGCTCGGCCAGGGCGGGATGGGGCGGGTCTATCTCGCCAACGATACCCGGCTGGCCAACCGGCCCGTCGCCGCCAAGGAGATGATCATCGGCGACGGGATCGCGGAGAAGAAGGCGATCGAAGACTTCGCGCGCGAGGCCCGCGTGCTCGCCGCGCTCGCGCATCCGGGCATCCCCAACGTCATCGACTACTTCGCCGAGAACAACCGCCATTACCTCGTGATGGAGTTCGTGGCGGGCGGCGATTTGCAGGGCATGCTCGACAAGCTGGGGCCCAAGGGCAAGTTGCCCGAGACGCGGGTGCTGCGCTGGGCGCGCCAGATGCTCGACGTGCTGAGTTTTCTGCACAGCCAGACGCCGCCGATCATCTATCGCGACCTCAAACCCGGCAACATCATGATCGACAAGGACGGCCGCGCGATGCTGATCGATTTCGGCATCGCGCGCTTCCTGCCGCCGGGCGGACGCGGCACGCAAATCGGCTCGGTCGGCTACGCTCCGCCCGAACAGTACATGGGCAAGGTCGAGCCGCGCTCGGACCTCTACTCGCTCGCCGCCACGATGCATCATCTGCTGAGCGGCCGCGACCCGCAGCTCGAGCCGCCGTTCAGCTTTCCGCCGCTGCGCGATCTGAGTCCCGAGGTTTCGATACAAGACCGCCGAGGTCGTGATGCGCGCGCTCGACAAGGACGTCGAAAAACGTCCGCCCTCGGCGCGCGACATGATGCACGCGTTGCCGGACCCCGGGCCCGAGCCCAAGGCTTCGGGCGCGCTCGCGTCCGACGCCGGCAATGCCGCGCCGATTGCCTCGATGCGGACCGTGGTGCTCGACCGTCCGCAATCAGGCCGGTTCGCCCGGTGTCGGCGCACAACCCTCCGCGAGCGGCAGGCGTCTTGGCGCGACCCCGTCCGCGGGCGGCAGTCGCCCGCGAAACCGTCCGCGCCCGCGAAACCGTCGACTGACCAATATGCCGACGGTGGTGCTGAGCCGACCCTCCGAGGACCTGCCGCGGCCGCGTCTCCGCCCTCGTGCGTCACGACTGGAGCGCCGCCGACTCTCGCCTCGAGCACGGCGGCGGGCGTCGCCAAGGTGAAGTCGCTGGCGCGGTCGGCCCGGGCGATGGCGCAGCGGGCGGCGGCGAAGATGGAAGCGCAGCAATCGCTGTTCGCCAAACCGGCTGAGTTTCGTCGACCGCGAAGACCCAGGACCTAAGCGGCAAGGCCAAGGCGGTGGCGCAGGCGACGCCCGTGGCCGCACCCTCGAAAAGCGAATCCATCTCGAAGAATGTCCGCGGTCAAGATGTTCCCTCAGGAACAAAGCGGCCTCATCCAAGGTCGCGCGGCGCCCTCGGGCGGGCTAGCTCGCATGGCTTCGGGTAGGTCTTCGGAGTCGCTGGGCCGCGACCGGCAGGAAGGCCGGCCAAAACGGCGCTGGCGCGCGTGCCGTCGGATGCGCAAATCAACGCGGGCGCATGGCTGGTTGCGAGCGGCAGCGCGCCGCGCTTCGGGCTGGTGCAGAGCCGCACGATTGTCGGACGCGCGCTGGATGGCGAGGCGCCCGATATCGACCTCGGGACGCTCAAGGGTATCGCCGATCGCGTGTCGCGCCGCCATGCCGAGATCATCAAGCACGGCGCCGACTACTTCATCCGCGACCTTGGCAGCCTCAATGGCACCTATATCACCGGCCGCGGACGGCTCGGCCGCGACCAGCTCTACAAACTTAAGGATCGCGACCAGGTAGTGTTCGGCAGCGCTAAACTGGAGTTTCGAAAGGGCTAAATGCCCCAAGGGCCAAGTGCGATGATAACGTGCCCCGAGTGCGGACAGGCGGCTCCCGACGACGCCAAGTTCTGCGACCGCTGCGGCCAGGGACTGGCGAAGTCGGCCGCGCCCAAAGTCGAATACACGATTGGCGCGCTGCAGCCGGGCGCCGTTGTGCGCGGCGAATTCCGCATCGTTGAGGTGCTGGGCCGCTCGGCGCTGGAGAATCGCTATCGGGCCGAGCGGACGCGCGACGGCGCCGGTCCCCAACGTGTGCAGTTGCGTGAGCGGCCGGGCCCGACGCCCGCCGAGAGCGCGCATCGGGAGGAGCCGGCGGGCGCATCTGACAACGAAGCTTCGCCGCAACGAAGATCCGACCGGGCCGCATGCCAAGACCGCCGAGCTGAAGCCGTCCCCGTCGCCGCCGCCGCCTGCTGACGCATCAGCCGCGGCGGGCGTCGCCGCCGGCGCGTCGCCGCCGCCGATACCGCTATCGACGGCGCCGCTGCTGGCAGGCTCCAACGGCGCAGGCGTCGCGTCCGAGCGGAGCGCTCCGCGCGCCCGGCGCCGCAGGAGAGCGCTCGCCGCCGTCAACGAGGGCGCGAACAACGAGGTCGCGCAGGCGCCCGCTGCGCCGCGCGCGCTTCGGGAGCGACCGAGCCGCTGACCCTCGATGAAACGATGGCGCAGGGCGAAGCCGCGCCGGCGGCGTCGCCGCCCGAGCCATCGCCCGCGCCGGCGGCCTCCGCGAGCGAGAGCGCGGCGCGCAGACCAGCGTCGACGACTGCGCGAAAATCCTGGAAGACTTGGGCGATCTATTCGGACGCGTGCTCGCGCTTTCGCTCACGGTCAACCATCCGGCCTTCCAGCGCGCGGCCGACGGCTTCGCCGACGGCGGACGCGTCTACCTGGTCTATCCCGACGAGCAGTTCACTCGCGCTGGCGCAGCGCCGCGGCGGGCTCAAGATGAGCGAGGGCGAGGCGCTCGGCGTCGCGATTCAGGTCTGCCAGGCGGTTTCGTTCCTCAACCGGCGGGGGCTCAGGCTCAACGACATCTGCCCGCAATCGATCGCCTATGGCTCCGGCGGACGGGTGAAGCTCCTGGGCCTCGACTACGTCAGCAATGACACCGAGCTCCAGAGCGAACCGATTTTCAACGACGGCTACACCGCGCCCGAAGTCTATCGTGGCAAGCGCGTCGACAAGCGGGCCGACGTGTTCTCGATTGGCGCGCTGCTCTACAGTTGTCTGACCGGCGAACGGCTGGAATCCGAGAGCTGGCGCGAAGAGGCGGGGCCCGTGCGCTTCTATCCGCCGCACGTGGTGTCGCCCGAGCTGGAGCAGGTGGTGCGCCGCGCGCTGCTGTTCGATCCGCAGGGGCGATGGCCGACGGTGGATGCGCTCAAGGCCGAGCTGGTAAGGCTGAGCGCGGTGGTGCGGATTCGCGCCGCCGTGATGACCGACGTCGGGATGGTGCGCGAGCATAACGAGGACGCGACGATGGCGGTCGAGTTCGTGCGCCAGAGCCTGGTCGAGCCGGCCGAGAGCTATCTCTACGTGGTGGCCGACGGGATGGGCGGGGCGGAGGCGGGCGAGGTCGCCAGCGCAATTGCCGTGGGCGCGATTCGTAACTATGTTGAGAGCGGGCTTGGCGGCGCGGAAGCCCAAAATCCGAGTCAACTGTTGACGGCGGCGCTCGAGGAGGCCAACCGCAAAATCATCGAGTACCAGGCGGCGCATCCCGAGTCCCGCGGCATGGGATCGACCGCGGTGAGCGTGCTTATCGTGCCGCCGGAGGCGGCCGTGGCGTGGGTCGGCGACAGCAGGGTCTACCTGTCCGACGCTTCCGGCCTGCGCCAACTGACCCGCGACCATTCTCTAGTGCAACGGCTTATTGAAATCGGCCAGATCACGCCCGAGGAGGCGCGCCATCACGAACACAAAAACGTGATCACGCGCTCGCTCGGCGCGCGCCAGAGCGGACCGGCCGGGGCCGAGGGGATGGCGCTTCGGCTCAAGCGCGGCGACCGCGTGATGCTGTGCAGCGACGGGCTGACCGCCCACGTCGACGACAAGACTATCGGTGAAGTCCTGCGCCGCTATGACGATCCGAATGCGGCGGCGCGCGAACTGGTGGTGGCTGCGAACGCGGGGGGTGGAACCGACAACGTCTCAGTTATTGTTGTGTTTGCCGACTGATGGCGAATACGGGCACATCCGGCGCTCTGCCTAACGAGCCGCTCACGTCCGGCACGGTTCTGCAAAACCGCTACGAGATCGAGCGCCTGCTGGGCGGCGGCGGGATGGGGATGGTCTACCTGGCGCATGACCAGCGCCTGGCCAACCGCGCCTGCGCGGTCAAGGAGATGGTCGACCACTTCATCGATCCGCAGCAGCGGATCGAGGCCAACGACTACTTCGCCCGCGAAGCCGACACGCTGGCCCAGCTCAAGCACGCCGCCATCCCCGCGATCACCGACCGCTTCGACGATCAAAACCGCCACTACCTGGTGATGGAGTACGTCGAGGGCCGCAACCTCGAAGAAGAGATTGCGGCTCGCGGCGGCCCGCTGCCCGAAGGCCTCATAATCGACATCGCGCGCCAGCTCTGCGACGTGCTCGCCTACCTGCACGGTTCCACGCCGCCCGTGGTCTACCGCGACATGAAGCCGTCCAACGTGATGCTGACGCCGAAGGGGCGGGTGGTGCTGGTCGACTTCGGCATCGCGCGGCTGTTCAAGAGCGCGCGCAAGGGCACCATGATTGGCACGCTCGGCTTCGCGCCGCCCGAGCAATACCAGGGCGTGGTCGATCCGCGTAGCGACATCTATTCGCTCGGCGCGACGCTGCACTACTCTCTTACCGGGCGCGACCCCGAGAAATTTCCGCCCTTCAGCTTTCCACCCGTACGCGACTTGCGTCCGGAGGTCTCGAGCAACCTGGCTGGCGCGATCGACCGCGCGCTCGCCTACCAGGCCGACGCGCGCCCCGCGAGCATCCAGGATTTTCGCGAGATGCTGCTCTACGGCACGGGCCTCGGCGATACCATCGGAGCGCCGGCGGTCAGTTCGCAGGGCGGCACCGCCGACCTCGTGCTGCCGCCCGACGTCGCCGAGGCGATCGCGCCGCCGCATCGGCGCCGCCGCCGCAAGCATCGCGTCGTGGCCCTGGCGGCGTTCTTCGCGGTCGTGGCCGGCGGCGCTTTCGGCGCGACCTACGTCTATAACAACCCGCAGTTGCAGCAGCGGCTCGGGGTCAAATCGTTCATCGACAGCCTGCCCTGGAAGGTCGAGGAGCGCCTGGACGCCGCCGAGACCCATCCGCTCGATTTCCAGCGCATGACGCTTCAGCTCTCGACCCGCTCGGGCACGCCGCTCAGTTCGCCGCAGGCGAGCTTCACCAATATCGAGCTGTCTAACAACCGCTACCTGCAGTGGAACGCCTCGTTCGTCAACCGCCTGGCGGGGCTCAAAGGACAGGACGAGAAAATCGAGGCGCGCTTCTTCAGCCCCTCGGGCCTGCAAATCGCCTCCAGCGACGCGAGCCGGTTTGTCGGGCCAGGAGAGAAAACGGCCGATTTCAGCGGAGTCGCGCTGATGCCCGACCTGAGCGCGCTCCCGGTGGGCAACTACAAGGTCGGGATCTACGCCAACGACCAGGCGGTCGCCGAGCAGGCGTTTGCGGTCAGCCAGGACCTCGCCGCGCTCAAGGCGGCCGAGGCCGCCAACGAGGCCGAGCAAGGCGCGCGAGGCGGCGGACAAGGCCAAGGCGCACGAAGAAGCCGAGCGGCTCGCGATGCTTGAATTGCGCCGGCGCAAGCCGCTCCAACTGGCCGGTATCGAATTCGTCAACAGCACCAAGTCGGGTACGCCGCTGGCCGCGCCGGCGGCGAGCTTCAGCGCGTCCAAAGTGCTGTTCGTCAACTGGCGAATAACCTTCGAGAATCGGCTGTTCAACCTCGACACCGGCCAGTACCGGGTCGACGCGGCGTATATCGCGCCCGACGGCCACACCTTGGGCAGCGTCGACGACATCCGCATCGTGCCGCCCTCCTCGCGCAGCGCGACCTTCAGCGGGCGGGTTGGCAATTCGGCCGGCGGCGCATTTCTGCCCGGGCAGTACACGGTCAATTTCTATCTCAACGGCCAGTACGTAGCGCAGAAGAATTTTCGCGTGCTGGCCGACAACTCGCAGCCCTACCCGACCTCGCTCGGCGCGCCGCCGGGCCGTGCCCAGCCGCGCGGCACTGGCGCGATCGATGTTCCGACGCTCGCCACCGGACGTATCGACGGGCTCTCCGGCGCCACCAACATCCCGCTGGAGTTGCGGCTGCGCCCGCAGCCCAACGGCTTTCTGCACGGTGAGATGGTGATTCATCAGGCCGGCTACGGCGCCACGCCGATCCAGGGCTTTATCCGCGGCAACCACGTCGAGTTCCAGGTGCCATACGGCGCCAAGACGCTGTACTTCGACGGCCGGCGCAGCGCCGACCAGCTCAACGGTACGTTCTCCGCCACGCCCACCGGCGAGCGCGGCACCTGGACGACCGTCACCAATTGAGCGCCGCTGGCCAGAGCGGAACCGCGCTCGCGGGCCATCCGTTATCATACACACTCGCGGTTATTCCACTCGGCAGCAACTACACTGGGTATCAACCAGCGCGGCACGCTTGAACGCTTGAGCGCCACGCGCAATGCTCTGTGACTGGACGCGCTATGGCGAGTAATGTCTCTCGTGAAAAGCTTCTCTTCTACGCCGCCGCGGGCGGCCTGGGCGGATTCGCGGCCTGGGGCGTGCAGGAGTCGGTCGCCGGCATCCGCAACTATCTTCTGCGCGACGCGGCGACGGGCTTGGTCATCGGACTGTTCATCTGCGCCTTTCTCGCTTCGATCGAGGCGCTCAGCGTTGGCCAATGGCGCCAGGCGATGCGCGGGATCAAGAGCGGCGCGATCTTCGGCGCAATCGGCGGCGCTGCCGGCCTGATCGGCGGAGAGATCCTGTTCGACATCCTGCACGGCTTCGTCGGCCGCGTACTCGGCTGGGCGCTGCTCGGAGTAGTGGTAGGGCTGGGCGTCGGATGGGCCTCCGGGTCGGCCGCGCGCAAGCGCAACGGCGCGCTCGGCGGTCTTATCGGCGGCGCGCTCGGCGGGTTCTGCTACCAGACCCTGACCACCAGCTTTCCGCAGTTCTTCGGCCGCGCGATCGCGATAATCGTGCTGGGGATGCTTATCGGCTTTTTCATCGGGCTGGTGGGCGAGTTGCTCAAGCGCGGCTGGCTGATGGTGATCCGCAGCCAGAGCCGCAACGCGCGCGAGGGCCGCGAATACCCGCTGACCAAGCCGGTCACGATCATCGGGCGCGCCGAGGAGAGCGATATCGGGCTGTTCGGCGACCAGGCCGTGCTCGCCCATCACGCGATCATCCGGCGCGAGGGGCGCGATTTCGTGGTCAGCCCGGCCGGCGGCGGGCAGGTGCTGATCAACCGCCGTCCGGTGGCGGGCCGCCAGGCGTTGCGCAGCGGCGATCGGGTCGAAGTCGGCGGGACACTTTTTATTTTTCGCGAACGCGCACAAGCCGCGCAGAGTTGAGGCGCGGAGTTGAGGAACGTCGTGGGGCTACGCGCCGCCGGTTCGCAACTACTCGCCGCCGCGCTGGCGGCGATGGCGGCGGCGCTCATGGCCGCATGCGCGACCACCGTCCAGCAGGAAATCGCCGCAGAGCCGCCGACCTCGGTCGAGACGCTCTCCTACTTCCCCTTCCAGGTGAAGGGCTATCAGAACAGCTATCCGCGGCGGCGAATCCTGGTGCTGATGCCGGTCGACGCGCGCGACTTCAAGGACACCGCCGGCCAGAGCCATGAGCCGGCGGACGGCAATCCCGCAACCGGCGTAATGCTGGGGCCCGACGGCGCCGTCGTGCAGCGCGTCTATAGCTCGCCGCTCGGCCCGATCGTGCAGAGCGCGATCGTGCGCGCGGCCGACGAGGCCGGGATGCTCGCGACGGCCTCCAACGATACGCTTGGAGGCCGCGCTCAAGGAGACCAACGAGGATTACGTCCTGGCGAGCAGTATCACCCGATGCTGGGTGAACAAGCATACCGGGACGGATGCCAACGCCTCGCCCTCCGCGGGCCCGGGCTGGTTCACCACCGCCGACGTCTGCCGTGGACGTCACCATCTACAAGCCTCCGTTCAACGTGGCCTTCTGGCAGGGCGAGAGCGCGGCGACCTACAACGATCCGCCGGCCGACAATGGCAGTGGGATGGGCGACGACGTTCCGATCTACGACCGGCCGAGCGAGGTCCTGTCGGTGGCGCTGACGCGGGCGGTGGCGGGAATTTTCAAGCGCGAGGCGCTGCACGCGCTGGTCGTGCAGGACACGGCCCGTACTGCACTGATTTTTCCGCGCGAGGGCTGCAAGCGCTCGCCGGAGAAGCGGAGGGGGCCGCGCGCCTTCAGGCGCGCGGCCCCCTCCGCTTCAATCATTTGTCGCGGCGCTCGCCGCGACCAGGAACATCCGTCGCGGCATCCGCCGCGACGCGCCGCGGCCCGTCCGGGCCGTGGCGGCTTGAAGGCGCGGCCGGGATGCGCGGCGAGACCTCGCCGCGCATCCCGGCCGCGCTACTTTTTGCCTCCGGCGCGGCGGCGCTCGCCGCCGCCCGCGCGCGTCGCGCGGGCGTGCGCCTTGGCGCCGCCGGTGCCGGTCGCCTTGGCCGTTTCGGCCTCGCGCGGCGGGCTCGGCGCCGCGTTCGGCGTCGCGCGCTCTTGAGCTTGCGCCGCCGGCTGGCGCCGCGCTTTTCGAGCGAGGCCTTGAGCGCCGCCATCAGGTCGATGACCTGGCCGCGGCGCGGCTCCTCGTGCGCCTCGGTCACCTGCTGGCCGGCGATCTTCTGCTGCGCCGCCTCTTCGACCTTTTCGCGGAAAGTGTCGTGGTACTTCGAGAGGTCGATTTTTTTGCTGGTCAGCTCGCCGATCAGCCGCTCGGCCAGGGCGAGTTCGCTCTCCTTGGCGGCCTCGTTGGTCGCGCGGTCGATCTCGTCGATCGAGCGCACTTCGTCGGCGTAGTAGATGGTGTGCATCATCAGCCCTTTCTCATAGGGCCGCAGCACCACCACGTGCTCCTTGCCGCGCAGCGTGTAACGCCCGAGCGCGACGCGCGCGGTCTTGGTCATCGCGTCGGTCAGCAGGCGATAGGCCTTCGCCGACGCTTGCTCGCATCCGAGGTAGTACGAGGTCTCGAAATAGATCGGGTCGATTTGTTCCAGCGGGACGAACTCGGTGATCTCGATCGAATGGTCGCCGCCGTGCGTTTCCAGCGCTTTCAACTCTTCGTCGGTGAAAGTGACGTAACGGTCCTTGGCGACCTCGTAGCCGCGCACCAGTTCGCTGCGGTCGATGATCGCGCCCTCGACCGGACAGAAGATTTTCTGCTGTATGCGGCTTAGGTCCTTGGCGTGCAGCAGGTTGAAGCTCACCGATTTGGATCGCGTCGCCGGGAACAGGCGCACAGGGATCGAAACCAGGCCGAAGGAGATGTTGCCGTTGCCGACGGGACGTGATGCCATTTGAAGACCTCCCGATAATTGCTAGCTTAGCGGCAGGGCGCAGCGGAGGCCATAGCGATCCGGACAGAAATCGTTATGGCGAAGATGGGGCGAAAAACGATGGCGCTCGAAGAATATCGGCGCAAGCGCAGCGCCGACAGCACGCCCGAGCCATTCGGCGAATCGCCGCGGCTGGGCAGTCGGGCCGGTGGGATGTTCGTCGTGCAAAAGCACGCGGCCACCAGGCTCCATTACGATTTCCGTCTCGAGATGGAAGGCGTGCTGCGCTCGTGGGCGATACCCAAGGGACCGTCGCTCAATCCCGCCGACAAGCGGCTCGCCGTGATGGTCGAGGACCATCCGATCGAGTACGGCGATTTCGAGGGCATCATTCCCGAGGGCAACTACGGCGCCGGCGAGGTAATCGTGTGGGACCGCGGCGTCTACCGCGTGACCGATCCGCCGGACGACGTCGCCGGCGCGGTGCGCGCGGGCAAGCTCGATATCGAGATGTTCGGATTCAAGCTCAAGGGCGGGTACGCGATGGTGCGGACGAGCGGGCGCAATCCGCGCGCGCGCGAGACCCGCAACGAAAAGCCGCAATGGCTGCTTATCAAGCGGCATGACGGATTTGCCTCGACCGACACCGATATCGTGGAAAGCCGGCCGCGCTCGGTGCTGTCCGGCCTCACGCTCCAGGAGCTGCCGGGCGCATCCGGTCTCGCTTCGGGCATGATCGCCGAAATCCAGAAGTTGCACGCGCCTGAACTCAAGGGGCCGCTTGCGCCCGGGCAATTTCCCTTCGCGCTCGCGAAGCTGGTGAACGAGCCGGTCGAAGGCGCCGAGTGGCTATACGAGATCAAATACGACGGCGTGCGCGCGCTCGCGATCCGCGACGGCGGCTCGGTGCGGATTTTCGGCCGCAGCGGTATCGAGGCCACCGCCAACTATCCCGAGGTGGTGCTGGCGCTCGGCAAGCTGCCCTTCGTGCGCTTCGTGCTCGACGGCGAGATTATCGCGTTCGGTCCCGACGGACGGCCGAGCTTTCAAGCCCTGCAGCGGCGCATCCAGGCGCACGATCGCGGCCAGATAGCGGCGATGGCGCTCGGCAGCCCGGCCCCGTACTTCGTGTTCGACCTGTTGGCCTTCGATCGTTTCGATCTCCGCGGCCTCGATCTCGAAACGCGCAAGAAGCTGTTGCGGCGGATGATCGGGGACGAAGGCCTGCTGCGCTATTCGGACTATCACACGGGCAACGGGCGCGCGTTTTACGACGCGGTCGCCGAACTCGGGCTGGAGGGCGTGGTCGCCAAGCGCCTGCGCTCGCCCTACCAGGCCGGCCGCGGCGGCGGATGGCTCAAGATCAAGTGTCCGCATGTCGAGCGGTTCGTGATTGGCGGATGGACCGAGCCGGCCGGCTCGCGCACCCATTTCGGTGCGCTGCTGGCCGGGCAATACGAGGCGCCGGGCGTGCTGCGCTTCGTGGGGCGCGTGGGCACCGGCTTCGACGACGAGCGACTGCGCACAATCGCCGCGAAGCTGCGCGAGCGCGCGATCGATGCAGTCGCCATTTCGGCGCCGTCGCGAGGGCGAGCCGGCGATTCCAGCCGGCGCGCATTTTTGCGCGCCGGAATTGGTATGCGAGGTGCGATTCACCGAATGGACCGAGGGCGGGGTGCTGCGCAATCCAAGCTTCCTCGGCCTCGTGGCCGACGCCGATCCGCCGCGTGTGCATACCACGGCCCGGGCGCATCAGCGGGCGAGCCGGCGGACGAGATTGGCGAGTCTCGTGCGGAGCGCGAACTCCCAGGAGATATCTTCCATGTCCGAAAAAGAAATCTTGCTCCCCTTCTCTTCAGGGAAGGGGCCGGGGGTCAGGTCGCGAGGAGTCATCCGATCTGTGAAACGCGAGAATCACGATTCGCATCGAGTAGAAATCACGCACGCCGACAAGGTTTTCTGGCCTGCCGAGGGCTATACCAAGAGCGACCTGATTGGGTACTACGAGACTATCGCGCCCTGGATGCTGCCCTACTTGAAAGATCGCCCCGTGATGCTGACGCGCTATCCCGACGGAATCGAAGGCAAAAGCTTTTTCCAGAAAGACGCGCCGGGTTACGTGCCGCAGTGGATTCGCCGCGTGCGCATCTACTCGCAGGATTCCGAGCGTGAGATTTCATACTTCATTCTGGAGAGCGTCGAAGCTCTCAAATATATCGCCAACATGGGCGCGATTCCGATACATATCTGGTCGTCCCGCGCGCCCAACCTCGGTAGCCCCGACTGGCTATTGTTCGATATCGATCCCAAGGGTTCGACCACCATCGCGGCCGTGCGAGTCGCGCAGGAGACCGCCGCGGTGCTGCGAAGCGCCGGGATGCGCCCGTATGTCAAAACCTCGGGCCAGGCCGGAATTCACGTGGTGGTCGGACTTAGACCGGGCTACACCTATGATCAGGCGCGGATGTTCTCCGAGGCGGTGGCGCGAGTGGTGGTGGCGCGGATGCCCGATGTCGCGACGGTGCTGCGCACTCCGGCCGCGCGCAAGGGCAAGGTATATATCGACTATCTGCAACTGGGACAGGGCAAAACGATCGCGGCGCCGTTCGCGGTGCGCCCGCAGCCCGGCGCGCCGGTCTCCGCGCCGCTCAAATGGAGCGAGCTACGAAGCGATCTTGACCCGCGCAAGTTCAATATCAAAACGATGCCGCGGCGGATGACGCGGCTGGGCGAGGATCCGTTCCTCGGGGCGCTTACGGATCAGCAGGAGATCGAGCCTGCGCTGCCGAAAGTCGAATCGATGCTGCACGAGAAATAGCGCCTGGATATTTGCCAATTGGACTGAGAGGTCCATGACATGAGCAAAAAAACCATCGCGCGCTGGCGAGACTGGTCCGGCAAAGGAATCGAGCACCTGGTCCTGCGAGAGGGCCCAGAGGACATTGTCGCGGAGGCCGTTATCCTCGGTGCGACGGACGACGAGGTCTTCGCGGCTCGGTACCGGATCGTCTGTGACAAATCATGGCGGGTAAGAAAGGTCGAGATCGGTCGGATCGGCGATGGCGACGCGGTTGAACTCGAAAGCGATGGGGCCGGAAACTGGATCGACGGTTCGGCGAGCCCGCTGCCACAGCTCGCGAGCGCGATCGATATCGACATTTCAGTAACCCCGTTCACCAATACGCTGCCTATTCGCAGGTTAGGTCTGCAGGCCGGCCAGTCCGCGGATATCCTAACCGTTTATGTCCAATTGCCCGGGCTCACCGTTGCAACCGACCGGCAGCGCTATACGTGTCTTGAGCCCCACAGGCGCTATCGCTACGAGTCGTTGGACAGTGACTTCACTCGCGACATCGAAGTCGACGATCACGGGCTGGTCGTGACCTACCCTGGTCTCTTCCGCAGAGTGTTCTAGAACGCAGAGTCTTGACGTTGATGCGTCGCGCGCCGGTCAATCGCCGTCGAATCCGTGCAGCTCTCGCACTACGTACAACGGACGGCCTTTGACCTCGTTGTAGACCCGGCCCATGTACTCGCCCAGGGAACGCCACTTTCATCGCCGCAGCGCGCCCGCGCAATGCTGCTCGCCTCGGATGCTCATCTGGGCGCGCCGGCATCCGTACGACGCACCGCGAACAGATAGTAGTGAGAGGTTCCGACGCGCGGATAGCGCTTGATCAGATTCAGGCATGGCCTCCCCGCGGAGCCGCCCCATCGCCGCTCGTCGCGGTCATCAATCATGAGATAGTCAGCCAGCCGATGCGTCGCAAGCCATCCGCAAAGATCCTCGCCTGCGGCGGGTGCGGCCGGCAGCCGGATGAAGCCCGCGCCGGCGTAAAAGGCCACGCGCGTGTCGGGCCCCGCCACCATCGCTGGTGCGCCGTCTCGCCGGGCGATCTCCTCCCCGGCGTAACGCATCCCGCGCTGGTCGTAGCCGAGCGGGAATAACGTGCGCGGCAGCATCGCGATCGCGATCACGGCCACGACCGCCGGCCCCGCCAGCATCCGCCCCAGCGGCGGGTGAGTCAGCGACAGGCGCGTATCAAGCCATGTGGCGGCTTCAACGAGCCCGATCACGACCCATCCGAGCATGAAGGGAACCATATGAAGCAAAAGGCGCGGCCCCGTGGTGGTCAGGACGAATCCTACGAAGTACATCACGACCACCATCGCGAGCGTCGCCTCGGCCCATCGCGCCGCAGTCGCCTTGCCATTGGCCCACAGTCCGATAATCAGTCCCACGCAAAGCAGCGGTCCCAGCGCCTGCACCAACGAGTAGCACGAGCCGATGGAGTCGCGCGCGACTTTTTTCAGATAGGCCGCCGGGTCGAGTCTGACCGCGGTCAACCACGAGGTCGCCGGCCGAAAGCCCATCTCGCGCCATTGCTCTAGTTGGTCCGTCGTCGAGCCGGTCGCTTCCATCGTTGCCGAGCCGAGTTCGCGGCCTACCGTCCAGTGGCCAGTATACGCGCGCATCCATAGCAGGTACGGTGCGGCGACCAGCAGAAATGTCACGACGAGGACGGCGGCTGCGCGGAGACCCCATCGCGGCGTCCATCGCCGCCATACGAATGGCCCTCCGGCCAGGATGACGGCGGAAAGCGCGGGAACCCCGATTCCCTCGGTGCGATAGAGGTAGGCGAGTCCGCAGAGCATCGCGGCGGCGGCGACGCTCGCGATACGTTTGCGTTCCACCCCGCGGACCAGGAACAACAATGCCGCCGTCACCAGCGCCACGTATCCGGCCTCGGTGCGCACCGAGGCCGAGTAACCAGCGAGCATCGGATGGATTGCGGCGAGCGCCGCCGCTCCGGCCGCCACACCGCGGCGGCCATAGACCTCACGCATCAGGTAATAAAGGAGCACGACGCCGGCCGTGCCGAAGGTCATCGACAACAGCTCGCCGGCGAGTTCCCAGTTCGGAATCGCGCGGTAGGTCATCGAAATGAGCCATGGGTAGAGCGGCGAGAAGACCCACGCGAGCGCGTTGTGGGCGCGCCCGGCGTGGAACTCGCGCGCCATCGCGATATACGCGACGCCGTCGGCAGAGATGCAGAAGCTGGTGACAACCAGGTAGAGACGGATCAAGCCCGCCGCGGCCGCGAGCGCGCCGACTACGCGGCGCTCGGAGTATCGCGATAGCCATCGCGTAAGGCGGTCGGCGCCGGCCGAGCCTTCGGGATAACTTTGCGCAAGCGAGGCGCCGCGAGCTACAAGCCCCATCACGTCCCCGATCCTATTCGTTCGGGACGCAAGGGCGAACCGCCGCGGCGATTGCACGCCGGCCGGGCCGTGCACGATCGCAGTTCACGATCGCGATGCGTTCCCGGTTCGTGCCTGCGACCCGGGGCGGGCCCGTCGAGGACCCGCCCCGGATGGCTAAGAAGTGTGTTTGCGGACGCTAGCGGCGCAATACTTTGGCGGCCTGAAGTCCTTTGGGTCCCTGGGCGACCTCGAACTGGACTTCCTCGCCTTGCTCGAGCGAGCGAAAGCCGTTGCCGTCGATGGAAGTGTAGTGGACGAAAACCTCCTGTCCATCTTCCATAGTAATGAAGCCGTAGCCTTTCTTGGAACTAAACCACTTGACTACACCAGTAGTAGACATCTCCCCCGAGACCTCCTAACCCGTATCCGTTCCTCCTCGTGACTGGCCCGCAGGGGCCTCCTGCCCATACGCTATACCGGCGCGCATATACCATACCGGCGCGCCCTAAACCAAGCGGAATGACGGGCTTTCGCAGAGATGTCTGGAACAGACTATCGGGTGCGAAGGGAACACCTAGCCGCGCCAGAAACGCGGACGGGCATGGATGTGGCAATGGTCGGGAATCTGGCGCATCACGCCATCGATCACGAACTTGTCGTCGCCGAACTTGGCGCGCGCCACCGCCGAGAGCGCGTCGGTCATGAGGGCGCGCTCGGCCTCGGTCGCGGTGGCGCGATGCTCTCCGAGCACCGCCATCGGCGTGTCGCACGAGTCGCAATCGAGAATGGTGAATGCCACGGGATGGACGAAGCGGGCGTAATGCTGGGTGTACTCACGCAGCTCGCAGAGTTCGCACTTGGCCATGACTCAAGACTTAACCGCTAGCGATTCGGGCGACAAGAGAACGATGGAAAGCGAAGAGGAGACCTCAACCCAACCCGCTCCTTGGACAAGGAGCGGGGAACGGAAGGCATTGTGTCGCGCAGGCAGGATGCGCTCCGCGAGCTTGACGGCTACGCGGAGCGTCCGCATGGGAGCGCAAAATCTCAATGCGTCGCGGGAGCCGCAGCCGGGCTCGCCATCGCGGCGGGGCTCGCCATGCCTGCGGCCGCCTTCGCTTCCTTAGCCGAGGCCTTGCGGCAGCGGTAGACGCTGCTCTTGGAGATCTTCATGTCCTTGGCGACCTCGGAGACCTTCTTGCCGCCCTGGAGTTCGGTCATCACCTGCGAGCAATCGACCTTGTTGGCGGCGTATACGTTGGAGAGGCCAAACTGGAGACTCAGCGCGGCCGCGATGGCAAACGAGGCAACCAGGGCCAGCTTCTTGTTCATGATGTTCCTCCGCGCGTTGAAGTGCCGATCGCAGTCTTCCGCAGTATCGCAAAAATGTCAAAATCCTAAAAGAGTCAACTTCAGGCTAGAACTCGACCATCACTTTGCTCTGGTTGGTCGGGAGCGCGAGCGAGGCAAAGGCCTTAGGCAGGTCGTCGATCCCCATGGTGTGCGTGATCATCGGCGCGGTGGCGACGCGGCCCGACGCGAGCGTTGCGATCGCCATTTCGACCTCCGCCCGCTCCATGCCGAGCGAAAAGCGCATGTCCAGTTCCTTGCTCATCGCCGTGATCGGCGCAAAGCCGTCGTCTTCCGTGCATACGCCTATTATCACCACGCGGCTCGCGCGCTGCGCGTACGCGATTGCCTCGGCCATCGCGCCCGGAGCGCCGATGCACTCGAAGATCACCTGTGGCCCCGCGCCCGTGAGCTGCTCGACCCTCCCGGCCGGATTGTGCATTCGCGGATCGACCGCGGCGTCGGCGCCGATCTTTAGCGCAAGGCGGCGGCGATGCTCGCTGAGCTCGGAAACCACGATGGCGCGAGCGCCGGCGAAGCGCGCCCACAGCATCGTGGCAATCCCGATGGGTCCCGCGCCCATCACCACGCAGCTCTCGCCCGCCTGGAAGCCCGCGCGATGCAGCCCGTGCAGCCCGACCACCAGCGGTTCGACCGTGGCAGCCTCACGAAAGCTCATCCCGGGCGGCATCTTGAACACGCTCGCCGGCCGGGTTTTCGTCAGCTCCGCGTAGGCGCCCGGGACCTCGCCGAAGCCGACCAGCTTGACCTCGCGGCAGTGCTGCGCCTCGCCTATCCGGCAGGACTCGCACTGGCCGCATCCGACGTACGACATCGCGACGACGGGGTCGCCGCGCTCGAAGCCTTCGACGCCATCGCCGATCTCCTCGACCACGCCGGCAAATTCGTGGCCCAGGATGGTTCCCGGCGGCATGCGGAAATTGCGCCCCGCCGCGTGCAGGTCGGAGCCGCAGATGCCGCAGGCTTTCACCCGCACCACGAGTTCGCCCGGGCCGGCGAACGGATCGGGAACCTCGGCGATCTCCAGCGGAGCGCCGGGCGCCCGGTATACGCACGCCTTCATTTGGTTCGCGTGCTCGGGAACGACGGCGCGCGACGTTCCTTGAGCGCCGCCACGCCCTCGTGAAGGTCGTCGCTGAAAAATCCCAACATCTCCATCGCCAGCGACGCGTCGAACGCCGGCCCGAACATCCTCAGCCAGTTATTGAGCGAGCGCTTGGTAAAGCGCAGCGCCTGCTGCGGCCCGCGGGCGAGCTTTTGCGCGACCTCCATCGCCTTGTCCATCAATTTGTCGGCGGGCACGCACAGGCTGACCAGGCCGACGCGTTCGGCCTCCTTGCCGTCGATGAAATCGGCGGTCAGCAGGTAGTACTTGGCCTTGGCCATCCCGCACAGCAGCGGCCAGATGATCACCGCATGATCGCCGGCGCCCACGCCCAGGCGGATATGGCCGTCGGTGATGCGCATGTTCTCCGCCGCGATCGAGATGTCCGCCATGAAAGCCACCGCGAGGCCAGCGCCCACGGCGACGCCGTTGATCGCCGAGATGATCGGCTTGTCGAGGTTGATCATGTTGTAGACGATGTCGCCGGCCTCGCGCCACGCCTGTCCGATGTTGGCGGCGCTGCCTGCCATCCGTTCGATCATCTCAAGGTCGCCGCCGGCCGAGAACGCGCGCCCCTTGCCGGTGATCACCACCACGCGGGTCTCCGGGTCTTCGTCGATATCCTTCCACACCCGGCTCAATTCCCAGTGCAGGCGATTGTTGGTGGCGTTGAGAACGTCGGGACGGTTGATCGTGATGAGCAGAATTCCGTCCTCGCGATGCTCGAATAGCAGATGCTGATATTCGTCGTACTTCATGGGGAGCCTCCCGATCGATTGGCTGATGTTTTCCTTAGCGCAGGTCGCGCGTTTCCTCCAAGCGCCCGCGCCGGTCTCCCGAGGCCCGCGGCGTGTGGGCCTGAGGATCCGGTCGGACGCGCGCAATGACGCTCCGGAGAAATCGACCAACTGCAATCGGGAACCAGGCGCGAGTTCAGGCCTTTACGCCGGGCTTAGCGCCACGCGGTGCAGCGAGGTCGTGGCTTGCACCACGGGCAGGAATCGCGCCTTGAACGCCTCGGCTGAAAGATTCACGCACGCGGCAAGACGCGAGAGCGCCGGCTCCTCGAAGTCCTGCGGCTCGAGCCTGGTCATGTACGAGCGCGCGACCTCGTACGACTCGGTGCTGACGTCGACCAGCCGCACCCTGATCCGTCCGGTGGCCGGATCGACGAGCTGCGTGAAATCGACCGGCGTCACGCGCCCGCCGGCGATCGCGATCAGCGCGCCGGAACCTCCGCTTAGAAGATAGCGCACCGCACCGTAGCCGAGCGTGCGCGTATATTCGGCATCGAACGGCAACGGCTTCGCGCAGCGCAGCTCGTAGCCGATGTCCTTGGTGACCACGGTCGCACCGATCCCGAGTTGCTTGAGCGCCGCGCGCACGCGGTCGCGCAGCAGGTAGCCGAGCGGGATGTCCGCGATATGCACGTGACCGTACGCGTCGGCCTCCGAACGAGGCGCGGTCGGCAGGGTGCCGGGGTCCATGCGCTCTGCGATACCTTCGGCAACTACCGCCACGCCGTCGTCGTAGCCCTCGGCGCGCCGCTTGATTATCGCGCCCACGATGGTGTCGACGACCAGCGAAAGATCGAAACTCTCGCCGTGGAACTCCTCCAGGATCACCGCGAGCGTGGCGCCGGCGGACTTGCACATGCTGAGCGCGAGCGAACCCGACTTCCGTCCCATCGAGATCGCCAGGTACCATCTGCTGGTGGTGCGCGCGTCCACCATCAGCGATTCGACGATGGTAGTGCCGACGGCGCGTGCGGTCTCGAAGCCGAAGGTCGGCGCGTTCTCGGGCAGCGGCAGGTCGTTGTCGATCGTTTTCGGCACCGTCACCACGCCGATTTTCCCGCGGGTGCGCTCGGCGATCCTGAAGGCGCCATAGGTCGTGTCGTCGCCGCCGATGCAGACCAGGTAGCGGATACCGAGCTTCTCGAGCGCGCCGATCGTGCGCTCGAGGCTCGCCTCGTCGCGCGCCGGGTTGGTGCGCGAGGTGCGCAGAATCGAACCCCCGGTGGAATGGACCTGGCTCACCTCGTCGAGCTTGAGTTCGACCACGTGCGAGGTGTTGCCTTCGACCAGCCATCGATAGCCGTCGCGCAGGCCCACCACGCGCAGGCCGCAGTTGATCGCCTCGATCGCGGCCGAAGAAATCACTCCGTTGATGCCGGGGGCGGGGCCACCCCCAACCAGAATTCCCAGGGTGGCCTGATTATCACCGTCACGCTGCATCGTTGAAACCTTCGCCGGCCGCTCGTGGCGCCGGACAGTATGGCGCGGGCGGCTGCGATCAGCGCGCGGCCGCGCCCGCGTAAATATCCATGATCGTGCCGAGCAGCTTGATCGCTTCGGCGCGCGGGCGCTGAAACGAGTTGCGCCCGATGATCGAGCCGAAGCCGCCGCCGGCCTTGATCGCGCGCACTTCGTCGAGCAGCTTTTCGTCGCTGACCTTCGGACCGCCCGAGAAGATCACGATCCGCCGGCCGTCGAAGCAGCTTTGCACGACGTTGGCGACGCGCGCGCTCTGCGTTTCGAGCGGTATGCGGTTGGTCTCGTAAGCTTTCTTCGCTTCGGGCTGCTCGAGATGCGCGGTGGGCAACTTGACCTTGATGATGTTGGCGCCGAGTTGCGCCGCGATCTGTGCCGCGTAGGCGACCACGTCGAGCGCGGTCTCGCCCTCCTTGCTGATGCCCGAGCCGCGCGGGTACGACCACACGACCACCGCCAGGCCGTGCGCCTTGGCCTCCTCGGCGATCTCGCGCAACTGCTCGTACATCGCCACGCAGAAAGACGAGCCGGGATAAATGGTGAAGCCGACCGCGGCGCATCCCAGGCGCAGCGCGTCCTTCACGCTGCCGGTGACGGCGGGCTCAGGGTCGGGCGAGTCGTGCAGCAGATCATGGTTGTTGAGCTTGAGGATGAGCGGGATTTCGCCGGCGAACTCGGCCGCGCCGGCCTCCAGGAAGCCGAGCGGCGCAGCGTAGGCGTTGCATCCGGCGTCGCAGGCCAGCGAGAAATGGTAGCGCGGATCATAGGCCGGCGGATTGGGCGCGAAGCTGCGCGCCGGGCCGTGCTCGAAGCCCTGATCCACGGGCAGGATAACGAACGTCCCGGTGCCGGCGAGCCGCCCGTGATTGATCATCCGGGCGAGGTTGCTCAGCACGCCCGCGTTCTCCGAGCGGTAGAAATCCAGAATTTCTCTGGCACGCTTGGTCATAACCGCCTCCGATTCACAATTCGATATTTCTCAGGTACCGCGCTTCTCGCGCGCGGCGCTTACGCGCCACCTACTATAGCATCTCCATCGCGCAGCGGGCCGCTCCTATCAGCGCCGCGGCCGGGTTGAGCGAGACCCGCACCGGAATTCTTGCCAACACTTTATCGAGTCGGCCCTTGGCGAGAAAGGCGCGCACGAATCCGCCCGCGCTGAGCGTCGCCAGAATCTTGGGCGCGATCCCGCCGCCGACGTAAACGCCGCCCAGCGCCATGAACTTCAGCGCCAGGTTGGACGCCTCCGCGCCGTAAATATCGGTAAAGATTCTGAGCGCCTCGACGCAGCGCGGGTCGCGGCCCTTGAGCGCGGCTTCACTTATCACCGCCGCCGCATCGGTGGCGCGGGCAAATTCGTCGGCCAGCCATTGCGGCTCGGCGTCCGGCGCGCGCGCCTTGAGGAACTTGTAGATGTTGACCAGTCCCGGCCCCGACAGCACGCGCTCGAAGCTTACGTGGTCGAACTCGTCGCTCAGGTACTCGAGCAGCTCGATCTGTTCGCGCCCGCGCGGCGCGAAATCCGCGTGACCGCCCTCGGTGGCGACCGAGCGCCAGCGCCCGTCCTCGAGCGGCACCAGCCCCGCCTCGCCGAGACCGGTGCCCGCGGCGATCACCGCGATCGGCGCGCGCGAGGCCGGCGGATCGCCGCGCTGGAGCACCGCGATTTCGCTCTCCTGGAGCTGGAGCATCCCGTAGGCGGTCGCCTCGAGGTCGTTGATCAGCCGCGCGCCGGGCACGCCGAGCGCGCGTGCCAGCGCCCGCTCTTCCATCGTCCACGGAACGTTGGTCGCGTGACTGACGCCGCCGATGATCGGTCCCGGCACGCCGAAGCAGGCCGCGTCGATCGCCCATGCGCCGCTCAAAAAATCGCTGGCGACCTCTTCCAGAGTTTTGAAATCGCGCGTCGCGTAAAGCTTTTCGCGCAGCAGCGCCGGCGCTCCGCCCTCGACGCGGTAAAGGCCCAGCAGGGTCTTGGTGCCGCCGATGTCCCCCGCCAAAACCGCAGCCTTGGTCCGCACCGCCATCGCTACCCGCCTTCAGCCCTGAACTGCTCGGCCAGTGCGACTTCCTCGGCGCTGCCGATATAGACCGGCACGCGTTCGTGAATGCCGCTGGGAACGAAGTCGAGCACGCGCCCGCGTCCGGTCGAGCCGGCGCCGCCGGCCTGCTCGGCCAGCATCGAGAGCGGTGCTACCTCGTACATCAGGCGCAGCTTGCCCTGCGCTCTTGCCGTCGGCTTTCAGCTCGCCAGGGTAGAAAAAGATTCCGCCGTTGAGCAGGCAGCGATGGAAGTCGCCGACGAACGCGCCGCAGTAGCGCAGCGAGTAGCCGCCGCCCTTGTCCTTCGGTCCGGTCAGCCGCTCCAGCAGCGCGCGCGCCCCCGGATGCCATCGCGCGGCGTTGGCCTGGTTGACCGCGTAGGTCTTGCCGCGCGCAGGCATACGGATGTTCTCGCGCCACAGCACGAACTCGCCGATTTCGCGCTCCAGCACGAATGCGTTTACGCCGTGGCCCGCCGTCCAGACCAGCATCGTGGCCGGCCCATAAAGCGCGTAGCCCGCCGCGATCTGTTCGGTGCCGGGCCCAAGCGTGTCCGCGATATCGTCGCCATGGCCCGACTTGCGCCGGCGTAACGCGAAGATCGTCCCGAGCGAGCCGTTGACGTCGGTGTTGGACGAACCGTCGAGCGGATCGAACAGCAACGCATAGGAGTCGCGCGCGTGATGCCCCTCGAGGTGCCTCGCCTCTTCTATCTCCTCTGAAATCAGCGTGCATATCGGATGGCCGCCGGCGAACGAATCGAGAAACACGTTGTTGGACCAGGTGTCGAGTTTTACGACCTGTTCGCCCTGCACGTTGGTCGCGCCGCTTAGACCCAGTTCTCCCCGGAGCGCCGCGACGGCAAGCTCATTGGAGATTCGCTTGACCGCCAGCGCCACCTGTCGCAGCGTCGCGCTCAATCCCGGCTCTATTCGCGGGCTGGCGGTGCGCAGATAACGGTCCAATGTTATCATCGATGCGTCAGCTCGATGGCTTGGCCATTTTTGCCTCCCGTTGGCGATGCGATAAATGGGCGACGGGAATCGCAGAGCGCCCCGCGCGCAGCCAGTGGCGGCACCACGTTCGAACTCGTCCCCTGGTCGATCATCGCCGACTATGATCCGCGCGGGTCAGCGAAGCGCGCTTGCGCGGCCGACGCCACTCGCCCGGGTCCCCCAGAGGCAATATGCAGCCCTTGAACGGGCGAGTCCATATTGCGACTCATGATTTATTCCACTGATTTATTCCGCATCGTCACGAACTCCTCGGCCGCGGTGGGATGAATTCCGATGGTCGCGTCGAATTGCGCCTTGGTCGCACCGCATTTCAGCGCGATCGCGAGACCCTGGATGATCTCGCCCGCGTCCGTTCCCACCATGTGGCATCCCAGCACCCGATCGGTCTCGCGATCGACCACCAGTTTCATGAAACTGTGTTCGTCGCGGCCGCTGAGCGTATGTTTGAGCGGCCGGAAGCTCGACTTGTAGACGTCAATCGCGCGATAGCGCTCGCGCGCCTCGGCCTCCGTGAGACCGACGGTGCCAATAGGGGGCTGGCTGAAGACCGCGGTCGGCACGTTTTCGTAATCGGGGGTCTTCGGATTTCCGTTAAACAGGGTTTCGGCGACGGCCTGCCCTTCGGCGATCGCCACCGGCGTAAGCTGCATACGATCGGTGCAGTCGCCGACCGCGTAGATGTTCGGCACTGACGAGCAGGAATAGGGATCCACGGCGACCGCGCCCTCGTGGTTGAGCCTGACCCCGGCTTGCTCCAGACCGAGGTTGCGCGTGTTGGGAGTTCTTCCGGTCGCGAACATGATCAGGTCGGCTTCCAGCGCGGCGCCGTCGTTCAGCGTCGCGCGAATCCCGCGCGGGAGCTTTTCGATCCGCTCGACCTTGCGGTTGAAGCGAAGCTCGACTCCCCGCTTGTCCATCTCGAGCCGCCAGCGCGCGGCGCACGTCGTCGTCGAAGCCGCGCAGGAACAGTTCGCCGCGATGCACCACCGACACCTTCGCGCCGAGGCCGTGAAAAATTCCCGCGAACTCGAGCCCTATATAACCTCCGCCCACCACGATCGCGCGCGCCGGAAATTGCGGAAGAAAAAAAGCCTCGTTCGAGGTGATCGCCAGTTCGCCGCCGGGAATTGACGGCGTGGTGGGCCAGCCTCCGGTCGCGATCAGGATGTAGCGCGCGGTGTAGCGCTCGCTTCCGACCACCACCGTATGCGGGTCGGCGATGGTCGCCCGCGCGCGCAGGATTCGCACTCCATTGTCGGTCAGGATTTTCTCGTAGACGCCGTTGAGCCGCGCGATCTCGCGGTCCTTGTTGGCGATGAGCGTGCTGCCAGTTGAAATTGCGCTCGCCCAAAGTCCATCCGAACCCGGCGCAGTCGGCAAAAGCTTCGCTGAATTCGGAGGCGTAAACCAAAAGCTTCTTCGGAATACAGCCGACGTTGACGCAGGTGCCGCCGAGGTAGCGCTCCTCGGCCAGCGCGACCTTGGCGCCGTACTGCGCCGCCATCCGGCTGGCGCGAACGCCGCCCGAGCCGCCACCGATCGTGAACAGGTCGTAGTCGTACATGGAACCGGCGTTTCTCCTTTACGCGGACCGTTGTTTATTCGAGCCGGGCGCGAGAAAACGCCGCCTTGGCCGGCCGCCTTCGCGCAGGATGACTTGAAGAAAGCAAGCTTCACTGAAGAGACGGACTCGCTTCGCCCTGGATGACAAAAGAAAACTGCCACTAGACCAACTCGATCGCGAAGCCGGTCTGCTCGACCACCCGGCCGATCACCGCAGCCTCGAGGTTGCCGCCGGCCTGGAGTTCGGCGAGCAGCGGCAGCGCCTCGGACTCGGGCAGCGCGATCAACAGGCCACCCGAGGTCTGCGGGTCGAAAAAGATCTCCGCCATCTCGGGCGCCACTTCGTCGGAAATTTTGACTCGCGCGCCGTAGAACTCGCGGTTGCGCCGGCCGCCGCCCGGAATCATCCCCTCGCGGCAGCAATCCAGCGCGCCGGGCAGCAGCGGCAGGTCGGATTCCTCGATGCGCAGCGTGACGCCGCTGCCGTCGGCCATCTTGCTCGCATGGCCGGCCACGCCGAAGCCGGTGATATCGGTCGCCGCATGGACCTGGTGACGCAGCATCGCGCGCGCCGCCTCGGCGTTGAGCGTGGTCATCGAACGCACCGCCGCCTCGTAGTGCTCGGCGGCCAGGCGGTCGCGCTTGAACGCCGTCATCAGGACGCCGGTGCCGAGCGGCTTGGTGAGCAGCAGGGCGTCGCCGACGCGCGCGCCGACGTTGCGCACGATGCGCCGCGGATCGATCACGCCGGTCACCGCCATCCCGTACTTCACTTCCTCGTCGGCGACGCTGTGTCCGCCGACGATCACGACGCCCGCCTCGCGCGCTTTCTCGGCGCCGCCGCGCAGAATTTCTCCCAGCATCTCGCCCGGCAGTCCGGTCTGCGGCCAGCACACGATATTGAGCGCGGTCTTCGGCACCCCGCCCATCGCGTAGACGTCCGAGAGCGAATTGGCGGCCGAGATCTGGCCGTAGGTGAACGGGTCGTCGACCACCGGAGTGAAGAAGTCGACCGTGTTGACGACGGCGATCTCGTCGGTCAGACGATACACTCCGGCGTCGTCGCCGGTGGTGATACCGACGAGCAGGTCGGGATGGCTTCCCGGGTCGAACCGGCTAAGCGCGGCTGCGAGGTCCTCCGGACCTAGCTTGCCGGCTCAACCCGCCGCTTTGCAGCGCGCGGTGAGCCGAATCAACTCGCCGCGCGTCGCATTATTGTTCCGCTCTTCAGGCATCGTCCGTTATTCTGGCGCAAGCCCGGCCAGCCGCGCCATCACCGGACTATCACGGGCGCGCGCGCAGGCGGCGTGCGTCGCCGACCCGCGTAGTCACGCCCGAGTGGTCGAAATAGTCCAGCAGCGCGATCGCGAACTTGCGCGAGGCGCCGAGCAGGTCGCGAAAGGTCGCCGCGGTTATCTCCGGCGCGGTCTTCAGATGGTCGAGCAGGCGCTGGCGCGCGGCCTCCATCGCCTCGCGGCTGAAATACAAATCGGTCGCGATTTTGACCACGCGGCCCTCGCGCTCGAGCGCGCCGAGCAGCGTGCGCATCCGCGAAAGTTCGGAAGGCGGCAGCTTGAGTTCGTCGGCGAGCTGTTTCAGATCGGGCGGATGGAACTCGGCGCTTTTAAGCGCCTGCGCCAGCCGCTCGCCGAGCCGGCCCTCGTCGCCGCCGAGCTTGACCCGATGCGATTTGAGTCGGAGCACGCTTTCCTCGCGCACCAAATCGGATTCGCGCCCCAGCCGATCGACCAGCGCACGAAACGCGCGCGCGCTGACTTCGTACGGCAGCCGCTCGCGCAGCGCCTCCATCTCGAGCCCGGGCGAGAGCGGCTCGGCCTGGTGATGCGCCGTGAGCGCGGCCATCGCGAAGCGCTTGAGCTCCTCCCATTTGGCCGCGGTGGTGTAGCCCTCCTCGTCGCCGAGCGAAAGCTTGACGAAGCGGCGATCCTTGAGCGCTTCGTCGGCCTCGCGCGCGGGGGCGTTGAGCAGTTGCGCGACCCGCGCCGCGGTGACGGCGAAGCTTTCCTGCAAATCGAGCAACGCTTCGATAGTGCCGGGCGCGAGCGGCCCCTCCAGCGCGCCGAGATGTTCGAGGTAAGTCTCGCAGCGGCTTGCGCACGCGCCGCCCGAGCGGATTGAGCACGACGCCGCCGCCGAGCGTGCGCAGGCTGGTTTCGTCGCGGATGACGAAGCGGTCGCCCGCCAGCGCGACCATCGGCTCGTTCAGCACGAGCTGCACCAGCGCGCTCTTCTTCGGCGCGATTTCGCCCGGCGCCTCGAGCACGATCACGCGGCCGATAGTCTCGGCGGTGCCGATGAACAGGCGCACGCGGTCATTGTTCTTGAGCGGGCGCTTGGCGGCCGGCCGAATCTCCAGCCGCGCGTCGAGCCGCGTGGTCGTCAGCTCGAGCCGATCGTCGGCCACCACGTCGCCGCGCTTGAGCTCCATCCGCTCGGCGCCGCTCAAATTGAGTGCGACGCGCTGGCACAGCCCCGCGCGCTCGACCGGCTCGGAATGAACCTGTATCGAACGCACCCGGACTTCGCCGCCCGCCGGCAGCACGCGCAGCTTCTGGCCGACGCGCACCTCGGCGCCCATCGCGGTTCCGGTCACCACCGTGCCGTGGCCCTTGATGGTGAACGCGCGGTCGAGCGGCAGGCGGAAGAGCCCGGTCGGCCGGCGCGCATCGAAGCCCTCGAGTTGGCGCGCGATCGCCGCGCGCAATTCGTCCAGGCCCGCGCCGGTTACCGACGAAACCGCGACGATCGGCGCACCCGCCAGACGCGTGCCGTCGGCCAGCAGTTCGATCTCGTCGCGAACTTCACCCAGGCGCGCGGCATCGGCAAGGTCGGCCTTGGTGATGACGAAGATGCCGCTCTTGACGCCGAGCAGATGAAGGATGTCGAGATGCTCCTCGCTCTGCGGCATCACGCCGTCGTCGGCCGCGACCGTGAACAGCACCAGGTCGATGCCGTGCGCGCCGGCCAGCATGTTGCGGATGAAACGCTCGTGGCCGGGGACGTCGACCACGCCGGCGCGCGTGCCGTCGGGCAGCGTGAAATAGGCGAAGCCCAGGTCGATCGAAATCCCGCGTTCCTTTTCTTCCTTGAGGCGGTCGGTGTCCTGGCCGGTGAGCGCCTTGATAAGCGCGGTCTTGCCGTGATCGATATGGCCGGCGGTGCCGATGATGGCATGGGTGACAGTGTGATGGGTGACGGTGGCGGCCATGGCGCGAAAGTAGAAACAAAGCTTACTCCGCGCGGCGGCATCGCAAAAAGAGCGCCACGTAGACGCAACGTTCGCACAAAGCGTCAATAGCTGTAATGAGCGGCGCTGGGGTCCTGGCCGAGACTTGCGGAGATTAGGTGATGAACGGATCGAATCAGGAAGCGTAGTGCGAGCCGCGATGGCGCAGCGCTAACCGCAAACGGCGCGGCGTGCGAGCGACCAAAAAAAGGTTCGGTTGCGCTTTTCTAGACCCGGCGCGCCGCCGTAAGGCAGCTTACTGCAAGCATACTGTAAGATTTACAGGATTCCATCTGTTCTGATGAGAGATCGGGTAACGAGTCGGAAAATTTTCCCGATTCCACCGTTCCGGATGTCGTCTAAATACGAGGGCGGTGACCCAAGTTACCGTTCAGGGAACGATCGTCACCGCTGCCATTTCGCCGCGCAACTTCCTGCGCTTTTCCATAAAAAAGGGCCCAGTGGTGGACGGACTCGGAGGGGGGGTTAATGCCGAGCCCGCCCATCCTACTGGGCACGGGACTGCTCCTGAATCAAGCATCTTCCGTGCCTCTCCGTCGTTCGATGGAAGGTCAGCAAAAAGCGCGGTTCGGTTATGCTTTTTCCGATCCCGGCATTCTCGTACACGGGTAATCATTGCAGGCGGGCTGTAAGATTTTCCCAATCTCGCCTGCGATGGCGTCCTTTCTACTATCAAGTCCTCTCTCAGGGGACCAGAAACGCGGTAGCCTTACTTGCCCTTGAGCTGGTTCACATAGGTCGCGAGATCGAAATAATCGCGCCAGGCTTTGATCTTGCCTCCGCTGATTTCGAACACGCCGGCCACCGGCACCACCACGGGACGGCCATTGACGATGAACGAATCGACGCGCTCGTTGAACACCGTCGCGCCCGCCGACGCGGTGGTGAGTATCTTGAACTCGATCTTCGTGGTCCCGGGCATGAAGCCGTCGATGGTCTTGCGGATTTCGGCTTTGCCCTTGGCGGCCGCGAGCGGGATGTTGTGGTAGACCGCGTCATCGGTGAAGAATTCCATCACCTTGTCGATGTCGAGCGTCTCCCAGGTCTCGGCAGAATTCGCTCACCAGCCGTTCGTTCTCGGTAGCCATCGTGGATTCTCCTTTCGGACTGTTTGAGCTTCAGGGCTTGTCCGCTTCCTCATCCAGGTAGAAGCGGTCGTCGTCCTTGTTATAGCCGAACAACTCGGCAAAGCGGCCCCATCCGACCATCGTCGCGAACATCCGTTCCGGCCGCTCGTCCGGCAGGAGCATCGCGAGATGTTCGAGCACTACTTCCTTGGACAGCGAGTGATCTTCCTGGCCGCGCAGCAGCCGCACGAAATAGCTGAACAGCGAATGCTTGCTGAGCTGTTCGCGGATGATGCGTTTGCGCGTATTCATGTCGGCGGCGAGAAATTCGCGGCCCAGCGGCTCCAGCACCACGTCGCCGGCCGGAGTGGAGACCAGCCCCAGGATTTCCGCCGCCTTCATCACCTTGAGCAGGTCGGAGAACTTGAAGCTGAGGTCGCGCGCGATCTTGTAGCCGTCCTCGCGTCCGCCGCGGTCCTCGAGCATCTCGAGCAGGCCGAAGACCCACGGGAGCTGGGCGTCGGGAATCGGATGAATCAACGGGAGGAGGCGGGGGCATCAGGCGCGCTCCTCGATCAGCGAGAAGACTTTGTCGGTCAGGTTGTTGAAGGATTCGCCCCGCCGGTCGCGCGGGCGCTGGAGCTCCACCTTGATGTCGCCGACCAGCCGCCCGGGGCCGGTCGAGAGCACCAGGATGCGGTCGGCGAGCTCGACCGCCTCCTCGATGATGTGGGTGACCATGATGATGGTCTTGACCGGGCTGTCGGCGGCCTGCCACAGGTCGAGCAATTCCTCGCGCAGTCCAATCGCGGTCAGTGCGTCGAGCGCCGAGAACGGCTCGTCCATCAGCAGCACCGCCGGCTCGACCGCCAGCGCCCGCGCGAGCCCCACGCGCTGGCGCATCCCGCCCGAAAGCTCGCGCGGGTAGGCTTCCTCGAAACCGTCGAGGCCCACCTTATCGATGTAGTGTGTCGCAAGCCGCTCGCGTTCGGCGGGAGGAAGGCGGCGCGCCTCCAGGCCCAGTTCGATATTGGCCTTCACGCTGAGCCACGGCAGCAGAGCGAAGGACTGAAAGACCATCGCGCATTCGGGATTGATGCCGTCGACCTGCTGCCCGTTGTAGAGCACCTGGCCCGAGGTCGCCGGCACGATGCCGTTGATGATCCGCAGCAGGGTCGACTTGCCGCATCCCGACGGCCCGACGATCGCGATGAACTCGCCGCGCTCGACGCTAAAGGACATCTCGTTGAGCACGCGCAGGCTGCCCTTGGCATGCGGATAGCTTTTGGAGACCTGTTTGAGCTCGAGCAGGGCCATGGGTCGGCTGGGTCGGAATCACGCATCGTCGATGCACCGCAAGATCGAATAGACTCCAATGGGATCAATCGAATCTGTAGCGTTCGGTCGCCACGTTATACAGCCTGCGCCATATGAGCCGGTTAAGGCCTATCACTACCACGACCATCGAAAGCAGGCTAAGCAGGATCATCAGGTTGTTGCCGGTCTCATAGGTCGCGACGTCGAGCAGCGCGCCCAGGCCCAGGACCTTGTAGGTGTGGCCGCGGTAGACGAAGTACTCGGACAGAATCAGCGCGTTCCATCCGCCGCCCCATGCCGTGATGCTTCCGGTGACGATCGAAGGCACCAGCGCCGGCACGTCGAGCTTGCGCCAGGTGGCCCATCGGCCGAGGCGGTAGGCGCGCGCAAACTCCTTGAGTTCCTCGGGAATCTGGTTGACCCCGGCCAGCAGATTGAACAGCAGATACCACTGCATCCCGGTCAGGATCAGCAGGATCGACGCGAGATTCATTCCCGCCGGTCACCTGGATCACGAATACCACGATCACCGGGAACAACGCGGTCGCCGGCATCGAGCCGACGATCTCGGCGATCGGCGAGAGCCATCGCTTGAAGCGCGGACTGTTGGTCGCGGCCAGCGCGCACGGCAGCGTCCATCCAAGTGAAATCGCATACGCGACGACCATTCGGATGGTCGAGGCCACCGTCGCCGCCGGAATCTGCCGAACCTCGCGCGGCCATGGCATCAGCAGAGCCCGCACCAGCGCGTCGAGTCCGCGAACGATCGCGTAGATGAAAATTGCGGTGAAGGCGATCAACGCCGCGTACCCGGCGAAGCGCGCGATACGGTCCACGCGCTCGCGCGCGCGCGGACCGAGCGGCGGGATGGCGTCGAACAAGCCCTGCACGATGACCACCAGGGGGCGCACGACCAGGCGCACCGCGCGATAGATGCTGGGGCCCAGCAGCCCTATCGCATGCAGCATCCCCAGCGAACGTTCAGCCTCGGCGCCGGAGGTGAACTCGTAGCGAAACTTTTCCGCCCACACCGACAGCGGCTGCCATACCACCAGGTCCATCGCGACGATGATCAGCAGCAGCGCTAACAGGCCGAGCACCATCTCGCCGTTGCGGCCGCGGTTGGCGGCCTCCATCAGGAAGCTGCCCAAGCCTGGCAGCCGGTAGGTCGAGGGTCCGGCCGTGATGATTTCGCAGGCGATGAGGAAATACCATCCCGCCACCCACGACAGGATCGAGTTGTACACCAGCTTGGGCACGCATGCGGGAAGCGAGAGTTTGCGAAAACGCAGCCACCCGCTGGCCCCAAAGGCCTCCAGCGCTTCGCGCGAATCGTCGGGGATGGTCCGGATGGATTCGAACACGCCGAGCGCGAGGTTCCACGCCTGGCTGGTGAAGATCAGGAAAACCGCCGCCATCTCGACGCCGAGACGGCTGCCGTGCGCGAGCGCGACGAAAAAATAGACCGCGGCGGGAAAGAAACCGACCACCGGCACCGATTGCGCGATGTCGATCGCCGGAATCATCACCCGCTCCCACATCCGGCCCCGCGCCGCCATCATTCCGTAGGCGATCGAGAAGAGCAGCGCGAGCACGTATGCCGCGAGCATCCGGTTGAACGAGCAGAAGGCGTAGTAGGGCAGATGGCGCGCCGATACGCTCAGCCTCGGCCCATGCAGCACCGGCATGTAGTTGCGAAAGCCGAAGAACAGCGCGAGCAGGGCCGCCACGATCAGGATCGAGGCCGCCCCACCGATAGCCCTCCGCGAATTGTCCGCTTGCTCCATCGCCGCCGCCAAGCCTCCCAGCATAACCATCCGGCGCGCAGGCTCAAACGCCGCGAGCATTAACGCGATGTTACGACGAACGTGAATTGATAAACTTATCCCACGGCCAGCGCCCGCGTTGACAATCGGGTCGGGGCCAAATACCGGTTTTCACCACATGGCAGTCAGCGGCAAAGAAACGGAGGAGTGGCGGCTCGGGATCGAGCCCGGCGGCCACGACGTCCCGGAAGCTCCCGAAGAACCCGACGCGCCCCGCAACCATTCGGCCGAGCGGCTGGAACGGCCGCTATGCGTCGTCACGGTGGAGCATCTTGGATGGGCGACGGTCGGCGTTCTGGCGCTCGCGAGCCGGCTCGTGATGCTCGGCGCGCGCCCGCTGGATTCCGCCGAGGCGGGCCATGCGCTCGCGGAACTGGCATTGCTGCGCAGCGGACCGCCCGCCGGAGCGCATCTCTCGTGGATTCATCTGCTGGAGGCGGCGGTGTTCGCGGCTGTGGGCGCCGGCGACTTCGGCGCGCGGCTGATTTTTGCATTGAGCGGGCTGCTGCTGATCGCGGCGGGCTTTGCGATGCGCCGCCAGCTTGGCCGCGCCGGCGCGATGACCTTTGCGGCGTTGCTCGTGCTCTCGCCCAGCGTGGCCTATTTTTCGCGCACCGCCGACAGCGTCGTGCCCGCGCTGGCCTTTGCCGTGCTCGCGCTGGCGCTGTTCCTCCAACTGGTCGACGAGCCCGGGCGCCTGGTCGCGGCCGGACTGGGCGCGGCGGTGGGCCTGAGTCTGGCCAGCGGCGAGACCGCGCTGATGACGGCGCTCTTTATGCTGGCCGCGCTCGCGATCGTGGGCCTGACGGTGGCTCTGGCGGGCGCGCGAGTGCGGCTCCAGGTGCGAGTCTGGTGGACGCGGCGCAAGGCGCTGTTCCTAATCGCGATCCTGGTCGCGGCGGTGGTGTCGCTGGGATGCGTGAGCGGTCTTTTCACCCGCTCGCCGCTCGACGCTATCGTGGCCGCCCTCCGATCCGAACTTGTCGAACCTGGAAGCGGCCGAGCCATCGCGGGTTCAGGGCCGGGCTGGATTTCTACCTGCCGATTCTCTCGTTCTACGAATTTCTCGTCGTGCTGCTCGCGCTGATCGGAGCGCTAGGCGTGCTGACGCTGCGTATCCGCTCGCGCCTGGCGACCGCCGCGCTGGTGTGGAGCGCCCTGGCGGTCGCTTTCTATCTTTGGACGCCCGCGCGCTCGCCCGCCTTTGTACTCCAGATGATCGTGCCGATGGCGCTGCTGGGAGCGTTCGTGATCGATTACCTGCATCACACCGCAGCCTGGAGCATCGTTCGCTATCCGATCGCCCTGCTGGCGCTGCTGACGCTGTATGTGCAGGTGGCCAACAACTTCATCTGGTATGCGCCCGACGCCAGCCAGGCGCCGTGGGCGCGCACCGCGCTGCTGTATTGGACCGAGCCCGCGACCACGCTGCAGACACCGGTCGAGTGCGCGCGAGTGACAGGCCAGGTGCCGCCGCACGGCGCGAGCGCTTTTTTTGCCGCCGACTCGCCGGTGCTGCGATGGTACCTGCGCGCGCTGGCCCCGGCTGCCACGGCCGAAGGCGCGACCGCGATCGTCGGCGGCGTCGAGCCGGCGAGCCTGTCCCAGGCGCAAGGACTCACGACCTACGAATTCGAGCTTAGCGACACGTGGCATCCGGCGTGGCGGTCGCTTTCGCCGCGAGCGGCGCTGCAACTACCTGCTCAGCGCTCGCGCATGGACGCCGCTCGACTCGCATCGCGTGACGATCGCCGTACGCCCCATCATCACGGTCGCACCGACAGTAATTTTGGCGCCGGTTGAACCGCCGCCGGCGGCGGAATCGGCCGCGTCCTCCACGCCGGGCACGGAAGCCTCGCCTACCCCGTCAGCGTCGGCCACGCCGGCATCGGGTCCCGGGGCTGGCAACTATCCTTTATCGACTCCCGCATCGACTCCCGCCGCTACTTCCGTCGCTACGCCAGCCGCGACTACCGCGCGACTCCCGCTGTTACGCCCACTGCGGCTCCGGCCGCTACTCCTTCGGCCATCCCTGCTCGCAAACATGCCGCAACCGCTTCCGGTGCACGCGCCGGCAGATCACGGTAGTAGCCGTCGCGCCCGCTGATTGAGCGTCTGGTGGCCGCGCCAACGGTGGATACGTCTCTGGATGCACCAGCGCCGCCTGGTGGAATTTGATCGCGGTTTGGTAAATGCTTCTGACGCTAGCCCGTCGCGGCGGTGATGGGGGCGAGCGGATGAAAAGCAACGTAGTGCCGATCTCGCGCGCAAGGAGCGTGGCTCGCCGCACGCCCGCGCGAAAGCATCTGAGGCCCGTAGCAGGCCGGAAGGCCGCTGCGGCCCCTCGGCCGGCTGCCGCCGTCCGCCTCCGTGCACGATACGCCGATCTGGCTTTCAATCCTCGCCCTGATTGCGATGACGATGTGGCCGTCGGCGCTGGTCTGGACGGTTCAGCTCGCTTACCGCATCGTCGCCTGGTAGCAACATCCAACCTCCGCTCGCGTACGCGATGCTCGCACCGCTGCGCGACGGTTTGCGCGCAGTGCGCCGCTCTGTAATAAAGACCGGGATCGCCACGGCCCGGTGTGCGGGGCGCCGCAAGGCGCGACCGAGCGCCAGGCGCGGTAGTTTACCAAAGGAAATCCGGATGCAAGGTCTTCTCGAAACGATCCAAAAATGGCATATCCACCCGGCCGTCGATCATTTCACGGTCGCGATTCTGATCGTTGCGGTCCTCGCCGATCTCTTCGCCAGCATGTTCTCGACGCGCCTGTGGCTGCGTTACGCGGCGCTGGCGCTGATAATCGCCGGCACGGCCGCCGCCTGGGGCTCCAAGCGTCACCGGCGGATGGGAGGCCGATCGCGTATGGAAGGCGGTCCAGGCCGCCGGTGGTCCGGCGTACGACACCCTTCAAGCTTCATGCCCAGCTGGGCGATGACTGGCTGCCGTGGGTCTTCCTGGTCTTGGCCGTATGGCGCATCGGGGTCCAGCTCTTCGGCTTTATGGCCGGCATCGCGCGGGCTCTACCTGCTCTTCGCCGTGCTCGCGGCGGTTGCGATCTCGTACCAGGGTTATCTCGGCGGCGAACTGGTCTACGACTATGGTATCGGCACCGCGTTGTTCAACGCCGAATCGTCGTCGCCCAGCCCACAGCCCGAGGCCACGGGCCCGGCCACGCCGATCCCGACGGTTTATGTGCCGACCGCGACCGTGACGCCGGAGGCCGCCGTCCCCACTACAGCCGCCAGCACCAGTGCAACCGCGTCGGCGATGCCGAGTGCCGCCGCCTCTGCGCCCGCGACACCTTCCGCTGCGTCAGCGACGCCTTCCGCCGCGCCGAGTCCTGCCGCGCCGCCGAGCGCTTCAGCGACCCCTGCATCATCTGCTTCCAAAACGGACGAGCATCGGGAGCGGCGGCGCAGTCTCTGATCGCGGCGACGCGACGGGAGGCAAGGATGGAACGACGCAAGGTCGCAGTGGTGAGCGCGCTCTTTCGCTACCCGGTCAAATCGATGCTGGGGGAGAAGCCCGCCGAGTTGGCCCTGACCACCAACGGTACGCTTGGCGATCGGGCGTGGGCCGTGCGCGAGGCCTCCGGGACGCATCGCGACGGCCAAGAAGTGGGCGGCGATGCTCGGGTTCCGCGCGAGTTATGATTCGCCGCCCCGCATGGGCGAGCTTGCACCGGTCACGATCGCTTTTCCTGCCGGCGGCAGTATCCACGCCGACGACCCCGACGCCTCGGCGCGGCTCTCGGCAAGCGCTGGGCCGGCCGGTGCTGCTTGAGCGGGCGAAGGCCGACGAGCGCTCGCGCGGCGAGATCGATCCGCGGACGATTTTCGCCGACGTTCCGGTCGAACAGCTCCTCCCCAATTTCACCAGGCATACGCTGCCCGACACGTTCGGCCTGATGCGCGGTGCGTTCTTCGATTCGGCGCCGATTCACGTCCTCGCCAGCGGCTCGCTCGAGCATATGAAGCGGCTGTGCGGCGGTGACTCGATACTCGATCCGCGCCGCTTTCGTCCCAACATTTTCGTCGATACCGGCGGCACCGGCGCTGACGGCTTTGTCGAGGACGAATGGCTCGAAGGCACGCTCGAGGTCGGCGAGGATGGTGAAGATTGTCGCGATGAAGCCGGCGCTGCGCTGCGTGATGACGACGCATGCGCAGACCGAGCTGCCGCGCGACCTGTCGATCCTGCGCACTGCCGCACAGCATCATAAGGCCACGCTCGGCGTATTCGCCGAGATCGGCGCTCCCGGCACGGTGCGCGTCGGCGACCCGGTTTATCTCTCCAGATAATGGAAGTAGCTGCGCTCGGCTGACCGCCGTGAGGCGGCGCGCTGTTCATGAAGCCGCAGGGCCGCGCTTGCGGCGCGCGCCCTGGCGGCAGACGATTACTGCTGGGCCCGGCTTGCAGCGCCGGTGCCCGCCCCGATGCTTTCACACCGCTCAATCGTTTGCTCGCCGCGCGCCGCCGATCGTCTCGAGTCGGCGTCGCGATGGCTCCAGGAGCTTGAGCCCTCCGCCGAAGTGATGGTGCTGGCGTCGCGCCAGCCGGCCGCCGACGACCTGGTGCGCGCTTTGAGCGCGCGGCGCGCGCTCTTCGGCGTTCATCGAATGACCCCGGCCCGGCTGCTCGGCGTGCTCTGCGCCGAGCGCCTGTTTCGCGACGGCCTGGCGCCGGCCGCCGGACTCGGCGCCGAAGCGGTGGCCGCGCGCGCGATCTACAAACTCGCGGCGACCGGCGCGCTGGGCTATTTCGCGCCGGTCGCCGACCGTCCCGGATTTCCAGGCGCGCTCGCCCGCACGCTTGGCGAGGTCCGCCTGGCGGGAATCGGCGCGCATGAGTTGGCGGCGCTGGACGCGATCGGCGCTCCGCTTGCCGCGATGCTGACGTCAGTTCGAGGCCGAGCTTCACGACGCGCGCCTGGTCGACCGCGCGGCGATGCTCACGTTGGCGGCCGCGATCGTCAACGCCGATCCGCCGCCGCGCCACGCCACGATGCCGATCCTGATGCTCGACGTCGCGGTCACCTCGACGCTCGAGTGCGAGCTGTACGCGGCGCTCGCCGCCCGCGCGCCCGCGATGCTCGCGACCGTGCCGCAGGGCGACACGACCACGCTCACGATGCTCGGCGCGGCGCTCGGCTCACGCCGCAGTCCGCGCCACGTGCCTCGGAAGCGACGGCGAAATCGATCGCGCGGTTGCAGGATTATCTCTTCAGCGACGAGACGCCTCCCGAGCGCCCGCTCGACGATACCGTCGAAGTCGTCTCGGCGCCGGGCGAGATGCAGGAATGCGTCGAGATCGCGCGCCGGATTCTTGCCGAGGCGGACCGCGGCGTTCGCTTCGATCGTATCGCGGTCGCGCTGCATGCGCCGGGACGTTACGTGCCGTATCTGGAAGAAGCGCTCGATCGCGCCGCGATTCCGGCCTGCTTCGCGCGCGGCGCCACCCGGCCCGAGCCCGGCGGCCGCGCTCTGCTCGCGCTGCTGGCCTGCGCCGCCGAGCATCTCTCGGCGCGCCGCTACGCCGAGTATCTTTCGCTCGCGCAGGTGCCCGACCCGGATCGCGACGGGCCGCGGCGCTTCGTCGCACCGGACCTCGAACTCGCCGGCGCCGCGCCGCCCGCGGAGCCCGAAGACGCCGCGCCCGCCGCAGGAGCCAGCGGCGAGATCGCAGACCTCGCGGCCGATCCGGTGCCGGTGGTCGAAGGCGCTTTGCGCGCGCCGTGGCGATGGGAGCGCTTGCTGGTCGACGCGGCGGTGATCGGCAATCGCGAGCGCTGGGAGCGGCGTCTCGGCGGGCTCGGCGCGGAGCTGGAACTCAGGCGCTCCGAGCTGAAGGACGACGACGTTGCGAGCGGCGGTTGTCGATCGCCAGATTCTCGACCTCAAACATCTGGGCGACGTGGCGATGCCGCAGATTTCCGCGCTCGCCGCGCTGCCGCCGCGGGCGACGTGGGGCGAATGGCTCGGCCATCTGCGCGCGCTCACCGCGCTCGCCGTGCGCGACTCGGCGCCGGTGCTGGCCGCGCTGGCCGAACTCGAACCGATGGCGCCGGTGGGGCCGGTCGGTCTCGACGAAGTGCGCCAGGTGTTGGCCGAGCGGCTCGGCAGACTCGAGGCGCCGGCGCCGCGGCGGCGCTATGGCGCGGTGATGGTCGCGCCCACGCACGACCTTCGCGGCCTCGATTTCGACGTCGTGATCGTACCCGGCCTGACCGAGCGGGTCTTTCCGAAAAAGCTCACCGAGGATCCGATTCTGCCCGACGCGGCGCGCGTGCGTCTCGGTCACGCATCTCGAGCTCCAGCAAAACCGCGTCGCCGCGGAGCGCCTCGCTTTGCGTCTGGCCGCGGGCGCGGCGCGCCATCGCGTGCTGTTTTCCTTTCCGCGCGTCGATCTCGACCAGGGACGGCCGCGCGTGCCCTCGTTCTACGCGCTCGAGGTGCTGCGCGCCGCCGAGGGACGCTTGCCCGGCTTTGACGAGCTCGATAAACGCGCGGCGGGCGAGCAGGCGGCGCGGCTGGGATGGCCCGCGCCGCGCGACGCCTGACCGAGCGATCGACGACGCCGAGTTCGATCTCGCCGTGCTCAATCGCCTGGCAGGCCAGGACGACGAGGCCACGACCGGCGCGGCGCATTACCTGCTCGACGCCAATCCTCATCTCGCGCGCGCGCTGCGCGCGCGGGCGCGGCGATGGCTCAAGCGATGGACGCCGGCGGACGGGCTGGTCGATCCCGGACCGGAGGTGCGCGCCGCCCTCGACCGGCATCGCCCGGACGCCCGTTCCTATTCGGCCACCGCGCTTCAGCATTTCGCGGCCTGCCCGTATCGCTTTCTGCTCTACGCGATTCATCGAATCCAGCCGCGCGAAGAGGCCGAGGCGATCGAGGTGATCGATCCGCTCACTCGCGGCGCGCTGCTGCACGAAGTCCAGTTCGAGCTGCTGACCCGCCTGCGCGCGGCCGGCCGGCTCCCGGTCGTGCGTGCGGCGCTGGACGACGCGCTCCGCGTGATGGACCAGACGCTGGAAGCGGTCGCCGAGAATTGGCATGACCGGCTCGCTCCGGCGATCGAGCGCGTGTGGAAGGACGGGATCGACGCGATTCGCGCCGACCTTCGCGAATGGCTCCGCCGCGCGGCCGAAGACCCGGTCCCCTGGACGCCCGAGCGCTTCGAGCTCGCCTTCGGGCTCGAGGGCCGCGATCAGGCCGACCCCGCAAGCCGCGCCGAGCCGGTGCCGCTGGAGGCCGGCCTCATCCTGCGCGGCTCGATCGATCTCGTCGAGCGCGGCCTGGGCGGGCGGCTGCGCGTTACCGATCACAAGAGCGGCAAGGCCGACGCGCCCAAGGACGTGATTATCGGCGGCGGCCGCGTGTTGCAGCCGGTGCTCTACGCGCTCGCCGCCGAGCGCCTGCTCGGCGAGCCGGTCGAATCGGGGCGGCTCTACTATTGCTCGTCGCGCGGCGGCTACGAGGAGCGCGTCGTGCCGCTCGATGACGCGGCGCGCGCCGCGGCCCGCGAATTCGCCGCCACCGTCGCCGGCGCGATCGCGGACGGCTTTCTGCCCGCCGCGCCGGCCGAGGGCGGCTGCCGATGGTGCGACTACCGGATGGTCTGCGGGCCGTACGAGGAGATGCGCGTCGCGCTAGAAGCCCGCCGGCGCGCCTGGCCGCGCTCGAGCGGTTGCGCAGGTTGCGATGAGCGAAGCGGCAAAGTTGCGATGAGCGAAACGGAAAAGCGCAAACGGCGTGTCGCGCGAGATCGCCGATCAGCGCGTGCGCGATCGCATCCGCAACGACCTCGACACCACGCTGATCGTCGAGGCCGCGGCCGGCACCGGCAAGACCACCGCGCTGGTCAACCGCATCGTCGCGGCGCTGGCGGGCGGGCGCGCCGAGCTCGGCCGAATCGTCGCGGTGACCTTCACCGAGAAGGCCGCGGGCGAGCTCAAGCTCCGGCTGCGCGCCGAGATCGAGAGCGCGCGCAGCGATCCCGGCGCGCGCCGCCGGCGAGCGCGCGCGGCTTTCCAGCGCGCTCGCCCAGCTCGAGGAGGCGCGCATCGGCACGATCCATTCGTTTTGCGCCGACCTGCTGCGCGAGCGTCCGGTCGAGGCGCGCGTCGATCCGATGTTCGAGGTCGCGGCCGACGACGTGGCCGGCGAATTGTTCGAGAGCGCCTTCGATCGCTGGTTCGAGCAGGCGCTCGCCGCGCCGGGCGAGGGCTTGCGCCGCCTCCTGCGCCGGCGCGAGGGCTTCGACCGCGAAGGTCCGCGGCCGATCGTCCGCGCCGCGGCGTGGGAACTTTTGCAGTGGCGCGATTTCGACACGCCGTGGCGCCATCAGGCGTTCGATCGCGATCCCGAAATCGACGCGCTGGTCGAAGAGATCCGCGCGCTCGGCGCGCTCGCCGAGCACGTCGATCCAGAGGATTGGCTCGGCAAGGCGCTCGACGAAATCGCCCGTCCGATCGACGAGGCGACGCGCCTGGAGACCGTGCGCGGGCGCGACTACGACGCGCTCGAGGCCGCGCTGCTCGCGCTGCTGCGCGGCTACGACGGGCGTTGGCGATGGAAGGGGTGGGGCGAGAATTTCGGCGCGCTCCCGCGCGCCGAGGTGATGGCGCGGCGCGACGCGCTGCAGGCGCGGCTCGTGCGCTTTCGCGACGCCGCCGGCGCCAACCTCGCGCCGCTTCTGCGCGACGAGCTGTGGCCGATCGTCGGCTACTACGAAGAGGCCAAGAAGCGCGCCGGCGTGCTCGACTTCATCGACCTGCTGCTGGTCGCCCGCGACCTGGTGCGCGACCACGCCGCCGTGCGCGCCGAGCTGCAGCGGCGCATCAGCCACATCTTCGTCGACGAGTTCCAGGACACCGATCCGCTGCAGGCGGAAATCCTGCTGCTGCTCGCCGCCGCCGATCCGGCCGAATCCGACTGGCGTCGCGCGCGCCCGCTGCCACGGCAAACTGTTCATCGTGGGCGACCCCAAGCAATCGATCTATCGCTTCCGCCGCGCCGACGTCGCGCTCTACCAGGACGTCAAGCGCCGCCTGCTCCAGTGCGGCGCCGAGCTGGAGCATCTCACCGTCAGCTTTCGCGCGACGCCCGAACTGCAGCGCGCCGTCAACGCCGCGTTCGCGCCGCTGATGCCGTCGGAGTCGCCGACTCAGCCCGCCTATTCGCCGCTGATGCCGTTTCGCGCGGACTGCCCCACGCAGCCGTCGATGGTCGTGCTGCCGGTGCCCGCGCCCTACAGCGAACGCGGCTACGTCACCAAGCGCCAGATCGACGAATCGACGCCCGACGCGGCCGGCGCGCTGGTGCGATGGCTGGTCGAGGAGAGCGGATGGACGGTGACCACGCGCGACCGGCCCGAGCTGCGCGTCGCGATCGAGCCGCGCCACATCTGCATGCTCTTTCGGCGCTTCAGCACCTACGGCCGCGACGTCACGCGGCCCTACGTGCGCGCGCTGGAGGCGCGCCACATCGCGCACGTCCTGGTCAAGGGCGGATCGTTCAACGAGCGCGAGGAGGTCGAGGCGCTGCGCAACGCGCTCGGCGCGATCGAGCGGCCCGACGACGAGCTGGCGGTCTTCGCCACGCTGCGCGGCCCGCTGTTCGCGCTCGACGACGGCGCGCTGCTGCGCTTTCGCGCCGCGGCCGGCACGCTGCATCCGTTTCGCAAGCTTCCCGCCGATTTGCCCGCCGAGCTCGACGAGATCGCGACGCGCGCTCGCCGTGCTGCGCGAGCTCGGCCGCGGACGCAACCGCCGGCCGATCGCCGAGACGATCGCGCGCCTGCTGGCCGCCGTGCGCGCGCATGCGGCGATCGCGATCTGGCCCACCGGCGAGCAGGCGCTGGCCAACGTGATGCGCCTGATGGATCTCGCGCGGCGCTACGAGGCGCGGCGCGCCGTGCGCTCGTTTCGCGGCTTCGTCGACGAGCTGGAGGCGCGCGCCGAGCGCGAGGAGAGCGGCGACGCGCCGGTGGTCGAGGAGGGCGCCGAGGGCGTGCGCATCATGACCGTGCATCGCGCCAAGGGCCTCGAGTTCCCGATCGTGTTGCTCGCCGATCTGACCTGCAATGAAACCGCCGGCGACGCCCATCGATGGGTCGATCCGGCAAGCGGGCTCTGCGCGCTGAGGCTCGCCGGCCATGCGCCGCGCGAACTGCTCGATCACGCCGAGGAGGAGACGCGCCGCGACCGCGAAGAGGCGATGCGCCTGCTCTATGTCGGCGCGACTCGCGCGCGCGATTTGCTGATCGTGCCCGCGGTCGGCAGCGCGCCGCAGGAGGGATGGCTTGGCCGGCTCAACCCGGTGATCTATCCCGCGCCCAAGGATTGGCGCGCACCGCTCGAGCCGGCGCCGCCCGGATGTCCCGTCTTCGGCGACGACAGCGTCGTCGTGCGTCCGCCCAAGGCCCCGCCGAAGTCGCGCGTCGTCGCGCCGGGGCTCCATCGCGCACAGGCCGGCGACCATCATGTCGTATGGTGGGACCCCGCCCGGCTCAAGCTCGACGCGCGCGAGACGATGGGCCTTCGGCAGCATCGGCTGCTGATGGCGGATAAGGGCGAGCGCGCGGCGTCGCAAGGCGCGCACGAATACGAACAATGGAAGGCGCATCGCAGCGCCGTGCTGGCGGCCGGCGCGGCGGAAACTTACCAGGTTGTCACCGCGACCGAGCTTGCCGCGCGGATTGTCGAGCGCGGCGAACGTCCTGGATGGCTCGGCGATCCGGATCAGATCGGGATCGAACGCGTCGCGCGCGCCGCGGCGCGTCCGCATGGGTTGCGCTTCGGCACGCTGGTCCATTCGATACTTTCGCGCGTCGCCCTCGATGCGGACGCGGCGGCGATTGCCGAGGCCGCCCGCTTCTTTGCCAGGGTGCTCGGCGCGGACGACACCGAGGTTGCGGCCGCGTGCGAGGCGGTGGCCGCCGCGCTCGGCGCTCCATTGATGAAGGCCGCGGCCGCCGCAGGAGCGGGGCTCCGGCGCGAGTGCGCGCTGGTGCTGAGGCTTCAGGACGGCGCTACGCAGACACGGCGCGCACGGTCGAAGGCGTCACGGTTGAAGGTGTCGTGGACCTGGCCTTCCCCGAGCGCGTCGCCGGCGGCGAGCGATGGGTCGTGGTCGACTTCAAGACCGACGCCGATATCGCGGGGCGGCTGGACGAATATCGCGTGCAACTGCTGCTCTACCTGCGCGCGATAAGCCAGAGCACGGGCGCGGCCGCGCGCGGCGTCCTGATGTGTGTTTGAACGCATGTTTTGAACGGTTGCGGGTCTTCGCTACGATTGAGTCCAGTGGCGAAATCGAAGCAACGATACTTTGCTGGTGATCGGCTACGGCTCGTTGCTGAGCGGCTATGGATTGCTGGCCGAGCGGCGCGGCGGCGGGAGCAAGCTGATTGCGCGCGACGCGTTCGCGGTGCGGCTTGGCAACGCGCGGCGCGGTCTCGCCAAGCCTTCCAACCACGGGCATTACCTTGCGATGGACCTCGAGCCGGTGCGGCGCGGCGAGCCGATCGTGGCGCGCGCGGGCGTCGACGGCGATGAAGGGATCGGCGGGGTGGGGCTGGTGTTCGACCGCGAATGGGCGGCGCTGATCGCGCGGCGCGAGGAGTACGACCCGGCGATGTTCCTCGAGCTTATCGCGCGCGCCGACGCCGCCGGCGCCAGCCTGGGAGAGTTCCTGCTCGAGATCGCGCGGCGCACGGACTTCGACCTGCTCGCCTATCGCGTCGAGTTACGGAGTCTGCTTGGCTACACCTCGCCGGGCTACATATTCCATCCGGTGCCGCTCGCCGACGGCCGCGTTGGGATAGCCGCGATCGGCTCGGGCTACGAGGGCAGCGGCGATCCGGCCGTGCGCTCCAAGCGCAACGAGCTGGGGATGGATCGGCTGCTCTCGATGCGCGAGGCGATGGAGGTGCGGAGCTTCGAGCTCGATCGCGCGGGCCAGACCGGCTATTTCGCCGAGTGCGTGCTGGGCGGGATGCACGGTCTGGCGGTCGACGATCTGATGACGGACCTCGATCTCGAGACCGACTGGGGAGGCGAACTGATGCGCCGTTTCATGTTGGCCGCGCCCGGCGAGCTCGAGCGTTTCATGCGGGCCTCCTCGCTCGACGCCGCGCGCTATCGCGCGCAGTTCACCGGCGTCGCTCACGAATGTCTCGCCCGACTCGGCGCGCCGGCGGAAGATCGCGGGCCGGAGTAAGCGCGTGTCATCCGGATTTTCGATTTACGTCGCCAAGGAGAACCTCAAATTCTCGGCCGCGCATTTCATCGCCTACCCCGGCTTCCGCGAGCCGCTGCACGGGCATAACTACCAGGTCGGTGTGCGCGTCGAAGGGCGGCTGTCGCCGACCGGCTACGTGCTCGACTTTGGCCTGATCAAGCGTCTCACCAAGGAGATCGTCGATCGGCTCGACGAGCGCACGCTGGTGCCGGCCGAGAGCGACTGTCTACAGATCGAACACCTGGACAATGGACAACTGAGGATTTGCTACGGCGCGGACGAATTCCGGCTGCCTGCGAGCGACGCCTGTCTTTTGCCGATCGGGCACAGCTCGGCGGAGGAACTCGCGCGCTTCATCTGGAAGGAGCTGTGCGAGGCATTGAACGCTCAGCAGGCGCTCCAGGGAATAGTGTCAATCGAAATCTCGGTGGCCGAAGGGCCTGGCCAGGCGGCGATTTACCGCGCGGAAGTGGACGGACGGTAGAATTTTGTCGCCTCGCCCGTGGTGCGCTAAACGCCACTGAGGACAGTGTTAATACTCAGAACCACGTCTCACAAGTCAGTGTCGGGCCTCTGCTGGCGTATCGGGCAAATATCGCCGCTTGTTGGCTAGTGTTCCGCATGAGACAATCTGAGCTCGTTTCACGAGGCTCACCGAATGTCAGTGGGGGACCGGCAAGCAGTGATCGCGCCTGAAACCAAGGCTGATACTACTCCGCGCCCGCCCGCCGAACGCAGCCTCATCGGCGAACATACTACGGTAGTCAAACTTCGGGCGCTGGTCGTCCGCGTTGCCGCCACCGACGCGACCGTGCTGATCACGGGCGAGAGCGGCACCGGCAAGGAAGTCGTCGCGAGAACGATCCACAGCTTGTCGGCACGGCGCGCGCGCGCCTTCGTGCCGGTCAACTGCGCGGCGATTCCGCATGAGTTGCTGGAGTCCGAGATGTTCGGCCACGAGCGCGGCGCTTTCACTGGCGCCGCGGGGTCGCGGCATGGGCTGTTCAGCACGGCCGACGGCGGAACGATCTTCCTCGATGAGATAGGCGAGATGCCGCTGCAGCTTCAGGCGAAGCTCCTGCGCGTGTTGGAGGACGGGATCGTCAGGCCCGTGGGCTCGGACCGCGCCAGCAGGATCGATGCGCGCGTCATCGCGGCCAGCAATTCCGACCTGGTCGCCGGGGTCAAGAAGGGCAGCTTCCGCGAGGACCTCTTCTACCGTTTGCAGGTGGTGCCGATCGCGATTGCGCCGCTGCGCGAGCGCCGTTCGGACATCCCGCTGCTGGTCGAATACTTTCTCGCGCGCCTGCACGCCCGCCTTGTCGGCCGCCACTGGACGGTATCGCAGGCGGCGATGGTCAGCCTGTGGTCGTACGACTGGCCGGGCAACGTGCGCGAGCTCGAGAACATGATCGAGCGGCTGGTGATCATGTGCGAGGGCGAGGTGATCGACGCCGAACTGCTGCCGCCCGGCATGGTGGCCACCACCCGGGCCTCCGAGAACCATGTTCCCGCGACGCTGGGCGAGGGCGGCGTCAATCTCAACGCGATAGTGCGCGAGCTCGAGGGCCGCATGATCAACGAAGCCCTGCGCCAGACCGGCGGCAACAAACAGGCGGCGGCGCGTCTGCTGGGGCTCAAGCGGACGACCTTTTCCGCCAAGCTGCGGCGCTGCGGCGTGATTGCGCCGGCCGGCTCGGGCTGGAACGACGAATCGTGAGGCAATGACCCATGGTGGAGCAACCAGCCAGGCTGCCGCAGATCATGGTGGTCGACGATGATGCCGACACGGTATCGATCCTCGCGCGTCATCTGCAGCGCGAGGGCTTTGTCGCCATCGAAGCCGCCTCCGGCGCGGAATGTATCAAGCTCGCGCACGAACGCCCGGTTGACGTGATTCTGCTCGACCTGATGATGCCCGAGATGGACGGCTTCCAGGTTTGCCGCAAGCTCAAGGAAAATCCGTCGACTGCCGAGATTCCGGTCATCATGATCACCGCGCGCGACGACCTCGACGCGCGCGCCGAGGGGATGCGCCTGGGAGTGAGCGACTTTCTCGCCAAGCCGGTCTTTCGCCGCCAGCTCGCCAACCGCATCCGTGCCCAGCTCAACATGGCCGCTACCGCGCGCGCCAACGAAGCGGCGCTCCATCAGCTCCAGGGCGGCGGCAACTCCAAGAAGTAGCGGAGCCGCGCAAACGCGAGCGCACGCGGGCCTCGGTCTTGCACCGCAACGGCAGCGCTGATATCGAGATGCGCTACGGAAACCGGATATCCTATGAGCTGCGATGAGTAGCGACGTTCGCGAGCGTTCGTGCTCGCGCCCGTTCGCGAAGCGACAGGAGGTAGAAGCGAGATGGATGTACAGAGCGGCGGCGGCACGCCGCAAAACCAGGTGGTCGCGGCAGCGACTTATCTGTTGGGGCTGGTGACGGGAATCATCTTTCTCTATCTCGAGCCGTACGACAAGGACGAGTTCGTGCGCTTTCACGCGCGGCAGTCGATTGCGTTCTCGATCGCCTGGTTCGTGATCAATATCGTCCTGAGCGTGTTCATCGCCGTATTGCCCTTCGCGCTGGGCCGACTGCTCGGCGGGCTTCAGGGACTGGTCAACCTGGGGCTGGCGATCATGTGGATCTTCCTGATGTACAAAGCCTACATCGGCGAGCGCTACCGTATTCCCGAACTTGCCGACCTCGCCGACAGTTTCGCCAAGCCGTAGGCGCGCGCGCCGCGCCCGACAGTCCGGAAAGATGATCCGGCAAAACGGAAAGGCCGGGATGCGATCCCGGCCTTTTCGTAAGATTTTGCCGCCGTTCGACGTTCGTTAGTAGGGGATGGCAACGAAGCGAGGTAGCAGGCCCTGATTGCGGATCACCAGGTCGCTGCTGTTGGATGGATCCGATTCTTCTCCCGTCGCGACGATGTTGCACAAAGTTGCGTCGCAGTCCGGATTGCTGTTGCAGTTGTCGACCACTGTGGCCTCCGCCCAGAAAAGCGGATGAATAGCCGACGGCGGGCCTCCGAGCTCGCTACGGGTGAGGATCACCTGTGCGGACTGGCCCGGAGTCAGCGAAGCGACTTGCGAGTTGACCAGGTTACTGTCGGCGTCGAAGAACTGGACCTCGACCTCGCACGTGCTCGGGGGGCCCGCCACGCCCCTTAATGGCACGGGTCCCGGTGGATACGTGAGAATGATTTTCGCGCTCTGGCCCAGCCCGAGTCCCACCAGGCTGCTAAGAAAGACGATCAATGTAGTAAGTACTAACATTTTTATCCTCTCGGTTTGATTGCCCCGATTGTTCTGCACTCCCAGGAGATCATTTTGGCCGTCGAGTCAGTTCGCCTGTATTGGCGCCGCTAAAAATTGCACCGGTCCGTCGACTAGCTCGCGTGTGACGCCGGTTTTACTATCGACGACTTCGACCGCCTGGTTAACTGAGCAAAGGGTCGAGTCGCAAGTCACGTCGTTGCCACAGGTGTTTTTTACCGTCGCCTGTACGGTGAAAACTCCCTGGACACCGCCGCCGGCCTGGGCGCCACCCTTGAGGTCACCGTAAGCGGCGGAAAGATGCCCCGACTGACCAGGCTCGAGCGAGAACTCCTGGAACTTCGCCTGGTTGCCCTGACCATCGAAGATCGTGACGTCAACCACGCAGGAGTCGGGTGGAGTAAAGCCCGGCTCCGACGACGAAAAGCCGGGGACATAGAGAACGTTGACCTCTGCAAACTGCAGCGGGCCAACACTGAGAACACCGCTCGTGACCAGTGCGAGCGCAGTCGCATATAAACCGCTAAAAATTCCGAACATCTTTGTCTCCCTCCTTTGCTACACTTAGCTGTACGAATCGCCGATTTAGCGTAAATTGACCTCCAAGACAATCGTAGCTTCTTATGGTAAATTTATAGATGTGCTATCACTGGATTTAATGCTTTATAATTCTATCAGACGTTAATCATGTCTATTAAGTATTTTCATTGTCTACGTCAGCCGACAATTTTGTGCAGACGGTTCTGAATATTTTCGAAAGTCTCATTAAGTCGTGGCGAGAATCGTCGTGGCCGCGTGACGCCTTGACGCCGCGCTGGCGGTGCCTCCCGCAACGGGCCGCTCTCGCCGATCGCTTCTCCAAGCCTCGGTAGGAACTCATACGCGGTGGCCGAAAAGGAGATCCGGCAAAACGAAAAGGCCGGGATCCGAAATCCCGGCCTTTCTGTATGATTTTGCTACCCCTAATCGTTATCAAGGAAGCGAGGGGAATATGCACCTGGTGTCGAGCGGAATATTCGGTAGCGTAGGATTGAGACCAAGCAGGCTGGAAGGTGGGCCGGAAATCGCGAACTGGCCAGTGCCGTTGTCGAGAATTTTAAGTAGCCCGACCATCCGAGGCACCTGGATAGCCACTGAGGCATCGACGAATAGCTCTTTTGCTCCACAAATTCTCCCCGCTAAGTCGGTTGCATCGGCGACCAAAACAATCTTCTCCGATCTGGTCAGCCCTCCGAATTGCAGAGGATCGTAGCCCGAGTTGGGAAGAATCAGGCTTTGGACCGGGCCGCAGGCACCGATGACGCCGTCGACCAAGCTGGTCGAACCCTGACCAATCTGCGTGAACCACTGCGAGCAGTCACGCCGTTCCTTTGATAACTCTTGATTGTACTGAGTCGATTGAATCTGCCCGGTTTCGAACCGAACCTGCGTATCCAGAGCCTCGTACAGGCAATCGTCGAGGTACTTTTCCTTCAAACCGGTGAATTGCTCTCCCCAGTACATAATCGCCTCCTGACAACTGAGGACCCCTCCAACCTGGAGTGAATTCAAGGCTGGCGCAGCAACTGCTGCGGTTACGGCTTGCCCTTCTCCTCCTCCTGGCGGTGGTGGAACCTGCGGTGGTCCGAGATCGCATCCAAAGACGACAAGCATGGACGCGCATATCAACGCCATTGAGATTCTGGAGATCATAACTCCCTCCTTCAATTTCTCGCCGTACGTAGTTATAGATCGTCGGTTTAGCGCGACCTGATTGTTAATACAACTATAATTTCTTATAAGAATTTTATAGATCTGTTAATATGTGTTTTAAGTCTTTATAATCTTCTATATAACTTAATAAGGTCTATCGGATATTTTGCTTGTCAATACTATCCAAGAATTCCATGAAGGCCGTCCGAGTTATTTTCGGAAGTCCCGCTAAGTCGCGGCAAGAAGGTTTCGTCATGCAACTGGTCAATCTCGCCGGTAGATGCGGCAAGCCAAAGACGCGCGCTCCGTGCGTGAGGCGCGCGAGATGGACGCGCCTTACGCGCGGAGTGCTTGGCGGCTGAGTTGGCGGGTTACATCGAGCGGCGGGCGCCGCTTGCGAGATCGGATTTCACGAGCGCTCGCCCGCGCGGACGGGGCGATACGACAGACGGGACGATGCGTTGGATCTCTGCGCGCTCAAATCCACGCGTGCCGCGGTGGCTTGACCTTGTTCAGGTAGTAGTTGCCGACGGCGTGGTATTTCCAACGCACCGGGTCGTGCAGCGTGTGGGTGCGAGCATTGCGCCAGTGACGGTCCAGATTGTGGACTCCGAGTGTCGAGCGCGTTCCGGCCAACTCGAACAACCGGTTGGTCGCCAGGATCGCAATTTCGGTAGTCAGCGCCTTGGCCTCGGCCACCGCGATCGAAGCGGCGGCGACGCTATCCTCGTCGGGGTGCGCGATTGCGGCGTCGACAAAGCGTCCGGAGCGCTCGAGCAGAGCCTCGGCCGCGTGCAGGCGAATTTGCAGGTCGCCGACCTGCGCGATCGAATGCACGTCCTCGTAGCCGTGATCCTGTCCGCTGTCGATCCATGGGCGCGTGTGGTTGCGCACGAAATCGATCGTGTCGGCGATCGCGGCCTTCGCGATTCCGGCGTCGACGGCGGCCTGGATGATCTGGCATACCGGGCCGTTCGCGGTCGGCTGGTCGTAGGCGCGATGAGCCGGGACGACGTGGCTTGCGGGCACCGCCACACTCTCCAGCAGCACGGTGCCGCTAGCGGTGGTGCGCTGGCCGAAGCTCGACCAGTCGTCGATGATCGTCAGGCCGGGCGCGCCGCGCTCGACGATCGGCAGGAAGAACTTGCCGGTTTCATCAACCGCCGCGACCGGCACCAGATGCGCCAGCAGCGCGCCGCTGCAATAGAACTTGCGCCCGTTGAGCACGAAGCCGTCCGCGCCGCGCGCGATGCGGGTCTGAAAGTCGCCCGCGGTCTTGCTGCCGGATTCGGCAAAGGCGTTGCCGAGACGGACACCGCGCAGCGCCTCGGCGAAAAAGAAGCGCTTCTGATCTTCGTCGGCACTTAGCCGGATGATATCGAGCACGGCGAGATGGTTTTGCGGAATCTGACCGATCGACGGGTCGGCGGCCGAAATGATCTTGATTACTTCAGCCACGGTGACGTAAGAGACCTCGGCTCCGCCGTAAGCCCGAGGCACGTTGATTCCCCAAAGGCCGCTCTGGGAAAACTCGTCCAGCTCCTTCAGCGGCAGGCGGCGCTCGCGATCGCGAATCGACGCCTCCCGTGCGAAATCTTCCGCCAGGCGATGCGCGATGCGGACCGCCTCGTCGTCGTCGCGGATCACGTGGGCCGGAACCTCGGGCCGCCGCGGCGTAAACGAGCTCGCCTGCGCCTCGCCATTGGCCGCCTCTGCTCCGCCGTTGGCGGCACTGGCGGCAGGATGGGATAACAACTGCGATGCGCTCACGATAACCTCCCGAAACTTTGGCCGAAACTCTGCTCGAGGCCCTGCGCGACACTTTGATCATCGTTGACGATCGCCGCCGCCGGCGCCGTATCGGCGGCCGCCGCGCGATGGCGATAAGCGCTCGCCGGATGGCTCTCCGGCAGCCGCGCGCGTCCGGGCCCATAGAACTTTTCGCGCAGCGTGCCCTCGCGGTACTCACGCTTGTAGACTCCGCGCCGCTGCAGTTCCGGCACCACCAGATCGACGAAATCCGTGAAGCTCTCCGGCGTCACCGCGTAGCAGAGGTTGAAGCCGTCGATGTCGGTCGTTTCGATCCAGGACTCGAGTTCGTCGGCTATCTGTTCGGGCGATCCGACCAGGATCGGGCCCATCCCGCCGATGCCGACGAATTCGGCGATCTCGCGCACGGTCCAGGTCCGGTTCGGATCGGCGAGCGTGAAGGCCTCGACCGCCGAGTTGATCGCGTCGTTCTTGAGGTAGCGGATCGGATCGTCGAGCGCGTAGCGCGAAAAATCGATCCCGGTCCATCCCGAGAACAGCGTCAGCGCGCCCGCGTGGCTGATGTGGCTGCGGTAGTCGTCGAACTTGGCCTTCGCTTCGGCCTCGGTGCGTCCGACGATCACGGTCATCAGGGTGAAGATCAGAATTTCCGCCGGATTGCGGCCGTAGCGCGCGGCGCGCCGGCGAATGTCCGCGACCCGCGGCGCGACCACCTGCTTTGACGGTCCCAGCAGGAACACGCACTCGGCGTGCCGCGCGGCGAACTCGCATCCGCGGTTCGAGGCGCCCGCCTGGTAGAGCAGCGGAGTGCGTTGTGGCGAGGGCTCGCACAGGTGAATCGCGTCGACGCGATAGTTCTCGCCGTGATGGTGAATCTTATGAACCTTGTCGGGCCGCGCAAAGATGCGGTTGTCGCGGTCGCGCACCACCGCGTCGTCCTCCCAGCTCCCTTCCCACAGCTTGTAGACGACTTCCATGTATTCGTCGGCGATGTCGTAGCGGTGGTCGTGGGCGTTCTGCGCGTCCATCCCGACCCCCTTCGCCGCGCTGTTGAGGTAGCCGGTCACGATGTTCCATCCGATCCGCCCCCGGGTCAGATGATCCAGCGTCGACATCCGGCGCGCGAAGGGATACGGCGGCTCGAACGAGAGCGTGCAGGTCACGCCGAATCCGAGATGCTTGGTGACCTGCGCCATCGGCGGAATCACCAGCACGGGATCGTTGAGTGGTATCTGGATGGCCTGGCTGATCGCGGTGTCCACGTTGCCGCCATAGACGTCGTAGACCCCGAGCACGTCGGCGATGAACAGGCCGTCGAAGAGGCCGCGTTCAAGGATTTGCGCAAGGTCGGTCCAGTACTCGAGGCTGGTGTACTCGACCGCGCGGTCGCGCGGGTGAGTCCACAGGCCCGCCGACTGATGCACGACGCAGTTCATATCGAACGCGTTGAGACGAATTTCTTTGGTCACCTGGTCCGCTCCCTGAAAATCCTTTGAAAACACCAGCGAAGCAGAAATATGACTTAGACAATCATTTAAGTCAATTAATTAGATGAGTAACTGAGTCAGCTATTTCTGGATTCCTTTCCTCGTGCTAGAAACTCGCCAGAGGATTCGAATGAAATTTGGCGTTGGGGTCGACTATTCGCTCAAGGCGCTGCTGATGCTGGCGGACCGCTATCCGAGCGCGCAGCCACTACGCGTGGAAGAGATCGCGGCCGTGCAAGGGGTGCCGGAGAATTACCTGCGCCGCCTGCTGATCGAGCTCAAGCGCGGCGGATTGGTGCTGAGCCAGAAGGGGCCGAGCGGCGGCTACATGCTGGCGCGCCCGCCGGCGCGGATCACGATGGCCGACGTGGTCGAGATAATCGAGGGCGACTACACGCCCGTGGAGTGCCTGGAGGACGGGGCGAATTCGTTCTGTCAGCGCGACAGCGGGTGTCCGATGCGCGACGTATGGCGCGAGGTGCGCGACAGCGTGGTGGGTATCCTGCGCAACGCGACGCTGCAATCGCTCGCCGAGCGCCGCAAGTCGGCGGTGATGTATCAAATCTGATGTTTAAGCTTTGCCGTAGACCGGAATCACCGCACCGGAGGTCACACCGCAATCCTCCGAGCACAGATACGCGATGGTCCGCGCGATGTCGTCGGGTTTGACCCAGTTCTCGTGCTTCGCCTTGGGCATCGCCTTGCGATTCGCCTCGGTGTCGATGGTGCTCGGAGCGATCGCGTTGACCAGGATGTTGTCGCCGAGCACCTCTTCGGCGAGCGAAGCGGTGAAAGTCTTGATTGCGCCCTTGGCCACCGTGTACGCGGCGTAGTCGCCGGCGCCGGTGAGTCCGCTGCGCGAGCTGACCGAGACGATACGGCCGTAACCGTTGCGCTTCATCGCGGGCACCGCCGCGCGGCAGCATAGAAACGTCGGCTTGAGATTGAGGTCGAACATCGATTGCCATTCGGCGAGCGTGGTTTCGGCCACCGGTTTGCCGCCCCAGAATCCGCCCACCAGGTTGACCAGGATGTCGAGCTTGCCAAAGCTGCGCAGCACTTCGTCGACCAGCTTCGAGATCTGTTCCTCGACGCCGACATCGTACTTGCGCATCAGTATCTGCGAGGACGGAAAGCGGTTGCCGAGGCGCTGCTCCAATAGCGGAACTTCGGCGTCGACGATGTAGGGCACGGCGACTTTTGCACCCGCGATCAGGAAGTACTCGACCGCGGCGCGGCCGAGTGCGCCCGAACCGCCGGTGATGATCGCGACGCGGCCTTCAAGAAGTTCCATCGATGAGTCCTCCCCCGAGGATTAAGAAGATTACCCACTTCAGTCGCGAGCCCACCCGCGCCGCGCCAACATCGGGCGGCGCGAGTGCAGCGTCCCCACGAACGCAAAACATGGCCGGCAATGCCGTATCGCGTATGAAAGCGCACGATGCGGCGTTGCCGGCTCCAGCGCGCCCGCGGCGGTTAGCGCCGCGAGCGCGCACGCGCCCTACTTCAGGTTAGAGTTGGCGAAATCCCAGTTGACCAGGTTCCACCAGGCCTCCACGTATTTCGCACGTGCGTTGCGGTAATCGATATAGTAGGCGTGCTCCCACACGTCGCAGGTCAGGATCGGCCTGATACCGTGGGCGACCGGCGAGTCAGCGTCATGGGTCGCGATGACGTCCAGCGCGCCGTCGGACTTCTCCACCAGCCACGCCCATCCGCTGCCGAAATGGGTAGTCGCCGTTTCGGAGAGCTTTTTCTTGAAGGCCGCGAAGTCGCCGAAGGCCTTTTTGATTCCGTCGGCCACTTTGCCGGAAGGATCACCGCCGCCGTGCGATTTCAGCGAGGTCCAGTAGAAGCTGTGGTTGAAATGCTGGGCCGCGTTGTTGAACAGGCCGCCGGGGCCGGCTTCCTTGATGATTTGCTCGAGCGGCGCATTTTCGAACTTGCCGCCCTTGATCAGGTTATTGAGATTGGTGACGTAGGTGGCGTGATGCTTGCCGTGATGAAACTCCAGGGTCTCGGCCGAGATATGGGGCGCCAGAGCGTCCATCGCGTAGGGCAGCTTGGGAAGTTCAAAAGCCATGATCGGAGTACCTTCCTTCTGGGAGAGTTAGTCTTGTGGAGCCGCCGCCGGCAAAATACCGGAGCGGTTTCGTCCGGGCGGGCGCAAAAGACTTGCGCGCGCACGTGGTTGCGACAATGGATAGCCTAACCCGCCCGTCACGCGGCTTGCAAGTTTCGCGGCGTGGGCGCCACCCGCGCCGGTTAGAAGTCGCGGCGGTTGTTGAGCGCGCTCGAGAGCGTGGCGGCGTCGCTATACTCCAGGTCGCCGCCGGCCGGCAGGCCGCGGGCGAGCCGGGTGGTCTTGACCCCCAACGGCTTGAGCAGCCGCGCCAGGTAAAGCGCGGTCGCCTCGCCCTCGACGGTCGCGTTAGTCGCGATTATGACCTCGCGCACCATTACCGCACCCTCAAGACGCTTCAGCAGTTCCTTCATCTTGAGGTCGTCGGGCCCGATACCGTCGAGCGGCGCGACCGCGCCGTGCAGCACATGATAGAGGCCGCCGAAGCTGCGCGCCCGCTCGATCGCCATCAGGTCCGCCGGCCCCTCGACCACGCAAATCACGTCGTGCTCGCGTTCGGGGTCCTCGCAGATGCGGCAGCGCGGCGCGTCGGCGAGCGCGAAGCATTCCGAGCATAGGCCGACGCGCTCTTTCATCTCGAGCAGCGCCTCGGCCAGCGCGATAACTTCGTCGCGGGGGCGGTTGAGCAGGTTAAACGCCAGGCGCGAGGCGGTCTTCTCGCCCACGCCGGGCAGCCGGGAAAGTTCGCGCACCAGCCGCATCATTGCGGGCGGCAGGCCGTCGGCGCGCTTAAGATTGTTCTCAGCCATCGATTCTATGGTCGGCGAGGTGTGCCGATACGCGCGGCTCTCCCCACGCTAGCCGCGGCCGCCGCCTAAGATGCCGGGCAGGTTCATCCCGGCCATCGGCCCCAGCTTGCCCATTTCCAGCGCGACCAGCTCCTGCGCGCGGCGCAAACCGTCATTGACCGCGACTACGATCAGATCTTCCATCATCGCCTTGTCATCGGCGGCGGCGATCGACGGGTCGATTTCGATCTTGCGCACGCGCATCGCACCGTCCACTACCACCCGCACCATCCCGCCGCCGGACTGTGCCTCGACGGTCTTTTCGCCTGCCTCGATCTGTAACTGCTTGAGTTTCTCTTGCAGCGCCTGGGCCTGCCGCAGCATCGCGGAAAAATCGAATTCGTCGGGCACAGTGTTACTCCTGTGAGGGGCGCCGCATCGCCGGCGCCGCCGGATCATTACTCGCCGCCGCGCCGAGCGCGGCCGGGGCTTCGGCCGGCGGCGCGGATGGGCCGGCCGGCCGTTCGCGGACCTCGACCAGACGTCCCTGGAGTTCCTCGAAGATGCGGCGCACGACCGGGTCTGCGTATAGCGCCTGGCGATCGGTAGCCATGCTGCGCGCCGTCAGGGGCGCCGCCGGATCATTGCTTGCGGCCGCTGCCGGCGCGGGAGCGGGCGGGAGAGGCTGCGCGGGCGGGGGGAAGACGCATCGCCTGGCGGGGCCACGGGCGGCGCTTTGGCGCCGCCCGTGGCCCCGCCAGGCGCACCGTTCAGCGACACTTCGACTCGCAGCTTGCGTCCGTATAGCTCGCCCGCCAACTCGCCAATCGACGCCCGGTTGTCGTTGAGATAGCGGATGTAGATGTCGTTGCGCGGGATGACGCGCAGCAAATCGCCGTCGAGCGCCAGCGATGCGCCCTGCTCCATGAAGCCAGCGAGGGCTGCGCGGCGCGCGCGGATGTGCTCGCGCAGCTCGGGAAGGTCGAGTAAGTCGGAAGCAGCGGGCGCCGCGGCCGTTCGGGCCGCTCCCAGCGGCGTGAGCCGCGACGGCGCAGGCGTTGGCGCCTGTGCCGCGGCGGTCACGGCTGTAGGGGCGGCCGAGGTGGCCGTAGTTGGGGTCAAGGCGGGCGCGCCGGCGGCGCGCAGCGGCGCGTCGGCCTTGACCTCGCCCTCGACGCGCAGGCGGCGGGTGCCCGCGGACGGTGCGAGTTCCGGGTCGGGGACGCGCGCTCCAGCGCGCGTCCCCGACCCGGAGCCGCCGGAAGCGGCGCTGGGCCCGGCGGGCGGTGCTCCGCCCGCCGGGCCCAGCGCCCGCAGCAGCTCGTCGGCGTCCATCACGGGCGCCAGCGTCGCCATCCGCACGACGATCATCTCCAGCAACAGGTCGGGGTAGGGCGAGCGGATGATCTGCTCCTGCGCATCGGCCATCAGCTTGAACAGGCGCATCAGGTCGCGCACGCTGGGGCGCTCGGCGATGCGCCGCAACTCGGCCGCTTCGTGGTCGGGCAGGTCCGCGAGCGGATTGAGCTCGTCGCCCGCCGGCAGCTTGGCCACCGCCAGGTTGCGCAGAGTTTCGAGCAGGTCGCGCCCGAGCGATTCCAGATTGGCGCCCCGGCGATGCTGTTCGCGGACGGCGCCGAGCGCCGCCGCCGCGTCGTGGTTGAGAATCGCTTCGGCGAGCTTGAACACCGCGCCGCGGCCGGCGACGCCGAGCGAGGCCGCTATCTCGCTTTCGGTTATCGTGCGGCCGAGCGCGGCGATCGCGGTTTCCAGCATTCGTTCGGCGTCACGCATGCTGCCCCCGGCCTCGCGCGCGAGCAGGCGCAGCGCCGCCTCTTCGACCTCGATCTCCTCGCGCGCCGCCAGTTCCTTCAGACGCGCCAGCGTGGTGTTTAGCGGGATGCGCCGGAAGTCGTAGCGCTGCAGGCGCGACAAGATCGTCTCGGGCATCTTCTGCGGCTCGGTGGTCGCCAGGATGAACTTTACGTGGGCGGGTGGCTCCTCGAGCGTTTTCAGCAGTGCGTTGAAGGCCTGGTCGGTGAGCTGATGGGCTTCGTCTATGATGTAGATTTTGAAGCGGTCGCGCGCCGGCCGGTAGCTCAGGTTCTCGATAATCGCGCGGGCGTCGTCGATCTTGCGATAAGTGGCACCGTCGATTTCGACTACGTCGAGCGCGCGCCCCTCGCGAATCTCGATACAGGCCGCGCATTCGCCGCACGGCTCGGGGGTTGGCCCCTTTTCGCAGTTGAGGCAGCGGGCCAGGATGCGTGCGGCGGTGGTTTTGCCGACGCCGCGGATGCCGGTGAAGAGGAAGGCATGCGCGATCCGGCCGCTTTGCAGGGCTTGGCCGAGCGTGCGAGTGACGTGCTCCTGGCCGACCAACTCGGCGAAGCGCTCGGGGCGCCATTTGCGCGCCAGCACCAGGTGCGATGACGGATCGGGAGCCATCAGCGATAACCGGCCATCAAGCGAAGCGACTACGGATAAAGCGGCATGCTGCCCGTCGAGTGATAGCTAGGCACCCCTGCGGCACAGGGTGGCAACCGGTGCCGTTGCTTCCTTCCGGACCTGGCGGGGTTCGCGGTCTTCCCTTGCGCAGGACCCAGCTATCATCGGCGGGCAGCCCTTTCGCGGCCAGCCGCTGAGTCTCCAATTAAATTCCCATCGGCGCCAGCATGCAACCGCCCCGCTTGGGAACCGTCCACATCAGGCGGCGACTGATTCAGTCGACGCGCCGGCGCGATGCGCCAATGCGAGCTTCAGCCACACGCGCGCCGAGTCCGCCAGGATCACCATCACGACCGCGATAAAGATGAAGGTCATCGCGGTGTCCACGCGGTCGTTCCATATCAGCCGCTCGAGCGTCGCGGCGCGCGCGGCGGTTGTCGCGGGGAGCGCCTGCTCGGCCGCGAGTTGAGCGATATGAGCGAGGAAGCCGACGTTGGGCGCCGCGCTGAAAATCTTTTCCACCCCCGCCGTCATCGTGACCGCGACCAGCCAGCATAGCGGAGTGAGCGTGACCCAGGCGTAACGTCCTTTGCCCTGCCGAACCATCGCGGAGGTCGCGACGCATAGCGCGATCGTCGCCAGCATCTGGTTGGCGATTCCGAACAGCGGCCACAGCGAATTGATCCCGCCGAGCGGATCGATCGTGCCGAAATACAAAAAATAACCCCAGGCCCCGACGATCAGCGCCGAGGTCGCCACGATGTTGAGATACGATCCGGTGTTGCCGAGCGCGGGATGAAGCTGGCCGAGCAGGTCCTGGAACATGAAACGCGCGACCCTGGTGCCGGCATCGAGCGTGCTCAGGATGAACAGCGCCTCGAACATGATCGCGAAGTGGTACCAGAGCGCGATTACCGCGCGGCCGCCGAGCGAGTGCGCGAAAATATGCGCCATCCCGACCGCCAGCGACGGCGCGCCGCCGGTGCGCGCGTAGAGCGTCTGCTCACCGATCGAAGCGGCGAGATCGCGCATCTCTTGATCGGTGACGGCGAAGCCCCACGAGGAAATCTTTTCGCACGCCGCCACGCCCGTGCCGACCACCCCGGCCGGCGCGTTGACCGCGAAGTAAATGCCGGGCTTGATGATAATCGCCGCGATCATCGCCATCACGGCGACGAACGATTCCATCAGCATGCAGCCGTAACCGACCATCCGCGCGTCACCCTCGCGCTCGAGCATCTTGGGCGTGGTGCCCGACGAGATGAGCGAATGGAAACCCGAGATGGCACCGCAGGCGACCGTGATGAAGGCGAACGGAAAGACCTTGCCGCCGAATACCGGACCGCTGCCGTCGGTAAAGCGGGTCAGCGCCGGCATCAGGGTCGGCGGATGCATCGCGACGATTCCCACCGCGAGCGCGACGATGGTGCCGATCTTGATGAAGGCCGACAGATAGTCGCGCGGCGCGAGCAACAGCCAGATCGGCAGCACCGAGGCCATGAAGCCGTAGGCGATAATCCAGGCCGCCAGATGCGGCGCGTCCATCGCGAAAAAATGTCCCCAGCTAAACGCCTCGACGTAGCGTCCGCCAAGCACGGCCGCAAGGATGAGCGTGACGCCGAGCACCGAGGCTTCCACGATCCGCCCCGGGCGCAGGTAGGTCATGTACACCCCGACCAGCATCGCGATCGGCACCGTCGCGGCGACGGTCGAAGTCGCCCACGTGCTCTCCTTCATCGCATTGATTACGACCAGGCCGAGCACCGCGATCAGGATGACCATGATGAACAGCACGCCGGCGAGCGCCACCAAGCCGCCGACCGGGCCGATCTCGTCGCGCGCCATTTTGCCCAGCGAGCGGCCGTCGCGCTTGAGCGAGTAGCCCAGGATTACGAAATCCTGCACGCATCCGCCCAGCACCGCGCCGATCACGATCCATAGCGTCGAGGGCAGATAGCCGAATTGCGCGGCCAGCACCGGGCCGACCAGCGGGCCGGGACCGGCGATGGCGGCGAAGTGATGGCCGAAGGTGATCCATCGCGGAGTCGGCACGTAGTCGCGTCCGTTGTTGAGGCGCACGGCGGGCGTCGGATGCGAGTCGTCGAGTTCGAGCACGCGCCGCGCGATGAAGCCCGAATAGAAGCGGTAACCGACGGCGTAGATGCAGACCGCGGCGATCACGAACCATAGCGCGCTCGGACGATCCTCGCCGCGGGCGAGCGCGATGTAGGCGAGACCGCCCGCGCCAAGCGCGGCCACCGCCATCCAAACCAGGATTCGTGCTGTCTTCAAGACTCCCCCGTGCTCGCCCCGGCTGCGGCACAGCCGTCTATCCCAAGGCGCCCGACAAAGCGCCGGCGCGAGCTTGGGCTCACGCGTGTGCAACTATTGGCTGATGCTTTAGGAGAGACCGGGCGCGCTTTGCAAGCGCTCGACGCTTTCCGGCGACGCAATGCCGCCCGGCAGACGGAAACGGCAGCGGGTCAGGACGGCTTGATCGGGGTAACTTCGACCGGGGGCTTGGATTCGGCGGTCTTCTGCACCTGCTGGTTCGGGACTTCGGGGTCGTTCATCGCCCGCTTGAAGTCCTTGATCGCTTTGCCGAGTGCGCCGCCGACATCGCCGAGCTTACTCGGGCCGAAAATGATCAGGATGATCACCAGCAGAACCAGCAAATGGGAAGGTGCGAAAATATCCATGGTCATCTCCGCACGGCGGGACCTCGACCGTGCTTTTAAAAGTCTATCGCGTGCCGATTGCGATTGCTACCAGCGGTTCGGGCGCCGCGCAAGCCTCCAAATGCTGTTCCCGAGCTCACCGGTGCGTCGCGCGGAAGAGCCTATTGCGCCATGCCTTCGCCTACGCCTACGTTCTCCAGCCGGTAGCGCTGGACCTTGCGGTAGAGTGTCGACAGATGGATGCCCAGGGCCTCGGCGGCGCGCACCTTGTCACCCTGGACGCGGCTCAACACCCGCCGGATATGCTCGCGCTCGAGTTCCTCCAGCGTCATGCCCGCGCCGTCCCCCGAGGTCGGCGGCGTCACCGACTTATCCGAGAGCTTGTCGGGCAGGTCGTGAGCGTGAAGGACGTCGGTCTCGGCCAGGATGGCGGCGCGCTCGACGGTGTTTTCCAGCTCGCGCACGTTGCCGGGCCACGCATAGCCGACCATCACGCGCATCGCGCCCTTGGAAAAGCGCATCGCGGACCGCCCTAGCTGCTTTTCGTACTTGCGCAGGAAATGGTTGGCGAGCAGCGGGATGTCGTCGCGGCGCTCGCGCAGCGCGGGCAGCGTGATAGTGATGACGTTGATGCGGTAGAGCAGCTCCTCGCGGAAGCGGCCCTCCTTGATCTCGCGCTCGAGGTTGCGGTTGGTTGCGCACAGCACCCGCACGTCGAAACTCACCGGGTCGTTGGAGCCCAGCGGATAGCATTCGCGCTCCTGGAAGGCGCGGAGCAGTTTGACCTGCAGCGCAAGCGGCATCTCGCCGATCTCGTCGAACAGCACGGTGCCCTTGTCGGCCGCTTTCAGGAGGCCCATCTTGTCCTGCGCGGCGCCGGTGAAGGCCCCGCGCTTGTAGCCGAAGAGCTCGCTCTCGAGCAGATTCTCGGGTAGCGCGCCGCAGTTGATCGGCAGGAAGCGCGCGTGGGCGCGCTCGGAAGTGAAATGGATCGCGCGCGCCACCAGCTCTTTGCCGGTCCCCGACTCGCCGGTGATAAGTACGCTGGAGTCGGTGCGCGCGACCTTCTCCATGATGCGGAAGACCTGTTCGACGGCGTCGCTTTTGCCGATGATGTTCTCGAAGCGATACTTGTCGCGCAGCTCGCGGCGCAGGAAGCGGTTTTCCTGGAACAGCGCCTTTTGCGCCAGCGCATTGCGCACCACCGCCTTGAGATGGTCGTTGGCGAAGGGCTTGGTGATGTAGTCGTAGGCGCCCTCGTGCAGCGCGTGCACCGCGGATTCCACGCTCGGGTACGCGGTCACGATGATGCCCATGACTTCGGAATCGAGCCCGCGTACGCGGCTTAAGAGGTCCAGGCCGCTGCCGCCGCCGCCCAGGTTGACGTCGATTATCGCGAGGTCGATTTTTTCGCGCTCGAAGATTCCCAGCGCGGCCTCGGCCGCGGGCGCCTCGAAGACCGCGTAGCCCTCGCTGCGCAGGAGCTGCGCGATGATCGAGCGCATCAAATCCTCGTCCTCGACCACCAGCACGTGGTAAGGACCGCGCTGCGGTGCCGGCGCCGGACGTTTCGGGCCGGCAAGGCTCTCGGGTATAAGCGGTTCGGTTTCGTTCATGATGGCGACGCGTCCGCCGCGGCCGTCTCGGATTCGAAAGTTGGCAGGCAGATAGTCACCGCGGTGCCCTTGCCGATCTCGCTGTCGATGCGGATGGTGCCCAGGTTGGCCAGAATGATGCGCTGGCAGAGCGAAAGCCCAAGTCCCACGCCCGCGCCGGCCGGCTTGGTGGTGAAAAACGGATCGAAGACGCGGCTTAGATGCTCGGGCGGAATTCCGATGCCGTTGTCGGCAACGCGCATCAGGACCTTTTTGATTTGGCCGCCGCTGTCGCGGCCGGCGTGGTTCTCGGTCACGATCCGGATGGTGCCGCCGCGGTGCTGGCTCGCATCGGCGGCGTTGAAGATCAGGTTGATCAGCACCTGTTGGATCTCATTGACGTCGGCGAACGCGAACTTGAGATCGGCGGCCAACTGGGGCTCGAAGCCGATGCCCTGGAAGCGGCTGTTGTAAGCCACCAGGCGCAGCGTCTCGCGCACCAGCTCGTTAAGATCGAACCGGTTGCGCTGGGAGGGCGAGGGGCGGGCGAAGTTGACCAGGTCCTTGAGCGTGGTCGAGATGCGCGTGATCTGCGCGAGCATCGTGTGCAACGTGGTGCGCCGCGCGAGGTCGGTCTCATCGGGCAGCAGCGACTGCACCAGGGAAGAGATCGAGCCGAGCGGGTTGTTGACCTCGTGCGCCACGCCGGCGGCGAAAGTGCCGGCCGCGGCCAGCCGCTCGGTGCGCAGCAGCTCGTCGAGCATCTCGCGCCGCTGGGTCACGTCATGCAGGATCATGTGCACGAATCGCACCTTGCCGAACGAGATCAGCGCCGAGTTGACGTCGAAGTAGCGCCCGGCCTCGGGCCAGTCGCGAATCTGGTCGGAGCCGTCGCGCACCACCTTCTCCACGTGTTTGAGGATGTGCGGGATATCCCCGGGCGGGCCAAGCTCGGTCAAACGGCGGCCCACCAGCGGCCGCTCTTCATGGTCTGGAACGATCCGATACATCGCCTCGGCTGCGGCGTTGGCGCCCTGCACGATCAAAGTGTGCGGCTCGATCTCGTACATCGGGTCAGGCGCGTGGTCGATGGAGTTGCGGTATTTTTCCTCGGAGGCGCGCAGCGCATGCTCGCGCGATTCGATATAGAACTGCGAAACCATCAGGCGCCGTTCGTCGACCGCGGCCACCACCGCCTCGCGCACCCGCTCCATCCGCGATCCTTTGAACGCGGCGCGCACCCGCCTGATGATAATTTGCTTGAGCGCGATGTGCAGGACGTTGAACTCCGACGGCTTCACCCGCGACAGCATCCCTTCCTGACAGTGCCGGCGCAGATAGACGTAGGTGTCGAGGTTGTCACGGTCGCGCAAGTTTTCGATGAACCGGATGAGCGCGTTGGCGCAGTTCCGCGGCACCTGTCGGTTGTGAGGCACGGAGCCTTCGTCGAATATCCCGCGAATCGCGGCGACCCATTCCTCGACGATTGGCTCGAAGTGGCGATTGACTATGTCGGCGGCCGCGCGTCGCGAACGCAGGCTTTCCGGCCCGCGGCGGTAAACGGCGCCGAACAGCGCCGAAAGCGCCTGCTCGATCGTCCCGAGTTGGGCGCGGATCGCCGCGAGTTCCTCGGGCGCCGCCTGTATCGGCGCATCAGAGGCGGAGCGCCACGGGGTCTCGGCGACCCGAGGCGAGCGCACAGCCGCCGGGTCGGCCTGAGGCGACGTGGGCTTCTTGTGCGCGCCGCCAGTCTTGCTTTCGGAAGCGGCAGTCTTGCCTTTATAGGCGGCAGCCTTGCCTTTATAGGCGACAGTCTTGCGCTTATGAGGGCCAGCCCCGCGCGGCGCGCGGTGGCCATTAGGATGCTGTTCCACGGTGATACCGATCAACTTATAACATCGCCAAAATCGGCCTTCTAGGAGCGGAGCGGGCATTTTGCAAGGCGCTAAAACCGTGGCCCGCGATTCGCGGAGTCGCAAAAGGGTTAGTCAACATCCCAATACGTTGACCGTCGTTCCCCTGCCTATCGCAAAAAGCCAAGTCGCTGCGAGGCTTTTTTGGTGGCACAGCTTTGGCTGTATGCGGGTATCGTGCTACCACGCGAGTGCTCCCGGCCGACTATCCTTGCGCAGGGGAAATTTTTCTCCCGCGCCGGTCAAAAATTCTTTCTCAAGGCGACGCGTCTTGCGGATGTTCGGCCCGCGCTGGATCTCAGCCAGAGACTCGTGCTCAAGCATCGGCTCCAGGGTATGCGAGACGCGCATACCACGGCCCTGGTTCTACGCGAGGAGCAGGCGGAGTCCGTCCTCGACCTCGCCACCTTCACCGGTCTCCACGCGCTGGTCGAACTCGCCGTCAAGCCCGAAGAGCTGCTCGAACCCGCACGCGCTCGCGAAACCGTCGCCCGCATCGTCCATACCGTCAATAACTGGCGTAACCATCCCTCGCTCATCGGGTATCTGGTCGATTGTCCGATCGCCTCCGAGCAGTTGAGGATGCTCGGTGTCGAGCGTCTGCGGCGCGCGCTTGACCGGGTTATCCGCGAGATTCATTTGCGCGACCCCCTGGCGCTGGTCGCGCTGAAGCATCGCCCCTCCACGGTGGCGCTCGCGACAAAAGCTGAAGACTTCCTTTACGCCGACGTCGGCGGCTTCACTCCGGCGGAACTCGCACCCTTCGTCGTCGCGCTGCACAATCTCGCGATGGCGCGGCCGGTGGTGATCGAATTTCCCCAGGCCGTGGCAGGCCACGGCATCGAACAGGACGAACTGGTGGCGACGGCATTCGGCGTCGGCGCGGCCGGGGTGGTGGCGCCGCCGGTTTCCCGCCCAGCCGTCGCGGACTGGCTTGCCATGCGCCCACTGCGGGTTGAAGACGCGAGTCCATTCGTCTCGCTCAACGGAACCTGTCCGCCTACGCCGCCGCGCATCCCGATGGTGTCGGTCGTGATCTGCGCGTACAACGCCGAGCGCACGATGCTGCCGTGTCTGGAGTCGCTGCGCCGGCTTAAGTACCCCAACTACGAGATCGTAATCGTCGACGACGGCTCGCGCGACCGCACCGCCGAAATCGCGATGGAATTTCCCGAGTTCCGGCTCATCCGCCAGCCCAACAAGGGCTTGAGCGTGGCGCGCAATGTTGGGCTCTTTGCGGCGCGCGGCGAGATTATCGCCTACACCGACTCGGACTGCGTGGTCGACCCCGACTGGCTGACTCTGATGGTGCGTGCGATGGTCGAAGGCGGCTTCGACGGCTGCGGCGGTCCGAACTATGCGCCGCATGAGGAAGGCCGGGTCGAGGGCTGCGTCGCGGCCGCGCCGGGCGCGCCTTGTCACGTGCTGGTCGCCGACGATCGCGCTGAGCACCTGGCCGGATGCAACATGGTCTTCACCAAGGCGGCGCTGGTGGCGGTGGGCGGCTTCGACGCGCAATTCACCTCGGCCGGCGACGACGTCGACATCTGCTGGCGGATCCTGGACGCGGGCCTCACGCTTGGCTACTGCCCGGCGGCCTTCGTGTGGCATTTCCGCCGCAACACGGTGAAAGCTTACTACGGCCAGCAACGCGGCTACGGCCGGGCCGAGGCGGCGCTCTATCTGAAATATCCCGAACGCTTCAACGCGCTCGGCCAGATCAAATGGCGCGGCACGATTCCGGGCCTCGCTGCGACCGTGCCCGGTGCGCTGCGCCGCCGTATCGGATGGACGCGGGCGGCCGGCGCCGCGCAGACGGTGCGCGACGAGGTGCCGGGAATCCTGAGTTTTCTGCCGCAGACCCTGGAATGGAACCTGGTGTTCGCGGCCGCTGGCGGTGTTCACCTGGTTCGCCGGATTTACGGTGCTGCCGGCGCTTGCGATGCTCTCGCTGGGGTTGGTCTGGGCGCTCCACTACGCATGGCAAGCGCCGCTGGAGAAATGTCACGACTCGCTAGGTTCGCGGATGTTCGTCGCGTTCCTTGCCTGGAGCGGACCGATGGTTCGTACCTGGACCCGATGGAAGACGCGGATGCGCACGGCTGGCCTCGGCAGCGAACTCCAGCCGCTCCAGCGCCCGTCGCTGCGATGGCTCGGCCGCAGTCTCCATCTCTCCTACTGGAACGAGGCGTGGACGACGCGCGAGAGCCTGCTCGAGCGTCTGGCGCGGAGCTTCTCGCGCGCCGGCGTCGCGGTTACGCCGGATCCCGGATGGAACGACTACGACCTCGAAGTTCGTCCCGACCCCTGGACGCGCCTGCGCTTCAAGACGGCCGACGAGGAGCACGAGGGAGCGCGGCTGAAAAACCATGTCGCCGTGCGCGTCAGGTTGAGCCGGCTTACCCTGGTGGGCCTCGCGATCGGCGCGGGCGCGACCGTGCTGTGCGCGGCGATGGGACTGTCGGTGATGGCGGCGGTGCTGACCGCACTCACCATGGCGAGTGCGATGTGCGCGGTGAGCCAGGCGGTCGAATCGGGACGGCTTGCCTATCAGGCGGTCGAGCAGTGTGCGCAGGAACTCAACCTGATTCCGCTCGGCAAGCCGACCAAGGCCGCGCGGCGGCGACGGCCGCGGCACGGCCCAGTGCGGTGGCCGAGCCGATCGCGTCGTCGGCCAAGTTGTTCGCCGACAATCAAACTGCCATCGAATACGAACTGCGGCGGAGTAAGCGGGTAGAAACTCCCGTCCGGCGAGCGGCCGCGCGGATTTTTGGTGCGGCCGGACTTGTGGTGGAAGAGGGAAGTGTGGATAGCGGGGCGGGCGGTGCGATGCGCCGTCCGCCCCGAGACTTTATTTTCCGCCGCCGCGCTGAGCCAGCCGATCTCGAAGCATATTAGCGATAGTCCACGATTTCGACTTCCAAGGCACGCAGGGCAGACGGGCTACGTGCCTAGCTCGGCGAGCAGTGTCCTGGCGTCTTTGAGGTCCGGAATGTCGAAGCCCTCGGTGAACCAGTTGTAGATGTCGGCGAGCATCGCGCGGGCGTGTGTCTGGGCGATTTGCACCGTGAAACTGTTGAGGCCCAGGCGCGCCCGATGTCGAGTAAGCCGGCTATTTCCCTCACGGATCGGCACAATGTCTTCGGGCGCGCGGCCGTCATGCGCCTCGGGATAACCAGAAGGCCAACAAGCCGTCGCCAAGAAATTTCGCGACATGACCGCTCGGCAGGAAGGATCGCCATATGTTCCATTTGTGTGTAAAGGAGTAGACCATCGGCTGGGACGGCTGGGGCCGCGAACGCAATGGCACAGGGTTTCCTCTTCGAGTTTATCGAGCGCGCACAGGCGGGCGACTCGCGCCTGGGCCGCGCGCTCAAGTCGCGCACGGCCGGCATACTCAAGCGCTGCGCCGACGGCTTCCAGCGCGACAACAATCTGCTATGGGCGTCGGCGCTGACCTACACGACGGGGCTGTCGATCGTGCCGATCCTCGCCGTGGCGCTCTCGGCGCTCAACGGCCTGGGCGGCGCCGAGGTGATCCGGCCGCTGCTCGAGCGCTACCTGACCGCCAATTCCCCCGAGATTACCGACCGCCTGATGTCCTTCGTCTCCAACGTCAACGCCAAGACGCTGGGCGCGGTCGGTGCGGCGACGCTGCTCTTCACCGTGGTCCTCACCCTGGGCACGGTCGAGCAGGCGTTGAACAACATTTTCCGCGTCGTGTACGGGCGTACGATGGCGCGCAAATTCGCCGACTACCTGAGCATGACTTTCGCGGTGCCGGTGTTGCTGGCCGGCGCATTGGGCGTGCGCCAAATTCTGATCAATCGCGTGCCCAACCTTTCCGGCGCCGGGTGGATCAGCTCGAGTCTCGCCGTATGGGCCGGCTTCTTTTTTCTCTACGTATTTTTCCCCAACCGCCGGGTGCGCTTCGAGGCTGCCGCCGTGGGCTCGCTGGTGGCTTCGATCCTGCTCCAGTTCGCGCAATGGGCCTTCATCTATTTTCAGTATGGCGTCAACCGCTACGCCGCGATCTACGGCGCGCTCGCTTCAATCCCGGTGTTGCTCACCTGGATCTATATGACCTGGGTGATCGTGCTGTTTGGCGCCGAGGTGACCGCCGCCTTCGAACGCCGCAATCAGCCGCTGGTCGCGGACCCCTGGGCGATGAGCGAGGGCGTCGTCGCGTTGGCCGCCGCGCTGCGGCTGGGCGAGCGGATGGCCGGGCGGTCCGGCGGGGTCACGCCCGCCACGTTGTCCTCGGAACTTGGCATCGACGAGGCCGTGCTGGTCGAGGTATTGCGGCGGCTCGAGCGCGGCGGAATCGTGATCGAAACGGCGGGCGGCGACGGCGGCGAGCGTGGATTATTCCTCGCCCGCGACGCCTCGATCATCGGACTCGGAGAAGTGCTTGAATGTGTCAGGGGTGGCGGCGCCACCGTGGTCTCATCCGACGCGCGGGTGGCTGCGATGGTCGAGCGGCTACGCCAGGCCGAGCAAGAGACGCTGGGGGGACTCACGGTGCGCGATTTGATCGAGCGAACGGCGCACGCGGCCGCGCCGGCGCCGGTGCGCGATCCCGAACGCGAGCGCGCCGCCGATCAGGCCTGAAGCCCGCGGGCCGCATGCCTGACTGAATTCTCTAGTTATCGAGCAGCTTGTGCAGCGATTCGAGCTCGCGGCGGACCTCGGCCAGTGCGCGGCGGGTCCTGTCGGCGCCGGCGCCGCTTGCGCCAGCCGCACCCGTCGTATAGGCCGCGTGCGCCGCGCCGGGAGTCTCAAGGTGGGCCGCCGCGGCGCCGGGCTTGGCGCTGAGCGCGCGTTCGAGTCCGACCTCGCGGATATACTTCTTCGCGCCCTCGATGGTGAAGCGTTCTTCGTGAAGCAGGCGCTTGATGAGCCGCAGGGTTTGCAGATCCTGCGCGGCATAAAAGCGATGCTTGGAGTGGGCATGGCGCGGGCGCAGGAACGGGAACTGCGTCTCCCAGAAACGCAGCACGTAGGCCTCGACGCCGAGCAGCTTGGCCGCCTCGCCGATCTTGAGCAGTTGTTGCTCACCGCCGCCGTCGACTCCGGCGCCTTGCGGGCGGGCGTTTTTGCGCGGCGAAGGGCGAGTTGTGCGAGCGGCGGCAGTCATGCGGCAAAAGTCATGCAGATCGTTTGGCGCGATTGGCGATCAGTCCTTTAAGTACCTGGCTCGGCTTAAAGGATAGCACGCGGCGCGAGTCGATGATGATAGTAATCCCGGTTTGTGGATTGCGTCCCCGGCGGGCACGCTTGTGGTTGACGGTGAAGCTGCCGAAGCCGGAAATTTTGACTTTCTCGCCCCGCTGCAGGCTGTCCTCGATTATTTTGAAGACCTCCTCCACGATCTCGCAGGCCTCCTTTTTGGATGAGCCTATGCGCTCGTAGATCAGGTCCACGAGATCGGCCTTGGTCATATTCTGCGGCGTATCGTCCCCCAAACCGCTCCCCCACAGCGGGATTCCTACTGCCGCAACTCCGCCCCCAGCCCCTTCCGCACCCCTTCGACCAATTCTCCGTGGGCGCGGTTCACCTCCTCATCCGTGAGTGTGCGATCCTTCCCGCGGTAACGGCACGCTAGCGCCATGCTCTTCTTGCCCGGCGCTATCGATCCGCCCTCATACACATCGAACACTTCGACGCTTTCGAGCAATTGCGACGCGCTCTCGCGGATCGCCGCGATCACCCGAGCCGCTGAAATGTCACGATCCACCACCAGAGCGAGGTCGCGCCGAATAGCAGGGTATCTCGGTGGAGCGATGATTTCTCGACGCGGCAGGAAACCATAGGCGATGAAATGTACTAAGTCAAGTTCAGTAAACACGCATGGACTATTCAGTTCGAGTCTTATCGCTTCCGCGGGATGCAGTTCGCCAAGGTACCCGATCAGGTTTGCCGTCCAGCAGCACCCGCGCCGCGCGTCCCGGATGCAGGAAGCGATACTCCGCTTCACTCGGCCGCGTCGAACCCGACTAATCCGACGCGCGCCGCCACGCCCAGCGCGATGAACCACTGTTCGAGCACGCCCTTGAGCGTCCAGAAGCTCGCCGCCACGGCCGGTTGTCCCACCGCACCCAGCGCGTAGTCGCCATAGCTCAGGGCGGCGAGCCGCTCATGCTCGACCGGCGAGCCGTCACGCAGCGCAAAGACCTTGCCGATCTCGAAAGCGTGAAACGCAGCCGCCTCGCGATTGAGATTGAAGCGCAGCGCGCCGAGCAGCCCGGGAGCCAGGCTTACCGCAATTCGCTCAGCTCCGCGGAGAGCGGATTGGTGACCCGCACCGCTTCGCCGCCCATCCCCGGGTAGCGCTGATTGTCGGCCGGCGCGATAAACGCGATGGTCCTCAACTCGGTCAGCCCGCGCCGACCATCATCTCGCGCGCCGCGCCCATGAAGCTCCGGTAATCGTTGGGCGGCGCGGGTGTCGCGGCTCGCTCGGGCACCGCGGCCGGAATTTCGGCCAGCCCCTTAAGCCGCGCGATTTCCTCGGCGAGGTCGGCGGTCTCGTTGAGATCGGGACGAAAAGAAGGCGGCGTCACTGTCAGGCGCCGCGCCCCGGCCGGTTTGACCACTGCGCCCAGCGCGCGCAGCCGTTCGCGAACCTCGGCGCCGGGAACCGCAACGCCCAGAATCGAATTCACCGCGCCCAAATCCAGCATCACCTGGCGCTCGGGCGCCGGCCGCGGCTCGGCGTCAACCGCTGCCGCCGAAACTTTGCCGCCGGCGTTTTTGACTATCAGCTCGGCGACGCGCGCCAGCGCGCGTATCTGACCGCCACGATCGATCGCGCGCTCGAAACGATAACTCGCCTCGCTGCGAAGCCCCAGCCGGCGCGCCGTACGCGCGATCGTTATGGGCTCGAAGTAGGCGCTCTCGAGCACCAGGCCGGTGGTGGCGGCGCTGACCTCCGAGTTCATGCCACCCATGATGCCGGCGATCGCCAGCGGCTTCTCCGGGTCGGCAATCAGCAGGTCGGCCGGATCGAGCGTGCGCCGCACGTTGTCGAGCGTAACGAACTCGCGGTCGAGCGCGCCGCCCGGCGCCTGGTTGGCGCGCCGCACCACTATCCGGCGCTTGGCGATTTGCGCGCTATCGAAAGCGTGCAGCGGCTGTCCCAGTTCGAGCATCACGTAGTTGGTCGCGTCGACCACGTTGTTCAGCCCGCGCATCCCGCACTGCTCCAGCCGCCGGCGCATCCAGATCGGCGAGGGGCCGATCTTCACTCCGCTAATTGGCAGCCCCGCGTAATGCGGGCACAGCTCGGGCGCCAGTATCTCGACGGCGAGCGCGCCACCCGCGCCGTCGACAGCCTCTGCCTGGGATTCCACCTGGGCTCCCGTTTGCGGCTCCGTCGCTTGCCCACCGCGCGGCTTGAGCATCGCGGACCTGACGGCCGGCTGCTTGAGTTTCAACCCGAACAGCGCGGCGACCTCGCGCGCCAGCCCCAGGATCGACAGGCAATCGCCGCGGTTGGGCGTGATCGCGATATCGAGCACCGTGTCGTCAGAACGCAAATACGAGGCCAGCTCGACTCCCAGCGGCGCGTCGTCCGGCAGCGCGAGGATGCCCGCGTGATCTTCGGAAAATCCCAGCTCGCGCTCCGAGCACAGCATTCCCTCCGAGCGCACGCCGCGGATAACTGCTGCCTGAAGAGGCGGCGCGTCCTGCAGGCTTGCCGGGCGATGGCCGCCGCCGTGTCCGCTGCCGATCAGCCGCGCGCCCAGGCGCGCAAAGGGCGCGGTCATCCCGGCCCTGACGTTGGGCGCGCCGCAGACCACGCTGAAACGGCCGACCGCACCGGCGTCGACGTCGCACAGGTTGAGGCGGTCGGCGTTGGGATGCCGCTCGACCTTGAGCACGCGCGCCACGAACACGTCACTGAATCCGGGAGCGGCACGCTCGACGTTTTCGACCTCCAGCCCGGCCAGCGTCAGGCGGCGGCACAGCTCGTCGACATCGGCTTCGAGCGTGACGAACTCGGCGAGCCAACTGAGCGGCAGCTTCATGACGATGGTCTCGTGCTCGTGGCGGAAGTGCTTGCGGCAGAAGACCTTGCGACGAACGACGGGAACTGTCCGAGGAAGCGCAAGTCGTTTTCGAAGAACAGCCGCATGTCGTCGACGCCGAGCTTGAGCAGCGCCTGCCGCTCGACGCCCATCCCGAAGGCGAAGCCCTGGTACTCGGCCGGATCGTAGCCGACCTTGCGCAGTACGTTGGGATGAATCATCCCCGAGCCCAGAATTTCGGTCCATCCGCTCTGCTTGCATACGCGGCATCCCGCGCCCCCGCAGAGCAGGCAACCGATGTCGACTTCGGCGCTGGGCTCGGTGAACGGGAAAGAAGCTCGCGCGGAAGCGCACCGCGGTTTGCGGACCATAGAAGGCGCGCGCGAATTCACTCAGCACGCCCTTCAGATGCGCCATCGTGACCCGCCCGGCGCGGTCGACCATGAAGCCCTCGATCTGGCCGAACATCGGTGAGGCGCGCACGCTCAGCTCGTCGCGCCGGTAGCAGTTGCCGGGGCAGACCACGGCCAGCGGCGGCTTGCGGCTCTGCATCACGCGAATCTGGCCGTTGGAGGTATGCGTGCGCAGCAGCATCCCGCCGGGCAGGAAAAACGTGTCCTGCATCTCGCGCGCGGGATGGTCGGGCGGAAAGTTGAGCGCCTCGAAATTGTGGAAATCGTCCTCGACGTCCTGGGTCGCGGCCACCTCGAAGCCCATCGAGGCGAAGATGTCGAGCATCTGCTCCATCACCAGGGTCAGCGGATGGAGCCGGCCGCGCGGGATGCGCGCGCCGGGAAGGGTCACGTCGAGGCGCGCCTCGCCGAGCGAGCGCTCCAGCGCGGCGGCGCGCAATCGCTCCTGGAGCGCCTCGATACGGCCTTCGATCTCGCGCTTTATCTGGTTGACGAGCTGGCCGATGGCCGGCCGCTCCGCGGCCGCGACCTCGCGCATCCGGCGCATGACGTCGGTCAGTTCGCCGCCGCGTCCGAGCACGCGCACGCGCACCGCTTCGATTTGCTCGGCGCTGGCGCCGTCGCCCAACTCCGCCATCGCCGCGGCCCGAAGAGCCTCCAGCTGTTCTCTCATCCTGTCCTCAAGTCTGTTGCGCGTCATCGAGTCCGCGTATTTGCGCGCCGCGACGGCGCGCCAGCGACAAAGACCGTCAAACCACAAGACCACCAACCACAAACGCCCATCAAACAAAAGACCATGTGGACGGCGCGCCACATGGTCCTTGTGCGCCGCGCAGGGCCGCTGGCCTGTTATGCGGCGGCGGCTTCGGCTTCGCCGAGCGCCTTCTTGGCGGTTTCGGCCAATTCGCCGAAAAGCCGATCGCGATTCAGCGCGAGCACCGCGAGCTGCTTGCGATCGATCTCGACGCCGGCCTTCTTGAGCCCGTCCATCATGCGGCTGTAGCTCAGCCCGTACTCGCGGGCGAGCGCATTGATCCGCGTGATCCAAAGCGAACGGAAGTCACGCTTCTTTTGCTTGCGATCGCGGTAGGCGTAAGTCAGCCCCTTCTCCAGCGTGCTGCGGGCCTGGCGGTAAAGTTTGCGGCCGCCGACGAAACCGGAGGCAAGCTTAAGCTGTCGTTTATGACGGCGGCGTCTTTTGGGGCCACCCTTGGCGCGAGGCATCGGCGGTCAGTCCTTCCTTAATTTAAAGATTGCCTTAATCAAGAATTGCGTTGTCAAAAGTTCGCCCTACCTAGAGGTACGGGACCAGTTTGCGCGTATTGCGGGCGTCGGCGGCATTCAGGATGCCGGGCTGGCGAAGTTGCCGTTTGCGCGCGCGGCCCTTGGACGAGAGCAGATGGCGCAGGTAAGCCTTCTTGTGCTTGACCTTGCCGGTCTTGCTGACGGAAAAGCGCTTGGCGGCGCTGCGATTGGTCTTCAGTTTGCCCATCGGTTGCGGCTCTCGCTCCAGGTGACTCTATATTCAAGCGTTCCGGTCCATTTTCAAGCGTTCCTACTTCAGCGTTCCACTCGTGCGATTCGTTGCGCTCAGCGCGGCGTCAGCAGGATCGACATGTTGCGCCCTTCCATCCGGGGCAAACCGTCGGCCTGTGCGATGTCCTGCACTTGCGCGACGATCGAATCCAGCAACGTACGTCCCAGCTCGGGATGGGTTATCTCCCGGCCGCGAAACGAAATCGAGAGCTTAACACGCTGGCCTTCGCCAACAAAGCGCCGGATGTGCTTGATTTTGAACTCGACGTCATGTTTTTCGGTCCGCGCGCCCATCTTGACTTCCTTGATCGCTGTGGCCGTCGAGTGGCGTTTGGAGTCATGGGTCTTTTTCTTTTGCGCGTAGCGGTACTTGTCGAAATCGGTGACGCGGCAAACCGGGGGCTGGGCCGTCGGTGCGACCTCGACCAGGTCCAGACCGCGGCTTTCGGCCACGCGGATCGCCTCGCGGGTGCTCAGGATTCCGACCTGGCGGCCGTCGACGTCGATTACCCGGACTTCCGGGACGCGGATCTGGTTGTTCACCCTTATCGCCGGCTCGCGCGGGGGCGGGGTACGGAAATCTCTACGAATAACTCACCTCCGTCGGCATCCCAGCCGACTTGCCGCTGCAATCGTCACCTCAACGGCAATACCGTTTGAATCGTTCCGCTCGCCCCTGGCGCGATGGCTAGCCCGGCAGGGGTTCACTTTTGAGCAGCTCCACAAGATTTTCAAGCGCCATCACTTCGCTCTTGGCCCCGCGCAAAAGCCGCAGCGACACGCTGCGCGCCGCCGCCTCGCGCTCGCCCACGACTATCATATAAGGCACTTTGGCCAACTCGGCCTCGCGCACCTTGAAGCCCAGCTTCTCGTTGCGCAGGTCGGCCGCCGCGCGCAGCCCCTCGCGCTTGAGCATGCCCGCGATCTCGGCGGCGTATGCCTCGACCTTTTCGCTCAGCGAAAGCACTCGCGCCTGCTCGGGCGCGAGCCAAAACGGCAGCACCCCGCCGGTATGCTCGAGCAACACGCCGATGAAGCGCTCGAGCGAGCCCAGGATCGCGCGATGGATCATCACCGGGCGCTCCTCGGCGCTCGACGCGTTGGTGAAAGTCAGCCCGAAGTTCTCGGGCATGTTGTAGTCGAGCTGGATGGTCGCGAGCTGCCATCGCCGCTTGAGCGCGTCGGGCACGTAGATTTCGATCTTCGGCCCGTAAAACGCGCCTTCGCCCGGATTGATCTCGTACTCAAGGGCGTTGCGCGTGAGCGCGTCGCACAAAATCGCCTCGCTGGTGCGCCACAGCTCCTCGGTGCCGAGATGCTTGTCGGGCATGGTGGCGACCTTGGACTCCAGCCGCTCGAAGCCCAGCGCCTGGTAGACGTCGCGCACCATCTGCAGGTTGAGGTCGATCTCATCGGCGGTTTGCGCGGAGGTGCAGAAGACGTGCGCGTCATCCTGCGCCATCGTGCGCACGCGCGTCAGCCCGTGCAGCGTGCCCGAGCGCTCGGCGCGATGGAGCCGGCCGAAGTCGGCGATGCGCAGCGGCAGGTCGCGATACGAACGCTTCTCGGCGCGGTAGATGAACGTGTGCCCGGGACAGTTCATCGGCTTGAAGGCGTAGCCTTTGCGCCAGCCCTCGGGACTCGAATCGATCTGGTCGGTTTCCGCGCCCTCGCGATCGGTGGTCAGGAACATGTTCTCGCGGAAATTGTCCCAGTGACCCGAGGTATGCCACAGCTCGTTTTTGAAAACCTGCGGCGTGATCACTTCCTCGAAGCCATAGCGGCGATAGAGGCGGCGCATGTAATCGATCAGCGCATTGTAGATGATCGCGCCCTTGGGCAGGAAAAACGGCGAGCCAGGCGAGATCGGATCGAACACGAACAAGCCCATCTCGCGGCCGAGCTTGCGATGGTCGCGCGAGCGCGCCAGCTCGACCAGCTTCAGATGCTCCTCCAGCGCTTCCTTGCTCGCGAACGAGGTCCCGTAAATCCGCGAGAGCATCGCGTTGTGCTCGTCGCCGCGCCAGTATGCGCCGGCCACGCTGGTCAGCTTGAAGGCGCGGATATAGCCGGTCGCCGGGACGTGCGGCCCGCGGCACAGATCCATCCACTCGCCCTGGCGATAGATCGACACGCGATCGTCGGGGATGCCGCTTAGGATTTCGACCTTGTAATGCTCGCCCATCGCGGCGAAGCGCTCGATCGCCTCGGCCCGCGCGACCTCGACTCGTTCGACCTTGAGGTTGGCCTTCGCCAGCTCGCGCATCTTGGCTTCAATCTTGGGCAGATCCTCGACCGTGAACGGGGTGGGCGGCGCGAAGTCGTAGAAGAAGCCGTCCTCGATGGTCGGGCCGATCGTCACCTGCGTACCGGGGTAAAGGCTCTGCACCGCCTGGGCCATCAGATGGGCGGTCGAATGGCGCAGCACGTCGAGTCCTTCGGGGCTGTCGGCCTTGACCGGCTCGAGCGTGGCGTCATCTTCGATCGGACGGCTGAGATCGACCAGCTTGCCGTTGAGGCGCGCGGCGACGACCTCGCGCCCGCGCGCGCCGTCGAGCACCTCGCTGACGGTGGTCCCGCGGGGCACGCTGCGAAGCTGCCCGTCGAGCGATACGCTGACTTGCGCGCTCATTCCAGAGTGAACTTCGCGAGGGTGAACTTCGCCAGAGTCAACTTCGCGAAGATGAACGTCGGCCCGATGGACGCGGGCATCGGCAGTGCGCCGGCGGCGGTAGGCAAGCGACGGGCAATCATGAATGGACGCACGAAGTCATGAGACGGACGCGCACGCGGAACTGGAGGCCGGGAAAACTCATGACGCCACTATAGCGAAAGACAGGCTGGTAGGCACGGGCGGGTTTGAACCGCCGACCCCTTCCGTGTCAGGGAAGTGCTCTACCACTGAGCTACGTGCCTTCGTTCTAAATCCAGGCGGCTGCATCGGCCGCAACCCCGATCCGGTAACAAATATCCGGAGCGCGGGCAACCAAGCCCTCCGCGAGCGACTCGCGCACGGGCTTTTTGCTAAGCTTTGCCGCCAACGGTAACGCAATGGATCGCGAGCGAATCGCACATATTTTCTTCTTCGGCTTCCTGGCCGTGATGGGCTACGAGCTTTACCTGCTGCTCAGCCCCTTCCTGGTGCCGATCGCGTGGGCGATGCTGCTCGCCTTCATCGCCCATCCGGCGCTCCTCCAACTGCTGCGCGTCATCCGCAGCCGGACTGCCGCCGCGCTGATAGTCACCGCAATCCTGGCGCTCGTGATCGCCGTCCCGACGGCATGGCTTTCCAGCAAACTCGCGCGTGAGGCCACCAGGGTCTCGCTGGGCCAGTTCGTCCACCAGGGCGGATTTGCGCAGGCCGGCAGCCGGGCGCTCCATTCCGGCACGATCACTTCGATCGAGGCGTGGCTCGAGCACGAGGGCTTGCGCATCCAGGACATACGCCACTGGATGGAGAACGCCAGTACCTACATGACCGGCTATTTCACCGCGAACGCCACGACTCTGGCGCGCAACCTGGTCACGTTCGCGTTCGATGTCGTAATAATGCTGCTAAGCTTCTTTTATCTGTTGCGCGATGGCGAGGACTATTTCGAATTCGTCCGCGGTCTCACGCCGCTCCCGGATGAAGACAAGGCGATGGTGTTCGAGACTTTGCGCTCGATGCTGTCCGCGACGATGCGTGGGCTGCTGTTGACGGCGCTGCTCGAAGCCGCGCTGCTCGGCCTGGGCTACCTGGTCGCCGGCGTGCCCAACCCGCTGCTGCTCGGCGCGGCCTCGGGCGCGGCGGCGCTGCTGCCGATCGGCGGCACCGCGTTCATCTGGGTTCCGGTCGTGATTTATCTATGGTTCACGGCTGGATCGGGCTGGGCGGTGGCGCTGCTGGTGTGGGGCGTGATCGTGGTCGGAGTGATCGACAATCTGCTCAAGCCTCTGACGATCGGCCAGGGCAGCGGATTGCCGGCCGTCGCGCTCTTCTTCGGCATCACCGGCGGATTGGAGGTCTACGGGCCGCTGGGCCTGTTCGCCGGCCCCGCCGTGATCGCGGTCTTCGCCGCGCTCATCCGCGTGTACCGCCGCAGCTACGCCGCGCGTCCGCCGTCGTCGTTCGGCTGAAACGCGCAGCGCACCCGTGGCCGCGCGCGCGGTCGCGAGGACGGCTAGCGCGATTACAAAGCCGCATCGAACGGCCATGAGCGTGGAGAAGGAAAATAAGGCACTGGCGATAGTCCAACGCCTGCGCGCGCGCGGCTTCATCGCCTACCTCGCCGGCGGATGCGTGCGCGACCGCGTGCTCGGCGTCGCGGCCAAAGACTACGACATCGCCACCGACGCGCGCCCCGAGGTCGTGCAGGAGTTGTTCGACAACACGGTTGACGTCGGCGCGCGCTTCGGCGTGATCATCGTGGTTGTCGACGGCGATGCCTTCGAGGTCGCCACCTTCCGCGCCGACGCGCCCTATGTCGACGGGCGCCGTCCCTCGGCGGTGCGCTTCGGCACTGTCGAGGAGGATGCGCGCCGGCGCGACTTCACCATCGGCGGCATGTACTTCGACCCGGCCAGCGGAGAGATCATCGATCTGGTGGGCGGGATGCGCGATTTGCGCGCCGGCCTGATCCGCGCGATCGGCAACGCCGGCGAACGTTTCGAGGAGGACCATCTGCGGGTGCTCCGAGCGATACGCTTTGCCACCCGGCTCAACTTCGAGATCGATCCGGCGACGTGGGCCGCGATGCGCCGGGCCGCGCCCAAGGTCGCCAATATCGCGGCCGAGCGCGTCGGCGAGGAAGTCGTGGCGATCATGACCGGCGGCCGCGCCGCGCGCGGGCTGGAGTTGATGTGCGAGAGCGGACTGCTCGAGGTCGTGATGCCCGAGGTGCTGCCGATGGTCGGATGCGAGCAGCCGCAGAACTTTCATCCCGAAGGCGACGTCTATCGTCACACCTGGCTGGCGCTCTCGATGCTGGAGGCGGGATGCGCCGAGACGCTCGCCTTTGGCGTGCTGCTGCACGACGTCGCCAAACCGCAGTGCCGCGCGGAGAACGGCGACAAGGTCACCTTCTACGGGCATACCGAACAGGGCGCCGAGATGGCCGAGGGAATCATGCGGCGGATGCGGCGCTCGCGCTTCGTGCAGGAACGCGTTGCCTACCTGGTGCGCAATCATCTGCGCCTGGTGATGGCGCCGCGGATGCGCCGGGCCACGCTCAAGCGGATGCTGGCCGAGGACGGCTTCGGCGAATTGCTCGAGCTCTCGCGCCTCGACGCGCTCGCCTCCAGCTCCAACCTCGGCTTCTACCATTTCTGCGCGCATGCGCTCGGCGCGATGGGCCGCGAGGAGATTCGCCCGCCGCGCCTGCTCGGCGGCGACGACTTGATCGCGATGGGCTTTGCGCCTGGGCCGCATTTCAAATCGATCCTCAAGGACGTCGAGGATCAGCAGCTCGACGGCGCGCTCGCTTCGCGTGACGACGCGGTTGACTACGTGCGCGCGCGCTACGGGCCGCCGCCGCCCGCCTGAGCGCACGTCCAACCGATGCTTGCCGCTCGCCACATCACGCGCCGCTTCGGTCCGGTCCAGGCGCTGGATGGCGTCGACTTCGATGCGCGCCCGGGCGAGATCGTGGCGCTGCTCGGCGAGAACGGCGCCGGCAAGACCACGCTGATGAACGTTCTGGCCGGACGGCTGCGCCCCGACGCGGGTTCGATCGAACTGTTCGGCCGCGCGCTGCGGCCGGGCTCGGCCGCCGCCGCGCTGGCGGCCGGTATCGCCGCGGTGCATCAGAGTCCGATGCTGTTCGAGCGGATGACCTGGGAGGAAAATTTCGCGCTTGGCGGCTTCGGAGCGGGCGCCGCGCATACCGGTAGCAAGGGACTCACAATAGATCTGAAGGAAGTCGCGGCGCGCGCCGGCGCGATGGCGGCGCGGCTGGGCTTTGCGCTGCCGTCGCCGCGGAGTGCGGATGGAGCAGCGCTCGATGGCCGAGCGGGTGCGGATGGAAGTCCTGCGCGCGCTCAGTTTCGAGCCGCGCGTGCTTATTCTCGACGAACCAACCGGCCTGCTCGCGCCGGGCGAGTTGGCCGCCTTCCTCGACGTGCTGCGCCGGCTGCGCGGCGAGGGCCGTATCGTCATCCTGGTCACCCACAAGCTCGCCGAGGCGCTCGCCATCGCCGACCGGATAACCGTGCTCCGTCGCGGTCGTGTCGTGGCGCGCCGCGCCTGCGGCGAGGTCACCGAGCGCGAGTTGGCGGTCCTGATGATTGGCGAGTTTGCATCGCCGCCCCAGGGCGCGCCAACGACGGGCGCAGTTGGCGCAGCCGCGCCGCCTTCGAAATAAAAGACCTGGTGGTCGAGCGCGACGGATGGCGCGCGCTCGACGGCGTCAGCCTTGAGATCGCCGCGGGCGAGATCGTCGGGATCGCGGGCGTCGACGGCAACGGCCAGAGCGAGTTGGTTGAAGCGATGGCCGGCGTGCGCCGTCCCAGCAGCGGACTGATTCACGTCGGCGCGATGGGCGCCGAAGATCGCGGCGGCAGAGGCGGCGGCGCGATCGCCATGATTCCGGAGAACCGCGACCTCGACGGTCTGGTCCTCGAGATGCCGCTGTGGGAGAACCTGCTGCTCGCGCGTCCGCTGCTGGCGCGCGCGTGCGGGCGTTTCGGATGGCTCAGCGCTTCGCGCGCGGCCGCGCTGTGCGCGGAGCTGCTCGAGCGCTTTCACATCCGGGCCGCCGGCCCGCAGGCGCGCGCGGCCGAGCTCTCCGGCGGCAATCGTCAGCGGCTCTGCGTGGCGCGCGCGCTGAAGAGCCGCCCGCGTGTGCTGGTCGCGCATAATCTCACCCGCGGGCTCGACCTTGCCGCCACCGCCGAGGTGCATCGGATGCTGATCGCGTTCGCCGGCGAGGGCGGGGCGGTGCTGCTCATCTCGAGCGATCTCGACGAGCTGATCGCGTTATGCGGGCGGCTGGCCGTGATCAGCCGCGGGCGCCTGCGCGCGGTGGGAGCAGATGAGCGCGATCCGGCGCGGCTGGGGCTGCTGATGGCGGGCGCATGGTAGGCGGTCAAACGAGCAGCGCCGGGCTTGATAGGTGAGGTCAGCTTGAAGTTCCGTTGAATTCCCGAACCAAGGGGTGTGGCGCATGTCGTTGCGGATAGCCGGCTACTGCCTGAATCTCCTGATATCGATCGGCATTGCCACGGTTTTCCTCCAGAGCGAGACGCAAGCTCAGACCCAGCCGCCGGTTCAGAACGCACCCGCAGCCAATCCATCCGCCTCGGTGACACCCGCATCTTCGGCGTCATCCGGCGTTACCCCGCTTGGCCTCGAGTACGCTCCTGGCGCCGCGAGCGTCGTCGATTCCTTAAGCGGTGTTCACAGCCGCCTTCAGGAGGCTGTCGGACTTCAGATTCACGGGATGCTGGTGGGCACCTATGAGTACAACTTCGATCGGCCCAGCACCGGCAACAACACAACGCGGGTGTACGATTTCTTCGGGAGTAACAGCCCCGAGCTGGCGCAAGGCGAACTATATGTCGAGCGCGCATCCCCGACCCAGGTCGGCTTCGTGCTCGATCTGAATACTGCGAACGTCGCGCAGGTGCAGTACGGCATCGCGACGGTCTATTGGAAGGTCGCGGGGCGCGCCGGCGCATGTCCGCAAAGTCCGTGCGGATGGCTCGATCCGACGCGTGCCTATCTCGATTACACGCTGCCGTTCGGAACTGGAATTTTGATAACCGCCGGCACGCAATTTCCCCTGATCGGCAACGAGGCAATACCGAGTTGGCAGAACTACAACCTGTTCCAGTCGATCGGTTACGTTTTCCACGCGAGCCCTTTTAACGTCACCGGTCTGCGGGCCCATTACACCTTCAGCGACTACTTCGGCCTGACCTTAGGGCTCAATAACGGATGGAACTCGCTGGCTTCCACATATCCGCTGCAGACCTTCGAAGGACAGCTCAGCCTGAACCCGGCCAGTCAACTCTCTCTCTTGATCAGCGGCATGTATGGGCCGCAAGGACCCACCGGTGGCAATTTGCCATCGAAGGCCGGTCTGCTCGATGCAATCGCAACCTGGACCCCGATGATCGATGGGCTGAGCATCACGCAGGAGGCGCTCATGGGACATCAGGACAGCAATGCTCTCGCGCCGGCACCGATTTTCGAGGGGCCGGGAAATCCGCCGAATCCGATTCTCGACGAGTTCCCCAACGGCCGAACTACCCATCCGAGCGACTGGTATGGTGAGGGTACCTGGGTGGCGTATCAGGTCACCCCCCGCTTTCAGGTCGGACTGCGAGGCGAAATTCTGAAAGATATCGACGGCTTCGATACGGGTCTGCCCCAGACGCTGTGGGATATAACGGCAGGATTCAATTTCAAGCTCGCCGAATGGCTGGTCGGCCGGTTCGAGTACCGCCACGACGAATCCAGCCAGAAACCGTTTTCCAGCTCTAAGCCGTTGGTCCTCTTCCCATGCCCGGGGCTCGGCACGTGCGCGGCGACCGCGTCGACCTATCACGGGATGGATACCATCCTCGCGACGCTGATGTTTGTCTTCTGACGATGGCCGGTGCACCTACTGCTTAAGATGCTCCAACTCCAGGGTGAAGCCGATCGACTGAGCCATCGGGCCGTCGCCCCGGCTCTCCTGATGCGTCGCCTTGACCGGGCCCACGCCGGGGGCGAGCCAGTAGTAGTCCTCGATGCTAACCTCGTCGTCGTCGGCTGCGAGACGCAGGCGGGCGGTCGCGCCGGGCGCGCGCGCGCTACCTTTCGCCGCTGAAGCGCTGCCGGTGCTCCGGATGCGGATGCATCCGCTGAAAGTCCCGGCCGGCACGCTGACGTTGTCGCTGACGCTTTCGATCCTGGTCGTCGCATCGTACACGGTGCCGTCGAAAGTGCGATCGATTTCGCTCCAACTGGTTCCGGCCGCGATCGGCAATTTGATCACGTAGGAATGATCGCTCAGCCGCGATTGCAGCCCTTCGCTTTCGTCGATCGCGACGTGGCGAATTCCCGCGCCGTCGTCGGCGTAGAACTCGGTGTAGGTTTTATCGCCGCCCGCGTTCTGCTGCGGAACCGCTGTGAAGCCGAAGACTGCGCGCGGCGCCTGGTTGGTCGTGGTCAATTCACCGGTGCCTCCGGTCGAGCCGCTGAAGCGAAACGTCCAGGCCATCCCGGGCTTGAGCGGAAAATACTGCGCGAGGCCCGTCCGCGTGCGAGTGCATCCGCTCGCGGTCATCGCCACGCAAATCGTTCCTAAACCCGCGGCTAATACCGTGCGCGCCAATCCCACACGCGGCAAAAGCGCGCCCACCAATTTCGCGATCGCAAACCTTCTCGTCATGTTCTCTCCCGGGTCTCGACAAGTTTCTTACGCGCACGGCGCCGCAGGTGCGTACTGCCTTGACTGCCAGCGACACCCAAGCCTAGCCTACATTTGAAAACTGGAAAATCAGGCAGGACTTGGAGAGCGACGGGATCTATGAATGGGGTTCACGATCTGGGCGGGATGCATGGTTTCGGGCCGGTAGTTCGCGAACAGAACGAGCCCGTCTTCCACTCGGACTGGGAGAAGCGAGCCTTCGCGATGACGCTGACCGCGATGGGGCGCGGCGTGTGCAACGTCGACGAGTTTCGCCGCGCGATCGAGCGCATGCCGCCGGCGGGCTACCTTGCCGCTACCTACTACGAGAAGTGGCTCTACGCGCTGGAATCGCTGTTGGTTGAGAAGGGCGCAGTGACGCCCGAGGAACTCGCCAATGGACATGCCGCTGCGCCCCCGCCGGCCAAGGCGACCGGATCGCTCGGCGGCGGCAGCGGCGTCGAATCGTTCGACGATTCCGCGGTCAAGCTGCGCTTCGATAAGAGCTTCAAACCCGGCTTCAAGGTTGGCGACCGCGTGGTCGCCCGCAATCTCAATCCCGAGCATCACACGCGCCTGCCTCGCTACGCGCGCGGCAAACGCGGCGTGATTTGCTACGACCAGGGCGTCTTCGTCTTTCCCGATACGCACGCCCACGGCCAGGGCGGCAAGCCGCAGCACGTATATACCGTGGTATTCGAGGCCAAGGAGCTGTGGGGCCCCGACCGCAACGAGCGCGCACCGGTATACCTCGATTGCTGGGAGGACTACCTGGAGCGCGACCGCACCGCCGCCAAACCGGCGATCAAGCCCGCCACGAAAGTCTCCGGCAAGACCGCCACGAACAAGGCCGCCGACAAGAACAAGACTACCGTCAAGGCACCGGCGACAAAATTCGCTGCCAAGGCGCGCACGGCCAAGCCCGCCGCCAAGGCGGTGTCTCGGACGCGCGCGGCTGCCGCGAAGGGACGCACCAGGAAGGGACACAAACGATGAGCGAGGGACACGATCATCACGACGGACACGACCATCACAATGCTCCGCTGTCCGAGCCGGCCCAGCGCGTAAAGGCGCTCGAGCAGTTGCTGGTCGAGAAGGGGCTGGTCAATCCGCAGGCGCTCGACGAACTTGATCGACACCTATGAGCGGCGTGTCGGCCCGCGCAACGGGGCCCGCGTGGTCGCACGCGCATGGACCGACCCTGAATATCGCAAGCGTTTGCTCGACAACGCCGCCCGCGCGATCGAGGAGCTCGGCTTTCCGCCCGGCCCGCAGGGCGAGCACATGATGGTGGTCGAGAACACGCCGCGCGTGCACAACCTCGTGGTCTGCACGCTGTGCTCGTGCTACCCGTGGTCGGTCCTGGGACTGCCGCCGGTGTGGTACAAGAGCACAGCTTATCGGGCGAGCGCGGTGAACGATCCGCGCGGGTTGCTCAAAGAGTTCGAGGTCGACGTGGGCGACAAGGAAATCCGCGTGTGGGACTCGAGCTCCGAGATGCGCTATTTCGTGATTCCCGAGCGGCCCGCCGGCACCGAAGGCCTGAGCGAAGACGAGCTTGCCGACCTGGTGACGCGCGATTCCATGATTGGTACGGGCACTGGCGAAGCTCCCCATGCGGCGCGCGGATGAGAACCGCGCGGCCAGGTAGCGTGCACAGGCAAGAAAAGAGGCGCATCGCGAAAGGGCATATCAGAGTGTCCGCTAAAACCACCGAAGATTTGATCGCGGCCGCCCGCGCGCTGGCTCCCGAAGCCGTTTTCAGCGAGCCGTGGGAGGCGCGCGCCTTCGCCGTCGCGGTGGCGCTGTGCGAGACGGGACAGTTCCACTGGGCGGAGTTCCAGCAAAGCCTGATCGACGAGATCGGCGCGGCGGAGAAGACCGGCCGCACCACCAGCGGCGGCGCAGATTACTACCACCACTGGCTCGGCGCGCTGACCCGGCTGCTCAACGCCAAGGGAATCGTCGGCGGCGCGGAGCTGGAGGCACGCATCGCAGAGGTGGGCCCACCGCCGCCTTCACAAGATCCGCACGGGCATCATAGGTAGAACGCCGCACGCGCTTTGGCCCGCGCGGCAGGCTATACGCGATGTATCGTTATCTGGTAGGCGCGATCGTCGTGGCGGTGATTGCCGCGGTCGATCGGATGGAAGTGGCATCAGCAGGAGCAGGCTGACCATCAGCGTGACCAGGCGCAAATCAGCGAACTTTCGAGCCGCATCGGGCAGCTCCAGGATCAGAACAACCAGCTCAACGCGGCGCTCGCCAAGGTGCAGGCCGAGGAGCAACGCCAGGTTACCGAAAACGATCTGCTGACCAAGACCCTCGAGCAGGCAAAGCTGACCGGCAAGATTCCCGACAAGCTCCCGTATCCGCCTAAGTGAACGCGCCGCGCGCGAGACCTGGCGACGCACAGGCCCCCGTGTGACTTCGCGACAAGCCGCGCGCGGTCGCCCGCCTACTTTGTCCCCCGGAGGCGGCGCCAGCGCGAAGCGATGCCATTCCGCCAGATGCGACAGCGAGCGCATGTTCGGCATCCGGTCCAGGTAGACCTCGCCATTCAAGTGATCGGTCTCGTGCTGGATAACGCGGGCGTGAAAGTCGCTCGCGATGAAATCCAGCGCTTCGCCGTGCCGTCCCAGTCCCGTCACGCGAAGTTGCTTGAAACGTGGCACCCGCCCGCGCATCTCCGGGATGCTCAGGCATCCTTCCCAGTCCTCGATCGTCGCGCGCTCGAGAATCGTGACCTCGGGATTGATCAGAAACGTCAGCGGCACCGACGGCATCTCCGGGTAGCGCGGATGATGCTCGACCTCGAGCACGGCGAGGCGCAGCGGCAGATGCACCTGCGGCGCGGCGAGCCCCACGCCGACGTACTCGCGCATCGTCTCGACCATGTCGTCGAGCAGGCGCTGGAACTCGGGCGTGTTGATGCGCTCCGGCGCGACCGGCTGCGCCATCGTCCGCAGCACCGGGTAACCAAGACGGGCGACCTTCAGAATCATCGCTGCGACCCCTTCTCTTTCTCCCAAGGACGGGCGCGATTATCGCCGGTTGCCGCCCGTCATGCCACCTTCGCAGCAAAGTTTATAGTCTTTCTGTAACTTTCGCGATCCCGCAGGCTACTGTTAGGAGCAGGGTCGCCGCTCGAACTGAAAGGCTCGAGAGGAACCGCCTGCCGCTTGATTCGGTTGTCGGATCAAGCCTGATGGCAAGACAATGGAAGGACAAGCACGAGGAATGGACCGCGCTATGCCGCAGCACTACAAGCAAGATCGCGAACCAGGTCGCCAACAAGACCAGCATGAAGCTTCCCAGCCGGAAAATTCCCAGCCGTCGGACCATCCTCGCCGTGCTCGCCGCGGTTCCGTTCGCGATCGCCTGGGAGCTGTTCGGCAATGGCCGTTCGTCGGATGCCGCCGATGCCGCCACGGCGTCTTCGGGCACAGTCGGCGAGATCGAGATCGTAGAGTTCTCCAGCGACGGCAAGAACAAAGGGATAGTCATGGTCAGCAAGGTAGTGAAGCCGGATGATCAATGGCGCAAGCTCCTGACGCCTGAGCAATACGATGTCACCCGGCGCAAAGGCACCGAGGCGCCGTATACCAACAAGTATGACGAAAACCACGAGAATGGGCTTTACCGGTGTATCTGCTGCGCCACGGCGTTGTTCAGTTCGGATACCAAGTTCGAGTCGGGCACCGGATGGCCAAGTTTCTATCAGCCGATCGCTAAGCAGAACGTGCGTACCGAAACCGACCGCTCGTTCTTCATGGATCGTACCGAAGTGGTGTGCGCGCGATGCGACGCGCATCTGGGGCATGTGTTTGACGACGGTCCGGCGCCGACCGGCTTGCGTTACTGCATGAATTCCGCGGCGCTCGATTTCATCCCCGCCGCCTCGGCGAAGAAGGCGGACTAGTTTCAACACCTGAGACGTCGGCGCGGTCGCGCCAGCGCCGATTCCATCTTCTGATCCTCCAAGGCCCTGCTCACGCCTTCGAAAAACTCATCAGCGCGTAGCGCAGACCTTCATCCACCAGGCCCTGCCGCACCAGAGCGTGCGCCCGCATAGATGCATCGCGGCGCGCTGTCTCGGTCGGACCCTGCGGTTTCTCCCGCGCCTCTGCTTTCATCAACGCCACTGTTGTGGTCCAGAAGTGCTCCGTGCGGCGAGAGATGTCGTGGATCGACTCCGGCCGGAGCCCTGCTGCCCCCGCTGCCGCGAGATACTCCGCAATGGTGCCGATTCGAGTGTGCCAGTAGCTATTGAACGGCTCTTCATATTCCGGTCGGCCAAGAAAACAATCGATGATAAAGATCCGTCCCCGGGAGCGTAGAAGCGAAGCAGTTCGTTTAAGCCAAGATCCACGCTCCAGATAGCCGGAACTGTCTACTGCCACGGCGGCGTCGAAGCGCTCTTGCCCCGGAACTTCCAGAGCGTCGCACAGAAGCGGCTGCACCCGTGACTGGACACCAGCTAGCGTGGCGAACCGCGCTACGAGGTCCACATGAGAGGCAACACAGGTGACGGCCGTGACCCGCGCGCCAAACTCCTGCGCCCAGAAAATCGAGCCACCGCCGAGGCCGCAGCCAACATCGAGTACCTCCCCGCACAGAGTCGATGACGCGCCCCAAACCTGGGCCGCGTGATACAGCGCCCGCTCCTGTGCAGCCACCAAGCGCTGACGTAGCTCTTGAGTCGATGCGCCTGCTGAAGCAGGCGCATCCTCGAGACCAGTATGATAGTGCACTCGCGGCCCCGGACCATAGCGCTCCAGGATTCCACACGTCTTGCTGTCGTAGTAAGCCACCAGATGTTGCATCGAAATAGGCGCAGCTATGTTTATAGCTTATAGGGTGTTGCAACCGCATGGACGAGCAGCCATGGGGCTCCGGGGTCTTCTCTCCTGAAAAGGAAAAAGTAGCGGACGTGTTCTAGAGTCTTGGGGTTGTTCTTGTCATCTTGATACGTACCTATCCCGTTTATCTGAGCATGTAGTACCTGCGCTGCGGCGCCGTCCGTGTCTCTCGGTGCTTCTCTAGGCCCGCTAATTAAAGGATCATCAATAGTAGGTACATAGCCGAACTGCGGCAACAGCTTCGATTGGGTCCCTACTAGATAGTTTATCACATCGGCGATCCCCGCATGGACCGGTGCGCTGGGATCGTCGACCTGGTTCATCACTACATGCTTATGCAGCAATGGCTTCAAGGAAGTAATATAATTGCCGCTATTAAAGGCGGAGACTGCACCGGCGAACGTAGCCATCAACTTCGTTGGCATGTCGGATCATCCTTTTTCGCTGTGACGTAAACGTTCATTCGATCAATGTGACTATCTTCAGTCTCTTGAACGAGCCAGTCCAATAAGAACACCAAAAGCAAAAGACAGTGTTCTTTCATAGTTGGTTTAGTAGTGCTTTCGCCTCCAGTAAATCCGGAGTGTCAAATCCTTCAGTGAAAAATGCGAAACTCTCCTCCAGTACGTCTCGTGCTTCAGCGCGTCTGGATTGCCGAAGCCACAGACGGAACAGACTCATCGCGGCGCGCAGCTCCAGAGACTTAGCTTTCTGCGCTTTGGCGACAGCGAGAGCCTGACGAAAATAGCCCTCCGCTTCATTTTCAACAGTTGTCTCCGAACCCATTGCGCCGGGCCGTTTAAGTACCAGTTCTCCTCTGAGGCGGTGCAGTTCGGCTTGCCACCAATGTTCGTGGCGCTCGTCCGCCAAGGCTTGCGCTTCAGCCAACACGCTCAGACCCTCGTCGGCTCGTCCCGCGTTCCCACACGCTTCCGCCAGCAAGCTAAGATAGGCCGGCCGCAGGACCTCGGCGCCGGTCACGCGGTAAGCGTCCAGTCCCGTATGCATTTCCGCAATCCCATCCGATACCTTTGCGCGCTGGGTCAGAGCCCAGCCGCGCATGATAATTCCCATGGCCCGGTAGAACGCAAAATCGTGCTCGGTCGAGATCGTGAGGGCTGCCGATGCCAGCTCTTCAACGGTTTGGCCATTTCGGCAGAACTGATGAAGCCAGGCGGCAAAGGCGTCAGCGGTCGCCGAAGTATACGGGTGACTCAACTTTTCCGCCAAGGCGAGTCCTTCAGCGCCCCTCTTTCGGGCCTGATCGGGATAGCCGAGAAACCAAAGCGCCCAGCTTGCGTGGAGGCGGCTTACCGCCGCGGGATCGTGGCCATAGACGTACGCGTGCGAGGCATGTTGTTGCGGATCGTAGATATCGATCGCTTGCTCAAGGTGCTGGAGAGCCTGGACGAAATCGCCAGCCGCGATGAGGCCGACCCCCTGTACGTGATGGGCCTGCACAAGGAAGCCCGTATCGCCAGCAGTCTGAGCCAGATGCAGGCACTGCTCGGCCAGCTCGCGCGCCACGATGTGCTCGGCCCGCGCCATGTAGAACATCCACAGCCCCCAGAACACCGGGAAAAGCTGCGGAGCCTCACCGGCCCGCCGGCACAGTTCCCGCGCCCGCGCGTAGACCTTTCCCACCTCGGGTGAGCCAAACCCCTTGGAAGCGATCAGCGGAGTTCCCAGGGCGAGCTGGAGTGCAAGTTCCTGCTGGAAGCGTTCCGGGGTCTCCGGCAGAGTCTCGAGCAATTCGAGTCCCTTGGTGAGGTGACTTACCGCTTCCGCATTGGCCGATCGTTGCACCGCCTTCTGACCCGCCATCTGCCAGTGGGTGATTGCCTGTTGGCCGAGACCTGCCTCGGCGTAGTGATAAGCGAGAAGCTGGGGCTGGACTTCAGCGGTCTCGGGAAATCGCTCCTCCAGTACCTGGGCGATCCGCCGATGGTAGTCCTGCCGCTTGCTCCTCAACAGCGATTGGTAAGCGGCATCCTGAATCAGCGCGTGCCTGAACCTGTAGCTCGCCTCTGGAGGGATGCCCTGCTCGAGCAGCAGCTCCGCATCCGCCAGCTTCTTCAGCGCGGAGGCGAGCTTTTCATCTTCGATCGCGGTGATCGCGCTGAGTAATCCCCAGGAGAACTCGTGCCCGATCACCGCCGCGACCTGCGCGACCTCTCTGGCTTCTCCCAGCCGGTCCAGACGTGCCATCAGCGAGTCGTGCAGCGTCGCCGGAATCTCGCGCAACGCCGGCTTGATATCGCCGCGCTCCACCACCGTTCGAATCAGTTCCTCGACAAACAACGGCACGCCGCCGCTGCGTTCGACCACCGCGTTGACCGTATCCGGCGGCAGTTCCGCGCGCTCCGTCAGCCGCGCCACCATCTCGCGCGAGTTGCGCGCGCTCAAACGATTCAGGCTCAACTGCGCGTGATGCGCTCGCAGGGGCCATGGCGCACGGAACTCCGGGCGGGCGGTGCAGATTAGGAGCAGCGGCGCCATCGCATCCTGCTCGGCCAAAAGCTGGATCGCCTCCAGCGTCGAGGGGTCGGCCCAATGCAGGTCTTCGATCGCGATCACCAGCGGCTGGATTCGTGCCGTCCCGAGGGCCCAAGCCGCAATTGTCGCCAACAGCCGTTTGCGCTGCTGATCCGGCGGCATCTGCAGCGGCGGATATTTGGCCGGAATCGGCAGATTCATCAGCGGCGCGATCAGCGGCACTGCCTCGCTGAGATTGACTGTCGCCAGCTTGAGCGCGGCTTCGAGGCCGGCGAAACGTTCGTCGGTGCTCTGCTCGCCGCGCCAGCGAAAGGCCTGCTGCAGCATGTCCTCGATCGTGTAGAACGGCGAGTTTTGGTGGAGCGATACCGCCGCGCATTCGACCCACGTATGCGGCGTGTCCGCAATCTGTTCGCGGAAACGCTGAACGAGGCGCGACTTTCCAATTCCCGCCTCGCCTACGACCAGCATTACCTGTCCGTCACCCTCGCGCGCTTGGTCCCAGCGGTTCAGGAGCAGACGCAATTCGTCCTCCCGCCCGATGAACGGTGTCAACCCACGCATTGCCGCGGCAGCGAGCCGCCCCCGCACTCCGCTTGGCTGGATAACGCGGTACAATCGAATCGGATGTTCAATGCCTTTGAGCGGCTGCGCGCCCTGATCCTCGACCACGAACAGCCCGGAGACGAGATGATGCACCGCCGCGGTTATCAGAACCGTGTCGGGTGCCGCGGCGGTCTGCACCCGGGACGCGACGTTAGGCACGTCGCCGAACACATTCGCTTTCTTACCTTTACTCTGGTCGACAACGACCGAGCCGCTGTGGATGCCGATCCGCGCCGCAAGCCTGGGACCCCGCTTGTGTGCAATCCGGTTGTTCAGCTCCGAGATGGCATCGAGGATCGCGAGACCGGCGAGCACCGCGCGCTGAGGGTCGTCTTCGTGCGCTTGTGGGTAGCCGAAGTAGACCAGCAAGCCGTCTCCCAAATATAGCGCTACGTGTCCGCCGAACCGCTCGACTGCTTCAGTTGCACTTGTATGGTAGCCAGCTAAGACCTCGCGCCAGTCCTCAGGATCAAGAGTCGCTGCTATCGCGGTCGAGCCTACCAGGTCGCAGAAGAGGACGGATAAATGACGCCGCTCACCCTTGATGCCATGAGAGTCGGGCAGCGCGGCTGGCGCGATTGACTGCGGCGGGAGTTGTGGCCCGCCCGCTGGCCCTGGCGGTGCGGCTGCAAGCGGAGCGGCGCATTCGCCGCAAAATTTCGCGGTCGTCCGATTGGCTACGCCGCAGGCAGGACACTGTAGCAAGAGGAGTGCTGAACACTCATTGCAGAACTTCGCGCTCTCGTGATTCTGCGAGCCACAGCTGGAGCAGCGCACCGCGCACCTCCGGAGCATAGCCACTCGCTGTGTACCATCTTTGCGGCCTAACGCCTACAATAAAAATTTGCGTAGCGAATACTAAATTCCCGTCGGGAACCGACTGAAATCTGCTTGAAGACTTCTCGACCAGCAGCGAAAACTCCCTTCCAAAGGCAGCGACAGTATCAAATTCGTTAGGAAAATTAGAGTGTTGCGGAGATAGTCGCCGGGACGGAATCCTCCAAGGAATCCCGAATCAGCGTGTTGATCTCGGGCAAGCGTTGGCCCGGCAATCCTCGGCCTGGCTCTAGCTGGCCGGCACCAAATGGCACACCGGCTCAACCGATTTAAGTCCGCCACTTTCAGTCTGGAATGAAAGGACCTGACCGTTCGGCAAGGTGGCCAAATACTTGTCTCCGTCGCGAGAATAGGTCACTGCCGCGGTTACCGGAGTGAGAGGCGTGATGATAGTCACAGTTTTGTCGCCGAACTCGAGTGCGGACATCTGGAAACATTCATTTCCGGAGTTTGGAGCTAATTTCCACTTGCCGAGAAGAGGATTTGATTTCGAGCATCCCGAGACAACCAGGATCGCGCCAAGTGCCACGATTATGCGCAGATTCCACATGTACATTTGCTCCCTGTAAGGCTTTGTCACGCGAGCATCATGCACGAAAAATACTGGTGATCCCAGCGGGAGTCGAACCCGCGTTACCGACGTGAGAGGCCGGTGTCCTAACCACTAGACGATGGGACCGTCGGTGAGCGTCTCCCTTCACATCGGAGATTTGGCTGAGGAGGGAGGACTCGAACCTCCAATCCCCTGATCCAGAGTCAGGTGCCTTGCCAATTCGGCTACTCCTCAGCGCGAGCCCTCATTTATAACCGACACGCGGGGCATGCGTCCATGCGTGCGCCGCCACGGGCGCATCGGCCACGCGCGCGGCTCGCTGGTTCAGTGCGCGGCGGAGAGCCGCAGCGTCTCGGCGTGATGGTTGACCAGTTCGTCGCAGCGCTGGAGCAACGCCGGGTCCTGGCAATGCTGCTCGATCATGTAGCTCAACTCGCCGAGATCATGGACCAGCAAGCGCATGCAGCGCTCGTACTCGTCGTGCTGCTGCAGCGCCTTGAGCAGATCGCCGACCTTGTCCTCGAGCTCCGTCTCTTCGACCTCGAGCGCCAAGCCCAGCGCCTGCTCGATCGTGAGTCCACCCTCGGCTTCGCGCGCGCCGCGCTCCAGCAGCGCCCCAGCCTCGCCACGCTCGCGTCTTCGAGCACCACCGGGCTTGGCCGGTCGAGCACCCCTTCGAAGTCGAGCACCGTGGTCACGAGGTCGAGCGCGCCGACGTGGCGCGCCTCGTCACGCGCCATCCCGAACCAGAACTCGTGCAGGCGCGGATGACCGGCGAAGGTCTTGGCGAAGCGCGCATAGAGCGCCATGCTCCGCTTTTCCAGCGCGATCGTGGCCTGGAGAACTTCGCGCGTCGTCGGCATCGTGAGGCTGATGATAGCCCGCGGACGGCACCGCGCCAAGGCCGGCGCCGCCCGCGGCGAGTCTAGCGCGCGAGCTCGGTCGCGCGGGTTTCGCGGATGACCGTCACGCGGATTTGCCCGGGATAGGTCATGTCGGTTTCGATTTTCTTGGCCACGTCGCGCGCCAGCATCGTCGCGTCGTCGTCGGAGACCTGGCCCGGCTCGACGATGATCCGCATCTCGCGCCCGGCCTGCACGGCGAAGCATTTCTCGACGCCCTTGAACGACTTGGCGATGGTCTCGAGGTCTTCGAGCCGCTTGACGTAGCTCTCCAGCACTTCGCGCCGCGCGCCCGGGCGCGCTCCGCTGAGCGCGTCGGCCGCGTCGACCAGCGGCGCCAGGATGGTCTCGGCCTTGACCTCTTCGTGATGGGCCGCGATCGCGTTGACGATCTTCGCCGACTCGCCGTACTTGCGCGCGAGCTCGGCGCCGATCAGCGCATGCGAGCCCTCGACCTCGTGGGTCAAGGCCTTGCCGATGTCGTGCAGGAGCGCGGCGCGGCGGGCCTGCTTTTCGTTGAGCCCGAGCTCGGCCGCCATCGCGCCGCACAGAAACGCCGCCTCCATCGAATGCATCAGGACGTTCTGCGCGTAGCTGTACCGGTACTTCAGCATCCCCAGCAGCTTGACCAGCTCGGGATGGATGCCGTGGACGCCGACCTCGATGATGGCGCGCTGGCCGGCCTCGCGGATCGATTCCTCGACTTCCTGCTCGGCCTTGCGCACGACCTCTTCGATACGGCCCGGATGAATCCGGCCGTCGGAGATGAGCCGCTCGAGCGAGACCCGCGCGATTTCGCGCCGGATCGGGTTGTGGCACGAGATCACGACCGCCTCGGGCGTGTCGTCGATGATGATATCGACGCCGGTGGCGGCCTCGATGGCGCGGATGTTGCGCCCTTCGCGGCCGATGATGCGGCCCTTCATCTCGTCGTTGGGCAGCGCCAGCACCGAGACCGTGCGTTCGGTGACGAATTCGCCGGCCAGCCGTTCGATCGCGATCGAGACGATGCGCTTGGCGCGCCGGTCGGATTCCTCGCGCGCCTCCTCCTCGACCACCCGGATTTGGCGGGCGGCGTCATGGCGCGCCTGCCCGACCATCTCTTCGATCACCTGGCGCCGAGCCTCCTCCCGGGTCAGTCCGGCGACCGCTTCGAGCTTGGCGCGCGCCGCCTCGATCAGTTCCTGGCGTTCGGCTCTCGCGGTCGGCCAGGCTTTTCTCCTTCGTGCGGAGGCTTCTGGTCGCGCCGATTGAGATCGCCTTCGCGCCGCTCGAACGCCTCCATCCGCTTGTCGATGCTCTCCTCGCGCGCGGCCAGCTTGCTTTCCAGCGCGGTCAGTTCGCGATTCTGCTCGCGCATCTTCGCGTTCGGCCTGCGCGCGCACCTCGACCAGCAGGTCCTTGGCCTTTAGTTCCGCCTCCTTGATGATCAGTTCGCTCTTGGTTTTTGCATCTTCGACAATCGCCTGCGCCTCGCGTTGAGCGGTCCCCGAGTATCGGCGACGCTACTGCCGCCGTCCGGAGAGGTAGACCGCGAAAATCATCATCGCGCCACCGATTATCAGGAACAGGACGCCAGTCAGCACGCCCATTTTGGTTGACCTCCTTGGTCCGTCGCTTGCGCGGCCGCGGGTGGCGCTCCGCTGGCCGCGTAAACGGCGGACTCGGTCACGACAAAATCCAGCCGCCGGTCATGGGCTTGCTCCGGCAGCCGGTCAATCAACTGAAACGAATAGGCAAGCCCGACGGTCACCGCTTCGACAGAAAGCGCGGCCAACAATCGGTCGTAGTAGCCGCCGCCGCGGCCGAGGCGGGCGGCGTCGGGTGTAAACGCGATCCCTGGGACGCATACCAGCGCGGCGCCGAGCGCCTCAGCCTCGAGCGCTCCGATGGCGGGCGGTTCCAGAATTCCAAAAGCGCCGGCGCGCAATTCGCCGAGGTCGGACACGGCGCCGAGCCTTATCCGGCGATGCTTGCGGTCGGCTATCGGGTAGTAGAGTTGGCGATGCGAGCGCAGCGCGTCGGCTGCGATGAGGTCGGTTTCGACCTCGCGGCCCAGCGGAGCGTAGAGTACGACTTTAGCCGCTGCGAGATAGGTCTCTGTCGAGAGCAGGCGCTGCTGCACGCGCGCCGACAGCGCGCCGGCGCGTACGGCAGACAGGCTCGAGCGCGCCTCGGAGAGGACGGCGCGCAAGTATTGTTTTTCGTCCGCCACTGCTGTTAGCGGTGGCGGGTTCGGGCTAATTCGGCGGTTGCGCTGTGCGATCGATCGCCCTCAGCCGGCGGTCAGTGCCGCGGCCCTGCGGGCGTTGCTGGCTCCATAAGTTCACGCGGCCCGAGGCCACGCCATGTGTAACCGAGAACCGGCACAAGTCCTATATCTTGCGAGCGCCGCATCGCGCTTCTAACAGAGATCCTCTATCCCCCCGCCATCATTACCCGAACCCGCCGACCCGAAGCCTCCAGGAAAAACCGTGCTGACGCGGCCTCTACGAATCCATCGCCACCGACAGCCGCCGGTTCAGTGCTTCAATCTGATCGATTAACGCTTGATGATCCCGCTTCAGTCGTTCGAGTTCGTCGGCAAAATTCAACGCCGCCAAAATTGCCACGCTTACCGAATTTACCGCGCGGCTGTTGGCACGAATATAGTTTATCTTTTCATCGACGGTCGCCGCCAGAGTCTTCGCCCATTCGTCGCCGCTGTCGCTCATGACGGTCAGGCTCTGGCCCATGATTTCGACGTTGACGCCTTTCATCATCTACTCAGCGGCCGGTCGGCTTGCACTCAGCGACGGTCTGCTTGGCCCGAACCTCAGCCCAGGTCCAGCCCGTCGAAGCGGGCGAGGATTTTTTCGATCCGCGCCTTTATCTCGTTGCGCTCGGTCTCATGCTGCTGGCGCTCGGAGTTGGAGCGGGCTTGAGCCTCGTTAAAACGTTGTTCACTTTCAGCCAGCCGTTTCGACCAGTGCCTCATTTTCGCGCTGCAGTTGCTGAATTCGGTTGACCGATGCCTGGATTCTATCGTCGAGTTGCTTAAGAGCCTCAAGAGTCATGGTCGATGCGATTTCCACCTTCACTTTAATTTTGGATTAATATAAGCTGTCAAGCTGCATAAGAACCGCTGGAAGCTTCAGGACGCGACTCGTCCTCGGCAAACAGCGCCTCCACGAATTCACGCGGGTCAAAAGCCCGCAAATCCTCGACATTTTCGCCCACGCCGACGAAGCGCACGGGAAGTTTGAGCTGCTCGGCTATCGCGATCACTACACCGCCCTTGGCCGTGCTGTCGAGTTTCGCCAAAACCACGCCCGTGAGCGGCACCGTCTCCCCGAAGATTTTCGCCTGGCTGAGCGCGTTCTGCCCCGTGGTGGCGTCGAGCACCAGCCAGCATTCGTGCGGCGCGCCGGGAAGCTCGCGGCCGGACACGCGGGCGATCTTCTTTAAGCTCTTCCATCAGGTTGACCTTGGTCTGCAGGCGCCCCGCCGTGTCGATCAGAACCGTCGATACATTACGCGCCACCGCCGCCTTGATCGCGTCGAAGGCCACCGCCGCCGGGTCGGAACCCTGGTTCTGCTTGATCAGGTCGACGCCGACCCGCCCGCACCATACCTCGAGCTGCTCGATCGCGGCCGCACGAAAGGTATCCGCCGCCGCAACGATCACCGGTACCGCGCTCGGCCTTCATCCGCGCCGCCAGTTTGGCCACGGTCGTGGTTTTGCCCACTCCATTGACCCCGGCCAGCATCACCACCAGCGGTCCCTCGGCCGGGATGTTCATCGGGCGTTCGCTCGCCGTGAGCATCCGCGTGATCTCATCCTTGAGCGCTTCGCGGATAGCGTCCGGGCGGGTGCCGTCCTTGACCCTGGACGCGCACGGCCTCGACCAGTTTGAGGCTAGCCTGGACGCCGACGTCGGCGGCAATCAGCGCCTCCTCGAGGCCCTCGCAGATTTCGTCGAGCTTCGCGCTGCCGGTTATCGCGGCGCGGATACGGGCGAGCAGATTCTCGCGCGTGCGGCGCAGTCCCAATCCGATTCGCGCGGGCGCTTTCGGCAGGAGCCGCGACAGGCGGCGCGCGACGACCGGCTCGGCGGGCGCAGCTTCGACGACCGGCTCGGCCGGAGCAGCTTCAACGACCGGCTCGGGCGGGCGTCCGACCGCTTCGCGGGAGCAACTTCGATAGTGCGGCTCGAGGTTCGACGGTCGGCTCGGCGGGCTGCGGCTCGCGGGAGGTGCGTGCGCAGTCGGCAGAGATGCGATCTCTTCGGCCGGAGGGATTTCGGGCCGAGTTGCGCGTCAACTGCCTGCTCGGCGGCGGGCTCAAGTTCGGAACCCGGCGCCGCTTGCGTGCGCTGAATTCGACTAAAATCGCGAGGACGAGCAGCACGACCTGGCTCGCCGCCACCACCAGGACGAGACGATCGACGAACGACAGCCTGGCGAAGACTTCGGACAGCGCAAGCTCGAAGACGCCAGCCTGCAAGAATCACGGCAAAGACCGACGACAACCAGGCGACCGCCGCGGCAAGACAGACGACAGGCCGGCCAGAATCGTGGATATGACGGACGACAATCTGGCGAGAATTTTGGTTATGTAATCGGGCACGCGGAGAGCGATCCTTGGGAAAGAGATTTCGGAGCTGCGTCCGGCCGGGCTGCCGCGCGTATCGTATCGCCGGTCTTCTCCCCCAATCTTCGGCGCCCGGCGCCGAACGCCTCACACAATAACAATACCCGCGCGTGATCGGAACCGAAGCGCCCGATCAAAGCGGCGCCCGCGATGAACGGCATTTTTACGCGTGCTGCACGAGCAGGCGAACGATCAATCTACGCGCAGACGGACTCGACGCGCGGGGCGACTAAGCGGCGCGCGGAATCGCCAGCGAGATCAGCCGCGAGATTCCCGGCCGTTCCATCGTCACGCCATGGATATGGTCGGCGCGCTGCATGGTGCGCTGGTTGTGCGTGATCACGATGAACTGCGAGCGGCCCTTGAGTTCGCCCACCAGGCTGGTGAAGGCGGCAAGGCTGAACTCGTCGAGCGGCGCGTCGACCTCATCCATCACGCAAAACGGGCTCGGATTGAGCAGGAAGAGCGAAAAGATCAGCGCCATCGCGCACAGCGCCTTCTCGCCGCCGGAGAGCAGCCCGATCTCCTTGACCTTCTTGCCCGGCGGCTGGACCAGGATGTTGACGCCGGCCTCCAGCACGTCGTCGGCGGGCAGCAGTTCGAGACGGCCCTTGCCGCCGCGCAGCAGCTTGGGAAAAAGCTCGGCGAAGTTGCGCGCCGCGCCCTCGAAGGTTTCGCTGAAGCGCCGGCGCGCCTCACGATTGAGCTTCTGGATCGTATGCGTGAGGTCTTTTACCGCCGCTTCGAGATCGATCCGCTCGGTGTTGAGCACGCCGGAGCGCTCCTCCAGCTCCTTGACCTCGCTCTCGGCGGCGAGGTTGACCTCGCCCAGGCGTTCGGCCTTGGCGCGTAGCTCGGCCAGGCGGGCTTCGTCGGCGACGGCGTCGCGCGCGGCGAGCGCGGCCGAAAGTTCGTCCTCGACCGCTGCAAACTCGGTCTGAAATTTCTCGGCGAAGCTGCGTCCGAGTTCTCCGGCCAGCGTGCGCGCGCGTTCGCATCCGAGCGCGCACTCCATCGCGTCGCGCTCGAGCGCCTCGGCCCGCGCCCGCGTGTCGGCCAGCTCGGCCCTGAGCACCTGGAGCGCCGTGGCCGCGGCCTCGCACGCGACGCGCATCTCTTCGGTCGCGGCGTCCAGTTCCGCCTCGCGCGTACGCGAGGCCTCGGCCTGCGCGGCCAACTGATCGAGTTCGCGCACCAGCTCGACCCGCTCGTCGCCTAGCCGCGCGAGCGAGGCGCGGTCCTTGCCGATCTGCGCCTCGAGCTCCTCGGCCAGGCGGCGAAGATGTCCCAGCTCCTGCTCGATCGCGCCCAGGCGTGCGCGCCGCGCCTCGACCCTGGAGGCCGCTTCGAGCATCGCGGCGGCGGATTCCTCGGCGCGCGCTTTGCGTTCGGTCATCTCGGCGCGGATCGCGGCCAGGCCCTCGCGTCCCGCCGCCTCGCCATGGGCGAGTTCTTCGAGCCGCGCGTTGGACTCCGCGATGAGCCGGGCGATTTCCTCCAGGCGCACGCGGGCCTGCTCGTGCTGGCCGCGCGCGGCGGCAATCTCGCTCTCGACGCGTTCGAGGGCGCTTCGCCGCTCGCTCGTTGCGCGCTCGGCGCGCGAGAGATTGTCGCGCTCCTCGTTGAGTTCGCGATGCGCGGTCTCGAGCACGGCGCGCGCCGCCTCGAAAGCCGCGCGCAGCGATGCGGTTTCGGACTCGGCCTGCTCGACGCGCGCGGCCGCCTCTTCCAGCGCCGGCGCATCGGGCGCCGCCGCCTCCTTCGGCGTCGTCGCCAGACGCGGCGCTGCTGCCGCCGGCGATCATTCTTCCCGGAGATACCAGGTCGCCCTCGCGCGTGACGAAGAGCGTGCCGTGGCCGTTTAAATTCGACGCCGCGAGCGCGGAGCGCAGATCGTCGGCGACGACCACGTGGCCGAGCATCGCCTCGGCGACGTGGCGAAAGCGCGGCTCGACTTCGAGCATGTCGAGCAGGCGGCCGGCGATTCCGGGCGCCTCGATCGCCGGATGGGAATCGGCCGGGCCGGGCTCGGGGATGAAGCTCAAGCGGCCGGCGCGGGACTCTTTGAGAATCTCGATCGCGCGGAGCGCCAGATGAGGCGACTCGACGATCACTGCCTCGGCTTCCTCGCCGAGCACGGCGCCCAGCGCCGCGCGCATCGCGGCCGGCGCGCGCAGGACCTCGGCCAGCATCGCGGGCCGCTCGGCCGGCCGGTCGCCGTTGAGCGACTCGAGCACCACGCGCAGGCGCTCGGCGGCGCCGCCGCTCGGCGCGCAGCGCGCGGCGCGTTCCGCGCGCGCGCGTGCGGCGCTCAGCGATTCGCGCAGCAGCGCCAGGCGCGCCGCGCCGGCGTCGAGCGCGGTGCGGGCCTCCCGCTCGCGCTCGGCGGCCTCTTTGCCGCGGCCCTCCAGCGCCGCGAGTCCGGCGCGGCGGGCGGCGAGTTCGCCGCCTGCCGCGTCCAGCGCGGAGCGCGCGGCGCCCAGCGCCTCGTCGAGCGACGGGAGGCGCTCGGCGGCCAGCGCGCAGGCGCTCTTCGAGCTCGGCGCGCTCGCCGCCGAGCGCGCCGAGGCGGCCGCGTATCGCGGCCGCTTCGCTCATCAGCTCGGCGACTTCGTCGCGCGCGTCTTCGCCGCGCCGCTCGGCCTCGCCGAGCGCGGCGGCGGCCTCGTCATGGCGCTCGCGCAACGCGGCGAGGGCGGCCTCGCCGCCGTCGTCCTCGTTGCGCTCGCGCGCCAGGCGCGCGCCGGCCTCGGCACGCGCCGCGCGCGCGGCGGTGGCCTTGGTCTCGAGCTCTTCGAGGCGAGCCGCCAGCTCGGGCGCGGCCGCGTCGGCCGCGCTCAGGCGGCGCTCGAGGAACTCGCGCGTATGGCCGCGCTGCGCGGCGGCCGCGCGCAAGTTGTCGAGTTCGCGGCCGAGCGCGGCCAGGCGATCGCGCTCGGCCGCGAGCCGGGCGGCAGCCGCGTCGGTCTGCGATTGCAATTCGGCGAGCGCTTCGCGAGTCGCCTCGCGCTGGGCGTCGAGTTCCTCGGAGCGCGCGCTGCTGCTGCTCGAGGCGGGCGCGCTCTTCGAGCAGCCGGCGCGCGGCGGTCAGCCGTTCCAGCTCGGCCAGCTCGACGCGGATCGCCTTGTAGGCCTCGGCCTTTTTGGCCTGGCGGCGGGCGAAAGCCAACTGGCGTTCGATTTCGGCCAGCACGTCGTCGACGCGGGCGAGGTTCTCGCGCACGCGATCGAGTTTGCGCTCGCTCATCTCGCGCCGTCCCTTGAAGAGCGAAAGCCCGGCCGCCTCTTCGATCATCCCGCGCAACTCGGCGGGCTTGGACTGGATGATCTCCTCGATACGGCCCTGTTCGATCAAGGCGTAGCCGCGGCTATGAATTTGCGCGGCCATGAAGAACTCGGTGATGTCCTTCAGCCGGCAGGGAATTTTATTGATGAGATATTCGGATTCGCCTGAGCGATAGACCCGGCGCGTGACGCATACTTCGCTCAGTCCGGCGTAAGGCTCCGGAAGCGCGCAGAGTTGTCGTCGGCCTCGAGCAGCAGCGAGACCTCGGCCATCCCGGCCGCCGGATTGGAGTCGTTGCCGGCGTAGATGAGGTCTTCGGCGCTTTTGCCGCGGAGCCGCGTCGGTGCCTGCTCGCCGAGAACCCAGCGGATGGCGTCGACCACGTTGGACTTGCCGCAGCCGTTGGGACCGACGACCGCCGTAATCCCGGGTGAGAAGCCGACGCTTGTCGGCTCCAGGAATGATTTGAAGCCTACTAAATCAAGGCTTTTGAGCCGCATACCATCATCGCCTCCACCTCACCACATCCGCATCCGAGCTTAGCCGAAAGCCCGCGGCCGATGAAACCGCCCACGGCGCATCGTATCCCCTACGCGGAGAGTAGCCTGTGGATATCGTGCGGGATTGGGCGGAGTGCGGTCCAGACGCTGCTAATGGCGCAAATTCTACTTCTACTCTTGCAGCTCGGTGTTCCAGTACGCACTGTCGACCGCCGTCAGGTACGGCATCCACTCGCGATAACGCTTCAGGCTGAACATCTCGGCGCTAAACGGCGTCCAGTGCGGACGCATGGGCTTGCGCACGAGCGCCATCCGGGCCTCATCGGGCGTGCGCCCGCCCTTGCGCCGGTTGCAGTTATGGCAGGAGCAGACGATGTTCTCCCAGGTCGAGAGCCCGCCGCGCGAGCGCGGCATGACGTGGTCGAGGTTGAGTTCGGTGCGCGCGAAGCGCCGCCCGCAGTACTGGCAGGTGTTGCCGTCGCGGGCGAAGATGTTGAAGCGCGAAAAGCGCACGTGGCGGCGCGGCACCCGCTCGTAGGCCGTCAGCAGCAGCACCCGCGGCACGCGAACTAACCCGCCCACTACGCCCAGGCGCTCGTGATGAGTCTCGATCGCGAGGTCGCGCCAGCTCGCGAAGTCGAAGGTGTGGTACTGCTCGTCGACCGCCCGCGCCACCCCCTGGTAGAGCAGCGCAAAGGCGCGCTTGACCGAAGTTACGTGGACGGGCAGGTAGGAGCGGTTGAGGATCAGGACCTTGCTATTGAGCAGGGCCATCCCCGACGGAGGCATCGCCAGACTGTCGGCCGCGGCAGACATTAGAAAACGAGTATCGGCACCCGTGAGCCAAGTCAAGGCGACGGGGTCGGCGCAAAACACGTTTATGCCCCGCGCCAGTGCGCCTTGCGGACTTCGCGGCCTCTGCTATGATTCGGTTTAAGTCTAAATGGCAGATTCAATGGCATATTCGGATGGGTGGAGGGGTCGGCGACGAAATCGCAGCCGCGCCTGCATTTTGACTGCCGGAAAGCGGTGGCGCTGTCCGTCGGCGCCGCGTGCAGCGCGCCCCGCAACGCCGTCCCGTGTGACCACCCCTTCCGTCCGTCGCCCCCGGATCTCTGGTGAAACGTGAAATTGTCATTAACGCGAGCGCGCTCGAAGTGCGCGTCGCGCTGCTCGAAGACGGCTCGCTGACCGAGCTCTATCTCGAACGCCAGCAGCATCGCGGCCTTGCCGGCAACATCTATAAGGGCAAGGTCACGCGTGTGTTGCCCGGGATGCAGGCCGCGTTCGTCGATATCGGCCTGGAAAAGGCGGGCTTCCTGCACGTCTCCGACTTTCATGACGACGTACAGGCGGTCGGTTCGATCGCCGAAGTGATCGGCGAGGACGACGTCGAGACCTACCCGGTCGACGGCGACGGCGGTGACGAAGCGGCGTCGCTGCAAGACTCGCAAAATACGCAAGACCTGCAAGAGTTGGCGGAACTGGAAGAACTGAAGAGCCGCCGCTCGAGCCGCAGACGACCGGCGAGAACGACCAGCAAGAACGTGCCGACAGGACGAGCGACAGCGCAGCGGCAAAATGTGCGGCAAGCCCCGCGGCCAGACCTGCGACAGGAAGCGCGCCGAGACGTTCGGCAAGACGTAGAGCAAGAAGCAGAACGAAATCTTAGAAAATGAACTGCGCGAGCTGAGCGACGCGGCGGCGACACCCGCCGAGGGCGAGACCGAGGCGGCGACGCCCGCACGCCGCGGGCGAAGCGGCAGCGCCGGGGGCTCCGAAACGCCGGCGCCGCCGCCGCCGGCGCGGCGGCAAGGCGCACAAGCGCCCGCGCGTGCACGAGCAGCGCACCCGTATCCCGATCGAGCAGCAACTGCATCGCAACCAGGAGATCATCGTTCAGATCGCCAAGGAACCGATGGGCACCAAGGGGGCGCGGCTGACCTCGTCGATCTCGCTGCCCGGACGCCATCTGGTCTACATGCCGACCAGCGGCCACGTCGGCGTCTCGCGGCGAATCGGCAGCGCGGAGGAGCGCGCGCGCCTGCGCGCGGCGGTCAAGGAGCTCGGCCGCGTGCAGGGCGGATTCATCGTGCGCACGGCGTGCGAGGGCGTGAGCAAGCGCGAAATCCAGCGCGACGCGAACTTCCTGACGCGGCTGTGGGCGTCGATACTGGCCAAGAGCGAGAGCAGTCCGCCGGCCTCGATTCTCTACAGCGACCTCGACGTGGCGCTGCGCACGGTGCGCGATTTGTTCTCCAGCGAGATCGACAAACTCTGGTGCGACGATCCCGAGACCTACGAGCGCATCGTGCAATTCGTGCAGCACTACATGCCGCGATTGCGCGCGCGGCTCACGATGTACCAGGGCGCCGAGCCGATCTTCGACCACTTCAAGATCGAGCCGCAGATCGAGCGCGCGCTCGACCGCAAGGTCTGGCTCAAGTCCGGCGGCTACCTGGTTTTCGACCAGGCCGAGGCGCTCACCGCGATCGACGTCAACACCGGCCGCTTCGTCGGCAAGACCAACCAGGACGAGACCGTGCTGCGGACCAACCTCGAAGCGGTCGAAGAAGTGGTCAAGCAGCTACGCCTGCGCAATATCGGCGGAATCATCATCGTCGACTTCATCGACATGTCGCGCGAGGCCGACCGCAAGAAAGTCAGCGACGCGCTGCGCGAGGCGCAGCGGCGCGACAAGGCGCGCACCTCGGCGCTCAAAATTTCCGAGCTCGGGTTGGTCCAGATGACCCGCAAGCGCACGCGCGAAAGCCTCGAGGAATTGCTCACCGACGCCTGCCCGCACTGCGAGGGCCGGCGCGTGGTCAAATCCGTGCCGACGCTCGCCGCCGAGGTCTTGCGCGGAGTCCATCGCGAGGCCCGCCGCCGCAGCGGCGACGATATGCTGCAGGTTAAGGTCCATCCCACCGTCGCGCGCTATCTCTACGACCACGGCGCGCGCGATCTCGAGGCGCTCGAGCGTCGGGTGGGAATCAAAATCGTGCTGCGCGCGATGGAAGGTCTCGAGCCGGGCAGCTTCGAGCTGAGCCTGGCGCCCGCCGCCGCCTGAATGCCGTAGCCGCCCCGCGACTGGATCCGCACTTAGACATCGCTCGTTTCACAGGCAAGCCCGGTCCGTCGATGGTTCTTCTCCTAGATCGGCGATCGCTTACCGGATGAACCCGCCACCCATTACGATCCAGATCAACAGGACGATCAGCACGATGGTCAGCACGCTCATTCCGCGCCTTCCGTAGTAGCCGCTGCGATATCCATAATAGCCGCCGCCGCCGCCGAACAGCAGGATTAGCAGGATAATCACAAGCAACATAAAAGACCTCCTAGACCAGTTGTTTTCAGCAATAGTTAGTCGGCTTGTGTTCCGTGATTGAAAAATCAGCTCTGGCTATAGCGATTGGGTCATTACTACCGGACGAGATACTCGACTAGCGGATGGCTCGTCTGTCAGCGGCTACAGAGAGGCCCCTGCTGCGAGCGAACGTGGACCATAGAGTTGGTTTTCTTTCGGAAAATGATATTTTGCGTCAGCTTTTGCGAATGAGCCAGTCGTGTTTAGCGGCGCGAGACCCGCTGAATTCCCGATACTATCCACGCGCACAATCAGTTGCCGGCCTTGACGAATAATCAGATGCTCGCGCTCTAACTCGGCTAAATGTTCCGTGACCCTGGGTCGTGAGGCTCCCACCAGCTCGGCCAGATCCTTGTGGCTGAGCGAGACTCGCAAAAGGGTGCCACGCGACTCGATGACTCCGAAGGTCGAACACAATTGAAGAAGTGTGGACACGAGGCGCGCGCGAAGGTCGAGACCCAGCAGTAAACCGAGGCCCCCTTCGAACAACCGAGACCATTGCATCAGATCGTTTTCGTGAAACCTTTCTAGACCGGATCGCGATGCCGTCCTGGTGATGAGATCGAATTGGTCCCAGCCCATACTGCCGACCCTGCAATCGCTATGAGCCTCACAGCGAAAACGCCACCGGTTGACCGGTAGGGAAATAAACTCGGGGAGTGGACCAGGCGCAAGGAAAGCCAGGACTACGCGCTCACGACGCCGGTTCAGGCAAGTGATTTTTGCCACGCCTCTCAGCAGGATATGCACTCCCCCCGCCGGCGCCTCTTCAGGAAGGATCACCGAGCGCCTTCTGAAGTTTGCCGAATTGAGGCCGACCGCAAGCTCGCGCAATGCGATGGCTGAAAGAAATGACAGGGATCTCAACCGATTCAACAAATCGAGGTCGATGCGATCCGGGCTGTTCTGAGTGTCCATGTGCTTCCAGCTCTCTTCTGCCAGGGTTGACTCAGTCTCTTATCGGAACTGGCGCAAGGACCATGCCATCTTTTGCGGGGCTGCGAAGTGATCTTTCGCGAAGCTCCGCCGTCCGAATTGCGTCTGACATAGAATAGGCGCCCGTTGAATCCTCGCGAGCTGTCTCCAGCAGAGCCACAACTTGGTGCTTTTGGAGACATTTGCCTGCGAGCGGAATGCCGCCCCCGTGGGTGAGGGCCGGCATTTTTGGCTGTTGGGCCGGTCTATTTTACCGGGGCTTCCCCGCGCGTTCTTCGACCGGAGCAGGGGTTTCGGACGCGCCAGCCGCGCATTCCGGGCCGCGATTTTTCTTTGCGCTAAGCTGGCTCGATCGTGGCGGCTGCCACCAACGCCGCGGCGCTTTGAATCTGACCGAAATGAATCTTGCCGAGGTCGAATTCTTCGAGCGCCTTGATCATGCTGTTCAACGCCGCGCGGCACGTCGGCAGATTCTTGCGCGCGCGGCTTAGCGGATTGCATCGCGCCGCGATGTAATTCTTCAGGTAGGGATGGGTCAGGCCGCGTTTTTTGCCGCGCGCGACCAATGCGGTCAGGACTTCGTCGGCGCGCGCAACCAGCGCGGCGCGTTCCTCACGCTCCTCGGCGGCCTCGCGCAGCGTCTTGGCCAGGAAATCGTCGACGCGGCTCAACAACGGCGCGTACACGCCGCCCGAAAAGCGCTTCGTCCGGTCGTACAGGATGCCGAGCGTGATGAAGTGAGCGCGCTCGAACTCGAAGGCGAAGTCCTTTTCGATCGCGCGCGGCGCCGCTTCCAGGCGCGCGCGGTACATCCGGATGACCTCCAGCGCCTTGTCCTTGAGGTTGTGTGCCTTCTCGGTATTGAGTGCGAGAATCTGGTACGCGATCTCGGGCTCCGGGATTACGATCGCGGGAATGGTCTTCGCGCCGAGCTTGGTGGCGGCGGCGCGCCGATGGTTGCCGTTGGGGGTCCAGTAGCCGCCGTCGGCGCGCACCACGACCACCGGCTCGGTGAAGCGGCGGAGCTTCTTCATCACTTCGCCCAGGCGCTTGAGATGGGCCGGGCTAAGATCGCGCTGGAACGGCGTTCCCTGGAGCATCGCGGCCGGCACCAGCGCGAAGAGCTGCCAATGCGCGCCTAGCGGTTCCTGGTAGGCGGCCAGCGCCGCGCCGCCGTCGGACTCGATCGCCGCGGCCAGCTCGTCGATCACGGCTGGCCGTTTCGCGCCGCGCGGGAAAGTGGCTATTTCGGGATAGTCAGTCATAGCATGTTCAGAATGGGCAGCCGTAACATATTTCAGAATACTCAATCATAACAAGCGACTAGCTAATCCGGTTCTCAGTAGCGGTCGCGCACCCTCTCACCCGCTCCCTCTCCCCCAAAGGGGCGAGGGCATAGAGAAGATGCAGGATAGTGTAACGTGTCATTAATGGGTTGCATGCAAGAGCCTGTCATCCTGAGCGAAGCGAGTCTGCGAGCGGAGTCGAAGGATCTCGCGCGGCATCCTTAGCCGCGTGATTCCTCTGGGGCACGGCGGCTAAGTGAATCCGGAAAATTCATCAGAGAACCTCTCCCGGACCTCTCCTTGGACTAAGGAGAGGGGTATCAACGCTTCGCGCCGAGCGCGCCCAGGCCGCGCACGGCCGGCATCACCTTGCCCGCAAAGCGTTCCATCGTCGCCATCACCTCGCGATGCGGTATCAGGCCGCCCGCGTTGAACCAGCATACGAGCTGATCGATCCCGCTGTGCTCATAGACGTCGTTGATGCGCGCGATGCATTCCTCGGGCGATCCGTAAACCGCCATCGTCTCGTCCACCGTCTCGTAGGTCATCGCCGCAGCCCGCTCGCGCACCTGTTCGAGGTAGGCATAAGAGCCCTCGTACTGGCCACGGCCGCCAACCAGCGCCTGTTCGCCGATGGTGCGGAAGTAGTGCAGCAGGCTGCCTTCGGCCTCGGCGCGCGCGCTCGCGCGGCTCGCGTGCGGGCATACGAAGAACAGTGCGGCGACGTCGCCCGGATGCTCGGGACGCGCGCCGGTCTTGAGCGCCGCACGGTAGGCGCGAATGTGCTCGTAGAAGCCGGGTACCGGATTGATGGGCGAGGCGACCAGCACGTCGTAGCCCTTGCGGCCGGCGAACTGGGCGGTCTCGGGACTGTTCGCGGCGATTCGTATTGGCGGATGCGGCTTCTGGAGCGGCCGGGGCACCACCGCGACATCGGCGACCTGGTAAAAGCGGCCCTTGTAGGTGACCCGCTCCTCGGTCCATGCGCGCACGACTATCTCGAGTGCTTCCTCGAAGCGCTCGCGGCTCTGGTCGCGCGACATCCCGAAGCCCTGGAAGTGTACCGCGATCGTGCCGCGGCCGACGCCGTACTCCAAGCGGCCCCCCATCAACAGGTCGGCGGTGGCGGCTTCCTCGGCGGCGCGCAGCGGATGATGGAATGGCAGCAGCGTCACCGCGGTGCCGAGCCGGATGCGGTGGGTGCGCTGCGCGATCGCGGCCGCGACCATCAGCGGCGACGGCATGATCGAAAAGGTCTTGAAGAAGTGCAGCTCGGCCAGCCATGCGACGTCGAAGCCGAGCTGGTCGGCGAGCACGATCTGCTCGATGGTTTCCTGGTAGCGGGCAGGCTCGGATTGCGCCGCGGCGCAGGGTAGTTGATAGAAGAGACCGAACTTCACGATTTCACTATTTCACTCCCTCGCCGCACCGGGCACGGCGTCCTTATGCGGATGTTCGCGTGCGGACCCGCGCGAGGAGCACGCCGCCGCACTTGCGCGGCTCAGTGTCTCATTGCACAACGCTTGCCGCCCCGGCAACCCACGTCAGCGCGCGCTGTGAGTCGGCGGGACCGCCGCTTATTCTTGCGGGAGATGGAAAAGGTCGGCGGCAACGACGTCTTGCGCCAGCCGCAAGGTGTCGTTGAGGTCGACCTTTTCAATTGAGCAACTAACCAACTTGCCGGTAGCTCACGAGTTCGAGCAGATTGCCGTCGGGATCGAGGAAGTAGACGCAGTCGTGGTCGCCCCAATCGATCGGCCGCGCGCTCTCGACGCCGGCCTCGGCGAGACGCTGCCGGGCGGCGGCGAAATCCGCGCGGCTCACGCGGAAGGCATGATGGCCCCGCCCGAGCGGATGCGAAATTCGCGCTTGACGCTCCTCCGGCGCGATCGGTGGACGCGCCACGCCGAACAGTGCGAGGTTCTGCCCGCCGCAATCCAGCAGCACCTGGTCGCCGAGATGGGTGACCACGCTGAGCCCGAGGACTTCGGCGTAGAAGCGCTCGGCGCGCGCGAGGTCACTGACCTCGATTCCGAAATGGTCAAGCCGCTCGAGTTTCATTTTTTCACTGTTTTCACTGTTTTCACCAACACGCTTGAGCGCGTTCGTACGTCGCGACCGGTCCCGATTTTATCTCTTCTCCTTGTTCTTGTCCCAAGGAGTTTTGCGCATCTGTAGCAAGGTCTTCGATTCCCCTCTCTGTAAGGGATCCTCACCCACACCCTCTCCGCGAATGATGCGGGGGGCGAAGGCTCAGAGAATTTTGCAGTCGTCCTGTTTTCGCGGTCATCCAGTTTTCGCAGTCGTCCGTTTCGACGTCATCCTGCCTTTTCGGGGTCATCCTGAACGAAGTGAAGGATCTCGCGCGGTCCTCCGCGCGCCTTGTGCGATGAGCGAGGATAACGCGCGCAAGAGCGCGCGAGATCCTTCGACTCTGCTCGAGGAGTCGCGTCGCTCAGGATGACCCCAAAAAGCCTTTTGCTGAGCCCTCGCCCGCATCATTCGCGGAGAGGGTGTGGGTGAGGGTCCATTGCGCCACGCGTCGAGGATGGTGAAAAAGCGGCGCGCCGGATGATAGGTTAGAACCCGCGTGCAGCCGCTGTTGGAAGTCAAAGATTTGCGGACCTCGTTCTTCACCGATGCGGGCGAGGTGCGCGCCGTCGACGGCGTGAGCTTCGCGGTCGAGCCGGGGAAGCTGATGGGCCTGGTGGGCGAGTCGGGATCGGGCAAGACGGCGAGCGTGCTGTCGGTGATGCGGCTTTTGCCCGAGCGCGCGCGCGTGATGGGCGGCGCGGTGCTGTTCGAGGGGCGCGACCTGCTGAAGCTGAGCGAGCCCGAGATGCGCGCGGTGCGCGGCGCGAAGATCGCGATGATCTTCCAGGAGCCGATGACGTCGCTCAATCCGGTTTTCACTATCGGCAGCCAGATTGGCGAGGCCGTGCGGCTGCATCAGCACACGGCGCGGCGCGAAACGCTCGAGCGCACGATCGAGGCGCTGCGCCTGGTCGGAATTGCCGATCCCGAGCGCCGCGTCAACGACTATCCGCATCAGCTTTCGGGCGGGATGCGCCAGCGCGTGATGATCGCGATGGCGCTCGCGTGCGAGCCGAAGCTGCTCGTCGCCGACGAGCCGACCACCGCGCTCGACGTCACCATCCAGGCGCAGATTCTCGACCTGATTCGCGAGCTTCAGGTGCGGCTTAAGCTGGCGGTAATCCTGGTCACCCACGATCTCGGAGTGGTCGCCCAGTACGCCGACGACGTGACCATCCTGTACGCCGCGCGGGTGATGGAGCAGGCGCCTTCCGCCGAGCTGTTCCGCAATCCGCTCAATCCCTACACGCGCGGCCTGCTCGAATCGATTCCCGGCGTTGACGGGAGCCATCATCGCCGCCTCCGAGCGATCGCGGGCAGCATCCCCAACGCGCTCCATCCGCCCTCCGGATGCCGGTTTCATCCGCGCTGCCCGATGGCGATCGACGAGTGCGCGCGGGTCGATCCGCCGCTGGTGGCCAAGGCCCCGCAACATCTGGTCGCCTGCATCCGTGTCTAACCCGACGCCCGCCGAGGACCGTGCTGTCTCCGCCGCGCCCGCGGCGGCCGGCGCGCTGGTGCGGACCGAGGGCCTCAGCAAGGAATTTCCCGCCGGCTCGCTCGACCTGCTCGGCCGAAAACGGCTGGTGGTCCACGCGGTCGACGGCGTCGACCTGGCGATCAAGCCCGGCGAGACCCTGGGGTTGGTGGGCGAATCGGGGTCCGGCAAGTCGACGCTGGGGCGGCTGGTGCTGAAGCTGCTCGAGCCGACGGCCGGGCGCGTGCTTTTTGACGGGCGCGACCTGGCGGCGCTTTCGCGCCGCGAGCTACGCGCGCTGCGCCGGCAGATGCAACTGGTCTTCCAGGACCCTTACGCGTCGCTCAACCCGCGCATGCGGGTGCGCGCGATCGTTGGCGAGGGAATCGAAATTCACAGGCTCGCGCGCGGCAGGGAGAAGGAACAGCGAATCGTCAGCCTGCTCGAGATGGTCGGGATGGGCGCCGATGCGCTCGAGCGCTACCCGCACGAGTTTTCCGGCGGCCAGCGCCAGCGTATCGGAATCGCCCGCGCGCTGGCCGTGGATCCGCGCTTCCTGGTGCTCGACGAGCCGGTCTCCGCGCTCGACGTCTCGATCCAGGCGCAGATTATCAACCTGCTGCAGGATCTGCAGGAGCGGCTCCATCTCACCTACCTCTTCATCGCGCATGACCTCCGCGTGGTCGAGCACATCAGCCAGCGCACCGCTATCATGTACCTGGGCAAGATCGTGGAGCTGGCCGATCGCGACGAGATCTACGCCAACCCGCGCCATCCCTATACCCGCGCGCTGCTCTCGTCGATCCCGGCGCTGCACGGCGCCGCGGCCGGCGAGCGCATCAAGCTGCCGGGCGAGATGCCGAGCCCGCTCAATCCACCGCCAGGGTGCAGCTTCCATCCGCGATGCCCTTATGCGAAAGATATCTGCCGGACCGTCGAGCCGCGGCTCGAGACGGGCAAGGGTGGGCATGCGGTTGCCTGCCACGTTTTTCCTGCGCCGTAGGCGCGGACTCGGTGTCGGTTGATAGCCAAGGTGGGGACCTCGGAATACATTCACGACGGCGCGGACGGGGCAGCGGCGCAGCCCCCGAACGCTATCCCGCAGATGCCTGGTGCGGACTGGGCGGAAGAGCGCACGCGCGTCGCGGTCGCGCCTAACGTCAATGTTTCGGGACGCCTGGCGTTCAAGGAGCCCGTGCGGATAGAGGGCAATTTTCGCGGCGATCTCAGTTCCAACGAGCTGGTGGTGATATCCGACCACGGCAGCGTCGAAGGCCGCGTGCGCACTCCGCGCCTGCTGGTGCTGGGCGCATTCCGCGGCGATATCACCGACTCGCGTCTGGTCGTCCTCGGCCCGCACGCGCGAGTCTCCGGACGCATCGAGACCGATATCCTGCGCGTGAGCGAGGGCGCACGGCTCAATGGCGACGTGCGGGTGCCATGCCGGGAACCGGCGTCGAGCTAGCGGGGCAAGTGGCGTCGACGAGGCTCGCCTGCCCCGGGAAAAACGAAACGCCGGAGCGATTCGCTCCGGCGCAGCTCATCTAACAATATCAGCGAATATAATATCAGCGAATATCAGCGCTGCGGGTTGCCGCGAGGTTCAGGCCGAGGCGACGCGGGCGGCCTTGCCCGAGAGGTCGCGCAGGTAGTACAGACGGGCGCGGCGCACTTTGCCATGGCTCAGCACCTGGATTTTCTCGAGCCGCGGCGAGTGCAGCGGGAAAATGCGCTCGACGCCGATTCCATAAGATATCTTGCGCACGGTGAAAGTCGCGCGATTGCCCCCGCGATTCATCTTGATGACGATGCCCTCGAAGGACTGGATGCGCTCTTTTTCGCCCTCGACCACCTTGACCTGGAGGCGCAGCGTGTCGCCGACGCGGAAGACCGGGAGGTCTTTGCGCACTTCGCGGTCTTCGAGCTTCTGTATGGTTGGATTCATGGGAGACTGGTTCCTTACAAGGTGAGCCGCAAAGATTACCGGAACGGCTGCCCTAACTCAATCTCCGGGCCGGCTCTCGGGTTCCCTTTCAAAAGCAAGAAGCCTTGGCGCACGGGACGCCGCGGCTTCCGCTATACGATTTGTGCGCGGGTCAGGGCAGCTTTATCGTACCGATGACACTGCCGAGAACAGCGAAGGCGGCGTTGTCCCTGCTGCCGGTGACACTTCCTGAACCGGTAGCGCCATGGAACATCCCCCTCGAGTTGGCTCCATCGATAAAGTAGGTAGCGCTCACGACATTCGCTGTCAGCGTTGTCCTGCTAGCTGCCGTTAAAGGAGTCGCGCAAAGAGTTCCAGTAAAGTTGAGCACGACCTGATTTCCCGGAGCGGCCGTCGATACCAACCTCGCCGTCCCGACGGCCTCATCGCAGGAGCCTAGGTGCACTAAGATTGGTTGCGACGGTCGCAGTATAGGTGATGGGTCCTCCCATCACCGCCGCAGTGCCGTGACCCACGATCGACGTGCACGCGCAAGTGTCAGAAGCGGGACAAAGGTTGAGGGGACCAACGCCAGTGCTAAGTCAGTTAAGCGGCAATGTGAGTTCGCTTCCTTGGCCGAAGGCGCGCAAGCTCTCGGCCGGCGCTGCGAAGACGGACCGCGGAAAACCGGCGAATGCCAGGATTGCAACGGCAGCCGCGACCAACGCATTGCGAGCCATTACTGGTGCCATAGTTATTCTCCCTAGAAGCCTTCGGAAAGTCAGCTATGGGCTGGCAATCTATATGCTGGACGTTGTTGGTGCAAGGCATTCAAAGGCACGTCTTATCGCTTATTATCGTTCTATAGCGGGCGATCTCTAAAGGAGGTCGAAAAAGTGCCGCGGCTGAAGTTGGGCAGAATGAACCCGGCTCTCGCACCGCCGGGTTCATTTTGACTCGATATTTCTCGCGACCGTTGCTGGCTACGCTCTGCCTGGCAACAGCATCGAACTACTATATCTCTGACGTCTCGGATGGCCGTCTTCACCTCCGCGCAGTCACCAGGGCGGAACCCGACACGTTTTTTTGCGGCAGGCCGGACATTGCTGGGATACGCACAGTCACACGTTCGCACACCGTCCGCTGGATTTTCCGGCGATGCCCCGTGGCCGGTACGCCGGCGCGTTCCGGTTCTGATGGCCTTGCCGATTCTGATGGCTGCGACAGTCGCTTTTGCGATCGTCGCACCGGGCCTGGCGCGCGCGACGATCGACACCTGCACCAATCCGATCGTGGCCTGTCCGTGTGCGATCCGCCTGGCGGGCAACTATTCGATCTCCGGCCCGGGCCTGATCGCGGATCCGCCCGGCGGTTGCATCAACGTCGCCGTTCCCGGCGTCACGCTGGACCTGGCGAACGCGATCATTTCTTCGTCTCCATCCCGCGCCCCAGGCGTCGGCGTGCACGTGCTGGTGAAGGCGACGGGCGCGGTCGTGATGGGCACTTTGAATGCGCCGGCGACGGTCACGGGTTTCACCACCGGAATCGAGATCGATGCGTCGAGCGTGACGCTGGAGAATCTGGTCGCGCAAGCCAACCTCGTTGGGATCGAGATCAACGGCGGATCGGCCTACGGCAGCGCGCTTGCCGTGCATGACAGTTCGCGCACCGGCATCCTGATAAACGGCCCGGCCCCGGGCCCCTACCTGACCGGCGTCAGCGTGGACAGCACCCTGGGTTACGCGGGTATCGAGCTCAACGGCGTGAGCGGGGCGTTTCTCAACAACCTGACGGTCACCGGCAGCGCGACTTACGGCGTGTGGCTGCTGTCTTCCTCGCGCAACGTGATCGCCAATTTCAGCGTCTCGCGCAACACCACTGCCGGGATATACCTCGGATGCTTCCGCAGTGGCGGCCTGCTGGGCAAGCGCTGCACGACAGTTCCGCTTCCTCCGCCGAGCAACGGCAATATTCTGACTTCGGTGGGCGACCCCAGCAGCGCCGACGGGCCGAGCCAGCCCGAGCAGGCTTACGGAGTGGCGATCGCGCTCGGCAACGTCGGCAACCGCATCGTGGGTATCGAAGGCTCGGGCAACGGCAACGGCAGCTTCGGGGTTGACGCGATCGATGGCAACCCCAATTGCTCGACTAATGTGTGGACCGCTAACCAATTCGCCATCACGAGCCCATCCGGCTGTATCCACTAGTCATAGCCGCGGGGCCATTTCGCGATGGATCCGGCGGCAGTCTACAGAAGCCCGCCTACCAACAGCCGTGTCGTTCCTATCATCGAGACCAGCTCGCGCTGCGGCGCGAGGTCGCTCAGCGGCCGCGCAGGCGGTCGAGAATGATGCTGGCGGCCGCGCGCACTGAAAGATGATTGTAGTCGCCCGCGCCGTGAATCGCCTCCAGTGCGAGGTCGGCCCGCTCGCGCGCCGCCGGCGCGAGGCCGAAGCCGGTGCCGAGCAGGATCAAGACCGGCGGCGCGCCTGCTTGCGCCATCCGCTCGCGCATCGCGGCGAAGCTTACGCCTTTCTCTTCGCGCGCCGAGGTGTGAACGATCTCCGGCCGCCGGCCCGCGGCGCGCTCGGCTGCGGCGACCGCCGTGTCGAGGTCGGCCACGACTTCGATCAGGTTGAGCGCCTCGACCCGCCGCGAGTCGAAGCTGCGGCCGTAGCCGATGCGCCAGTGGTCGATCACGCTGCGCGCAAACTCGCGCTGCTCGGGAATCGGATGGACCACGTAGACCGCGCGCACGCCGTAGGTGCGCGAGGAGCGCGCGAGGTCGTGGAGGTCGAGCGAGGTGATGGCCGAGGTGATGATGCGGCCGTTGCGGTCGACGACCGGATGATGGACGAGAGCGAGGAAAATCTCAGCCACGGTGCGGGCCACGGACCGCCTAGGGCGGCGGCGCTTGAGCAGGTCGGGGCGCCGGCGCGCGGTGCGCTTGAGCGCTTCGGCCTTGCGCCACTCGCGGATTTTCTGATGGTCGCCGCTCAGCAGCACCTCGGGCACGCGCATCCCGCGAAACTCCTCGGGGCGCGTGTAGTGCGGGTACTCGAGCAGGCCGCCGGCAAACGATTCTTCATCGAGCGAGGAGGGATTGCCGAGTACGCCCGGCACCAGCCGCGCGACCGCCTCGATCAGCACCATCGCGGGCAGCTCGCCGCCGCTCAGCACGTAATCGCCGATCGAGATTTCCTGATCGACCTGGCTGCGCACGCGCTCGTCGACGCCCTCGTAGCGGCCCGTGACCAGCAGCAGCCCCGGCCGCCGCGCGCTCAGTTCGCGCACCATCGACTGGTCGAGCGGCTCGCCCTGCGGCGTGAGCAGCACGCGCCACAATCCCGGATGCGCGCCCAGCGCGCTTTCGATCGCGGCGAACAGCGGCTCGGGCCGCAGCACCATCCCGCTGCCTCCGCCGTAGGGCGTGTCGTCGACCTGGCGGTAGTTGCCGAGCCCATGCTCGCGGAGCGCATGCGCCTCGACGCTGACCAGGCCCGTCTTGAGCGCGCGCCCGACCATCCCCGGCCAGTTGGCGGCGGCGAACAGTTCAGGGAAAAGCGTGATGACGTGGAATTCCATCGTTGGCGAATCCGGCGCCGAGCCTAGTCCAGCAGCCCCGGCACCGCTTCGATCGTAACCCGCCGCGCCGCAAGGTCCATCGCCTTGACCACGTCGGCTGATGACCGGCACCAGCACCTCGCGCTCGCCGTCGCGCACCACCCATACGTCGTGCGCGCCGGTGGACATGATGTCCTCGATGGTGCCGAGACGCCGCCCGTCGGTCAGCATCACTTCCGCGCCGGCGAGCTGGAAGTAATAGAATTCGCCTTCCCCAAGCGGCGGCAGGTCGGCCGCGGCGACCATCACGGCGCCTCCGCGCAGTGCCTCGGCCGCGTCGGCGTCGCCGATGCCCTCGAGGATGATCCTTTGATTGCCGGCGCTGAGTGCGCTTGAGCCCAGTACTTTGAATTCGCGCCGGCCGGCCGCGGTTTCGACGAACAGCCGCTTGAGCGCGGCCAGCGTGGTCGAGCCGGGATCGTCGGTGCGCACGCGAATCGCGCCGTGCAGGCCATGGCTTCCCGCGATATAGCCGACGCGCAGCAACCCGTCGGCGGTGAGTCCGATGAGCGGACGCCGCGCCGTTTCCGTCGCCGCCGCCGTCGGGCGCCGGTCGTTTAGCGGGCGCACTCGGCGATTGGACATTCCAGAAGTACTAGCGCTTGAATTACTTGCGCGGCTACTTATCTTCGATGATTTCGAGGACAACCTTACGATTGGTCCGCGAGGCCACCGCGTTGAGGATCGTGCGGATCGATTTGGCGGTGCGCCCCTGCTTGCCGATTACCCGCCCCAGGTCTTCCTTCGCCACCCGCAGCTCAAGCACCGAGGCAGTATCGCCCTGGGTCTCCTTGACCTCGACCGCGTCAGGATTGTTGACCAACTGCTGCGCCAGGAACTGTACGAGCTCCTTCATGGCTGGCTCCTAGACCGAGAGGGGTTAGGCAGTGCTGGGTACTTGCAACATGAGCTTCCTTACCGTTGCGGAGGGCAGGGCGCCAGAGCCAATCCATCGCTGCGCCTGGTCTCTTTGCAGTTGGACCTTCGGCGGATCGAAGGACGGGTCATAGGTGCCGATCTGGGCCACACAGCGGCCGTCACGTGGCGAGCGGCTATCGGCGACCACGATACGGTAGAAGGGTCTTTTGCGGCTGCCATGACGGCGCAAGCGGATAACAAGTGCCATAAACGATAAATTCTCCTGACGGTATTCTAGCTCCCAAGGCCCAGGCCGCGCATCATGCCCCGGCCCGATCCACTGGTGATCTTTTTCATCATTTTGCGGGTCTGTTCGAACTGCTTGACGAAGCGGTTGACCTCCTGGACCGAGGTTCCGCTGCCGGTCGCGATGCGGGCGCGGCGCCGTCCGTTGAGGACCAGGTGGTTGTTGCGCTCCTGCACGGTCATCGAGTCGATGATCGCCTGGATGCGGACCAGCTCGCGCTTGGCTTCCTCGGAGTCGGCCTGCCCGGCGATCTTCTTGAGGCCCGGAATCATCCCCAACAGCTCGCCCAGCGATCCCATCTTGCGCAGCGTCCGCAACTGCTCGGCGAAGTCGGTGATGGTGAATTCGTTTTTTTTGAACTTGCGCTCGAGTTCCTTGGCCTTGGTCTGGTCGTAGCTCTGTTGCGCCTTTTCGATCAGGCTGAGCACGTCGCCCATCCCGAGGATGCGCGAGGCCAGGCGGTCGGGATGGAAAACCTCGAGCGCCGCGAGCTTCTCGCCGGTTCCCGCGAACAGGATCGGCGCGCCCGTGACCGCGCGCACCGAGAGCGCCGCGCCGCCGCGCGCGTCGCTGTCGAGCTTGGTCAGGACCAGGCCGGAAATCTTGAGCCGGTCATGGAAGCCCTGCGCGACGTTGACCGCGTCCTGGCCGGTCATCGCGTCGGCGACCAGCAGGATGTGATGGGGTAGGACGGCGGCGCGCAGACGCCCCAGCTCGTCCATCAAGTTCCTCGTCGATTTGCAGCCGGCCGGCGGTATCGAAAATGATCGCGTCGTAGCCGGCGGTCTCGGCGCGCGCCAGCGCGCGGCTGCCGATCTCGACCGGGTCCTCGGTCTCGCGCGTCTCGAGCACCGGCGCACCGATTTGAGCGCCGAGCACGCGCAACTGTTCCATCGCGGCCGGCCGCCGCACGTCGGTCGAGACCAGCAGCGGATGCCGCTTGCGTTCTTCCTTGAGAAACCGCGCGAGCTTTGCCGCCGAAGTGGTTTTGCCCGAGCCCTGCAGCCCGACCAGCATGATCTTGACCGGCGGCTTGACCTTGAGGTCCAGCTCACGGGTGCTGCCGCCCATCATTTCGCGCAGCTCGGTCGCGACGAAGCGGATGAAGTGCTGCTCGGGCGTCAGCGAAGCCAGCACTTCCTGGCCGAGCGCCTTGCGTTTGACGTGCTCGATGAAGTCGCGGACGACTCGGATATTGACGTCGGCCTCGAGCAGCGCGAGCCGGACCTCGCGCAGCGCCTCTTCGATATTGCGCTCGGTGACTCGGCCCTGGCCGCGGAGCCTTTTGAAAACGCCTTCGAGGCGATCGCTTAACGTGTCAAACATGGAGCGAGGATGATGAAGGGCCGTTGGCGGAATTGGCTTTGTGACGATTACTCGGCCCAGACAGAGAAAGTTAGGCCACCGTCCGGGTCAAGTCAACAAAAACGCTGGAAAACGCCGCTTTGCGTGGCCCCTTGTTGGCGCGGACAAGACCGAATATGGCGCGTCCTTCCGACCGCTATCTTCCGGGGCGCAATGCGGGCGCAGGGGCGGCGATCGATTCGCCGCCCTCTGCGCCACTAACCCGCGCGCGCGGGATTCAGTTCTGTCCCGCACCTCCACAATTGCCGCCACCACGGCTCCGGGCGATCATCGGGACTGAGCCCGACCTGTTTGAGCACGCCGGCGAGGTCCCATCCGGTCAGGTCGGCGAGCGTGGCCGCGTCAGTTTCGTGCCGATGCCTGAGTTCCGCGAAATAGTTGGGCGCGGCCGTGCACGCGTCGGGCGATCCGGTCCAGGGATGGCGGATGACGTAGCGCGCCTGGAAATTTTCCTGGTCCTGCGTCTGCTGGAAGGTCAGGTCCTCGGGAAAGGTCGCGGCCGAGTAGCGCACGTGTAGACGGGTCAGAATCACCTGCACCGGACCGCTCGCCGGCATCGGGAAGATCGGTGGATTCATCCTCGACGCCCCTGGTTGCGTCCCGCCTTGCGACCCGCTTGCGATTGTCGTCGAGCCAGAACACGCCGAGCGCGCGCAACTCCTCGCGGCTGAGCGGCGGTGCGGCGCACGGATCGCACCATCCCATGTTCCACACGTATTCGGTGAACACGGTGCGCATCTCGTCGCGTTTGACCTGCTGGTCGAACATCGCCTGGTAGAACTTGCCGAACTCGTCCTGCACGAACTCCGGCACGTCCATCCCGCTCGGCATTTTCACCGTGCGATAGTCGGTGGTTTCGACCCGGCCCTCGCGCGACAGCATGTATACGATCAGGTCCTGCGGCCCATTGGCGTTAATCATCCCCAGGCGAATCGGCAGCATGAACTTGGGCGATTCGAAAGCGAACTGGATCGGCCGCAGATAGCTGAGCCCGGTGCGCTGATGCTCCTTGAGATTGACCCGCGCGACGAAAAACTTCATCCCCTGACGGATATAAGGCGCAAGCGCGGCGCCGAGACCCTCGGGAATGTGGTAGCCGGTTTGCCCGAGCCAGGTCTCGAGCCCGTCGGATTGCGTGGCCGAGAGAATCACGATGTCGTACTCGCCGACCGTGTATTGCGCTTCGACCGTCACGCCGAGCGCCTTCGCCTGCGTCTGCGCGCGCTCGGCAAACGCACTGGCTGGCGCCGCAGCCTGCATACCAAGACCCGAACCGCATCTCCGACATCGGCAGCGGACACGGGCTGGGGTCGTAATACTCGACCAGGCGCGGCGCGCTGTAGCTATCGATGCGCTGGAACAGTTCGCGGTTGCCGATATGGATCTGGCCCTGTTGCAAAACCACCGGCACCGGTATCACCAGCGCGAACTCTTCGGGCTCGCCCTGGTAGTCGTTCATCAGGCTCAGCACGGTGCGATCGCCGTCGCGCACCATCACGACCTGGGAGGCGTGATTGTAAAGCCGCGCGTCGGCGCGGCCCACGTAAAAGCCGCAGAACGCCCGCGCTTCAGCCGGCGGCCACGACGCCAATATCGCGGCCGTCAAAGCTCCGAGCGCCAGCATCAGCGACAGAGCTCTTTTCGCCCGTCTGCAGCCTCGGCCGATTTGCGGATGTGCCTCGATACCGATGTTCTCGATATCCTCGATACCATTGATGCCTCCTTGCCCGTTGATGCTTCCTTGTACGGATGTCCAATCGAATTTGGGCGCCGGCCATAGCCAATCCCACACCGCCACCATCGGGGCCGCGACGAACAGCGCCCACAGGACCGCGTTGGTGCGGAACAGGCCGAAGCCCCACGCGTAGGCGATTGCCGCCACCAGCGCGGCGTGCGCGGCGCGGCCCTTGATGTGGCTTGGCGTGGTCATCGGATCCGAAATCATGAAGAACGCGAACAGCAGCAGCGCGCCGCTACTGAGCTGATGCGTCCACACCGCCCAGCGCTGGCCGAGCCACGCGACGCGCGCCGCCAGCGCGCCGAGATAGAAAACCAGGAACATCCAACTGATGTCCGCGCGCCGCGCACGGCTCGCGACCGTCGCGCCCAGCACCACCAGCCATCCCGCCAGCGCGACGTCGTTGCCCCACTGGCCGGGCGAAATCCAGGTTCCCGGCAATACCAGCAACGCCGCGCCGACGCCGAAATTGGCGGGGTTGAACAGATGCTTGCCGCGCACGCGCAGCATGAACTTCGATGCGATCGCAAAAACGGCCGCCGCCGGCAGCGCCCACAGATTGTCCGCGCGCAAAAGCAGGGTCAGGCTGAGCGAGGTGATCGTGGCGCTCAGCAGGCTGGGCGCAGGCTTGCGAGTAAGCCGGTCGAGCAGGCGTTGGATGGTGAGCGCGGCGGCGAACGTCAGTGCGATTTGCGCGGGGCGCAGGCTGAAGTCGCGAAGGTACGCGCCGGCCGCGAGCAGCGCTCCGAGGAACGCTATCTGGAGAATCCGAGGGTCGTGCGGCAGCAGCGCCGCGGCTCTCGATGCGAATCCGTGCGTGGCCGCCAGCATCGGCGGCTCATCCATAGTCAGTGAATCAGCGGAAACCGCGATCGCGCCGAGCTCCATGCTTCCGTTCCTCGAAACTTGGAACGGATGAGGACGCGATCTTTTGCAGGATTTTTTTGAGCAGTTTTCTTTGGGTACGATTTCCCGGCGCGCGCGATTTTTCGCGGCGGCTCGCTCAGGCCACGCGCGGCGCCCGGTTCGGCGATCGGCTCAGTTGGCCCGCGCCCAGTTGCTGCCGCCGTCGAAAGTGCTGTAGCTCACGCCGCTCGAGGTGAAGATGGTGGCCACGTCCTTGCTGGCGGCGGAGATCCCGATGACGTCGGAGGCCGTGGGCGAGTTGACGCGTTCCCAATGTATCCCATCCGTGGTCAGCAGGATGACGCCCTTGCGGCCGACCGCCCAGCACACGGTGTTCGATGGGGCCATGCCGGCCAGCAGATCGACTGGCATGGCGGTGAACACCGGAGTCCAGCTCTTGCGATCATTGCTGCGATATATCACTCCGGAATTCTGCAGCGACCAGTAGATCGAATGATCCGGCGGCGAGATGAGGAGCGCGTGCGGCGCAACCGGTATGCCGCGGACCATCGTCGCCACGGCCGGCGCGCTGGCGACCGGAGGCTCCGCCATCGCTATCTCGTTGCCCGCCCCACCGGGAGCGCTCTGAGCTTGAGGCGGAGCTTCCGCCATCCGCATACGGAGCGACGCCGCTGATTCCCGCCGCGCCAGCTCCATCTGCCGCTTGAGGTATGCGTTCCGTCTCGCCAGTTCCGCCGTGCGCTTTTCTTCGGCGAATTGTTCCCGCGCGAGTTGTTCCTTCGCGAGTTGCGCCCTCTCGAGTTGGGCCTTCTTGAGTTGTTCCTGCGCCCGTTGCCTGGCCGATAACGCTGACGCGCCGGCGGCCACAGCCGGCTCGTTAACGTTTGCCAACTCGCGGGAATTTCCGCTGGCTGCGGTCTTCGATGTCGTCGTCGGCAGCGCCGCGGTGCCCGGCGCTTCAGCCATGGCAGCCGGTGCCGCGGCTTCCGCAGCCGGCGTCGCGGCCGGCTCGGCCGCGTTCCTGACCGCGACCGATGCGGCCGCTGCGCCCACTCCAATAGCGCCGGCAACCGGCGCGGCGGCGATCGCTGTCGAAGTCCTCTTTGATTCGCCCGCGGTTGCGCCAGCCAGCGTCGGAGGTGTCGTGACCGATGGTGTCGCGGCGGTTGCCGCGGAAGCCGCCGCGGCGGGCGCGGCAATTGACGGAGCTGTAGTAGCGATCGGAGCCGGCGTGACGGCCAACGCGCCCAAAGCAGCGGCCGCCTGAGCGGCGGCCGCTGCTGCGGCCTCGTTTTGCTCCGTATTCGCCGGCGCTACCGGCGGCGCAACCTCCTGGGAGGGAAGGACAGCCTCTGCGGACGTGGGAGAGCCGACTGTTGCCTCGCTGGTTGAAGCTGACGGAGCGGCAGCCGGAGGCGGGGCCAAGGACGTGCCCGCAGACGCGCCTAGAGACGCGCCGGAAGAAGCGCGAAGGGCTTCACGCATCGGCGCGCCGGCAGCGCCAGATGGCGCAGTGGCCGCCTTGGGCGTGGCGGGCGCGGCAGGCACCGACGACTTGTGCTCATTGAGCGCCAACTCGTTGTCGCTCGAAGAGGGATGCGATTCGTTACGATGAAGCGGCGGCGCTGCGCTCAAGGCGGCCACCTGTTCGCTCTCGCGCCCCATCCTGCTCCGGTACACGTGCACGCCCCCGAGGACGGCGACCGCGAGCATCGCGGCCGCCGCGGCAGTTGTGCCGGCGATGCGCCATGCGGGGCTGATTTCGAACCAGCGCTCGCGGATGCCGGTCGACTCGGACGCCGCCCTGCGCGACGCGCGCGGCGAACCCTCCCGCCTCGGAGGCGGTGTCGACCGTTGGCGCCGCGCGCAGCAGCGCGGCCAGCGTACCCTGGCATCGCGCGCACCCGGAGAAATGGGTTTCCAGGCGAGCGCGCTCGGCACGATTCAGTGCGTATTCGTAGTAGGACGCAATCGCGTCGGCCGAGGGGCATTCGGCGCCGTCGTCGGCGTCCGACTTGTCGTCGCCGCTGGCGCGCGAGGCGTCAAGCGCGAGCTTGACCGCGGTCGCGAAACGGTCTTCGAAATCATCGAGCGCCAAGCCTGAACTCCCTATGGTCGGACCCCATTCGATTAGAACGGATCAACCGCCAAAACGTGCAATTTTTGTGGAGCTTCACTTCACTTCGACTCCGAAAGCGCGCGCCTCAGGTCGAACGGCCATTGCTCGGCCGCGTAATCATAGCACAGCCGGATTTGTTCCTCGCTCAAATGCTGCTCGCGGCGCAGCGAGCGTTCGACCCGGCGCTTGAGCTCGCCGCGGGTCTGCTGCAGCCTGCGCGACACGCTGGAGGGATGCTCGCCGAGCAGCCGGGCGATCTCCCGTAGGGTGAGGTTTTCCAGGTAGTAGTAGCCCAGGCGCAGCCGGTCGCGTGGCTCGAGCGCGCCGAGCGCCTCGCTAAGCGCCGTGCTGAGCGCGCTCACGTAGCGAAACCGATCGGGGTCGGACGGATCGCCCTCCGTCGCGGGTTCGTTCGGGCGGCTCTCCAGCGGCCTGGTCCGTGCCGCTGCGCGGGTCAAATCAACGAAGCGCCGCGCAAGCACCGCGTGCAGCCAGGTCCCAAGCGAACTGCGTCCGCCATAGTAGCCGAGCAGCGAGCGCCGCTGGTCCGCGCGCGGGTCCATCCCGTACAGGTCCGCCCACAGCGAATCCGCCAGCTCGCGCGCGCCGACTTCGTCGTGGGTCAACGCGTGCGCCGCGCCGTAGAGCACGGGCCGGTACTTTTCGACGAAGCCCTCCCACGCGCGCTCGTTGCCATGCGCGCAGGCGAGCGCGAGCACAAAATCGTCGGCGCGGAGCTTGTCGAGGTATTCGTCGATCTCGGCCGGCTTGGCCGCGGCGTTCCACGCGCGCACGCTGCGATGCAATGCCATGCCGAGGTCAGCCGGGGTGAGACCGAAGCCGTCGGCGTTGCCGCGCCGATGCAGGCGCACGATCGCCTGCGCGTGCGAGACCAGGAATTCGGCTAACGGGTCGGTCGGCATCTTGGACCGCCGCGGAGCGCTCCATAGGCGCTTCGCGAGGGTCTAAGCAGGTATACCGAAAAGAGCGGAGATAGCGAAAAGCCGAATAAAGAGAATGGTCCAGCCGCACCGCCTACGCGGCGGGGCGGTCGAGCGAGCGGTACTGGATCGCCTCGCTCACGTGGCGCGCCTCGATCGGCGCCGCCGCCGTCGAGGTCCGCGCAGGTCCGCGCGACCTTGAGGATGCGCGTGTAGGCGCGCGCGCTCAGCCCCAGCCGGTTGATCGCGAGCTCGAGCAGCCGCTCGCCGGCGGCCTCGACCTGGCAATGGCTGTGCAGCTCGCGCGCGCCCATCTGCGCATTGCAGAAGACCCGCGTGCCGGCGAAGCGCTCGAGCTGGACTCGGCGCGCGCGGTTGACCCGCTCGCGAATCGCCGCCGAGGTCTCGCCCGGCGTGCGCGCGGTCAGCTCGCGATACTTGACCGCCGGAACCTCGACGTGGATGTCGATGCGGTCGAGCAGCGGTCCCGAGATTCGCGATCGGTAGCGCTGGATCATCAGCGGCACGCAGGTGCATTCGTGCTGGGTGTCGGTGTAGAAGCCGCACGGGCACGGATTCATCGCCGCCACCAGCATCACGCTGGCCGGAAAGGTCATGGTGCCCATCACGCGCGCGATCGTGATGCGGTTGTCCTCCAGCGGCTGGCGCAGGACCTCGATCACGTTCTTGCGGAACTCGGGCAGCTCGTCGAGGAACAGCACGCCGTTGTGGGCGAGGCTGACCTCGCCGGGGCGCGGCACCGAGCCGCCGCCGATCAAGCCGGCGTCGGAGATCGTGTGATGCGGCGCGCGGAAGGGCCGGGTCGCGATCAGCGCCCGCCCGTCCATCAGGCCCGCCACGCTATGCACCTTGGAGGTCTCGATCGCCTCCTCGAAGGTCATCGCCGGCAGGATCGTCGGCAGCCGCTTGGCCAGCATCGTCTTGCCCGAACCCGGCGGCCCGACCATCAGGACGTTATGGCCGCCGGCGGCGGCGACTTCGAGCGCGCGCTTGGCCTGCTCCTGGCCGCGCACTTCGCTGAAGTCGACGTCGTAGTGGCTGGCGGCGGTGAACAAATCGCCGACGTTGGAGGCGTACGGCTCGATCTCGCGCAGCCCCTCGAGGAAATCGACCGTGTCGCGCAGGGTTTCGACGCCCAGCACCGCCGTGCCGTTGCTCGCGACCGAGGCCTCGGCGGCGTTTTCGCGCGGCAGGATGATGCCGGCGTAATGTTTCGAGCGCGCGAGCAGCGCGCTCGGCAGCGCGCCGCGGATTCCCTTGATTCGGCCGTCGAGCGCAAGCTCGCCCTGGATCAGGTAGTTGCGCATCCGCTCGGCGCTGAGCGCGCCGGTGTTGGCGGCCAGGATGGCGAGCGCGATCGGCAGGTCGAACGACGAGCCTTCCTTGCGGGTGTCGGCCGGCGCGAGGTTGATGGTTATCTTGCGGTTGGGAAACTCGTAGCCGGAATTCTTGATCGCCGCCTTGACCCGCTCCTGCGCCTCGCGCACCGCGCCCTCGGCGAGGCCGACGGTCCTGAGCTGCGGCACTCCGCCCGAGATGTCAACCTCGACTTCGACCGGGAAGGCATCCACCCCGGCAAGTGCGCTTGAGAGAACGCTGGCTGACACTCGTTACTGCACGCTCCGATGCTCCACTGTCTTCCACAGTGGCTGACGACGATGCCTAAGTACATTCCGATGGCAGCGCGGGCGCAATAGCGCTTTCGGCAACTGCGCGAGCGGGTTGGTGAATTTGCACTAATTCACTGATTCGTCGCCGCGACCTCGCGCGCGACGCAGCCGCGAAGGAATCAGCCCCAGACCGCGCCCTCGGCGATGAGTTCCGCGCGCTCGGCGCGCCCCAGCCCCAGCAACTCGCCCAGGACGTAGTCGTTGTCCTCGCCGACTTCGGGCGCCACGGTGCGAACCGATCCGGGCGTCGCCGAAAGCCGCATCGGCACCCCCGTCACGCGGGTGGAACTGTTATCGGGAAGTTTGACCGGCGCGAAGAAGCCGCGCTCGGCGAGGTGTGGATCGGCGGCGAGGTCGGCGCCGTTGAGCGCCACGCCGGCGGCGATGCCGGCGCGTTGCAGCAGCGCCATCGCGGCCTCGGCGTCAGCCGTCGCGGCCCATCGCGCGACATGCGCGTCGAGTTCCTCGCGATTGCGCATCCGCAGATAGAGCGTGCGGAATTTCGGATCCATCGGTCCATGCGAGGATTGCCGATAGCGCCCGCGAAGCGCTCCCATTCGGCCTGCGAGCGCACCGCGATCACGATCCAGCGATCGTCGTCGCCGCCGCGCGGGCGGCATCGGTACACGCCGTGCGGGCGCGGCGGGCGCCTCCTGCGAACGCCATCCGGGCGGCTCCTGCGTGCGGCCATTGACCGCGATGTCGAGCAGCGCCGGCCCGGCCAGACTCGCCAGCGCCTCGAACTGCGAGAGATCGACGAACTGGCCGCGCCCGGTGCGTTTGCGATGCCATAGCGCGATCAGCGCCGCCAGCGCGCCGCTGTAGCCGCCGGCCATGTCGGCGTAGGAATAGCCGTAGCCGGCCGGCTCGCCGCGCGCATCGGCCATCATGCGCGTGAATCCCGCGAGCGCCTGCAGCGTCGGCCCATAGCTGACGTAGTTGCAGCGCGGCCCGGTATGCCCCAGCCCCGACATACTGATGCTGATGATGTCGGGTTTGATTTTCGCCAGGCTCGCGTAGTCCATCCCCCAGATGCGCATCACGCGCGCCGAGAAGTTGTCCATCACCAGGTCGCTCATCGCGGCGAGCCGGCGCGCCAGCTCGACGCCGCGCGGCTTGGTCATGTTGATCGCGGCCGAGCGCTTGTTGCGATGCAGTTCGCCCTGCAGTCCGATCCGCCGCGGGCCCAGCACGCTCATCGCGTTTTCGTCGCCGCGCTCGATTTTGATCACCTCGGCGCCCTGGTCGGCGAGAATCCGCGTCGCCACGGGTCCGGCGACGACCCAGGTGAAATCGAGGATCCGCACGCCCTCGAGCGCCATCCGCGCCATCGTCAGATCACTCCCTCGGCGGCCAGCGCGGCGAGTTCCTCCGCGCTCATCCCGAGTTCGCCGCCGAGGATTTCGCCGGTATGCTCGCCGACCAGCGGCGGCCGCCGCGTCACGCGCCACGGCGAACCGTTGAAAAGGTAGGGCGCGCCGGGATAGCGGAACGTGCGGCCGAGTTCGGGATGCTCGACCTCGAGGAAATAGCCGCGCGCGAGCAGTTGCTCGTCGTCGAACAGAGCTTCGGGGTTGCGCACCGAGGCATAGGGCAGGCGCAGGAGTTGCGCGCGTTCCAGCAGCTCGTCGCGCGAGTAGTCCTTGACCCACTCGTCGAGAACGTCGAACAGATGCTCGGCGTCCTGGCGCCGCTTGGCCACGTCCTCCCACTCGGGAGCGGCCAGGTCCTGCGCCTTGCCGTCGCCGTTGACCCATTCGACCAGCGAGGTCCAATCGCCCAGCGTGCAATGCATCACGTAGCCGTCGCGGCATCGCGCGACCCGAAAGAAGCGGCTCCAGTGCAGCGTGCCGCGCCGCCGTTCGATCTCTCCCGTGCCGAAGAAGCTGGCCGCGACGTGCTCGACCGCGGACGCCGTCGCCTCCTGCATGCTGAGGTCGATCCATTGGCCTTCGCCCGTCGAGTCGCGGGCAAACAGCGCGCACATCGTGGCGATCGCGGCGTAGTACGACGCCGAGTGATACGCCTGCAGGCCGAGCGGACGCACCGGCGCGCCGTCGGGAAAGCCGTTGACGTAGAGCATCCCGGACAGCGCCGTCAGCACGCTGTCGTCAGCCTCGTAGCCGCGATACGGCCCGCTCTGTCCGAACGGCGCGATCGAGCACAGGATCAGCGCCGGATTAAGCGCGTGCAACACGTCCCATCCAAGGCCCATCCGCGCCATCTCGCCCGGCTTGAAGCTTTCGATTACGACGTCGGCGCCCTCCGCGAGCCGCCGCAGGATGGCCGCGCCCTCGGGATGGCCAAGGTCGAGCGTCAACGAGCGCTTGTTGAGATTGTAAAACCAGAAGAACAGGCTGCGGTCGCGATGCGGACGGTCGTCGACGAACGGCCCGATACGCCGCGCCGAGTCGCCGCCGGGCGGCTCAATCTTGATCACGTCGGCGCCCATGTCGGCCAGCAGGCGGGCGCACAGATGCCCTTTGAGGTCGGTTAGATCGAGGACGCGCAGGCCGGCCAGCGCGCCGCGCTCGCTCATTTGTCCACCCTGGCCGGCGCCCTGGCGAGTCCCTCGATTTCGATCGGCCCCTTGCCCGGCTCAAACGGGCTCAGGTCGCGCGTCGGGCTTATCTCTTTGACCACTTCGCCGTTGGGGCCGGTGCGCCGGCCGCCCCGCGCGCGGATCGTTTCGAAGGTATCCGCGTTGACCCAGCGCACGCCGAAGACACAGGGCTTGGCCTGGCCGTCCTCTTCGACGGGTTCGAGGGCAACGCCGGGGTGGTCGAAAAAAGTAACTTTTCTAAGTGCCATGTTTTCCAAAACGGACGCAGGCGGAAGCTATGCGAGCAGGGATGATAAGGGAGCAGGAATTCGTTTTCAAACTGCAACGCCGCGCGATATTGGCTCGATGAGGCCGGGAAGTGCTCGTGTCGACCCTGCCATCCAGAATTTATAAGAGATATCCTTTCACCGGTGACAGCCAAAAAATGACTGACCGCCTGGCCGCGATATTGGACAATCCCACGATATTGGACTATCCATGGATCGCAATATGGACGAGCCCGCGGGAAACGATCAGAGAAATCGTCAATCGCGACCCGACCTACCGGGTGATCATGCTCGGGGCGTTGGCGGGCGCGCTGGCGACGCTCAATTTCATGCTGGGGTCGGCCCTCAACTTCACTGCCGCTCTGCTGCCCGCGAGCGTGGTGCCGTACCTGCCGATCCTGACTCTGGCGAGCCCATTTCTCGGCGCGGCGTTTGGGATACTGGGGCTTTACTCGACCGCGATCGTGATGGATTGGAGCGGGCGCGCGCTCGGCGGCGTGGGGAACGCGCTCACGGTGCGTGCGGCGTTGGCCTGGTCCGAGGTGCCGCAGATCTGCCTCTCCATCGTGACGCTGCTAATCCTTCTGAGCACCGGAGTCTGGCAGGCGCTGGTTCCCTCGATGCCAGCGCCCGACGGCTCTGCCGGAGCCGCGGCGAACCCGTTCGCACCAATGGATGGGGTCGAGGCAGTCATCTCGATCTGGTCGTTCATCCTGATGCTGCAGTGCGTGGGCGAGGTGCATCGTTTTTCGGCCTGGCGCGCGCTGGCCGCTTTCGTGCTGCCGGGAGCGATCCTTGGGGCGATTGCGATCGTCATCATAATGACAGCGATGATCTAGTGTCCTGTCCCGCAAATAACTCCAATAAACAAAGGGCCCCAGTATGTCATTCTGAGCGAAGTGAGCAACGCGAACGAAGTCGAAGAATCTCGGACAGCTTGGCGAGCGTTGACGCGGCGTAGCGCGCCGACGCAAGCGAAGCCGGTACCGATTTTGGAACCTGCCATGCGCGTAGTCGAAGGGTCCGCGTCGCGCTCCGCTTCTGATAACGTATTTGCGGGACTGGACACTCGCCGCCCCGAAAATCATTCCCCTGGCACAGCCTATGCCGGGCACTCAAATGCGCCCGCGTCATCCGGCGGCGCGTGGTTGTACTTCGCGCTCGATTTGCGCGAGCTTGCGGTCCTCTGCCACGTCGAGATCATAGCGCGCTTGCAGGTTCATCCAAAAAGCGGCGCTGGTTCCCAGATATCGTGCCAGGCGCAAGGCCGTGTCCGCGGTGACCGAGCGCTCGCCCTTGACGATCTCGGCCACGCGCGTGACCGGCACGTGAAGATCGAGTGCGAGCCGATTAATGCTGGTAGCGGTTGGCTTCATGAAATCCTGGTAAAGCACCTCGCCCGGATGAATCGGCGCGAACTTCTTCGGTTTGCTCATTGCCTCGCCTCCTGAATGATAGTCGGCAATTTCGGGTCCCCGTACCAGCGCTCTCGCGCCATTTGATCCCGCTCCGCGGTTGGCGCTAAGTATGCGACTGATACCCGCGTGACAGAGACCTCGACCATGCGAACGGCACGGATGAAATTCGTCAGCGCGGCATTGACGGCCGCATTTCTCCTCGCGATCGCCGGCGCTGCACGCGCAGCGATCAAAACCGAAACCATCACCTACAAAGAAGGCCAGGTCGAGGCGCATAGTTTCATCGCCTACGACGATAGCTCAAGCGGCAAGCGGCCCGGTGTCCTGGTGGTGCCGGAATGGTGGGGGCTCAACGACTATCCCAGGATGCGGGCGAAGATGCTGGCCCAACTGGGATACGTCGCGATGGCGGTCGACATCTACGGCGACGGCAGAGTCACCAGCCGATCCAAAGCAGGCCGGCGCAATGGGCTGACGCGCTGGAGGCGGGCGATCGCGCGGAGCTTCGCACCCGTATCGCCGCCGCGCTCGCCAAGCTCAAGAGCGATCCGCGCGTCGACCCGAGTAAGACCGCCGCGATCGGATACTGCTTCGGCGGGTCCACGGTGCTGGAACTCGCGCGCAGCGGCGCCGAGGTTAACGGCGTGGTCAGCTTTCATGGCCACTACGACACCGAGATCCGGCCAAACCGGGCCAGGTGAAGGCGCAGGATCCTCGCCTGCCACGGAGCCGACGATCCCTTTCACATCGCCCGCGCAGATACAGGCGTTCGAGGACGAGATGCGCAAGGCCCGCGCCGATTGGCAGTTCAACGTCTATGGCGGCGCCAAGCACAGTTTCACCAATCCCGACGCCGGCAAATACCATGTCGCCGCGCTCGCCTATAACGAGGAAGCGGACCATCACTCGTGGCAGGCGATGAAGGATTTTTTCCGCGAGATCTTCAAGTAAGCGCGCACGGTCAGCGCCGCGGATGCGGTCGCAGCGAGCCCGGGTGCGCCACACTCGCACGCGCAAACGTGTTACGTTAATCTCTGTGCGCGGCCCTGAGCGCGCACCAACCATAGACGATATAACGATATGTGGAGGGGCCGGCGCGCATCCTTTCGACGCCGGCCGTCTTGCCCGTGGCCGAGACCGAGCACAAAACGACTGATTACAAAACAACCCTGAAGCTTCCCCGGACGGATTTCCCGATGAAGGCGAATCTGCCCAAGCGGGAGCCCGAGATGCTCAAGCATTGGGAAGACATCCGGCTCTACGAAACGCTGCTCGCCGAGCGCAAGGACGCGACCGCCTGGGTGCTGCATGACGGGCCGCCCTACGCCAACGGCCGCGTTCACATGGGCACGGCGCTCAACAAGGTGCTGAAGGATTTCGTCGTGCGCTCGCGCGCGATGATGGGGTTCCGCACGCCGTTCGTGCCCGGATGGGACTGCCACGGGATGCCGATCGAGTTCAAGGTGTCGCGCGATCTCGGCGAGAAGGCGCGCTCGATGCCCAAGCCCGAGTTGCGGCGCCTGTGCCGCGTCGAAGCCGAGAAATGGATCGACCTCCAGCGCAAGGATTTCATGCGCCTGGGATGTATCGGCGACTGGTTTCACCCTTACATCACGATGGATCCCGAGTACGACGCGGCGGAGATCGGCGTGTTGCGCAACCTGGTCGAGCGCGGCTACGTCTATCGCGGCCTGCGCCCGGTGCACTGGTGCTTCGCCGATCGCACGGCGCTGGCCGAGGCCGAAGTCGAGTATCGCGAGCACGTCTCGCCGTCGATTTACGTCGCGTTCGCTTTCAACGCGAACCTGCGCGACGCGGCCGCGCTCGCCGCGAACGCCTCGGATGGCGCGGAACTCGCCGCCGCGCACAAGGCCGGCAAGCTCTTTGCCGTGATCTGGACCACCACGCCCTGGACGCTCCCCGCCAACCTGGGAATCAGTCTCAACCCGACGTTCGATTACGTCGCGCTCAAGGCGGGCGATCGCTACTACGTCGTCGCCGCGCGGCTGGCCGAGGCGGTCGCGAAGGAATGCTCGCTCGCGGTCGAAAAAAGCATCGCGCTCGATCGCGAGGCGCTCAAGGCGCTCGACGGGCAGGATATTTTCCGCCATCCGTTCGTCGCCCGCGACGTCAAGCTGATGTACGCCGACCATGTTACGGCCGACGCCGGCACCGGCCTCGTGCATACCGCGCCGGGACATGGCTACGAAGATTTCGTGGTCGGCTCGCAGTACGGGCTCAAGCCGTTCACGCCGGTCGATACGGCCGGCAAGTTCACCGCCGACGGCGGCGAGTGGGTGGGCCAGAATGTTTTCAAGGCCAACGACTCGATCGTCGAAAAATTGCGCGCGACCGGCGCGCTGCTCCATTCGCTCAAGTTCTCGCACAGCTATCCGCATTGCTGGCGCTGCAAGAATCCGCTGATTTTCCTCGCCGCCGAGCAATGGTTCATGCGTATCGATCACGACGGGCTGCGCCAGCGGGTGATCGAGGAAATCGACGCCGTGCAATGGATCCCGGCGTGGTCGCGCGACCGTATCCGCAACATGACCGAGATGCGGCCCGACTGGTGTCTCTCGCGCCAGCGCGCGTGGGGCGTGCCGATTCCGGCGCTCAAGTGCGGCGCCTGCGGCCACGTCGGTTTGTATGACGAAGTGATGGGCGCGGCGGAGCGAATCTTCGAAAGCGAAGGCTCCGACGCGTGGTTCAGCCGCCCGGTGGCGGACTTCGTCACGCCCGGTCTCAAGTGCGAGGAGTGCCAGGGCACGGCGTTCGAGAAGGAAGAGGACGTGCTGGACGTGTGGTTCGATTCGGGCTGCTCGCAGGCCGCGGTGCTCCGCAAGCGTCCTGATGCGTGGCCGGCCGACGCCTACCTCGAAGCGGTCGAGCAGGCGCGCGGATGGTTCGGATCGTCGCTGGCGTGCGCGGTCGCCGAGCGCGGCCATGCGCCGTTTCGCACCGTGATAAGCCACGGGCTCACGGTCGACGAGCAGGGGCGCAAGATGTCGAAGTCGCTCGGCAATTCCGAGGACGCGGCCGACGCGGTAAACCGGATCGGCGCCGACGTGCTGCGCCTGGTGTATGCCTCGCTCGACTACACCACGGAAATCGCGCTCGGCGACACGGTCTACACGGCGGTCTCGGAGGCCTATCGCAAGATTCGCAACACCTGCCGCTATATCCTGGGCAACCTCGCCGACTTCGATCCGGCGCGCGACGCGATGTCGCTGGAGGCGATGACCGAGTTCGACCGTTACATCCTGGCCCGCCTGGAACGCCTGAAGGCCGACGTGCGCCGCGCCTTCGACGAGTACGATTTCCAGGCCGCCTACCATGCGATCATCAATTTCGTCGTGGTCGACCTGAGCTCGCTCTATATCGATGTGGCGCGCGACCGGCTGTATTGCGCGGCCGCCGCTTCGCCCGAGCGCCGCTCGGTGCAGACCGCGCTTTACCACGTGATCGATGCGCTGGTGCGGATGCTCGCGACGCTGATCCCGTTCACCGCCGACGAGATTTACTCGCACATGCCGGGTGAGCGCGCGGCGAGCGTCCATCTGCTGACGCTCGCTCCGCCCATCGCCGAGTGGCGCGACGACGGAACTGGAAGCGCGCTGGGAGCGCCTGCTCAAGGTGCGCGCCGAGGCGCTGAAGTTGCTTGAGACGATGCGCCAGGCGGAAACGATCGGCGCGCCGCTTGAAGGGCACCGCGGCTGGAAATCGGGGTCTGAAGGCCGTCCGGCGAATGATCCGGCGAACGTGTTGCGTTTCCGAGATTGCTCGCCGCAGCATCGCCAGCGCTCTCAAGGAACTCTTCATCGTTTCGGAAGGTCGCACCTCCTCGAAGACGCGCGAGGCCGAGGATATTGCGCCGCAAGGCGGACGGCGCCGAGGACTTCAGCTTCGACGGCGCTTTACGGACGCTTTCAAGCCGACCCGCCGCTGGTCGTGGTGGGGCGGCGCGCGCCGGGGCGTAAGTGCCAGCGCTGCTGGATGTACTTCGATGACGATTCCGGCTCCGACCTGGACCCGCGATGCCGCGCGGTAGTACGAGGCGCTGAACGCGTGAGGCCCGCCGGGCCGCAAGCGTTGGCCCCAACCGCAGGCAGTACGAGCGCGGCGGCGGACTGGCGCCGGTTCGGCACGATGCTGGGTTTCGTCGCGCTGCCGGTCTTCGTGCTCGACCAGTTGGTCAAGCTCTATATCGTGCGGCATCTCCAGCTCTTCGAGCAGATCGACGTCGTGCCGCACTGGCTCGCGATAACCTACACGTTGAATTCGGGCGCCGCCTTCAGCCTGTTCGCGACGCTGCCGCCGGCGGTGCGCGGGTTGATGCTCGACGGGCTCGCTGCCGCCGCGGTTGTAGTGCTCGGGGTACTGCTCGCGCGCGGCACGCGTCCGCCGATGATATCGGCCGCCTTTGCGCTGATCATGGGCGGCGCGGCGGGCAACCTGTTGGACCGGGCTGTGCGCGGCCGCGTCGTCGATTTCATTTACGTTCACTACTACTCGTGGAGCTACCCGGTCTTTAATATCGCCGATAGCGCTATCACGATTGGGGTGGCGATCATCCTCATCCACTCCGTATTCTCGCACGACCCCGAAGCTTGACCCGCTGATCCGGGCGAACGAGCGGTTCCGCCGCGTCGCCGCGTTTGACCGAAGCGCGACCCTGACGCTAATTTTGCGATGCTCCATCCGGCCGTCGCGCCGGCACCGAGCGGGGGGTGCGATCCATGAAAACGATCAACACCGTTACCGGAACAACCACCGCCGACAAGCTCGGCACGACGCTGATGCACGAGCATCTGATGGTCGGATGGGGCGGATGGGAACTCGACTGCACGGCGCCGCGGTTCGAGCGCAAGCAGGCGCTCAAGTTCGCGACCGACCGGCTCAAGGAATTGCGCGACCTCGGCCTGGGCACCTTTCTCGATCCGTGCCCGATGGACATCGGACGCGACGTAAACTTCATGGCCGAAGCGGCCGGCTCGGCCGGCGTTCAGCTAATCTGCGCGACCGGCCTCTACAAGGAAGACCTCGGCAACACCGCCTACTTCAAGCAGCGCCCGGTCGGCGAAATCGCCGACGTCTACGTGGCCGAGCTGACCGAAGGAATCGCCCGCACCGGCGTGAAGGCCGGAGTCATCAAGTGCGCGACCTCTAAGGAAAAGATCACCGAGTACGAGGAAAAGTGCCTGCGCGCCGCGGCCCGCGCGCATCTCAAAACCGGCGCGCCAATCACCACTCACACCGACGAGGGCACGATGGGCCGCGAGCAGCTCGATATCTTTGCTTCCGAAGGCGTCGACCTCAAGCACGTGATCGTCGGCCATAGCTGCGGTGCGTCGGATTTGCGCTACCACACCGACATGCTCGACCGCGGATGCTACCTGGGCTTCGATCGTTTTGGGCTGGATTTTCTGCATCCCGATCGGCTGCGGTTGGCCGCGCTGATCGGGCTTTTGGGTATCGGCTTCGAGAAGCAGATCGTGCTGTCGCACGACTCGGTCGCGTGCTGGCTCGGGCGCGGCCTGGACCTGACGCCCGAGATCGAAAACGGAATTCGCAACTGGCAGCCGACTCACATCTTCAAGAACATTCTGCCCGCGTTGCGCGAGGCAGGCGTGAGCCAGGAAAAAATCCAGACGCTGATGGTCGAAAACCCGCGCAACTACTTCGAGCAGTAGCTCGAGCGTGACGCGAATCGGGCGCGGAGCGAAGCCGGCGCGGAGCTAGACCATAACAGCCCGGCGGTCTGGCTGGCCCGCTGCGTTCTCAGACCGAGCCTTGCGGCCGCTCCGGGCGCGCTATTTGTCGAGCACGTGAGCGCGCGATTCCATCTGCGATCGCCAACGGTCGATCGCCTCGACGTTGAAGCGCCAGTCGCTGCCGACCCGGAAGGCCGGCAACTCGCGGCGCTTGAGCAGCCGGTAAACAGTCGACGGATGTACCCGCAGGTAGGCCGAAACGTCCTGCACAGTCATCACGGGCTGCACGACCGCGTCGAAACCCGCCGCCTCCACTCGATTGAACTCGCGATGGTTCATCGCTACCCCCTAATCAGGACTTTGCGCCCCCGAGCCGGCGACTTTGATGAAAGCGCTCGGATGTGTGAAGAGCAGATGGCCGGAAAAAATCTCCTCGTCCGCCATCCGCCGCCCCGCCTCTAGACGGCGCGCGATGCTATACATCGTCCTCATCAACGTAAATATTCGGTAAATAGTTGGTAAACCTTCGAGTTGATTATCAATATCAACAAACGTCGAAAGGTTGTGCATAGCTTCGCACGCCAAGTGCGGCGCGCGCCGCTAATGCTGACGGAGAAAGCCAGCTTGACTTGATCGGGCCGGTTTGGTCGGATGGCACGCCCGCCGCGAAACTATCGGTCTTGCTATGCTATCGATGGGTCAGAGGACTGCTGATTTTTTGCTCCGCTGGCGTTGGCAGGTCATCGTCGTATACGTGGCGCTGACCGCTTTTTTTTCCGTCGGCGTCGTGCGCATCGCGCGCAGTTTCCAGGCCCAAACCTCGGTCGCCGATCTGATCCCGGCGCACAACCGCGTCACCGACGTTTTCAAGCGCTACCAGAGCTTCAGCAAGCCGGCCACGGTTGAAATCCTGCTCGAGGTCAGGAACGGAACGATCTATACGCCCCAGACGCTGGCCAGGATCTGGCGGATCACGCAGGAGCTCGACCTGGTTCCAGGTATCGATCACGTAACCCTGACCTCGATTGCGAGCGAGAAAGTTCGCGTGATTAGGCCGACGCCGCCCGGCCTCAGTTCCGAGCCGGTGATGACCAACAAGATCCCGGTTTCGCAGGCAGACGCGACGGCCGTGCAGGAGCGCGCGCGCCACGCCGCCGGCGTTACCGGAATTTTGGTCTCGCCCGATGAGAAGGCGACGCTGATCGAGGCCGCCTTCTTCGAGCAGGGCCTCGACTACAGCGATGTCTTCCAGCGCGTGCATAAGATGCTCGCGGCCGAGAGCGACCCCAATATCGAATTCTACACGGCCGGGCGCGTGATGCTCATCGCGTGGGTCTACCGCTACGGGCACCAGGCGATGTGGATTTTCCTGCTCTCGCTCGCGCTCATCATCGGGGCCCACGTCGACTACATGCGGAGCCTCGCCGGCGCGCTCACGCCGATCATCGCCGCCGCCGTGTCGACGATCTGGGGGCTTGGCGCGGGCGGCTGGCTGGGGCTGAACCTCGAACCGCTCACCGTGGTGGTGCCGGTGCTGCTGATGGCGCGCGCGCTCAGCCACTCGCTGCAGATCACGCGCCGCTACTACGAAATCCTCTATGAGACCCACGAGCGCGTGGCGGGCGCGGCGGGCGCGCTGGCCTCGATGTTCGCGCCGGCCTTCCTCGGCATCATGTGCGACGTCGCCGGGCTCTACATGATTTGCCTCGCCCCGATTCCGATAATCCAGAAGCTGGGCGTGCTGTGCGGCACCTGGTCGCTGCTGATCATTCCTTCGGCCGTGTTGCTCACGCCGGTGCTGCTGGCGATCTTGCCGCCGCCCAAGGACGTAAGCGTTTTCATCACCCACGAGGTTCCCTCACTCAGCACGCGGGTTATCGAGCCGGTGCAGCGCGCACTGGCAGGGCTGCTGACGCCGCGGAGGCGGATCGTCACGACCGTGATCGCGGTTCCCGTGGCGGCGCTGCTCGCATTTCTCGCGATGAGCCGTCCGGTTGGCAACGTCGCGATCGGCAGTCCGCTCCTGTGGCCCAACAACGAGTTCAACGTCGCCGAGCGCGAGATCAACCGCAATCTCGCCGGCACCGCGACTCTCAACGTGGTATGGGAGGGCAAGATCCCGCGCGCGCTCTACCGTCCCGAAGTATATGACTCGATGCTCCGCTTCCAGAAGGCCATCGAGCGCAACCACGGCGCCGTCGCCACGCTCTCGCTCGCCGACTACATCCCTTATACCGGCTTGATTCTGCGCGGCGGCAATCCCAAGTGGCTGCCGATCGACCTCTCCGGCCATGACGTCGGCGCTTACCTGTTCTGGACCCGCACCGGGCATTCGCTGGAAAATTTCAGCCAGATAATCGAGCCCAACGGCACCAACGGCGACGTCGTGCTCTGGTACAAGGACCTTCGCGCCAGCACCGTGGACGAGGCGATGGCGCAGGCGGAGCGCGCGATCGCCGAGGTGCAGCCCAAGCCCTCGCCGGTCTACCGCATCCGGCTCGCCACCGGCTCGGTCGCGCTGCAATACGCGCTCGACCATGTCGTGCGCGCGGCCGACCTCAAAATCCTGCTCTACCTGCTCGCGACCATCTTCGTGATGTGCGTGCTGACGTACCATTCGGGCGTGGCGGCGGCGATGCTGCTGGTGCCGTTGTTGTTCGCGCAGTTCGCCACCGACTCGGTGATGTATCTGCGCGGAGTCGGGCTCGACGTCAACACGCTGCCGGTGGTGGCGGTCGGACTCGGCGTGGGCATCGACTACGGGATTTACCTGCTGAGTCGCATCTGCGAGGAATTCCAGGGCGCGGCCGACGGCGACGTGCAGGCCGCGGTCACACGCGCGGTTTTCACCACGGGCGAGGCGACTTTCTTCGTCGCCTTCACGATGGTGCTGGGCGTGTTGCCCTGGTACTTCCTGTCCGAGCTGCGTTTCCTGGCCGAGATGGGCCTGATGCTGGCGCTGGTGATGGCGTTCAACGGGCTGCTTGCGATGAGCGTGCTGCCGCTGGAGACGGTGCTCATCCGCCCCAAATTCCTGGGCCGCGTCAGACTGATGGAACGCAAGCGATGAGCGAATAGCGGCGCGAACGAGTCTTGTCCTGATCCGGCGCCACGAGCACACCGTTTCAGGGGCGCTTGTAAGCAATTTCAAAAATCTTGAGAGATTCTTTTTCCAGTCCCTCCCCCGTGTTTTGGGGGAGGGTGCGGGTGGGGGTCTATGGAAGCGCCGAATATCTGTTTTCTGCGGCGCTTCCTGGTCTGCTCCAACTATCTAAGCTAGGTAGCTTCGTGACCGCCCGATGGAGAAGCGAAAAACAAGAGGTCGTTCAAAGGGATATTGCTGCCCGCATTCGGCGTTACCATTCTTCCATTAATCAAGGCCGCCATCTCGTACATAGACCGGGTGCAATGAATCTCGTTTTCATTCGTCGAAAAAGCAAATCGGTACTCAATAAATCCAACTACTATTGGATGAATTGCCCCAGTTGGGCCGCGCTTAGATTTATCAATATCGCCCCAAGTAAGCCGCAGCTCTTCGATTTTGGCGGCCTCTCCACCAGGGAAAACTGTAATCCCCCAGCGCTGGGGCGATTTCTCGCCCATATTCCGAATCTGATTTATATATTCGGTCTGTATATCAACAGGATTGTCGCCGCCGACATAAAGGGCCAATCTCATATAAAATCGCGCGTCCAACGCAGGCGAATGTCCAGTGTTCCTAAAGACTCCGCGCACAGCTACACGGGCGCCAACATTATCGTAACTGAGTCCATTGCCAATAACCTGAAGGAATGGAGATACCCAAGGTCTAGAAGTTTCGGTGAGAGTTATCTCCGCAATATTGGCTTGGCGTCGTATGGCACACCACTGAAAACTGGCAACAATAACATAGACGACTGTGACATAGACGATTGCCCAACTGGGAGACGGTGGCCACCACCGTTTCTCGTTGGCTTCATCTTCGCGGCGGGCGGTTTCTTGCTGACTTGCTATGGTGCGAAGCTCTTCGAGGAGCGCGGCCTCGAAGGGCGATTGTACCATTTGTGGTGGGTGCCCTTCATTTGCGTTGCCATGATTATCGGCTGTCGTTTGATGGCTTTGAGTTGCTGGTGGTTTTGATGGAACGGCCATCGCGCTTCTTCCTGCGCTTAGAAGTAACACCCACACGATCGGGATCGACGCTGATAATAGCTTTGAGTGCTTCATGGAGTGCCAGCGTATGGAGTGATACGGGCGTTGCGCTTCCTTCGGGCGGCGAGGGTTAGCCGAGGTGAGCGAGAATCTCGGCGAAGCTGAGCTTGCGGGTCAGCGCGTGGCCGAGCCGATCGAGCAGTACGAATTCGACTCCGTCGCCCGTGCGCTTCTTGTCCAGCCGCATCGCGCGCACGAACTCCTCGCCGCGCCATCCGGCCGGCATCGCGGTCGGCAATCCCGCCCGCGCGATTAGCCGCTCCAGCCGTTCGGCCTCGGCGGCGCTGAGACCCGCGAACGCTTGCGAGAGTTTTCCCGCCGCGACCATTCCGATCGCCACCGCCTCGCCGTGGAGGAAATTGCCGTAGCCCGACGACGCCTCGAGCGCATGGCCGGCCGTGTGGCCGTAGTTGAGGATCTTGCGCAGCCCGCCCTCGCGCGTGTCGCTCGCCACGACCGTCGCCTTGTGATGCAGCGATCGCGCGACGATTCCCTCGAGCGCCGCAGGGTCGCGGCGCAAAATCGCATCGAGGCCGCGCTCCAACGCCTCGATCATCGGCGCATCCATGATCGCGCCGTACTTGATGACCTCGGCGAGCCCCTCGCGGAACTCGCGCTCGGGCAGGCTGTCGAGCGTCGCGACGTCGGCCACGATCAGGCGCGGCTGGTAGAACGCGCCGATCAGATTTTTCGCCCGCGGATGGTTGATCGCGGTCTTGCCGCCCAGCGCCGAGTCGACCTGCCCGACCATCGTGGTCGGGATTTGCACCAGCGCCACGCCGCGCATGTAGGTTGCGGCGGCGAAGCCGGCCAGATCGCCGACCACGCCGCCGCCCAGCGCGAACACGGCGCTGCTTCGATCCAGTTCCGCGTCCACGATCGCGTCGTAGACCCGCTCGAGCGTGGCGAACGATTTGCTCTGCTCGCCGGCCGCGACCTCCAGGGTTTGCGGCGCGAAGCCCGCCGCCTTGAGCGAGGCGGCCGCGCGTTCGCCATAGAGCCGCGCGACGTTGGAATCGGTGACGATCAGCGCGCGCCCGGCGGAAAGCCCGGCCTCGCGCGCGAGCCGCCCCGTCTGGTCGAGCGCGCCGGCGCCGACGTGCACCGGATGCGCGTCGGGGCCGAGTTCTACGCGGAAGGTGCGCATCGATGGGCGCTCCTGCCGTGCCGGCCGAAAACTTCCAGCACGCGCTCGGCCGACTGGGCGACCGAAAGGTCGGAGGTGTCCACGGTGAAATCGGCGCGCGCATACGCGGCGCGCCGCTCCTCCATCAGTTCGGCGATTCGCTCTTCCAGCGGCTTGCCGCCTTCGAGCAGCTTGGGCCGCTTATGTGGAGCGCGCCGCACGCGCGCCGCGATCACCTCGGGCCGCGCGCTCAGGCAGACGATCACGCCCGCGCGCTTGAGCGCGAGGTAGTTGCGCTCGTCGACCAGCGCGCCGCCGCCGGTCGAGATCACCGCCGGCCGCGGCTCGCCGCATTGCGGGCAGCGAGCGGGATCGTCCGCCAGGGCGGCGATCACCTCGCGCTCCAGCGCGCGGAACTGCGCTTCGCCGTGCTCGGCGAAAATCGCCGGGATCGGCTTGCCCGCGCGCGCCACCAGTTCGGCGTCGCTATCGACCAGGCGCCATCCCAGGCGCGCCGCGACCGCGCGGCCGACCGCGCTTTTGCCGGTCGCCATGAAGCCCGTGAGGATCAACTTGGGCGCCATCTCGTTGCGAGCCGTCTCGCTGGGCCCCGGCGGCGTCAAAAATTGCGCACCTGCTCGAGGTAGCCTTCATAGTTGCGCGCGATCTCGGCGCGCGAATCGCCGCCGAATTTTTCCACGAACGCGTTGGCCAGTTCGAACGCGACCACCGCCTCGGCGATAACCGCGGCGGCCGGAATTGCGCACACGTCGGAGCGCTCGGTGTTGCCGACCGATTCGGCCTTGGTCCGGATGTCGGCCGAGCGCAGCGGGCGCATCAGGGTCGACAGCGGCTTGAAGGCCACGCGCACGCGCAGCGGCTCGCCGGTGGTCATCCCGCCCTCGGTGCCGCCGGAATTGTTGGAGTGGCGGATGAAGCGGCGAGCCGACCGGGTCGTAAGCGATTTCGTCATGGAGCGCCGAGCCGCGCGTCGCCGCGGCGCGAAAGCCCAGTCCCAGTTCGACGCCCTTGACCGCTTGCAGGCTCAGGAGCACGTGCGCCAGGCGGCCGTCCAGCTTGCGGTCCCATTGCACATGGCTGCCGAGTCCGACCGGCAATCCGATGGCGACTACTTCGACCACGCCGCCGAGCGTGTCGCCGGTCTTTTTGCATTCGTCGATCTCGGCGATTATCGCGCGCTCCGCTTCGAGGTCGGCGACCCGCACCGGCGAGGCCTCGGTGATGCGTTTTAAGTCCTCGATACTCAAGTCGGCGGGCGTCCGCGCCTCGGTCGAGCCGATGCTCGCGACGTAACCGAGCGTGGTGACGCCGAAGGGTTCGAGGATCAGCTTGGCGAGCGAGCCGGCCGCGACCCGCATCGTGGTCTCGCGGGCCGAGGCGCGCTCGAGCACGTCGCGGATGTCGTCGAGATTGTATTTGAGCACGCCGGCCAGATCGGCATGGCCGGGACGCGGCCGCGTGACCGGTTCGGCCTCGCCGCGGTCGGCGGGATCGACCGACATCCGCTTTTGCCAGTTCTTGAAATCGCGATTCTCGACGATGAGCGTGATCGGACTGCCCATCGAACGCCCGAAGCGGATGCCCGAGACCACCCGCACCTCGTCGCGCTCGATCGCCATCCGTCCGCCCCGTCCGTAGCCCTTCTGGCGGCGCGCGAGGTCGTAGTTGATCTTCCCCAGGTCGATATCGAAGCCGGCCGGGTAGCCTTCCACCACCGCGACCAGTTCGGGGCCGTGCGACTCACCGGCTGTCAGGAAACGCAGCATCTTGAGACCGTCCGTCGGCGGAGACTGCGGTTGGGGCCGCGTCCGCGCCAGTCGATTCAACCAGACTCGGCGCGGCGGGGAAAGCCGGTCCGCGGCGGTGGGATCTCCGGTTGGAGCCTGTTGCGACGCAACCCGCGGACGGTGGCGCATCGGTACAGAACCGTGCTAGCGATGACGCATCGCGACAACATTGCTTAAGCGTACGCACGGCGCGTCATAGGAGATATGGCCATGACCCCACTTGTGCTGAATACCGGAATCGAGGAAGTTCGCAAACATTCGACGTGGTTCCTGGTGCTGGGAATCGCGCTCGTTATCATCGGCATGATCGCGATCGGTTAAGCGGTCGCGACGACAATCATCTCGGTGATGTTTCTCGGATGGCTGCTGATCATTGCCGGCGTGTTCGAGATTGTTCACGGCTTTTCGCGCCGGCCGTGGGGCGGCTTTTTCATCAATTTACTGGGCGGAGTGCTATACGCCATCGCCGGCTTCGTGATGGTCACAAATCCCGCAAGGGCGGCGGTTACCCTGACGCTGCTGATCGCCATAATCCTGATCATTGCCGGCCTGTTCCGCCTTTTCGTCGCCTTCTCGACCCCGCTGCATCATCGCGGATGGCTAATCCTAAATGGCGCGATTTCGATTCTGCTGGGCGTCATGATCTGGGATGCGTGGCCGGTCTCCGGGCTCTGGGTGATCGGGCTGTTCATCGGTATCGACATGATCTTCGACGGCTGGACTGAAATCATGCTCGCACTGAGCGTGCGCCGTCTGCCGGCCTGACGCTGATTTCTTCCTTGCGCGCGCGCTCGCGCCGCCGATGTCATTCGATTGCTCTGCGGAATTGCCCTCCGCCGTCCTGGGCGCTACTGCACGCTTATTGGGATCCGCACGTCGAACTCCGAATCGACCGTTATGCTCCCTTTCTTTACTGGATAAAAACGCCACCGCCCCAAGGTGTCCAGTAGTATTTCGTTGAGTCGGCGATCGCGCGTTGGCACGACCAGAGAAACGGTTGCGGTGCCGTTGCCAAGGACTCTGAAACATCGCTGAGACGATGATGATCGAGAACGGCAGCGCGAACGCGAATCTCCGCCACGGCTTGTCCGAATAGACCGTGTTCGTGCGAATGGCCCCGTTCATCTAGCGGACTGCTTCCTACAAAGAAGGCAACGGTACGGTCAGCGCATCGTACACGGTAATTCTCGGTCCGTAGGCGGCCTGAAAGACTCCGATGCCATTGGCCGGCCGGATCAGGTTAGTCCGATCGAAAATGTTGAACAGCACGATGCGGTTCGTGACCGTGCCAAGTCGCGCTATTACGAAATCCCGTGCGGCGCTCACATTGAACTGCCACACCTTCGGAAGCTGGCTCTCGTTAGCGAAGCCGCCGCGGAGCCCGCTGCTGAATAAGCCGTCGAAGGTGAACTGATAGCTCTTCCATCTATATGCGGCGCCGCCCGACGCGCCGACCAGCGGCGTGTGATCGAGCACGATGAAATGACGGTCGATTTGCGCGACTTCATTCGCAGGGAAATTGTATTGCCCGCTGGCGACTCCGATGTCCTCTTCGCGGGCCACGAAAACGTTCGCGCGCACGGCCAGGTCCTCGAAGTTGTAGGTCAGCGAGTTTTCCGTGCCGCCGCCATAGCCTCGAACGTAGTTGAAGGGCGCGTCGATCGGCACAAAGCCGAACTGTCCCTCGTCAAGGTAGTGCCGATCTATGCGGAAGTAGTTGTCCTGGGCGAAGGCCAGATGCGGTGTGAACCGGTGCGTGAATCCGGTGTCCCAAGTGTAGTCGGTTTCGGTGTCCGGAGAAGTATTACCGCTCGGGCTGGTTCCGTCGGCGCCCGTCGTGCCCGCGAACAGCTTGAAGATGCCCGATGAGACATTCTGAAAGTTGGGAACCTGGAAATTTCGCGCGAAGCCGGTGTGTACAGTCGTATCGTCGCGCGGTTTGAATACGAAAATGATCGTGGGACTGAACTGGCTATTGATGGCGAACCCGGTTACGCGGTCCCACCGCGATCCGATATTCAAGCTCAGCCGATCGTTAATCCGCCAGGTATCCTGAAGATATACGCCATAGACCAGGTTGATCCGGTTCACGTTCGCAGCTACGGAAGTAGGAGTGATCGCCGGCTCTCCCATCACGATCGGAAAGACCTGCGAGCGCTGATCGGATTCGACGCCGTACTCGCCGAAATAAAATCCGCCACGCAGCGCATGCTGAGCGCCCAGCCGATACGTCAAGTCGGCCGCAAGTGTGTTGGAGAGGTCGCTGGTGAACACTTTTGACGCGATGCCTTGGTAAATGAGGTCGCCGACCGGGTCGGGGTTAAAGGTCTCCGTGTTGTAGTGCGCGGTATAGGCGAGTTGGTAGTCGGCGTTGGATCCAATGAATCCGTTCAGGGCGAACACCCCATAGTAGTCCTGCTGGTCGAGGCCCGAATCGATCGCGCTGGATGGATGGAGACTCGGATTGACCTGTTCGAGCTGGAACTCTGGCGGTTGATTGGGCTGATTCGGAAATTGATTGCTCGCCACGGTCATTCCCGAAATCAGGCTCAGCCTGGTGGCTGCGTTCAAATCGTACGTCAGATAGGCGAAGCCCTGTCCCTGCTGTGCCGCATCGTGAATCGGGTCGGGCGCGGCCACCGCGGAACTGAATCCCAGATTCGATTGTAAGTAGAGGCCGGTAAGGTAATAGCTGAAATTTCCCTGGCATCCGCCAAGCTCGAAACTCGGCTGCACGGTGTCTCGCTGCCCGCCGGAGATCGTAAACTCATTGTGAACGCCATCGCATCCGTCCTTGGTACGAATGTCGATCACCCCGGAGGTGCGATAGCCATACTGTGCGGGCAGGACTCCATCCATCAGACTGACGCTCTTGACGAAGTATGAATTAAGCAACTGGGTGAAGGTCGGGTCGGTATTGATGTCGAGCGGCAGGAGAATCCCGTTCATCTGGTATTGGATTCCCACGTGCTCGCCCCGGACGTGAATCTCCTGGTTCTGGTCCAGCGCCACGCCGGGCATTTGCAACATCACCTGGTTAAGCGGCGTCGCCTCGCCTGCGGGAAGATTCGCGATATCGCGTGCACTCAGCGTGTACTTATTGGTGCCGCTGGCGGACAGTCCGTTTTGCGCGCGGATTCTGGTGGCGCTTACGGGAACGGTCAGCGCCTGTTGCGACTCCAGCGCGAGGTTCAGATGCTTTCCGTGATTTTCAGGCAGAGCGATGATTATCGTCCCTTGTTTGAAACCCTTCTTTCGAGTCACTAGCGCGTAAGTTCCCGCTCTGCCTTGGGGTAGTTTGAACAGGCCGCGATCGTCAGTGACCGTCTCGGCGATCGTCTGCCCGTCGCCGGATTGCAGCGTCACGGTGGCGCGCGGGATCGGTCGGCCAAGAGCGTCCTTGACGGCACCAGCTATGTATTGTGGGACGCTTTTCTTCTGACCGGCCGCTGCCGCGCCGCCGAGCATTACCAGTGAAAGTACGAGGCTGAGAGCAGGGAAAAGCATCGCGCAAGTCTTTGCGCGCGCCACTCCGTAACCATGTCGCAAGCGCCCGGCCGTTGAGGCAACCGCGGGTCGCGAAAATGCGTTTCTCAAGGCAAAGTTTCCCCGAGTCCGTGACGAGGCGGACAAGTGCTATGCCGATTCCGACGGCAAAGCGAACGTGACCCTTCTTCACGAAGGCCTAAATCGCTCTAACGCCGGATCGGTGAGACCTTGAACGAGATTATTTTTACGAATGCAGGGAGAGAGCGGGGGGAGGACGCGCAGCTTGCGGCAGATGGTTCAAGCCGCAATTGATGAATGGAGCGACCGCGGCGTCGAATTCTTCTGAAAAATTGCGGATCGCCGCAAACGCGACGTGTTCGAACGGACCGTCGAAGTGCCAGTGACCTAATGCGTTCGGATCGCCATTGACGATCGCGGGTTGATGCCCATTTGCGTCGTAAACGTGGGATCCGTGCGCGCGATGCGAATCGTGGAGTTCTTTGTGGTGGTGGGCTTCACCGTGGTCATGCTCCGGCGCCTCCCGTTCATCGTCATGATGATGGACGTGCGGGTGATTTCCTCCACGATGGCGATGGTAAATCGCGCTCACGCTTCCGACCGCAAATTACTCCTCTCGGCAGCCGCCGCAAAACGCAGGCGCTCGATTCAGCGGCCGCGATTCAATCGTTACCTGCTTCTGTCAGGTACGTAGCGTATGCGTATCGCGGATTTATCCGACTGCTCCCCGCTAATCGGGCGCGCGCCCGCGCGCGAGGGCGGTTGCCCGGGCGCCTGCGCCATGTAAATTGCCAATGGCAATCGCGATGCAGGCGAAAGTGATCCTTATTGGTGCGGCGCGGGGTGTGGGGCAACTGACCTACGCGATTCCGCCGGCGCTCGAGGGCCGCGTGGAGTGCGGCCATCGGGTCATCGTGCCGCTACGCTCGCGCCGCCTGACCGGAATCGTGACCGAAGTCGGCCAGGGACTGGAGGCCGGCGCCGGCGAGCTCAAGCCGATCCTCGAACTTCCCGAGTCGCGCCCGCTTTACGACCGCGCCCATCTTGGGCTCATCGAGTTCATGGCGTCCTACTACATGGTGCCGCTGGGCGACGCGATGCAGAGCGTGGTTCCGGCCGCCGCGCGAATCGAATCGCGCAAGGTCTTCCGGCTCGCCGTGCCGCCTGACGCCTTGCGCGCGGCGACGATGGCGCCGATGGAACGCGCGATCGTCGAGGCGCTGGGGCGCCGCGCGATGACCTCGCGCGAACTCGCACGGCTGGGCGAGCCGCGCGAAGTCGCCTCGGCGCTCGCCCTCCTCGGCTGCCGAACGAATCGTGGAGACGGCGGAGGCCACCCGCGGCCGCCATCGGATCGCCAGCGCCGTGCGGCTGGCGCCCGGCGCCGCCGCGACTGCGAAACTTCGCGGCACCAACCAGCGTGAAATCGTGCGCCTGCTCGCGCGAGGCCGCGCCCGAGGCGCTCTCGCTCGAAGAGTTGGAGGAGCGGATACCGGGCGCGCGAGTCGCGGTGCGCGCACTGGCGGAGCGCGGAATCGTCGAGGTCGAGTCAGCGCCGCGATTAGCACAATGCCGTATCCGGGCATCGCGGCCGAGCGAGCGGACATGTCTCGTAGCGCGGACAGCGCCGATATGTCCGATGCGATCGGCGGCGGCGATTTCGAATTGATGCCCGAGCAGGCGGCCGCGATCGAGACCATCCTGCCCGCCGTCACCGATGCGCGCGAGGGCACGTTTCTGCTGTGGGGCGTCACCGCCAGCGGCAAAACCGAGGTCTACCTGAAGCTCGCGGCGGCGGCTCTGGAAGCGGGCCGGCAGGTGCTGTTGCTGGTGCCCGAGATAGCGCTCGCGGATCAAATCGTCAGATCGTTTCGCGCCCGCTTCGGTCCGCTGGTCGCGATCGCGCATAGCGCGCAGAACGTGGCCGAGCGATGGGCGAGTTGGATGGCGGCGCTGGCGGGCCAGGCGCGAATCATGATCGGTCCGCGCTCGGCGATCTTCGCGCCGCTAAACGGGCTGGGGCTGATCGTGGTCGACGAGGAGCACGACCCCGCTTACAAACAGGAAGAAGGAATTCGCTACAACGCGCGCGATCTTGCCGTGATGCTGGGGCGGCTCGCGCAATGCCCAGTGGTGCTGGGCTCGGCGACGCCGTCGTCCGAGTCGTTCTACAACGCAAGGCGCGGACGTTACCGGCTGCTGCGGATGACGCGGCGGGTGATGGAGCGGCCGATGGCGGAGGTCGAGATAGTCGACCTGCGCGCGGAATTCAAAAAGGATCTCGCGCGCGAAAGGACGGCGCGGCAGCCGGCGCCGCGAAAAAATCCAGCGAGCCGCAAGCGGTGCCGCTCTCGGCGCCGCTGCTCGACGCGCTGCGCGCCAACCTCGCCGCGGGCGGGCAGAGCGTGGTGTTTCTCAACCGCCGCGGCTTTCACAACTTCCTGCAATGCCATCTCTGCGGCGTCGTGATCTCCTGCACCAATTGCAGCGTCAGCATGACGTTTCACATGCGCGACCGTTCGCTGCGATGCCATTGGTGCGGCGCGCGCGCGCCGGCTCCCGAAGCCTGTCCCGAGTGCAACGGCTTCGGGCTGGTGGGTCAGGGCTTTGGCACCGAGCGGCTTACGGAGGCGCTGGCCGCGATGCTGCCGCAGGCGCGCATCGAGCGGATGGACAGCGATACCAGCGGGCGGCGCGGGATGCGCCTGGAACTGGTCGAGCGGCTGCGCCGCGGCGAAATCGACGTGATGGTCGGCACGCAGATGATCACCAAGGGCTTCGACCTGCCGGGCGTAACGCTGGTCGGCGTGGTGATGGCCGACCTCGGGCTCAACCTGCCCGACTTCCGCGCCGCGGAGCGCACCTTTCAACTGCTGACCCAGGTGGCGGGGCGCGCGGGACGCGGCGAGCGTCCGGGACGCGTGCTGATCCAGACCTACGCGCCGCATCACTACAGCATCCGCGCGGCGCGCGATCAGGATTACGACCGCTTCATCCGGCGCGAGCTGCGATTGCGCCAGGAGCTCGGATGGCCGCCGTACTCGCGGATGGCGCTGGTGCGAATCGAGGGGGCGGAAGCGGCCGCCGTCGCCGCGATGGCGGAGCGGGCCGCCAACGCGCTTCGGGGCCAGGTCAAGGACGACTCAAGGATGCTCAGGACCGACGCGATGCGCGTGCTCGGACCCGCGCCGGCGCCGATCGAGCGGTTGCGCGGGCGCTATCGATGGCAGGTGGTGGTGAGATCGACCGAGGCGGCCGCGATGCGCGCGGCGCTCGCGTCGATGCAGGTGCAGCTCGGCGGCCGCGACGCGCGCGGCGGCGTCTTCGTCGGTATCGATCTCGACCCGGTCAACATGCTGTGAGCCTGCTGCGAGCTCAAGAGCGGCGGCTGTGAAAGTCGGCGCCGCGTTTGATAGAGTATAGAGGTTAGAATTTACGTCAATTCCAGGAGAATTGAATGATCGACCATTCCAGTATCGAGAGCCTGACCGCTGCTGTGCAACGCTATTTCGACCTGATGTACGACGGAGACACGTCGCGCTGGGATCGCGTTTTTCGCCCGTCCGCTCAACTGCATGGGCTCCGCGAGGGCAAGATGGCGATGTTCACCTCTCAGGGGTACAAGGAGCTGACCGCCAGCCGGCCGTCGCCGAAATCGCTGAACGCCCCGCGCGAAGAAGAGATCCTGCTGATGGACTTCGCGTCCCCCACCCAGGCGCTGGTGAAGGTGCGGGTCAGGATCAACAAGAGCGTATATGTGGATCATCTCACCTATCATCGGGTTGATGGTGAATGGCTGATCAGCTCGAAGGGCTATCACGTCGAGCGCACCGACTAGTCCAACCGCAGCGCTGCCGTCGCTCAGAGCTTTTCGATCCGCACCGCAGTGCCGTAGGCCGCGATCTCGCTCATGATGTTGCCGATCTCGTTGCAATCAAAGCGCATCGCGATCACAGCGTTGCCGCCCTTCTCCATCGCGGCCAGGCGCAGGCGTCCGATAGCCTGTTCGCGGCTGTCGGAGAGCAATTGGGTATAGCCAGCGACCTCGCCGCCGAATAACGTGCGCAGTCCCGCGCCCATGTTGGAGAAAGCGTTGCGCGCCCGGCAGATGAGGCCGAAAACTTCGCCATAGACGGCCACAATTTTGAAACCGGGAACATCGTTCATGGTGGTGACTAAAACAGCGTTGTTGTCCATCGACAGACCATAACCGCGATAAACTCCGCGGGCAATGTCAAAACGTGATCCGGCAGGTGCGGCGAGCTAAGGCGAACGGCTGTGCTGAAAATTGCCCAGGGAAATTGCTAACATAGGCCCGTGATGGCGGAAACGACACAGAGTGACCATCCCCAAGCCGCATGCCGTGTTCGAGGCGGTCATGGAGGATGGCGCGACGATCCGGGTGCGCCGCCATGGCGTCGCCGGCGCTCCGCGCCTGGTGCTGAGCCACGGCAACGGGCTCGCGATCGACGGCTACTTTTCATTCTGGGGACGGCTGCTCGATCGCTACGACGTGATCGTTTACGACTTTCGCAATCACGGCCAGAACCCGCCGCATCATCCCGCCGGTCATCATTGGAAAAGGTTCATCCAGGACGACGAGCGCATCTGGCACGCGATCCGCGAGCAATGGGGCGCCAAGCCGATGGCCGGCGTGTTCCATTCGCTCTCCGCAGTGACCGCGGTGATGCATACGCTGGAGATGGGCCGGCGCTGGGATCCGCTGGTGCTGTTCGATCCGCCGATTCATCCGCGCGAAGGCCATCCGCTGCAGGCGGTCCAGATATCCCACGAGGGAGAGATCGCCGCGCGCGCTCGCCGTCGCACCGAGCGCTACAAAAGTCCCGCCGACCTGGCCCAGCTTTTCGCCCATGTGCCGCAGTTCAGGCGGTGGCGCCCGGAGGCTTACGAGTTGATGGCGCGCGCGACGCTCCGCCGCGACGAGGCCGCGGGCGACTGGGTGCTGGCCTGCCCACGCGAGCTTGAGGCGCACGTCTTCGAGAGCAATCGCGACGCGACGATATGGCCGCGGATGAAAAACCTGCCGGTGCCGTGCAAGCTGATCTGCGGCGACCCGGCAAGCGAGCACAAGCAGCCGCCGGCGCTGATCGGGCGCGCGCATCGCCGAGGAGACCGCGGTCGAATACGAAGCGATCGCGGATACCACGCACTTTCTTCAAATCGAACGTCCCGACGAATGTATCCGCGCGATGGAGACGTTCCTGCGCAAGCACGGATTCATCCAATAGCGCGCCGGACGCGCCGATCGCGCGCTTCCGGCACTCGGGACGCTCTGATAGATTTTGTGCCACCGTTTTATCGATCGATTTCGCTCTGAAAATATCTGCCTGAAAAATCACTCAACGATGGCGCTACTCAACATCCGCAAATTTCCCGACCCTACGCTCAAGGATCCGGCCAAGCCGGTCGCCAACATCGACGGCGGCCTCACGAGCTTCATCGAGAGCATGGTGCAGACGATGTACGCGGCGCCGGGCGTGGGTCTGGCGGCGACCCAGGTCGGCGATTCGCGCCGCGTGGTGGTGCTCGACACCGACCATCAGAACCCTGGCAAGAAACTGCTGCGGCTCATCAATCCGAAGATCGTCGAGGCCGAGGGTTCCGTGATTTGGGAGGAAGGATGCCTCTCGGTGATCGACTACACCGCCGACGTCAAACGCGCCGCGCGAGTGTTGGTGCGTGCGTGGACACCCGACGAGAAGGAGATCGAAATCGAGGCGGACGACCTGCTCGCGGTCGCGCTGCAGCATGAGATCGATCATCTCGACGGCAAGCTCTTCATCGATCGCGTCAGCCGGATCAAGCGCGAACTTTACCGGCGCAAACTCGCGAAGCTGATAAAGGAGGGCAAGGCCGATGGCCAGCGGCCCTCCAGCGTCCGGATCTGAAATCGCCAAACCTTTGAGAATCGTCTTCATGGGTACGCCGGCGCTGGCGGCCCATATTCTGGAGCGGCTGGCCGACGCCGGCGGTCACGCGCGTCGAGAACGCGGGCTTCGAAATCGTCGGGCGTGGTTACGCGTCCCGACCAGCCGCGCGGCCGCGGGCTCAGGCTCGAGCCGAGCGAGGTCGGAGCGGTGGCAGAGCGCCGCGGACTTCCGGTGCTCAAGCCGGCGAAAATTCGCACGGCGGAATTTCTCGCCGAGCTGAGCGCGCTTGAATCCCGACTTGCTGGTGGTTGCGGCCTACGGCCGAATCCTGCCCGACCCGGTGCTCGCGGCGGCGCGAATCATGCCGATCAATGTTCACGCCTCGCTCCTGCCGCGCCATCGCGGCGCCTCGCCGGTCGAAGGCGCGATCCTCGCCGGCGATAACGAAAGCGGCGTCACGATCATGCGCGTAACCAGCCGGATGGATGCGGGGCCGATACTGCTCGCGCGCGCGATTCCGATCGCGCCTGGCGAAACCCAGGGAACGCTCAAGAGATAAGCTCGCGGAGTTGGGCGCGGCGGCGCTGCTCGAAGCGCTGGAAAAGCTCCGCCACGGGCAGCTCGTCGAGACGCCGCAGGACGAGAGTCTCGCAACCTACACCTCGCCCGTGAGCAAGGCCGACGCGGTTATCGATTGGAGCGCCGATGCGGCGCGGATCGAGCGGATGGTGCGCGCGTACGATCCATGGCCGGTTGCGCGCACGCGGCTTGGCGGCGATGAGCTGCTGATATGGCGCGCCGACGCTCGACGATTCCGCGTCGGACGCGACTCGCGGTCGCGCGGCGCCGCACCGGGTACGATCGTGCGGATGAAGCCCGATGTCGCAGTGCAATGCGGGCGCGGACGAGTCGTTCTCGCCGAGGTGCAGGCGGCGGGACGCAAGCGGATGGGCGCGGCGGAGTTTCTGCGCGGGCGGCGCGTCATCCCAGGCGAGCGCCTGGGATGACGCGCCGCCCGCCTATCGCTCCGCGCGGACGGCAGCGGCGCGGATGCGCCGGCTGCGCCTGCGCGCGCTGCGGCATCGCGGGACGGCATCGCCGGCGCCGGGCGCGAGCGCGCCCGGCGCCGGGATGCCGGCTGGCTGCGGCGAGGATTTCGAGCGCGGCGCGGCGGGCCTGCAGGCCCGCCGCGCCGCGCTCGAAATCCTCGTCCGCGTGGAGAGCCACGCGGCCTTCGCCGACGTGATGCTCGGCCATCGCCTCGCCGCTTTCGCCCCGCCCGACCGCCGCCTGCTGACGCGGCTGGTGCTCGGCACGCTCGCCTGGCGCGGCGCGGCTGGATTACGAACTGGCGCAGCTATGCACGCAGCCGCTCGAAAAGCTCGAGCTCTCGGTGCTGGGAGCGCTCAGGCTGGGGCTTTTCCAGATGCGCCATCTGACCCGCGTGCCGGCGCACGCCGCGGTCGACACTGCCGTGTCGCTCGCGCGCGAGGCGGCGGGGCGCGGCGCCGGCGGCCTGGTCAACGCCGTGTTGCGGCGCGCGGCGCGCGGCGATGGTCGCGATGCCGGATCGGGCGGCGGACGAGGTTGGATATCTCGCGGTTGCGTACTCGCATCCGCGATGGCTGGTGGCGTGCTTCGTCGAATGGTTCGGCGTGGCGCGAGCGGAGGCGCTGATGGCGGCCAACAACGAGGCCGCGCCGAACGTGATGCGGCTTAACCTGGCGCGTGGCACGCGCGAAGAGATCGTCGCGCGGATGGCGGCCGACGGAATCGGGATAAGCTCCGGCGATCGCCTGCCCGAGACCGCGATGCTCGAGAGCGCGGCGGACTTCGACTCCGATTCGTATCGCGCCGGACTGTTCCATCCGCAATCCGAGGCTTCGCAACTGGTCGCGCGGATGCTGGCGCCGTCGGTGGGCGCTACCGTGATCGATTGTGCCGCCGCGCCAGGCGGCAAAACGACCCATCTTGCGGAACTGGCCGATGCGCGTGGACGCGTGGTCGCACTCGATCTCAACTTGCGCGGGCTCAAGGCGGCGCGCGACCTTGCCCGCCACCTGGGTCATCGCAATATCGTATTCGCGCGCGCGGACATCGCTGCGGCGCCGCCGCTGCGCATCGAATCCGCCGGCTTCGTGCTGCTCGACGCGCCGTGTACCGGCACGGGCACGCTGCGGGAGCATCCGGAGATACGATGGCGCCTGGTGGCGGACGACTTTCGCCGGATGGCGGAGTTGCAGCGCGCGATGCTCGAGAATGCGGCCGCGCTGGTTCGGCCGGGCGGCGTGATCGTATACGCCGTATGCAGCCTGGCGCCGCAGGAAGGGCAGGGCGTGGTGAGCGGCTTTCTCGCGGAGCATCCGGAGTTCGCGATCGAGCGGCCGCAGGCGGCGCAACTCGCGCCCTGGCTTCAAAGCGACGGGACGATGGCGACCAGTCCCGAGCGCGGCGGCCTCGACGGCTTTTTCGCCGCCCGGATGCGCCGGCGATGAACGTGCCTTTTGCCGCGCGGCGGCCGAGTCGGTAGTCTTTGCCACATGGGACTCGAGCACAAGATTGCGCCCTCGATCCTGTCGGCCGACTTCGCGCGCCTGGGCGAGGAGATTCGCCGGGTCGAGGAGGCCGGCGCCGACCTGATTCATTTCGACGTGATGGACGGCCATTTCGTGCCGAACCTCTCGATCGGCGTGCCGGTGCTGAAATCGCTGCGCAAGATAACCCGGCTGCCGCTCGACGCGCATCTGATGATCTCGGAGCCCGCGCGCTACCTGCGGGCATTCGTCGAGGCCGGCGCCAATTCGATCTCGGTGCATGCGGAGGTTTGCGACGACTTGCCGGGAATCGCCGCGCGCATCCGCGAGCTCGGCGCGCGCGCCTCGGTCGCGATCAACCCGGAGACGCCGGTGGAGCGGGTGCTCGCCGCGGCCGAGCATCTCGATATGATCCTGGTGATGAGCGTGCATCCGGGCTTCGGCGGACAGGGCTTCATCGCCGAGAGCCTGGAGAAGCTGCGCGCGGTGCGGCGCGAGATCGAACGGCGCGGGCTCAAGGTCGACGTCGAGGTCGACGGCGGGATCAAAATCGACAATATTGGCGCGGTGGCCGAGGCGGGAGCCAACGTATTCGTCTCCGGATCGGGAATTTTCGGCCATGAAAACTACCGCACAGATAATCGCCGATATGCGCGAGCGGGTGGCGCGCGTCTGAGCGCCCGCCGGAGCAATTCGCCGGCCGTCTCATCGCGATGGGCTGAAACGACGGCTCGCCGAAACGACGCCTCGCAATGACGCGCGCGGCGATGCTATAAATGGGGCCCGGTTTGGAAACCTTGGCGTACGGGGTGTAGCTCAGCCTGGCTAGAGCGCTGCGTTCGGGACGCAGAAGTCGCTGGTTCAAATCCAGTCACCCCGACCATTTTTCTTTCGCGCGAAAGGCCGCACTTGCTGAGCATCGCGCTCCTCTTCATCGGCTCATACCTGTTCGGATCGATCCCCGTGGGCGTGCTGGTCGGCCGCGCCTTCGGATTCGATCCGCGCGGCGTCGGCTCGGGCAATATCGGGATGACCAACGTGACGCGGGCGGGCGGCAAAGGGGCCGGCGCGATCACCTTCGTGGGCGACCTGCTCAAGGGGATGATCCCGGTGTTGGTGGCGCGTATTGGCGGGGTTGCCGCCCGCGGTGGTCGCTATCGTGGGCCTTGGCGCCTTCATCGGCGCGATAAGCTCGGTATTCCTGCGCTTTCAGGGCGGCAAGGGAGTTTCGGCGTCGCTCGGAATATGGCTGGGGATCTCTCCGCTGCCGGTGCTGATCGCGCTGGGGGTGTTCGTTGTCGTGTTCGCATTGGCCAGGATCGTCTCGCTGGCCTCGATTAGCGCGGCGATCGTCCTGCCGCCTGCCGCCGCGATCCTGGGGCTGCCGCGGCCCTACGTCGGCCTGGCGATCGTGATGACGGCGCTGGTGCTGCTGCGCCATCATGAGAATATCGCGCGTTTGATTAGGGGCGAGGAGCGGTCGGTGGGCCGCAAGGACGCCGGCGGGGGCACGGCAGGCGTTTAGGCAGCCGCCCGCTCGCGATACCGGCCGGAATCCTGCCGAGATCCTGCCGCTTGATGCGATTCGAAGCGGAGACTTCAGGATAGACACTCGGCTGCCGCTTCAGGCAGCAGTTGACGGTCGGCCCGTTGTTCCCGCCGGCACGTTCCCGTTTCTCCACTTGATGATTGCGGCCACGTCCCCGCATCATGCAAGGCGCGAAGATTGCTCATGGACTCCCCGATGCCCACCGGGAACCTCACCACGCCGCGCCGAAGAGGGGGCTTGCACGAGCCGGCGCTTATCTGGAACAGATAAGCTTGGTCGAAAGGGGGAGGGAGCGTCCGTCCGGCTGCGCGCCGGGAGGAGTCATATGAAGAAGGTTGAGGCGATCATCAAGCCGTTCAAGCTCGACGAGGTCAAAGAGGCGCTCTCGAGTATCGGGGTGCAGGGGCTCACGGTCAGCGAAGTGAAGGGCTTCGGCCGCCAGAAGGGCCATACCGAGCTCTACCGCGGCGCGGAGTACGTGGTCGATTTTCTGCCCAAGGTGAAGCTGGAGATAATCGTCTCGGACGAACTGACGGCGCAGGTGGTCGAGACTATCGAGCGCGCCGCGCGCACCGGCCGGATCGGCGACGGGAAAATCTTCGTCATGCCGATGGAAGAAGTGGTGCGGATTCGCACCGGCGAGCGAGGCTCGGCGGCGCTGTAGCGCTGCGACATCGTGGGGAGGCGGCGCGCGCGAGCGCGCCGCCTCCCACGATGTCGCGTGCGTCCGAGGGCGGCGCAGGGAGCGGCCGCGCGAGCGCGCGCCGCTCCATGGCCGGCGAACAGGCGACAAAGCGGGCGGGCGGGACGGCGCAGGACGCGCCGTCCCGCCCGCCGTCCCGCACGCACCGTCACATCATCAGTTGACGTTCTGCTGCGGGACGAAGCCCTTGACGCCCTTGAACGGCCCGTCAGTCACTTCGACTACGCTGCCTTCGTCGTTGCTGGTTACGATTCGCACCGGCGTCTGGTCATCCACCTCTTTGGCCGCCAGGTTCGCGCCGATCCCGCCCAGCATCCCCATCGCGCCGCCCTCGGATTTCATCTTCGCCACCTTGTCGTAGGTCGCCTGATCGGGAAAGACCTTGACCGTATGCTCGCCCGCGCTGGCGACTACGCGATGGCTGCATCCGGCGGCCACGATTGCGATCGCGATCGCCGCGAGCATCAGGCAGAGATCGCGGGCCGGCGTGAAATTTCGATCTCGGGTTTCGCATAGTATGTCGCCCCCTCGGGTGCACGGAACCGCCGCCGTGCCTCAGGATATCTTCAGACAATATTACAGGGACCATAATACTAGGATTGACGATATTACAGGCTTTCAGAGCGATGAAGCCACGCCGCGCGCCGCCTGCGGGCGGCCCGGGCAAATTTGCCGGGGCCGCCACTGCATGGTACGTTTTTAGGCTCGCGCGACGTTTACCATAGCGTCGGCGCAATGCGCCGGCGGAGTGTGCCGGCGAAGTGCGGCCGGATCGTTGGCGAAGCGGTCGGCGGGTCGGCCGCTGCGCAGGAGGTTTTCGTTTGTCCGCACACAGAACCGAGGAAACATCGCCCGCGAGCACCAAGCGCGCGGTCACGATGGAGAAGCTGGTCAATCTCTGCAAGCGGCGCGGAATCGTCTTTCCCGCCAGCGAGATTTACGGCGGCCTCGGTTCGACCTGGGACTACGGCCCGCTCGGCATCGAGCTCAAGCGCAACGTCAAGGAGGCGTGGTGGCGCGCGATGGTGACGACGCGCAGCGACGTCGTCGGCCTCGACAGCGCCATCCTGCAGCATCCGCGCACGTGGGAAGCCTCGGGCCATCTGCAGAACTTCACCGACCCGCTGGTCGACTGCAAAAGCTGCAAGCAGCGCTTCCGCGCCGACCACGTCCAGGGCAACCGATGTCCCGAGTGCGGCGGCGAGCTCACCGAGGCGCGCAGCTTCAACCTGATGTTCAAGACCTTCATGGGTCCGGTGGAAGACAGCGCGAACGTGGTCTACCTGCGTCCCGAGACCGCGCAGGGCATCTTCCTGAATTTCGCCAACATCGTCGACACGCAGCGGGTCAAGCTGCCGTTCGGAGTCGCGCAAACCGGCAAGTCGTTCCGCAACGAGATCACGCCCGGCAACTTCATCTTCCGCACCCGCGAGTTCGAGCAGATGGAGATGGAGTTTTTCGTCAAGCCCGATCCGGCCGAGGAGGCGCGATGGTTCGACTACTGGGTCGAGCAGCGCTTCAACTGGTACGTGAACTACGGCGTGCGGCGCGAGCATCTGAAGCTGCGGCCGCATGAGAAGGACGAACTTTCGCACTACTCGCGCGGCACCACCGACGTCGAATATCTCTATCCGTTCGGATGGGGCGAGCTGGAAGGTATCGCCAAGCGCGGCAGCTTCGATCTCGACCAGCACGCGCAATACAGCGGCAAGGACCTGACCTACTTCGACGAGGAAGCCAAAGCGCGCTACCGCCCGTGGGTAATCGAGCCGGCCGCGGGCGTGGATCGCGCGATGCTCGCGTTTATGCTCGACGCCTACGACGAAGACGTGGTCGAGAACGAAGAACGGATCGTGCTCCGTCTCGATCCGCGGCTCGCGCCGGTCAAGGCCGCGGTTTACCCGCTGCTGCGCAAGGCCGGGCAGCCCGAGAAGGCGCAAGAGGTGTTGCGGATGCTCAAGCGGAATTTCACGGCCGCCTACGACCAGGCCGGTTCGATCGGGCGGCGCTATCGCCGCCAGGACGAAGTGGGCACGCCGTTCGGCATCACGATCGATCATCAGACCATGGAAGACGACACGGTAACGCTGCGCGACCGCGACTCGACCGAGCAGGTGCGATTCAAAATCGCGGCGCTGCCCGCGGAGTTGACCGAGCGCATCGGCTGGCATCGCTAGGCCGCCGCGTCCGGGACGCTGGCAGTCCCGATGCGGTGCGACTTTTGTTTTGACGATCCCCGCGCGAGCGGGGAGGGGAGAATCATTTCCGACGATGGCGCGTGTTCATCCTGAAATCTATTTTTTCGGCGCGGGCGTGGCCGAGGGCCGCGCCACGATGCGTGAGCTTCTGGGCGGCAAGGGCGCGGGCCTGCACGAGATGGCCTCGCTCAAGCTGCCGGTGCCGCCCGGCTTCACCATCACGACGCGCGTGTGCACCTACTTCTACGCGCACGGCAGCAAGTATCCGGCCGGGCTCAAGGAGGGCGTCGCCAAAAGCGTTGCGCGAATCGAAAAGGCGATGGGCCGGCGGTTCGGCGATGCGAAGAGTCCGCTGCTGGTCTCGGTGCGCTCGGGCGCGCGCGTCTCGATGCCCGGGATGATGGACACGGTGCTCAACCTCGGGCTCACCGACGAGACCGTCAAGGGGCTCGAGGCGGCGAGCCACAACGCGCGCTTCGCATGGGACTCCTACCGGCGCTTCTGCCAGATGTACGGCGACGTCGTACTGAAGCTGAAGCCCGAGAACAAAAACGATCCCGACCCGTTCGAGGATCTGATCGATCGGAAGAAGGCGCTGCGCGGCGTTATCCAGGACGTCGACCTTACCGCCGAAGATCTGAAGGAACTGGTCGGCGAATTCCGCGATCTGATCCGCGCCCGCACCGGCCAGGACGTGCCGCAGGATCCGTGGGAGCAGTTGTGGGCGGCGATCGGCGCGGTGTTCGAGTCGTGGAACAACGATCGCGCCGTGACCTACCGCAAGATCAATAACATCCCGGGCGACTGGGGCACCGCGGTCACCGTGCAATCGATGGTCTTCGGCAACCTCGGCGCCGATTGCGCGACCGGCGTCGCCTTCACGCGCAATCCCTCCACCGGCGAGAAAGGCATCTACGGCGAGTTCCTGCCCAACGCGCAGGGCGAAGACGTGGTCGCGGGCATCCGCACGCCGCGCCAGATAAGCCTCGCCGCCGGGCGCGAGTGGGCCAAGCGCAACAGCATCAGCGAAGACGAGCGCCGCGCCAAGCACGCCACGCTGGAGGAGAGCTTTCCCGCGGCCTACCGCGAGCTGTTGAAAGTCGCGTCGCGGCTGGAACGCCATTTCCGCGACATGCAGGACCTCGAATTCACCATCGAGCGCGGCAAGCTCTTCATGCTGCAGACCCGCAACGGCAAACGCACCGCCGAGGCCGCGGTCCGCGCCGCCGTCGAGATGGCGCAGGAAAAGCTCATCGATCGCGGCACGGCGCTGATGCGCGTCGAGCCGGTGCAGCTCGAACAACTGCTCCATCCGAGGCTCGACCCGCGCGCGCCCAAAAAGGTGCTGGCGCGCGGACTGCCCGCCTCGCCGGGCGCCGTGGCCGGCGAAGTGGTGTTCAGCGCCGACGAGGCGGTCGCGGTGACCAAGGCCGGGCGCAAAGTGATCCTGGTGCGTATCGAGACCTCGCCCGAGGACATCCACGGGATGCAGGTGGCGGAGGGAATCCTGACCGCGCGCGGCGGGATGACCAGCCATGCCGCGGTGGTGGCGCGCGGGATGGGCAAGTGCTGCGTGGCGGGATGCTCGGAGATCGAGATCAACTACGCGGCCGGCACGCTCAGCGCCGCCGGACAAGGTGATTCATCGCGGCGAATACCTGACGCTCGACGGCACCGCCGGCGAGGTTATCGAGGGCCGCGTGCCGACCGTCGAGCCGGTGATGTCGCCGTTCTTCAAGAAATTTCTCGGATGGGCCGACGCCGAGCGGCGCCTCGGCGTGCGCGCCAACGCCGACACGCCGCACGACGCCAAAATCGCGCGCGAGTTCGGCGCCGAAGGCATCGGGCTGTGCCGCACGGAGCACATGTTCTTCGCGCCGGAGCGAATCGAAGCGGTGCGCGAGATGATCCTGGCCGAGAACGGCGAGCAGCGCGCGCGCGCGCTGGCCAAAATTCTGCCGATGCAGCGCGACGACTTCGTCGGCATCCTGCGCGAGATGGCGGGGCTGCCGGTGACGATTCGCCTGCTCGATCCGCCGCTGCACGAGTTCCTGCCCAAGGAGGACTCGGAGATTCGCGAGCTCGCCGCCAAAATCGGCGTCACCCCGGATCATCTCAAGCAGGTGCGCGACAGCCTGTTCGAGTTCAACCCGATGCTGGGCCATCGCGGCTCGCGCCTGGGCATCAGCTATCCCGAAATCTACAAGGCGCAGGTCCGCGCGATTCTCGAGGCCGCGGCCCAGTTGCGTGCCGAGGGCGTGCGCGTGATTCCCGAAATCATGCTGCCGCTCATCGGTGAGCGCCGCGAATACGAATTGCTGGCCTCCGAAGTTCGCGAGGTCGCCCAGGAACTCGGAACGCGCGTCAAGTATTCGATCGGCACGATGATCGAGGTGCCGCGCGCCTGTATCGAGGCCGGCGAGATCGGCGCGGTCGCCGAGTTCTTTTCCTTCGGCACCAACGACCTCACGCAGATGACCTATGGGCTCTCGCGCGACGACTCGGGCAAATTCCTCGGCGACTATATCGAGCGCGGCATCTACAAGACCGACCCGTTCGCGCAACTCGATCCCGACGGCGTCGGCGGCCTGATGCGAATCGCGATCGAGCGCGGGCGCAAGGCCAACCCCAAGCTCAAGCTCGGCATCTGCGGCGAGCATGGCGGCGACCCCGAGAGCGTCAAGCTGTGCCATCGCCTGGGGCTCGACTACGTTTCGTGCTCGCCGTTTCGGGTTCCGATCGCGCGGCTGGCCGCCGCGCAGGCCGCGATCGAGGAGCGCCGCACCAAGCGCGCCTTCAAGGACGTGTAGCGAGGCGCGTCGCGACGCGCGCACGCCGCGCGCGCGAATACGCCGCGACGGGATTTTTCGCGGCGGCGCGCGGCCGTCGCTAGCCGAGGTAGTCTTCGACGCGAATCGCGGTGACGGGAATCTGGCGGACCCGGTTGTCGCGCAGAATCTTCAGCTTGACGATCTCGCCCGCGTGATGGCTGTTGATCGTCTCATATAGCGTGCGCCGGTCGTGAATCTCGTGCTCGTCGGCGGCCAGCACCACGTCGCCCTGCTTGAGCCCGGCCTTCTCGCCCGGGCTTCCCGGCATCACGCCCGCGATCACCACGTGCTCGCGCAGCGTGTACGACAGCACGCCCAGCCACAGCCGCGACGGCACGCTGACGCGCCGGCCGTGGCGCACCAACTCGTCGCGGCTCAGGATGAAGCATTCGCCGGGGATGGCGAGGATCGCGCGGCTCAAGTCGGCGAAGTTAAGGTACGAGATGCCGATGACCTGTCCGCGCGAGTTACAGATCGGCCCGCCGTTGAGCCCGATGTTGAGCGCCGAGGCGGTCACGCAGATGCATCGCTCGAGCACGAACTCCCACGCCGCGTCGAACGGGCCGAGATACGTGATGTGCCCGACATCGGCGCATCGCTTTTCGCCGCCGAGGCTCGACACCATGAAGACTTCCTGGCCGGGCGAACAGGTCAGCGACGAGATCGCCTGCAGAAAGGGCAGCCCGTGGCCGTCGACCTTGAGCAGCGCGATGTTGGTGGTGAAGTCCTGCGCCACGATCGTCGCCGGCATCTCCTGCCCGCTGTTGAGCGTGACCGATCACGCTCTGCGCGCCCATCAGCATGTAGTTGACCGTGATGATGAGTCCGTCGGCGCTGACCAGCGTGCCGGTGCCGTTGCGGTCGGTGCCGAGACCGATGCTGGCCGACGGATGCGAGGCCGGTACCACCGAATGGATACCGACGGTCGCGTTCGCGACCTTCTCGAGCAGATGCAACGTGGCGTTCAAAGCTGCGCTCCGTAAAAACTCGCGGCCGGACTGCCGGCCGCCGCGCAAGACCTACGGCTGAAAAGATTTGAGCATAGTGGCGCGCAGTTTCAAGCTCCGCGGAACATGCGGACTCAACACATTGTGGACGGCCGCACCCGCGCGCCGCAACAGACCCGCCGGACTTCTATCGGCTTGACTTTTATCGCCTGCCGGGCCTACGCACAATTCTGTAGCGCTTGGGCGGTCACGGAGGGTTTCGCCGGATGGGTGAAAGCTTGCACAATGGGCGTTGAGCGAAGCGCGATCGAGCGATTTCTCTACCACGAGGCGCGCCTGATGGATAACCATCGGTACGACGACTGGCATGCGCTGTGGGCCGAAGACGGCCAGGTGACGTACTGGGTGCCGTGCAACGACGACGACCTCGATCCCAAGGTCAACGTCTCGATCATCTACGACACCCGCACGCAGTTGCGTAACCGGATCACGCGTCTGCGAGAAACGCTGTGGCTGCGCGAGCAGGCGCCGCGCCTCAGCCGGGTGATCTCGAACGTCGAAGTCGAGGACGAGACGGCTGCCGAAGTGACGGCCAGCTCCAACTTCATCCTCGCCCAACTGCATCGCCACAATCAGTACCTGTGGGCGGGGACCTCGATTCACAAGCTGGTCCCGGCCGGCGGCAGCTTCAGGATTCGCTCGAAGAAAGTCGTGCTGATCAATAACGACGAGCCGATGCCCAACCTGATGTTTCTGATTTAGCCATGGCTGCCAACAACAACGCGAACGATGCGATACTTCGGCTGGCCAGCGAATTCGCCGCGGTCGAAGTCGGACGCGACGACCGCGGCAATGGCCCGCGGCTCATGATCCGTGACACGCAGAGCGGGCGCTGCGTCTTTCTCGATCCGCTCGAGCTTGCCGCGCTGGCCTCGACGCGGCACGAGGATCTGTTGCCGTTTCTCGATCCCGCGCGATTCGAGCGGCGCGGCCCGGCGCCGCAAGATGCGCAAGATGCACAAGATGCAAAAGACGATTGAACGATGATCAAAGTCGGCTTCATCGGGCTCGGCGAGCAGGGCAAGCCGCTCGCGATCAACGTCGCCCTGGGCGGGTTCGATCTGATGGTGCACGACCTCAGACCCGAGCCGGTCGACGAGCTGGTATCCAAGGGCGCGCGTGCGGCGCGCTCGGCGCGCGAGGTTGGCGCCCACGGCGACATCGTCGAGGTGATTGTCGTCAACGACGAGCAACTCGAAGCGGTCGTGCTGAGCGGCGACGGCGTGCTCGCCGGCGCGCGCCCCGGCAGCATAATCGCGATCCACAGCACCGTTCGTCCCGCCACGGTAAGAAGAATTGGTGAGCAGGCCGCCGCGAGAGGCGTCGGCGTGCTCGATGCTCCGGTGAGCGGCGGAGCGCGCGGCGCTCGGAAGCGTACGATGTGCTACATGGTCGGCGGCGAGAAGGATGCGCTCGAGCGATGCCGCCCGGTGTTCGCGACCTCGGCCGGCACGATTGTTCATATGGGGGCGCTGGGCGCGGGGATGACGGCGAAGCTGGCTCATCAGGTGATTCTGTGCCTCAACATGCTCGCCGCGCACGAAGGGACGGAACTGGCGCGGCGCGCCGGACTCGACGCGGCCGCGCTGGGCGAGGCGGTGCGCGCAGGCGCCGCGCAGAGCCGGGTCGCGGATCGATGGGCGGTTGCGCGGCCGGCGCCGCAAAACTGCACGCTCTTCTACAAGGACCTCGCGCTCGCGCTGGAGCTTGCCCGCGAACTCGGGAATCGATTTGCCCGCCGCGGCGCTCGTCCAGCAGCGGCTGGACGAGATTCTGGGCGAGCCCGGCGATGCGGGTTCCGGACGCGGCGCGAGATGAATCGCGATTGCGGAAAAAGCGTTTCGGCCGTACGATCAAATTCGCGGATGTGCGCGACGCGCGAGCGGATGAGTGAATTGTCACGGGAGGGCGGCGATTGATGGCTACCATGCTTTCCACGCAAGCCGACTACAACGATCTAGTCCAGGACGATCGCGTGAGCGGGCGAGTCTACTACGATCCCGCCGTCTTCGAAGAGGAACTGGAGAAGATCTGGTATCGCGACTGGATATACGTCGCTCATGAAAGTGAGATTCCCGAGCCCGGCGACTATGTAACGCGCCGGATCGGCTTGCAGCCGGTTATCGTGTCGCGCGACGAGGACCGCGCGATCCATCTGTTGCTCAACCGCTGCATGCATCGCGGCAACACCGTATGCCAGAGCGAACGCGGCAACGCGCACGCGTTCCGATGCGCCTACCACGGATGGACCTACAACAACCGGGGCGCGCTGGTCGGAGTACCGTACGCCGCCGGCTATGACGGCTCGTTCTCCCGCGAGGAGTATCCGCTCGCGCGGGTGGCGCGGATGGCGACCTATCGCGGACTAATCTTCGGCAGCATGAGTCGCGTCGGGGCCGAGCCTTGAGGATCGGCTGGGCAAGGCCGCGGGACTAATCGACCAGTTCGTCGATCTGTCGCCCGAAGGCGAGGTGGTGCTGCGCTCGGGCGTGCTCAAGCACTCGTTCAAGGGCAACTGGAAGATGGCGCTGGAGAACTCGGTCGACGGCTACCATCCAAACATCCTGCATCACGCGGCGATGATGCTGATCACCAAGGGGCGCAAAGTCGACATGGAGTCGGTCTTCGGCGAGCACACTGACGCGCTCGCGCGCGACCTCGGCAACGGCAGCGCGCAACTCGATCTGACTCCGGTGAACCGCGAGCGCGGCGGGCGGGTGGTGCCGCACGGATGGAGCGCCGAGGCATGGCAGCAATACCAGGGCGCGATGGAACGGCGCTACGGAGCGGATCGCGCGCGCGAGATAATACAAGATTGGCGGACCGCACTTCTGTATATTCCCCAATATCATTTTCATACTTAACCAGTTCCGCATCATCCAGCCGGTGAGCGTCAATGAGACGGTCGTCTATTACTATCCGACGATGCTCAAAGGGGCGCCCGAGGAGATGAATCAGCGCCGCCTCGCCGAGACTTACCTGATCCACGGACCGGCGGGACGCGTGGCGCCCGACGATTTCGAGGCTTACGAGCGCAACCAGGAGGGCTTCCGCGCGCGGACCAACGAATGGCTGGTGTTGCGCCGCGGGCTCCATCGCGAACAGCGCGAGCGCGCCGGCACGATCGCCGGCCATGAGACCGATGAAACCACGCAGCGCGGAATCTGGCGCCACTACCGCGAGGTGATGCGCTCGTAGCCGCGGTCAGCGCGGCTTGCGATGCAGGATGCCCGCGCTCTCGAGCTCTCCAACCCGCTCGCGCGAATAGCCGAGATAGCCGGTAAGTATCTCCTCGTTGTGCTGGCCGAGCATCGGCGCGCCGTCACCGGCCGGCTCGGGGAAGCTCGAGAAGTGAAGCGGAAAGCCGGGAAGATCGAAGCTGCCAAGGATTGGATCGTTGACGGTGGTGACCGTGCCGCGCTGGCGAAGATGCGGAAGCTTGAGCGCCTCGTCGGGCGAGAGCACGGGCGCGGCCGGCACGCGATACTCGGCCAGGCGCTCCATCGCGGCTTCGTCGCTCGGCATCGCGGCCAGCCATTCCTCGATGATGCGAATCAGCTCGGGGAGATTCTTCAGCCGGCGTGGACTGGTCCTGAAGCGATCGTCGCTCGCCAGTTCGGGCCGCCCATCGCGTCGCACAACTGCGCGAACTGATGCTCGACGCCGGCGATGATGATTATGTAGCGCTCGCGCCCTTTGAACATCCCGCACGGCGCGGCGTAGGAGAGATGATGGCCGGTGCGCCCTGGCTTAATCGCGCCGCCGCTCAGACTGTACATCTGGATCGCCGTGTGATGGCAGTGGAAGTAGGCGTCGAGCAGCGCGATGTCGAGGTACTGGCCCTCGCCGGTGCGCTCGCGATGCAGCAGCGCCGCCACCACGGCCAGCGCCGCGTGCACGCCGGTGCTCACGTCGCCGAGCGCGGCGGTGGGAAAGTAAGGCGGGCCGTCCGCTTCGCCGATCATGTAGGTAATCCCGGAATACGCCTGCGCGATGAAGTCGTAGCCGGGCAGATGCGCGAGCGGGCCCTGCTGGCCGAAGGTCGAGACCGAGCACATCACGATGCGCGGGTTGAGCGAGCGCGCGGTTTCGTAGTCCAGGCCCATCCGCGCGATAACGCCGGGCGCGAAATTCTCCACCACCACGTCGACCTTGGCCACGAGTTCCTTGAGAATCGCGAGCGCGGCCGGATTTTTGACGTCGAGGCAGAGGCTGCGCTTGCCGAGGTTCTGCTGGATGAAGTAGCCGCTGCGATGGTCGCGGTAGAACGGCAGCACGCGAGTGCGGTCGCCGTCGGGCGCGATCTCCACTTTGATGACGTCGGCGCCCATCTGCGCCATCATCCTGGTGACGGTGGGTCCGGCGATGAACTGGGTGAAGTCGAGGACTTTGTAGCCGTCGAGTACGTGGGTCGGGTGGTTGGGGCTCATGCAGTCGTCCGAGGGCGGATTCGGGGTCGCGCCACGCTTTCGCGCGCGCGGCGCACGGAAAGCTTCCAGTCAGCAGTAAGACAAGCGCGTTTGGGGTTGTCAAGTTTGACCGCTTTAGGGCAGTCTCGGCATCGTTGATGAGACGGCGGCGAAATCGCGCGTGCGGGCGGCAGTGTTCTGTGTCGCCGGCCGTTCTCAGAGCGATCGTTAGTTTTTTCCGAACGAGGAGAGAGCGCCATGGCGGGAAGTTTCTTGCTCGAAAAAGATGGCCGGGTCGCAACCCTGATTTTCAACCGGCCCGAGAAGCGCAATCCACTCAACGAAGAGGTCGTGCTGGAGTTCGAGGGACTGCTGCACCAGGTGCGCGACGACCGCGACGTCCGCGTGCTGATCGTCACCGGCAGCGGCAACACTTTCTCGGCTGGCGCCGACCTTTCGACGCTCAAGGAAGTGACCGATCCCGAGGAGCGCCAACGCCTGTTCGCGCCGCTCTCCAAGCGGCGCTCGCGCCTTATCGGGCGGGCGCTCGGCGTGCTCGCCAACCTCGAAGTGCTGACCATCGCCGCGATCAACGGCTACGCGATCGGCGGCGGATGGGGCATCGCGCTCGGCTGCGACATCCGAATCGCGGTCGCCGGCGCGCAGTTCTGGTTTCCCGAAGTCGATCTCGGCGTGCCGCTCAGCCCGGAGGCGACCACGCTGCTGGCGGCGCAGAGCGGCCCCGCGATCGCCAAGGAGATCATCATCACCTGCCGCCGCTATACCGCCGAGGAACTGTTGCCGATGGGCCTGGTGAACCGGGTGGTGAAGAAGGAGGAGCTTTACCCGACGGTGCGCGAGATGGCGCGTGCGATCGCGGCGAAGAATCCCGTCGCCGTGATGGGCGTCAAGGCGACGGTCAACGCGGTGAGCAGCGGCGGCCGCGCGCTCAGGCTGGATCTCCTGCTCGACCGCGGCTGATTGGCGCTTCAGTACAGCGGCCGTGTGCCGATGATCTTGTCCGCTTCCAGCCGCGCGATCTCAGCGTCGCCGAGGCCGAGGATTTTCGACAGGACGTAATGATTGTCCTCGCCGAGCATCGGGCCGACCCTTGTGATCGGCGGATGCTCTCCGTCGATTCGCGCCGGAAAAGAGGGATACGGATGGCGTCCGGCGGCGGGATGGTCGACGTACTGGAAAAAACCGGCCGCCTCGAGGCTGGGATCCTTGAGCAGGTCCGAGGGCGCGAGCACCGGCGCCGCAGGGACGCCGCGCGATTGCAGGTCGCGCGCGAGTTCGTGACGGTCGAACCGCGCGGTCCACTGGGCGACGTGTTCGTTGAGCGCCGCGCGGTTACGCCGGCGCAACAGCGGCGTGGCGAAGCGCGCGTCGGAGGCCTCGGACTCTTCATCCCGGGAGCGTCCATCGCCGCGAGCAGTGCGCGCCACTGCTGCTCGGTCGCGACGCTTAGCGCCACCCACGCATCGTCGCCGCGCGCGGGAAACGCGCCGTGCGGCGCCATCGCCGAGTCGTCGCTGGTGGCGCGCTCGCGCGGGCGCCCGGTGAACTCGAACTCGATCAGCGCGTCGGCGATGTACTGCATGCTCGCTTCGAGCTGCGAGACGTCGACGTGCTGGCCCTCGCCCGTGGCGCGCGCGTGATGCACGGCGGCGAGCGTGCTGAACGCCGCGAGGTAGCCGGCGAATGGATCGGAGACGCCTACGCCATGAATCAGCGCGCCCTCGCCGGTGTATCCGCTGAGCCCCGAGATTCCCGAGAGCGCCTCGCCGATGGCGGCGAACGAAACGTAGTCGCGCCACGGCCCTTCCTGGCCGAAGCCCGACACGGAGGTCATCACGATCGCCGGATTGACCTCGCGCAGGATCTCGTAGGAAAGCCCGAGCTGCGGCATCACGCGCGGCGAGTAATTCTGCACCACCGCGTCGCTGCGCCGGACCAGCTCCTTGAACAGCCGCACGCCCTCGGGCCGCGCGAGATCGAGCGTCAGCCCCAGCTTGTTGCGGTTGGTGGCGTTGAAGGGCGGCGACAGTTCGTAGACTTCCGCCGGATCACCCGAGACGGCGACGATACGGAATTGATCGGGCCGCTGGATCGATTCGACCTTGATCACTTCGGCGCCGAGGTCGGCCATGATCGCGGTCGGCAGCGGCCCCGCCCAATAGGCGGTGAAGTCGACGATGCGGATTCCCTCGAGCGGCAGCGGCGCGGCGCTCATATCACACCCATCTCGGCGAGCGTCGCGAGTTCCGCGGCCGGATATCCGAGCTCGCCGGTCAGAATCTCCGCCGTATGCTCGCCGAGCAGCGGCGCGCGGCGCGGCGGCGGCCATTGGCCGCCGAATTTGGCCGGCCCGCCGGGAAAGCGGCGGCGCCCGGCCACCGGATGATCGATCTCCTCGAAAAAGCCGCGCGCCTTGACCTGCTCCATCGCGGCGATCTCGTCGATCCGGTTGACCTTGCCCATCGGGACGCGAGCCTTCCTGGCACAGCTTGAAAATCTCGTCGCGGCTGTGCGCGGCGGTCCAGCGGCTGATCTCGACTCCGAACTCGTCGACGCGCGCCTCGCGATCCTTGCGGGTCTTGAATCGCGGGTCGTCGACTCCCGCCACCTCCATCAGCTTTTCGATCTGCACGTCGGTGGCGGCGGCCGCGGTGACGTCGCCGTCGGCCGCTTTGAAGGTGCGGTAGGCGGCCCAGGCGGGATAACGATCGCCCGCGCGTTTGATCTCGATGCCGGTGTAGGAGAGGAAGGTCTCGTTGAAGCGTGTGGTGAAGAGCAGCGCCTCCTGCGCGGCGACGTCGATACGCCGGCCGCGGCCGCTTTGGCGCGCGCCGCGCACTGCCGCCAGCGCGGTGATAGCGCCGATCACGCCCGGCACGAACGCCGTCATCGTGCGGCTGTTGCTTACCAGCGGCGTGCGTCGCGGCTCGCCGAGCTGCGCCATCCATCCGCCGAGCGCGGCGAGCTGAAGCTCGGTCGCGAGCCATTTCTCGTACGGGCCGCCCGCGGTGAAGTGGCGAAACGCAAGGCGTACCAGCCGCGGGTTGGCGTGGTCAATTGACGCGTCGGCCAGCGCGCCGTCAGCGGTGAGGCCGCGATCATCGATCAGCACGTCGGCGCGCTCGAGCAGGCGACGCAGGATCGCCGCGCCGTCGGGGCTCGCCGGGTCGAGCGTGAGGCTGCGCTTGCCGGACGCGGTGAACATGAAGAGCCCGCCGCGCTCGACTCCCGCACGATCGTCGAGGAACGGCGGCTCCCATCGCACCGCGCTGCCGGTGCGCGGCCGCTCGACCAGCACGACGTTCGCGCCCAGCCGCGCGAAGAGCCGGCCGCAGAAGGCGGCCGAGCATCCGTCGCTGAATTCGACGACGCGGATATCCTGCAGCAGGTCGGTCATTGAGAACTCTCTCCGAAAATCTCTCCGAGAATTTCTCCGCGAATTCCGCCGCGGAATTTCTTTTGCCGCGGTTCGTCCGTCCGTGCCGCGCTATTCCGGACGCGGCGCCGGCATCCCGGTCCACGCCGTGGCGCCGCCGTCGGCCACCACGATACTGCCGGTCATGAACGAGGAGTCGTCGCTGGCGAGGAACAGCACGACGCGCGCGATCTCCTCGGGCTTGCCGAGGCGGCCGATCGGATGATGCTCCTCGGCGATTTTGCGCGCGCGAGCCGGGTCGGGCGCAAGCGCCAGCATGCCCAGCACCGGCGGCGTTTCGATTCCGCCGGGGCATACCGCGTTGATGCGGATGTTCTTGCGCGCGTACTCGATCGCGGCGGCCTTGGTCAGGTTGACCACGCCGCCCTTGGCCGCGTTGTAGGCGGCGAGCCGGTAGTCGCCGTAAAGTCCCGAAATCGACGCGGTATTGACGATCGCGCCGCCGCCCTGCGCCATCATCTGCGGAATCGCAAAGCGCATCCCGTAGAACACGCCCGAGAGCGTCACCGAGATGGTCTTGAGCCAGCCGTCGATCGAAGTTTCGGCAACCGCGCCCCAGGTCGCGTAGAAGGCGTTGTTGTGCAACACGTCGAGCCGGCCGAAATGCTCGACCGCGAATCTGACCATCGCTTCGACCTGGCGCGGATCGCGCACGTCGGTCTTTAAAACAGTGGCGGCGGAGCCGATCTCGGCGGCGACGTTGCGGCCGCCACCTTCGTCCACGTCGGCGATGATCACGCGCGCGCCCTCGGCGGCGAACAAGCGCGCGGTGGCGGCGCCGATTCCCGAGGCGGCGCCCGTGATGCAGGTTACCTTGCCGTCCAGCTTGCCCATCGTGTGCGCGTTCTCCTTAGTATGCCGCCCCGGCGCGAGCCCGAGACCCGGCGCCGTTTAGCAGTTGCCGCAGCGCAGCACTATCCCGGGCCGCGCGTCGGTGGGCTTGCCTTCACGATAAAGCACCTGCCCGTTGACGATCGTGCAATACATGCCGCGCGCTTCCATCACCAGGCGCCGTCCGCCGCCGGGCAGATCGTTGCGCATCGTGCCGCGCAGCGCCGAGCCCACCGTGTTGGGATCGAAGATCGCGACGTCGGCGGCCATCCCCGGCTTCAAGCCGGCCGCGCGTGCGCATGCCGAAGAAGTCGGCGGGCTCGGAGGTGATGCGCTTGATCGCGTGCTCCAGCGTCAGCGCCTGACGTTCGCGCACCCAGGTGCCGAGCAGGTAGGTCGTGTAGCCGGCGTCGATCAGCATGTCGACGTGGGCGCCGCCGTCGGACAACCCCAGCATCGTGCGCGGGTCGCGCAGCAACTCGGGAATCCGATCCTCGTTGGCGTTGAACACCGCGTAGCTGAATTCGATCCGCAGGTCGTCTTCGAGCCCGAGGTCGAGGAAAGTGTCGAGACCGTCGCGGCCGCGCTCGCGCGCGACTTCGGCGACCGTGCGGCCCTCCAGCGCGCGCATCGCGGGATTGCCGACCTCCTTGATTTCCATCCGCTCCCAGCGGCCGGAGAAAATTCCCGGACGTTCGAGTTCGCGGCGAAAGCTCTCGCGAAAGGCGGGGTCGCGGTAGAAATTCTTCTGGACTTCGGGCGGCTGGTTGAAGACCGGGTTCCAGGTGCGCATCGCGGCCATGATGAACGGCTCGCGCAGGTTGAGTTGCACGATCAGCGGGCGGCAGGTGACTTGCGGCACTCCGCCGCGGCGCACCAGCGGCTCGGCCCTGTCCAGCGATTTGAGACAGGCGTCGGGATCGTCGTCGCGGCCGAGCAGCGCCAGCCAGGTCGCGGGCCGTCCGCTCGCGCTCAGCAGCATGTCGAGGAATTCATACTCGTCCTCGGCGAGGATTCCCGGCGCCTTGGTGAGCGAGACTTCCATCGCGCCCCGGCCAAGCTCGCCGAGCACGCCGGCGTAGGCCTTGAGCTCGTCGCGGCTGGCGTTGCGGCAGGCGAGCGGGCGGCCCTTGTAGCCGATATGCTGCGCCGAGATGGTGGTGGAGAAGCCCATCGCGCCGGCGCTCACGGCCTCGCGCAGCAGCGCCGCGATTTGCGCGGTCTCCGCCGGCGTCGCCGCGCGCTCCATCGACTCCTCGCCCATCGCAAAATGACGAAACGGAGTCAGCGGAGCGAAAAAGCCGAGATTGATGCCGGATCCGCGGCGCGCGGCCGCGTCCATGAACTGGGGAAAGGTCTCCCAGTCCCAGGTGATCCCTTTGCTCAAAACGTCGAACGGAATTGCCTCGACGTTGACCAGGTCCCAGGCTGCGATCTCGCGCACTTCGGGCCTGCACGGCGCGATTCCCACGCCGCAGTTGCCCATCACGACCGACGTCACGCCGTGCCACGAGGACGACGTGATGAGGGGGTCCCAGCAGATCTGGGCGTCGTAGTGGGTGTGCGGATCGACGAAGCCGGGCGCGACGATCAGGCCGCGGGCGTCGATAGTTTCGGCGGCGGTTTCCGAGATGCGGCCGATCTCCGGCGATCCTGCCGTTTGCGAGCGCGAGGTCCGCGGCTAAAGCGTGGCGCTCCGGTGCCGTCAACGATCGTGCCGCCTTTGATGATGATGTCATACGCCATGATCTGGCCTCGCTTTCGTCGGAATGCTAACAGCTTACACCGCTAGCTAATCGCACGGTCCGCGCCGGCGGACAAGAGCCGCAGGACTGTGGCACCGCCGGCCGCAAGCCTGCCATCGGCCGAAGCAGCGCCAATCCGGCGCGGGGAGCACCGTGGCGCGATGGAACGTTCAGCACTGAAGCCGCGTCACTTTCCCTGGTACGACTACTCGCGTTACACGTTCTCGCTCGGCCTGAGCGTCGGCGAGCGCACGCTGCTTTCCGGCCATTCCGCCTCCGAGTATGACGCGGGCGCGCGAGAGATGGTGGTCAGGGGCGGGATGCGCGAGCAGGCGCGCACCGCGTGGGCGAAAATCGCGGCCATCCTCGAAGCGGGCAAGCGAAGCCTGGCCGACATCGTGCGGGTAGTCGAGTACGTTACGCCCGGAGGGAATCGAGCGCTACGCCGAGGCGACGGCGGTACGCGGCCGAGTTGTTCGGCGGCAATCGTCCGGCGGTCAACACCGTGGTGGTGAACCGCCTGCTGCGCCCGCAGGCGCTGATCGAAATCGAGGTCGAGGCGGAGCCGGCCGAAGCGCCGCCGCGCGCGGAGCGCGGATGGCCGCCCGCGTGGGCGCCGGCGCGCGTCGCGGACGGGTTCGTCTATCTTTCTTCGATCCTGCCGCTCGACGATGCGGGCGCGGTGATAGCCGCCGGGCGATCCGGTCGCGCAGACGCGCGCGATCTTCGAGCGCGCGAGCGCGCGTGCTGGCCGCGCTTGGCCTCGGGATGGACCGCGTGGTCAAGACCGTCGACTACCTGGTGCCGGCGGCGCTGCCGAACTACAAGCACACGGGCGACGTGCGCCGCGAATTCCTCGGACCGGTTTATCCCGCGGCCACCGGCATCATAATGAAGCGCGTGGCGCATCGCGACGCGATGATCCAGGTCGACTTCATCGCGTCGCGTCATCAGCCGGCCGCGGTGAACCCGGGTTGGACGCGCTATGCGCAGTTGACCTACAGCCCGGCGGTGCGCGCGGGCGAGATGCTTTTTATCGCCGGCCACACGGCGCTCGATCCGGAGAGCGGCACGCCGATGCATGCGGGCGACGTCGCCGCGCAGGCCGCCTACGTGTACGAGAACATCCTGCGCGTGGTCGCAGCCGCGGGTGGCGGCCCCGAGCATCTTGCGAAGACCGTCGAGTACATCACGCCCGCCGCGCTCGAGCGCTATCGCGAGGTGGCCGGCGTGCGCTCGCGAATTCTGCGCGCGCCCTTTCCGGCCTCCACCGGATGCGTGTGCGAGGCGTTGCTGCGCCCGGAGTTCCAGATCGAAGTCGACTCGCTAGCGATAATTCCCAAGGCGCGAGCGTAAACCCAACGGAGTGACGGTCCATCGGCGCGCTGCTGACAGATGAGCTTCGGGGATGGATCGGCCGCGAGGTCAGCTACGCCGCGCCCGAGGAGATCGGGCGCGCGTCGATTCGCTACTTCGCGCTTGCGATCGGCGACGACAATCCGCTCTACGTCGACGAGGCTTACGCGCGCGCGGCCGGCTATCCCTCGATAATCGCGCCGCCGACCTTTGTATGTGAGACCTGCCAATACGCGCATCGGCCGCCCAACCAAGACGGCTACATCGGCCACACCTGGGAGCTGCCAATCAAAGGATGCCGGATGATCCGCGGCGGGCACGACTACGAATTTTTTCGTCCTGTGCTGCCGGAGGACCGCATCAACGTCACCTGGCGGCTCGAAGACATTTCGGAACACAGGTCGTCGCGCGGCGGACCGATGCTGGTGGTGATCTCGGCCGCCACCTACACCAACCAGCGCGGCGAGATGCTGGCGCGCAATCGTGAGACGCTAATTTTCCAGCCGTTGGAGGCTTCCCGATGAGCGCGCAGGTGCCGGCCGCGCGAAGCGATCGAAATCGGCACGCCCATCCCGCCGCTGGAGCGCGTGCTGACCCAGGTGCGGATGGTCGCCTACGGCGGCGCCACCTGGGACTGGCATCGTCTCCACTACGAACCGGAGTACGCCGCCGCGCGCAACATCGCGGGACCGATCGTGGACGGGCAGATGTTCGGCGCTCTACTGGCCGAGGCGCTACTGGATTGGCTGGGACCGCGCGCGTTCATCCGGCGGATGAGCTTTCGCTTGCGCGCGATGGTCTTTGCGGGGGAGACGGTGCGCTGCGAGGGCGAGGTCACGTCGATCGCTGCCGAGCGGGATTGCGAGGTCGTGCGGGTGGCGCAGCGCGTGCGCGTCGGCGAGCGAATCGCGGTCGAGCCGGCGAGCGCCGAGATAGCTTTGCCGAGATAAGTGGAGTTTGCGAGGGCCGACGATCGGCCGCTGGCGGACTATTCGAGCTTGCGGCGGCGATGCGCCACGGGGCTCAGCGGCTCACGACGTCGGTTCGGGGGGCGGCGGAAAGCACGGCAGCTTGTGCACCAGCGCGTAACGGAAAGCGCGCTCATTCCAGGTGAAAGTCCCCACGTGGGGCCAAACCCGATCGCGAGGGCATTCAGTTGATCCTGCTCGGTCGCGTCGCGCGCGTCGGAGGCGGCATAGGCGACGTAAGCGATCGAGTTGGCGGTGAGCTCGCTCTGCAGCGGCGGCTGAAAATTCATCTTGGTGAAGTTGCTCGCCAGTTTCCATCCGCCGTTCTTCGTATCCTGGTTCGGCATCGCCGCCCATTGCGGATCCAGGTCCGCGCCGGCAAGACTCAACTCGCGATAGCGGGTGACGCCGGTCGCGTCCGTCCTGAGTTCGACCAGCATCGGAATTTCGAGCGATAACTCGTCGCAGATGTCGCTGTCCGCCGGCGGCATATTCTTGTCCGCATGATGCGCGGCCATCGTGCCGCCCTCGGCAAGACTGGTGACGCCGCCGCCGACCGTTTCGACCGCCTGTATAGCCACCGGCGCCAGTTGCATCGCGGCCATCCAGCATCCGCTGGCGACGACCGCGAGCGCCAGGGTTCCGCATGTCAGCGCGGCTCGCTTCAGCGTGAAGTGATGAGGCACGCGACCGATGTGAAGCTCGTCTCTCGAGCGCGCGCCAACCCGCTCGCCGGCGCGGGACCTAAGCTCGCCCTTCATCGTGGGCCACTCTAGCACTAAGCGAGGGTCAAGTCGGGAGATCGGCAAGGCTGCTTTGGGCGAAACGCCGGACGGTCGTTTTGAGGCGGCGGTCAGTCGCGATTGTCGATATCGTCCCAAATGAGCGGTTGCTAGCTAATATCGCTCAACCGAGACTCGCACGACTGCGCGCAGTGTCGCCACGGTTCCGGAGAAATCGGCGGCGCAGGCCGTATGAAACGGACGCCGCTTGGCCATCAACTTTGAGCGATCAGGTTTGAGCGATCAGGGCGGAGGGCGAAAACGGTCCGGCCGCCGGCGCGCCGAAGCAATAGCGTGACGCCATGTCGAACCATCCGAGGCCAGGCAGCCGCGCGATCATCGAATCGTGCTCGGCGAGGCGATGCGGGCCCTGCTCGTCGCCGAAAAGATAGCTGCAGATGCGCCGCGCATCGGCGTCGCCGCGCACGGGGCTTCCGACCGGGGTCCAGAAATTGCGCACGACGAGCGAGGTCAGAACCCGCGCGGCGCGTGGCTGCAGGCGCAGGCGCGCCTGGTTGAAGTAGAACGAGAAATGGCGCCGCTCGTCCTTGATGATGCGCGAGAGCACGGCGGCGAGCAGCGGATGTCTGGTTCTGTCGATCAGCGCGCGATAGCCGGTCAGCGTCGACAGTTCGTTGATCGCGCCCCACGTCATATGGACCGCGGGAAAGTGGCGGGTCATGCGGGAGAGCAGGCGCGCGAATTTTTGCGCCACGTAGTCAGCCGGCTTGGCTCGCCGCAATGCGGCGAAACGGCGATCGTCGATCGCTGCGCCCTGGCTTTCGAGCAGGCGCTTGAGCACTTGCGAATGGAAGAACTCCTCGTACGCCCAGCACGACAGAAAGGCGGTTATCGACGCGTCTTCGGCGACCGCGGTGCAAAGCATTTCGCGCAGATAGACAATCGTGTGCGACTCGATGTCCATCATGTAGCCGACGCAAAAGAGCGCGTCGTCATCGAGTCGCGGGCCCGGATCGGTCCAGTCGAAAGTTTCCGGGCGCGTCCCGCCGCTGGCGCGTAGATACTTTTCGAGATCGAAGCATTGGCGGGAATTCCCGCCGAGGTCCTGAAGATGAGTTGCGTTCACATCTTCAGATACGCGCGCCGCGGCCGCGCGGATTTTGGCCGCGAGCTAAGCCGGACCGGGCGCGCCCTTGAGGTACATCGCACCGGTCGGCTTGTTCACGCCGCCGGCAGGTTCCAGTGTCACGGCGCTCAGCAGCACGTGCTCGCCTGCGGGCGGCAGCGAGACCGGCGCGACCACGGGATGGCCGTCTTCGGCCTGGAACAGTCCGGCCGCGACCGGCCCGTGCTCCTTGGTGATCCACCACAGCTCGTAGGTCTTGCCCGCCGGTGTGGCGGGAAGGCCGATGGCCTGGAACACGGCGGCCTTGTTGGTGGCGCTGACCGCCACAATCGCGCCGGCTCCGGGCGCTGGGGCAAGCGGCTTGAGGCGGGTTAGCCGCAGGTCGGGCGCGCTCAGCACTTTCTCCAGGCGGATGCGGGTCCCGAGTACTCGTTGGAGCGCGCCGACCTCGTCGCGTGCCCGGGTGAGTTCCGCGCGCAGGCCGTCGAGCCGCGAATCCATCGCCGCGAGTTCCTGCTGATGCTTTTCGTTGGCGCGTCGCAACTGATTGCTTATCCCGCCGGCGTAAATCGCAATCCCGATGATTCCGGCGGCCATCACGGCGGTTGCGGCGCGCCAGACACCGACACGGCCGCGCGCAGGACGGCGTACGCCGTCGGTCTCTCTTGCGGCGGGGCGGGACGGCTCGGCCGCGTCGGCATGCAGTCGCAAGTCCAGGCGCTCCCAGATGCGCTCTTCGGAACCCTCTGGCTCTTCGAGACTCAGCGCGAGCGACGCCGCGACCTCGCGCAATTCGCGCAGTTCGGCTTCGCACTCGTCGCATCCGGCGCGCAGATGCTCTTGCAGCGCGCGCGCCTCGTCGGGTTCCAGCCGGTCGAGTGCGGCGAGCGGGAGCAGGTCTTTGATTGCCTGATGATCCATTCTACTCGTGCCTCGTGCCGCCCTGAAAGCGTCTCACGCAGCTTTATCATCGCGCTGCGCATTCTGGTCTTGACGGTTCCCAGGGGAATTCCCAGTTTTTCGGCCACCTCCGATTGCGACAAGTCGGAAAAATAAGCCAGTTGTAGCGCCGCGCGCTCGTTGGAATCGAGTCCGGCGAGCGCGGTGCGGACGATGCGCGCGCGCTGGACCTGATGGAGTTCTACGGCGGGATCGGGGACCGGCTCTGAAGCGGGCTGTTCCCCCGGCGGCGCCTTGCGCGCGCGGTTTGCTCTCAGGCGATCGATTGCGCGGCTGCGCGCGAGCGTGACCAGCCACACCGATACCGAGCCGCGCGCGGCATCAAACGTTTTGGCGTCGCGCCAGGCCTGCCATAGAACATCGGCGACCACCTCTTCGGCATCGGATTCATTGCTGAGAAAACGTCGGGCAAGGGCGGCCAACATCCTGCCATAGCGCGCGTTCAGGCTACGCAGTGCCTCCGAATCGCCCGCCGCCATCGCGACGATAAGATCGCGATCCGCGGGCATAGCCTGTTGTGCGTCCGCCACTTCACTCTCTCCAGATACGCGGCCAAGAGCTATTCAGATTGAGCGCGTAACTCAAGCGACTCGGCCAATCGTATCAACAGGCGGCGTTAGACCAGTGCCGGCCGATCTTCACGGCTATTCGCGGACCGCAAAAGATTCTTGATTACAGTGGCTGGCACCATATCTTATAATCCGGTGCCGCAAACGGAACATGACCATAGCCTGAAGCGTTTACGCGCGCTTCTGCTGACGATCGCCGCGACCTTGGCGCTATGCTTCATCGGGGCCTGCGCGTTCGTGGCCAAAACCGTCACTACCGGCGGTGAACGGCCGGTCGCTTCACCCGGTTGTAACCACGGCGAAGGCTCCGCCGGCCGTCGGCTCGCGGGTGATCGTCTTTTGTCTCGACGGCGCCGGCTACCCGCAGTTGATGGAAGCGATCCGATCGGGCAAGGCGCCGCACATCGCGGCGTTGCTCGGCAAGGAACAGGCCAACGGAGTGTTCGAGCACGGATATTCCGCGCCGGGCGTGCTCAGCGTGCTGCCGTCGAGCACGGTTGCCGATTGGGCCGCGACCTTCACGGGTAAGCCGCCGGCGCAAAACGGCGTGCCGGGCGACGAATGGTTCGACCGTCAGCACCAGCGCTTCTATGCGCCGGTGCCAATCACCGTCACCGATACGGCCGATTTTTCGCGGATGCTCGACGACGATCTGGTCGGCAAGCAGCTCAAGGTGCCCACGCTGTACGAGCAACTCAAACGCCGCTCTTACGTCTCGATGCTGATGGTCTACCGGGGGGCGACGCTTTTCACCACGGTGCCTCCCACGACTTTCGCCGGCATCGTAGGCAGCCTGGTCGGAGGCAAGCTCGCCGGAGAGACCGCGCTCGAGTCCATCAGCAAAGCGCTTGACCTGGCTTCGACCACCAAACTTCTCCAGAGCCATCGACGAGCATGGGCTGGCGCGGCTGCAAGTAGTTTACTTTCCCGGGATCGATCTGTTCACGCACGCCTCACCCGATCCGCTGCAAGGCGCAGGTCGGCTACATCGAGGACTACACCGACAAGCCGTGGGCCAGGTGCTCGAGGCGTACCGCAAGCTGGGCGCGCTATCCAATACCTACGTGATTTTCGTCGCAGACCACGGTCACACGCCGACCCTGAATGACGATCGCCATCGGCTTGGCCCGGATGACCAGGGATCGCCGTTTGCGATTCTCAAGGCGGCCGGATTTCGCGTCCGTAAGGCGTCGCTCACCTTGAGCAAGAGCGAACAGGACTACCAGGCGGTGATCGCTTCGCAAGGCTTCATGGCCTACGTCTATCTCGCCGACCGCTCGACCTGTCAGGCTGCCGGGCAGACCTGCGACTGGAGCCGGCCGCCCCGTTTCCGCCAGGACGTGATGAGAGCGGTTCGCGCGCTATACGCGGAGAATCGGAGCGGCCTCCCGATTCCGCAGGGCAAGGGAACGGTCGATCTTATCTTTGCCCGCCGGCCTGCCGAACAGGACGAGGAGGGCGGAGCCGTTCAAAGTATTCGACGGCAGAGAGCTTGTTTCCATACATCGCTATCTGGAAAAAAATCCTCGACCCGACCTGGCCGACCTGGAGGAGCGCATGAAATGGCTCGGCGATGGTCCCTATGGCGGTCGGGCGGGCGATATAGTGATACTCGCCAAGGCCAGCTCAACCATCCCGATCCAGGACAGGTACTATTTCGCTACTACTATGCATTACTCATGGCATGGCAGCCCGGATATGTCGGATAGCAATGTTCCATTGGTTCTGGCGCTCGACGGCGGCTCAGGCGCGGTCATGCAGGATATCGTCCATAACGTGAGCCACGGCGAGACGCTCTCCGAGATGGATTGACGCCGCTGGTGCTGCACTGATTGGCCGCTGAGCAGCGCGCGGTCACGTTCGAAATTGCCTGGCTGCGGTGGCGGCCCCATGTTTACGAGGACGACGGCGCGCCGATCGTTTAAAATTATAGGGTACAACGTTTTCACTGACAATCGCGATGAATCATTCAAAGACTGCAGTATGGCGCGGGCATGCCTCAGCCGCTCGGAGCGAACTGGGACGGCGAAGGTGTGAATTTTGCGCTCTTTTCCGAGCGCGCCGACCGCGTCGAACTCTGTTTGTTCGATTCGAGGACCCGGCGCGAGACCGAACGGATTGCGATGCGCTGGCAGACCAACCAGGTCTGGCACTGCTATCTGCCGGAGGCGCGGCCGGGATTGCTCTATGGCTATCGCGTGCATGGACCCTACGATCCGAAACAGGGTCTGCGCTTCAATCCAAACAAGCTGCTGCTCGATCCCTACGCGAAGCATATCGATGGCGGCATCAGGTGGAGCGACGCGCTGTTCGGCTACCGCGTCGGCGGCGCGCGCGAAGATCTGACCATGGACCGGCGCGACGATGCGCCCGGAATGCCCAAGTGCCGCGTGGTCGATACCGCTTTCACCTGGGGCGACGACCGGCCGCCGCGAGCCCCGTGGCATGACACGATCATCTACGAGCTGCACGTGAAGGGCTTCACCCAACTGCATCCCGATATCCCGCCCCATCTGCGCGGAACCTACGCGGGGCTCACGACCGACCCCGCGATCGAGCATCTCAAACGTCTCGGTATCACGGCGGTCGAGCTGATGCCGGTGCACGCGTTCGTCGATGAGCGGACGCTGGTCGAGAAGAAGCTCAAAAATTACTGGGGCTACAATTCGATTGGCTTCTTCGCGCCCGACATGCGCTACTCGGCCACCGGCGCCGTCAACGAATTCAAATCGATGGTGAAGCGGCTGCACTCGGCCGGTATCGAGGTCATCCTCGACGTCGTTTACAACCATAGCGCGGAGGGAAATCATCTCGGCCCCACGCTGAGCTTTCGCGGAATCGACAACCCCGCCTACTACCGCCTGATGCCCGATGCAGCCGCGCCTGTACATGGATTTCACCGGCTGCGGAAACACGCTGAACATGATGCATCCGCGGGTGCTGCAACTGCTGATGGACAGCCTGCGCTACTGGGTGGTCGAGATGCACGTCGACGGCTTTCGCTTCGACCTTGCCGCGGCGCTCGCGCGCGAACTCTACGAGGTCAACCGCCTGAGCGCCTTCTTCGACGTGGTACATCAGGATCCCGTGCTTTCCGCAGGTCAAGCTCATCGCCGAACCGTGGGATATCGGCGAGGGCGGTTACCAGGTGGGAAATTTCCCGGTCCTGTGGACCGAATGGAATGGCAGGTATCGCGACGCCGTGCGCTCGTACTGGAAAGGGGAGGGCGGGCTGATCGGAGACCTCGCCTACCGGCTCACCGGCTCGAGCGATCTGTACGAGCTGAGCGGCCGGCGCCCCAACGCCAGCATCAATTTCATCACCTGCCACGACGGCTTCACGCTCGAGGACCTGGTCAGCTACAACGGCAAACACAACGAGGCCAACCTCGAGAACAACCGCGACGGCACCGACGACAACCGCAGTTGGAACTGCGGGGCTGAAGGGCCGACGAGCGATCCTGGGGTTTTAGCGTTGCGGGCGCGGCAGAAGCGCAATTTCCTCGCAACCCTGCTGCTGTCGCAAGGCGTGCCGATGCTGCTGGCAGGCGACGAAACCGGCCGCACCCAGCGCGGCAACAACAACGCCTACTGCCAGGACAACGAAATCAGCTGGATGTCCTGGAACCCCGACAGCGAAGATCGCGAATTGCTTTCCTTCGTCAGCGAGCTAATCAAGTTCAGGAAGTCCCATTCCTGTTTCCGCCGGCGCAGCTTCTTCCAGGGGCCGCGCGTCAAAGGCACCGGCGTGAAAGATATCGTATGGCTAACTCCCGCCGGCCGCGAAATGACCGACGAGGAATGGCGTCAGTCGGAGGCGCGATGCCTCGGCCTTTATTTGCAGGGCGACGCGACCAACGAAGACGATGACCGCGGGCGGCCGGTCGTCGATGACGACTTCATCCTGCTGCTCAACAGCCATCATGAACCGATTTCGTTTCTGCTGCCCCGGCTTGAGGATCGCGACGCCTGGCGAGTGGTCCTCGATACGGCTCGTGCGAATGCCGCGGCTCTTTTTCAAGGCGCGAATCAGTTCCCACTTCATGCGAGGTCGCTTGCGCTGCTCACGAGGGTGAAAAGCGGCGCGGCCACGGCAAGGTCGCGCGCTCGGCCTCAGGCTTCTGGCCCGGCGCTGATTCGCTCGCGACGCCGTCTCGGCGCGGGACCGACGTCCCGCCAGCGACGGCTCGTTCGCTATGCGGCGGAGCTTAGATGCTCAAGCGTCGTTTCGCGCGCGTCCGCGCCCGCGACCTGTGACAGCGGCATCGACACGCGCTGTTGGCGCATCGTCCGTGCCCGCCCGTGGCGCATTCGATCACGTTCGTGGCGCTGTTCAGCAGCACCTGGACTTGCGAGGCCAGAGGTTCCTCGGGAAGAAGCGCCGCTGGCGTCGTCGACTTCAACGAAAAGAGGGTGCCCGCAACTTTGGCCGACTCTCTCGCCGACTGTGAACTGAACAGCCACGACAGGGATTTGGGCTGGCCTGACCGCAGGTGGCTGACACTCTTTGACGACTTCTTTTTATTTAACGTCATAGCACTCAACTGTTGACAACACTGTGGCGGACAGCTTAAAATCTCGTGACCGATGAAAATGAGCATAACAAGACGCGCAGCCTCAAAGGGAAGGGATAATGCTTCGCATCATGCCGAAAAAGTTAGTGTGCGAGTCGAGATCAAGTGAAAGATCTCTTTGCACGGAGCGAGAGAGACTGACAAATTAAAAGAAAACTTGCGAAACAAAGCCCGAGATAGTGCGTATCTGATAATTACTTCGGCCAGAAAGCTCGCACGACTTGCTGACAATCGCATCATCGCACGCGCGGCGACGCGAACGGACACGAGCTCGCAACAGGTGCCGCTCGACCTGAAAAAAGCGGCGCGCCGGACCGGCGAATCGATCGCTGGCCGGCGCGCCGTGCTGGCTGGAGATCTTGTTCGCGGCGCGCGCTCGATGCTCAGCGATGAAACTCCTCGAGCTTGCTGATGTCGAAAATCTTGCCCACCTGGCCGAGATTTGCCGTCGGATAGCCGGTTCCAAAATCGGCGAAGATCGTGGCGCGCTGGTTGATGTAATCGGTGGCCGTGATGCCCTGGATTTGCGTCGACTCCACGCCATGATTGATCTCGGCCCACTCCTTGAAATCTTCAGTCCAGCGCCCGGAGTAGACGATCGTCTTCCACAGTTTGTGCTGGCGGTTGAATGTCGCCGCCATCCAGGGATGCCAGTTCTCGGAATCCCAGAACATGACGACGCTGCTATAAGGATGATCGGGCTTTTTGGATATGCGCTCGACCACCGCCATGCGGCGGATTGACCAAACGTCATCGGGAAGATTGCCGTTGGGGCCGTAGAAGTGCCCATAGTCGTTCTTCCCGTCCATCACGACCAGCATGTCCTTCCATCCGAGGAACTTGAACTTCCACTGCGCGACGCGGTCGGAGAAGGTGTAGTAGTCCTCGTTGGTCTGATCGCTTCCGCCGAGCGAATCCTCTTTGACTTCGACCGAGACGCGACGCACGCGCCGCGACTGCGGATCGTAGGCCCAGGCGTCGTCGGCACGATGCGGATCGTTGTAGCGGTAGGTGATGAAGACCTGGCCGCGCACGTCGAAGGGGGCGAAGAAGCCGGAGAACTCCTTGAAATACACGTCCTTGGCTTCAGGAAGCGGCAGCAGTCCGCCCGCCTCGGCACGTGGCGCGAGATGGCTGAAGTAGACCCGCTCGTAGAGGATATTCGCCGTTTTGACAAACGTGCCGCCGCCGCCGAAGAACTTCGGCGCGTCGCTCGGCAGCTTGCTGTGGTAGTCCACCCCGCTGACCCAGCCCGCCGGCGGCGCCTCGATGACGTTGGGCACCTGCCCCTGATGGTTGCCGCCGAAACGGTCATAGAGGAACAGGACGCTCATGATGATCGGTCCGTAGTTCCACCATCGAGCCTCGAAATTCCACGCCGCCTTGTATCCCGATAGCGGGTCCGCGGCGCTCAACGAGGCGTCGGCGAAAGGCTGCCCGCAGAAGTAATTGTCCATCGAGCCGTCGGCATTGATCTTGACCTGCGCCTGGTACTTCTCCGTGCAATCCATGTAGTCCTTGCGCGGGGTGTGGTTGCGGGTCTGGATGATCTCCATGCGCATCTCGGGAAATTTGTACTGCTCGATATACCCGGGCATCATGAACGGACGGATCCGCTCGAAGTCCTTGACCGTCAGCACGTCGCCAGGCTTGAAGTCGGGCTTGGCATTGCCGTATTTCGCGAGCCATTGGTCGATGTCGGCGCGGGTCGTGTCGCGCGGATCCTGCGCGAGCGCCAGCGCCGCGCATGCGATTACCAGCGCCAGCGCCATGCTCAGGATGCCGCCCGCGCGCATCAGGCGCGCGCGCGAGACAGAAACTGCAGCGTCGGTCTACTGGAAGAGTCAGCTGCTCACAGATGTCTCCCTCACGGATTCCAGGCAGTCCCAATCGCCCGCGCGGACCAGAAGGTGCACGCGATTGCGACCGAAAACCGGTCGGCGGTGGAACCGCTCCGTTCTGTTGATGTCGCATGCCGCGCTCTTGCGCCGTGCGCCTCCGCTGAGCATAGGAAACAGCGGAGCTTGTTCGCAAACGGATCGGGCGAAGCGACCGCATTTGCCGCAAGGTCCGGTATTCCTGCTAGAACCGCAGGGCTCAAATATCCCAGGATGAATGACAACGCTTCAGGCGGCGACGACACCCTTCGTGCTTAGCGGCTTTCGCAGCCCGGCCTGTTCCAGCAGAGGCATCACCTTCTCGTTCCAGTAAGGAAGCTCCGCATTGTAGTCGACCAGCGAGATCAAGGTGCCATCCACTCCGGTGCGGGACAACTCGACGAGCTTGTCAGTCACCTGTTCGGCGGTTCCAACCAACGGATAACCACCCCATCCCGCGATGAAGTTCTCACGGAACTTGTCGAGATACTCCTTCGTGGCAGGATTCGCTCTGAATTCCGAAAATGTCGCAGATATTGTTCGCCACTTCCCAGTCGCCTTTCTCATGGACATAGTAATTGTAGTATTCGCGCGCCTCTCGTTCGGTGTCGCGAACGACGGCATAGCAAGTAGTAAAAGTGCCGATCTCACGATATGCTCGTCCCAGGCGAGCTTTCTTATCGCATTCACCCAGGCTTCGCCGCTTCTAGGTCTTCCATAATTGCGAAGTTGATATCGCAGTAGTGAGCCGCGAATTCTCGGCCTTTGGGAGAGGTCCCGGCGCCGATCAGCAGATGGCCGTGGATTTTGATACGGCTTCGGTTCGGAGAATCCTCTGGTTGATTGTCAGAAACTTGCCTTTGTAGTCGAACCATTGCTCAGTCCAAAGCTTTAGTACGATCTCGATCCACTCGGTCGCGTACTCGTAACGCGTGTCATGTTCCATCTGCTTAACGCCAAACATTTCCATCTCCGGCGTGAACCAGCCGCAGACTATGTTGATACCGAATCGGCCCTTGGCGATGTGATCGATCGTCGTTGCCATCTTTGCCGCCACGATCGGATGTATCGTGGGGACGTGCGACGTGGCGAATAGAACGATCCTCTTTGTAACGGCGGCCAGAGCCGCCGCCCAGGTGTAAGTCTCCATGTTACGGCCGTTGAAATTGCTTGGCCCGCCAAAGCCGCGCCAGCGCGCAATCGGCACTGATGCATTCGAATCCGGCCGCTTCGAGCAGGCCGGCGATCTCCACGTTCTTCTCGAAGGTCGGCTCGAAGCTGGTCTCGGCCAGCGTCATGGCGCAGGCATTGGAGCAATTTGGGCCAAAAATGCCCAGTTTCAGTTTGTTTTCGTTGAACATCGGATTGCCGGCTTCGCGATAAGCGTCCAAATTACTCATGCTGGATTCCTTCTCCACGCTGGTTTGGCCTGATCCTCATATTCGCTAATTTTCAGCGTTCATTGAAATGCGCTCGGGCAATTCGAAGTCGCGAGCGCCGCATCCGTACCCGGCGCGGTCTCAATTTTTGATGCGCCGACCCTACCACGGAAGAACGAGTTCCGCTAAGCAGGAATCACAGGTGGCGCGGCCGTAATCTGTCTCGATCGGCCAAATCCTTGATCGCATGTGTCGAGCACCTGAGGCCCTTACGGAGGGGCTATGCGCTGGGCACGGTTCGAGCGGGATGGTCAATCAAGCTACGGTACGGTCGAGGGGAACAGCATCCAGCCGGTCTCAGGCTCACCATTCGATCGCTGGGAGCGGACCGGCGCGCCGGTCCCGCTGTCGACGATGAAACTGCTGGTGCCTCTGATGCCGTGCACCTTCTATGCGTGCGGGCTGAACTATGAGGAGCATATCCGCGCGGTCGCCGAGAAGATCGGCCAAAGTCGCGAACCTGCCAACGCAGCCGGACGTGGGATATCGAGCCAATAATGCACTAATCGCTCAGGGCGAACCGATCGTCATTCCGCATGATGCCACCGACAAGGTCCAGTACGAAGGCGAGCTCGTAGTGGTGATTGGCAAGAAGGCGAAAAATCTAAGCGAGGAAGACGCGCTTTCCTGCGTGTTTGGTTACACGATCGGCAATGACGTCAGCGAGCGAAGCTGGCAAAAAAGTGACCGGACTCTCTGGCGGGCCAAGAATTCCGACACCTTCAAGCCGATGGGCCCCTGGATCGAGACTGAGGTGAAGCTAGCCGACCTGGTGACCAAGATCCGTCTGAACGGGCGTGAGCTGATCCAATTTCCGACCAACCACATGATCTTCAGCATCGAGCGTTACATCGCGACGATGACCCGCTACCTGACGCTGTATCCTGGCGACGTGATCTGGATGGGCACCGAGGGCGACACCGCCGACATGAAGCACGGCGACACCGTGGAGGTCGAAATCACCGGCATCGGCACGCTTTGCAATCCGGTAGTCCGCGAGCGCGGAATAAAAGTCGCTCGAACGCAATGACGCCCGCAGGTTTGGCTCGGCGGGTGGGCCGGCGCCGCCTCCGGGTCTGATCCAGCGCTTTAGCCCGCCAGTATCACTCGGCATCCTTGAATACCGCAAAGCTGCTCGGCGTCTCCGGCATGACCGGAAAATGGAAACCGCATTGCGGGCATGGCTCGGCGAGCACCTGCTGTTCTTTTGCCAGGTTGTAGGGTTTGTCCTGGAACTTGTTGCAGACCGGGCAGATGCGAAGCAGCCTGGTGCTTGCGAGCTCGAAGTTGGTGATGATGTCTTCCATGATCGCGCCTGACTGCGCCGCCCACTCCTTGGCATGCTTGTGATAGGTGTTCATGTGCCAATCCTGGAGCGCTTCCTTGCTGGTCCAGAAGCTGACCTCGTTGTACCAGCCTGGATCTTCGGGATGGATCCAAAATGTGAGATGCAGGAACCCCGGAAGGGTCTTCAGATGATGGCGCACGTCGGCGAAGATGTTCTTGAATTTCTCGTAGCCGGCGGCACTGGAAAAACGCGCTCTCTGCATACTCAGATAAATGGCCATCGTGATCGTTTCCTCCCGTCTGCGAATTCGGGTTTTTGGTGGGCCGTTGGAGACTCGAACTCCAGACCCGCTGATTAAGAGTAACGACCCGCAACATACCAGCCTGCCCGACCCGGACGCCATCCCAAGGAAATCAAAACAGGTCGGACAGGCCGCCGTCCCAATGGGCGATGGCGCTATGCAGTTTTTCAGGGTGTTATGGCTCCGCACTGGCACCGATTTCTGAAAAAGCTTCCTGCAGATGCAGGGTAGCCAGCAACACTTTTGTCGCTGATTTCGAATCGGCCCGACAGAGAGACGGAAAGTAGCCCGATTGCCGTCGTCAGGCGGTCATTTGTCCAAAATGCGTGAGAAGTTTATTGCGGACCGCGGCCGAGAGAGTGTTTACGCGCCAGGGATCGCGGGCAATGTCATCCAGAGCGATTTCCCCTCGCCCAGTATTGCGACCGGAAAGCGAGGCGCAACGGTCCTCCTGCTGTTCGCAGACATTGGCACGCTAAGTCCAGCCAAGCTCATGGGCCGGGTTCTTACTTACCTTCGGTCTCGTCGTGCGCGGCATCGTGCCGCACCGTCATCTGATCAGTGTTGCACAAGGACGGTCACAATCTTGGCGGCCTCGTTTCCAACAATAAACCGCGCAATCTCTTGAGCGAGACCTTCAAGGTCCGGTGCCACCGATTCCCACCTGCGAACGGTGTGAAGCAACTCCTCTTTGCTCCAACGCTCCACTTCGACGCAGACGTTATACCAGGACAGCATTCGCAGAAAATTCAGCACGTCTACCCGGCAAGAATCCAGATCCATAGCAGCACCAATCGATAAAACCGCTGCAGCCGCCATTTCGCGCCCTCCCCGCATTCGGAGCCTGTACATGAAATCTAATCAAACTTATAACATAAGACAGTGATACAAGACAAGATATTATGTGACAAGTCCACCTCAGGCATGCTGAAGCCTGCCTTGATGGCGATGAGCCGACCATTCCAATCTGAAACAGTTCTCAGCGGCGGCGCGCAGGTTGCGCCAGTGCTCCGTCGCCCTCGTCACCTGGCCACACGGTCGGCCAACTCGCCGTCGGGCCCTTTGCGTTCGGCGCGGCTAATTTCCCTTGAGGCGCGGGTCGTCGCTGGCGACGCACAATTTGGTGCTGGCCCCTCGATGGGCGTCGCATTCTTTGAAAGGCCGGGGAAAGGTTTTCAGAGGAACAATGCGCCCGTTGGGTTCTCTGCGGAACACAGCATAGAGCGCGCATGCTGCTAGCGTCTTTTTGCCAGTCCAGCGTCCCTCTCGGCAAGGGGATTTATCCGGCTGGGCACCGGCGATTCGCCAAACACCCCGCCAGCCCTTTGGCCCGCTGTTTCCCGAAAGCTACACGCCGTGAGGAAACGTACCCGCCGCCAGGGGGCGCATATGAGCGACGATATGTATGTCACATGGGGCGATCACCGATGGCTCGAACGTAAGGCTCGCCACTTCGAGCTTGACTCCGGCCAATCAATTTTCCAGAGGCGCTGCACTCGATGCGGTCGTGACTTCGTGGTTGATCGGTCGTCTGGCGCTCGTCACGCCATCCACGTTTCGATTTTCATCTTCAATCTGCTGCATGATGAAGTAACAGAGCGGTGGCTGCGCGAGCCCTGCCCCGGCAAACGCTTGCCGTCCGATGATGGCGACCGAAAAAAGCACGCCGCTGAGCTGCGGATATCGTGGGAGCGAAGCCGCGAGCAAAGCCCGGCTTCGCACCAATGGTTTGAGGCTGGTCCAGGAAATCAAACCTAGCGGCAACCGCACTAACCGCTCAACGGGTTTGCAGACCGGGGAAAACGCTAGTTCTCTGTGCCGGCCCTTTGCGAGCTTCGGCCGTGGTAGCCGAGGTTTTCTAGAGACGACAATGGAAAATCGGACAATACGAAGTGTCGCTTAAGCCTCGATGGTCATTGTTCCCGATACTGGCCGCCCTGCTTGCCACCGTTCTGACAGTAGCATCCACTCCGTCCCTGGGGTCCGATCGCAGTCCCACGAAATCGACGAGCTCCGAGGTGTCATCCGGCAAGACGCTCAACGGTACAGCCACTTACTATCCGAACAGCCTCAACGGACACAAAACGTCCAGCGGAAAGAGATTTCATCAGAATGGCCATACGGCAGCCTCAAACAAGATCCCGCCCGGCTCTGACGTCAAGGTCACCAATTTAAAAAATGGCAAGAGTACCGACGTGAAGATCACCGACCGCGGATCAAACCTCGGTAGTCACGAGATCGACTTGTCGAGGAAGGCAGCACGCGAAATCGGACTTACCCATAAGGAAGGAAAGGTGCCTGTACAGATAAGGGTCATTCGTACACCGCAGGGGTCTTCGGTGCCATCGCAGGCGCCGTGAACAAACGCCAGCGCCGGCTGATCACCGCCCACCTCCGTCGGACTCACCCCAGAAGCCCCATCGCCAACGCCATCAGTGCAAGGCCGGCAGCAACGCCACAGACCACAGACCAAATGCGGCCTCACACGCCGCACCGAGGCCGCAGCCGAAAGTGAAGCCGATAATCGGCGGCAGAGTGCGCGATGCTCGGTTGCGTGCCTTGCCCACCTCGGCCGAATCGTCCCCGCGGAGCAGCTCGCCGACATCGATCGCGAAACGCGTAACGTTGCTGGTCATTACTTTCGGATTCTATCTTGCGAGATTCTACAACAGTAGCTGAGGGTTCTGGCGCGCGCAGGCTTGTCCGCGGGCGGCGCATCGCTGGCGGGGGTCCTAGGTGGAACCGCGCCACCGACGACAGATTTTATTGGTGGGCCGTTGGAGACTCGAACTCCAGACCCGCTGATTAAGAGTAACGCCCCGCAACATACCAGCCTGCCCGACCCGGACGCCATCCCAAGGAAATCAAGGCAGTCGGGATAGCTCGACCGTCCTAGCGGGCCACGGTGCTATGCAGTTTTTCGGGATGGTATGGCGCCATCGTGGCACCGATCTGGGGACTGGTGAGGGCAGGTTGTCAGGCCGCGTCAAGGGACTCTCATTAGGTCCCCAGTACCTGACACGTCGTATAGGACGCGATTCTGCGTGCTTACGATGGAAACCGTCACGAACCTAATTGGCGCCGTCGCCAAGACCTTCAGCAGTCGCGGCCGCAGTCTCCTGACGGCATCTCGGTGGTTCACGCCAACCTTGGTGTCCATATCGTCGTAGATGAGCAGATGCTGGGTTGCGGCGGCCTCGTAGCGACAGAGTTTCGCAAGCTTGTCTCTGACGGCCTTGAGGATTCGCCTACACCAGTACGTTTCGGCCTGATGCCCAGCCACACCTTCTAGGGTTCCGAGAGCGAAGCACCCGCGACTGCGAAGCCTCTCATTCCGCTCAAGTTTTACCTGATATTTCCTAGTGGTTGCTTGCGTGACCTCTTGGCCTTCGGGTGGGTTGAGCCCTCTCCTAACGATGAAGTCGGGAGATTGGTTGCCCAATGCGTGCGCAAGTCGAATCGGAAAGTCGACCCTCCCGGCGCCTTCCACAGCCAACAGGTATTGTCCGATGATCCACCGCTCGAGCCGAATGCGGCGGCGCGGATGGTCGTGCGGCGGCACCTTCTGGCGCTGCACAAAGGCAATCAGAGCGGACCTATCGCACAGAGTGAAAGTGTAACGCGTGGGCTTCCGGCGTGCGATGAAACGTGAGCTCCTGGAGGTCAAAGCGTCTCCGGCTCGCCGCCGAGTCAACTAGGGCTGGAGCACGGAGCGACACGGCTTACCCGCTGATTGCATATCAGCCACCGTCGAAATTCTCAAACAACGGCAACGGCTTTTCGCAGCCGGTGCCAAGCGGGTGCCAAAGAATCCGAGCTCTGAACAGCCGAAGCTCTCACTCGTATCTTCGGTTTCGCCACATTGACGTGCGGTCCACAGAAGCATCGGAACCTGTCCCATCCGAGCCAGCCTTTTTAGCCTTCATGTACTCCGCGATACCCTGCTCACTGAATCGAAGACACCGCGGGCGTACTCGCACTGTAAAGGAATACCCATCGGCGTTGCGGTAGAGCGTATCCTTCGCGATGCCCAGCCGATGCGCAGCCTCGGCGACGTGCAGCAGCCGGTCCTCGGCTGCCGACATCGGCTTACCGGACGGGGCCGGATCCCCGGACAGGACGATGCGTCGCGCTTTCAAGGCACCTCTGGCCATCTCCAACTGTGCGCTCAGTTGCTGCGTTGCATTGGCCGACAGGGAGTTCACCCGCCACGGAGCCCGGGCGATGTCATCCAAGGTAATATTCTCGTTGCTAGCCATTCTCGTTCCCCCCGACACTCGTCCGCTCGAGACGGATCACGTTGCCCTCAACCTGAATCGACCGGGCGCCCACAACAAAACCCTCGGCGGCCTCGCGCCACGCTTTTTGAGCGAGTATTCGCTGCGCGCTTTCGGGCAACCCTTCCGGCGGATGAGCCTCGATCTTCGCCAGCAACGGCTCTTCGATCTTCAGCGCTTTGCTGGCAGACCACACGAGCCACAGTTTCGGCGCCGGCCTCCTCAACCTCAGCCTTCTGGCAAGGCTGCAGTCCGGGTTATCCCTCAAATAGTCCGGATGGTTCCTAGCGAGCTCCGAATCGATGCAAGGCGAGCACCGGGCCAAGCCATCACCAAGGGACACAGCGTGGGCTGGCGCGCCGCACAAGTGGCATACCTTGCCAGCAGCTTCGATTTCTCTGCGAGTCCGTCTCATGGTCGCCTTCCTCCCGGTTAGTTCGCGCCGTCTTGCAGCGCGCGCCTTTCCAAATGCGCGACCGCTCCAACTGCGATTTTGCAGCGCCGCGCTGTCCGTCTTGCCGTCTTGCGTGTACGCAAAATCAGGATCTCACGCTCCCTCGCCGACAGGACCACAGCGGTAGTAGGCCAGCACGGCCCGTAAGCGCTCCACGATATCGCACCGCTCGTCGCGGATTTCATTGCACTCGTCGCACCAGTTCCCGTAACCCAGCAGCGCCACATTGCCGCACGCCTCGCACTGTCCGCGTATCGCTTCCCAAATGCCCTTGCGGACACGCTCACTTTCTTTCTCACCTTCGGGGTCCCGGGTCCTGCACTTGCGGCACCGACCCCAATCGCCCGCGTCGCGGACACTTCACCGCAACTCTCGCAGATTCCGATACAGTTCTTGGCGTCGGCTTTAGTCCCAGTTGATTTCCGCATTGGCATCACCTCCGAGCAGAGAGAATAATATGTGCGGCACGTATTGTCAACAGTATATGCGGCACGTATTGAAAATATCTTTCGGTCCAACTAGCCTGCATGTCTATGAAGACTCGCAAGCCAAAGGTGAAAGCCGCACTGAGGGTCGAGGCCGAAGCGCCACAGGTCGATCCGGTAATCTCAGAAGCGATGCGCCGTCTCGCGATGCGCCGTCACCAGGCCAGTACACCTACGGAGCGTCAGGCCGGCGCGGCGAAAGCTATAACGGCGCGATGGTCGAAGACCACGGCCAAAGAGCGCAGTGCTCAAGCTAAAGAACGTTGGAAGCGCATGAAGGCTAAAGCCGCCGAGTCAGGCCAGCCGGTCAGACAGCCCCGCAAGCGCGCGCGTCCAAAGCCGAACGACGAGTGACGACCATCGTTCTATGCGCATACAAACTACCGCGGCCTCGAGCCACCACGACCTAGGCTCAGACCCGCGTCCGCGCATGCTCCGAGCCACCCCCTGTCCACTGCCGCGCGCGCGCTGCTGCGGCTTGAGCAGAGCCTTACGCCAAAGCCCGTAATTCAATCTCGTTTGCGCGGGAGTGATTTGCGATACGGGGCTGGTGATTCAAACTCGTTGTCAGCAAAAGGCTGGTTCTGCCGATTCCATGCGGGTGTGGGGGTGGCTGTGAGCGTCAGCGTGGCTCAGAGCCGGAGATTTGCCCCGTGGCGGGCATTCTTGCGGTGGTCGAGGGGCGCAGGGAGCTATGATTCTGCAAGCGCGGGCGCGGGTCCAACTGGTTTAACGCGGGAGTTTCATTTCACGGCGCTCAAGCAGGGCCGGCACCGTTTGTGGGGAGTGCGCTCGAAATTCGACACCGATGGACGACGCCTCAGCGCTGCCCTACTATAGTGCCGCCAACGAAAGATCGTGCCGCGCTCGAGTCCCTGCCGATCCGGCCGACGCTGGTGGTTGACGTCGGGACGCGCGGCCTGGCGCTCTCACAACTTCGCGCCCGGTAATTCATACGACTCAGGAGTAAGTATGAGCGACGGCACCAGCAGCGTCGGCACGAGAGTCGTGCTGCGGCGTGGCGTCAGCAAGAGTTCTCACGCGTCAGTCGGCCGGCGAGCGAGCAAGTATAGCGCGACAGCAATCGCTAGGATGGCACCGGCGTTGGCGCCCAGATCGATCATGGCCTCCCGAAATTTGTTCGGCGAGAGGGTGTCGCCCGAAACGCTCATCTGGGCGCCGATAGCCAAGATGCGCCGGGTCGCCGAGATAGCCGCGATGAACAGGAAGGGCTGCAAGGACGTGGCGCGCTCCTGTAGGTAGGAGAGTACTGTCCGTAGCACCTCCATGATGATCATGACCAGCAGCAAGTCGTTGACGAGCGTCACGATAGCCAGGGCAAACCCCGTGTCGCGCAGGCTGGCCGGAAAGGCGACCAGGCTGTACCCCAACATCCCGAGCGCCGCAAGCAAAAACACCACGCCGACCATGGCGTAAACGATCGCATCGGCGGCCTCGAGAACCGGCACGAGTGTCTGGTGAACGTGTCGTGCGCCAGTGGGCGACTGCTGACTAGGGGACGCTTGCATCCGATGCATCATACCCGCTAGCGACCGCAACTACAGGCCCTTCGAGATCTACTAAGATGTTTTTTGCCAACAACGTGAAGCGTTCTGATAAGTGGGAAAGCCGGGCGCGCCTATGCTCGAGGATTCTCGAATCCTCGGTCCGGAAAGGGCGCCCGCCTACGTGAGCGGGACGAAATCGTATTCGCCGATACCTTGCAGAACCAGGAAAGTCGCCACGGTGTCACCGCCGTTGGTAACAAGGTGCGGGCGCCGTAGCCGAACCGAATAGGTTTCGCCCGGCGCGAGGCGCACCTCCTCCTTGGGGTCGCGCAGGAAGATCTGGAGGTGTCCCTCGAGAACGTAAAAAGTGTCTTGGACGTTCGAGTGGAAGTGCCAGGGTACCTTCTGCGTGGGGTTGATCGTGAGCTCGGCGATCCGAAACCCAGGACGCGAGGCGTGATACACCTGCCTCTCTACGTCGAGGAGATGGCTTGGGTCCTTTATGGCTCCCATACGATCCTCTGCTATCACAGCGTGACGACTTCGCCTTCCCGGCGCACGAAACATAGCACAACTCCGTTCGAACTCTCTGACCTCCGCTCGTGGGCTGCTCCGCAGCCGGTCGGGATAGTTCGCGGGAAGCCGCGCCCTGCAGCAAGCAATGGGCGCTGCCGTATCCGAGGCGCGTAAGGTGAGTGCTGTGCTGTCCGCGGGCGCCGTGGCTCTGAGGGCTGCGCCGTGCGCCCGGTAGGCGTGCGAAGTAGACGGATGACGATGGCTGTCGTCGATAGACCTGGGCCGACCCGCACCCCCGGTGGACCCCCCGCCCAGCCGCACAAGCTTTGGTGACCCCGCGCCGGCTACTAAGAAAAAAAATAAAAAGGCGCGGGCTAAGTTACCTCGATAGCGGAGCTTGTACGGGCCGCGCTTGAGCCGCCAGACGTGCCGCCGCTGCGCGGCCGACGCCTGAAACGACTGACAGCTAGGCCGGGTTATCGACTTTTTCGGCTTGTCGTGATACGCGGTGAAAGGTTGTCAAAGAGGCTTTAAGTGCGTTAAAGATAGAGTCTTGACATAGCAGATGAATAAGGTATGGTTTAGGAGTCCTTCAAAAGGTTCCTCCCCGCTGAAATGGTGCCATCGGCGCCTAAGTGTAAAAGCTTAGGCGGGGGGGTCATTTGCCCACTCTTCATTTACACGTTGACGAGTCAGGTTGTTTCGGGTTCTCAACCAAGGGTAGCGGTTTTTATGTTTTTGGAATCGCGTGGACATTTGATCCCGAACCACTGGCATCCGCTATAACGCGCGCGCGTTACGGCCTGCTTAAGGCTGGGTTCAACATTCGCGCATTTCACGCTCATACAGATCGGCAGAACCATCGCGACCTATTCGTCAAGACGATCACGAGTTTTGACACATGGAGCTTCGCTGCGTTGGTCGTGGAAAAACGCAAGGTGCATCCGTCAATCCGAGCCCCTGAGATTTTCTATCCCAAATTTTTATCAAGCATTCTTCGATTTATATTTCGGGGTAGTATAGGAAAGACTGCTAGCTCGCTCATGATTTTCACCGATACGATTCCTGTGAACAAAAGGCGGGATGCGGCAGAAAAAGCTATCAAAGTCGCATGTCGGACGGAGCTGGAAACAATTCCGTTCGAGATATTCCATCACCCTGAAGAGAGCAACAATTGGATTCAGGTGGCAGATTATTGTACTTGGGCGGTCGCTCGCAAATGGGAAAGGAAAGACACCCGCACCTATCTTCAAATCCTTCCCCGCTTGCATGCGCCCGAACTTGACGCATTAAGAAGTGGCGGAATCCTGCCGGCGGCGGACGATTTGCTGGCGGTGCGGCCAGCGTCGCCGCTTGTGAACAGCGTCAAGAACGAGGGTCCGAACCTCCTGGAGGATCTGTCGTTATTTGGCCAGTAGCGGGAGCGAGCGACTTGAAAAGAGTGTGAAAACCGAAGTTGGATTCGTCGAAGGGCTTTCGATGACGGTTTGGCGTTCGCGACGAGAAAAAAACGTGAGGGGTCAAAATCGCCGAAACGATTCGAACTCCTAGCCACCGGACAGCTTTCATAGAATGGTTGTGGCATGAACAGGATGATCGTCGGTAGAACGAAGGGATGAAAGTGGGTTCCATCCGAACGAGCTATTGGATTTTTCAGGCAAATCCTAGGACGGGGAATGATCTGCGGGAAATTCTGGCAGCCGATCCGTGGAGGGGTTGGTGGCGTATCACCCGCTTCAAGGATCCCCGTAATCACGTTCTGCCCGGCGACAAAATCGTTCTTTGGCAGGTTGAGGGAAATCACCCCGATGCTGCCGGCGTCTATGCGATCGGTACGATCACGAAGCGACCGGAGCTTGTAGAGGGATTGTGGCGCGGCTGGTATCGATTGACCGCCGTCCGAGACCTTGATAATCCGATTCCGGCTGGTGTTCTGCGGGCCGATCCGTTTCTGCGTAAGGTCCCGGTATTCCGGAAGAAAGGGGCACAGGGGACCAACTTCAGGATCGATCAAGATCTGTGGGAACGAATAGTATCTTACTTCGAGGAGAAGGAAAGCACCACGGCAACGGAGATACGTCCGACTCAGCAGAGTGGCCAAGGCCCAGACACAGCTCTCGTATCTGCAACGGCGGCACATGAAATCGAACTAGGTGAGAGGCGTTTAGTAGGAGCATATCGAAACTACATGCGGCGCAAGGGCTCGCATCCTCGCCCATATCGAATTCGATTAGGCCGCGACAACATTGAGTGCGATCTATACGATAAACCACACCGAATTCTGATTGAGGCTAAAGGCGCCGTCTCGCGGGAGGCGGTGAGAATGGCAATTGGTCAGCTCGCTGATTACGTCCGGTTTTTCAAACCACGCCCTGAACTGGCAGTGCTGCTACCCAACCGACCACGAGCGGATCTTCTGAAGCTACTGCTCTCCCAAAAAATGCATACCATCTGGCAGGATCGCGCCGGTGGCTTCTTAGACAACTCTTCTAACCAGCGATTCACCTCAACAAGAAAAGGGAAAGGGTCGAAGTGATCCCCGCTATCGATGAAGCGCCGCTGATTGTCGACTTAGCGCAGGATCGTAGTGCGAGGCGGTGGCACTCCGGTGTCGAGCACTTTGGCTCAATACGAATAGCAGTTAGACGTGTCACCAAGCGCCGTGCAGTGGGTATACCGGGGGTACGAACGAATGATTGCGGGACGGGTCGTACTCGGAGGCGTAAACTGAGCCTGTAGCTGAGCCTTTATTACTTCATCGTCGAAGTTGGTCACTCGGGCGACCGCCGCCGCGCATTCTGGACTAACTCCGAGGGCTGGCGCGTATGCATGTACTTAACGAAAGCTTCGGTTCGATCGCAGGCAGGATTGTTTTCGAGGGCTACCACGCAAGTTGAATAATTGGCCGGCGCAAATTTGTCCGGGTCAGGGTTCACGCTCGCGCAGGCCGGCGTCGCTCGAAGTGTCGGGCCGCACGCCTGAAGGTCGTCATCGGAGGGATTGCAAACCTGCCGAGCAGCGACAACTAGGTCGCTCTTGTGTCGAAGTATCCAGCCCTTGTCACTAAAAAATGAAGTACATTGCTCGCTCAGCGGATAGTCCATGTGCGCCGGATCTCCACAGGCGATTCGTACCTTATCCTCGAAGCTCTGTTGCTGCGTGAAGCAACCGCAGACGGCTAGAGCCGCGAAACATATCCCCAGAATCGGACCGAGCGCTTTTCGCATTTGTGATTGTCCGTGCGCTTCCTGTCGCGCCGAACGACCCTGGCACCCGTAACCGGAGTGCCATCTATCCGGAGCGGTGCTTCTGGTCGATCACTCTCAAGCCGGCGCACCGGTCGCCCGCGTGGGTGTCGCAAGCCTCCGCCTGACGATTGGGTCGCCCCTGGCTGTCGAGATAGCGCTGGATCGTAGTGGCTCGTCGGCGGCATTCTGGCGCCGAGCATTTTGCGGGGTAGCCGCAGGGCCAGAGTTCGACCTCCCGCGGTTCCGTCACGTGACGACCAGGTTGCCTCATTTTTTGAGGCGTGGATCGTCAGAGGCGATGCACTGGGCGAGCGTGTTCTGCGAAAAGTAGGCCTTCACGTTCGGATTCTTCGACTTGAGAATAGCCTGCGGGATGGTCATCAGGTTACCTACTCGCGTGGCCATACACTCCTTGGCGGAATCGTAGCTGCCCCAGATATCCCATTTTGAAAGGGGCGCGCTATCGTCGAAGTGAACGTCGGCGTTTGGCTTTGGCGACGTAGGAAACGCTGGCGGCACCATCAGATACCAGCCAGCCAAGGCGAGCGCGGCAACGTGGCGGATATTCACCGGGCGTGCGCTGCGGCCAGTCGAGCGCCGCCGGGAGCCACCTTTCCAATCAAAACCATGAAATGCAGAAATTCCTGATCGCTCAGCGCGAGGCGCGCCTGAACCTTGTCGAGCAATCCCTGATCTTCTGCGCTTAACTGTACGGCGTGCATAGCTGCAACGGCTTTCCAGTTCCCTGCTTCCACGTGTTCATTCTCCTTACTTCGGCTTCTTCTTCGCTTCGCCCACCTCACCATCACGGCCTTGCGGGCGGCCTCGCTGCGCTGCTTGGACGTCATTTTTAAGCCGGCTAGCCCGGTCCGCGGCGGGCCACCATCGAGCAGCGCTGAGTCTGGTGCCGCAAGTCTGCCATGCTATTTCTATGCGCATAGGAATACTCGTCAAGGACGGTGAGACGACGGGCACTGGTTTAGTTTGAGTCTTTAGCCAACTGCACGCATCAGCGGCAGACCTGCCGAAATTGATACCGCAGCGTTGCTGGATTGTAGACTTGAGCCATCCAGCAGTGTTCGGTTCCGAGCGGCGGCAGCCTAAGCGGCGCGATTGGAGCGACGGCGGGCGGTACGATTGGACAAACACGTGGCGGGCAGATTGGCCGTATCTCTATCGCGCTGGTGCACAAGGGCATACTTACGCCGTTGACGCAGGCGCACTCGCATTCAGCATAGGAACGACTGGCTCCCACTACGCTGAGCGTCAGAATCAGCGCAATGATCGACCATCGTGAAAGGGAGCCGTTCATGGATTTTCCCCTTGTTGTCCAGCGCAGCAACCGTTCACGGCCACGCGGCATTCACAAGGCGCGCAGAAAGCAGAACCGGCGCCTACAGCGCTGGCGGTAAATGCCGCCGAGCGGCTTGGGGCCAAGCTTCGGTTCCCAGACGAGGCGCGAGAGCAGCGGATGGCATTCGACGATGTGGCCGTAGCGGCGGCTGTCGACCCGATTAGCGAAGTGAAGAAAGACGAACGGCAGGGTAAACATCGCGATGCCGGTGGGGAGAATGAGTGCCTCAAGGATCCAGAAGCCCGGGCTGTGGTCGGCGAAGCGCGAGGGCAATAGGGCGCCCGACTGCGATGAGGAAGAACACGACGCCACCCAAGCCAAAGAACATCAGGGCCGCCCGCTGGTGCCGAGTCCGCGCGGGCTGCGAGAGTAAGCACGGAATGCCGAATGAAAAAATAAGCCCGCCGCCCGCGAGGATGTCGCGTCATAGCGCTACGCCAAGACAGCACCAGCGAGCCACTCAAGGCAATCTTTTTGATACGAACAAAGGTCCATCTCTCGCGGCCACTTTTTATTGTCTATGCGTATAGACTCAGATACTCAGCTTCGGTCAGAACGGCCTGACTCGAACTCCTCGAGCAGGCGCTCGGTTCGCTTGGTGAGCGCTCGCGCCTCATCGGTGATGTGCTCGATGGCAGCTATCGCCGGTCGTAGACCTGAGCCTTGTTCGCTTCGTCACATTCAGATCGACAATCTGCGGTACCTGGACATGCGACATCCTTACCCATCTTCACTTCCGGCGGCCATCAGTTCGGCGAGCACCTCGCTCGGCAGCGGAACCTTTTGCGCCCGCTCGAGAGCATGAACCAGCGTGGGGACTGTCTCACTCGTATAGATCAGTATCATCTCTGGAACGACCTAATCAGCTCATCAGTTTCGCCGCCATGTATCGGCGAGATCTCAAGACGCTGCTGAACGAGCCTGAGAACGGCTAAAATCGCGGCATCAGGATCTATGGAATCGTCAGAGATATTCGCCATACGAAAACTCCCTATGCAGTTACCACGATGTCAGAGTTTATGCGCATAGAACGCACCGCCAACCGATGGAAACCCACCCCGGAGAATCAACCCAGCCAATGCGCTCTCTTGCTGACATAGTGGATAGAACTGCAAGGCCCCGCGAGGCTCGATCACCCGATTACGCCGTTCGACCAGACGGCTACTTCGCGTTGACGTGCCTGCAGGTCCGCTTCTGCTTTATCGACAGGTAGTTCACGCTGGTGATGCCACCGGCGCCAGTATGCGGCGAGTCCTTTCCACGCGGCTTGAGGTTTGGGTATCCGAGTTGCGCTGTTCTGCCAGCTTGCGAGACCGGCACGACGAGCGAGCATTTGCCGGCCAGCGTGTGTACGCGCCGCGGGCCCGCCTTCCTTGAACACCACCCACATTGGCTGCTGCGGCGGTTTGCGCCGACGGCGGGGACGATGCGAGATTTCCGGGTTAAACGAATACATAGAGGGTATACCAACAGGCGAATCGGCACCTGCGGCTAGCTTAACCCCGATCAGGTAATTTGCGCTACTCTGAACCGTGGGGAAAATGCTTCTGTGCCAGAAATGCGGGCACGCGGCAAGTTCGCCGTCGGCCAAATTCTGCTCTCGTTGCGGTGGGGGGTTGATTCAGGAAGTGCGCAGTGAGTCCAGTGCGGCAGGACCTGGCGAGCGTCTAATTTGTCGCGCGCGATGTACCGAAACCAAGCGGCCTTTCGCGATCAGATTCGAGAAGGTAGTTGGCGGAATCTGGTACGCTCGAACCAGCTGGATAATTGATGACAGGCGCGCCGAAAGCGATGTCTTCCAGAATCAGGTTACAGTTGGGAATTTTAGGAAACACAAGGACTATCCGGGCTGTCCACATTGCAAAAACTCTTTGTTCAGGACATGCTTCAGTTGCCAAAAAGGATTTGGTTGCTTAGCTTACGGAGCTCCGACCTACACATGCCCCTGGTGCGGAGCTTCATCGACTCCCAAGTGGGGCCGCCCGTCAGGACATACAATCGGAGTTAAGGGATCGAGAGATTGACCATCCGGTCGAATAGCACATGCCAGAGCCTCAGTCCGTTCGAATGCAGAAACCGCACAGGCTCCGGCTCAGGAGCTGCTGTCGACGTGTCGAGAAACGCCCTGAGACGCGCCGTGTGGGAATTCAGCGCCGGGATCAACGCCTTGAGTTGAGCCGTCGACGCAGCGACCCTTCGCCGCAGCGATGGAGACGTGAACCGGTTGAACTGGTCGAGCCCAAGCTCGCAGTAGTGCTTGCAGCAGGCAATGATCACCTTATCTGCCGCCTCGATTTCGTCACACAGGCGCGCACCTTCCGCATCCAAATCGCGGGGGTAGAGGTCGAAGCGGCCTGCAAGCTGTATTTTTAACCGCTTGATCGCGTCATCGAAAGGCGGCCGTGCTTTGTCGATCAGCTCATCAGTAAGCTCGTTGAACGGGTCGAAGTAGCTGTTCACGTCAGGCTCGAATCGGAGCGGACGGTCCGCTCTTCCACATCGCTGTTGCCGAACTCGTCGAAAATTCGCTCTCTCCGGCATAGTTGGACTCTCACTCATATCGGTAGACGCGTCAAGTAAATCGCTCAGATCGGATAGATACTCCTAACGAGTCATCTGTACATTCTTGTCAATAGCTCTATGCGCATAGACTATATTTTTCAACGGAAAGCGCGAAGTATTTCAACGCCTCCATCGCCAACGGTGTGAGTCGTACTCGGATTAATGACCGATCCGTTCGCTCTGCGAAGGATGAGCGCAAACGAGTTTACAGAGTATGGCGGAAGTGTACTATAGCTCAGGAGGGTATTGAAAAATGGAGCGAATGCCCAATGCATCGGATCAATTTCTCTCGCCGAAAGAGGTAGCCCAAATCCTAGGCCTGACATGGAGAGGACTAGCGAATATGCGACTAACGGGAAGAGGCCCTGAATACGTGCGAGTTAGCCGCTCTTGCGTGCGTTACAGCCCCGAATCCGTCCGGCGATGGATGGCCGACAATACGGTACGCCCTAGGCACGAATCAGCGGCCGCTTGACGAGATGCCTGTTCTAGAAAATGGAAAGCCCGGCGGACTAGGCCGGGCTCAAAGAGAGAAGGTGAACTGTGACAACGCCAAGACTAGCTATTTATCCGCCTGAACGTCAAGCACCAGCGATTGCCGCCATCGAACGCTTTATCGACAATCTGCCGCGAAAGCCCTATTGCAGTGAAGACCCGCGGCGCTTCGGCGTGCGTCCTCTTCAACGAGACATCGCCGCGCGATGCCCCTACATTCAACCCAACGCTCCCTCGCGAATAACTTATATCGCTCTCGATGTAGACAAGCAGGGAGCCGCGTTCGTGGCTGATGACGCCGGCCTACCCTGGCCGACCTTCGCGGTCATAAACCCGAAGACCACGCATGCGCACCTGCTCTATGAACTCTCCGCTCCGGTTTATCCCGGTCGGAGCGATAAGGCCGACCGGTTCTTGAACGCAGTGCGTGGCGGTTTGACGGAAGCGCTGGGCGCTGATTCCGCCTATCGTGGGCTGCTGGTGCAAAACCCGCTGCATTGCCGCTGGCGACAGCTCAGGACTGAAAACAAGTTCGCTTTGGAGGATCTCGCCGCAGCCATACCGACCGAATTGCTACAGGCCCCGAAGATAGCCTCCATGCCGCGCCGGCTCGATGTTCGAGGCCGCAACGACGACCTGTTTGATACCGCCCGCTATCTCGCCTATCGCGAGGTCCGAGCGGCGCGAAGTCAAGACGAGCTCCGCGAATGGGTGCTCTATCAATGTCGCGCCCACAACAGCGTCTATTCGCCGCCGCTCTCGGATTCCGAAGTAAGAGCAACCGCACGCTCGATCACGAAATGGGTCTGGAGACATCGCGACAGCATAGGCTCGCGCCGGCATCGAGGCGTTCTCGGGCTCGAGCCGATCGGCTACGAACAGGGCGAGATGCGCCAAGGTGCGGTCAAGATCTACCAGCGGGCAGGCGCGACCTATTCACGCGCTCGAAGAACGCTCACCGTGAACGCGGCAATCAAATCCGCCGTCGAGCAGCTCAACCGCGAAGGGACGAACGTCACGGTGGCCGCGATAGCCAGAGCGGCGCAGGTCTCACGAAACAGTGTGTATCGGTATCTCAGGGAGTCTCGGTCGGAGGGTCGCCCCGAAGGGCTATTCTCTGATGTACACCAGAATGAACACTTTCAGGACGACACCGCAGGCGCCTTAATCGGAGTTTGCAATCCCGAAGCTTCCCGCTTCGCAGCCGACGACGCCGAGAATCGGGCAGCGGCATGAAGGCACCGAATATCTCTATGCGCATAGGAAAGTGATGGCTGGATTTCCTCTAAGTATTCTCGACCCTGCGGAGTCGTCGGACGCCGGCTCGGGCATGCCATTCCCGGGACTGGGCCTTATCGGCGATCTGATTCAGAGTCTCATCTCCGGCAACTTCTCGTCGCTGCTCGATCCGACAGGTCTGCTCGACCTAGTTGGTGTTCCGAAGGGCGCTAAGACCTACGGCGCGGCACAGTCGCTGGAGTCTAGCGGCATCCTATCTCGGCCGACCTCGGCGCCGGTATCGAGCGCGCTGGGCGGCGGAGGCGGCAGCAACGTGCTGTCGAATCCTGGCGTTTGCGCATGACACGAACACGCTAGCCGATGCGCTGACATGGCTCTCGGGTTCGGCGTTGCCAGGTTGGAAGGCGATGGGATCGACCGGCGAGATCGCGGGCATCAAGCCCCCTGCCGGAGCGCCCTACTCCAAAGACGTGAACATCATGGGAGTGCAGTCACCGCAGCAGCTTACCGCACAGTTGGGTAAGAGCCCGAACCTAACGCCGGCGCAGATACAGGCGATGCTGCCGCAGCTCGAGCGGTTGGCGAAGACGCCGGGCATGAGCGTGGCGGGCCTCAAGAGTGCGTTGGCTCCGTTGATCTCGGGCGCGACTAGCACTACGCCGGGCAGTTTGAACGATTATTTGAGCCAAGGGTCGGGCAGCAGCGATTTTCCCGGACCAGGGAATACGAGCAACGGGCAGAACAACACCAACCCTAACAATCTCTTGGATTGGTCGTTCCTCACGAATCTAATCCCGCTGTTCAACCTATTCGGCAATGGCCTCAACAGCGACACGACAAACAACAACACGACGAACAATCTGGGTTTGAGCTTGAAGTTGCCCGGTGCGGGTATTTATTTCCCGCGACCGAACGCCGCGCGCTTCGGACCTTTGCCCGCAGTTCCTTTGCCTGACGGTGTAATAATTATGGATCCGAATCTAATTAACTCCATTATGCAGTTGCTGCTGACCATCGGGAGCAGCTCGCTACCCGGCGCGACCCAGAACCAGGCGAAGCTCCAACAGCAAACGGCGCAGCGCCAGCTCAGCGCATCGGACTTCGCCAATAATCCGCAAGCGTTTATGGCGCGACTTTCGAACATGCTGGGCGTGACTGGTGCGCCTGGGAGCGCTGGGCCGAACAGTGGCGGGCCGAACGGCGCCGGCACCAACACAATGGCGGGGATGCTCCAGACGCTCATCGGTAAGTTCACGCAGGCAACAGCCAGAACCTTTCAAACACGTCTGGCAGGACGAACAAGCGAACTTGCGTCTTCGGGATTGTGCCAGGCACCAGGAATTGCGAAGGAAGAGATAAGCGACGGCGCTCGCCCCTTCTCAGCTCAGGAGCAGCAACTAGGCGCGAGTGAAGCGAGCAGTGCGTTGAGTTCGGCGCTGAACACGGAAAATCGGGTCTTGCAGTTCCCGTTCAGATTAGGTACGAACGCAGCTACTTCGTTTCCTAGCTTTCAAACGCTGTAGGGATAACTCATGCCGGCGCAATCCCCCAGCTTTGAAGACTTGCTCAACGCGGTGATCGCTACGGAGAGCAGCGGCAACCCGAATGCTCGCGGCAAGGCCGGTGAATTGGCTTATGCAGATTTTGCCGGACACGGGTTACGGTATGGCATCAACGACCCGCGGATGCTGCTCGACCCGAATACGAACAAAGCGGTCGGCTCGCGCATCTTGACCGACCTTTTGAAAAAGTATAAAGGAAATGTGGGATTAGCTTTGAGCGCGTATAACGCTGGCCCGGGCGCAGTCGACAAAGGCAAGGTTCCGGAGTCGACCAGCCAGTACATAGACAAGGTGATGTCGCACTGGGCAATCTCTCAGCCCAGCTTCGGCGGATGCGGCCGAAACCTCGGCAAATGTTGAAGAAGTGCCTCGCGTTGGTGCTCCTGCCGACGTCGAGTACACTGTTCGCCGCCAATAAGGCCGATGACGGTGCCGAGGTTGATCGGCTGTCGCAAAAAAGCACAGTGCGGGGCGGGCAGCATCGATGATCGAATCGAGCGGAAGTTGGCAGGCCCCAAAGCAGGTGCCGGCCCCGGCGACATCGACGCACGAATCGCGGCAGACATCCGAGGCGGTTCTTCGAAGCCGACACCGAGTCCAACGCCAGGATTCAAGACAAAGCCTCTACCTCTCGCCGTGCGTGCCGCCGATTGGCTGCCGATGGCAGGTCAAATAGGTGGCGAAGTTACCGGCGGTGCGCTCAGCGCCGAGACCGGTCCGGGGCGATTGCGGGCGCCGGCATCGGCGGCGGGATCGGTGAAGGCTTAGGCGCGGAGGCGGATACTGGCGTGCGCGCAGCTTATGGATTGCCTCACAAGTCCCAAGCCGAGATCGCTAAAGATGCAGGTATCTCAGGCGCGATCAGTGCTGTGGGCGTTCCCGTCGGCAAGGCGCTGGCCAAGGTAGGTGAAGTCGTCGCCCCGGCGACGCTGAAGGCTGCGATCGCGGCTAAGCAGGCGTTCGGCGCATCGCGAGAAGCGCTCGAAGCCACGATGAAGCGGCTCAACGACCTGTTGGGTCTCGATGCTAAGGCGGCGGCGACTGCGGCCGCATCGCCCATCGAGCGCCGCGAGGCGCGTGCGGCCTACTTCGCTGGAAAGAACCTCAGTTTCAAAGCCGCGAGCGATGTCTATCAAGACGTTGGAAAATCCTACGTTGCCCGGATGACGCCAAACGCTTCGCAAGGGGCGTATCTCAGCCTGAGGGCCAAGTACGGGGCTAAAGCGTTGCCGCTGCTAGACAATGGAGTGGATTTCAGCCGACCGACTTGGCGCATGATTCAGGAGTTCCGAAAGAATGCGCGCAGACTGTTGCGTCACCTACCCGAAGACTCTGGCAACATGGCCTCCGATTTACAGCGGGTCGTAAATGTCGCTACTCGCGATATGAAGGCGATCATGACGCCGCAGGATGTGCAGCGGCTCAATTCGATTGACCAGCACTGGTCGGATCTGAGTTCTCAATTCCCCGCCGCACAGGCTCGTGCGATTGCGACGGCTCCAAACGCACCGAAGGTAATGGCCGCGCTCATCAAGGGCGAGCCATCGCAAATCGAGACCATGCTGCGCGGGATTGATCGTCTGCCGATGGCCGACCGTGTGAAGAAACTAACTGCTCTCAAGAAGGCAACAGGCGAGTGGATTCATGACCAAGCTGCCAACGGCAAGGACTACGTGGGGCAACTCAACGCCTACGGCAAGGCGCTGAGCGACGTGCCCGACGTGGCTTTCAACCGGCTCTATGGCCCAGGGACGAAGGATTCGATGCGTCGCGCCGTAGAGGCCACGGTCGAATTTCATCGCAAGATGCTGGCGCACCCCGACATGATCTCGGCTATCCAGGCGGAGATGAGGGCGAAGCCTCTGCCGTGGATCGTGCGACACGCTCGGTGGGTGGCATTCGGCGCGCTCTACGGTGCGGCCAAGGGCGATGTGGGCGCGGCCGGCGCGGCGCTCGCGATTGGACTGACGCCGGACGTGATGCACGTGCTTCTCAACAACCCGATGGCGCAGAAGCTCTATCTCAGAGCCGTGACGGCGCAAAGTCCCAAGGCGATCGCCGATGGGTTCCGCGCGCTGCTGACCGCTCTCGCCTCCGAACAGATCCGCGGGCCGATTAAGGAAGAGGCCGCGCCGGCGGCTTAAGGCCATGCTCTATGCGCATAGAGATACTAGCCACGAGAACGAATTCACTTCCTCGATGCTCGCAGGACCGTGCAATGCCGAGCAAAACTCGGGCTCTGACGGGTCGCGCAGCAGCGCGGCACCATTGGTAGCGGCGAAACCGATACAGGGAGGATTTTGCTGATCATGTACGTCGACGAGCTTCGGGAAGTTTTTTGTGAGATTACGCATCTCTCCGACAGCGAGTTGCGAACCGAGCAATGGGGTGCGCGACTCGGCCTCATCCTCAACGAGATCGGCTATCCACTCGCCACACTGGGCAAGATCGGCGCGGGTTCGCGTGCGACGATTCGTGAATGGGTCGGCAAGCTACGCAAGCGTCTCGAGAACGACCTTGACGAACGCGCCTTGATCGCGAGTCTCAAGACCGCATTGGCGGAGCGAGTTTTCGAGATCCAAATGGCAAAGGCTGCAGGAGTTACCAAGTCCCGTGCCGTCGCTGCCACAAGCGGCCGTCTCGCGCATCCGTCAGCGCCGTCCGAGGTACGGGTCTTATGAGCCGGCGAAACCCTTCATCCGCAGCGACGGCCGTTTCAGGCGATAAACGAACTTCCACGCGCATAGAAATGCGACGAACGTGAATCGGACTCTTCTCTTCGGACGTCTGGGGCGCAGTCCGCAGCTCAGGGCCACCCATCCAGTGTGCCACTTCTCGCTGGCGGTTCACGAACCGTACACCGACAGAGCGACAGGAGAGAGGATCGAGCGCACGACCTGGTTTCACATTGTAGCCTGGGGCCGCCTTTCCGAAATCGCCTCAGAATACTTGAAAAAAGGCGACCAAGTCCTCATCGAAGGGCGCACCCAGCTACGAGAATTCAAAGGCCGCGACGGTGCCCAGCGCGCCATGCTTCAGGTCATCGCCAACCGGATCGAGTTCGGCGCCAAGTCGCTGCGCACCGATGCGGGCAACGCCGCGCCGGTCGACGATCGCGACCATGACGACGAGGCGCCGGAAGACTTCACCGATGACTCTGGCGGCCGACGGAGGCGCGGAAGACTTCGTAGCGCCCGACGATGACAGCATCCCGTTCTGAGCATCTGACGATGAGTATCACTCCCACTCTCGACGCGATTCTCAAGACGCCGACATGCGCGGCGGAACTGCCGCGAGGCACACTCGGAGAATTGCTCGCCCAGGCTGCCGCCGTTCAATCCACCCTGACAGCGCAGCTCATTACTCGCCCTGAGACCGACGCTCCCAAGGAATCTAACAAGGAGACAACCCCGCAGTCTCAGCGCCAGTCCGAGCGACTCCTTGCCGTACCTGAAGTCGCAGTCATGCTCGGCTATGCAAAGTCCTACGTGTACGAGCTGCTGCGTCGCGGAGACCTGCCGTCCGTGCGCCACAAAAAATACGTGCGCGTCAGACACTCCGCGGTACTGAAATTCATCGCTCAGCACGAGCGGCAGGGGTTTGACCCGGCCCTAAGCAACGTGCTTAGTGAGAGACATGACGGCAAGCGACATGAAGCACCGCCGGCGGGCGCTCGAGCTGACGCAGACCGATCTCGCCAAGCGCTTGGGCGTCCATCCGATGACCGTGAGCCGCTGGGAGCGCGGAACGGTCTCCATTCCTGAGCCGGTATCTCACCTTCTGAAAATTTGGGTGAAGGCTGGAAAGAGCGCCGCAGGGCAAAGGTAGTTGGATGGCTGGAATCTGGCGCCGCAAACGTGCGAAACGAGACGTCTGGATAGTCGACTACCGCGACGCAGTTGGCGTGCGTCATCGGCTGACCGCGAATACCCGCGAGCAGGCCGAAGGACTCCTAGCCGACAAGATCACTGAATCGCGTGAGGCTCCGACGGCTGCAGCTTCCGCCGATCGCGATATAACGCTCTCCGGATACGGCGCGCGCTGGCTCGGCGCCGTCGCAACCGAGCTCAAGCCTCGGACTGTCACCAGCTACCAGCAGCTTTTCCGCCTACACGTCGAACCCGCGCTCGGAGCGATGAAATTGCGGAACATTCAGCGCGCCCACGTGAAAAGTCTGGTGACGGTCAAACGCCAGGCCGGCCTGAGCAAGAACACAGTGCGTCTCATCCGGGCGTGCCTGTCCGCCATGCTCGCCGAAGCCACCGACGACGGACTCCTTAAAACGAATCCCGCGATGTCGGTGTCACGCCGCCAAGGACGCAAGAGCGCAGATGCTTTCTCCCGCAGCGAGCGCTTGAAGTCCATCCGTCCGATGTCGGAGCAACAGCTTGCCGCTATGCTCAACTCTCGCGCGCGCGGACGCCGAATACTTCCCCTTGCTCCTCACGCTAGCGCGGACTGGTGCGCGCCCTGGTGAGGCGCTGGCGCTCAAGTGGGAAGATCTTAACCTGTCGGACCGGGTGATCTCGGTCGAGCGTGCATTGTCGGCCGGCCAGGTTGGAACGACAAAAACGGGACACGCGCGTCGCGTCGATATGAGTCAGGAACTTGCGGCCGCGCTCAGCAGTCTCTACGTCGCGAGAGAGAAGGAGACCCTGCGCCGCGGCTGGCCCGAGATTCCAGAGTGGGTATTCATCAACCGCCAGGGTCGGCCGTTCGATGATAGCCGGCTGCGCAAGCGGTTCGGCCGGATCCTGAAGCAGGCCGGACTCGGAGGTTTCCGCGTCTACGATCTGCGCCACACTTTCGCGACGCTGCTGCTGGCGAAAGGCGTTCCGATCACGTACGTCGCCGCTCAGCTCGGGCACGCCAAGCCGACGACGACGCTCCAGTGGTATGCCCATTGGTTGCCGTCGAACGACAAGAGCTTTGTCGATTCCCTCGACGGCGCGCCGGAAGTCGAATGGCACCAATCTGGCACCAATCGCGATTCCGGCTCAGGCGAGGCTGCGCAAGTATCTGATTTTATTGGTGGGCCGTTGGAGACTCGAACTCCAGACCCGCTGATTAAGAGTCAGCTGCTCTACCAACTGAGCTAACGGCCCACCGAGAGGAGTACGTTCTTAGCAGGATTTGGTGGGGTGAGTGAAGGGATTTGAACCCTCGACCGCCGGGGCCACAACCCGATGCTCTGCCAACTGAGCTACACTCACCACCGTCTATATTCGTTTGCCGGCCCGTCTGTTCCGCCGCAATCGAAATCCCAGACACGCTTGGCGCGCCAGAAGGGATTCGAACCCCTGACCCACGGCTTAGAAGGCCGTTGCTCTTTCCACCTGAGCTACTGGCGCGAGTCGGGGCGAGCCGATTTGAACGGCCGACCCCCTGCTCCCAAGGCAGGTGCGCTACCAGGCTGCGCCACGCCCCGAGCCATATCGATTAACACACGCCAGTCGCCCTCTCAACCTGCGCGTGCCTGACGGCGATGCTGCGGCTCACGTTCGCGCGAGGCTATTTTGCGCGCTTCGTCAGACACGGCGCGCGATCAAAAATCGCAGAAGTCCAGCCAGCGCTAGCATCTGCGATAGCGCACCCCGACGCGCGATGCCGGCGAGTATCGACTCGAAACGGCATCGCGACGCGCACTCAGACTCTCGCGCATTCGCGTACCGAGAGTGCGCGCACTCGAGAGTGACTGAGCAATACAACAGGCGCTCAAAATTAAGGCATGCTGCTCAGAAATTAGGACATGGATGATCGCGGTCGCGTCAGAATGATCGTCGGCGATCTTCGCAAGCGTGTTCGCTCAAGCCTGATCGCGACCTTGGACTGCGAGTGACGCGCGTTTTGCGAATAACGGCTGAAATCAATCGCTTAGAACCAATTTTCGACGATCATCGAGCGCCACTGTCGCATTTCACGAATAAATTCTGCGGCAGCGAGAAAAATATCGTCGCAATTCGCAGTTTCATTTTCCGAGGCACACGAATTGCTTTACTAGAAACTGCGTTGCGGTCTCCCCCGAGAACTCCAGCGCTTGTCCCCAAGCAAGGCCGGGCTACCGCCGTAGGTCCCCCAACGTGCGGTAAAAACGGTAGCCCGGCCGTCCTCCCTCATCAGCGACGCTTTCTCCATTCCGTGGCCGCCGACGCTAGCATCGACCCGAGAATTCAGTAAAGCCGCGGAGTCAGGAAGACTCCGTCGATGAAATGCTTGGTGGCGGTCGCCGCCTTGGATGGCTTTTTCAGCAGTGTGTCCGCGAGTTCGCGCGTCGCCTTCATCAGTTGCCGCGCCTTGACCACCCGACTGACCATCCCCATCGCGAACAACTCGCGCGCCGTGTAGTGGCGGCACAGGATCGCGGCTTCCTTGGCGCGCCAAGGGCCCATCCGCATCGCCATCACGATCGCCGGACCGCCCGTGAACGGCGCACTCAGATCGACCTCGGGCACCCAGAACTCGGCATCCTCGGCTGCGACCATAAAATCGAAGGCGAGCGCGAGCGCCCATCCGCCGCCGACCGCATAGCCGTTGACGGCCGCGATCGTCATGCAGTCCAGGCGGGTTATCTGATCGAAGGCCCGGCCGATCATCCGCGCCAGTCCCCCGTTGCGCTCGGCGAAGATGCGCCGGCGCTCGTCTGGGGTCCTTGCACGTCGCTGGCGCCGGACACGTCGGCGCCGGCCGAAAAGGCGGCGCCGGTGCCGGTGACGATCAGCACGCGAGTTTCGCGGTCGTCGCGGACGCGATGGATCAACCGCTCGAACTCGGCCATCACCTCGCGGTTCATGCAGTTGCGCCGCTCGGGCCGGTTGAAAGTTATGGTGGAGATCGGAGCCGTCTTTTTCGAAGAGGAAATTCTCGGGCGCTTTGGCGCTCATCGGATGCCTGGTCATCTTAATAACGGGCTCATTGTGGAACACTCATTCGCGAAAGGCTTATTCGCAGGGGAGTCTATTCGTAGGAGGATTTTTTCCAGATGCCGCGCTGATGCATCAGGGCGATCTGCTTTTCGATTACCTCTTTGCGGTATTCCTGATGCTTCATCGGCGCGCGGTCGAGGTAGAGGTTTTTGGGGTAGATCGGCTCCTTATACAATATCTGATAGAGCTCGGTGCGCAGGTCCTTCATCCAGTTGTCCCACTGCGCGTTGTCCCGATGGTAGCGCAGCGCCTCGATATCGATTACCCCGGCGACGTAGGTCGACGTCCCGCCGTACTCCTGCTTGCCGGCGATTTGCCCGCGGTGATTGATGACGAAGGAGCGGCCGCCGAAAGTGTCTATCGGCAAGTCGCTATCCGGATAATAGGTAGTACGAGCCAAGGTTGGGCGCGACTATATACATATTGTTGTCGAGCGCGCGCGCCCGGCTCTGAATCTCGAATAGTTCGTTGCCGGTGGCCGGATGTGGATACGATCCGCGATACACGACCTCCGCGCCGTTCATCGCGAGCGCGCGGGCATTTTCGGGATACGAGCCCTCGTTCGCCATCATGATCCCGAGCCGGCCGATTTCCGTGTCCACCACCGGCCAGAATGCTTCCAAGGTCAGGCCGTACTTCTCCACCCACCAGTCGAAAATGTCGTGCGGGCAGACCGAATGCTCGACCGGAAACAGCGGCGACACCTTGTAGTGGCGCAGGATGATCTCGCCCTGGGGATCGAGAATGAAGCCGACGTTGAAGAAGCGATCCTTCCAGTCGGGATGGTGCGCCTTGGCCTGGGCCATGATGAAGGCGTTGTACTGGCGGGCGAGCGCGCCGAGCGCTTCGGTCTCGCGGCCCGGGAGGTCGATCGCGCACTCGCGCGCGTACTGCACGTGGTCGAGGTCGAGCACCTCGTCGTTGAAGGCCTGCAATGCGCCTTCGGGCAGCGCGATCAGCCGCACCGGCAGGTCGAGACTGGAGAGCCAGGCCGCGGCCTTGCACATATGAGCCAGATGCTCGAGGTTGATCTGGATATCTTCGCGCTTGCGTATTCCGCGCACCGTCGGAATCAACCCGACCGCGGTGTAAGGCTTAATCATGCCGCGCTCCTTTGCTCAGCCCTGGCTCGACGACGCGGCCGCCAGAGCCGCCGGCCGCATCCGCGCGCGCCGATCTCTTGGCACAAGATTTACGACGCAGGACTGGCGACGAACTAGACTATCTTTTTCAACATCAAGGGCGGCCCGCGAACCGTTCAAGCGAGAAGATATCATTCTGCGCGCCATTGCGTGGGCTCCCGGCTAGGTTACCTGGGCGCCACGAAGACGCGGAAACGTTAGCGGACCTTGCGCTATCCTCAGAAACTTGAGAAAACAGCGTCGATGTTCGCTGTTCTTGTGCCTTCGAGCGGTATGCATAGGCCATTGCCTCTGCGAAGATTGTCCTGAGGGGTTTTATACCGACGAGGGGAGGGCTTGGTGCGGGCGTGGAGTGCGTAAGGTGCGAGCGCAAAATCAACAGCCCGAAGCGAAGAACGATTCGCGAGCTGTCAAAAAGACCGTACTTAATTTGTCCGAACTGCGGCAAGGCACAACCGCGTACTGGCCGGTTCAATCCAGGCCCTAACGCCAATCCGATGGCAGCACCTGTGCATCACAACTTCGTAATGGGGGCCACCACAATCGCGTTCAATGTACTCGTTTGGGGGCCTACAAACGTAGGTGCTGGAGCGGGTGTAGAAAAGCGGCATCAAATCAAGGCGGCGATTCAGGGAAATGGGCATCGCGCTTTCTTCAGCGAAGAGCTTATTTTTGATCGCGACTACACGGTCTCAATCAACGTGCAAGAGAGGGCCCAACTGCACATGATGGATTTGATCGTTTGCCTGGGAGCCGACTACGGTGCGATGCAGGAGGCTCAAGAGTTTGCGAACGAACGCCCCTATCATTTTCTGTTATGGATTGGTGAGCAAGGAAAAGGAACATACAGCGACGAGGGCATAGGAGAGGTCCTGCGCCTCAGCGGAACGTCGCCAATCTTCTTTTCCGACGCAGACTTGCACTCCTGTATTATCGCGACAGCGAGCGCCGATTGGGTCGAGAAGTGGCGTAACAGAAAATGGGCGACTGATGATCAGAGACGTCATCTCGACGAGCTAGATCCAATGAAGCGAGGCAAGGAATCATGACCGACTCGTCGGGCGGCTACCAGATCTTTAGCGAATTCCAATATTTGCGGATCGGTCAGCTTGTCGCGGATCGCGACGCTTTTCTGCTTCTGTTCGAAATAGTGCGATCAGCGCGACCTCTGACCATAGCCCAGCTTTGCGGTCGATTCCGGGCCTCTCCTGCCCTTGTGAACGAGGTTTTCATGGAGCTTTCGGATCTTGGTTTGGCGCACAAAGACGCGGGAGCGTACAAAGCCACGAGCTTTGGCGAATCGGTTGTTGATTTCGTCGAAGGGATCGCGAACCGATTCCGACCAGTTACTGAGGTGCCCAAAGCTGCAGCGGAATCTGTCAGAATAGCTCAGCCGTCGAATCTCTTCATCACGGCGACCAACAACACGGTCAGAGGAACTCTTTCGAATACGGTTTCGGTGCTGATCCACAGTCCCGCAATGAGCAAGGCTGCCGCCGGTGCATTGACGGCTAACGATGATAACGTAGAGGCCGTGCGCTCCGACCAGACGGAAATCTATAATGCGTCACGAAGTCACAATTATCTGTGATGATATCCGGCAGGAAAGCGGTCGGAAGGTAAGCTTGATGGGGATCTACGATGACGCAATAGTCGTCAAACAGATCCCAGTGCGGCTTGCTAAAATCTGTCTTTTCCAGCGCTGGGCGGAATCGAATCTCAGGGCCGGCGAGAAAGTTCGCCTAGAGATAGCGGGAAATGCTATTCCAAGCCAAGTGTCGGTCGGCCTTGAAGCCGATAAAGAACACTTTAACGCGGAAGCGACAAAAGCGCAGTTGTTGATAGCACTTGCCCCCCTCGACATCGTCCGGGCTGGAGAAATTGAGTTCCGCACCTACTTAAACGGGTCTGACGAACCTGCACACAGGCACAAGTTAGAGATACGATGTGATCCCAACCTAGAAATGTCATAGACAAGAGGCACAACGTCGCCTATCGGTGCGGCCCGAGTTGACCGGAGACGGAGGAAGGGACGTAGGGGGGAGCGTCGCCGCCCGTCAATCTCATGACGCGAGACTCATGACGACTGATGGGCGACCTTGGGAAGTTCCGCCAGCGCCATTTTTATCGCTTCGTCGGGATACGGGCTGTCTTCGAGTTGGCCGCTCAGATAGCGGTCGTAGGCCGCCATGTCGAAGTGGCCGTGCCCGGAGAGGGTGAAGAAGATGGTCTTGCGTTCGCCGGTCCGCTTGCAGGTCAGAGCCTCGTCGATCGCCACGCGGATCGCGTGGTTGGTTTCCGGCGCGGGGATGATTCCCTCGGCGCGCGCGAAGATGAGCCCGGCCTCGAACGTCGCGCGCTGCGGCACGGCGACGGCCTCGACCAGCCCCTCATGGTGAAGCTGCGAGACCAGCGGCGAGTCGCCGTGGTAGCGCAGTCCGCCGGCGTGGATTCGTGGCGGAACGAAATTGCGCCCCAGCGTATACATCAGCATCAGCGGCGTGAGGCCGGCGGAGTCGCCGGAGTCGTAGGCATAATGGCCGCGGGTGAGGGTGGGACATGACTCGGGTTCCACCGCGAGCAGGCGCACCTGGCGCCCGGCGGCCTTGTCGGCGAAGAACGGGAACGCGGTGCCGCCGAAATTCGATCCTCCGCCACAGCATGCGATGACCACGTCGGGATAGTCTCCAGCCTTGGCGAACTGTTTTTTCGCCTCCAGCCCGATCACCGTCTGATGCAGCAGCACGTGATTGAGTACCGAGCCCAGCGCGTAGTTGGTATCCTTGCGCCCGGCCGCCTCCTCGACCGCTTCGGAGATTGCGATGCCCAGCGAGCCGGGAGAGTCGGCGTCGCGCGCCAGCACGTCGCGGCCCGAGTTGGTATTGGTGCTCGGGCTCGCGATCACCTCGGCGCCCCAGGTCTCCATCATCGAGCGCCGAAAGGGCTTCTGCTCGTAGCTCACGCGCACCATGTAGACGCGGACCTCGATGCCGAACATCTGCCCGGCCATCGCCAGCGCGGAACCCCATTGACCCGCGCCGGTCTCGGTGGCGAGGCGATGAACGCCGGCCATGTGATTGAAGTAGGCTTGCGCGACGGAAGTGTTCGGCTTGTGCGAGCCGGCGGGGCTGACGCCTTCGTACTTATAGTAGATGCGCGCGGGAGTGCCGAGCGCCTGCTCCAGGCGCAGCGCCCGGTACATCGGCGACGGACGCCATTGGCGATAGATCTCGCGCACCGGCTCGGGAACGGGAATCCAGCGCTCGCGCGAGACTTCCTGCTCGATGATCGCGCCCGGAAAAATCGCCGCCAGTGCCTCGGGGCCGATCGGCTTGCCGTCGGGACCAAGCGGCGGCGCCGGCGGATTGGGCATGTCGGCCACCACGTTGTACCAGTTTTCCGGGATGTCGGACTCGTCGAGAAGAATTTTCACCTGCTGCATGGAGCACCCGCGAATACGCGCGAATACGTGCGAGTAAGGGAAAGACCGTGAATACGCATGCCGCTCCTTTACACTCATCCGCGCAGGCTGTAAATCAGCCTCCATCAGGCGCTTCGGCCGCGCCCGCCGTGCGCGCTCGAGGTGAATCGAGGGCGCGCCAAATCATGAGCCTTGGAGGTTACGTGCGATGTTGAATGCGACACGCGACAAGAAACTGGCGACCGCGATGGTCGGGTCGTTTCCCAAGCCCGCCTGGTTCACCGAAAGCCTGCGCGGGCGGCCGTTCAAGATCGCGATGGGCGACTCGCTCTATCGCGAGCAATACGTGGACGCGGTCGCCTGCTACGTGAACGAGCAGGAGCGCGCCGGACTCGACATCCTGACCGACGGCGACACCCGCTTCGACCTCGAGGTGGGCGGGCGCTCGTGGTTCTTCTACGTCATCGAGCGCCTCGGCGGAATCTCGGGCGCTCGCGATACCTCGCATTTCCTGGAGTACGCCGACATCAAGCCCGGCCATATCCTCTACGAGGTCCAGGAGGCGTATCATCCGCCGGCCGTGACCGGAAAAATCACCCGCGGGCCGCTCCATTACAGCGCAATCTGGAAGACCGCGCAGAAGATGACCAGCAAGCCGGTGAAGTTCGGCGCGATCAGCGCGACCTGCCTGCCGATGATGCTGTGGAACGAGCACTACAAGAACGACCAGGAGCTGACGATGGACCTCGCGGCGGCGCTCAACGAAGAGCTGCGCGAACTGGCGGCGGCGGGATGCCCGGTGATCCAGGTCGAGGAGCCGCCGCATCACTTTGCCTGCTGCACCACGCCGCCGGCGACGGAGAAGGACCTCGACTTTTATACGCGCGCCTTCAATCGCGAAGTCGAGGGCGTGAATACGGAAATCTGGGCGCATACCTGCTGGGGAAATCCGAATCAGCAGAGTTTCTATTGGGAGCGCCCGAGCTACGAGAGGTCGCTGCCGTACCTGATGGCGCTCAATGCCGACGTGGTGGGGCTGGAATGCGCGAGCAGCCAAGGGCGCGACCTGCCGCTGCTCAAGCATCACAAGACCGACAAGAAGATCGCGATCGGCGTGATCAATCATACCGCCACCACCGTCGAGCCGCCCGCACTCGTCGCCAACCTGATTCGCAAGGCGCTCGAGTACGTCCCGCCCGAGCGCCTGATCATCAGTGCGGATTGCGGCTTTGGGCGTGAAGGGCTCTCGCGCCGAATCGCCTTCTACAAGTGCGTGTCGCTGGTGCTGGGGACGAATATGGTGCGCAAGGAACTGGGGTTGCCCGAGGCCGAAGTCCGCGCCGCCGACCCGCGATTCGCATTCAGGGAGGCATAGAGGCCGTTGACCTGCCGGCGGCGGAGTTTCCTTCTCCCGCAATACGGCGAACTTGCGCGCGCGGATGCTCAAACTCCGTCGAGGTGCTATAACGTGAACGCGATTCGTACGCCATCTGTCTGCGAGGAACCATGAGCCCGGCTACGCAAACGGTCGGCGGTCCGTTCTTCGACGACCTGCACGTTGGACTCGTCGCCGACAGCGCCCCGGCGCTGACCCTGACCGAAGGAGTCGCGGCCGCGCACGGCGCGATCGTCGGCGACCGGATGCGCCTCGCGCTCGACGCGGAGTTGAGCCGCCGCGTGCTCGGCTCCGCGCTCGCCCATCCCGCGCTCGTATGGGACGTGGCGAACGGGCAATCCACGCTATTCACCCAGCGCGTAATCGCGAACCTGTTTTATCGCGGCTTCATGTTCCGCCGCGCGCCCTCGATCGGCGATACTTTGTACACGACGACCGAGGTGGTGGGCCTGAGGCAGAACCGTCCGCGCCCGGGCCGCGCCGCGACCGGTCTCGCCGCCTTGCGTGTGCGCACGACCGATCAGAAGGGCCGCGCCGTGCTCGACTACACGCGCTGCGCGATGCTGCCGCTGCGCAATCCCGAAGGCCAGACGGGGCACAACGCCGACCTCGAAACGATCGGGGCGGAACTCGACGCTCGGCGCATTGCACGCGCCGATCGAGGGTTGGAACCTGAAGGCCTTTCGCGACGCCGCGCCGGGCTCGCACTTCGCCGATCTTGCCGCGGGAACGGTATGGGAGGTCACGGGAGGCGACGTCGTATCGTCGGCTCCCGAGCTGGCGCGGCTGACGCTGAATATCGCGATGGCGCATCACGACGCCGCCTCCAGTTCCGCGGGGCGGCTGGTTTACGGCGGCCATACGATCGGATTGGCGGCGGCCCAGGCGACTCGCGCGCTGCCCAACCTGGTCACGATTGTCGCGTGGCACGGATGCGATCACCTTGCGCCGGTCCGCGAGGGCGACACTTTGCGCAGCACGCTCGAACTCGAACGCGCCGAGCCGCTTAGAGGGCGGCGGCGGACTGGTGCATCTGCGCTCGCGCGTGCGCGCCGACCGCGAGGGTCGGACCGCAGGATGTTCTGGATTGGCGCCTCGTAGGAGTGATGGCATGAGCGGAATCCTCTCAGGCCTGCGTGTGGTCGAAGGCTCCGCGTTCGTGGCGGCGCCGCTGGGCGGCATGACGCTCGCTCAACTGGGCGCCGACGTCATTCGCTTCGACCAGATTGGCGGCGGCCTCGACTACCATCGATGGCCGCTGGCGACCGACGGCCAGAGTCTCTTTTGGGCCGGGATGAACAAGGGCAAGCGCTCGATTCAGATCGACGTGCGCATGCCCGAGGGGCGCGAGCTGGTGGCGGCGCTCGTCGCCGCGCCGGGCGAAGCAGGCCGGCATCTTTCTGACCAACTTTCCCGCCCGCGGCTGGCTCGAATACGACGCGCTGCGCAAGCGCCGCGCCGACCTGGTGATGGTCGCGCTTACCGGCAATCCCGACGGCACCAGTGAAGTCGACTACACGGTCAACCCGGCGACCGGCTTTCCGTGGGCGACCGGACCGCGCAATCTCGCCGAGCCGCTCAACAGCATCCTGCCCGCCTGGGATATCGCGCTCGGCACGCTTGCGACCGTCGGGCTGCTGGCCGCGGAGCGCCATCGTCGACTGACCGGCGCGGGACAACTGGTGAATCTCTCGCTGTCGGACGTGGCGTTCGCGATGGTCGGGAATCTCGGTCGTATCGCGGAGGCCGAACTCGGCGGCCGCGACCAGCAGAAAGACGGCAACTACTTGTATGGCGCGTTCGGCCACGATTTCGAGACTCGCGACGGGCGGCGCGTGATGGTGGTCGCGCTCACGGCGCGCCAGTGGAGCGCGCTGAAGGACGCGACGGGAATCGGCGAGGCGTGTGCGAGCGTCGAACACGCGACCGGCCACGACCTCGACACCGAGACCGGCCGCTTCCAGGCCCGCGATCTGATCGCGGCGCTGCTGCGTCCATGGTTCGCCTCGCGCGACCTCGCCGCGATCCGCGAGACCTTCGCCGGCACCAACGTTTCGTGGGGCCCCTACCAGACCTTCCGTCAACTGGTTAAGGAAGATCCGCGCTGCTCGACCCGCCAATCCGATCTTTGCCGAGGTCGAGCATCCGGGCGCGGGCCGATACCTGATGCCCGGTTCGCCGCTGGAGTTTTCCGCCGTGCCCCGAGTGCCGGTGCGGCGCGCGCCGCTGCTCGGCGAGAACACCGATGAAGTGCTGGCCGACGTGCTGGGGCTGGGGTCACGCGAGATCGCCGCGCTGCACGACAAAGGCGTGGTGGTGGGCCCGAAAATCAAGCGCTGAGGGAACGCCCGGCGAGCCGCTCAAACGATACCGGCCTTGCGCATCCGCGCGATCTCCGTGGGCGCGAGGCCGAGCATATCGCGCAGGATTTCGTCGGTGTCCGCACCGAGCATCGGCGGCGCCGAGCGATAAGCGATCGGCGTCGCCGAATATTTGATCGGATTTGCGACTGAAGGGACCGAGCCGATCGCCGGATGGGGCAGGTCCAACCTCAGACCGCGTGCCTGCACCTGCGGATCGGCAAACACGTCGGCGATGGTGTTGATGGGCCCGCATGGAACGCCCACGCGCTCCAGCGCGTCGAGCCACTGGCGCATGGTTCGCGTCGCGAAGATGCCCTGCAGAATCGCGATCAGCTCGTCGCGATGGTTCACGCGCGACGCATTGGTCGCGAACCGCTCGTCGCTCGCGAGGTCGGCGCGGCCGATGACTTCGCACAGGCGCGCATACTGGTTCTCGTTGCCTACGGCAACGATGATATGACCGTCGCTCGCGCCAAAAACCTGGTAGGGCACGATGTTCGGATGGGCGTTGCCCAGACGCTGCGGAGCGACGCCGGTGACGAGATAGTTCATCGCCTGGTTGGCAAGGACCGCCACCTGCGTGTCGAGCAGCGCGAGATCGATGTGCTGGCCCACGCCAGTGCGGTCGCGATGAGCCAGCGCACCGAGAATCGCGATCGTCGCGTAAAGCCCGGTGAAAACGTCGGCCACTGCCACGCCGACTTTCACTGGACCACCTCCGGGGCGCTGGTCGGGCTCGCCGGTGATGCTCATCAGGCCGCCGATGCCCTGGATCATGAAATCGTAGCCGGGCCGATGGCGGTAGGGTCCGGTCTGGCCGAAGCCGGTTATCGAGCAATAGACGAGGCCGGGGTTGAGCGCGTGCAGAGAGGGATAATCGAGACCGTACTTGGCGAGCCCGTCGACCTTGAAATTTTCGATCACGACGTCGCTCTTCGCCGCGAGCGCCTGCACCAGTTTCTGGCCTTCGGGATGGATGAAATCGATCGTCACCGAGCGCTTGCCGCGGTTGGTCGAAAGAAAATACGCCGACTCGCTGCTCTGAGCGCCGTCGCTGGTGGCCGCGTATGGCGGAGCGTAAGTGCGGGTGTCGTCGCCGGCGCCGGGCTTTTCCACCTTGATGACGCTCGCGCCAAGATCGGCCAGCGTCTGCGCCGCCCACGGTCCGGCGAGCACGCGGGAGAGTTCCAACACTCGGACATGGCCCAACGGACCGGCCATCGGCTACTTCCTCTCTTCGTTCAAGTCGCAATTCCTGGGGCTACTTCGCTTTGGCCCTGGCTGCCAGCGACGTTTCCCTGATCTTGCTGAGCGTGGTGCGCGTCGAGATGGCCTCGGGATCGAGGCGAAGCTCGATCAGCGCGGCGCGTCCGGACTTGCGCGCGCGCTCGAAGGCGGGCGCGAAATCCGCGGTGCGTTCGCAGGTTTCGCCGTGCAGTCCGTACGCGCGCGCGAGCGCCGCGAAATCCGGATTGGTCAGCGCAGTGCCGCTCACCCGTCCGGGGTACTCGCGCTCCTGGTGCATCCGGATCGTGCCGTACATGCCGTTGTTGACGACGAAGAAGATCGGCGCGACACCGTACTGGATCGCGGTCGCGATCTCCTGGCCGTTCATCAGAAAGCATCCGTCGCCCGAGAATGACAGCACCGTGCGCTCCGGATGCGCGAGCGCCGCGGCCACGCCGGCCGGAACGCCGTAACCCATCGAGCCGCTGGTCGGCCCCAGTTGCGTGCCGAACTCGCGATAGCGCCAGAAGCGATGCACCCAGCCGGCAAAATTGCCTCCGCCATTGGCGACGATCGTATCGGGTGGCAGTTGGTCGCGCAGGCTCGAGACGATCTCGGCCAGTTGCAGCGCGCCCGGATTGGATACCGGCGAGCTGTATTCGAGGTAATCCTTGTGCGCGGTCTCGGTCGACGCGGCCCAGGCCGACGAATCGACCGGCTTAAGCGCTCTGGCCGCGGCCGCGAACTGCACCATACCCGCGTTGATTGGCAACTCCGCCTGGTACACCCGGCCCAGCTCTTCCACCCCCATGTGCACGTGCACGAGGCGCTGCCTGGGACGCGGCACGTCGAAGAGCGTGTAGCTGGAGCTCACTATCTCGCTGAGCCGCGAGCCGACGGTGATGATGAGGTCCGCCTCGCGAACGCGCTCCGCGAGCTTCGGACTCGCCCCGATGGCGAGGTCGCCGGCGTAGCATGGATGGAGATTGTCGATGCGGTCCTGGCGGCGAAACGTGCTGGCGGTCGCGAGCCGGTTGGCCTCCGCAAACGCGGTGATGTCGCCGACCGCTTGTGCCGTCCAGGTGGTGCCGCCAAGCAGCATCAGCGGCCTCTGCGAAGCCGCCAGCATCTCGCGAAGCCGCGCCATCTCCGCCGCACCCGGACTGGCCTGCACCGTTTTGTAGGGCTCCGCGTCGTCGGCCGCCGCGGGCTCGCGCAGCATGTCTTCGGGCAGCGCGATTACCACCGGGCCGGGCCGTCCGGAAGTCGCCAGCGCGAACGCGCGGGCCATCAGTTCGGGGATGCGGCCGGGGTCGTCGATCCGCACCACCCACTTGGCCATCTGGCCGTACATCCGGCCGAAATCGAGTTCCTGGAACGCTCCGCGCTCCAGGAAAGGGCGCGCGACCTGGCCGATGAAGAGGATCATCGGCGTCGAATCCTGAAAAGCGGTATGCACGCCCACGCTGGCGTTGGTCGCGCCCGGCCCGCGCGTCACGAAGCAGATACCCGGCCGGCCGGTAAGTTTGCCGTAGGCGTCGGCCATGTAGGCTGCGCCGCCCTCCTGCCGGCACACGACGAGGCGGATTTGCTCGCGCGTGTCATAGAGCGCGTCGAGCACGGCGAGATAGCTCTCGCCCGGCACGCAGTAGGCTGTGTCGACGCCGTGGATGATGAGCTGGTCGACCAGGATTTGTGCGCCGGTACGCGGCCGCGTCGTACGCTTGTCCGCGGATGTCGCTACAGGATTATTGCCAGTTTCGTTGGCAGCCATGTCGTGACCTTCCATCGGGCGTAGCATCGCGGTTCGCTGCGCCGGCCGATTGCCTTGCGACTATACCTATCCCTTCGACTTGCTCGCCATGCTATCGTCGGACGGGTACGCTTTGAACAGAGTCGCACAGCCCGTATTCGCGTTTATGACCGTCGTAAAAGCACGAGCAACCTCGGCACGTGGCGCTCAAATGCCGCCTGATCCACTGCATGCGGGCTGAGCCCTCAGCGTTCCGCTCCTCACAGCTTTCCTTCGGCCGCGCCTCGGATGAGACCCTGGTGCTCGCGTTGACCGGCGATTGGCGCCTTAAGCGGGGATTTGCCTCGGGCGCGGCGGTGGAACACGAGCTGACGCGAGTCTCCGATTCCACGGCGGATCGCATTTGACTCTGCAGGATTAGGCGAGTGGGACAGCAGCCTCGTCGCCTTCGTCACGGAAGTCCTCGAACTTTGCCACGCGCGCGGTCTGACGGTCGATCCCGCGGGTCTTCCCAGCGGACTCAGACGGCTGGTCGAACTGGCCGAGACTGTTCCCGAAAAGACCGACGCGCACTCCGCTGCGGCCGGCGCGCCGCTGTCGAGCGCGTAGGCGCCGCGACCATCGCCTACGCCGAGTCGATCGGCGGCTTCGTCGCGTTCCTCGGAGCGGTGACGATTGCGCTTGGCCGGTTCATCGCCGGCCGCGCGCGCTATCGGCGCGTCGATCTGATGGTCGCGATCCAGGATTGCGGCGCCAATGCTTTCGGGATCGTCACGCTCATCAGTTTCCTGGTCGGCACCATCCTCGCCTTCATGGGAGCCGTGCAGCTCGAGCAATTCGGCGCGTCCATCTTCGTCGCCGACCTGGTCGGCATCGGCATGGCGCGCGACATGGGCGCGATGATGACCGCGATCATCATGGCCGGGCCGCACCGGGGCCGCGTTCGCCGCGCAGCTTGGCACGATGAAGGTGACGCAGGAGATCGACGCGCTCAGCACGATGGGCATTTCACCGATGGAATTCCTGGTGTTGCCGCGGGTGCTCGCGCTCATCCTGATGATGCCGCTTTTGTGCTTCTACTCCGACCTGATGGGCGTGCTGGGCGGCGCGGCGGTCGGGACCGGGATGCTGGGACTTTCATTCGCGAGCTATTTCAGGGAGACGCTGCACGCGGTTACGCTTGGCGACGTGCTTCGGCGGCGTGTTCAAGAGCTCCGTCTACGGAGTGATCATCGCGATCTCCGGATGCCTTGCGCGGCTTTCAGTGCGGCAACAATTCTTCGGCGGTTGGCGACGCGGCGACCTCGGCGGTGGTGACGGGAATCGTCTTCATCGTGGTCGCGTGCGGAGCTTTCGCGCTGGTGTTCCACATCATAGGAATCTAACCGGTCCTGAATATGGGAATCTGTGAATGCGTGAATCTGTGATGGGAGTCTAACTGCGCTCGAAGGCGGGAATCGCAATCGCGCGCGGATTTGTGAATTAAATCGAACGGTTTCGAATTAATGGGCGAATCGACGACAGCAGCATCGGCACAACTTTGGCGGCCGAACGGCCGGTGCGCATCATCGTGCGCAACCTGACGATGGCCTTTGGCAGCTTCGTCGTGATGCGCGACATGAACTTCACGGTCCGCCGCGGCGACGTCTTCATCATCATGGGCGGCAGCGGATGCGGCAAGAGTACATCTGCTGCGCCATATGATCGGCCTGATCGAACCTGCGGCCGGCGAGATCTGCTATGGCGACTTCAACTTTACCAAGGCGGGGCCCGAGGAGCGCGAGCGGATGCTGCGCCGGTTCGGCGTGCTCTACCAGGCGGGTGCGCTGTGGGGTTCGATGACGCTGGCGGAAAACGTCGGTCTTCCGCTGGAAGAATTCACCGACCTGGCGCCGAAGGAAATCCGTCAGATCGCGGCGCTCAAGCTTGCGCTGGTCGGGCTCAAGGGCTTCGAGGATTTCTATCCGAGCCAGATAAGCGGCGGGATGCAGAAGCGGGCCGGGCTGGCGCGCGCGATGGCGCTCGACCCGGAGATTCTGTTCTGCGACGAACCGTCGTCGGGATTGGATCCGTTAAGCTCGCGCCTGCTCGACAACCTGATTCTCGACCTGCGCGACAACCTCGGCGCGACCGTCGTGGTGGTCTCGCACGAGCTGGCGAGCATTTTCGCGATCGGCAACAACAGCGTCTTCCTGGACGCGGAGTCCCGCACCATGATTGCGAGCGGTGACCCCAAAGAGCTGCTGGCGCACTGCGCCGATCCGCGGGTGCATCGCTTCCTGACCCGCGACGAGGAACAACGCCGGACGGCGTAACGACTATGGGTAAAAGAATCAGCCCGACTTTGGTTGGAGGATTTGTGCTGGGCGGCCTCGCGCTCGCGATTGCAGCCGTCGTGGTCCTCGGCTCCGGACGTTTTTTCAAGGAGCAGCATCTGTTCGCGCTGTATTTCAGCAGCGACGTCAACGGACTGAAGGTGGGCGCGCCGGTCAAATTCCGCGGCGTCCTGATCGGCTCGGTCACCGCCGTACTGTTGAGCATCGGGACGCCGAGTCAGAGCGCAGCAGGCGGAGAAAGCAGCCAAGGAGTATCGGATTCCGGTCATCATCGACCTCGAGACGAAGAGGCTGGTGCGGCATCGCGCGGTCGCGAATTTCGACGATCCCGCCAGGATCGACGGCGGCGGTCAAAAGAGGCCTGCGCGCGCAGCTCAACGTCGAGAGCCTGCTCACGGGGCTGCTTTATGTCGATCTCGATTTTCATCCCGACATGCCGGCGAAATACTACATGGGCGCCGATTCGCCCTATCCTGAGATTCCGACCGTTCCGACCAAGCTCGAGCAGGTGCAGACCACGCTTTCGAACGCGCTTGCCCAGTTCGAGAAGATCAATTTCCAGGAGTTGATCAGTTCGCTGACCAAGACCGCGAACGCGGTCACCGCGCTGGCGAATTCGCCGAAAATCCAGAACGCCGCGGATTCGCTGAACCTCGCCGCGCGCAGCATGGGACAGGCCTCCGCCAGCGTGAATCGTCTTGCCGCCAGCCTCGATCGTGAGATCGGGCCGATGGGCCACGATTTGCGCCTGACCACCGAACAAACCCGCGCCACGCTCAAGCAAACGCAGGACATGCTGGCCGCCGTTCAGATGACGCTCGCGCCGAACTCGCCACTCAACTATGAGCTCGCGCAGACGCTGGAGCAGACCTCCTCGGCCGCGCGCTCGCTGCGCGAGCTTTCCGACTATTTGCGGCGCAACCCCAGCTCGGTGGTGCGCGGACGTTACATACCGGATCAGGGAAACTGATGCGCCGCGCCTGTCAGTGACCGTTGCAGCGGCTGCCTTGGGCGCATTGGCCGCTGGCGGATGCTTTTCGCCGCGGCCGGATCCGTCGAAGTTTTTCGTGCTCGCGCCAGCCGGAGCGGCGGCGCAACCCGATTGCGCCGGCCGGGCTGACCGCTTCTTCCATTCCGACTATCGGGATCGGCCCGATCAAGCTGCCCGAATATCTCGACCGCGACGAGGTGGTGACGCGGGTCGGCTCCGAACCGGCTCGAATTGTCCGACCAGGATCGATGGGCCGAGCCGCTCGACAACAACTTCAAGCAGGTGATTGCGCAGGACCTGACGCAGTTGCTGGGCACTCATTCGATCACGTTTTATCCGTGGCCCGGAACCACCCGCGTCGACTACCAGGTACGCATCGACGTCTATCGTTTCGAGACCGATCCCAGCGCCAACGCCCAGCTCGTCGCGCACTGGCAGGTTCTCGACGGATCGGGGAAACTGCTGTACGCGAACGATTCCAACTTGAGCGAGCAGGCCCAGCCGGGAGAGCCGGTGCGCGGCCGCTCTCAGCCGGACCGTGGATGGTCTTGCGCGGCAGATCGCGTCCGCGATTCAGTCGCTACCGCGCCGCAGGCAACCGGGACAGGTGTAACCCGGGGTACAGGATGGCGGGGTGGCGATGATTGCCTCAAAACTCGCGTTGATGGAGTATCATCAGCAGGCGTTGGGCTTCCTTCAGGCTTCGATAGAACAGATTATGCTGTCCGTGAAGCTGGGATGCCGGACCGCTTCGGACAAATGAGGCATTGGACCGGAATATTTTGAACAAAACGATGAGCGCGCGGCAAAAGAAATTCCTGGTTGAACTGATCAAGCCTTCGCACTACGACGACCAGGGCTACATCATCCAATGGTGGCGTGGCTTCGTCCCGTCGAACTCGCTGTCATGCCTGTATGGGCTCGCGCTCGACGTGGCTGAACGGCGGGCGCTGGGCGCCGACGTCGAGATCGATATCGAGGTCCGCGACGAGACCAACGTTCTTATCCCGATAAAGAAGATTATCCGGCGCTTCGCGGAGAACGGGAACTGCGGACTCGTATGCCTGGTCGGAGTGCAGACCAACCAGTTCGCGCGCGCTGTCGATATCGCGCGCGAGTTGCGCGCGGCGGGAATCCAGGTCGCAATCGGCGGCTTCCACGTGAGCGGTTGCCTCGCGATGCTTCCCGAGCTGACTCCCGAACTCAAGGAAGCGCTGGCGCTCGGCATCACGCTCTTCGCGGGCGAGGCCGAGGGTCGGCTGGAGGAGATTTTCCGCGCCGCCTACGAGCATCGTCTTGAGCCCCTGTACAATTTCATGAAGGACATGCCGGACCTCGGGAATCGGCCCCTGCCGTTCCTGCCGGAGCGCTACGTAGACCGCTATGCGGGGAAGCTTGGATGTTTCGACGCCGGGCGCGGCTGCCCTTATGCCTGCAGCTTCTGCAGCATCATCAACGTGCAGGGCCGTAAATCCCGTTACCGGACCGCGGATGATATCGAGCGTTTGCTGCGCGCCGGCTATGCGCAGGGCGTGCGCAGCTATTTCATTACCGACGACGATTTCGCCCGCAACAGGAACTGGGAAGCCATCCTCGACCGCATCATCGAGCTCAGGAAAAAAGACGGCTTCAAGATCAACATCATCATGCAGGTCGATACGCTCAGCTATAAAATCCCCAATTTCGTGACCAAAGCGGCGGCCGCGGGCTGCCGCAAAGTTTTCATCGGACTGGAGAACATCAATCCCGATAGCCTCAAGGGCGCTTCAAAGGGCCAGAACCACGTCACCGAGTACCGCACCATGTTGCAGGCCTGGCGCAATGCCAGGGTGCTCACCTACGCGGGCTACATTCTCGGCTTCCCGGCCGACACGCCCGAGAGCATCGAGCGCGACATCGGCATCATCCAGCGTGAATTGCCGATCGACATCATGGAATTTTTCATGCTGACTCCGGGGCCCGGCTCCCAGGACCACCAGGAGCTCTACTTAAAGGGCGTCCCGATGTCGCCCGATACCAACCAGTATGATTCCGAGCACGCGGTCACGGCGCATGCGCGGATGACCTCTGAGGAGTGGGAGGCCATCTACAAAAAGGCGTGGCATCTGTATTACTCGCCCAAACACGTTGAAACGCTGCTCAGGCGCGCCGCGGCAACCAAGCTCAACACCGGCCGCGTCGCCTCGATGATCTTTTATTTCTACGCGAGCCACGCCTTCGAGGGCGTGCATCCGCTGCAGTCCGGAGTGTTCCGGCGCAAACGCCGCTCGCAGCGCCGCGCCAGCTTTCCGCGTGAAAGCGCGATGATTTTTTATCCGCGGCGGATCGCCGAGATTTTCGCCACCTACCTTCCGGCGCTATGGTATCTGGCCCGGCTGGAACTGTTGCGCTGGCGAATCCGGCGCGACCCCGAGAGGAAGAGCTACAGCGACATAGCGATCTCACCGACCGCGCAGGATGGCAATAAGCTTTTCGAGCTGTATCGGCGCACCGACGCAGAACAGGTATCCGGCTCCGCCGCCCAGAACTCGGCGCCGGAAGCTGCTTCCCTCTGACCGAGGCAACTGGGGTAGTCTCGGCAGAGCTTCGCGGGCGCCAAACGGCTGAAACCGCCGGCCGCGACAGGACTTGGGACAACATTTAGGGGGTTCGATACATCATGGCGATCGAGTTGGCGACCGAGCAATCGCACGCAACCGCCGGATCCGAGGCCTCGGACAACGCGCATGAATCGCAGCCCGCGATGGGCAGCCGCGTCCCTGCGCTCAACAGCAGAGCCCTGGTTGCCGGGCGCGGAATCTACGTCGGCGACATCACTCTTCCCGGCATGCTGCACATGGCGCTCGTGCGCAGCATCTACGCGCACGCGCTGGTCAAGTCGATCGACGTAAGCGCCGCCCAGGCCCTGGCTGGGGTGGTCTGCGTAGTGACCGGCGAGGAGATTCGCCGCAACACCAAGCCGATTCCCCAGCCCTACAACAAAGCGGGAATCGGGGTGCGTGCTTACGACTGGTATGCGCTCGCCCACGACAAGGTGCGCTACGTGGGTGAGGCCGTGGCCGTGGTGGTCGCTGAGGACAAGTACACCGCGCGCAAGGCCGCGGAGCTGGTCGAGGTCGACTACGAGGAGTTGCCGGTGGTCAGCGACGCGGAGCGCGGGATGGCTCCTGGAGCGCCGCTCGTCGAACCTTCATGGGGCACCAACCTGGTGATGGAGCGGGTAACCGAGACCGGCGACGTCGCGGGCGCCTTCGCCGCCGCCGACGGCGTGGTCAGCGGATGTCTTTCGACGCAGCGCTACACGGCCTCGCCGATGGAGCCGCGCGGATACGCCGCCAGCTATGACACTTTCCGCGATCTGCTCACGGTCTGGGCCTCGACGCAGTGTCCGCATCCGTTGCGCACTTACATCGCCCACGTCATCGGCATGGACGAAAGCCGCGTTCACGTGATTCAGCCCAACGTGGGCGGCGGATTCGGTTCCAAGATTCCCACCTACCAGGAGGAACCGCTCATTGCCTATCTCGCCCGCAAGCTGGGGCGGCCGGTCAAATGGATCGAGGAGCGCAGCGAAAACCTGCTCACCGGCGGTCACGCCCGCGAGCAGAAAGTCTATTTCGAAGCCGCGTACAAGCGCGACGGCCAGGTCACCGGGCTCAAAGTCAGGATCATCGCCGACGTTGGCGCACCCTCCGCGCTGGCCGGATGGGAGATGAGCCTCGTCACCACTTTCTGCATCCCCACCGTCTACAAAGTTCCCAACTGCCGCGTCGAGCTGTACCCCGTGGCGACCAACAAGTGCCCATGGAACGCCTACCGCGGTTTCGGCAAGGAGACCGCTTCCTTCCTGATGGATCGGATCATGGACGGCGTTGCGCAGGCGACCGGGATCGATCGGGTCGGCCGTGCGGATGCGCAACTACATCCAGCCGGAGGAATTTCCCTATCAGCAGGCGAGCGGCGTGATTCTCGATAGCGGCAACTATCCCGGCGCACTGAACAAGCTGCTCGATCTCGTCGGCTATGCGGAGTTTCCCAAGCTGCAAGCCGAGGCACGCAGCGAGGGCCGCCGCATCGGCCTCGGGCTTGGCCAGGAGCTGGTCGCCGAGGGCTGCTCGCTGCCTAACTCGCTGCTAATCGCGGGCTATGACGGCGCCACCGTGCGCATCAACCCCTCGGGCCAGGTGACCGTGCTGACCGGGGTGACTTCGCCCGGCAGCGGCAATGAAACCGCAATCGCGCAGATCGCCGCCGATACGCTGGGCGTGGACGTAAACAAGGTGCGCGTGATCCAGGGTGACACCGAGACTTGTCCCTGGGGCCTCGGCAACTACAGCTCGCGCGCGATCATCATGGGCGGCTCCGCCACCTTCGTAGCGGCCGGCGATCTGAGGGAAAAAATTCTCAAGGTTGCGGGCCACATGCTCGAGGTTTTGCCGGCCGATCTGGAATGCCGAGGCGGCAAGATCTTTCCCAAGGACGCGCCCGCACGTTACCTCGCCTTTAATGAGGTCGTTCGCACCATCTACAGCGACACCTTCGGGATTCACGCCAAGGAGATCGAACCGGGACTCGAAGCCACGCGCTACTTCCGCCATCCCAACATCTACCAGGAGGGCGATCCGGAGGGCCGCTCCTCGGCGTATCCTTCGTGGCCCAATGCGGTGGTCGCCGCGATCGTCGAAGTCGACCCGGCGACCGGTGGGCTCAAACTCTTGCGGGTCTGCATGGTTCACGACAGCGGCTTCGTGATCAACCCGATGCTGGCCGAGGGCAATGTCCACGGCGGTATCGCCCAGGGTATCGGCGGCGCGATCTACGAGCATCTGGTCTACGACGAGAACGGCCAGTGCAAGACCGCCACCTTCATGGACTACACGCTGCCCACCGCGGTCGAGATTCCGCCGCTCGAACTCGCGCATCAGGAGACTCGCTCGCCGTTTACGCCCCTGGGGGCCAAGGGGGTGGGGGAGTCGGGCGTGTCAGGGATCCTCAACGCGATCTGCAGCGCGGTCGAAAACGCTTTGCCCGAACTGGATCTCCGGCTGCTCGAGATGCCGCTTGCGCCCGAGCGTCTGTGGCGCGCGATCCAGGCAGCGCCGAAGCGCACGGCCAACGGCGGGGGCGCCGCTCGGAGCTAGCGGTCGGGAACTCATCTAAACGGCCATCGGAGACCCACACCAGGCAGCGAGGGAAAAGCAAGCGGCATGATTATTCAGGAATTCGAGTTTCGCGCGCCCGACAAGCTCGACGAGGCGCTAACCCTTCTGGCCGAAGGCGGCGACGACATCAAGCTGCTGTCGGGCGGGATGAGCCTGATGCCGATGATGGCGCTTGGGCTGGTGCGCCCGCGCATCGTGCTCAGCCTCAACCGCATCGAGGGCCGCAGCTACGTCAATGAGGAGCGCGACGCGCTTCGAATTGGCGCGGGCACGCGCCACTATGAAATCCTGCGCGACCCGCTCATCGCGCGCCACTGCGCGCTGCTGTCCGAGGCGGCCGCTTTCATCGGCGACACGCAGGTGCGCAATCGCGGCACCATCGGCGGCAGCCTGGCGCACGCCGATCCGGCGGCCGATTACAGTCCGGTGCTGGTCGCGGCCGGCGCTCGCGTGATCGTGCGGAGCAAGCGGGGCGAGCGCGAGATTGCCGCGGACAAGTTTTTTACCAACCTGATGGAAACGGCGCTGGCGCCCGACGAGATCGTAACCGAAGTGCTCGTGCCCAAGCTGGGGGCGGCGCGCGGCGCTTACACCCGGCTCCATCGCGTCGAGGGCAACTTCGCGATCGTCAATGCCGCGGCAATTCTGAGCGATGCGCACGCGCGGATTGCGCTGGGCGGCGTCGGCTCCACTCCCGTCGCGCTCGACGTGAGCGCGGAACTCTCGCGCGGGGTCAACGGCGCCGCGCTCGAAGCCGTCGGCCGGCGCGTGCGCGCCGCCTGCACCGACGCGCCCGCGGACCTCAACGCCAGCGCCGACTATCGCCGCCAGATGGCCGCGGTTTTCGCCGAGCGCGCGTTCACGATCGCGGCCGGACGCGTGCCGTCGCAGCAGACGCCCGAGGTTGGAAGAAAATCCGCAACTCCCGTGTCAGCGCCGCGCAAAACCGCGGCCGGCTCGGTTGGCGGGGCGCTTCGCACCGCGATCGCGGTTTCGGTGAACGGGCAGCAGCGGCGGCTCGAGACCGACAACCGGATGGTACTGGCCGACCTGCTGCGCGAGGTGATTGGGCTGACCGGCACGCACATCGGCTGCGGCACCGGAAGCTGCGGCGCGTGCACGGTGATGCTCGATGGGCGCACGGTCAAAAGCTGCTCGGTGCTGGCCGCGGACGTCGACGGATGCGCGGTCGAGACGATCGAGTCGCTGGCCTCCGACATCCATCATCTGCATCCGCTCCAGGAGTCCTTCGTGCGCAATCACGGCCAGCAGTGCGGCTACTGCACGCCCGGGATGGTGCTGTCGGCGTTGCAACTGTTGCGCGACAATCCCAACCCTGACGACGCCGCGATCCGGCACGGGATTTCCGGCAACCTTTGCCGATGCACCGGCTATCAGTTCATCGTCAATGCGATTTCCGATGCGGCGCGCGCGCTCGGCGCCGGCAAGCCGCAGCCGCCGGCATAGCGCGCGCGGCTGGCGCCTTCGCGGCGACGCTTAGCCGCGGCTGAGCGCGGGGCTGACCGCGGGACCCATCGGTTGATGGCTGTCGGCGTGCATGCCGCCCGTAAATACGTCCATCGGAACGAGCGGCGGTCGGCGGCTCCGCTTAAGGTCGTCGAGCTCGGCCTGGACCTTGGCTTCGGCATTGTGGCGGCGAATCTCTTCGAGCTTTTGATCGATCTCGGAGCCGTGGATTTCGCGATTCACTCCCGCCTGCGTCAGCATCTGCTGAATCGACTCGCGCACTTCCTGTAGCGCGCGCAGGTCCTCGTCGTAGGAAAACTCCTCCAGCGCCCGCTCGACCCGCATCCTGGCCTGCGCGTTGCGCAGCCGCGCCAGCATCCTGACCTTCTCCGTCTTGAGCTTGTCGATTTCGCTCTTGAATCCGACCAGGTTCTTCTTTGCGTCCTCCGCTTCGAGGGTGAGCTGCGACAGTTCCTCCTTCACGCCCTCGCAGTCGGCCTCCAGCTCGTGCTTGCGGCGGATCAGAATCCGCGCGCATTGGTCCTCGTTGATGTCCGCCGCCTGCCCGGCCTGCTCGGCGACTTCGGACAGCTCGGCGGATTTCTGCTTGAGCTCGCGCTCGAGCTTGTTGCGCATGTATATCGCGCCGGCGGCCGCGTTCTTGAGCTGCTGATAGCGCCGGATGCGGTCGGAGATCGCGGCCTCGTACACCGCTTCCGGATCGTGCGCTTCGCGCGACTTGAGCCAGCGGCTGAATTTTCCACTGACCAGGCTCCTCAATCTTGAAATGAACATGCCTATCTCCCTTTGCGCGCATCGCGGCGCGCCTGACTAACCACTTAGAACCAGCGCTGGACGCGCCGTTTGTAATCGAGGTATTGCTCGCCGAATATCCGCTCCATCGTCGCCTCTTCTTCCGGAATCAGCATCCGATCGATCGCCAGGTAGAACAGAATCGGCGCAATCAGCATCGTCGGTGAACCGAAGAAAATCGCAAAGCCGAGCAGTATCACCGCGAGCCCCAGGTACATCGGATTGCGCGTGAATGTATACGGCGCGCCGGTAATAAGCGCGGCCGGCTGCCCATACGGATTTCTGGTCGTGGCGTGCCCACTGAAGAGCGCGGCGGCGTAGGACGCGAGCCCCACGCCTGCCGGCGACCAGCAACAGGCCCAGCAACTGATGCGGGTGAGCGAACCGATGGTGATGTCCGCCGAGCAGATGCAACAGGAGTACGCCCAGCAGCAGGAGGCCGGCGAGAACCGGAGGATAAATCCTGAACGTGCCGCCTTCTCGGGGATGAATTTCTGTTTCGTTCATATTTGTCTCCATCTGAGCCGCCGCTTGCGCGAGCGATCGGGGCCACTCGTCATGTCACTAATCCCGTTGTCACTCATCCTGCGTTTTCAGTCCGAGGTCATCGACGCTGATACCCAGCTCGCGCATCTTTTGCTGAAAGTTCTGCCGGTACATCCCGGCCCGCTCGGCGGCGCGCGAGATATTGCCGCCGCTGGCCCTGAGCGCGTTGATGAAGAAATCGCGCTCCCACTGGCCGACGAATTTTTCCTTGGCCTCGCGGAACTTGACCTCGCCGCCGTCTCCCGGCGCTTCAGCCGTCGCGCCCGCCGACGGCGTCCGCGCCGCGTCGTCGATTGCTGGCGGTATCGGCACTCCCGCTCGCAGGGCCGCCGAGCAGTTCCGCCGGCGTGATCTCGGTACCCGAGGATAGAATCACCGCCTGTTCGATCGCGGCCTTGAGCGAGCGCACGTTGCCGCGCCACGGATTCTCGACGCACGCCCTCATCGCTTCGGGCGTCAACGTCTTGTGCGGTGTGCCGAAGTGCTTGCAGGCCTCGTCGAGAAAATGCATCGCGAGCGGCGCGATGTCCTCGCGCCGCTCGCGCAGCGGCGGGACGCGCACCTCGACCACTTTGATCCGGTAGTAGAGGTCTTCGCGGAAGCGGCCGTCGGCGGCCATCAGCTCGAGGTTCTGGTTGGTCGCCGCGATAATCCGCACGTCGGCCGCGAGCGATTGGTTGCCGCCGATTCGCTCGAAACGCTTTTCCTGGATGACGCGCAGGAGCTTGGCCTGGGTCTCGAGGCTCATGTCGCCAATCTCGTCGAGGAACAGCGTGCCGCCGTCGGCCGCCTCGAACTTGCCCTCGCGGCGCGCGACCGCGCCGGTGAAGGCGCCCTTTTCATGGCCGAACAGTTCGCTTTCGACCAGCTCGCGCGAAAACGCGGCGCAGTTGACCGGGATGAACGGGCCATTGGCGCGCGGGCTGCGGCTGTGGATCGCGCGCGCGACCAGTTCCTTGCCGGTGCCCGACTCGCCGCGGATGAGCACGGTTACGTCGGTCGCCGCGACCTTTTCGATAGTCTCGAAGACGCGCGTCATCGCGCGCGACTGCCCGATCATGCCGGCAAAGCGTCCGCTCTCGAGGTTCACCTGCTCGACCAGCCGGTTGTAGGCGCGGCGCAGGAGCTGCTTCTCCATCACGTTGCGGACTTTGATTCTCAGCTCGTCGTTGTCGAAGGGCTTGGGCAGGTAGTCTTCCGCGCCGGCCTTCATCGCTTCGACCGCGATCCGCTGCGTTCCGTACGCCGTGATCATCAGCACCGCGCATCCCGGATCGAGTTGGCGCACGCTGCGCATCAGGTCGAGCCCGCTCATCCCCTGCATGCTCAAGTCGGTGATGATCACGTGGAACAGGCCGGCCTTGACCTTGGCGAGCGCCTCTTCGCCCGACTCCGCGGTTTCGACCTCGTAGCCCTCCTTGCCGAAGAGCCCCTTGAGCGCGACCAGGATGCCGTGCTCGTCGTCGACGACCAGGAGCCGCCCCTTCATCGGCGTTCCCCGGCTCCGGCGCGCAGTGGGTTCGTGGGCCGGCCGTTGTCGCCAGCATCCGGCGCTCGAGAAGCGCTGCGTTCGTCGCCCGACACTTCACGGGGATTGGTTGACGCTCGCTCGGCATCGGCGGGACTCGCCAGATCTGCCGGATCTTGTTGTCCGGATTCGTCGGATTGATTCTGGGCGCGCATCGCGTCGGCGAGCGGAATCGACAGCCTGAATTCGGTGCCGGTGCCGGGTTTGCTCTGGACTTCGATCCGGCCGCTATGGGCATCCATCACTTTCTTCGCGATACCCATCCCGAGTCCGGTGCCGTTCTTCTTGGTGGTGTAAAACGGATTGAAAATCTTCGCGAGCTTGTCTTCGGCGATGCCGCATCCGTTATCGCGGATAACCACTGTCGCGGTGCCCGGATAGAGGCTTCGGATTCCGAATTCCAGGCGCCGTTCGCCCGTATTCGACTCCATCGCATCGATCGCGTTGTCGATCACGTTGGTGAAGACCTGGCGCAGCTTGTCGGCGTCGGCGCGGACCGTCGGCCCTCCGATATAGTTGCGCGACACGCTCACGTGATTCGCTTCGAGTTTGGCGCGCATCTCGGTGAGCGCGTGGTCGAGCACCGATGCCAGCCCCACGTTTTCGAAACTGTAGTCGGTTTCCTTGGCGTACTTCAGCAGATGAGAGACGCTGCGTTCGACCCGCTCGAGTTCGTCGAGCGCGACCTTGGCGTACTCGACGTTCTCGTTCGAGATCGGATCCTCGCCCATCTGCTGCACCAGGCTTTTCGCCGCGGCGATCGGATTGCGGATTTCATGGGCGAAGCTCGCGGTTAGCTCGTCGAGCGAGGCCTGCTTCTCGGTGCGCAGGACTTCCTTCTCGCGCGTGACCTCGCGCTGCACCTCGCGTTGAACGGCGGGCTCGAACACGCGCTCGTGGATCCAGCGCCATCCGTACACAGTGCCGAAGTGGCTCGCGAGTCCGATGCCCCATCCGACCGCAGGGAAGATCCACCATTCGAACGAGGGGCTGACGATGAGGTTCACCATCAGGAGCGATCCGATGACGATCCCGTACCACATCAGGTGAACGTAAAAGCCGGCCTCATGCGAGGCGCGCCGGCGGGCGCGTCGGTAGGCCTTGCGTTCCTCTTCGCTGTCGAGTTCCGGCTCCCGGTCCTGCTCGCGGCCCTGTTTGAAGCCGACCCGGACCGGGCGCCTTGGACGATTGCGAAGTCGCGGAATCGCCGGGCTTCGCGGCGCCGCCGGGAGCCGTCGCGCCGCCGCGTAGCCTTTCGGCCTCGCGCCGCAGCTTCGCCTCCGCCATCTCGAGCTTGCTTGCGACCTTCTGCCCGACGTCGGCGGCCTGATGCCTTGCGTCGTGGGCCCAGCGCTCCCAATCCTGCCACTGGCGGCTCCATTTATCCCACTTGTCGTTGGAGGCGTGGCCGGCTCGGCCGGCCTCGCGGGTTGCGTCTTCGTGAGGTTGCATCCGCTCCCACCGGCGCGACCACTTGTCGCGTTTGTATCCGCGGTAGATCCGCCGGTACTTGCGCCGTTGGACCAGGGCGAAAATGATTATCGCTACAATCAGGAAACCCATGATTTAAAGCCCGGGCGCGTTGCGCGTTTTCCGTTGATTGATTGGAGTGTCGCGCCGGCCTTGCCAAAGCTTATTCTTCATTGACGCAGATGAGGAGCAAGCATGATGCCGTCGCGAGCGCTCACAAAAAGGGCCGAAACGCTGTGGTTTTTATCGACCGGGGGTGCAGCCTGCCGGGCGGATGCAGTCGCTGGACTGCATGGCGCGCACTGCATCGCGAATTCCACGGCGGCCGGCGTGTATCCGATGATCCGGTCGGGTATTCTCGTTGCCAATATGACGGTCAGTAATTTCAGGTCTCGCCGGAGTTCACCGTTGTTTCGTGCAATCCAAACTGCCGCATTCGCCGTACTCGTCGCGCTCGTTTCGACCGCGGCGCTCCTCGCGAGCACCGGCGCGTCGCGCGCCGAATCCGTCTATTCCTTCGCCACGACGCCCGGCAGGCTGCCGAAAAACGTCGTGCCGACGCACTACGCGATCGATCTCAAGCCCGATCATCACCACCCTCGCCGTTTCCGGTTCCGAGGTGGTGGATATCAAGGTTCTCGAGTCCACGGATCGCCTGGTCCTCAACGCTCTCGACATGGTCCTTCAGTCGGCGTCGCTCGAGGGCGAGACGGGGCAGGTGGCGGCGATTACGTCGCAGCCCAAAGCGCAGACCGTGACGCTGGCGTTTCCGCATGCGCTCGCGGTTGGGCCGCACAAGCTGCGTATCGCGTTCACCGGCCGCATCAACAGTTTCGGCCGCGGCCTTTTCGTCGTCGACTATCCGACCGCGCATGGCCGCAAGCGGATGATCGCGACCGAACTGGAGCCGGCCGATGCGCGCCGGGTGTTTCCGTGCTGGGACGAGCCGGCTTTCAAAGCGAGCTTCGAGCCGTCTGTGACCGTGCCGCGGAACTTTCTCGCGCTCTCCAACATGCCGATTGCGCATGAGGAGCCGGCCGGCGACAACCAGCAAGCGCGTCTCGTTCGCCGCGACGCCCAGGATGTCGACCTATCTTTTCGTGCTGGTCGCGGGCGATCTCGAACGGCTGACCGGCGACGCGAACGGCGTCACGGTTGGCGTCGTCACGGCCGCGGGCAAGCGCGAGCAGGGGCGCTATGCGCTCTCGAGCGCGATCAGCCTGCTGCGCTATTACAACGACTATTTCGGAGTCAAATATCCGCTCCCCAAGCTGGACCTGATCGCGGTTCCCGGCGGCGTCGGCGGTGCGATGGAGAACTGGGGAGGAATCGTCTTCAACGAAAGCATCCTGCTCTTCGACCCGTCCTCGAGTCCCGACGCCTTGCGCCGCAGCATCTTCGGCGTGCTCGCGCATGAGATGGCTCATCAGTGGTTCGGCGACCTGGTCACCATGGGATGGTGGAACGATCTGTGGCTGAACGAGGGCTTCGCCAGTTGGATGCAGAACAAGGTGGCCGCAAGCCTCCATCCGGACTGGCAGGTCTGGCTCAACGGCGGCGCCGCAAAGCAGACCGCGATGGATGTGGACGCGCGCCCCACAGCGCATCCGATTCAGCAGCCGGTGGCCGATGAGAGCGAGGCGGAATCGGTCTTCGACAGCATCACCTACCTCAAGAGCCAGGCCTTCATTCGCGAGCTCGAAAACTACCTGGGCGCGGAAAAATTCCGCGACGGCATCCGGCACTACATGGCCGCCCACGCCTACAGCAATGCGACGACGGCCGACCTGTGGCTCGCGTTGCAGCGCGCCTCGGGCAAGCAGGTCGCGTCCATCGCGATTCCTTACACCGAGCAGCCGGGCGTGCCGCTAATCGTGAGCAGCGCAAGCTGCGTGAACGATCGGCAGCGGCTCACGCTGCGACAGGAGCGTTTCACCAGGGGCGCCGCTGAAGTTGGCGCGCAACTTTGGCAGATACCGATCGCCTTCGGCCCGCCGGGCGCCAAGGAGCCGAGCGGAGTCGTACTGCTGCAAGGGAAAACCATGCAGGTCGCGGCCGGGCGATGCGGAGAGCCGATCAAGCTCAATTTCGGAGACGTGGGTTATTATCGCACCCTGTACGACGCCGCGACCGAGGCCGCGCTGGCCAAGTCGATCGAAACGATGACGCCGGCCGACCGCGTCAACCTGCTCGCCGACAACTGGGCGCTGGTCGAGGCGGGCCGCATTACGGCGGACAGGTATTTCACGCTGGTCGATGCCGTCGTGGACGATCGCAATCGCGCCGTCTGGGAGCAGGTGATACGCACGATCGGCCACCTTGATGATCTCGAGCGCGGCCTGCCCGGCAGACCCGCTTTTCAGGCCTATGCGCGATCGCGCCTGCGGCCCGACCTTCGACTCGGCTCGGATGGGATCGTGCGGCGGGCGAGTCCTGAAGACAACACGATCCTGCGCTCCAAGTTGATCGCGGAGCTGGGCGGCTTGGGCGACGGTGCGGTGGTGGCCGAAGTCGAAGCGGCGCTTTGCGGCGTTTGTGAAGGACCCGGGATCGCTCGATGTGAATTTGCGCGGCTCGGTCATCTTCCTCGCCGGCCGCGAGGCCGATCGTGCGACATACGATGAGCTGAGAGCGCTCGGCCGCAAGGCTACCAGCACCGAGCTACGCGTGCGGTATTACATCGCGCTCGCCGCCGCCGTAAATCCCGAACTGGCGAAGGAAACGCTCGCCATCACGCTGACCGACGAGGTGCCGGCTGACCTGGCGAACGGCCTCATCCTGGAGGTCGCGTCGGGAGAGCATCCGGAACTCGCGCTGGCGTTCGTCAAGGCGAACTTCGAGGCGCTGGCCGCGAAGCGCGGCCCCACTTTCCGCGCGTTCTTCATGTCCTCGTTGATGGCCAACTTTGCCGACCGCGCGCATGCCGAGGAACTTGCCAAATTCGCGCCGGTGCACGAGACGGCCGGCGGACGGATCGCGGCCGCGCGCGCCCAGGAGGAGATCATCGAAGCGGCGGACTTCCGCGCGCGACAGATCCCGGCTGTCGACGAGTGGGTGAAACAGCACGCGGCATCGCCGTAGCCGGTTTCCCGCAGGCCAACGCCTCTTTCGCGATCCATTGGCGCGATCCGTCGCATTTTTTCGGTTGAACCGCGGCAGCAAAGTGCAGCATAAGTACATCGATACAGAATCGCGGCGTGGCAGCGGGAAAGATCCATGGCTGAGCAGACAACTTACGGCCCGGTCGCGACACATCTGCGATTCGAAAACGAGCATGTGCGCGTGTGGGAAATGGATCTCGCCACCGGCCAGATGTGCGGACTGCATCGGCATACGCTCGACTACGTTTTGTACATCCTCGAAGGCGGCAGGATCGCGGTGGAGTCGCCGGCGATGACCTCGAACCGCTTTCCCGGTCAAACCACGTATGAGCTGGAAGTCGGCGCGCGGGCAATTTCATACGTTCCCGCCGGCGGCGCCGAAAGCGCTCGCAACGTCAGCGCGCGGCCGTTTTCGCGAAGCCTTGTTCGAGATTCGCCGTCCGCTCCCGCACGGTATCGCCAACCCGGGCTTCGCCCTGACCGAAGCCGCCGCCGGCAGACCGCCTGAGCGGGGAGAAGTGATGCTGCTCGAGAACAGCCGCATCCGCGCGCTGGAAGTGACCCTTGCTCCGGGCGATAAAGCCGGGCCGCGAGCGCATCCGCGCGACACCGCCGTGTTCGTGATCGAAGGCGGTCGAGTGCGGCAGCGCGAAGTGCGCGACGGCACGGAGCGTTCGCAGGAGGCTCGAACCGGCCTCCAGCACGGTGCTCTGGCAACCCGGGTGGATGCGAGCGCGAACTGACCAATGTGGGCTCGCGCCAATACCGCGAGCTTCGCCTCGAGTTCCGCTGAGTCGCTCCGCGCCTTGCGACGCTCGATTCTCTGTACTACAGCGTGACTACTGGTCTCCGATTTCCGATCTTCGCCTTTTTGGAGTGACACAACATGCACGACACGAACAACGGGCACAATACGAATGACGGCGGTCTGCTTTCCGGACTTCGGGTTATCGACTGCGGAACCTACGTTGCCGGCCCGGCGGCCGCCACCATCATGTCCGACTTTGGCGCCGAGGTGATCAAAATCGAGCGCCCCGGCGGCGGCGACCTGTGGCGGCTCTTTTCCAAGCTCCCCGGCACGGCCAAGTCCGAACTCGATTGGTGCTGGGTTCTCACCAGCCGCAACAAGAAAAGTGTTGCGCTGAACCTGGCACGGCCCGAGGGACGCGAGGCGCTGATCCGCCTCGTGCGCACGGCGGACGTCTTCCTGACCAACTACCAGAGAACGCTGCTCGAGAAATTCCGCCTGACCTGGGAAGACCTCTCGCCCGTCAACGACCGGCTCATCTACGCGCACCTCACCGGCTATGGCGACGCGGGAGACGACGCGGATGATCCGGCGTTCGACGCGCTCGCGTACTGGGCGCGCTCGGGTTTGATGATGACGTGTCACGGGAGCCGACGGATCGCCCAGCGGACCGCGGCCCGGGATGGGCGATCATCCGACCTCGATGTCGCTGTTCGGAGCGATCATGCTGGGTCTGTATAGGCGCGAACGCACCGGGCGCGGATCGAGGGTCAGCACGTCATTGCTGGCGAGCGGAGCGTGGGCCAACGCGTGCGACATCCAGGCGAAGCTGCTGAACGCGATATTTCCCGGTGCGCGGCGAGGGCAAGCATCCGCCCAACCCGCTCACGGCCGCGTATCTCAGCGGCGACGGCAAGCTCTTTCTCCTGGTGCTGATCGATCCGGACAACGAGTTTCCGCGTCTGTGCCAGGCCTTCGGCCAGCCTGAACTGGGCACGGGCGAGTTATTCGGCAGCAACGCCGACCGCGATCGAAACGCGGCGGCGCTCCACGCAATCCTGCAAGCGCAGTTCGAATCGCGCGACCTGGCGGAGTGGAAGACGATCTTCAAACGCAACGACATCAAATGGGCGCCGCTGCCCAGGCTCGACGACGTCGTGCAGGATCCCCAGATGCGCGCCGCCGAAGCGTTCATCAAGATGGACTATCCCGGAGTCGGCGTCCTCGAGACGGTGAACAGCCCGCTCTTCGTCTCCGGCGTGAAGAAGCGAAAGCCCACCGCGGCGGCGGACGTTGGCGCTCACACGCGCGAGGTGCTGCAGGAACTCGGCTACAGCGCGGACGCAATCGAGTCGATAGTCGCTCCGCGCTAGCGATGGCGCTCCGCGATAGCGCGCGATGCGCCCAGCGCCAGGCATTTTCTTGCGCCGCCGCCATTACCGCCGCGGACGATAGTGGGATAAGCTGGAGGGCAAGCTTTTTCGGCAACTGAGGAACGTAAAGGCTAAGCAAAAGCACAGCGATTCCTTCGCACAAGGTCGCTAAAGGAGCGGAGAAGACAAGATGCATTTCATGTGGTTTACGGAACGGGCGTACCATTACGATCCTGAGGTCGACCCGGCGAAGTACCATGCGCTGGAGAATCAGATCGTCGGACTGCGCAGCTTCTTCAACACCCCCAATCGCTTTTTCGAACGCGAGCATGGGGCGAAACTGCTCAACCAGTATCTCGACGAGAAGATTTACACCGACGCCGAGCTGATGAATTTCGACGGCGTGATGCTCAACGAGCATCATGGCACGCCGTTTTGCCTCGGCGCCGTGATGGATGTCGAAGCTTCCATCCTCGCCAAGACCACCAAGCGGGTGAAGATGGTCCTGCTCGGCAATCCGGTCGCCACCGTCGCCAATCCGCTGCGCCTGGCGGAAGAACTCGCCATGATCGATCTCATCTCGGGTGGACGCCTGGTCTCCGGATGGGTGCGCGGCGCAGGCTCCGAGCAGTTCGCCAACAACACCAATCCGGCGCTCAATCGCGAACTGTTCGAGGAAGGCGTCGATTTCATCGTCAAGGCGTGGACCACGCCGGGCCCGTTCCGCTACGAGGGCAAGCACTTCAACTTCCGCAACGTGAACCCGTGGGTGCTGCCGCTGCAGCGGCCGCATCCGCCGTTTTGGATTCCCGGCCTGGTGAGTCCCGACACCGCCTTCTGGTGCGCTCGCAAGCGATATCCGTACGTCGCCCTGGCAACGAGGCTGCAGCCGACGCTCGAGCTGTGGGACTTCTATGCCAAGGCCGCGGCGCAGGAGGGCTATCAGGCGGGGCCGGAGAATTTCGGCTACCTGCAGCCGGTCGTGGTGGCCGATACGCAGGAGCGGGCGGAGGAACTCGGCAAGCGGATTCTGTTTGGCGGCGCCTTTGCGCACTTCGCGCGGCCGGAATGGATGTTCCCTCCGGGATACAATTCCAAGGCCGCGACCAAGCGCCTGGCCGAAGTGAATTTCGGCGCCAACGCCGCGGCCAAATCGCTCTATGGCGAGGGCGGCAACGACGAGTCCGAAGAGCAGATCGAAGCCGTCAAGAAAAACATCTACGACGGCTACCCGGACGTGCTGAAGGACTACGTGATGATCGCCGGCACGCCGGACAACGTGATTCCCAAGCTCAACAAGGTGCTCGACGTCCTGCGGCCGGGAATCTTTTCGTTCTGGCTCGACGGGCCGGTCCCGGCCAAGGATCGGATGCGATGCCTGGAATTGCTCAACCGCGATGTGATTCCGGCCATGCGCGATTACGGCAAGACGCTCGGATTGGTCGACCCGTTCAAGCGCGCGCCGGGCTCGCGCCTGCTGCGCCCGGGAGTCGCACCCGAGCCGGTGAGCAATGCCGACGCGCTCGCCTCGATGACGGCTCTGAAGCGAAATCAACGCAACCCTGGGCCGGGCTGCTACATGGCCGGCCCAGGGCCATAACCCGGCCCGGCGTGATACATTGCTCCAACTCGCGCCATCTCCTCTGAAAACTCCTGTCTTCGCCGAATAGACGTCTCGTCTGTTGACGGCGGATGAAAATCGGTCTAAACGGGCATAAGGAAAGCAAACTTTTCGTCGAGGGTCTCGCTTATGAGCTCTATGGAAGAGGTGGCGGCCGGACGTCCTCCTACTGGCTGGCTCGTCGGTTGGAAAACCTTATTTGTCGCGTGCGGCCTGCTTATGGCCTGCAATGTTTTTCTTTGGATCTGGGATTACAACTTCGCTTTTACGGCGGGATTGGATTCGTCGAGCCGCGCCTTCGCGCTTCACTACCGCACGCTATTTTGGGCTGAACTGCTGAGCGTGGGAGCCTTTGCCGGCCTGTGGTACGGATGGCTGGTGCGGACGGGCCGCGGCCTCCTGAACGAATCGGTGACGCCTGCCGAAGAGATCCGGCGCGTCGTGGTGCTGTGGGGAATTATCGGAGTGACCAGCCTCTCGATCTACATCGAGGCGAGCTTCTGGCCCAACTGGGACGGCGCATGGCATCAGACGATGGTGCGCGATACCGCGCTCACGCCCACGCATATCCCGATGTTCTACTTCTTCTTTCCGATGTCGGTCGTGCTCGCACTTGGGAGCGTATCTGTACGGGCGGTTTCGGATTCCCGCGGTTTATGGCCGCGAGAAGGGATTTCCCTGGTCCTTCTTTCTGCTGATCGCGGCGGCGGTGCTCGAATTCGTGGAGGTCGCCTTCAACGAATGGGGCCATAGTCTCTGGATGTCGGAGGAATTCTTCTCCGTGCCCTTCCATTGGCCGTTTGTCATTTATGGATGGCTGGCGGGCGGAATGTTCGCGGTCTGGGGCGAGACCATCCTGTATCTCTTCCAGATAGAAAAGAAGGCGCGCGCGGTGGAGGAACTCCCGACGCATACGGCTGCCGCCGGCTAAGCGGCGCAACGGCTCTTCTCAAATCCTGACGTCAATCCTGACATCTGCGAGGGGAAGCATGGCGACAGCACCATCGATAGCCGCGGCCGCGGCGGCCGAGAGACAGCGCAGGCTCGCGCTGCGTGACCTGCTCAACGCGAAATATCAGTGGATCGATCGCACCTGGGACGCGGTCTTCTGGATCACGGCCATCTTTGTCGTTGCGGGGGCGGCGGATATCACGCGGCTGCTGTTCGCCGGCGACTGGGATTTCTGGACCGACTGGAAAGATCCGCAATGGTGGCCGGTCGTCACCGCGTTCGCCACCATCATCATTCCTTCCGCGCTCCAATACATTCAGTGGGCCGCATGGCGGTTTCCCACCGGCGCGACGTACACCTGCGTATGCCTTTTCATGGCCTCGTGGATCGGACGTTACTTCCAGTGGCACGTGGCCGAAAGCTATCCGATGAATTTCGTGTGGCCGATATCGACGATTCCGGCGGCCATAATTCTTGACTGGCTATTGATGAGGACGAAGAGTTTCGTCCTGACGTCGCTTTTCGGCGGCGGGATATGGGCTGTGATGGTCTGGAGCTTCAATTACATCCCGCTCGCGCCGTTCCTCCAGCCGATGCAATTCATGCACCACATTCTCACCGTTGCCGACGTTCAGGGCATCGTCTATATCCGCACGCAGACGCCCGAATACATGCGGCATATCGAACGTGGCGCGCTGCGCAGCTTTCTCGGCGAGACGCAGTACGTATCGCTGTTGTTCGGCGGCACGCTGGCGATGCTCGGTTATTGGATCGGCCAGTTTATCGGGCGTTACCTCGCCGTGTGGCCGATCGGCAGATACATCAAGACCGTCTGAGCGAAGCTGCGGGAACAGTGATGCGAACTATCTTTCGCTACCTTGCGCGCCGTCATGATCGCGCTTTTGTGGACCAGCATATTCGCCGCCAGCGCGCATGCGCACGGCGGAATCGCCGGACCCGACGAGCTTGGCCCGCCGGTAATCACTTCGGCCGTGCTGGGCATCGGTGGGCTACTGGCTGATGATGCTGTGGCCGTCGCGCCAGCCGTCCTGTCGTCAACAAAAAACGCAAGACGACGCGCAGCGCGATGATGAAGTAGGGGACTTTCGAGCGGCTTTCCACGCCACTCGGGGAGGCGGAATGCGAATGCGATTTCCGGCTGTTCTGTCGGCGGCTCTCTTGCTGCTCATGGCATCATACGCGCCGCGTGCTTTTGCCCACGGCGAAGCGGCGGACGAGCCGTTCCTCAAGGATCTCACGGTCGCCTTCTATGACGTGCACATTTCTCCTACCACGATCAAAGTAGGCGAGCCGGTCACGATCACTGGAACGGTAAAAATTCTCGAGACCTGGCCATACACGCTGGACCCGCCGCAAACCGCGTACATCACGCCGGTTGTTCCGGGTCCGGTATTCGCGCTCGTCGACCGCGAGGTCAATGGCACTACCACGCCGGGCTCCATCCTGGTCGACAAGGGCGGAACCTATCATTTCAAGATGGTGATGCGAGGGCCGCGACCCGGGAAACTGGCACGTGCATCCGGGAATCGCGATCCAGGGCACCGGAACCCTCATCGGTCCGGGCGAGTGGGTCACCGTTGAGCCGGCGCGCCGAGCCCTTCAAGATGGACGTGACGCTGCTCACCGGCCAGACCGTCAACCTCGAGCACTACGGCGGCAGCTTCGTATGGTGGTGGTCCTTTGCCGGGTTCATCATCGGCATGATCTGGATGGTCTACTGGACCGTTCCCAAGCGCACCGTCACCCGTCTCGCGGTGACCACGCAAATCCCGGTCAACGACGACGCTCCCGACATCGGGCTCATCACGCCGCGCGACCACATGTGGATGGACCTGCTGGCTGGCGCGACGATCGCGATGCTGGTCGTCGGCTGGATTTACATGGCGGTGAAATTCCCCGTGCGGCTGCCGCAGCAGACGGTGCGATTTGCGCCTGAGGTCATCGACTCCACCACCCATTCGGCGCAGGTGATGAAAGCCGATTCCACCTACGACGATCGGACCGATACGCTGTTGATTAATCTCGACGGTAAAAAACAACGGGACCACCCCGTTGAGCCTGCAAGCAGTACATCATGGCGATGGCCACGTTCGTCAACGGCGACAAGGACGAACAGGAGAAGGCCGGGCCGGCGCACTACGTCGGGCGCATGCAGGTCGAGCCCGACGTTCCGATCGAGCCCGGAGCAGACCGCGAAGGTGCAACTGAAAATCAGCAGTCCGCTGTTCGACGAAGAGCGGCTTATCCCGCTGCATGATCCGCAGGAGCGGATCGCGGGGCTGCTGCGCTTTACCGATGCGCAGGGCCACGAGGACCTCGTGACGTTGAAGACCGATCTCGTGCCGACGGAGTTCCGTCCGCAATACTTGCCTTAGCGCCGAACGGGGAGCGACGTGAAGATCAAGCGACGGGAGTTTCTGCAAAAGAGCGCGATTGGCGGTCGCCGGCGTGTCGGTGGCTGCCGCCGGCGTAACGGTGGCCGGCTTTGCCGCCGAATGGACCGCGAGATTGAAGACCCTGACCGCGCACGAGGGTGAAACGCTGCTCAAGATGGCGCGGCAGATATTTCCGCACGACCGCCTCGACGATAGCTACTACATAAAGGTAGTCGAGGACCTGGATGGCGAGGCGTCGAGCAAGCCCGCCACCGCCAAAATGATACAGTGCGGGAGTGGCTAATCTCGATCATTCGGCGAAGGGCAAATTTCGCCGCCCAGCCCGCCGACGATCAGGTCGCGGCGCTCAAGAAAATTCAGCACACGCCGTTCTTCGAGAAAGTCCGCAGCACCGAGATGGTTTCGCTCTACAACAACGAGGAAGTCTGGAAGGTCTTCGGCTACCAGGGCGCCTCCTACCGCTTCGGCGGCTATCTGCATCACGGCTTCAACGATCTGACCTGGCTGCCCGAACCACCCGAAGCGGCAAGCCCGAAACCAGGCTGAACGGAGAGTTGCGTCGTGGCTCGATTCGATACGAACGACGATTCCGTCGTTGTAATCATCGGTTCGGGAGCGGGCGGAGGCACGCTCGCGAACGAGCTCTGCCACAAGGGCTTCAAGGTTGTGATGCTCGAGGCGGGGCAGCGTCAGTCGCCGCTGACCTTTCATAACGATGAGTGGTTCGCATTCAAGCAACTGGCCTGGCTCGACAAGCGCACGACCTCGGGCAGTTGGCGGGTAGCGAAAGACTTCCCCAATCTGCCGGCCTGGACCTGCAAGACCGTTGGCGGAACGACCGTGCACTGGGCGGGCGCTTCGCTGCGCTTTCAGGAGCACGAGTTCAAGGCCAAGACTACCTATTCGAATGTCAGCGGCGCGAACCTTCTCGACTGGCCGATAAGCCTCGCGGACCTGGCGCCTTACTACGCCAAGGCCGAGGATAAGATGGGCGTGACGCGGACCAACGACATTCCCGGGCTGCCGGGAAATAACAACTTCAAGGTAATGTACAATGGCGCCACGCGCGTCGGGTACAAGACCGTGCATACCGGGCGCATGGCGATTAACAGCCGGCCCCGCGATCGCCGTTCGTCCTGCTGGCAGCTCGGCTTTTGTTTCCAGGGCTGCAAGTCGGGAGCGAAGTGGTCGACCCTCTATACGGAGATTCCGAAGGCCGAGGCCACCGGCAAGCTCGATCTGCGGCCCGAGTCCCACGCGCTTCAGATTCAGCACGACAGCCAACGGCAAAGCGACCGGCGTACTGTATGCCGACAAGGACGGCAAACATATCGTGCAGAAGGCGCGCATCGTGTGCGTGGCATGCAATTCGATCGAAAGCGCGCGGCTGCTGCTGAACTCGGCCTCGTCCACGTTTCCGCACGGGCTGGCCAATTCATCCGGCCAGGTCGGCAGGAACTACATGCGGCATACGAGCGGTTCCGTTTACGGCATTTTCGACAAGCCGGTACATATGTATCGCGGCACCGTGATGGCCGGCATCATTACCGACGAAGCCGAGTTGAATACCAAGCGAGGTTTTGCCGGCGGATTCGAGATGGAGACCATCTCGCTCGGACTGCCGTTCGCGGCCGCGTTCCTGGATCCGGGAGCGTGGGGACGCGACTACGCGAGCGTGCTCGAGCAGTATCCCAACATGGCCGGGATGTGGATCGTCGGAGAAGACATGCCGCAGGCGACCAACGCGGTGACGCTCCATCCGAAAGAAAAAGACCAGTTCGGCCTTCCGATTCCGAACGTGCACTACGACGATCATCCCAACGACATCGCCATGCGCAACTACGGATATAAGCGGGGCGCCGCGGTGTATGAGGCTGTCGGAGCGGTCAAGACCATCGCGGTTCCGCCGTATCCCTCGACGCATAACCTGGGCACGTGCCGCATGAGCGAGCGCCCCGGCGACGGTGTCTGCAACAAGTGGGGCCAGACTCACGACGTGAAGAATCTTTTCATCTCCGACGGCAGCCAGTTCACGACCAGTGGCGGCGAAAATCCCACGCTTACGATCGTGACCCTGGCCATCAGGCAAGCCGATCACATCGCCGCCGAGAGCACGAAGCGAAACCTTTAGATGACGCGGCGTTTTTTTCGCTGGAGCCGCACGGTATCGGCGGCTTGGATCGCATCGGCGGCGATACTCGCGTTGGCGCTCCCGCTCGCGGCGCGGGCCGAACTCGGCAAAGCCGGGCAGCAGGCAGCGGCGAGTCCCGCCGACGGACTGCCAAAGATAAGCCTGACGGACCAGAATGGCAGGGCGATCTCGCTTTCGTCATTGAAGGGCAAGCCGGCGCTGGTCGCTTTTATCCATACCTCATGCGAGGGCCCCTGCGAGCTGATCACTGCCGAGATGAAATCGGTGGCGCGGAATCTGGGGCCCGGGTTCAAGTCCGATGTCACGATGATTTCGATCACCACGGACCCCAAGGAGGACGGATCGCGCGAGTTGCTTGCCTATGCCAAAGCGCAAGGAGTGGACGCGGACGGATGGGTGTTTCTGACCGGCACGCCCGCGGAAATCCGCCGCCTCCTGGTCCTGTATGGAGTATCGGCTGAAGACGACGATTCGGACCACGTCCTGGAGCTGTTTCTGCTCAGCGCCGACGGCGTTGGAGTGCGCCGTTACAACGGTATCGCGACTCATCCCGAAACGATCGCCTCGGATATCAGGAAAACCGCCTCGCCTCATTAGATTGCTCGAATCTCCGGGCATATCGGACCGCGTGACTGGCGATGAAGAAATTTTCGCCGGCGAGGTCGATCTTGCGCTCGCCCGTTCGACTATAGAGCGTAAGACAGACGCGCGAACCACGGAGGCGACAATGCAGTACATGCTCTTGATCTACGACGCCGAAGGCCGAAAGATGAGCCCCGACGAACAGGGCAAGCTTTTCCAGGAGTACATGGCCTTTACCCAGGGCATCGTGAAGGCCGGAAAGTTCAAAGCCGGCGACCCGCTCGAGCCGACCAGCACGGCCACCACCGTCAGGGTGCGCAGACGCAAAGACGCTGACCACCGACGGCCCCTTCGCCGAGACCAAGGAGCAACTTGGCGGTTACTATATCGTCGAAGCCGAGAACCTGGACGAGGCGGTCGCTATCGCCGCCCGCATCCCCGGGGCTCGCACCGGATCGATCGAAGTGCGGCCGATCATGAAGATGCATACTTAGATTGTGGCGGATGGGCCGCCCGCTGCGGTAGCCTTTCGCCGGGCGGTGGTTAATGAGTTCATCGGCGATAGAGCGCCTCTATCACGAGGAGTTCGGGCGGATTCTCGCCACCGTCATTCGCCTGGTCGGCGACTTCGACCTGGCGGAGGAAGCGACGCAGGAGGCTTTCGCCGCGGCGCTCGCGCAATGGCCGCGCGACGGCGTGCCGACGAACCCCCGCGCGTGGGTGGTGAGCACGGCGCGCCACAAGGCGATCGACCGCTTGCGGCGCCACGGGCGCTTTGCTGAGAAGCTGGACGAACTGGGCGGCGCCTCCCCGAGCTTTACCGTGGCTTTGCCAGGATAGCGCTATTGCTGAAGAGGCGCAGAGCCCGGTGCCAGATGAGCGCCTGCGGCTGATCTTCACCTGCTGCCATCCGGCGCTCGCGCTCGAAGCGCAGGTCGCGTTGTCGCTGAGAACGCTATGCGGACTGTCGACCGAGGAAATCGCGCGCGCCTTCTTCGTGCCGGCTGCCACGATGGCGCAGCGGCTGGTGCGGGCCAAGCGCAAGATTCGCACGGCCGGCATTCCCTACGAGCTGCCGCCAAGTGAATTGCTGCCCGAGCGGCTCGACGCGGTGCTCGCGGTCATCTACCTGGTCTTCAACGAAGGCTACTCGGCGATCGGCGGGCGGCGCGCTCGTGCGCGCGGAGCTCTGCCGCGAAGCGATCCGCCTCGGGCGTATCCTGTGCGAGCTTCTGCCCGGCGAGCACGAGCAAAAACGCGGCGACAATGCCCGGCGAATCGCTTGGCGAAGCCGCTCATGGCGAGCCGTTAGGATTGCTGGCGCTGATGCTGCTGCACGACTCGCGCCGCGCGGCCCGTACCGACGCCGACGGCGACCTGGTGCTGCTCGAAGATCAGGACCGCTCGCTGTGGAACCGCGTGCAGATCGAAGAAGGGCCTGCGCTGGCCGCCTCCGCGATGCGAGCGGCAAAGCACGGCCCGTACGCGTTGCAGGCCGCGATTGCGGCGGAGCACGCCAGAGCGCAGAGCTCCGCGGACACCGACTGGCGCTCGATCGCCGGGCTCTACGACGCGCTGCTCCGGGTGCGGCCGACGCCGGTGGTCGAGCTGAACCGCGCGGTGGCGCTCGCGATGGCGTATGGTCCGCTGGCGGGCCTCTTGACGAGATCGCCAGTCTGAAGGCCAGCCACGAGTTGGACTCCTACTACCTGCTCTGGTCCGCCGAGGCCGATCTGCTCCGCCGGCTCGGCCGCAGCGCCGAGGCGGAACAGTCCTATCGCCACGCACTCGAACTCGTCACGACGGAGCCCGAGCGAAGGTTTCTCGAACGGCGACTTAGAGAGCTGTAGTTTTTCGGCTGTTTTTTGCGATCGCGGTATGGCAGTGCCGATTCAGCGCTACTGACAGAGGCCACGGCTGAAACAAATCGCCGCTCGGGAGCTGTTTCTATTTCAGTGGGAGCTGTGAAAGGGTAGTCGGTAGCCGCGATCGGCTTGAGAATAGGCGCGGCGAGCGGGCGGCAAGCGTCAGGGACGGGACCGGCAAGGACGCCATGCAAAGGGGTGGCAAGCGATACGGCAGGCTTTACGGTCGGTCGTCGATGGCGGCGATTTGCCTCGCCATATTGCTTGCCGGAGCATTGCCGGCGGCATCGCAGCAGGGCGGATTTGCCGCGCCTCCTTCGACAAATCCAGGTGGTCAGGGCGAGCTCGGTGCTCGAAGTGCCGTCGGCGCCGGCGAGCCAGGGCGGCAAGGATGCGCCCACGATGCCGCAACTCGCGCCGCAGCACGGGCCCGGAACTGGAACTTCCCGCGCGCGCGTTGCGCGCTCAGAGCGGCTACGAGCAGTTGACCGTGACGGTGACGGATCAGGGCGGCCGCTACGTGACCGGCCTGCAGAAGGGCGACTTCCGCGTATACGTCGACGGCATCCAGCGGCCGCTCGAGTTCCTGCGCCGCGACGCCAACACGCCGGTGTCGATCGGAATCCTGGTCGATACCTCGGGCAGCATGGAACCCAAGATTCCGCAGGCGCGCGCGGCGATTGCGCAGTTCATTCGCGACCTCAACCCGAACGACGATATTTTCCTGTACGCGTTCTCGGACCAGCAATTCCTGCTGCAGCCGTTTACGACCAATCATGACCTGGTGATGCGTCGGCTCGGCCTGCTCCACGCCTACGGTGACACGGCGATCTTCGACACGATCATGGATGGTCTGCACACGGTCAATCTCGGCCGCTACGACAAAAAAGCCCTCCTGGTCGTGACCGACGGGATGGACAACGCGAGCCGGGCGACGCTGCCGCGAGGTGGTGGGCCGGGCGCGCCGGATGGGCGTTCTGATCTACTCGATCGGAATCGGCGATCCGAACTCGAGCCGGGTTGGCTTCGGCATCGGCTCGCTGCTGTTGGGCGGCAATCGCGATCACGTCGACGCGCAGATGCTGCGCGAGCTGTCGACCGAGACCGGTGCGCGCACCTACCTGCTCGGCGAAGTCGGCGACGGCGAACTGCTGCGCCAGGATTGCCTCGCCATCAGCAACGAGTTGCGCGAGCAATACACTGCGGGCTTCGTGGTGCCGGATCCCTCGATGCCCGGTTATCGCAGCCTGCGCGTGGACATCCCCGGAAGGCCCGAGCTTACCGTGCGCACGCGCAAAGGCGTGACCGTCGGCCCGGGAGCGCCGCCGGCCTACGCCGGTGGGGCGTGCCGGGTCGTCCCGAATCCGTAGACGAGTTCGCGTATCTTCCGATTGAGCCGGCCGCGCGCTTCTCAGTTGCCCAGCGGGGCGGAGACTTTCTTCACCTTGCGAAGCTTGACCACCGTCCGAAACGGCCGCGTGGGATCTTTGCGCGGAAACCACGGGCCCGCCGTCACCGATACTTCTCCGACGTAAATATCGCCTTCGCGGCTCACCGCAATTCCATGCGGCGCGATCATCTGGTCCGGGGCCTTCACCTTGTGCGTTGTCCAGCAGCGTCGCGCGCAGCGTCCCGTCGAGCGAATAGATACTCACTCGGGGGCCGTAACCGGGCTGATTCTGGATTTCCCAGAGCTCTGGGGCGATTTGACACCACCATGACGTGGACAACTCGCCGATATAGCACAACTGCGAATGGCTGGTGTCGATATACATTCCGCATGGGCGCGCCATGTTCGTCCATATATCTTCGAGCTTGCCATTTGGAGTGAACACCTGGACGCGCTGATTCTCGCGGTCGGCGACGTAAACATAGCCGTCGCGGTCGGTACAGATATTATGTGGAAGACTGAATTGCCCCGGCCTGTTTCCCGGCTCTCCCCACGAACACAGTAATCGGCCGTCGGGCGTGTACTTGTGAACCTTGGCGTTGCCGTAGCCGTCGGATACGAAAAGCTCACCGGTGCCCGGATGGATCGCCATGTGAGTGCAACGGCACAAGGGCTGCCCGCTCATCCCTTGGGCGGGTTTGCCGCTGGTCCCGAGCGTCATCAATCACCTTCCCCTCCGGAGTGCATTTTCTGACGGTGTGATCGAGGTTGTCGGTCAGCCACACGGCGTCATCGGGACCGATCGTGACCGCGTGGGCATTGGGGAATATCTTCTTGTCGCCCCAGCACCGTAGAAATTCTCCGTCCTTGTCCAGCACGATCACGGGACGCTCACCGCGATTGAACAGATAGATGTTCTCCTTCGAGTCGATGCCCACGCCGGCGACGTCGAAGGTACCGTCTATGCCGGTCGCTCCCGACATGCCCCATCCTTCCACGATCTCGTAGGTGTACTCGTCGTTGCCGGTTCGTATGGGCAATGCTCTATCTCCTCGCGCTGCGCGCTCTGATCGGGCGATTGTCGCGAATGTTGCCGGCGGCCTTTGCGGTTCTACGCGGTCACGTGATCGCTCAGTCCTTCCAGGTCGTGGCTCATGATTAAAAGGTCGCGCGGCCGGCCTTTACGATCCACTACCCAATCCTGCAACAGTGCTTCGACGCTGAAACCTATCTTCTCGAACGCGGCACGGGCACCCGCCTGATCGGGCGTCATCATCGCCGCCATCTTCTTGAGTCCGCGTGCTTGTCCCAGTCGAAAGATTTGCGCCGCAAGTTGTCTGCCGAGGCCCGCGCCTCTGTACGGGACCCCAACCTGGACACGAATCTCGCCGACTCTGCGCGTCCAAAGCGCCTGCTCAAGATGCAGGCTCGCGTAGCCGGCCAATTTGCCGTCGACTTCCGCGAGCACGGTTACCGTCGCGCCTTTTTCAAGGTTTCCGATCCATTCGTCGACCAGGGCGGGTTCGGTGATGTCGGTGCGCAAGAAGAGCAGATCATCGGGCGGGAGCGATTGCGCAAACCTCAGAACTCTTTGCTTGTCCGCCGCTTCCATCAGCCTTAGCGACACTCGCCGGCCGTCGGAAAGTTTCAACTCTCTGGCATAGCCAGAACTTTCGCCCGCTTCCTGTTTCGCCATGGCTTTCTCCACTGATGGCCCTCACCGCTACTGAGCCATCGGATCGGAAATCGGAAGACTGATTTGCAGACGCAGAATATCAAACGCGTCGAGTCTTTGCCGAGTGTTCATCGCATCCAGTGGCCGGATTTTTCAATTGACCGAAACAGCGAAATGGCGCATCGTTGGATGCCTAAGCTGCAAGCAAGATCCGGAGCGTCAAAATGGCTGAGGCAAGCAAACCTTCGCGTCGCCTGAGCACCCAGGACGCTTCCTTCCTATACAACGAGACGCCGAATGGCCCGCTTCACGTCGGTCTCCTTCAAACCTTCGAGGGCGAGATCGAGTTTGACCGGCTGGTAGAGCATTTCGAGCGCCGCATCCACCTTTTGCCGCGTTATCGGCAGCGCCTGGTTTTCGCCCCATTCAACCTGGCTCACGCGACCCTGGAGGATGATCCGGAGTTCAGGCTGCGCAATCACTTCAAGCGCCATACGCTCCCCAGCGGCGCGAGCGATGCCGAAATTGGCCGAAGCGGCGATGCGCGCCAACGAACCGCCGCTGGAGCGAAGCCGGCCGCTATGGGAATTGCATCTGTTCCAGGGACTCGAAGGCGGACGTTCGGCCCTGCTATGGAAAATTCATCACTGCATCGTCGACGGAGTCTCGGCGTTGCAGTTGATTGCGACCGCGATGGATCTGAAGCCCGATGCCCCGGCGCCCGCGCCCGAGCGGGAACCGTGGACGCCCGCGAGCCTGCCCGACGGCTCCAAGTCGCTGCTGGACGCGGCGATCGCGATGGTCCAGAACCGGCTCGATGAAGTGCGTGAGGCCGGGAGACTGCTGAGCTCGCCGGCCGACCTGGCCGAGCGGAGCGCTGCGATGGCCAGCGCGGCCGCGCAGATGTTCCAGATGATGTCGCGGCCTATCGTGGCGGCGCCATGGAACCTGGGGCTCGTGAGCCGGACTCGCTCGCTCGCGTGGCTGAGGGTTTCCTTCGGCGACCTTCGCGCGATCCGCAGCGCTCTTGGAGGGACGGTCAACGACGTCGTTCTGAGTATCCTGAGCGAAGGCGCCGCTCGCTATCTGAAGCATCACGAGGTCGCGATCGACGGGCTTCCGCTGCGTATCGGATGTCCAGTCAACGTGCGGCGCGAAAGTGAAGCCGGAGCGATGGGCAACCGGGTCTCGATGATGTTTCCCGAATTGGCGGCGACGCCGATGGACCCCGTCGAGCGCTACCGCTCGGTAGTGCGGGAGACCGAGCGCATCAAGGCTGCGCGGGAGCCGCAAGGGATGGACTTGCTGACGGCGACCGCCGACTCGGTTTCGCCGAGCCTGCAGAATCTGAACTCGACGATGACCAATACCGCGATCGAGGCTGCGACGCGGCTCTCCGAGTTCACCGGTGGTATGGCCCGCATGATCGCGGGGCCGTCGATGGGTATCAACTTTATCGCTACGAACGTACCGGGGGCTCAGGTTCCGATGTACCTGGCGGGGCGTCGGATGCTCGAGTTCATCGGCCTCGTGCCGCTGGCGGGCACGCTCGGCTATGGCGTGGCGATCGTGAGTTACAATCAGAACCTATTCTTCGGAGCGATGGCGGAGCCGCGGCTGATGCCCGATGTGGAATTCATGAAATCGTGCATCGCGGGACGCCTTCGAGGAACTCAAAGCCGCGGCGCAAAGAGTAATTCCCGCGGAAGAACAGTCGATACCGGCGGTCGAACAAGTACTTAAACGCGATTCAGCGGTGGCGTGATCGCGGCCACCGATAACTAAACAACGAGGAACATAAACCGAGTCCATCGCATAGAGACGAGACCTTTCAAGCAGATCCTGGTAGAGGCTCGCAATCTCCAGCTCGACAAGTTTCCGGCGTCACCGGCCCCATGCGGGGCCGCAGGGTGTCAGGAGAAAGAGCATGGGACAGCCACAAAACGGCGGCGACATAACCTCGCTGTATCAAGCCCTGGGGGCAGAGGTGCAGGAGGTTCTTCGCAAGGCGTCGGCAGCGGGAGGCGATCGCGAAGAGCTCGAGGCTGCCGCCTGGAAAGCCTATGAAGCCTGGGTGCGCGCGGCCCACGCCTCGATCGAGAAGGTGGTGGCGACGCCGGCGGTCGGTGATGCGGCCGCGGTGGTTCTCAATACTTTCCTGCGCGCGGCACAAATCGGCAACTCCGTGGTGGGTTCGCTGTTCGCGCCGCTGTGGCCGCTGGTCGGACTGACGCCCGCTGACCGAGACGCAGGCCCTGTTCGATCGGATCGAAAGTTTGCGCCGCGAGGTGCGGCAACTCACCGCGCCAAGGGCGCTGAAACCGATCGAGCCCGTCGCGACCGGCGCGCGCTCCTATCGCCGCGTAACCGGCGTGGACAGAATGGAAATGTTTCCGGTGACAAGAAGCCGGCTTCCATTACTCAGTAAGACATCAAGGCCGGCGTCATCGCGCCGCGCAGGAGGCATGCGCTATGTCACTGATGACGGAACTCCCGAAGTACTGGATGGATGGCGCCGTGCGGGCGCTCGACGGCAGGCGCCGGGGATTGAGCGACCATTATCCGCTGAGCGAGGATCCTCCGGGGGTGACCCCGTACGAGATTGTTTACGAAGGCGGGAAGGTCAAACTGCGGCACTACGCGGCGCAGGGGAGCGCGCATCGCACCCCGCTGGTCTTCGTTTATGCGCTGATCAAGAGACCCTTCATACTCGACCTGTTTCCGGGACGCAGCGTGATGGCGAATCTGACCCGGCAGGGATTCGATGTATACATGGTCGAATGGATTCCGCCGGCGCGGGCCGACAGTTGGCGAGGATTCGACGCCTATGTGAACCAGGACCTTGGCGACACCATGCGCGCCGTTCAAAGCCTCACCGGCGCATCGAAAGTCAATTTGCTGGGCTATTGCTTCGGCGGCCTGCTGACCCTGCTGTATGCGGCGCTGCATCCCGAGAATATCAAGAACCTGATTACTCTGACGACGCCTTTCGACACCGCGGTCGAAGGCAACCCGCTGTTCAATCTCGAAAGCAGGTTCAGCGGCCAGACGGTTGATCTGATCACGTCGGTGTATGGAAACTGCCCGGCCTGGTTCATCAGAGGGCTATTCACCGCGACCGCCGTCGTGCATCACGCGATTGACAAGTACGTCGCGCTCTACCGGAACAAGGAAAAGGAGGACTACGTCGAATTCTTCGACTTGTTCGAGCGCTGGATGGCTGGCGACGTGCCGTTGGCCGGACGGATATTCCGCGAGGTGACGCGGGATATTTTTCAGAACAACCTGCTCAAGAAGGGCGAATTCAATGTGGGCGGCGAGCGCGTCGACCTGGGGAATATCGTCTGCCCACTGCTCAACGCGATCGGCGAGTTCGATGATGTAGTGTTTCCGGCGTCAAGTCTTGCCGCTGATAGATTTCGTCGGAAGCGAGGACAAGCGCAATCTGACATTTCCCGCGGGTCACATCGGGATGGTGGTGAGCGGCGGGGCGCAGAAACAGTTCTGGCCGCAGGTGGGGCCTGGCTCACCGAGCGAGACTGAGCCCGTTTGATCCGCACCGGCTAGAGCAGGGCGCGGCGCATGTCGGAGAGTATCGCGCTCAGGTAAGTGACGAAGCGCGCGGCGAGCGCGCCGTCGATGACTCGATGATCGTAGGAGAGCGACAGCGGTAGCATCAGGCGCGGAACGAAAGCGCCGTCGCGCCATACCGGTTTCCGGGCGAGCCGCGAGAGTCCGAGAATAGCCACTTCGGGCGCGTTGATAATCGGCGTGAATGCGGTGCCGCCGATTCCGCCAAGGCTCGACACGGTGAAGCATCCGCCCTGGATGTCGGTCATCTTGAGCTTTCCCTCGCGCGCCGCCTGCGCAAGCGCCGCGGTATCGCGCGCGATCTGCAGCACGCCTTTTTTGTCGACGTCGCGAATCACCGGCACCACCAGTCCCTCGGGAGTGTCGGCGGCGAAACCGAAATGGAAATACTTCTTGAGAATCAGGTTGTCGCCGTCGAGCGACGAGTTGAATTCAGGAAACTCGGTCAGCGCGCGGACCAGCGCCTTGAGCACAAAGGCCAGCAGCGTGACGCGGACGCCATCCTTTGCGTGCGCTTCACTGAGTTCGTGGCGCAACGCCTCGAGCTCGGTTACGTCGGCCTCGTCGAACTGGGTGACGTGCGGGATCATTACCCAGTTGCGCGCCAGGTTCGCCTTCGAGACCCGGCGGATGCGCGATAGCGGGCGCGTTTCGATCTCGCCGAATTTGGCGAAGTCGATCTTCGGCCACGGCGCCATATCCAGCGCGGCGCCCACGCTCGTACCCGCCGCGCGGCTGGGAGCTGCAATCGCGGACTTCACGAACTTCTGCACGTCGCTTCTGAAGATTCGTCCGTTTAGTCCGGTACCCTGGACCAGCATGCAAATCGACCCCGAGCTCACGCGCGAATTTTCGCACGGACGGGCTCGCGTGCGGCTTGTGTTCGGGCTCCGGACTCGGCCTCGCCAGCTGATTCGGGCGCAACCGGCTTGAGGGCATCGGGCTTGCTCAGGCGCAGGAGGAGCGCTCTGGGAGCCCGCCGGCCTGCTGCCGTCGCCGCCGCCGGCAGGCGACTTTGGCGGCTGGGGCGGTTCAGCAGGCGCTGGTGCGGATTTGGCTGATGCCGGTGCCGCCGTCTGCGCAGGCTTGGCAGCGGCCGGCGCGGCTGGCTTGCCTGTTGGCGGCGCAGTCTCGATCACGACGATTGGCGAGCCCTCCGAAACCTTGTCGCCGATCTTGACCCGGATTTCCTTGACCACGCCGGCCTCGGTCGACGGCACTTCCATCGAGGCCTTGTCGGACTCGATGGTGATCAGCGAATCGTCGACGCGGACCGGATCTCCCGGCTTGACCATCACTTCGATGACTTCGACGTCGGAGAAATCGCCTATATCGGGAATCTTGATATCGACCAGCGCGCCCATCGCATTACACCGTGGCGGGATTCGGCTTTTCCGGATCGATGTCGTACTTCTTGATCGCGGCGTCGACCCTGGAAGCGGGAATCTGCTCTTCGTCGGCGAGCGACTCTGAGCGCCGCGACCGTGATGTAGTGGCGGTCGATCTCGAAGAAGCTGCGCAGGCGCGTGCGATAGTCGCTACGCCCGAAGCCGTCGGTGCCCAGCACGCGATAGCGGTGCGGAACATAGGGGCGAATCTGATCGGCGAAGGCTCGAATATAGTCAGTCGCCGCGACCACTGGCCCGGGGCGATCGGCGAGGCAAGTCTCGACGTAGCTGCGCCGCTGAGGGGCGGTGGGATGCAGCATGTTCCAGCGCTCGACGTCGATTCCGTCGCGCCGCAGCTCGGTGAAGCTCGGCACGCTCCAGATATCGGCGGCGACGCCGAAATCGTCTCTGCAGCAGATCGGCCGCGGCGATAGCCTCGCGCAGGATGGTTCCCGAGCCGAGCAACTGCACGCGCGGCCCCTTTCCGTTGCCGCCGCCATTGGTCAATGGGTACATGCCCTTGAGAATACCTTCCTGCGCGCCCTCGGGCATCGCGGGATGCGACATAATTCTCATTCATCAGAGTGATGTAGTAGAAGACGTCCTGTTGCTCAGTCAGCATGCGCCGCAGACCATCGTGAATGATTACCGCAAGCTCGTACGCGAAGGTCGGATCGTAAGCGACGCAGTTGGGAATGGTCGAGGCGAGGACGTGACTCTGGCCGTCGGCATGCTGGAGCCCTTCGCCGTTGAGCGTGGTGCGTCCGGAAGTTCCGCCGAGCAGGAAGCCGCGGCATCGCGAGTCGCCGGCGGCCCAGGCGAGATCGCCGACGCGTTGAAACCCGAACATCGAATAGAAGATGTAGAAAGGGATCATCGGCAGGTTGTGGGTGCTGTATGAAGTCGCGGCGGCGATCCATGATGACATCGCGCCGGCCTCGTTGATTCCCTCCTGCAGAATCTGGCCGTGCTGATACTCGCGGTAGAACATCAGCTGGCCGGAGTCCTCGGGCTTATAGAGCTGGCCCACCTGCGAGAATATCCCGAGCTGGCGGAACATCCCTTCCATTCCGAAGGTGCGCGATTCGTCGGGGACGATTGGCACGACGCGGCTGCCGAGGTTCTTGTCGCGCAACAGCGCCGAAAGAATCCGCACGAACGCCATCGTGGTCGAGACCTCGCGATCGCCAGTAGCTACGAGCTGGGACTCGAAGGCCGATAGCGGAGGCACCTCGAGCGGCTGCGAGGTGCGCCGGCGCTGCGGGAGACTGCCGCCCAGCGCCTTGCGGCGCTCGCGCAGATACTGAATTTCGACGCTGTCCTCGGCCGGCCGATACAACGGCACCTCGGCGATCTGGTCGTCCGGCACCGGAATCTTGAAGCGATCGCGAAAGGCCTTGAGCTCTTCCAGGCCCATCTTCTTCTGCTGATGGGTGATGTTCATTCCCTCGCCGGCGGCGCCCATCCCGTAACCCTTGATGGTCTTGGCGAGGATGACGGTGGGCTGATCGCGATGGCCGACGGCGGCGGCATAGCCGGCGTAGACCTTGATCGGATCGTGGCCGCCGCGGCGGAGCTGCCAGATTTCGTCGTCGGTCATGCCCGAGACCATCTCGACCAGCTCGGGATATTTGGCGAAGAACTCCTTGCGCACGTATGCGCCGTCGCGCGCCTTGAAGGCCTGGTATTCGCCGTCGACGCATTCCTCCATGCGCTTGCGCAGCAAGCCGAGCTTGTCGCGCGCGAGCAACGCGATCCCAGTTGCTGCCCCAGATGACTTTGATGACGTTCCATCCGGCGCCGCGGAAGTCGGCCTCGAGCTCCTGGATGATCTTGCCGTTGCCGCGCACCGGACCGTCGAGCCGCTGCAGGTTGCAGTTGACGACGAAGATCAGGTTGTCGAGCTTTTCGCGCGAGGCCAGCGCGATTGCGCCAAGCGATTCCGGCTCGTCCATTTCGCCGTCGCCCATGAAGGCCCAGACCTTGCGATCGCCCATCTCGCCGAGGCCGCGCCCCTCGAGATATTTCATGAAGCGCGCCTGGTAGATCGCCATGATCGGCCCGAGGCCCATCGACACGGTCGGGAACTGCCAGAACTCCGGCATCAGCCACGGATGCGGATAGGACGAGAGTCCGTGGCCGTCGACTTCGCGCCGGAAGTTGAGCATCTGCTGCTCGGTCAGGCGGCCCTCGACAAATGCTCGCGCATAGATGCCCGGGGAAGAATGCCCCTGGATATAGACGATGTCGCCGCCGTGATTCTCGGACGGCGCGCGCCAGAAGTGGCCGAAGCCGATATCGTAAAGAGTCGCGGCGGACTGGAAGCTCGCGATATGGCCGCCGAGTTCGGAGGAGTGCTGGTTGGCGCGCACCACCATCGCCAGCGCGTTCCAGCGGATGATCGAGCTGATGCGCCGCTCGATCTCGCGATCGCCGGGGTAGTGCGGCTGACGATCGGCGGGAATCGTGTTGAGATACGGCGTGTTCGCGTTGTAGGGCAGATAGGTGCCGCGCAAGCGCGCCGTGGTGATCAGTTGCTCGAGCAGAAAATGAGCGCGGTCGACACCTTCGGCATCAATCACCGCCTCCAGCGAATCGAGCCATTCGCGGGTTTCCTCCGGGTCTATGTCCTGAATCGTTTCCATCACACCGTCCCTGTTTTTCGCGATGGTTTGGACTTCGCCGCCGCCGCCGGGCGGGGCTTCGCCAATAGAATTACATTTTGCGCCAACCGCGACAAAAGTGCATCCGAGGCAGGCATGTTTCCCTGGCCATTTTGCCCGGCCGCGCGTTCGGCTTCGATGCGCGGGCGAGCACGGCGGCCACGGCAAAGGGTTCAGGCCCGTTGACGCGGCGGCTGCTTCGAGTTAACGCCTGAGCTTAAGGCCATACGGCCAAAGGCGTGTGAGGCCGAGCGGGCAGTTCACGATCGCCGCCGGCGGCGCTCGATGGATGCGTGTGAAGTCCGGCTCAGCCAGTCACTGTATGATTTTCGATCAGCCCTTCGGGGCTCGCGTATTGGCTCGGGTCAAGGAACTGCGGCGTCACAATTCGTGTTGTAACAAGAGTTTTGAGTCAGGGCTATCGTGACGTGTTTATCGGCAAAATTTATAGACCATCCGGTCTGCGGTCCATTCGTGCCCAGTGCCGAGCCGCCATCGGGAATGACCAGTGGCGTCCAGAATTGGGTAATAAACTTTGAAAGCGCACCCTGCCGGTCGTAAAGCTCGATCGCCAGCGGAAAGAAAGTCTCCTTGTCGACATATATAACTCTGCGGCTGTAGCAGTAGCTCTGGCTGTAAGCCGGCAGGCGGGACATGTCAATCACGTAGGTATCTCTCAGCTCCCACTTGCCGAGCGCTCGGCTTTGCCCAAGGCAAAATGCCCTTGGAGGCCGGGTAATAGTACTCACTGGGAAGCTGCGTCGCCTGCCCGCACTGTTTCAGGGCGACGGGCTTGGCATGGACCAGCGCTAGTATCCGCTTTTCTCCCAGATATTTGATCTCGAATTGCTGCGGAAGACCCGGAGGCCCAAGCGCCGCATCTTCCCAGGTGAAATCGGTGTTCTGAAGGGGAGCGCAGCGGGCGGCATCCGAGGAACGGATCGGCCTGCGAGAAGTCGGCAGATAGGTGTAGATGTCGTCGAGTTTTGTAATGTCCTGGTAGGTGAGGTCGAGCGAGGTCGTATATTTCCCCTGTTCCGGCGCAATCTGCTGGATGAATTTGGCGAAATAGTAACCGCCCGAGGTTGGAATGGTCGCTGGGAGCTTTGGTTCGCTCAGATGCGCCAGCTGGGAATAGACTGTCTCGATCTGGCCGGTGGACGTAAAGTTACCGTAGGAATCTCCCGAGTAGTCACAGAAAATGGAGTGTTGCACGCGTGGATTATAGTGATAGTACAGATCGTAGAAGATCGCATATGGCGCCAGTGCCGACTGGCTAAGCGGGTTGGGAAAAGGTATGCCAGTCGTGTATCCGTCCGGTACGTAACCGGCGTCGGGAAGTTTCTTGAGTGTGGCGCGGCCGGCATTCTTTTCAGTATCGGCCAGGTAAGTCGGCGGAAGTGGCATTGGCAGAGTGGGTCCCACTTCCATCTGGACGTCGGCAGGCATTTTCCAAAAGTACCCGCCGGCAAAGAGCACTTGCATGCCCGGCGGCATGAACTGCTTATAACGCTCCCAGTTGGCGTAAGTGATTTGCGTACCAGGCGGCAGCGCGGCCGCGTCGGACTGGGGTGCCTCGGCGGAGTTTAGTTCGCCGTGCAGGGTCAATAGCAGCGCAACGACGATTCCACTAATGGCCACTGCGCAAGAACGGCTGCTTGGTCTCATGCTTGATCGCCCCGAATCGCGAGAAAGTTTCTGACATGCATAAACCAGGCACAAGCATATAACCGACCTCGAGTGTCCGTCAAACAGAGAGCAATCACTGAGGCGCTGCTGAAACAGGCGGCATTAGCCAAAACAATGAGCATCGCAGAATGCAGTAAATGCTCGACGCCCAACGGTTCGGGCCTAAGCTCACTGCAAGCGCGGGTGCCTTACTGGATAATAGGCATTAAGTAGCGGTCGGATCTCCGACAGATATATACTCGCTAAGATGGAGTCGGGCCACTGGGCTATCAGGACAGGCGCAATGCAGAGGCAATGCCGCGTAGATGGCCGAAGTGCGAGCGCCATCGAGGGCTCTTTGCGCGCCGGCGCCAGCTTCGGCACCTTCTGCGGGCGGGACGGGTGGCGGATATACCGGGAGGGAAGGGATTTGCATCCGCACGCTTGCATGGCCAGCCTTGGCGGGTGTTGAATTTCTGCCCAAAGGCGCATGCGGTCGCCGGTCAGGAGCGTTGGACAGGCGGAATTGACCGGGCCGCAGCCGCGAAAAGGGAGATCTATGCGCGATGCATGTCAGTGCTCATCGGAACGAAAAGTGAGACTTGCGGCTGATACCAGTGTGACGGCGGCTGCCGCGCTACTGATGGCGGCGGCGGCTCTTGCGCTCTTCGGATGCAATCGCACCGAGCACGCACCGAATCCGGCGCCGCAGACGGTGCAAAGCGCTCCGCCCAGTGCCGCGGCTCCGGCCGGCTACGTCTATATAACCAACAATGGCGAGGGCACCGTGTCTGAATTCAGCCGGCAGGCTGACGGCAGCCTGAATTTCCTGCGGACGGCAAAAGCCGGGGCAGTGAACGGTCCCACCGGAATCGCCATCGATCCCTCCAGCCGGTTTCTCTACGTGGCTAACGAGGGCGACGGCCGAATCTATCAGTTCAGCATCAAGCGCGAGACGGGCGACCTTGCGATGGTGGGTGAGGGGTCGGTGGACGATGGAGCCGCGAGCCACCCGCAGCAGATCGTGATAAGTCCGCACGGCGACTTCGTATACGTCACCAATTCCGGCAAGGGCAGCGATGGATCGATCGCGGAATACGCGATCGACAGCGCGACCGGAGCGCTCAAGCCGCTGGAAACGTTTCGCGGCGGCGGTCTGCAGCAGCCACTGGGTATAGCGATCACGCCCAACGGCAAATTCGCCTACGTATCCGACACCGGCGCCGGATCGATAGTCGCCTTCGCGGTCGAGCCCTCTGGAAAGCTCCAGCTGGTCGGTAGCATACCGAGCCTTGGCGACAAGCCGGGACAACCCGGGCTGGTCGCGGTTCATCCTTCAGGCAGCTTCGTCTACACAGTGGACCGTGTGCTGGGCATCGTAGTAGTGGCGAAACCCGCTGAGGACGGAAAGCTCAGCGTGACCAAGACCTATCATGTGGGAATTTCGACCTCCGGACCATTTGGTATCGCATTGGCCAGCGTCGGTCCGAGCGTGTTCGTTTACACGGGTAACCGCGTAACCGACACGGTCTCCACCCTCGTGGTGAAGCCGGACTCGTCGCTGGAGATTGTGGGAGAGTGCCCGACGGGGATGGGTTATCCGATGGGGATGGTGGCCGATCCGAGCAGGCACAATCTATACGTGGTCAGCCGCAACGTTTCGACCGTGTCGCAGTTCGCGATCGCCGAGACCGACGGCGTCGCGCTGTATCCCGGCCTCGTCGATTTTTACCGAGGATGCGGCCAGCGAGACGAGCCATCCGCTCTACATTGCGACGACTCGCTTGGGACGCACCGGCTTCGGGCGGCGCAGACTCCCAGACGCCGCGGACGAACTGACTCGCGACCCGGTCAGGTTAGTCCGAGAATTCCGCAGGCTTACCCGCGAGTGCTCTTCAGCTCGACCGCCGGATAGAAGGGCCGGTCTCCGAGCGCGTCGATGGCGCGGAAAAATTCCGGGCCGGACGCGCTTCCGTCCTCTTCGAGCTGCATCGTCTGGCGCAGATAGTTCCAGCGTTCCGGGCACAGACGCCGGGTCTCCTGAAAATAGCGCTTGGCATCTTCCGTGTGTCCCTGATGATGAAGATACTGCCCGAGCCGAAAATTGGCCGTGGCGAGCGGGTCGACGTTCACGGGCGCATGAATCCGCCTGCGCACCTCCTCGGATGAGAGCACGTACTCGCTGGATTCACCCTTGGCGACCCAGTCGCGGATGGCGTCCACGTAGCTTCTCCGGATGGCCTCCCCCGCTCGGTCGCATCTTTTTTCATCTGAAAGGTGGAGCGATCCATCGAACGGAACCCGTCGCTAGTGCCGGCGGTCTCGGCAGGCCGCACGATGTTTCCGCTCTCGTCGATCCATACGGCCATCGGGACGTTGGTCATGTTGTAGAGCTCGGCGACCACGTGGCGCTCGTCGATCAGATTCGGATAAGTGGGAGCCGCCGCACGATCGCACAGCGTCGCGTCCCATCCCATGATTTCCTGAAATAGCGGCTCGATCCGCACCGGCTCCGCCGGCTTGATGAAGTCGCGCACCGCGGCAGTCCCGCCGCTATCGAACGCCACCGAGACAATCACGAAGTTGCGGTCTTTCAGCTCGCTGTAGACAGCCTGCCACACTGGCAGGTCAAAGCGGCATCCTCACCAGCTTGCCCATGAAAGCAGAAGAACCTTGCTGCCCCTGTAATCCGAAAGCGAATGCAGGTTGCCGTCGATATCGGGCAGAGTGAAGTCGGGCGCCTTGAGCGAAGCCAGAGCGTCGCGCCGGGTATCCGCCGACTCGCCAAAAAACCAGAGCGCATGCGGGTCGTCGTGGACTACCGGCTGGCCGAGCTGGCGCGCCAGAGCGGCCAGGTTGACGAGATCGCCAGCGCGCAAAAACTGGTCGCGGCGGCCAGGAGGAATAGGGACGCAGCGCTCATCGCGACAAAGGCCCTGGGGTTTGAGCTCCCAGCCCGTGGCGGCGCGCAACTCGCGCATCGGCATCCAGAGATCGTCACCCTGTGCCTGGGCGTTCTCGACGGACACTGCCTTGTCTTCGTAGATTATAGTCACTGCCATCGGCGGTTCCTCCCGCGCGAGCATTGGCGAGGCGGCGGAAATCCTTCGAGCATCGTTCTCCATCTGACGCGTGACGGATGCATGCTGGACACCGACGCGCGCGCACATTATTCTCCACTCATACGAGCTCAAAATAAAGGAGATAGTCCCATGCCGGCGCGAAATCCTGAGGAATGCGACAGCCTTTTGCTCGAGGCTCTCACCCGCGGAGATCTCGAGACCGCGGTAGCCCTCTACGAGCCCAACGCCAGCTTTGTCCAGGAATCCGGCGAGGTGGCCGTCGGTCGAGCGGCGATTCGCGAAATTCTCAGTGGCTATGTCGCGATCAAACCGAAATTCACCGTGAAGTCGCGCTCAGTCCTGAGCGAAGACGGCAGCCTGGCCCTGACCGGCCTCAAATGGAGCGCTACCGGCACCGATCCCGAAGGCAAGCCGATCACCATGTCGGGCAACAGCACCGAAGTGGTGCGCCGCCAAAGCGACGGAACCTGGCTCTTTGCGATCGACAACCCTCACGGCGCGGAAAATCCCGGATGAGCACGGATCGTGACGTGCGTCAGTTTTTGGCTGGCGTTATCGTGACCGAAGAAATGAGCTTGAGGGCCTGCTGCTTCTCGGCAGGAGGCAGGTTGTCGGTCGGGCTCCATCGGCGCGTAAGTCACCTGCAGCTCCCACGGTCCGATGTAGGCAATCCGCTGCAGAAGATAACGTTCGCCTTTCTGCCCGGGGCATCCGAAACCGCGCATCTCGAAAGTCATATCCTCGGCGGTCTTGCTAATCGTATTTGCGGTGACCTTCTTGACACTGCTGGTCGGCCGTATGAACGAGAGCATCAACGACCGCCTGGGGCGAATCGAACGTCGGTTTGGGCGTCTGCGCAAGCACTATGCGCACCTTCGCGGTTGCCGGTGCCTCGCCCTTGCGTACGAAGACCTTGACCGTCGCGCGATGGGCGCGCTGGTCGCGGACCACCTGCCAATCCTCCCAGCCCATCCCTTGCGGCATACTAATCTGACCGCCGGTCGCCTCTTCCACGCCGCCAGCCGGAGCGGCCGCGCTCGTCGCGGGCCGAGTCAGCATCAGAAGGCAGCTCAACAGCAGGAATATGATTAGTCGTTCTTTTGTGCATCGGGCGTGAATTTTTCCACAAAACCGCTGCGATGTCCACTTTGTATGGGAATTGAGGTAACAGCGACATAGTCAGTCATACATTGACGTTGCATACGCTTGCACAGACGCTGTCATACGCTTGGACGCGCGCATATGATTCGCCCGGTTTCCCTCGCGCCCTCGCGGCACACATTTTTGCGCGTCCGAGAATCGTGTCGAAGGCGACAGTCGTTAGCAGCCTTCAGCCCCGCGACGGAAATCCTTCCTGTTGGCGCTTTCCATGGGACACGTTCCTGCACCGTGCGGCGATCCTCTTTCGCGGCAGCTCAGGCCGTAACCGAGCCCGTGCTTTGGCGTCTTATAAGGAATAAATTGCTACGAGGAGCACACCCGGTTATGCGAGGTGAAGCTCCAACTGGTGATAAAAGCGAAGGAAATGATGGATTCAAGCGCTCCGCCAGGGGGAGGCGTGAAGGACGTGTACCTTCCGCAACAGGGAGGGACTCTCCAGGCGGTGGGTCTGGCTTTCGATCCTCTCGATTCTCGTCGTCATCGGATATTTTTTGCTGACCCGGCTCGGTGGCGCGCGTAGCACGTCCGCTCAAGCCCTCGGCCGCGGCCCGCCCGGCTGTGCCGGTTTCGGCGACGGAGGTGAAGCGCGGCGACCTCAACCGCTATCTGACCGCGATAGGCACCGTGACCGCGTTCAACACCGTGACGGTCAAGACGCGGGTCGACGGCCAGATTGTGAAGGTCGCCTTCAAGGAAGGGCAGACGGTGCATCAGGGCGACCTGCTGGTGGAAATCGACCCGCGTCCCTACCAGGCGGCCCTGGCCCAGGCTGAAGGGCAGTTGACGAAAGACCAGGCCACGCTGCTCAATGCCAAGATCACGCTGGAGCGGGATCGAGCCTTGTACCAACAGGGCGTGATCGCGGCACAGGACTTCGACAACCAGCAGTCGCTGGTAGGCCAGTCCGCGGGAGCGGTGGAAAGCGACCGGGCGAACATCGCGGCGGCCAAGGTCCAGGTGGCCTATACGCAGATCACGGCCCCGATCACAGGACGCATCGGGCTGCGCCTGGTGGACCAGGGCAACATCGTCCATGCGGCCGATACCACGGGGCTTGCGGTGATTACTCAGTTACAGCCGATTGCGGTGGACTTCAGCATTCCCGAGGACAATCTGCCGCAGGTAATCAAGGACATGAGGAACGGGCAGGAGTTGCCGGTGGACGCGTTCGACCGGGATCTCAAAACGCAACTTGCTACAGGAACGCTGGAAACGTTCGATAGCCAGATCGATCAGACTACCGGAACGATCAAGTTGAAAGCGGTCTTTCCGAACAGTGACTATTCACTGTTTCCCAATCAGTTCGTCAACGTCAAATTGCTGGTGGATACAATGCGCGACACCCTGTTGGTGCCGGCGGTTGCGGTGCAGAGAAATCCGCAGAGCACGTTTGTGTACGTGGTCAAGCCCGACAACACCGTCGAAGTGCGCACGGTGACGGTCGGCGCCACGCAGGGAGACGTGATCGCGCTCGATTCCGGGGTGACGCCGGGCGAACTGCTGGTGACCGACGGAGTGGACAAGCTGCGCGCGGGTACCAAGGTGATCGTCCAGGCGGCCGCAGCCACAAGGCGACGGTGCAGCGGAGCGCCCAGTGAACCCGTCGCGCCCGTTCATTCTGCGCCCCGTGGCGACCTCGCTCCTGATGGCCGGCATCCTGCTCGCGGGCGTCGTGGCCTACCGGCAGTTGCCCGTGTCGGCGCTGCCGGAGGTGGACTACCCGACGATCCAGGTTCTCACGTTCTATCCGGGCGCGAGCCCGGACGTGATGGCTTCGTCGGTTACCTCGCCGTTGGAGCGCCAGTTCGGCCAGGTGCCCGGGCTCAACCAGATGACCTCGAACAGCTCGTTCGGCAGTTCGGTGATCACGCTCCAGTTCGTACTCAACCTCAATATCGACGTGGCCGAACAGGAAGTGCAGGCCGCGATCAATGCGGCCTCGACATACTTGCCGGCGGATCTGCCCAATCCTCCGATCTATAGCAAGACCAATCCCGCCGACGCCCCGATCCTGACGCTGGCCTTGACTTCGACTCAGCTTCCGCTGACCCAGGTGGAGGATTTGGCGGACACCCGGCTGGCCCAGAAGATATCGCAGGTGTCCGGCGTTGGACTGGTCAGCATCAGCGGCGGCCAGAAGCCGGCGGTGCGCGTTCAGGCCAACCCGACCGCGCTGGCCTCCTATGGCCTGAGCCTCGAGAACCTCCGCAGCGCCATCGCGGCGGCCAACGTCGACGAGGCCAAGGGAAACTTCGACGGCCCGCAACAGGCCTACACGATCGGCGCCAACGACCAGTTGCTTTCGAGCGCGGCCTATCGGCCCCTGGTGGTGGCCTATCGCAACGGTGCGCCGGTGCGGCTGCAGGACGTCGCGCGGGTCATCGACGATGCCGAGAACGTCAAGCAGGCGGCCTGGATGAATACCGTGCCGGCGGTGATTCTCAACGTTCAGCGGCAGCCCGGCGCCAACATCATCACGGTAGTGGACAAAGTGAAGGCGCTGCTGCCGCGGCTGCAGAGCTCGCTGCCGGGATCGGTGAAGGTTGCCGTGCTCACGGATCGCACGACCACGATTCGGGCCTCGGTGCAGGACGTGGAGTTCGAGTTGCTGCTCACGATTGCGCTGGTGGTGATGGTCATCTTTCTGTTCCTGCGCAATCTGTCGGCGACGATCATTCCCAGCGTCGCGGTTCCGCTTTCGCTGGTCGGTACGTTCGGCGTGATGTACCTGCTCGGGTACAGCCTCAACAATCTCACGCTGATGGCGCTGACGATCTCGACCGGTTTCGTGGTGGACGACGCGATCGTGATGATCGAGAACATCGCGCGCTATATCGAGGAAGGCGAGGCGCCGCTCGAAGCCGCGCTGAAGGGCTCCCAGCAGATTGGCTTCACCATTCTGTCGTTGACCGTCTCGTTGATCGCGGTGCTGATTCCGCTGCTTTTCATGGGCGATATCGTGGGCCGCCTGTTTCGCGAATTCGCGATCACCCTGGCGGTCACGATCCTGGTTTCGGCGGTGGTCTCCCTGACGCTGACGCCGATGATGTGCGCGAGGCTGCTCCAGCATACGCCCGAGGCCGAGCAAGGGCGGTTCTACCGCGCGACCGGACGAATGTTCGACGCCACCATCGAGTACTACGGCACGACGCTGCAATGGGTGCTGCGCCATCAGGATGCGACGCTGATAGTCGCGGTGGGCACGCTCGTCCTCACGATCTTGCTGTACATCATCGCGCCGAAGGGCTTCTTTCCGATCCAGGATACCGGCGTGATCCAGGGAGTATCGGAATCGCCGCCGTCCGTGTCTTTTCCCGCGATGGCGCAGCGGCAACAGGCGCTGGCGCAGGTGATTCTGAAGGATCCCGCGGTCGAGAGCCTGTCGTCGTTCATCGGCATCGACGGGACCAACACCACCGTCAACAGCGGCCGGTTCCTGATCAACCTCAAGCCGCTGGCGCAACGCAAAGTCAGCATCAGCGAGGTGATCGACCGCTTGCAGCCGCAACTTGCCAAGGTTCAGGACATCACGCTGTTCCTGCAACCGGTGCAGGATCTGACCGTCGAGGACCGGGTCAGCCGGACGCAGTATCAGTATAGCCTGGAAGATCCCAACGTGGATGAGTTGAATAGCTGGACCGCCAAATTGCTGGCGAAGCTCAGGCACGCTGCCCGAGCTCCGGGACGTTGCGACCGATCAACAGAACAACGGTTCGCAGGTTCAGACTGGTAATCGATCGCAGCACGGCTTCGCGCCTGGGAATCACGCCCCAGATGATCGATGACACGCTTTACGACGCGTTCGGGCAGCGGCAGGTATCCACGATATTCACGCAGTTGAACCAGTATCACGTGGTGCTCGAGGTCGATCCTGAGTTTCAGAGCAGCCCGCGCTCGCTCAGAGATATTTACCTCTCTTCGCCCACGGGAGGCTCGGTGCCGCTCAGCACCTTCGTCCACTTCGAACCGAGCAAAGTTCCGTTGATCGTGAGCCATCAGGGACAATTTCCGGCGGTCACGATTTCCTTCAACCTGGCGCCGGGCTATTCGCTTGGCAACGCGGTAACCGCCATCGAAGCGGCTCAGAGCGAGATCGGGATGCCGGCCAGTATCGCGACCGCGTTCCAGGGCACCGCGCAGGCCTTTCAGGCCTCGTTGAGAAACGAACCGCTTTTGATCCTGGCGGCGCTGATCACCGTCTACATCGTCCTCGGCGTGCTCTACGAAAGTTACATCCATCCGATCACGATTCTCTCGACCTTGCCGTCGGCGGGTGTCGGCGCGATTCTCGCCCTGCTGATCTGCGGCAATGACCTCAACGTGATCGCGCTCATCGGCATCATCCTGCTGATCGGTATCGTCAAGAAAAACGGCATCATGATCGTCGACTTCGCCCTCGAGGCCCAGCGCAAGGAGGGCAAGCCCGCCCGCGAAGCGATCTACCAGGCGTGCCTGCTGCGCTTTCGGCCGATCATGATGACCACGATGGCCGCGCTGCTCGCCGGCTTGCCGTTGGCGCTGGGCACCGGCACCGGCTCGGAGTTGCGCCGCCCGCTCGGAATCGCGATGGTCGGCGGACTGCTGCTGAGCCAACTGCTGACGCTGTACACGACCCCGGTCATCTTTCTCGCCTTTGAGCGTCTCGCGGCGCGGACGGCAAAGGCGCCGGATGACGCCGCATATCGGGAGCCGAGCCGCCTCGCGCGCCTCATGAGCTTTTCCGAGACCTTCATACGCAGGCCCGTCGCGACCACGCTTTTGAGCGTGGCGATCGCGCTTGCGGGAGCGGCCGCATTCCGGATGCTGCCGGTTGCGCCTTTGCCGGAGGTCGATTTTCCGACCATCCAGGTCAGCGCGAGCCTGCCCGGCGCCAGTCCCGAGACGATGGCGTCTTCCGTGGCGACCCCGCTGGAGCGCCAGTTCGGACGCATTGCGGCGCTGACCGAACTGACGTCGACCAGCGCGCTTGGAACAACCAGCATCGTCCTGCAGTTCGACTTGAACCGCAATATCGATGCCGCCGCGCGCGACGTGCAGGCCGCCATCAACGCGGCGCGCAGCCAACTGCCGGCCAATCTGCCGAGCAACCCGACCTACAAAAAGGTGAATCCGGCCGATGCGCCGATTCTGATCCTGGCGCTGACCTCCAACACCCTGCGCCGCGGCCTGATCTATGACGCAGCCGATTCGATCCTCGCGCAGAAGCTCTCGCAGATTCAGGGCGTTGGCCAGGTGACGGTCGGAGGCAGTGCGCTGCCCGGAGTTCGCGTCGAGCTGAACCCCAACGCGCTGAACAACTACGGAATCGGCCTCGAACAAGTCCGCAACACGCTGAGCAAGGCCAACGCGAACCGTCCCAAGGGCGAAGTGGCCGACCAGACCCATGCCTGGGCGCTCAGCGCCACCGACCAACTGCTCAACGCGGACCAGTACCGCCCGCTGATCATCGCCTACAACAACGGCGCCGCCGTCCGCCTTTCCGACGTCGCCGACGTGATGGATTCGGTTGAAGACGTGCGCAATGCGGGAATGGTCGACGGCACCCCGTCGGTTCTGGTCATCATCTTCCGGCAACCCGGCGCGAATATCATCGACACGGTGGACCGCGTGCTCGCGGCGCTGCCCCAGTTGCAGGCCTCGATCTCTCCGGCGATCAATATGGCGGTGGTCCTCGACCGGACCACGACCATTCGAGCGTCGGTCAACGACGTCGAGTTGACGCTGCTCATCTCGATCTCGCTGGTCATCCTGGTGGTCTTTCTTTTCCTGCGGAATTGGCGGGCCACGGTGATTCCAGGCGTGGTAGTTCCGATTTCGCTGATCGGAACTTTCGGCGTCATGTACCTGTGCGGATACAGCCTCGACAACCTGTCGCTGATGGCGCTCACCATCTCGACCGGCTTCGTCGTGGACGACGCGATCGTGGTGATCGAGAACATCTCACGCTACCGCGAGCAGGGCATGGCGCCCTTCGAGGCGGCCGTCCGCGGGGCGCGCGAAATCGGATTCACGGTGGTCTCGATCAGCGTCTCGCTGGTCGCGGTGTTTATTCCGATTTTGCTCATGGGCGGGATCGTCGGCCGTCTGTTCCGCGAATTCGCGGTCACGCTGTCGGCGGCGGTCGCGGTTTCGATGGTCGTTTCGCTGACCACCACGCCGATGATGTGCGCCAAGCTGCTGCGGCCCGAAGCGGACGAGCCGCACGGAAGGTTCTATCGGGCGAGTCAGACGAGTCTTCGACCGCGCGCTGGCTGGCTACTCGATCGGCCTCTCGTGGGTGCTCAGGCATTCGCGCCTGACGCTCGCGATAGCGCTGGCGACGCTCGGACTCAGCGTGTACCTGTTCTCGATCATTCCCAAGGGCTTCTTCCCGCAGCAGGACACCGGGCGCCTGATGGGCGCAATCCAGGCCGACCAGGACACTTCGTTCCAGTCGATGCGCGATCGGCTCACGCAGTTCGTTGGTATCATCAAGGCCGATCCGGCCGTCGATCACGTGATCGGATTTGCCGGAGGCAACGCCGGCAGCACCAACTCGGCCCGCATGTTCATCGCGCTCAAGCCGCTGGGCCAGCGCAAGCTCAGCGCGGACCAGGTGATCGCGCGCCTGCGCAAAAAGACCGCCCACATCGCGGGCGCGACGCTCTACCTTCAGGCCACGCAGGACCTGCGGATCGGCGGCCGCTCGAGCAACGCGCTCTATCAGTACACCCTGCAAGGATCCGACTTGCAGGAACTGAACCAATGGGCGCCGCGCCTGCTGCAGAAGATGCGCGGGATGCCGATCTTGACCGACGTCAATAGCGACCAGCAGAACAGCGGCCTCCAGGCCACACTTGTGGTCGACCGCGATACGGCATCGCGCCTGGGACTCACGCAGCAGGTGATCGACGATACCCTGTACGACGCCTTCGGCCAGCGCCAGGTGTCGACGATGTATACGCCGTTGAACCAATATCACGTCGTGATGGAAGTCGCGCCGAAGTACTGGCAAAACCCCGCTTCGCTGTCGCAGATCGACGCTGCGCTCGACCAACAACGCCGAAGTCAAACTGACTACCTTTACGCACTACCAGCCCAGCACCACAGCGCTCTCGGTGAACCACCAGGGACAGTTTCCCTCGGTCACGATCTCGTTCAACCTGACGCCGGGCGTCTCGCTGGGCCAGGCGGTCGAGGCAATCGATGCGCTCCAGCGGAGCATCGGGCTTCCGAGCAGCATCCACGGCAGCTTCGCGGGAACCGCGCAGGCCTTCCAGGACTCGCTCGCGAACGAACCGATGCTGGTCCTTGCCGCGTTGTGCGCCGTCTACATCGTGCTGGGGATCCTGTACGAGAGCTACGTTCACCCGATCACGATTCTCTCGACGCTGCCGTCCGCCGGTGTCGGAGCGCTGCTGGCGCTGATGATTTGCCGCATCGATCTGAGCGTCATCGCGCTCATCGGCATCATCCTGCTGATCGGTATCGTCAAGAAGAACGCGATCATGATGATCGACTTCGCCCTGGAGGCCGAGCGCAAACACGGCAAGTCCGCCCTGGAAGCCATCGAGGAGGCCTGCCTGCTGCGCTTTCGGCCGATCATGATGACCACGATGGCGGCGCTGCTCGGCGCGCTGCCGCTGGCCGTGGGTACCGGCACCGGCTCGGAACTGCGCCGTCCGCTCGGAATCGCGATCGTCGGCGGCTTGATCGTGAGCCAGATGCTCACGCTGTTCACGACTCCGGTGATCTACCTGTACATGGAACGGCTTCGGCTGTGGGGCGAGAACCTGCGCAGACGCCTTTCGCGCAAGCCCGCGGTAAGGCCCGGAATCGCCGGCGTCTAGCTTTGTTCGTGACTGCCCGCGCCGCCACGAGGCTGCCTCAGTTCAGCTTTTCGCCTTCAATACTTGGCGATAACCTCGTTGCCGAACTCGCGAATCATTTCGCGGCCGTCCGTTCCGGTAAGACGCAGCGCGATGCCTGTCACGCCGGCCTCTTCGAGTTCCTTTATGCGTTCGATAACGGCTGACGCCGGTCCGGTCACGGTCGTCGCCTCGAGCAGTTGCCGGGTGACGTACCGTTCCTCGCCTGGCTTGGTGAAAATCAGATGCCCCAGGTGAATCTCCTGATACCGTTTCTCCCAGGGCGTTTTCATCTTCATTATGTATTCGTCGAAGTAGCGCTTGGCCAACGGCTGAAACTCCGGAGGCGCAAAGGGTCCGATCGGAGTGTTTTCCGGATGCCAGATGGTATGCAGGCTCAGCGCGCCCCAGGACCCCAGGCGAGCGAAGACCCGGGGCGACATGATATCTTCGCCTTGGCGCAACACGCAGCCCGCCGTCACGATCACGGTTGGAATCCGCTCCAGCGTGCGTCCGGCGTCTTTTGCCGCGTCGCGGATCTCGGAAAGTCCGTTCCGGATCATTCCAGGGTCCGCGCCCACGGTAATCCAGCCGTCGCCCACCTCGCCCACGACGCGGATGGCCTTGGGCAGATTGGCTCCAACGTAAATCGGAACCGGGTCCTTGACGTTGATGAAGCCCATCTCGGGATGCAGCAGACGCACCGCCCTCTCGCGATCGTCCTCGCGGTAGAGCGCCTCCTTCCCGGCCAGCAGCTCGCGCAATACCTTGACTTCCTCGGCCAGCACCTTAAGTGGCGTGGCCGGCATCCCCATCACATTGCGCGCGCTGAAACCACTTCCGATGCCGGCGATCACGCGGCCGGGTGCGAGCTCGTTGATCGTCGCCAGGGCGGACGCACTGACGGGCGCGGCCCGGTTGCCTGCGCATAGAACGAAGGTTCCCAGCACCGATGAGCGCGAATGCTCGGCCGCCAGCGCCATGGTGGCGAAGATGTCGCTGTAACACATGTGCGAATCGTCGAACCAGGCGTGGCTGAAGCCATATTCCTCGGCCATCTCCACGTCCTGCCAGGCGCGAATATATGTTGGATAGCTGATTCCGAATTGCATTGGCGGCTGCCTCCTCGGAGTCGAATCTTCTAAGGCCGGACAGTCGGCGGGCACGCCCGCAAGGCGTACTGGCGCCTGCCCTTTCGATAGCGTTACCCGCCGGCAAACGCAACGTCGGGCAAAGTCAGCAAGATCGGGCAAAGTCAGCAAGGGTTGGGCAAGTCGGGGCAAGTCAGCAAGTCGGGGCAAGTCAGATTGTCAGGGGCGGTCCTCCCCCGGCTTTCCGAACCATCGCGGGCATCCTGTTGTCCACGGCTTCGCGAAGTGGTTAAGATTCAGCGAGCCTGCTGTGTTTGGGGAAAGCGACGCGAAATCCGCAGGAGCATCTCAGGAGCATCCGATGAGCATTAAGCATCTTGCCGCATCTGCCAGCGCCGACGAGATCGCCGCCGCGCTCACCGAGGATGGAGCCGCGATAGTCGACGCCTTGGCGCCCGCGTCTCTGATGGACCAGGCGGCGAAGGAAATGCAGCCATATATCGCGGCAACACGCATCGGCCGTGATGATTTCGCGGGACGCCATACGCGCAGAACAGGCGGCCTGATAGCGCGTTCGGAAACCTGCCGCGACCTGGTGATGAATCCGCTGGTGCTGTCGGTGGCCAAGAAGATGCTGGCGCATGCCGCGACGTTCCAAATCCATCTGACTCAGGTCATCACGATCGAGCCGGAGCGCCGGCCCAGCCAATTCATCGCGACCAATGGGTATTCGATTTTTTCAAATTCCCGAAGGGCTTCGAGGTTCAACTCAACACGATCTGGGCGATGACTGATTTCACGGCGCAAAACGGCGCCACCCTCGTCATTCCGAAGAGCCATCTGTTCGACGACGGTTTGAAGTTCGAAGAAAAAGAAGCCGAGCCGGCCGAGATGGTCAAGGGTTCAGCGCTCTTTTACACCGGAAGCGTTTATCACGCCGGCGGCGCCAACCGCTCGGATACGACTCGATGCGGTATCAACCTTACCTACAGCCTCCCATGGCTGCGGCAGGAAGAGAACCAATACCTGTCGGTGCCCCTTGCGATCGCGGCGACTTTGCCGGTCGAATTGCTGCGCTTGATGGGATATTCGTACGGCGGCTATGCGCTCGGCTACGTGGACGACGTTCGCGATCCGATTAAAGTAGTGAAACCCGACCTGACAACGACCCGCGCGACAAACCTTCCGGATGCGGAGTCGCGTTTTCGCGATCAAGCCAAGCAGTGGCGAGGCGAAAACAAAGACGCCTGACGATTCGCCCGCCCAGCTTCGGCAGTTTCAAATCCTAGCCATGCTCGCTTGACAGCCGGAAGCGGTCTATGTCACGTTCCGAACGAACGTTCGGACGGAAGATCACAGACCAGCTCGCGACACAACGGTGGAAGCCCGCAAACTTACCCCGAAGCGAACGAAAGCGTCGAAGCCCGCTATCAGCACCCGGAGCAGGATCGACGACGGGGCAGCGCAGCTTTTCGTTCGTAACGGCTACGACGGCACCTCGATGCGCGATCTCGCGCGGAATCTCGGCCTGCGCCCCTCCAGTATCTATGGCCACGTAAAGAGCAAGCAGGAATTGCTCTTCCGGGTCATGGAACGGCTTATGGATGAAGTGCTCACGCGCGCCAACGAAGCGTTGAAAGCGGGGCGGCGAGCCCGAGGAGTTGGTGCGGAGATTGATCGTCACAAATATCTGCCAGCCGGGGCCATATGAGACGGCGCTGTTGCAGTCGGAGCTTAAGAACCTGCGGCCGTCGCACCGCGCTTCGATAGCTCGCAAACAAAGGGGATATCGCAACCTCTGGCTCGGCATTCTAAATGACGGCAACCAACGCGGCATCTTCAAGATCAAGGATCCGAAGCTCGCCTTTTTGGGCATCGATGGGGCGCTCATCCATATCGAGCGATGGTTCAGTCCTTCCGGCCGATTGACGCGTCTGGACGTGGCCGAGGTGTTCGTAAATTGGATCCTGAACTCTCTGGGCTTTCAACAGCTGGCAAGACGCCGCAGCGGAGATATTGGCAATGCGAAAAGGACAGGACTACGTCGATAGTCTGAGACGGCTCAAGAGCCGGGTTTTCGTGCAGGGCCAGCTTGTGGACAATCTGGCGGAGCATCCCCTGTTCCAATCGACCATATTCGCGTGGGGCAAATGGCTATGCGATGCCGCGTTCGAGCCAAAGTTGCAGAGCCTCATGACCGCCAAATCGGAACTGACCGGCGATGAGGTGCACATTTTCTGGCACATTCCCAACGATACCGCCGGATTGCTTCAAAATTTTGACGCTGCGATCAAGCTGGCCGAACGCGTGCCGATTTCCGGGTATACCAGCATCGCACGGGACGAGCTCGCCGGCCTCCTGTCCGTCCTTCCGGAGGTCGATCGAAAATACGAAACCGACTTATACCGGACGCCTCAAGGAATATCTGCGTACTTTTCAACGCCGCCAGATCATCGGCTCTGCCGCCATCACCGATGTAAAGGGCGACCGCAATCTGCGCCCTTCGCAACAGCCCGATCCGGATATGTATCTGCGCGTGGTCGAGCGAAGAAAAGATGGCATCGTTGTACGCGGTGCGAAAGCCCACACCAGCGGCGGCGTGGTCTGCGAGGAGTTGATCGTGATCGCGCAGCGCGCGATGCGTGAAGACGATCGCGACTACGCTGTTGCTTTTGCCATTCCGGTCGATACCCCGGGCATCACGCTGGTAGCTCGCGGCATCGGGATGCCGGCCGACGCGCAGCAGGCTCCATTGAGTAATGGCGGCGCCGTAGTCGAATCTCTGACCATCTTTGACGATGTGTTCGTGCCCACGGAGCGGATCTTTCTGTGCGGCGAGACTGAATTCTGCGGTGACGTAGCCAATAACTTTGCCACTATCAACCGTCACGGTTACCTGGGAACGGACTACGGCAAGCTGGAGCTTTTTATTGGCGCCGCGGCTCTCATTGCGGAGTACAACGGAGTGGCCGACAAGCCTCACATCCGTGACAAGATTGCGGAGATGATCAAATTGGCCAGCGCCATCTATGCGCTCGGAATCGCAGCCGCGATGAAAAATACCATAATCAACGGCGTCGCCTTCCCCGATGCGGTCATGACTAATGCGGGTAAGCATCTGACCATGGAGGCTCATTACATCTGCGCCCGTCTGCTCAACGAAATCGCCGGCGGCGCCGCGGTAACGATGCCATCAGTCATGGATCTGAAGCATCCGGAAGTGGCTCCGTATATAGAGAAATATTTCAAGGCGGCTCCCGGGGTTTCGGTGGCCGATCGGATCAAGCTCTTTCACTTCATCGGAGATCTCTGCTCCTCGGAGTATGCAGGATGGTGGTACAACGAGATTATCCACGGGTCGGGGTCGCCGGCCGCGGAGCGGGTGCAGATGTATCGGGAATTCGACCTTGAATCGACCAAGCAGCTCGTGAAAGCGCTTATCAGTTAAACCCGAAGGAGCGGTCAGAAGATCTCGAAGTACTCACGCTGCTCCCACTCGGTGACTTCGAGTTCGAAGCGCGCAACCTCGGCTTCCTTGATCAGCGAATAGTATTCGATGAATGTGTCGCCGAGTCCGGCGCGCAGGCATGCGTCCTTGCGCAGTGCCGCGATTGCCTCGGGGAGCGAGTGCGGCAGCATCGGCGCCGCCGCTTCATACGGCGCGTCGGTCGGTGGTCCCGGGTCGAGTTGGCGCTCGAGCCCGTCGAGGCCCGAGAGGATTTGCGACGCCATGTAAAGGTACGGATTCGCGGCCGGCTCGCCCACGCGATTCTCGAGCCGTGTCGCTGAATCACCCGGTCCCCCAAGCACGCGGACCATCACGTTGCGATGGTCGTGTCCCCAGACCGCGCGGTCGGGCGCCAGGGGATGCCGGCCGAAGCGCCGGTAGCCGTTGATGGTCGGCGTCGCAAGTGCGGCCGCGCCCGGCGCGTGCGCGAGAAGCCCGGCAAGGTAATGCTGCCCGACCGGCGACAATACTCGTTGGCGGCCGGGACGAACGCGTTGGCGCCCGTGCGTTTGTCGCGCAGCGACTGATGCATATGCCAGCCGCTGGAGAATACGTTCGGAATTCGCGGCCGGCACATGAAGCTCGCAAGATAGCCGTGACGGCGGCAGACCTGCTTCATCGCGCTGCGCGCCAGCATCATCATGTCGGCCGGCTCGAGCCCCTGGCGCGGCTGGAAGGTGAACTCGCACTGGCTCGGCCCGTATTCGACCTCGAGCGTGCGCAAGGGCAATCCAAGCCCCACGATATTGCGGCGCAGAATTTCGAGCACGGGATCGAGCTGGTCGTAACGCAGCTCCGTCAGATGCTGATAGCCCTGCGTGAGGAGACTGACCTCGGGCGGCGGCCCCGGCTGGCCGGCATCGCTCAGTTGCAGCCGCGGGTTTTCGAGTTTGAAGATATGAAATTCGACCTCGAGCCCCGCCACGTACTCGTAACCGGCTTCGCCCAGCCGCTCCAGCGCGCGCCGGTACAGATAGCGAGTCGAGATCGGAACCGGCTGACCGTTGGTGAAATACAGGTCGCACAGCAACCAGCCCGTGCCCGCCGCCCACGGCAGAACATGGAACGTGGCCGGGTCTGGAACAATGACTACGTCGGCGGCCGCTTCCATGTCGCGCTTGGAGAAGCCGGCGCCGCTCAGCGACAAAACGGAGGGCACGGTGCGATGCGCGGTGTCCTTCGCCAGCAGCGTCATCGGGAAGGTGCTTCCCTCGCGCATCATCCGCGGCAATTCGTCGGCGACCACCGTCTTGCCACGCAGCACGCCATGCTGGTCGGCGAAGGACAGCCGCACGACCTCGAGCTTTTGCGATTCGACGAGCTTCTCGACCTCGTTCGCCGCTTTCGACCGTTCGTCGGTCCACAGGCCATGACGTTCGACGAAACTCATCGCGCTCCGCATCCTCGCATGCGCGGATTCTACCTCAGGTAATCTCTCCGCCGGCGAATCATTCGGCGGGATACATCGCCGCCCAGCCCGAGCCTTTTCGGCGTTTGGCGTCGAATTCCCGCCAATACGATTCGAGCGCCCGAGCGTCGGCGATCCCATCAAGTGTGATTGGACCACGGATGCGCTCCGCGGCGGCCTCATCCAGGACCATCAGCGGCCGTTCGCCTGCCGCCGCCCGTTCGATCGCGTCGATGAGGATCCGGCGATAGACCGCGATAGCTTTGTCCGACGCGCCGAGATGCTCCCGCGTGCGGTCCTGAATTGGCCCTTGCGACTCGACCGCCCACTGGTCGTGCACGTTGATGTCGTCGCCCATGCCGGTGTAGGTCTGGCGCCGCTGCTCCGCCGCGTTGAATCCATAGTCGTTCGCGGCGTTGAGCCGCGGCTTGTAGTCCGGAAGCGTGTAGAGCTCGAGTCGATGGCGGCGCATCGCTTCCTTGTCGACCGGATCGCCAAAGCTGGTGAAGATCGCGTACCAGTAGCAACTCACGTCGTCGATCGGAACTTGCCACTGGGTAACCGTCATCTCGGGACTCAGTGGAACGACGAACGCGTTGGGAAATAGCAAATTCGTCACGCGAATGTGAGTTCGCAAATCGTCGATCGCGCGCAGAGTTACGATTCGAAAGCCGTAGTCCGTGTATTCAGTGTCGATTTGCGGGCGCGGATACTCACGCATGATTTTCGTCATCGGCAGCGCGGAGTCCGCCGACGTGCTGCGAAACTGTATTCCATAATTTCCCGCCGGACTATGGTCCTCGAAAAAACGGTGCAGGAACGAAGCGTGCGCGGGATCGATACCGACCTCGAGCGTCTGGAGCCAGTTGCACGCTACGTGCCCCTTGAACGCGAAAGTGTAGGTTTCGGGCGCGATGAAACAGTCAAAATGCGGGAACGCGGGCGGCTCGCCGGGGCCCAGATAGGCGAACAGGATGCCGCTGCGTTCGCGAACCGGGTAAGCGTTGTGGCGAATCTTGGTGTAAAGCTTGCTCCCTTCCGGTTCGGCCGGAGTCTCGAGACATTTTCCGCCAACGTCAAACAACCAGCCGTGAAACGCGCAGCGCAGTCCTCCGTCTTCGAGCCGCCCGAAGGCCAGGTCCGCGCCGCGATGCGGACAGACGCGGTCGACGAGCCCGTAGCGGCCCTGCTCGTCACGAAAGAGGACCATTTTCTGACCGCACAGCTCGATCGCCTTGACCGGACGCTCCGCCGGCAGTTCTTCAACCAGTGCGGCAGGCTGCCAATAAAGCCGCATCAGCTTTCCGGCCGGCGTCTCCGGCCCGGTCCGGGTGATCAGCTCGTTGCGCTGTACGCTCATCATTTGAGATGCCCCGGCAGGCTTGCGCGATGCCCAGTTCCTCGTCCGCTCAGCTAATTGCGATCGAGTTTATCAAGGCCGATGCGGTGGTTACAAACCAGCTTGCCGATAGCCGTCGACTGCCGCTTCAGAGCTTCGGAATCACGTCGCTGGCCAGCAGTTCCAGATGCTCCATTTCATCGAAGACCGGGTTCAATAGTAAATGTTGCGCGCCGGCGCGAACGAGCTCGCCCAGCTTGTCGATGCATTCCGCGCGACTGCCCCAAATCGAAACGCGCGAACCCATATCCGCGTTCTTGTAGCGCATGCCAAACCAATCGCGCAGCCGGCGCTCCGCACGCGGCCGATCGTCGTCGACGGCGATGTAGACTCGCTTCGAGACTCGCGAATTCGTCCGGATCGCGCTTCGCTTCATCAAGAAAGCCCCGCAACAGCTCGCCCTGCTTGACGAAGTCGGCCGAAGAAGACGAACCGGCCCCCATCCAGCCGTCGCCAAGACGGGCCGCGCGCTTGAGGCCCACAGCGTCACGAGCGCCAAACCATAGCGGGGGATGAGGCTTCTGCGCGGGCTTCGGCTCCATCGCCACGTTCTCGAACCGCCAGAACTCGCCGCTCATCGTCGCCCTGGGCTGCGTCCACAGCGCTTCATGACCTGAAGCCCTTCAACGAAGCGACGCCCACGGCGTTCGCTGGAGACGCCGAAGACCGCTTCGGGCACGTGTGGGCCGCCGATCCCCACGCCGACGATGAGCCGTCCGTGACTCAGTTGATCCAGCGAGGCCAGGCTTTTGGCTAATTGAACGGGATTGCGAATCACGGTTAGCAGCACGGAGGTGCCCAAGTGAGGTTTCGTCGTGAGCGCGGCGGCGTATGTGAGTAGTGTAACCGGTTCGAGGATCGGAGAATCGCCGATGATTTGCTCCTGGACCCACAAGCCTTCGTAGCCGAGCGCTTCCGCTCGCGGAAGAAATTGACGGATGACGCCCGCATCGATCGAAGGGTCGGCGAAGCTTTGCGGGATTGCGATGCCGCAGGGAATATTACCTATTGCCATATCACACCGTGTTCCTTGTAGAACGGATTACCTTATTCGCGATCACTTTACATCTCCGCGATGATTTATCAGATGATTTATCATACGAAATAGCCGGGCAGCAGGTTGGGGAGCTGGCGGAGCGGCACTTCTTCGACAGCACCTTCCGCTAACCTCCCGAGCTGGAACGGCCCATAGCCGGTGCGGATCAGGCGAGTCACCTGTAACCCCAATTGTTCGAGCAGCTTCTTGATTTCGCGGTTTTTGCCTTCGCGAAGCGTCATGGTCAGCCAGCAATTGCTGCCCTGGCGGCTGTCGAGCGTCGCCTGAACCGGGCGATAGTGGATGCCATCGATAGTGGGGCCTTTGGCAAGCTTGGCAATCGCCGTTTCGTCGGCGTTGCCATGAGCCCGGATGCGGTAGGTGCGGGAAATCCCCTGGGCCGGATGTTCGAGATAACGCGCCAGGCCGCCATCATTGGTCAGAAGCAAAAGCCCTTCGGTGTTGATGTCGAGGCGTCCGACTGAAATCAAACGGGGCAGGGTCTTAGGAAGCGCAGCGAAAACCGTCGGGCGTCCCTGAGGGTCGCGCGCCGTCGTCACGAGTCCGGCGGGCTTGTGATAGCGCCAGATTCTAGATTGCTCCAGCTTCGCTACCGCTTTGCCATCGACCGCCAGCGCATCGCCTGTCTCGACCAGCGTTGCGGGATGGCTCACGAGCGCGCCGTTCAGCGCTACGCGGCCTGCTTCGATCAGCCGTTCGGACTCGCGACGCGAAGCAACACCGGCGCGGGCGAGGAATTTGGCGATCCGTTCCTTTCCCACGCAATCCTTTTTTGCTCAGGCAAACCCTTTTCCCAGGCAATCCTTCTTTTCCCAGGATGATCCCGCTGTTGCGATCAGGCGTAGTCAGTAGGATCCCGCACGCCTGCCCTTTCAAAACCGAGTTGACGCTCCCGACACTTGTTGCACTGACCGCAATGTCTTAGACCGCGCGGAGCCATGCAGGTCAGCGTCGATCCGAGCGGCAGATGTCTGAATTGCTTTATGAGCTCCCATTTGCTCAGATCCCGGAACGCAGCCTTCACCTCGATGGGGTGATTCAGCCCGCTGCTCAATGCGGACGCGAAGTCGCTGAAAAACTTCGGCGTAGCGTCGGGAAACGGATTTCCAGCGAGCGACCCGATCGCGATTCTCGAAACGCCGTGCGTGCTGCACCAGACCGCGGCCAGAGCGATTAGAAGGATGTTCCTGCCGGGGAGATAGACGGAGCTATCCGACTCCTCCGCCCCCGGCACGGTGTCGCCGGAGACACTCCAGTGGCCGCCGTACATCGTCTGGATTGGCACTGATAGCGTGGTTACCGCCTTCACATGCGGAGTGATTCAAAGCTCGCAGGAACACCTCGAGCGCTTCACGCTCCATCTCCTCCCATGCCAGTCCGCAGCGCACGTAGATCGGATAGACTTCGGCTGTTCTGGCTTCTTCCGCGAGCAAGACGCAGCTATCCAGGCCGCCGCTCGACAAGACCGCGATTCTGTCCAAGCTGTTTCTCCCCACCGATGAGTCGATCTAGTATGGAAGTTTGACGAGCGAACGCAAAGCCTAACACGAGAGCGGATTGCATGGCGAACCGAACAGAAAGCCTGGTACGTGAACTTCTTCGGCGAAGATTATCTGAACATCTATCGTCATACGCTTACCGCGGAGCGGACCGAAAAGGAGGTTGCCTTCGCGGAGCGAAAACTCGCGCTGGATGCCGGCGCGCGTGTGCTCGATCTATGCTGTGGCCCCGGGCGTCACAGCGTGCTCCTGGCAAAGCGCGGATACAAAGTAACCGGGCTCGATTTGAGCCAGTCCTACCTCGATCTCGCTCGGCGCGCCGCCGTCGACAGCAAGGTCGCGTTCGACACTGTGTCGGCGGACATGCGCGAGATCCCGTTCAATGACTATTTCGACGCCGCCATCAACATGTATTCTTCGTTTGGCTATCTTGAGTCGGAAACCGAAGATCTGAGGGTTCTCGAGTCCATCTCCCGATCGCTCAAGCGGGGAGGGCGGCTCCTGCTGGACATGTTGAACCGCGAATGGGCGGTCGCAAACTATATCCAAAACGACTGGCATGCCGAGACTGACGGCACGCTATATGTCGAGCATCGGGCGCTCGATCTTGCATCGAGCCGGATGCGAGTGCGGTTTATCATTGTGGGTCCAAACGGGGAACGCCACGATTCTATAGGCCACGACATCCGGCTTTACACGTTTACCGAAATGACCCGTCTCCTGGAGCGTGTCGGCCTCGGCGACCTTGAGGCATGCGGAGGCTTCGACGGCGAGCCGTACGGGATCGAATCGCGCCGGATGGTCCTCTGTGCCCGCAAAGACGCATAGCACGTTCAGCCTCGAATGACGCTCACGGACCAACGTACTATTGCAGTCACGGCCTGCCAGGCTGTGGCACTTGTCGTACTATTAGTAGTTAGCATCGTAGCTTGCACCTCGCCGCGCAAAAGCCCGGCCGATGCTTCCACTTTTCGTGTCGCCCTGCTCACCCCAGGGCCCGTCAGCGATGCCGGCTGGAATGCCGCGGCATTCGACGGACTGCAGCTCATAAAGGAGAAGCTGGGTGCTGAAACTGCACTGGTGCAGACCAGATCGCCCGCCGACTTCGACGATGGATTTCGCGACTTTGCCTCGCGGGGATTCAACCTGATTTTCGCGCATGGATACGAGTACACGGATTCCGCAATTAGTGTCGCGCGGGATTTTCCCAAGGTCTATTTCGTAGTCAGTTCGGGTAGTCAATCGTCGCACAACGTAGCATCGCTAACCTTCAAATTCGATCAAGCGGCGTACATCGAGGGCGTGCTAGCTGGCGGAGTCACAAAGACCGGAGTCGTAGGAGCGATAGGCGGTATTGAACTGCCGTCGATCCGGCTGACCTTTGAGGGTTTCAAGCGTGGCTTCCTCTCGGTACGGCCAACAGGACGCTTGCTGGTCAGCTATATCGGCAAATTCGACGACGTGGGGGCTGCCAAGGAGGCGGCTTTGGCGCAAATCAGTCAGGGCGCAGACGTAATCGTTCACGATGCAGACGCGGCGGGATTGGGGGTTTTTCAGGCCGCCGCGCAGGCGCACATCCTGGCCTTCGGCGCGATCCGAAACCAAAACGACGTCGTGCCGGGTGTCGTCCTTGCCAGTGCGGTGACCTCGAATGCGCAGGCATTTCTCAAGATTGCGACGGAGGTCAAGAATAATCAGTTCCATCCGGGGATGCTCGAGTTCGGGATGGAAGACGGGATGGTGAAGGTGGTGCTGAATCCCAAACTCGAATGGCGCATTCCAGCCGCGGCGATGACTCGGTTTCTTGCCGCGGAGCGGGAATTCGAACATGAAGGGAGCGCTAAGTGAGCGTCGTCACGGGGTATCGTCTGCCTATGCAGGATAGCTGCGCTCGCCGCGATCCTTGCTTGATTGTGACTCGGCGCAAAACGTAAGCTGCGATTTCCGCGGCCTTTGGTTATGCTCAGTAAAGAATCCAAGTTATATTTCCTTCACATCCCGAAAACTGCCGGCACCAGCATTCGCTATTGGCTTTGGGACGCATTCGCCGTCGAGGATTTTCTGGAGTGTCATGATCTTCGAGATCTGGGAGCGGTGAGCTCGTCGCAAATCGACAAAGCCTTCTTTTATTCAGGTCATTTCGGCCCTCTTCTCTGGCAGCGCCTGGCAAGCCGGCCCGCCACTGTGACCTTTTTGCGCGAGCCAGTGGCGCAGGTGTTTTCAACGATTCACTATCTTCGCAGCAGATCTGAAGCAGAGTCACAAAACTGGGGTATTGGCACGTGGGCACATCCGTTATTCATTGAGCTCGCCAGACGGGAGGATTTGTCGTCTTTGCTGAAGCACGCGTCTTATGTGAATGCGTATTCCAATATGCAGGTGCGATTTCTCAGTGGAGATATTCCACAAAACGGCACTCTCAATCCTGTGACCGGAGCAATGTACGATCGCGCGCGGCGAACATTGGAAACGCTCGAGGCGGTCGGGCTGGTCGAACGGATGCAGGAGTCGCTCCTGCTCATCGCGGGAGAGCTAGGCTGGCCGCCACGGGCACTGCCGTACAAGTTGAACCAGACGCCCGCCAATGGCCGAGCCGCGATCGACGCGATGTTGAACGACAACCTCGCCTTGATTCGAGAGACTAACTCGTGGGACCTGAAACTCTATGATTTCGGTCGACAGCTTTTCGACGGGCAATTGGATGCGCTTCGGCGCAAGCTCGGTCTAGCCGGCGGTGAAACCGAAGCGGAAAATCGAAGACTTGAACCGCTACGGTCGGCGCTACTCGAACGCTTTCTCGATAGCCCCCTGGATGGGCAGGCACGGCGTTATGGCCGGTTAACCCATTCGTCAGGGGTTTTTCTGGATGGATGGGAAGAGCGGGTGTATTGGCCCCCGGTAAACGCAGAGCGCGGTAGTATTTGACGCCGGTATCATCAGGCGGCCAACACAGTAGGTCTTCGGAGAGATCATTTGGATACCTCAAATAAAAACAATCGATTCCGCGCGATGTTAGGCGCGACCTTTGTCGCCGCATCGATTCTTGGTATTACGGGTAAATCGCCAGCTCAAATCAATCCCGTTCAGCAGCGGATTGCGTTCGCAGGTCCGCCGTTCGCGGCAATTACATCACCGGATGGGAAATACGTCTTTGTATCTTTGGGCCAACCTCCAAATTCAATCGCCGTAATTCGGCAGGATAAAACGTTCGCGAAAGTAGTGCAGAACGTCCCTGTTTGCGGAGGTGCTTACGGTCTGGCGATGACCAAAGATGGGCGGTATCTGATCGCTGTAGTTCAGCCTCCTGGCACGTGCCCGTCCGGCGGGGTGCAGATAATCGACGTGAAAAAGGCGATCGCCGGCGATTCCACGGCCGTCATGCCAACGATTCAGACCGATCCTACCGCGGTCGAGGTGGCGATCTCTCCCGATCAAAAACTTCTCTTCGTAGCTAATGAGCATTCCGGGAGCTTGCCGGGCGAACCTTGCATGAACCCGGATACCGTCAGCGTGATCGACTTCAATAGTGCCATAACTTCTGGCCAAACCCCGCTTATCGGCACAATCCCGGTTGATTGCGGTGTCGTCGGTCTCGCGGTAACCAGCGACAACCGCTACCTGTACGTCACCAATGAGACAGCGCTGCCAAGCCGTAACTATCCCGACAACTGCGAAAACTCGAGCGGCACTGCGTGCCCCGTTGTGCCTCAACAGGGCCGGGGGGGCGTGTTGGCCGTGGTGGACATCCACAGCGGCACCGTAGTGGAGGATATTCCCGCAGGATGCCAACCGACGCGAGTTGTCCTGACGAACCATGACAAAGTTGCGTGGGTTTCTGCCCGAGATAGTAACAGCATACTCGCATTCGATACCCAAAAAATTATGAGCGATCCTACAAACGCACAGTTAACGACCACACCGGTGGGAACCGCGCCGGACGGCGCCCAAGTTTTCTATCACAATCGTCTGTTCGCGATCGCGAACACGAACCGATTCGATAGCTGTCCAGGCGCACACGGCACTGTCAGCATCCTCGATTTCGCAAAGGCGTTGAAGACTGGGGGTAGCGACGCGACATTGGGCATGTTCGATGCGGGTGTGTTTCCGCACCAATGGGCAATTTCGCCCAACGGCAAGCTGCTCTATCTGACGGAGTATGGTTCGGACATTCTGGCGATCTTTCCGGTGAACTCGATCGTTGACCAGCTGAAGTGATCCAGTCGGCTCGACTGTAGACATTCGGCATCGGCGGGATCCATTTTGCGGATCATTCCGCTCGAGATTCTTGAAGCCGTGTGACCTCAAACCTGGGCTATATCGCTTGAATGGAAGCGGAAGGGGCAATGAGGCGAGCTCGGCTAGAGTAACGACGCCGGTCTTGCGACTATCTTCCGACTATCGTCCGACTATCTTGGAGCGCGCCAGTTCGGCGAATTATCTCCTTAAGCCAGTCCGCCAGTTCGTTTTTTAGTCTTCCGTCCCGTCGCTTCGGTTCGTTGCCGAAACTCTTGCCGACTATGCTTGCGTGCGCGCCGGGCCGCGCGAAGAATCCGCACCAGGGCCCAGAAGTAAGCCGGCGCCACTTGCAAGGTCTTGAAAGTCGAACTGCCCATTCCGGCTGTTCGGTTGATCGACGAGACGGGGACCTCGCAGACGTCATACCCGGCAAGCATCGCTTTCAGGCCGGTCTCTGCGTTGGCGGCAAATCCCGCTTCTTCGATCGTCATGTCCTTGAGGATCTCGGCGCGATACAGCTTGAGGTTGTTAGAGGTGTCGCGCGCTTGCGGAAAGAGTAAAAGCCCTACCAGCAGATGAAAGGCGCGATTACATACGATCTTGGAAAAGGGATAGTTGATCAGGACGGATTCATGTGAGAAGCGGCTGCCGATCGCTCCGTCATGGCCTTGCGCGATCACGTCGAACAGGTCGCGAAATTCGGGCACGATGCGCACAAAGTCCGCGTCCATCGTCAGGATATAGCGTCCCGTTGCCGCCGCGTAGCCGTCGCGCAGCGCGCGTCCGACGCCATTGGGCGCGGTTCGATTCACCAGCTTGACGCGCGGCTCGCGAGCCGCGAGCTCACGGGTCACCGCCGCCGTATCGTCGCCACTGTTGTCATTGACGATCACGATTTCGTGAATGTATGGGTCATAGAACCGAATCAGGGTATCCACCAGCCCGGACACGTTCATCGCTTCGTTGTGACAGGGCACCACCACTGATACCGCGTCGAAGAGCTGGCGATGTTCCGCGAGATTCACGCGCGGCCGGATTCGCTCACCGGGCTTCTGTGCCCAGATATAGAGCGTTCCACAAAGCTCGCGTAGGATCGGGGCATGCTCGCAGACGAACGCGAGCGGTTGAAGCAGTGGCAGCAGGCGCGCCGGAGTCCGCGGATGGACGATATCGAAAGGGACTATATCGACGTGGATAAAGCCCTGATGCGACGCGGCCCGCATGAGCTGATGCCTGCGCATGCCAATCTGTCCTCGCGCGTTGCCACTCCAACGCCCCACCCAGGGAAGTACGCTTTTGACGAAGACCTGCGGGTTCCAGAAGTTGGCCTCGAAGAACAGGATTTGTCCGCCTGGTTTGAGCAGTTGATGGAGGGCGCGCAGGTCCTGCGCATAGTCCTCATGGCACAAGATCGCATTTCCTACTATGTAATCGAAGCTTTTGGCCGGAAGGTCCGCCGCGAGATTCCGAACTCGCGCCACTGAGACGGACGGAATCCGCTGACGCTTCAGTTGTTCGGCCAGGTCGTCGTTGAACACGGCCGCGGTTATTGGACACTCGCCCCGCAGCACTTCCGACAGATGGCGGGTCCATAGACCACCGCCGGCGCCAATCTCGAGGATCGATTCTCCAGGCAACACGTGGAAGCAATGGCGCACCGCTACCGCACGCCAGTGGAGCTTCACTGGCGTGGTCTGCGGATAGCGAAGCCAGTATGCTTCGCGAGTGCGCTCGACCTCCTTGAGTCCCTGCTCGATTGGCATCGATCACCGCCGTTGGGTGAAGAGCATTCTCACGGTGCCTTATACACTCGACTATCGCCGTCGAGGCTGTTCAGGCGCACAAACTCCTGCTGCTCAGCGTCGTACACCCACGCCGTCAGCGTCGATTCGCCAGCGGGCAGGAAGGCCGCTGGAATTGAAACCGACCAACCCGACTTCAAGGCCTGAGGCATTCCCGTCATCCGCGCGGCGTCGGGCCGCTCGACTGTTCCAATCCAGGCCGCCATGATAAAAACTCGCGCATCCCCTACTGAGATCAACACAAACTTCGGCAGACGCTCGCGCCCCGGAACGACCGCCCATCCGCTGACTCTTATCGCGTCGCCAATACGTATGGGATGAGCCTGGTCTGCCTTCGTCGAAAAATCGAACTCCCCATATAGTTTGGACGGGGTCTCCACGAACGGAACATGTCTTACTACTTTCCGAAACCCCAGAGTGTCCAGGGTCTCGGCACTAACCCGGACCCGGCCTGTATACCCTGTAACTGGAAACAGCGGGAACAGGCAGCTCTGTTCGTAGTTATCCGTGGCCGGGTCGATATAGCGCTCGACTTCCAGGTAGGCCGCCGCATGTTCGCGAGCCTGCTTGAGATTGCGCGCGATCGGTATCGACTCGACCGTTCCGGCAACGCTGAGCGTTCCGACCGCGACAGCCAGCACAACGAACAATTTGGGCCTGTGCGCAAGCGCCTGCCTGAACAACTCAAGCACCGCGACCGTCAGCAACACGCTGGCACTCATATAGCGCGACTGCGCCGCGGCCAGCCCCACGCCCCACGCCGAGCGTCCAAACGTCGTCATAAGCGCAAACCCGATGCCGAACAGACCCATCGAGATCCATGGCGCCGCGACCGACAGGCGTTTTGCCCGAACCAGCAGCGCGTTCCCCACTACGAAGAGTCCGATCAGAACGGCACCCAGCACAGGCGCGAGCGTCTGGGACGGCACCGAAGTCCCATGCGCCAAAGGCGCTCCCAGCAGGGCGAACAGGAACTCCAACGCGGCGATGGGATGGTAGTGCCAAAAAGATCGGTCGACCGGATACCTGTGCGCTCGAGTGAAAACGAGAAAATAGAGTGCGACAGAAACACCGCATAACGCGACCGACCCCAACACAGCCATCGCCGCCCGGCGCCTGTCGTCCAACAAGGCATACATGGGGATTACCACCAGCCACGCAAGCATCCCTTGCAATTCGGAAAAGCTGGCAATCGCGCACAGGCACCAGGCCAGCAGCAAAGCCTCCGGCGGGCGCGCGTGCAGGCGCCAAAGCGAATACACGGCCAACACCACGCAGGTATTGGTGAGTACGAAGTTCAACTGGAAGCCCCACAGCCACGTGTCATAGTGAACAAACGAGAACACGCACAGCGCCGCCACGAATATGCTGACTGCGGCTATCCAATCCCTGCCGCCGCGCGACTGGGATCGCGCAATTGTTGCTATCGCAATGAACATCACGAGCGCGAGGAGCAGTGACATCATCATGTCGACGCGCGTATTCCATTTCGTGGCAAAGGCGAGCGCGATCCAAATCAATTTGGGAAACAGGATCGGATGCTCGTTGTTGCAAGCCAGCAAATGGGGGGCCAGCGATTGCCTCGCGGCAACCGCTCCGAAGAGATTCGATAGTCCCCACTGGTCCGTGATAGGTACATCGACGCTGAAACGCGCGACAAACCAGACGGCACCCGCGAACGGAACAAGGTAAAGCGCGCGGAATAGCCAATCAACTACTTTTGAAGTTACGTTCATATCAGCGGTCGGCCTTGCGACGGAGCAATTACGCAAGCATCCGGCCTGTCTGGCCTGAAACGCCGCCAGCCGCAGACCATGCTTGTGCCGCGCCCGCTCTAATCCGCGGGACGACCAGCCGTCTGACGTTGAGGCAGCCAGGAAGCGGTTCTCCAAGGTGGCTGCACAAGGAGGGCGAATCGAAAAATGTTACAGGTCTGAGAGATGCACCGGACAGCGTATCGTCCGATAGCTCCCCGCTGGTTTGACTTAAGGGCGAATCAGCATCTTGTGTTTTCCCACGCGGCATTCGCAGCGGCGGCAACTATTTCACTGTGCTGCTGGCATCCTGACTCGCATCGAGCCCCTGCGCTCCCGATCAGCGGAGTGCGCATCGCTTGCCCGCGTGATTTCGTGCGGCTCTCGACAAGTGCCTCATCGCGCCGCCGAGAACGCGGTCGGCGTCATGATCGTATTACTGATCGACGCGACCAGCGGACCGTCCTGCTCACTGTTGCGGCGCGCCTCGATCCATTCAGGGTCAGCTTGAAAGGATGCGAATTTCTTGTCGCGATCCGCCAGCGATTCCCATTGCAGAATATAGATCAGATCCTGATTCGATTCTCCGATCGCGACCGTCCAGAAGCCCGTCTGGCGGATGCCGTGCTTCTCGAACAAGCGCACGGTGATCGTTTCGAAGCGCTTGACCAGGGCCGGAAGCCGTCCGGGAACGCAATGATAGACGCGTAACTCATAAATCATGAGGTTCTCTCCCTGTGCGAGCCATCGTGCGACTACTGACGATTAGGCGAAGTAGAGAGGGAACGTCAAGCGCCGCGCTTCTTCTGAACAGTCCGCTTTTGACGCTGTCTGGTCTTGACGCTGTCTGGCGCGACCTGTCTGCCGGCCTACCTTTTTCGGAAATCGGACGGTACCATGCGCTTGTAATGTGTCGAAACACGCGTGACGGGAAGCGAGGCGCACGTGAAGCCATGCCATATAGCTGCGATGGCGCTTTTGAGCTGGACTTTAGTCGCAACTGAACCAAGTCCGCGCACCATCAAAACTGGCTTTCCAACCAAGGAGGCCTGTGAGAAAGCGGCGGACAACTGGAAGGCCAGCTACAAGAAGCAGCTAAAATACGCGAACGCGACAAGAGACCCGAATCGCCGCCGGCGCCTCGCCCGCGCCGTGCCGCCTACCAAATGCGTCGAGGATGCGGAAGGCTCGCCGGCGCGCCCTTAGAGAAATGCTAGTCGTCGGAATACCATGTCATCGAGAGCGGAGTGGGGTAATTTCTGTCGGAATCGGATGGCTCCAGTCGTTTATTTTGCGGAAAACTGAGTCTTGGATACAGCACGGCAAACCGGAACAGAACCCAGGGGAAGGGACATGAAACAATTGCTCGCTATCTTAGGATTGATTGGCATCGCGGCTGGCCTGAGCGCCGCGGCGCTCGCGGCGCGGTCTGGTGACGGCGACAAGCAGGCAATTGCCGCGCTGGAACAGCGAATCGTCAAAGGGGCCGAGGCCAAGGATGCCAACGCTATTCTGGCGAATTTCGCCAAGGGCGATTCTCTTGTCGTTTTCGATGTGATCCCCCCGCGGGAATGCCGTGGGCGAGACGCTTATCTAAAGAACTGGCAGAGCGCCCTGACAGGATGCGCGGATAATCCCAAGATGGAGATCGACGACCTTGTGATCGAAACCGAAGGGACCTTGGCCTATTCGCATAGCATCCAGCGCTTCGCCTGCACCGATTCGAAGGGCAACAAGAGCGCGGTTACGCTGCGCGCCACCGACGTTTATCGCAAGGTAGGCGGCAAGTGGTGGATCGTGCACGAGCACTATTCGGTGCCGGTCGATCTTGACACCGCGAAGGCGGATCTGAACTCGAAGCCCTAGACATTTTCATCATGTTCCGCGTCAGCGCCGCGGGCCATCGGTCCGCGGCGCTCGAATCCTTTCGCAACGGGCTTAGGAACGGTTGCGCACGCGCCCCATCGCCCCTGAAGCACGCACACGGGCGCCATCGACACTGCTCGGAACTGCTCAGAAGAGATTTGTCCCAGAACCGCCATTCGCTGCTGGGATCCTGGAGAATCGACGGTGATCCCTGGATTGTCGGGTACTCTGCATCAAGTAAGGCAAAGCCACTAAGCGCCTATTGAACCGTAGTGAGTGGACGGTTTCTCGACTTTACGCCCGTTCTTAATCGGTGCCATGATACGGGCGTTCTGCTTTTATTATGGCAAATGAGAGACTCAGTAAGACGATCCTATGGGCTGGGGTTCATCTCGCTGCGAGAAGAGCGGTACGACTTAGCAATCTCTGAAACCGAGCTCGAAGCGGTGCCCGTGCGTCGAATGTTGGATGCGCTCAGCTCGCGCCGCTTCGCCCGCGAGGTGGCGCAGCTTGGTGCGTATGACACCACCCGAATGGGCGAGAGTCTCGCCCGAATCGAGTGTTAGCTAAGGATTTGAAAAGGAGGGTTGAACCAATGGCAGCAGCGGTTCCATCAATCGAGAGCGCCGCGGCGGGAGCGACTGCCGCCGCACAGGATTTCTTGAAAGGTTCGCCTAAGAAACTCCTGATCGGCGGCAAATGGGTCGCCGCCAAGTCAGGCAAGACTTTCGAAACGATCAATCCGGCAAATGAAGAAGTCCTAGGTCTGGTTGCGGAAGGCGACAAGGCCGACGTGGACGAAGCGGTAAGGGCTGCGCGCCAGGCTTTCGAAACCGGCAAATGGCGATCGATGGGGCCGCATCAGCGTGCGCGGTACCTGTTCACGATCGCCGATCTGATTGAGGCCCATACCGATGAACTGGCCGAGCTGGTAACGCTCGACAACGGCAAGCCGATCGGGGAGTCAATCATAGAAGTTGGCCGGACCGCCGATACGTTCCGCTATTACGCGGGTTGGGCAACGAAATTCTACGGTGAGACCAATCCCTCGGATCCCGGCATTTTCAACTACACACTGCGTGAGCCGATCGGTGTCTGCGGGCAGATTATTCCCTGGAATGGGCCGCTCGCCACTATCAGTTGGAAAATCGCGCCGGCCCTGGCTTTCGGCAACACTTTGGTGCTGAAACCTGCCGAGCAGACTCCGCTGCCCGCGATTCGACTGGGAGAATTGATCTGCCAAGCGGGCGTGCCCGACGGAGTGGTCAACATAGTGACCGGTTTCGGCCCTACTGCCGGAGGCGCAATCGCGGCGCATCCGGATATCGACAAGGTCGCGTTCACCGGTTCGACCGAGGTAGGGAAGCTCATCCTTCAGGCCTCGGCCGGCAATCTCAAACGCGTCTCGCTTGAGCTCGGTGGTAAGTCGCCCAACGTTATCTTCCCGGATGCGCCGATGGAGCAAGCGGTGGCGCTGTCGGCGACGGGTGTCTTTCGCAACCAGGGACAGGTCTGTTGCGCGGCAACGCGGATGTTCGTGCAGGAGGGAATCTACGACGAGTTCGCCGAGCGCATCTCCGCCAAGGCCAACGAGATCAAGCTGGGTCAGCCGCTCAATCCGGCGACCACGATGGGTCCGCTGGTTTCGAGCGAGCAACATGAGCGCGTGCTGGGTTATCTCAAGCTCGCGCACGACGAAGGCGCGAAGGCGAAGGCCGGCGGCGAGCGCGGCCCGCAGGCGAAAGGCTATTTCGTCAAGCCGACGATTTACACCGACGTCAAAAACGAAATGAGGATAGCGCGCGAGGAGATCTTTGGGCCGGTGGCGGTGCTGATTCCGTTCAAGGACGAAAACGACGCCATCCTGCAAGGCAACGACACTACCTACGGCTTGGGCGCCGGGGTCTGGACGCAGGACGTGGGCCGGGCACACAAGGTGGCACGCGCGCTCAAGGCGGGATCGGTATGGGTGAACTGTTACGGAATCATCGATCCGATTTCGCCCTTCGGAGGCTACAAGGAATCGGGGTTCGGCCGTGAGTTGGGCCGGCACTCGATCGAGCTCTACACCCAAATCAAATCAGTTTACGTGAAGCTCTGAGGTTGCAAGTCCGTCGGCTCAACGCCGACCTTTGGATTAATACAAAAGCGATCACTCGATATCGGAGGAGAAAAAAATGGCAGCAGCAGTTCCATCAATCGAAAAGGCAGCTAGCGGCGTTAGCTCGAGCGCGGTACTGGGATTTCTCAGGAAGCCGAAACAACTGCTTATCGGCGGCAAGTGGGTACCGGCCAAGTCGGGCAAGACCTTCGAGACTATCAATCCGGCCAACGAAGAAGTTCTGGCGCTTGTGGCCGAGGGCGACAAGGCCGACGTCGACGAAGCGGTAAAGGCCGCGCGCAAAGCCTTCGAGGAAGGCAAATGGCCGAAAATTGGGCCGCATCAGCGGACCCGTTATCTGCTCAAGATTGCGGATCTGATCCAGCAAAATGCCGACGAATTGGCGACGCTGGAGACGCTTAACAACGGGATGGCGATCTCGCTAGCCCGCGCCATGGTCGCCGGCGCGGTCGACGTGTTTCGCTACTACGCCGGATGGGCGACCAAGATCTACGGTGAGACCAATCCCTCCGACCCCTCGATGTTCAACTACACGCTGCGCGAACCGGTTGGCGTCTGCGGTCAGATCATTCCGTGGAACGGCCCCATCGCGATGTTCGCCTGGAAGATCGCGCCGGCGCTCGCGTGCGGCAACGTCTCGATCCTGAAGCCCGCCGAACAAACGCCGCTCACCGCGCTCCGGCTTGGAGAGCTGGTACTCGAGGCCGGCATTCCGGAAGGCGTGGTCAATATCATCACCGGATTCGGCGAAACGGCCGGGGCCGCGATCTCCAGCCATCCCGATATCGACAAGGTGGCGTTCACTGGCTCGACCGAAGTCGGAAAGATGATCCTGCAGGCCTCGGCGGGAAACCTGAAGCGCGTCTCGCTGGAACTCGGCGGCAAGTCGCCCAACGTGGTGTTTGCCGACGCCGACCTCGAGTCCGCGGTGGCCACCTCGATGTTTGGATTCACGATGCTCTCCGGGCAGGTGTGCTGCGCGGGAACGCGGGTCTTCGTCCAGCGCGATTTCCAGGATCGCTTCGTCGACGCGCTGACCCGCTACGCTTCTAACGTAAAGGCGGGCGATCCGCTCGACCCGAAAACCACGGTTGGCCCACTCGTCTCCAAAGAGCAGTTCGACCGGGTAAAAGGCTATCTCGCACTGGGCAAACAGGAAGGCGCGAAGCCGTCGCTAGACGGTGCGGTCGGAAAGGGCAAGGGGTTCTTCGTCGACCCGACCATCTTCACCGGGGTGAACAACGACATGAGGATCGCGCGCGAGGAGATCTTCGGGCCCGTGGCCTCCGTCATTCCCTTCAAGGATGAAAACGATGCGATCCTGCAGGGCAATGATACGACTTACGGCCTTGCCGCCGCGGTCTGGACCAACGATGTAAGTCGCGCGCACAAGGTTGCGCGTGCGCTAAAGGCGGGAACCGTCTGGGTCAATTGCTACAACAACATCGATCCAATTTCACCCTTTGGCGGTTACAAACAGTCCGGTATCGGGCGCGAGTTGGGGAAATATGCGCTCGATCTCTATACGCAGATTAAGTCAGTTTACGTAAAGCTCTAGCTTCGATACGCGGAGGCGGCTGTTCCGATTGACGGTACTGCCGCCTCCGCTCGCGACGATTCCCCCGGACCTCGATATACAGGAGATTTAGAAAAATGGCTGCGGCAGTTCCATCAATCGAAAAGGCCACGCAAGGCGTAAAAGTAAGCGCGGTATTGGAATTCCTGAAACGCTCGCCGACCAAGCTGTTGATCGGTGGCAAATGGGTATCCGCCAAATCGGGCAAGACCTTCGAAACCATCAACCCCGCCAATGAGGAAGTCCTGGCGCTGGTAGCCGAGGGAGACAAGGCGGACGTTGACGAGGCGGTGAAAGCCGCGCGCAAAGCCTTTGAGGAAGGCAAGTGGCGGAGCATCACCCCGCATCAGCGAACGCGCTATCTGCTCAAGCTGGCCGACCTGATCGACAAGTATGCGGACGAGCTAGCCGAACTGGAAAGCCTGGACAATGGCAAGCCTGTTTCGCAGGCGCGCGCCATCGACATCGCGGGCGCCGCCGGCACCTTTCGCTATTTTGCCGGATGGCCGACCAAGATCTATGGCGAAACCAATCCGTCAGACCCGTCGATGTTGAACTACACCCTGCGCGAGCCGGTGGGCGTGTGTGGCCTGATCATCCCGTGGAATTTTCCGTTGCTGATGGCGGTGACGAAGATCGCGCCTGCTCTCGCTTGCGGAAACACGATGATCCTGAAACCCGCCGAGCAAACCTCACTCACCGCGCTCCGGCTGGGCGAACTTATCCAGGAAGCGGGAATTCCCGACGGCGTCGTCAACATCATCACCGGCTTCGGTCCCGGCGCGGGAAGCTCCATCGCCGAGCACCCTGACATCGACAAAGTGAGCTTCACCGGTTCGACCGAGGTAGGCAAACTTATTCTCCGGGCTTCGACGGGCAATCTGAAACGCGTATCGCTCGAACTCGGCGGCAAGTCGCCAAATATCATCTTTCCCGACGCGGACATGGGGCTGGCGGTACGCAACGCCATGAACGGAGTGTTCTACAATTCAGGACAGGTGTGCGCGGCCGGCACGCGGATCTTCGTGCAGCGCGACATTTACGAGAATTTTGTCGGAGAACTTACCAAAGCGAGCGAGAGCCTTACGCTCGGTGATCCGCTCGACTCGAAAACCAGGTTGGGCCCGGTAGTATCGCGCGAGCAGTTCGACCGGGTAAAAAATTACCTCGAAGTGGGCAAGCGCGAAGGCGCGAGAATTACGATTGGCGGCGAGGCGAACGACGGAAAAGGGTACTACGTGCAACCAACGGTCTTTGCCGATGTGAACAACGATATGAGGATCGCGCGCGAAGAGATCTTCGGCCCGGTCGCGGCAGCGATCCCGTTCAAGGACGAAAACGACGCCGTGTTCCAGAGTAACGACACGACCTACGGGCTCGCGGCGGCCGTCTGGACGCGCGACATCAGCCGCGCGCACAAGGTTGCCAGAGCGCTCAAGGCCGGTACGGTTTGGGTGAACTGCTACGGCGTCATCGATACCGCGATGCCCTTCGGCGGCTACAAACAGTCGGGCTTCGGCCGCGAAGGAAGTCAACACGTGCTCGATTTGTTTACGCAGATCAAATCCGTGTACGTGAAACTTTAGCCGTTGGTGTGGAATGCGGCCGCCTGCTGGCGCTGTGAGTACATAAAATGATTGCATATATCGTGGCGGAACCGGGGGCCGTCGAATGGGCCCGCTTCGAGAAGGCATTGGCATTCCCGACAGGATAGGTGCAGACGAGCGATGCAATACACGAAACTTGGCAATACAGGCGTCACGGTCTCGCGAATTTGCCTGGGCTGTATGAGCTATGGCGGTGGCGAGCTGCCGCCGTGGACTATGCGCCGCGACTGGGCGCTTGGCGCCGAAGAGGCGCGCGAGCATTTTTCAGCCGCGCTGGACGCCGGTGTCAATTTTTTCGATACCGCCGACGTCTATTCGGTTGGCGGAAGCGAAGAGATAACCGGGCGCTGGCTTAACGAGATGGCGTCGCGCGACGACATCATCATTGCGACCAAGGTCAACGGTCCGATGGGCCCGGGGCCAAATCGCCGCGGACTCAGCCGCAAGCATATTCTCGAAGCTTGCGACAATTCATTGCGCCGGTTGAGGACCGACTACATCGATCTCTATCAGGTCCATCGCTGGGATTTTTCGACCCCGATCGAAGAAACTCTGGAGGCCCTTGATTCCCTGGTGCGCGCCGGAAAAGTCCGTTATCTCGGCGCGAGCAGCATGGCGGCCTGGCAATTTTCGAAGGCTCTTTACCTGGCAAAGGAACATGGCTGGCACCGGTTCGTGGCGATGCAGAATCATTACAATCTGATCTACCGCGAGGAGGAACGCGAGATGATTCCGCTTTGCGTGGATCAAGGCGTCGCGCTGATTCCCTGGAGTCCGTTGGCCCGCGGATTTCTCGAGGGCGATCGCAAACGCGAACGCGGCGAAGGGCCGACCAAGCGCGCCCAGACCGACCAGATGCAGAAGGATATGTATTTCCATGACGACGATTTCGAGGTCGCGGCAGTAGCCCAAAAAATCGCCAAAGAACACGGGGTGACGCCCACTCAGATCGCCTGCGCATGGATTCTACAAGCGCCGGGCGTGACCGCGCCGATTATCGGCGCCACCAAAACCCATCATCTGAAACAGGCCTTCGAGGCGGTCGATATCAAACTCAGCGTGGAAGAGGTCCGGGCCCTGGAAAAACCCCTACCGGCCGCATCCGATTCTTGGTCACGAGCAAGCCTCGGCGGCAAAGCTGCTGAGGTAGCGTATCGTACGAAAGGCTACTGCCAGCCTCGGTTCGCCGGAAGCCAAGGCGATCGGTTTCCTGCTACCTGGCCTCCTCTACGTCGAGCGTGGTTACCTCGCGTACCCAGCGCGCGTGGCGCTTCTCGTCTGGAACGACCAGGCGAAAAGGCCCTTCCTTCGGCGTCATCACGTGGCCATCCCGACGGTCGGCAAGGATAATAACCCGGTCCGTGAAGTCAGGATCGAATTCGGGCAGCGCGAATACGGCCCGGTAACCGTCAGCCGCGTCGGCGACTATGTAGAGCTTCATCTGCGGTCCCCGGAGCTGCTTGCCTAGCGGTACTCCCGCTCGCCGCAAAAGCTCAACCACCGGGACGCCGTCGTAAGTTACAGACGTGCCCTTCTCGTCGGTAACTGCCAAACGCTTACGGGGCAGCGCCTGGAGGTCGACTTCGCTCAAGGCCAGGGGCCGCTCGACCTTCCCGATGACGCGCAACGTGGTGTTGGCGAGCGACACGGCCTGCCCCCGCGCCGGCCGCGAGGCGCTAAACGCCAACGCGACGGAAATAAACGCGAGCAACCCGCAAGTTAGAGCCGCCGCACGTAGCCTGTCAGACCAGCAGCGAACCATCTTCTCAATCCTTCTGAATCATGACCTCAGTTGCTTTGATCACTGCGGTCACCTTGTCGCCCCTTTTCAGACCCAATTCTTCGGCGCTTCGTTTTGTGATCACCGACTCCACAAGATGGTCACCAACTTTGACCGTAATTAGCGCGGTCACAGTTCCGAGGAGCACGTCGGTAATTTCGCCTTTGAGATGATTGCGGGCACTAAGCGGCATAGTAAGTCTCCTCCGAGGGCAGGGGTTCACTGCCGCGCCAAAACATCCTGCGAGAGGTTGATCATAGCGAAATCCACCGGGCTCCATAAACCCACGGCGCGACGAAGGGTTAACTCCGACTCGTGATTTTCGACTAGGATAGGACGGTCCTTTTGCTATCCGGGTTCACAGGGGGGTATCAGATGGCGGACAGCCTATCGGCTTACCGGAGCAACATCGCCGACGACTTGGCAAAGCTCAAATCGCCCGACGCGGACGTGCGGCGGCAGTTGTTCAGCGCTCTGAAGACCGCCGAGCGGGAGGCGGACGCGAAAAATATAGCGCTTGACCCGGCCGCGACGGCGGCCCAGATAGCCGAATTGCTGGGTAACCTTGACGCGGGTGACGCGCTTGCCGAGGCTACGGGCGTCAACGATTTGCTGGGAGGTGGGATAATCGGGCGCGGATATTACGAGTCCTTCGATCGGAACTGGATCGAGTGCCTGGTGAACTACTATCAAACCAGATCGCACTTAAGGCCGTTTCCAACGCACAAGCAGATCCCCGCTATCGATCCGGTCAAACGACTGGACGGCGATTCAATCAAGATTGCCATCGCGGGAGACTGGGGCACCGGCACTACGGCGCCGAGTAGCCGGTCCGAGGACCAGGCGCCATTCGACACCGCGCGCGCCGTGGCGGAAGGGATACGTAAGCTTGAGCCCGACTATACGATTCATCTCGGTGACGTCTATTACTCCGGGCTGCAGAACGAGGAGCGCGAGCGGTTCCTGAACGTATGGCCGAAGGGTTCCCAAGGCACCTACGCGCTAAATTCCAATCACGAGATGTACAGCGGCGGGACGGGTTACTTCGATGTTCTGCTGAAGGATTCCGATTTTCAAAAGTCGCAGCAGGGACTGAGTTACTTCGCGCTGACGAACGTCAATTGGCTGATAATCGGGCTCGACACCGCGTTCCTCGCCTGCCATCAAAGCGCCCGCTACAACGAAGGCTATTTATCGGACCCGAATATGGTTAACGGATCCGACCAGGTCGAATGGCTGATTGACTTACTCAAATCGAACGCGGGCAAGCGCGTGATCCTGCTGACCCATCACGATGGCTTCAACGTAAATACCGTGAGCGGGGAAATCACGATGCGGCCGCTGTATAACGAAGCGACACAAATCCTGCGCGACGTGCGTGATTGGTGGTGGTACTGGGGACATGTTCACGGCGTGGTCATATATGAGCGAACTCCGCTGGGCAGCAATTCGTCGGTAACGCCGCGATGCGTGGGGCATGGGGCTATTCCATTCCTTCCCGCGCCGCCGGATGTCGACAAACTGGGCAGAGACAAATTCAAGGTTCAATGGGCGGAAAGCGACCTCGCCCGACGAAATGGCGATCCGAAGCGGGCACCCAATGGCTTCGCGCTGGTGACGCTGACCGGAGCCAACCTGCACGAAGAATTCTACGACGAATTCGGACGACTGCGCTGGTCAAACTACTGAAACAACCCGCGGTGCCGCAATCGAGCCCAAGTAATGCGAAGGCGAGAGGATAATCACATGATCACGAATGACGACACCTCGAAGTATGCGCTCGTCGCGCTGGTGCAGAACGTGCTGGCCGGTGCTTTTTCGTCGATGGCGCCATTGGCGAGTATTAAGTCAACCGACGGCAGCAGTCTTCCGCAGGAGATACGCGGTGGGGCGTCGATTCCGCGGCATCTGATACTGGATTTTACGCCCATGCTCGATTTGCTTCCGCTCACCCAAGTCGGTGCGATGGCGGCTCCCGCAGTGGGAGAATTTATTCCGATAGCGGCGATTTTGAAGTTCCTCAAGGATCCGGCGGACGAGATCATGCGAATTTTCAATGGCGGCGATCCGGCCGCTATCTCCGGCCGCCTGCTCCAATTCTTCGACGGCAGAAATGAGCTCAAGGATCTGTCGGGGATGCTTGGATCGTTTTTGGAAGGACAGTTCGGAATTGCGTTGTCGCTGGTGACGACGCTCAAGAATCTCGTCGACCCGTCTCTGCCGCGATTGGTGACCGACAGCGTGATGCAATACTTCTTCGGTCCCGATGGGTTTGGCACGGTGGACGAAATCAATATCGCGCCGCCGATGAATCTCAGCGGAACGCCCAAGAGCCTGGGAGATCTCAAAGGTTTCCTTTCCGAAAAGAACGCGGAGCGTTATGTGCGCGATGTGGTCAGTGTGATCGTGGAGGCAACCGGCGACTTTCAGTACAAGCTGCGCGACCGCTACGGCCGGATGGCTGCGGGCCTCAACGCGGCACAGCAGGAAACGGCGAAGCGATGGTTCAAGGGGTTCGCCGCGATGGCCGAAGCGGGTGTTACCAGCGCGGTCGAGGAGACGCTGCTCGGCATCGGGAGCTTCCAGGGCAACAAGCTGGTGGCGGCTTCGGCCGGCGCTTACGCCGGTACGGCCGCGCGCAAGATAACGCAGCACGTTTTCCTGAGCGAAATGGCCGTGAGCTTGTGACGCGATCTGACGCGCGACCGATCCTTGTAGCCGTGCAATCCAATCATAGAGTTGGCATGCCAAAGTACTGGCGGTTGTCGTTAATTTCGTTCTTCTGATTCTCATCAATGTGAAGCTTCACGCTCATGGAGCGATACGTGCTGTTTGCTCCAGCATAGAGGCGCCCGAGGATTCCTGCCGCCCGCTTTGCGCAATCGGACTGCCAAGGCGACAGCGCGATCCCCGCCGCTATCCGCTGCGCCGCGGCGGACGACAGGGCACTGAGGCTCTCCACCTGCAAGCAGGCATAGAAGAGGTTGCGGTGATAGCAAGAGAGATTGGGCGCTCCGGGTTGGCCGAAGTAAGCGGGGAACCAGATGACGCGGCCGCGTTTACTTGCGTAGAGCGCATGGCTGGGTGGACTGTTCCCCCTGGTCGGTATACGGCGCTTTGCAAATGAGGGCAGTGGCGAGTCCGCTTGCCACGTTGGACTCCACCGCGTAAGGGCCTCGAGTTCCCGGTGCACGGGGCCCTGATCCACGATAGGCGCGTTCACGTCTACGTCGTTTGCTCGCAGGATGGTCGCGATCGAGAACGGTGGGTCCAGCGTTGCGCGTCTGGCGGCCGCCGAATCGCCGAACGCGTCCGCGCGCAGCTTGGAGAGACACTGAGCCGCATAGTCACCGAGCTTTAGGCTCCCACCACGTCCTTGCGCACCTGGCGGCACCAGTCTGCGCTTCTGCTGCAAGTCGATAAGCGCGTTGACGACAGTCTCGATGGGTTGGCGCTCGGTCAGCTCAACCGTAATGCCAAGGCCGAGGCCGTGCGGATATAGAAAGCCTTCAGTGAAAACGGTGAGCTTCAGTTGGGGCAATTCGAAATACGCGGCCAACTTCAGCCGCAAGGGCACCAACGCGCGCCACGGTTCGGCGCCCCGGATGGAGCCCGGCTCCGAACCTTCAAGGTAGTGAGTCCAAAAGAGCTGTCCGGTCGGCCTGGGCCAGGGAGGCTCCAGACCGTTGGCCTGCTGTCCTTCTTGGGCTAGTTCAAACTGGGCTCCAAAGGTATCGTCGCGCCCGAGAAAGCGCATCGGTGCGTTGGGGAGAGGCTGTTCGGCGAGAAGATCCAGCTTTGGTTGGATCCACGCAAATGACACGCGAACGGCTTCTACGTCACTCATTGACGGTCTCCTGCTGAAAATGCTATCCGTGCATTGACTACTTGCTGGGTATCTCAGAGGGATATCTGCGGGCGGTGGTTTAAGACTGTCCCTGAAGGGATGTCTCACCGTTCTAGAGGTCCGTCCCTGACGGGCCTCTTCCTTTATCTACCCTTTAATCTTCGATCTCGACCTCATCAATCAATGGTGCGGTCACCCTGAAATCCTGCAGGTCGCTCTCATTAATCTCTTTTGGACCGGTTAGATCGGCGCTAGTTTGCCAACGTCCAGCGATCGCGCCCTCCGTCATGAGCCTGGCTAAAGCAGTAGGGTCCCCACTTTTGCCGCGCTGACTATCGACCTGCGCTTTCGTGCCGGCAGGTGCGTCGCGCGGCACTTTTATCACTATCCGCGGCACTATCCAGCAGCGCTGATCCGGCGGCTGCCTCGGCGCGAAGAAGCGAAAGCAAGGAGTATCTGTACCTTTGACGCTCAGGCGTGGAAGGTATACGCCTCTTTTTAAACGCCCGAGCTTTTCCAATATTCTGCGCGGGTCATCGTCAGCCAGAGGTTTCTCGCGCTCCTCGTACCTGCGCCGGGCACGGAGGACCTCACCCGAGACAAGATCGCCAGCGACAAAGGCGAGCCCGCCGGATAGCACGGAGAGAAACCAAAGCCACATGAGATCCGAGAGTTGGTATATGTTCAGGTAAGGACGTTGAAAGACCCAACGCCCCAAGAGTACGGCGACGAATGACAAGGAAACAGCGAATAGCCAGAACTCCGGCGACTTGGCTTGGTAAGGGAACTCGGCCGTCGGTTGCCCAAATCGAACGCCAGCCTTCCACAGCATTCCGACCACCAACATTACGAGCACCCCGGGCAGCACCAGCAACGACGGAATTCCAAGAGCTGTTAGAATTTCCGATTGACCAAAAATTCCTACCTCTAGATCTTCAGTTGCGACTATGGTCGCCGTGTAAGCGCACCCGCGGTCGTTCCACGACAAGTTGGCTTGGAAGGCGATCTTCCGCTTTCCCGGGGCCGCTCCATTTTTTGTCGAAATCCTGATTGGAACAGGCACCGCCTCACCCGGCGTCAAATTGAATTTCCTGGTGACAGAGTCTTTGCAGGCGGGGCCGTCTTTACCGTTGATACACGAGCAATCGACGAATCCCTTGCTAGCCAAAGCAGGGAAGTCAAATGTTAGCCGGTCGCTCGCAGGGCAGACGATCTCGACCTCGAGTCCATGCTCGGATGGATTGGTGACGGTCAGATAGCCATTTACCGGCTGCGACTCGTCAAGGGCTGAGGACGCCAGACTCACCGCGGCGGTAGCTACTTGCGCCAATGCCTCGCGTGAACGTTGCTTCACGTCGAGCTGCGCCGTAGCCGTACCTTGCTTCTTTCCGGACCGATATTCGAGACGGTAGTAGACCTTGCCCGCAACCACGCCGTCCTGGCGCTCAGCGGCGGAGAAGGTCCATTTCGCAGACGAGCCAGGAGCCAGCCGAGCGATCGGCGCAGGCGCGGGGGTGAAGCTCGCCCGGGTGTCATCGATCAAATTCAGCTTTAAGTCGCTCACAGTCGTTGCGCCGTCATTGTGAGCCACCACCTGGAACTTCTGGGGCGACTGACCACATAGCTCTATCTCAGCAGGCTCCACCTGCAGGGAGATCGTCGAGTCGTCGGCAGGCGTTGTGCTTGACGCAAAAAGCAACGCCGATAGCGCAAGCGCAGCCCCGAGTGCGGTTGCCCGGATTCGTGTCATCGGTTTACTACCTTCGCCAAGCCGCGACCTCTTCGGTAGAGATACCTCACGCCAGCGCCAATACTTGACTTTCTTTCTCGTTCGGCGCAAAGCATGGCCCGGGATTCGCCGCTCAAGGCTCGACGGCCTTGTGGGCTATGCAACAGTATAGCTTCTCCGATCAGCGCAATAACGGAGGAAGGTCATGTCATTTTTGGCTGATCGCGCGTTCCAGGATCGCTTCGTTTCCGCGCTCAATGCGCATCCGGGCTTCAACGAACAGGCGCAATGGTTCGATGGATCGGTCTTGCTCGAAGTCGGGACCGATCTGCTGTGGCTGAAGATTTACAAGGGAAAGGTGATCGACCATCAGCCGTGCCGTTTCTCCTTTCGGCTATACCTTCAAATTCTCGGGCAGCGAAGCTGCCTGGAAGTTGCTCACCAGCGCGCAAAGGCAGTGGGCGGATCTTACCTTTCCCGGCAAACGGTACTTCGATGACGACCCGACGCTCGCGACCGTAGGCACGCCCCACGTCGAAATCCGCACCGAAGGAAACCTGCTCGAAGCCGGGCGCCTGTCGGAAGCGATGTTCCAAATGGCCTACGTCCTGCGCGATTGTGTGCGCGGAAGTGCGCGCTGAAGGAATAGGATTATGGCAAGCACCGAAGATATTCGCGGGCATTACGTCAAAGTCAACGCCACCAGGATTTTCTATGATGAGATTGGCGAGGGGTATCCGATAGTCTGTATCCATACTGCCGGGGCGTGCTCACTGGAATACACCTACCTTCTGCCTTTGCTGGCCGAGCGAGGCTTTCACGCCTATGCGCTGGATCTTCCGGGCCACTTCCGCTCTTACCCGGTGAACTGGAAGCCGCATCGCACTATCCATGAGCACGCCGAGTTTGTTCACGCGTTCGCCAATACCCTCGGGTTGAAGAAGCCCGTAATCATGGGATGCTCGATCGGCGGCGACATCACGCTCGATTACGCCGCGCACCATTGGCGCGAGATGGCCGCGGGAATACCGATGGAGGGTTTGTCACGCTCGCCAACCTTTCCGAGCCCCACCGGAGTGACTCATCCGGCCTGGGGTCCGGGATGGCAGGACCAGCTCGAGCGGGCGGCGACCGAGTCGCTCAATCGCAACTGTTCGGCGGAAAAGATTATGGAGTTGCGCTGGCAGCATCGAGGTCCACAAGTCAGCGCGGTGGGCGACCTGGAAGCCTGGGCCACTCATGACGTGCGCTCGCTGCTTGGCGCGGTCGAGTGTCCGATGCTGGTTATACGTGGCGAAGACGATTTCTGGGTGCCGAAGCCGCTGGTTGAAGAAACCGTCAAGCTGCTGAAAAACGCCGAGGTGGCCTACCTCAAAGGTATCGGCCACTATCCGATGTTCGAGGATCCATCGCTTACCGCCAAACTGGCCACCGACTTTTGCCGCAAGCATTCGATATTGAAGTGATCTGAGTTGGGCGTCCGGCGTGAGCGATTCATCGCATCCCTCCCGACGTCGGCACTGCTGACCAGGCCGTGGAGGTCATTAGTTCTGCGCGGCCGGCGTGGCAGCCGAAGCGGGCGCCGCGGATTCACTCGAGACTGGATGTGAACTCGACCGGCGTAACCTTCACGTCGAGCCACGCCCTTGCCGGTAATTCCGATCTTCTCAGCTGCGCGTTTCGAGAGGTCGAGGCTGCGACCGTGAACAAAGGGACCGCGATCGTTGATGAGCACCTTCACTGAGCGGCCTGTGGCAGGGTTGGTCACATTGACCGTCGAGCCGATCGGCAAAGTGCGCGAGGCGGCCGTGAGGCCGTTGGGATTGTATGGCTCGCCGCTGGCTGTCCGGTGACCAGCCGTGCTACTGCCTTGATAGGAGGCCTTGACCGTCCTCGATGGCTGGGCGCTCGTTTCATGCGGCGGCGCAGTTAGCGCGGGCGGAGGCTGAGCCACTACGGAAGGCCTCGGCGCTTGCGGCGACTCTGTTTGCGTGGCGCATGCTGCCAAAGACATGGCGAGACAAACGCCTATACCCATAAGCGCGCAGCGACCATTGAGCCGCAAACTGCCGAGCCTCAATGGCCAGAGCATCACGAAGCGCCATCTCAGGCGGCTCGCGCCTTCAGGCACAGTTGTGCGTGGAGCCATCATGCATCATCGCTATCAGGACTTTGACCGATGTCGATCCTACACCAGGGCCGCCTTCTGCGTCTTCGCCGAGCTGGCGCAGCTTCCTGAGCAAACCATATTGATGCAATCGCCGCTATCAAGGCATTGCCCGAATGGCACCGGACTATGGACTCTGTGAGCGACTGTGTGTAACTGGGATTATCGCTGATGCCTGCGCGCCGCCAGGGAGGGCGCGAACCAAAACGTAGGGAGGATCAAAATATGGATCTTGAGGGAATCGAGCGGCGGCTGACCCGCCTGGAAGACATCGAAGCAATCAAACAGCTCAAGGCCAGATACTGCGAAATCTGCGACGACGATCACAATCCGGAAAGAATCACCTCGGTATTCGCCGAAGACGGTATCTGGGAGAGCGCCGAGTTTGGGACCGGCAGAGGACACGCGGAAATTCGCAAACTTTTCCAGGGATTCCAAAAGTTGATCGAATTCTCGCAGCACAATGTCATGAACCCAATCATCGAAGTCCACGGCGACAAGGCGACAGGTGAATGGTACTTCATGGGCCCTTTCAAGTTTCGTCACGGCGAACAAGCGAGATGGATAGCGCTGCAATACAAGGATGAATACGTAAAGCTCAACGGCCAATGGAAATACAAGCACCTGCGGGTCAATCTGAGGATGTTGGCTTCTTATGACGAAGGGTGGGCCAAGGAGCGGATCGTCGCAGTCAAGTAGAAGTCGCGCCGGGAGTGAATACCCGGCCGAAGTAGTAGCGGGTGTGGACCGGTCAAGCGCCTGACCGGCGATATTGGCGGCGACGGGTCACTTTTTCTCGAGCGCTCTGCCGATCGCGTCGAATGCGATAAACTGTTCGATTTCGAGCGGCACACTCCAGTAGTCGTCGTACGCGCTGGCTTTCACAATCACTACGTTGTACTTCGGCATCACGTAGACGAACTGAAAAAATACGCCTTCGGCCGAGTACGGATGCTGCGGGCCCGGTTCGATAAGCCACCATTGATAACCGTACCCGCCGGGATCGTCGGGAAAAAGGTGCCCCCATTGCACCGCCGGACCGTGCGGAGTGGTCGCCTGTGCGACCCACGACGCGGGAACGACCTGCATTCCGCCGGCCTTTCCGTGGTTGAGGAACAGTAGACCGAAGCGCCCGTAGTCCGCAGTCTCGCGTTGAGGCAACAATACGCAGCCTCCATCGCGCCGGAACCCGGATGGTCGGTGAGCCAGGTCGCGTCGCCTTCCATCCCGAGCGGCTGCCAGATTCGCTGAGAGAGCATGTCGGCCAGCGATTCGCCGGTTACGCGCTTCACCAGCATCCCCAGCACTACCGTATCGATGCTTCGATAGACGAACTTCGTGCCCGGCGGCTCGGCGCGGCCCAGCGATTTCGCGTAGGCGGCGAGCGTCTCCGACTCCTCGTCCATCGTCTTGCGCCACATGATCATGACGTCCGACGCGCCTTTGCCATACTCCTCGTTGAACTTCACGCCCGACGACATTTCGAGGAGGTCTTCGATTGGCACGCCGTCGTAGCCGGAACCCTTAAGTTCCGGCAGGTAGTTGGTGACTGGCTCGTCGAGACTTTTGATCTTGCCGTCCGCGAGCGCCAGTCCGACGAGCGTCGAGGTGAACGATTTTGCGACCGACCAGGAAGTGAATTTCGATTTGTCGCTGGCGCCGTTGAAATAACGCTCATCGACGATCTTTCCGTCCTTGATGACCAGAAAGCCCTGGGTACGGGAGCGCGCCAGAAGATCGTCGAGGCTATGCCGCTTGCCCGCAAAAGTGTAAGTCACGTCGAGCTTGCGCGGGGCGCGCGGAAGCTCGGCTACTGGACCGCCCCGCTTGATCACATGGTACGGATACGCCGTGTCCATGCTGCGAAACCCTTCGGCGCGTTCCTTCGGTGTAAATAGCGCGGCGCGCTTCGCAAGCGTTTCCGTATCGCTGGCGCGTGCCAGAGCCGGCAGCGCGATTGCCGCCACCATCATGAGCGCAAGCTGAATTTGACGGCCCATATCCGCCTCCCGGATCGATTCGCCGCTCTCGGATCGAAAACTTGTCGGCGCGCGTCGGTTGTTATAGTGGTTTGGACAATAGCGGAGGCTGCCATGTCAACATGTCCTCTGGAATTTGACGGAATCGATCACACGGTGCTGCGGGTGACGGATATCAAGCGCAGCCTCGGCTTCTATGTGGACGTGCTGGGACTCAGCCTGGAAAGGATCATCGAGGACATCGGCATCTATCAGGTTCGATGCGGCCGCAACCTGATCGACCTCTGCGTGCTGCCCGCGGGTGCGAGCCTGGCCCAGCCGGCGCAGCGGGGTATCGATCATCTCTGCCTCAGCGTCCGCGGCGACATGAACAAGATCGTCGAATACCTGGCGGAACATCATGTCGAGATGGCTTCGCCGCTGCGCGAGCTGTATGGCGCCACGGGATTCGGCACCTCGATATACATTCTCGATCCCGACCGATACATGATCGAGCTCAAGGCCAACTATTCTCAATACCCGGTCAAAGTCACTGCGGCGCAGGCGATGGGAAGCATGACTCGTCCACCGGCAAAACAATAGGAATCGAGACGCCGCGCAACTCCGATCGGCTATGGAGCAGGCAGGTACGGCTGTGATGACTGTTCGAATGATCATGCTGACACTGTTGGTCAACCTGGTGATGGCGGGGGCGGTCATCGCGGGCCCGGCATCTGCGGCAACGTCGGCTGGCGGATTCCTCGGGCGGCCGTTGCCTGAGGTCGAGCAGCAGAACTTCTTCAAGCAGTTTCAGCTCGCGGAGCTCGCCAAGAGGGAGACTCCCTACGGTGCGGGCGTCGTTGTTTTCAAACCGGCGCAGCCTACCGTGCACTTCGAGGTCGCGATCACCGTCGACAAGACCGACCACGTTCTCGCGGTACAACTGTGGCTGCGCCGCTCCTTCATCGACGGAGGTGACAGCGAGCCGGTAGCCCGAGCGGTCGTGCTGGGGTTTTTGCGCGAGGCGCCGCCGGGTGAAGACGTTCAACGGCTCGACAGCCTGGCCGACGAGATCCAACATGGGCGCGTCGCTGGAGCGGAGCCGCCTAAGGCGGGACTGCCCGCGAAGCCAAGCGCCGGCTATCTCGCTATTATGGGCAAGCGGGGGACCTATCAGCAGGCGCTTGGAGAGAGCCGGCTCCAAATTCTCAACTATCGCGACAGATTTGGACCGGTCATGACCTTGCAAGTGGTGCCGATTGGGAATGGCAAGCGCGAGCAGGCCGAACTCGATCGCTCCGCGCGGCCGCGCCGTACGGCGCTTGACGCGGGAGCGGAAAGCTGCGTAGGTATGCGAGCAACCGACCGCCGCCGCCGCCGCGTTGCGTAGCGCATAGTCAGAGTCAGTCAGGCTGGCCGCGAATCGTCGAGAGGAGAGAGGCTTCAGCGATGCAAAAGAACCCCATTCCGATGGAATGGTACGTCGCCACTCTTGCGGCTCTCACCGTTCCGCTCTTCGTCTACGGCAAAATCCCTATCGTGGGCGACCTTCGTCACTTGGGCCGGCTCCTTCCTGATCGGTCCGACCTTCGCGAGCATGAGGAAGCTCTTCCCGACCCTGATCGTCGGCACTACTTCCGGTGTTATCTTTTTCGCGTTGGCCTTTACGCTCGACCCAATCACGGGCATGGTGGCGCTGCCCAACAGCATCCTCGTATTCGTGATGACGCTGGCCCTGCTCTATCTTGCACGGATTCCGGCCTTTGGGTTGGTTCCGGGGATATTCTTCGGCTTCGCCTGTTTCGTGGGAGTTGCCCTGGCCGCGCAGGCAAGCACGATACCGGCGCTGTTCGTGCCCTGGATATACGCGACCATGGCGCTGCTGCTGGGACCGCTGATGGCCTGGGTCAGCGTGGCGCCATACTTGCCGCGCGAAGTTCAGCCGAGACAGCGCCCGAGAGCGTCGCCGTCCCCGCCGAAGATCTCACTTCGACTAGCTAGATTTCGACGCTCCGCCCGCCGTCGATCCCGGACGTTACCGTGGGCTGGTGAAGCGATGCTCGACGCGCGCCGCGATCTCGCCATTCTGTTTCCTGAGCGTTGAGCTTATGACGACGAAGACCATCGCGCCGCTGCGGCCCGTCTTCTCGTAAATCTCCTTGACCTGTGAGACGTCGTAATCGAGTCGCCGGCTCGAATCGGCGTCACGAACTCGACCTCCATCCCGGCCGCCAGCCTGCGCCGCTCGAACTCGGGGAAATTCTGGAAGATATCTTCGCCGTCGCCGAAGATCGCGGCGAGCGACGGCGGCGCCACGAGACCGCCATGAGGCCCGGCCTTTGCGGCTTCGGGATCGGTGTAGAGCGGATTGGTCTCGCCGATCGCCGCGCAGAAGTCCGCGATCAGCTCGCGTCGTCACCTGCACCGGGTTTGCCGATTCGAAGGTACGGCCGTCGCGAATTGAGGCGTAGTCGGTCATGCCATGTCACTCGTTCGTGAGCGGCCCGAAGATATCGCACTCAATATTTTGCGATTACCTGGCGGCTGAACTCCTCGATCAGTTCGCGCCCTTTGGTCACAATCTGGATCGCGACCTGGGTGATGCCCGCCGCCTCCAGCGCCTTCAGCCGCGCGATTATCTCATCGGCCGTGCCGGTCAGGGTGGTGGCGCGGATGAGCCCCTCGTCGAGGTACTTTTCCTCGCCGGGCTTCAGGTAGATGAGATGGCCCTCGTGAACCTCGAGGTAGCGGCGGTCCTCGGGCGTCTTCATTTTCGCCACGTACTCGTCGCGATAGCGTTCCCACAAGCTGGGCGCCATCCAGGGCGGTGTGACGGCTGACCGCTCCCACATCGCGTGCAGCGGGACGATCGAGCGCGGCCCGACCCGCTCGATCACGCGCTGCGACGTCGCCGATTCGCCCGGCTTGAGCACGCAGCCCGTCGTCATCGTCATGATCGGGAAGTTCGCAAGGCTGCGCCCGGTGCGCTCCGCGCCTCGTCTCAGGTGGACCAAGTCATTGCGCATCCGGTCCGGGTCCGAGAGCGTGGTGATCCATCCGTCGCCGAGCTCGCCCGCTAGTTCGATCGCTTTGGGGCCGTTCGCCGCGATGTGAATTGGAATCGGATCCTTGAGATTGATGTAACCGTGGTCGGGATGGAGGAAGCGAATCCATCGCTCGCGCTTGCCTTCGTGGAACAGGACTTCGTCGCCGCGCAGCAGCGCCCGGCAGCTCTGTATGTAATCGCGAAAGCGATCGAGCGGAATCGGCGGCAGACCCATCGTATTGCGCCCGGTGAATCCGGTGCCGATACCCAGCATCGTGCGGCCCGGCGCGAGCAGGTTGATGGTCGCGATCGAGTGAGCGGTGACCGGCTCGATGCGGCTGGATGGGATCGCAACGCCGGGGCCCAGCTTGATCCGTTTGGTATGCTCCGCGGCGAGCGCCAGGCAGACGAAGACGTCGCTGTAGAGCATTTGCGAATCGTAGAACCAGGCGTGGGTGAACCCGCTCTCTTCGGCAATTGCGAGATCCTTCCACGCATCGGGACGGGCCGGGTATGCGATTGCGAATTCCATTCGTGTCTCCTCGCGGCTGGTTGATATGGGCAGCCGGACTCCGGTGGCCGAAATCGGAGCTAGCGGCCTTTGAAAGACGCCTCGCGCTTTTCCAGGAAGGCGGAAATTCCCTCGTGCTTGTCCTCGGTGCCGTAGATGGTGGTAACCAGGAAGGTCTCGAGCTCCACCCCGGAGGCGAGGTCCATCTGCATCCCCTGGCGCACGGCCCGCTTGATCAGCGCGTGGCTGAGCGGCGCCCGCTTTTCATAGACCGCCGCCATCGCGCAGGCGCTTCCAGCGCGCCGCCCGCAGGCACGAGACGATTGACCAGCCCGATACGGTAAGCTTCCGCCGCATCAATCGTTTCAGCCGAAAACATCAGTTCCAGCGCCTTGGCGATGCCCACGATACGTGGCAGGCGCTGGGTGCCGCCCGCGCCCGGCACGGTGCCTATCCGGGAACTGGTGATCGCAAAACTGGCGCCTTCCCCGGCGACCCGGATGTCGCACGCGAGCGCCATCTCGCAGCCGCCGGTCATGCAAAACCCCTCGATCGCGGCGATCACCGGCTTGCCGAATTTCTCCAGCGTCGCGTTGAGCTGATGCCAGTGGCCGAAGTAGTCGACGCCCGCGGCCGGCGATTTGACCGCCAGCGCGTCGTTGAGGTCGGCGCCGGCCGAGAAGAAGTCCTTGCCACCGGTAATAATCATGGCGCGCACGGTGGGCTCGTCTTCGGCCTGCCGCGCCGCCGCGATTATTTCCTCCATCATCTGGAGATTCACGGCGTTGCGCCGATGCGGCCGGTTCAGCGTGACGATGAACGACGGACCTGCCTGCTGCGTGATTATAGTCTCAAAGGCCATTTTCCCTTTCCTCGTCCGTGCAGCTTAACCACAGTGCGGCTAACCTTTGAAATTCATCATCAACGTTGCTACAGCGCGTTTGTGATGCAAACAGAAATTGTCAGGATGGCTCGGGCGTCTCGGCGCCCGGGAGTGCGCACATGAGCCGGCTCACCGAGCGGCAGATCGCGATTCGCGACATGACGCGCGAGTTCGTCCGCAAGGAGGTCACTCCGTTCGCCGCGCAATGGGACCGCGACGCGACGGTGCCGCTGGACACGCTCAGCAAAATAGGCGCGCTGGGGCTGTTCGGCGTGTGTATTCCGGAGCAATGGGGCGGCAGCGGCGCGGATTTCACTTCCTACGTGCTGGCGACGGAGGAAATCGCGTACGGCGATGCCGGCGTCTGCAACATGGTCAGCGCCAGCAACTCCTATGGCTTCAAGATCCGCGATTTTGGCACGCCGGAGCAGAAGGAGCGCTTCCTGCGTCCGGTGGCGAGCGGCCGACGAGCTTGGCTGCATGCTGCTCACCGAGCCGCAGGCCGGATCCGACGCGGCCAATCTGCGCACTCGCGCCGTGCGCCGCGGCGACCATTACGTGATCAACGGCACCAAATCGCTGATAACCTCGGGTCGCTCCGCCGCCGTCGCAGTGGTGGTCGCGGTCACCGATCCTGACGCCGGCAAGCGCGGCATCTCCGCTTTCCTGACGCGCACCGATCAGCCTGGCTACCATGTCATCCGAGTCGAGCATAAGCTCGGCCATCGCAGCAACGACACCTGCCAGATTCAGCTCGAGAATCTCGAAATTCCGGCCGAGAACTTGCTGGGCGAGCCGGGGCGCGGATTGAAAGTCGCGTTTTCCGGCCTCGACAGCGGGCGTATCGGCGTCGCCGCGCAGTCGATCGGCGTGGCGCGCGCCGCTTTCGACGCCGCGATGAGTTATGCGCGGGAGCGCGAGGCGTTCGGCAAGAAGCTGACGGAACATCAGGCGATCGCGTTCAAGCTGGCCGAGATGGCGACCGAGATCGAAGTGGCGCGGCAGATGTGCCGTCACGCCGCCGCGCTGAAAGAGGAACAGGTGCGCTGCATCAAGGAGGCCTCGATGTCCAAGTTGTTCGCCTCCCAGATGTGCGAGCGCGTCTGCTCGGCGGCGATTCAGATCCATGGCGGCTACGGCTTCATCAACGACTACCCGGTCGAGAAATTCTACCGCGACGCGCGCGTGTTTCAGATTTACGACGGCACCAACGAGGTGCAAAAGATCCTGATTTCGCGCGAACTCGCGGCAGGGCATTGACCGGCGCGAAAACTGCCCGCGGCTGTCATGCGCGGGCTCCTTTGGTTAGAATAGGTACTGCGGGAGCGCATGGAATGGCTGAAGCACCGGTCGAATACATCAAGAGCATCACCAGGCAGTACGCCAAGCTCGGCTACAAGCCCTACGGATGGGTCTACAACACCGACCCGCCGCCCTGGCAGCCGCTTCGGAAGCCGCTGGCGCAATCCCGCGTGGCGCTGATCGCCTCGGGCGGCATCTATCGCCGCGGCCAGGTGGCCTTTCATTCCAAGGACGACACGAGCTTGCGGCTGATTCCCACCGACGTTCGCACGGAGGAATTGCGCACCTCGCATTTCGCTTACGACCAGACCGACGCGCGCAAGGATCCCAACGTTGTATTTCCGATCGACACTCTCCGCGGCCTGGTCCAGGAGGGATTTATCGGCGGGCTGACCGAGCACGCCTTCACCTTCATGGGCGGCATCTATTCCTCACGGCGAGTGGCCGAGGAACTGGCTCCGGCGATTACCGCACGGCTGAAGGATGAGCGCGCCGATCTCGCCCTGCTGGTGCCTGTTTGACCCGTGTGTCATCAGTCCGTTGGACTGATCGCACGTCACGCTGAGGCTGCCGGCTTTCCCACGATGACGATGAGCAGCGCGTTGGACATCACTCGCGCGGGGAATCCACCGCGATCGGTATTTACTGATTTTCCGCTGGGACATACGGCGGGCAAACCGTTCGACCGCCGGCTCCAGCGCGAGATCATGATCGAAACCCTGAGCGCGTTCGAAACGATTCAGACGCCGGGTTCGATCAAGATGCTGCCCTTCGAATGGAGCGCCGATCACTCCTGGAAACACGCCGGGGCCGGCGAGGGCGACAACCGCACCGAGCGCACCGACGGAGCCGACAGTATCAGACCGAAGACGATAAGGCCGCGGCCGCGGAAGGCAAACTGGCCGAGGAGTGCATCGTGTGCTCCAACTGGTCGGCGGACAGCGGCGCGCGCCGTTCGACGGGGTGAGAATCAGCCGCCGCGGTGACGAAAAAAATCAGCGAGCGAGACGTCATGAAAATCGGTGTTTTGGCCTTCACCAACGAGGGAACTCCCGACCCCGCGGCCGTGGCGCGCAAAAGCGAAGCGCTGGGTTTCGAATCGCTGTTCTTTCCCGAGCATCCGATCATCCCGGTCGAACATAAGACTCCCTATCCTCTGGGCGATAGCAAGATCCCGGAGCCTTACGCGCACATGCCGGATCCGTTTATTTCGCTGGCGCTGGCCGCTTCCGCCACCAGCCGCCTGCGGCTCGGCACGGGTATCTGCCTGGTGCCCGAGCGCGATCCGATAATGCTGGCCAAGGAGGTCGCCACGCTCGATTACTACTCGGGCGGCCGCTTCATTTTTGGGATCGGCGCCGGATGGCTGGCGGATGAGACCGAAATCATGGGAGTGGAGTTCAAGAAGCGCTGGGAAGTCACGCAGGAATACGTGATGGCGATGAAGGCGCTTTGGACCGAGACAGGAGGCGAGCTTTTCAGGCCAGTACGTTCGCTTTCCCAAGGTCAAGTCCTATCCCAAGCCGTTACAAAAGCCGCATCCGCCGATCCATCTGGGCGCGGGCGGCTTTGGCCCGAACCTGCGCGCGCTAAAAATGACGGTGGCTTATGGCGACGGCTGGGCCCCACTCGGTCTAAGCCCGGAGCAACTCGCCGCCGAACTCGCCCGCCTGCGCAAACTGTGCGAGGAGGCCGGGCGCGATTTCGCGAAGATGGAGATCTCCATCTACACCGACGCCGGGGCGGGCGCAGCGGCCCATCGAGGTCAGCGACGAGGCGGCGCGGCGGATGGTGCGCGAGTACCAGGAGGCGGGCGCTCATCGGATGATTTTCCTGGCGCGTCAGCCGGGCAACGAGTTTCTGACAGATCTCGAACAGATCGCCCGCAAGTTCATCCGGTCGCACTGAGCAACGCGGAAGGTCTCAGGCGGCCGCGAAAATCTCCTCGAAGAACGACGTCATCGCCTTCCACGAACGCTCGTCCGCGGATTTGTTGTAGGAGATTCCCGGCGCGCCGATCTTGTCCGCCTCGGGATTGGTGAAGCTGTGCACCGTGCCGGCGTAGCTGATGATTTGCCAGTCCGCCTTGGCCTTGGTCATCTCCTCGGCGAGACGCGTTGACCTGCGCAACCGGAACGAAAGGATCGTCGGCGCCGGTGCAGACCAGGATTTTCGCCTTGACCTGGCCGGCGGCGGGGCGCTGCGTTTGCAGGCCTCCGTGAAACGACACGATACCCTTGAGCGGCGCGCCGTCGCGCGCGAGTTCCAGCGACAGAGTGCCGCCCATGCAATAGCCGATCGAGGCAAGGCGGCTCGGGTCGACCTGGGGCAGCGAGGCCAGCTTGTCCAGCGCCGCGCGCGCCCGCGCGCGAGACTTTGATGGGTCCGCGAACAGCGCGGTCGCGCGTTTGATCGCTTCCTGGAGATCGCTCACCTGAAGGCCGTCGCCGTACGGATCGCCGGCCAGCGCGACGTAGCCCAACTCGGCAAGCCGCTCCGCACGCCGCTTCGCCTGCGCGCCCAGCCCGAACGCCTCGGGCATCACGAGAACTCCCGGCCGCCTGCCCGATTTTTTATCATCGAACGCGAGAAACCCGCGCAAGGTAACGTCGCCGTCGCGGTACTCGAGGCTTTCCGTTTTCATAGTCAATTAACTCCTGCAAATTCCTGTGATGGTGTCCTTTTCTATCTTCATGCCGAGCACTTTGCCAATACCAGCGGCACGCGGTTACGGCAGTATCGCGAAGGCGCGCGCCGGAAAGCCCAGCCCGTGCGCCACCTTCGGCCAGGTCACTACAATCAAGGCGCCGGTGGCCGGGACCTTGTCCAGATTCGCCATCACTTCGATCTGCCAGTGGCCGTGCTTGAGCACCCAGGCCTCGGACTTGAGGTCGTCGGTGGCCGTGTCCATCGATTCGTGGCCGTTCGCCACGATGCCGCGTTGTTCGTAGAGGAACCGGATCGCGTCGAGCGACCATGCCGGAAATGGAGCGCGTTTGAAGCGCTCCTGATTGGTGTCCCAATCCTTGTACATGTCGGTGCGGAGCGCCGCGAAGGACCCGGCCGGAACCCGGCCATGCGTGTGCTCCCACGCCTTGATGTCCTCGACGCTGAGCGCGTGATTGGGGTCCGTCTTGAGCATCGGCGTCATATCGAAGACCACCAGCGGCAGGATCATCTGCTTGAGCGGAAGCTGGTCCATCGTCATGCCGTTGGGGTCGAAGTGCGCGGGCGGGTCGACGTGCGTGCCGTACTGCCCGACCATCGAGTAGAAAAACACTCGAAACCCGTCCTTCTCGATGGTGTAGGGACGCCCGGTCTCGGGATCCGAGGCCGCCGAGAAAGTCGCCGGGCCGAAGCCCTTCCATACCGGCGTCAACGGGCTGAAGGAGTGGGTGAGATCGACGAACTGCTTCGAGGCGATGATCCGGTACGCCTCGGCGAGCGATCCTGATTGTGGTTCCGCTTGTGATTTTGCCTGCGATTCCCCCTGGGCCAGCGCGACGGACGGCGCGGCCTGCGCAAGGGCGAGGCCGAACAATGCGGCCAGCAGCATCCAGCCAGGCAACTGTAGCCAGCTTCCTTTTCACCTGAAACCTCCGCGCCGCTGCCGCGGCATTTGGACTAGCCCGGGAATTCACCGATCTTGCGGCAGCTACTCATGATCCCGGGATATCGCGACCGATCTTTTGCCTTTTTTCTCGACTTCCCGGATAAGACTCTTCTATAGCATCACTGTTTCAGCATTTAGACAGCTAAGTAGACAAACAGGAGGAAATATGGCGGCCAAAAAGAAACAGGTCATCCGCGGACGGGGCAAAACCAGCGCTCCCAAGGCGCGCCCGAGCCGCCGCTTCAAAGCCCGCTCCACGGAGAACCATCGATCCGGGATGGGCGTGGGACGATCGTTTGCCGCTCGCCCAGGGCAAGCAGATCGGCAACACGATCTATGTCTCCGGACAGATCGCCTACGACTCAAACGGCAAGCTGGTGGGCGAGGGCGATATGAAGGCGCAGACCCGCCAGGTCTTCGACAACATCAAGAGCGTGCTCGAGAGCGCCGGCAGCGGTCTGAAAGATATCGTCAAGATCAATACTTACATCACCGACGGCTCGAAGTTCATGGACATGCTCGCGGTGCGCAGCGAGATATTCGGCAATGATCCGCCGGCGAGTACCGCGGTGGTCGTCGCGGCGCTGGCCTTTCCCGCGCTGTTGATCGAGGTCGAGGCGATCGCGATAAAGCGCGCCTGAGAGTTCGCGTCCCTTTGCAGGAGTCATCCATGTTTCTCGAGCTTACCCCGGAACAGCAGCGCATCATCGCTCTTGCCAAGGAGCTTGCGAAGGAGTTCGCACCGCGGGCGGAGCAGCACGACCGCGAAGGCAGCTTCCCTTTCGAAAATATCGCGCGGCTCAAGGAGACCGGCTACACGGCTCTGACCACCCCGAAGGAGTACGGCGGTTGGGGCGCCGATCCATTGACGTTCGTCCTGGCCCAGGAGCAGCTCGTGCAGGGCTGCTGCGCCACCGCTTTCGCGATCAACATGCACTGCAACTCGGTGCGCTTTTATACGCCATTCATGACCGCGGCGCAGAAAGGGCTGTACCTGGAAAACGTCGGCCGCAAAAAGATGCTGATGAACGGATTCTACACCGAAGGCGGCGGCGCGCGCTCGATCCTCTCGCCCAACACCAAGGCGCGCAAGGTGCCCGGCGGCTATCTGCTCAACGGCCAGAAGGTCTTTTGCACCCTTTCGCCGGTGGTCGACTACTTCGGTATCAGCACCTCGCTCGAAGATTACAAGGGATCGGCTTCCGGCGGATGCGTGTTCCTGCTGCCGCGCGATGCGCCCGGCCTGGAAGTGATCGAAAACTGGGACGCGATGGGGATGCGCGCGACGGGCAGCAACACCATCATGATTCGCGACGTTTTTGCGGCGTCGGATCAGCTCATCGGGGAGGAAGGTCATTTCTTCGAGGAATTCGTGAAGGTGGCGCACTGGTACTGCCTGTCGTTCTCCGCGGTTTACCTCGGGATTGGCCAGGCGGCGTACAACTACGTGCTGGAATACGCGCGGACGCGCAAATTGCAGAAGAGCGGGCAGTTGGTCGGCACTTTGCCGGCGACCCGTTTCGCGCTCGGCGAGATGTACAACCGGCTGGAGGCCTGCCGCACGCTCATCTACACCCTCGCGCGCGAGATGTCCGAGGGGCGGACCTACGGCGAGCGGCAGGTGATGACGATCGAGACGCTGCGCACTTTTGTGGCCGAGAACATGCTCGAGGTCGCCAACCTGGCGACCCGCATCGCCGGCGGCCAGGGCTATCTCAAGGGCAATCCGCTGGAACGCTATTTCCGCGACCTGCGCTCGGCGCCGTTGCACACGCTTCAAGCGCGACGAAGTCCTGGAGATGATCGCCGCGGCCGAACTGGGATTCGCCTGAGCCGGAAGTTTATCCGAACGCGCCTGAAACGAAGCCGCCGCCAGGCGGTGCTGCCCCCGCGTTCAGGCAGGAACCGCTTCGGGGACTATGTTCGGCACGGTCTCCATCGGGCGTACTGGCGCGACCCGAACCGGCAGAATGACCAGGCTCATACCGTGCATCTGGAGCGATTGGAGCAGCTCGAGCGCGGTGTGGTTGTGCAAGAACCGGCTCATGAAGCCGTTGAAGTCGTCACCGAAAACCAGTTGTCCCGCAAAGAACACTGAGTGCCTGAATTCGCGTGCGACCTCGAAGCAGAGCCGGCGGAGTTCCATCACCACGTCGGTTCCGATCGCGGCGCGCAGTTCGGCGTGGAAGCCGAGGTCCGCCGCGAGCCGGCAATACTCCAGGAGGTCGTCGGCGATCCGGGCCTCGAGCTGCCGTAGGTCCTCAGGACCCTTGAACAGAGCCGAGTCGACCTCGCCCACGCAGATGATGACGACGTTGCGAAACTGATCGGGGAACAGACTCGCCATGCTGGTCAGCGTCGCCAGCCCGAGTCCGTTGAAGCCGTTGACCATCAGGACCGCGGTGGGCAAGGCGGGATCGCGCGGCGCGGCCTCTTTTGCCGGAGCGCTGAAGAGCTGCGGCAGCACTTCCACCTCGAGCTGTTCGATTGCGCGGTTGACGCGATCGTAGTGGCGGCGGACCAGATAACAAAAGGCCGCCACGCTGCCTGTCATCGCCACGGTTATCCATCCGCCCTGGTTGAATTTCAGCGTGACCGTGAGGAACAGGATCATCGGCGTGAAGAGGCATCCGATTCCATTCACCAGCAGCTTGCGAATCCATCTCGGTTCCGTGACCAGATATCCGCCGCCGCCGATCGGAAACTGATCGATAGTCTGGCAATACGTCTGGCAATACAACGCCGAGATTATGAATAACTGCCCGCGGCTCGAAGTGAGTCAGCACACTAACCAAGGGGTCGTGTGCTCGTCCGCTAACCCATCCACAGCAGGACGGCGAAGCACAGCGCCATCAGCGGCAGTCCCGTTATCAGGCCGACGCGCGCCCATTCGCGGCTGCCGATGCCCAGCCGTCCGGCGGCCACGATGTTCGGTATGTTGCCGGGAATCAGCATGCCTCCGCTGATGAGTAGACCCATAAGAATAGCGCGCTGTTGCGCGACGGTAAGCGAGGGGCCTATTTCGGCGGCGGTGAGTGTCGCGTTGTCGACCACCGCGGAGATGCTGTTGAGCCAGAAGAGCACCGACCCAGGCATCCTGCTTATAAACACATCGACCAGCGGTCTGAGTCCCCAGGACAGGCCCACCAGGCCAGCCACGAACAGGTACACTTTGCTGGCACGGATCACCACCTCCGTCCAGGTTTGCTCGTCGCGTTCGGCCTTGAGCGATTGCCCGTGCTGGACCGGGAAAATTAGGCTCACCAGCCCGACAATCATTATTCCCGCGACCACGAGCCAGCCGAGCAGACGGACCAGGTACCAGAAATCGGCATGAAGAGCAGCGATTGCGATCGTTCCCAGCGGCTCGCCCACTGGCGTCAGTGCGGCACCAAGGCCGATCGCGAAGCAGGCCAAAACCACCGCTGCGATTTCGCTCTTGCGGTCGAGGTTGAGCAGCGAGATCGCTTCGACCAGGATCAGCGCGGCGATGACCGCGGTGATTACGCTGGAAAGTAGCCCGAGTGCGACGATCAGTATGAAATAAATCCAGTGCGCCGACATCACCCCCAGCAGCCTCTCGATCCAGCGATCGAAGGTGGGGCGCATTAGGCGTGCAGTCGCGCCGAAAACCAGGACCGCGATGGTAAGCGCAATAGGTTCAGTTACTGCGGCGTGCAGCAGCGGCCAACTCCATTGCCGGCTCACCAGCGCCGCGAGCGCTCCGACCACCAGGAAGAAAACCTCGATGTTACGTTCGACCGGCTTTATCAGTACCGGCCCCAGTAATACCGCGACCAGGATCAGGCCAAGCGCCAATACCATCAATCACGACCGCTGCGACCGTGCACCTTCGATCAGATGGCGCTGTCGCCGTGCTCTTCTGTGCGGATACGAATTACGTCTTCGAGGTTCGTAATGAAGATTTTGCCGTCGCCGATCTTTCCCGTTTGCGCCTTGCGGGTGATGGCTTGCAGAACGGAAGCGGCCTGGTCGTCAGTCACGACTATCTCGAGCTTAACCTTGGGCAGGAAATCAATAACGTACTCGGAACCGCGGTAGAGCTCAGTATGTCCCTTCTGACGGCCGAAGCCTTTGACTTCGTAGGCGGTCATGCCGGTAATCCCGACCTTTTGCAGCTCTTCCTTCACTGCGTCCAGGGTGAATGGCTTGATGATGGCTTCTATTTTTTTCACTCGAACTCCTCCAAGAACGCGCTTAAGGGCTCAGACGGCCGGGCCGCGTTTAATCAACCACACAACGGTTATCAGGACGCCCGCGGCGACCGGTATCGGCGGCGCGCCGAACACCGCGATTGCGGCTCCAGCCGCGAGTGCGCCGGTGCAGAGAGTCAAAACAATGTGTCGCTCTTGGGTCATGGGCATTTCTCGGTTACGGCCTCGGCTTTCTGCCTAGGAAGCCGGCGAAGTCGGGGCGCCAGATGCGCCGCGGCGCCCGCTTTCGATCGATCGCGCGCAGTTCCCGGACCAGCCGGCGCTCGTAGTCGCTGGTGCTCAGATCCATGGCGCGAGTGAGCTCCTCTTCCGCCTGGGCCACGAGTCCTACGCGCATGTAAAGTTCAGCCATCCGGAAACGCGGATAAAAAGCGTCCGGATCGAGTGCGATGGCATTTTCCAGCGCGGCCGTCGCCTCGGGAATTCGCAACAGGCGAAGGAGCGCAATTCCCAATGCCAGTGATGCCATCGGTGATTCGGGCGCCAGGTCGACGGCCTGTTGTAGCAATCCGGCCGCTTCCTCGAAGCGATCATGTTCGAGCGCGTCGATCCCGCGCCGGAGCAAATGATCGGCATCGCGGATGATTGGCGTTGCTTTCCTATCTGCCACCAAACCCTCATCCTGTGATACTGCGCTCTGCATTACCATGAGCCTCTACGCCGTCGCAGCCTATTCGTCGAATATGCTCTTGCCGGGCTTGGCAAGCTGCCACACAGCGAACACGACCAACATCAGCACTCCGAAGACGATTTGCCCTGCCATGATCTGAGTCCTCCGTCAGTCCGCGGCGACTTCGACCGAGCGTCCAAGGCCCGAAGTAACCAGTTGAAATTCAGGATATCCGAGCGCGCCCATCTCGGGTAAGTCGAGACCTTCCAGTTCACTAGCCGCACCCACGCGCTGGCCGACCAGTCCGTCGATGAGCCAATTTCCGAGATAGGAAATCGTGAATACGATCCCTACCAGCGTCGCGCATCCGATGAGCTGCGCGACGAATTGGCTCGGGTCGCCGTAAAACAATCCACGAACCGAACCATCCACCCCGTTCCAGCTGCCGCCGTAGTTACTCGTTCCGTCAGCGAACAGACCGACTGACAGCACTCCCCACAGCCCGCAGGTGCCGTGTACCGAGATCGCTCCGACCGGATCATCAACCTTGAGCGCGCGCTCGACAAACTCGACGCTGAGGCAAACTATCATTCCAGCCGCGAAACCGATGATTACCGCGCCAACCGTGTTGACGAATCCACTCGGCGCGGTGATAGCGACCAGTCCGGCCAGCAAACCGTTGCCCGCCATCGACGCGTCCGGCTTCCCAAAGCGGATCCACATGTAGAGCAACGAGGCGAACGACCCCGTGCATCCGGCGAGCATCGTATTGACCGCAATGGAGCCGATCCTGAGATTGCCCGCGCCTGAGGCCCCCAGCGTGCTGCCAGGGTTAAATCCGAACCAGCCGAAGGCCAGAATGAAACAGCCCAGCAGCACCATCGTGATATCGTGGCCCGGCATCGGATTGGGTTTGCCATCGCGTTTATACTTTCCGATACGCGGCCCGATGATCATCGAAACTGCCAGCGCGCTCACCCCGCCAACCGCATGCACGACTCCCGAACCGGCGAAGTCGCAGTAGCCGTGGCCCAGGTGATAATTGGCGCCCAGTTGCGAAAGCCAACCGCCGCCCCACGCCCAGTTGCCGTAGAGCGGATAGGTGATAGCCGCGAGGAACATGCTCGAGACGGCGAACGCAGCAAACTTCCAGCGCTCGGCCGCGGCACCAGTCACGATCGTTGCCGCGGTGTCCATGAAGACCATCTGGAACAGGAACATCACCATCACGCCGACATCGTAGGTCGAGCCGCTGAGAAAAAACCCTCTCTGTCCGAAGAGTCCCCATGGCTTGCCGCCGATGAAATTGATCGCGAATTCGGAGTTGAGCGGACTAAGTCCTCCCAGGTTGGTGTTGGGAGCGCAGCCGCCCTGCTGCAGGGCAAAGCCCATCACCCAGTAGGCGAATAACCCGAAACCATACACCATGAAGTTCATCATCATGGTGTGATTGGCATTTTTCGCCCGGCACAGCCCGGTCTCGACGAGCGCGAAGCCTGCCTGCATGAACATTACAAGATAGCCGGTGACTAGCGTCCAAACGAAGTTGATTGCGATGCGGTTCTGGCCGACCATGTTGACCAAGTCGGCCAGCGTCAACCCCTTTTTAGAATCGCTCACCACGATGTCATTCACGGTACCGGTGAGCGTGCCGCCGGGATCGCCCTTGGCCAAGTCATCGGTCTTGGGGCCGGTGACTCCCTTCAGATCGGCGTCAGTGATCGGAACCGCCGGAGGGGTCTTTGCGGCTGGAGCCGGCGCCGCGGCCGGGGCTGGCGCCGTCGAGGGCTCTGCCTGCGCCAACTGCGCCGGGGCTGGATCGGTTGCCCAAACGACTGCCGGCATCATGCCGGCGCACAGCCACAGGGTCGCGAGCAGCAGTGATACAGTGCGCCTAAGCTTGTTGACTCTAGCGATCATTCAACTGTCTCCCCAATATCTTCATAGAGGTCTTGCACAGGACTCGAGACTCAACTCTTCCAGATAGCGTCTTTGAGATGAGCGCCGTTGAGAACCCCGAGCACTCCGCCGAGGGCGACCAATAGCCCAAGCAGCGCGACAAAGACTTGAAGTCCAACACTCGACACTTCGACACTACTCACCGCGATGAGCCATCCGAGAACGGCTAACGCTAGACCCAGAATTCTCATTGGCGTTCCCCTTGCTCGTATTGATTATCGATTCAGCGCGATCCAACGGCGCGGTCCGGCTTGGATGGGGCCGTGGGCGGCACTACCAAAAGCTCCGGTGTTACGGCATGCTCGAGAGGTTTGATGCGGTAGAATCCGACCAGCGACGCAATCAAGCAGGCCAGTCCGACCAGGCTAAAAATGGGACCAAGGTAAGCCAGACCCGCCGGCAAAAAAGTGAATCCAACGATAAACAGGAGCAGGTACCAACCTTGTTTGCTATTCGCCCCCATAGGGTGAGTTCCTCCGGTTCAGATAAGCTGTTGTTCTACGTGACCAGTCCTACAACCCCGGTATCGGTCACTGGATGACCCATGAACGTCCCAACCCGATACCGAGTGTGAAAGCGCTCTGTCAAAAGCCGCGCAGACGCGATGGCAAAAGCAATCAAGGGGCCATCGCTCAGACAGCCTTTATTTCATTCGAAAGACGTAGATTGCCTAGCACTAACGATTGATAAGCTAGTAGTTCGGAGATGGGACGTTCACCGCCTGTGCGTAAGGTTTGAGTCAGCCCACAGGATTCTCTCCGCAAGAAGGGCTGCTTGCGAGGTGGGCAGATGCCGCCCGCTTGGCGGGCGCTAAGAGGCTGGAGTTGGGTTTTTTGGTGAAATCCGGACGGATCGCTCGGCGGACCTTGGAAGCAGGGGCTTCGACGGGCCTTTCAGTGGTCTTGGACCGTTACTAGGCCTGTCTTGATCGCGTAGCGGGTGAGTTCGGTTCGGTCGCGAATTCCGAGCTTCTGAAAAATGTTGGTCAGGTGAGTCTTGACCGTGCTCTCGCTGAGCGAGAGGCGCGCAGCCACTTCGGCGTTGCGCATCCCCACTGCCACGTAGCGCACGATTTCCGATTCGCGCGGCGTCAGTCTCTTCGCCGCCGGGCCGTCCTGTCCCACCAATGCCGCTTGCATCGCGGGCGGCATCCAGACCAGTCCGTCGGCGACGGCCCGGATAGCCGTCATCAGCGACTCGATCGCGAAGCGTTTCTGTACGATCGCGCGTGCTCCCAGGCGCAGCGCCGTCAGGCCGATTTCGACCCGCTCGTCCGCGGTCAGGATGATCACGGCCGTTTTGCGCGAGAGCTCCGGATCTGGTCCATCGACCACTGCTCCATCTGCAAATCGAGCAGTAAAATGTCGCACGGATTGGCCGCGAGCGCGACCGCCAAGCTGGCCGCCTGTTCGACTTCGGCGACTATCTTCGAGACCCTCCAGCACCAGCAGCGAACGCAATCCCTGCCGGAAAAGCGCATGATCATCGGCGATTATCAAACGCAAAGGGCTCAGCTGACACGCTCCTTTCAGGCTAGGCCTTAGGTATCTCGATTCGCAGACAGGCCGGGCCGCTCTCGCTGAAGCTCAGCCGGCCGCCGGTCTCGGCGACGTGAGAGGCAATCGTCCACGGCGGATCGGCGGCGGGCGGAAAGCCCACCCCGTCGTCGGCGATTGTGATCAGCACGCGCCCCGCGATTTCCGAGGCGTCGATTCGCACCAAAGTCGCCCTCGCATGCTTGCGCGCGTTGCGCAGCCCTTCCAGCATTATCTGGAGTATCCGTTCGCCCAGCCGGCTGCTGCCGTTGAACACGCCGTTGATCTGGATTTTCGGATCGGCCGAGATATCCGCAATCTCGTGCGTCGAATTCGAATCGACCCCGGCCAGCGAGCGCACGTATTCGCGCACCTCGTCGAATTGCCGCTTCACTCCAAGTTGGAGCTCTTTAAGTTCGCGCGAAGCGTCGTCCGGGCGCCCCCTGCGCAACAACTCGCGGCAGCTTTCGAGCCGCAGGTTGACGCCGGCTAGCGATTGCACGTAGCTGTCGTGCAACAATCGCGCGATCGAATGCCGTTCACCCTGCGCCTCGAGCTCGCGCACCCGATCTTCATAGTTGGCCCGCTGTTGCGCAAAAAAGCCGACCAGGTAGCCCGCGATCGCCAGGTACACCGCGCGCATCACGTACGCGCCGGTCAGCCGGTCTGAGGCGGAAATCACCAGCAGGTAAAGCGCCACCCCGCATAGCGTGACCCGGATGATCGCGCGCAGCGTCGCGCGCACACCGACCGCGATAATCGCGAACACGAAAAAAACATAAGAAGGGCCGGTCTGGCCTTCGGTCAGGTACGCGATTCCCATCGCAAAGAGCAGATCGAGCAGCGTCGTGGCGGTCGGCAGCCAGCGCTTGGCAATCTGGTATTCAAGGAGAAAATAGGTTCCGACGCTGTAGGTCAGATGACAAAGCAGAGTCGCCAGCACGTAAGGGGTCAGGTGAAACAGGCCGCCGGCCGTAGTCGGATCGATATACAGCGAGAGCATCGCCAACAAGGACAGGACAATACGGGTACGAGCGATGTCGAGGTCGAAATCGCTGAACGCGTGCACTTTCATAGATCGATCCTGACACGAGTTTAGCAAAATCCAAGCCATCGCCCGCTTTCCGCCTCGGTGCAATCTGTGGCTAAACTCCAGAGCCTTATGATGACGCGCGAAGCCTTACGATGACGAAGCCCCGTCAGTTCCAAGGTCGCATCCAGATGCGAACTGCTGCCCTATCTGACCGGACTGCCGACTGGGATTGTCGCGCAAACAGGCGAAGGACCTTCTCCGGTTTCGGGCGGTAACCGTGCAAGGCAAGGCGACGGTCCGGCACGATACGGAATTGCAGCCAGGAGACGTCGTGACGATCGCGGCGCGCAAGCAAGTCAGCGACGGGGCGCTTGAACGCCACGGACTCAGAATCGTGCATCTGGATGATGCTGTCGTCGTGATCGAGAAACCGCCGGGGCTTGCTTTCGATGGGCTCGGAGCGCGAGAAGGAGAAGACCGCGTATCGAATCCTCCACACGCATCTGAAGGCGCTCATGAAAACGCCGCTGCAACAGGTCTACATCGTGCATCGGCTCGACCGCGAGACCTCCGGCCTCATGATGTTCGCAAGGAATGAATCGGTGCAGAACGCGCTTCAGCGGAACTGGAAGGGGGTCATCAAAAGATATCTGGCGGTCGTCGAAGGCGTGCCGGCCGAGGCGCAGGGAACGCTCAAGGACCGGCTGGTTGAAAGCAAGTCATTGATGGTTCGCACGATGGTTGGTCGGACGTTCGTGGCGAGGAGGAGGCCGGCGAGTTGGCGATCACCCACTACCGCGTGCTTCGCGCAAAAGGAGACCGATCGCTGCTCGAGCTTACGCTCGAAACCGGGCGCCGCAACCAGATCCGCGTTCAACTGGCGGCGCTTGGCCATCCGGTCGCCGGCGATCGCAAGTACGGCGCGAAAACCGATCCCGCGCGGCGGCTCGCGCTGCATGCGTGCGAGCTGAAATTTCGCCACCCGGTTTCGGGCCTCGCGATGGAATTCCACAGCGCCTTGCCGTCGCGGCTCAAGGCGCTGATCGAAGGGCGCGCGCCGCGCCAATCCTGACTTTCCGTACCTGGCCTGATGCAGCGAGCACCTGACTTTCGATTACGGGCTTGACGCTCAAGCCGCACGGGTGGTAAAAGCAAATTACTTAGATTGCTAAGTGTTTTTCCTGAGCGGCCATGTCGCATACGTCGCTATTATGTCGAGCGAAAGGATCGTATTTCGTCGGTGGCGCTGCCCCGGACTGCCTGGTTGCGCGGCAAGGCCGAGGTAGTGCCCGCAGCGGCCGCAAACAAACTCCCCAGTTATCGCTCAAAGGAAGGGTGACCCATGCCTCTAAACGGATTGGCAGGCAAAACCGTGATCGTCACAGGCGCCGCTCAAGGCATCGGCCGCGCATACGCGCGCCGGTTCCGCGACGAGGGATGCAACGTCGTGCTGGCCGACGTCAACGCGGACAAGGGCCGCAGTGTGCTGGCCGAAGTGACCGACGCCGGCGCCAACGCGATCTTCTGCACCACCGACGTCTCCAGCGAGGCATCGTGCAAGCAGATGGTCGACGAGGCGCTCAAGGCGTTTGGCCACGTCGACGTGCTGATCAACAACGCGGCCATCTTCTCGACCATCCAGATGAAGCCGTTTTGGGAAATGAGCGTCGCCGAGTGGGACGGCCTGATGGCGGTCAACCTCAAGGGCGTATGGCTCGCGGGCAAAGCGTGCAGTGCGCCGATGCGCGAGCAGAAGAGCGGGGCGATCGTGAACATCTCGTCGGCGGCCTACATGCTGGCGCGTCCGGGTTACGCGCATTACATGGCGTCCAAGGCGGGAGTGCTCGGCCTGACGCGCGCGATGGCGCGCGAGCTCGGCGAGTTCAACGTGCGCGTCAACGCGATCACGCCGGGGCCGGTCTACACCGAAATCGCGCGCGCGACCGTCACGCCGGAACAGAAAGAGACGATGCTCAAGATGCAGTGCCTCAAGCATCACGAAACGCCGCAGGACCTGGTCGGCGTGGCCGCGTTCCTCGCCTCGGACGACGCCGGCTTCATCACCGGCCAGACGATCAACTGTGACGGCGGCCTTGCGTTCATCTAGGTGAAGAGCCTCGACGGCATCCGCACCGACGTCGTCGGCAGCCTGCTGCGGCCCGACGCGCTGGCGCGCGCCCGTCTTCGCCACGAGCGCGGCGAGATCGGCGACGGCGAATTTCGCGCGGCCGAAAACGAAGCCGTCGATCGCGCGATCCGCTTGCAGGAGCAAATCGGCCTCGAGGTCGTCACCGACGGCGAGTTTCGCCGGCTGAATTTCCAGGACAGCTTCGGCGAAGCGGTTTCGGGCTACGACCGCGGACAGGCGACGCTCGATTTCTACGACCAGCGCACCTCGGGCGCCCAGCCGCTCCAGCGTTTCGATCTTCCGCTGAGCGACGAACGCCACAAGGGAACGCCCGTGGTGCAGCGCCAGCGCGTGGTCGAGCGGCTGCGTCTTAGGCGCAACCTGGTGCTCGAAGAGTACAGCTACGCGGCCGCGGTCGCGCGCAAGCCGGTCAAGGTTACGTTGATCGGACCCGACCGGATTTCGCAGCGCGTCGACCTTGCCAATTCCGCGCATGTTTACCCGGCGATGGAGGACTTCCTTGCCGACGTGGTCGAGGTCGAGCGCGCGATGATCGCGGGGCTGGCCGGTGCGGGATGCCGTTACGTTCATATCGACGCGCCCGGCTATACCGCCTACGTCGACGGCCCATCGCTCGACGCGATGCGGGCGCGCGGTGAAGATCCGCTCGCCAACTTCAGGCGCTCGCTCAAGGCCGACAACGATCTGATTCGAGGCTTCGGCGAGGTGACCTTCGGAATTCACTTGTGCCGCGGAAACCAGCGCAGCATGTGGCATCGCGAGGGCGCCTACGACGCGATCGCGGAGACGCTGTTCAACGAACTGACCACGACCGTTTCCTGCTCGAGTACGACTCGCCGCGCGCCGGCAGCTTCGAGCCCTTGCGCTTCGTGCCCAAGGGCAAGACGGTGGTGCTCGGGCTGGTCAGCACCAAGGTGGCGCAACTCGAAACGATTGACGATCTGAAGCGTCGAATCGAAGAGGCCAGCCGCTACCTCGCGCTCGAACAACTGGCGCTCAGCCCGCAGTGCGGTTTCGCTTCAGAGTTTGTCGGCAATCTGGTGAGCGAGGACGATCAGAAGCGCAAGCTGGAACTGGTCGTGGAAACCGCGCGTCAGGTCTGGGGCTGAAGCCGCCGCCGCTCCGCCCGCATCCTCCACAACTCCCAGGACCGATCGATCTGCGCGGCGTTGCAGGCCGCGGCGGCCTCCGCCTCCTCGCGAGTAAGATAGGTCACCGCGCCGAGCCGCATCGCCTCGGACTGCAGCGCCGCGCTGATCTCCGTATAAACCGCGTTGAAAACTGCGTGGCGCACGGTCGATCCCACGACCGTGCAGCCGTGGCCGCGCATCAGCACGACCGATCCTTGCCCGAGCGATTTGGCCAGGGCCGCTCCCAGAGCGCGGTCGCGAATCAGCAGATCGGTGCCCGGCCCGGCGGCCGCACGGATTTCGAACACCGGACAGCCTTCGCCAAGAATTCCGCCGAGGTGCCAGATGGCGCGCAGCGGCACGTCGCTGACCACGCTGAAGGGCACGACCGCCGGCGAATGGCTATGCACCACCGCGCCGGCGTCCGGCCGCGCGCGGTAGATTTCGCTATGGATGAATCGTTCGAGGTAGACCGCGCGGCCGCGGGCGTCGAGCGGATTCCCGTCGAGGCCGAACTCCATGATGTCGGCGGCCGTGGCCAGCGCCGGCGCGATGCTGCGCGCGAGCAGGAACCGGTCGCTCGCAGTCGGATGGCGGACGCTGACGTGTCCGAACCCATCGACCACGCCCTGGTCGAACAGGATATGGTTTGCCGCCACCAGCTCGTCGATCACGCCCGCGGCTATCTCCAACGCCGGCACCGCCGCTCAGGCGTCGAACTCGACGTGCACGTTTTTGATTTGCGTGGCGTCCATCAGTTCTTCGATCGACTCTTCGCGGCCCACGCCCGATTGCTTGTAACCGCCGAACGGAGCGGCGAGGTAATGCGCGCTCGACGAGTTGACCCATACGTAGCCGGCTTCGACGAGCGCGGCGGTACGATGCGCGGTGGCAAGATCGCGGGTCCAGATCGAAGCTGTCAGGCCATACTCGACGTCGTTGACCGCCCGCAGCATCTCGGCTTCGTCCGACCATCGAAACACGCTGAGCACCGGGCCGAAAATTTCCTCGCGCGCAATCCGCATCTTGTGCGTGACGTCGGCGAAAATGGTCGGCTCGATGAAGAAGCCCTTGCTCGAGAGCCGGATCCTGCGGCGGCTTGCCTCCGGCGACCAGCCGCGCGCCGTCCTCGACGCCGTAACCGATGTAGCGCATCACCTTGTCGAACTGCTCCTTGCTGATCAGGCTGCCCATCGCGGTGCTCTGCTCGGTGGGGATGCCGGGTTTGATCGCGCGCGCCGCCGCGACCACGCGCTCCAGCACCGCGTCGTGGATCGCCTCGTGCACGAAGGCGCGGCTGGTCGAGCCGCAGGACTGGCCGCACCAGGTGAAGTTCATCCCGCGGATGATTCCGGCGGCCACTTTGTCGGGGTTGGCGTCGGGATAGGCGATCAGCGCATTCTTTCCGCCGAGTTCGAGCGCCACCTTCTTGAGCGAATCGGCCGACGCCCGCATGATCGCTTTCCCCGTCGGCACCGAACCGATCAAGCCGACCTTCGCGACCAGCGGATGCGCCGTCAGCGCGGTGCCGCACTCGCGCCCTCCCGGAAGCACGGAGAACACGCCGGGCGGAAACAGCGGTCCGACCAGCTCGGCGAATCGCAATGAGGAGAGCGGCGCCTGCTCGGGCGGCTTGACGATGAGCGTGTTGCCGGTGGCGAGCGGCGCGCCGGTGCGCATCGCGGCGAACAACAATGGATGGTTGAAGGCGTTGATGCGCGCGATCACGCCCAGCGGCTCGCGCAGCGTGTAGTTCAGCACGCCGGGGCCCATCGGGATGGTGGTGCCTCTGACCTCGCTGACCAGGCCGGCGAAGTATTCCACGCTGGCGGCGCCGATAGCCGAGTCGTTTATCATCTCGGCGATCGGATTGCCGCAGTCGGCGGCGTCGATGAGCGCGAGTTCACGTCCGTGCCGGCGCAGCAGCGCCGCGACCTCGCGCAGGATCTTCGCGCGTTCGAGCGGCTTCACGTCGCGCCATTGGAAAAATGCCGCATGCGCCGCGCGCACCGCGCGATCCACATCCTCCGCTCCGGCCCACGCGACCTTGCCCAGCGACTGTCCCGGTCGAGGGGCTCCAGACTTCGGTGCGGGCGCCCTCGGCCGCGGCGTGCCAGGTGCCCGCCGTAGTAGAGTTCGCGCGGAATCGAGGCGACGAGTTCTCTTTGATCGATTGTTTGTTCGGTGGCGTCGGACATTGCGAAATTTCTTCCTTGTGCGAAATTCTCCTGGCGCGGAGATCGGGCCCGGTGCGATTCTCTAACGAAGCCCGGCCTGCTTCGCCGAGCGGCATGATCTCCTGCTTGAACTGCCGCATTCCGTCGATGTAGCGCGGCCACGAGAGCACCGCGCCATCGAGCCCCATTTCCGAAAGCCGCCCCAGCCCTTCGACGATCTGTTCGTTGGTGCCGACGAGCGGATAACCACCCCATCCTGCGATGAAGTGCGCCTTCATCGATCGCAGCGTCTCCGGCGGCAAAATCTTCGCGTTGATACCCATCGTTTCGACCAGGTTGGTCACCGCGACCCAATCGCCTTTTTGATTGACATAGTAATCGAAGAAATCCCGGGCCTCCTTTTCCGTCTCTCCCTGGACGACGTAGGCGGCGGTCCACAACTGGAGATCGCGGCCGTATTCCCGCTGCGCAAGTTCCCGATAGCTCCTGACCCGGGCCTTGGCGTCGGCGGCATCGTCGGGATCGAAAATGACGAACGCCACGTCGCAATACTTGGCCGCGTAGTGGCGTCCCTTTTCGGAACCGCCCGCGTTCATGACGACCGGATACGGCGTCTGGATTGGCTTGGGACGCAGAATTCCCTTCTTGATCTGGTAGTACTTGCCGCTGTAGTCGAATTCCTCGTCCTCGGTCCAAAGGCGCTTGATGATGTCGAGCCATTCGATCGCGCAATCGTAGCGCAGATCGTGATCCATTTGCGGCGCGCCGAACATCTCGATCTCGGGCAGAAACCAGCCGGTGACGATGTTGAGCGCGAAGCGCCCGCCCGTAACGTGATCGATAGTCGTGGCCTGCTTGGCCGCCATGATCGGATGCACCGTCGGCACGTGCGAGGTCGCGAAGACCGCGGAGTATTTCGTCGCGGCGCCGATCGCGGCGGCCCAGGTGTATGGCTCGAAGCCGGCGCCGTTGAAATTCGTAACGCCGCCGAAGCCCTTCCAGCGGCCGACCGGCACCAGCGCCTCGAACTCCATCTCATCCGCCAGCCGCGCCAGCGTGAGCGTGCTGGCCAGTCCGCCTTCAGCACGCCATCGATGGTGGTGATCGCGCATCCGTGGCTCAGGTTGCTGGAGAACGTGCCGAGCTTGAGCTTGCGGTCGTTGAAGAGCGGATTGGTCTTGCGGCGCGGCTCGTCCGCGCTTTTGTCCATGCTCATTCAAGTTGCTCCAATCAGGCCGGCGCGCATGAGCACGCCGTCAAGCCGCGCGGCGAGCTCGGGCGTCGCCGGCATCATCGGCAGCCGATGCTCCTCGGTTTCGAGCAGCCCCATCCGCTTCATCATGTATTTCAGCGGCGTGGGATTGGTGTCGAAGAAGATCGCCTGGTTGAGCTCGAACAGCGCGTCGTGCGCGGCGCGCGCCGGCGCAAGACGCTCCGCGAAGACGTCCTCGCACATCTGCGCGAGCGCCCTGGGCTTCAGATTGCCCGCGGCATTCATCAGACCGCACGCTCCGATCGCCATCATCGGAAAACTCAGCTCTTCCAATCCGACGAAGATGCGGAAATCGTTGCCCATCCGCGCGAGCACCTGGGTGACCAGCGCGAGATCGTTGGCCGCGTGCTTCATCCCGACCAGGTTGGGCGTGCGCTCGGCGATGCGCTCGATGGTGGCGGCCTCGACGTTCACCGCCGCGCGTCCGGGTATGTGGTAGATGAGCATCGGCAACCGCGTGCGCCGTCCGATATCGACATAGTATTCGACCAGGCCGCGCTGCGGCGGCCGGATGAAGTACGGCGTCACGACCAGGACCGCGTCGGCGCCCGCCTTTTCCGCGGCCGCGGTCAGCTCGATCGTATCGGCGTGCGATTGCGAGCCCGTGGCCGCGACGACCGGTACGCGGCCGCGCGCGGTCTGCACCGCGAGCCGCACCAGCTCGTTGCGCTCCTCGATGCTGAGTGTGCTCGGCTCGGCGGTGGTGCCGTTGACGACCACTCCGTGCGAGCCTTCGGCCACCTGGCGCTCGACCATCCGCGCGTAAGCGTCGTAGTCCACGGCGCCGTCGCGAAACGGCGTGACCAGGGGCGGGTAGGAGCCGCGCAGGAAATTTCTGTTGAGCGCCAGCATAGCCTTAGGCGACCTTGGCCCGGTTGGTGTCGAAGCCGTAGCTCGAGCCCAACAGGCGCGCCGGATGCTTCAAGTCCTCCTGCCACATCAGCGAATCCATCGCGATGTTGAGCGGGCTGTCCTGGATGGTCAGTTCGTATACCGGCTCGTCGTTCGAGGCGTGGTTGTGCACCGCCCATCCCGGCGCGGACAGCATCAGGTCGCCCGCCTTCCACGGCAGCACCTTGCCCTGCACCGTGCTGTAGCCGCTGCCCGAGAAGTAGTAATTGATGGCGGCGGCGGCGTGGCGATGCGGCTTGTCGACGATGTGCGGCGGGCGCACGGTCATGGTCGCGAAAAAGTTATGCGTGGTGCCGTTGGTGCGTCCGGTGGCCGGGTTATACAGCAGGTACAGGCGCCGTCCGACGTAGGAAGAGCCGAGCGCCTGCAATTTGTCGAGATGCTCCTTCACCTGGCGCCACGGCCAGAACAGCACCGGCGATTCGATCACGTCCGGGCTTATCAGCTTCTCGTAGGGCAGCAGGTAGGCGCCGTCGTTGTTGAGCGCGAAGGTGCCGAACGGGTTGACGTGGCGCGCGTCGGGCTCGCCGGACGGCGCCTCGCCCTTGATTTCTTCGGCCGGCGGATTCTCCTCGACGATATGCGCGTTCATCTTTTCCAGCAGCGCGGCGTTGCTGTAGGTCAACCGCACCTGCACGTCGTCGCTGTCGTTGAAGACCTGGTAGACGTTCAGCGAGGGCGTATTCCACACGTCGTACTGGCTGAAATTGATCTGCCTGCCGTTGACCACCGCGTGTCCGCGGCCGCGGATGCAGAAGTTGACCTGCGAGGAGTTGTGGCGGATCGGTTTGGTGCGCTCGCCCGGCTTGAGCACGTCGAGCGCGACCTGGATGCCCGGAGCAAGCCCGGTGCCGTTTTCGTTGGGATGAACGATGAGCGAGCGCCGCCGCCCATTGGCCGGTGGCGGCAGACTCGCAAGCCGGTCCACCTCCGCTTCGATCTCTTCCTTCGTGATGACGATCGACGGCCACAGGTCGATCTTGGGAGTGACGTAACCGCTGCGATCGACGAATCTGGGTTTTGTTTCACTCATTGGTACTTTCCTCGGAGATCGAAATGTCTCGCGATTGAATTTGCGCCGGAGTCTTGTGAGCCGGCGCCGGTTCTATACTTTTCCGCTGCCAAGCCGCGGCTTGGCCCGAAGCGTCGGAGCCAATGGGCGTCCCACGCCATTGGCGCGCGCGCGGCGCAGAACTTCCACTCCGACCGAGAGATCCGAAATTCCCATACCCATCGCCTTGAACAGCGTCAGGTCCGCTTCCGCCGGACGGCCGCCGCCCGCCGCGATCACGCGGCTGAGCGCGAGCACGCTATCCCACGCGCGATCGTCGTTGCCGTAGAACTCGATGAACTCGCGCGAGAGGCTGCGCACTCCTGGCACGGTGTCGGCCGCGACGACGGCGCATCGCGCGAGCATCGACGGCTCGAACTCGGCGCGCTCGGGCACGACAGCCCCGACCGCGTTGATATGCGCTCCCGGCGCGACCATCGAGGATTGCAAAAAAGGCGCGGTGGCGCGCGTCACCAAAGTTATGATGTCGGCGTCTTTCACGGCGGCAGCGACGCTCGCGACGGGTTCGATTTCCAATTTCAGTTCCGCGCTCGCGCGTTTTGCGAAGGCGGCCGCGTTTTCGGGCTGTGCGGCTGGCCACTCGCACGCGCCGCAGCTTGCGCACCGCGGCGACCGCCGCGACTTGCGCCAGCGCCTGTTTGCCCGCCCCGATGAGCGCCATTTCGGAGGCCTCCGGCGCGGAGAGCCATCGCGTGGCGAGCCCGCTGATTGCGGCAGTGCGCAACTGTCCCAGCGCGAACGCTTCTATCACCGCCACGAGTTGGCCGTTGCCGGCGTCGAACAGGATCAGCAGAGGATTGGCGCCGCCCTCCGTATGCGCCCAGGTTTTGGTGCCGACCACTCCCTCGGCCAGCATCGTCGCGCCGATCGCGTGCAGGGTGTCGCCGTGGCCGAACGTCGTATGGGTCTTCACCATGTTGACGGCGCCGCCCGCGGCTTCCGCCGAGAGCCCCCGTTCCAGCGCCGCGATCGCGTCGCCCATATCGACGAGCGCGGCGACCTCGGCCTCCGTGATCCAGAGCGCCTGACCGCTCATCGCGCGCTCTGTTCACGGAACTCGGCGTTCATCAGGCTTACAGTGGATAAATCAGCGAGTTCGGCACTATGACGGTGTCATATACGCAGGTGCGCGATTTGAATTTGAGCACGTCGCCGTCGCGCACGAGCGCTATCGATATAGCGCCCCGCGCTCAGGATACGGGTTTCATCGTCGACCAGGGTTTGCAGCACGGCGTAGTTGGCCTGCACGTCCACGCCGTCGGCCGTTGCGGGCGCGATCCTGAGCGAGCTGACCAGGTGGCGCAGCGCGCGCGGCGCGAACATCTGGGTCTGGCGGATCGTCACCACGCGATCGGTGAGCATCGCCTTGCTCTCGCATCGCATCAGCGCGAGCGGCAGCCCGCGCTCGCGATTCTCCCGCGAGACGATCTGGTAGAGGCAATCGTCGGTGAAGAACTCCGGCCACTGCTCCAGCTCGCCGTTGTCCAGCACGTGAGCGTACTCGGTGTACAGCTCTTCGATTTCGAGCCGCAAGCTGAGGTCCTGCTGCGCGCGCGCCATCGGGGTCAGAACTCCATCACCTCGCGGTAATGCTTATAAAAGGCGCGGATCGCCGCTTCGGTCACCATGTGGTCTTCGTCGTCCGGTGCCGCGCCCGTCCATCTCGAGCATGCCGGCGCCGCCGGGACGCTGACGTACGCCCTGCTGCGAGAACTCCATCACTTCGCCGTCATCGATCGAAACCAGCCCGGCGGGCCCCATCAGATTCGCCTGGCGCAGCCGGCGCTGGGTCATTTCGGGCGTGTCGTTCGCGTAGCCGAAGAACGTCCACATCAGGTCGAAGACTTCCGTGCCGCGCGGCACCAGATGGCGCATCGCCAGCGTGTTCGATTGTTGCTGGATGATGATGTTGGGCCACAGCGTTTGCATCACCACCGTGGCCGCGCCCGGAAACTCGCGCACCGGATCGAGCAGGCGCGGATCGTTGAGCTTGAAATCGGCGCGGAAGTTTTTCATTTCCTTGGTGGTCGCGTTGAGCTTCTGTTCGCCCTTGCTGGAGGTGAGCACGCAATGCATCCCGCTCGAGTCCATCTTCACCGCCGAGGGCTGGTCGGCGCGGAACAGGCCGAAGGTGACCAGGAACACGTGGAGCAGGCTCGCGTGGTAGGGATCCTTGATGTTCTCGAACATCAGCTTCCAGTTGGCCGGGATGCGCTGGCGCGAATAGCCGAGCACGCGCAGTTCGCGTCCGTCGAAGACGCGATCGAAATATTCCAGCATCGCGGGGCCGAGATATTCCTCCAGCGGTGGCACCGCGGAGTCGAAACTGGCGAAGATCACGCCGTGGCGCGCCGCGACGCTAAGCCGCGTCAGCCCGTTTTGCGACGGATCGAATTCCTCGGGCATCCCGCCATGCCCGTTGACGCCGCGGCGAAACGGCACTCCGGTGAGGTTGCCCTTCAGATCGTAGCTCCACTGATGGTAGGGGCAGGTGAACGAGCGCGTATTACCCCAGTTGGCGCGGCAGAACTGGACTCCGCGATGGGCGCAGCGGTTGAGCATCACGTTGATCCCGCCGGTCTTGTCGCGCACCACGACCACCGGACGTTCGCCGACGTGGCTGCGGACAAAATCGCCGGGCTTGGGGATTTCGGCCTCGAGCGCGACGTAGTTCCAGTACGGGCCGGAAAAAATTCGCGTCTGCTCCAGCGCGTAGACCTCAGGATCGGTATAAACCCAGTAGGGGATGCGGCCCAGACCCTCGAGCGGCCAGCGGTGGGAGTTTTGCGCGACTGCTTCCACGTGAACTCTCCGTCTCAATGAGGCGGCGCGCCGGACAGCTTGCTCGCAGGCAGGGGCGCCAAATGCAAAGATATCTAAGTATTCTTAGTAGTCCCCCGCCCGGCTATCGTCAAGCCCGCAAAAAGCGCGAGGCCGCGGCGTCGGGGCCTGCTATTCTGCGGGCTGTGACATGGCTGCCGACCAGCTTGATCTTGTGAAGGTCTGAACCAGGCGGGGAAATGAAGCGGCATATCGTGAACAATGGAAAAGCGAACAATGGACACGAGCAATGACAATCCAAGGCGGTCGGCTTCCAAGGCGGCGGCTCGCGCGGTCCGGAATTCGAGCCGCGGATTTTCCGCCCGACCAGAGCGTCGGCTACCTGGTGCGCGAAACCCATCGCGCCTTTCTCCGCGCCCTGGGCGCGCGCGTGTCCAGGCATGGCGTGAGTATCGGGATGTGGTACTTCCTGCGCGCGCTGTGGGAGGAGGACGGGCTCACCCAGCGCGAGCTCAGCCGGCGGGTGAGGATGATGGAGCCCACCACGGCGACCGCGCTGGAAAGCATGGAGCGGCGCGGGCTTATCAGCCGCACGCGCAACTCCCAGGACCGGCGCAAGGTCAATATACGTCTCACGGACAGGAGGCCGGCGCTTGCGGGAAGTGCTGCTGCCCTATGCGATGGAAGTGAACCAGGTCGCGCTGGCCGGAATATCCCCGAAGAAAATACCGCTGCTGCGCGAGCAACTCGATCGCATCAAGCGCAATCTCGACGCCGACGCGATCCAGGACGCCGAGGTCCCAGCGTCGGGACGTGGCGCCGGCGCGGCCGCCAAGCCCCATTGCGCGAAGCCCGATACAAGGACTAGAAACGGGTTACGAGGGCAAATCGCCATGAGCACTACGCAAACCAACGGTCACAAGAGCGGCAAAGCTGGACACGGTTCCGATGCGGCTGCATCACGCGGCCTACGTCTGCCGCGACCTCGAGCAGACGCGGAAGTTTTACGAGGACCTACTGGGCTGGCCGATGGTGGCGGCCTGGCGCGAGTGCGACAAGGTGTTCGGCGAGGACGAACTGTATTACTGCCACTTGTTTTTCCAAATCGCCGACGGTGGGGCGCTGGCCTTCTTCCACTTCGCCAATCCCAAGCAGCATGAAAAATTTGCCCACTATGGGCCGCATTCGCCGTTCGTCCACCTCGCGCTGAAGGTGGCCGACGCGCCGGGCCAGCAGGAGATGCAGCGCCGGCTCGAAGCGGCCGGTCACGAGACCATGGTGATCGACCATGGCTACTGCGTGTCGCTCTATGTCACCGACCCCAATGGTTTGAACCTCGAGTTCACGGTCGATCATCCGGCGGCGGACAAGATTGCGGCCAAGCGCTCCGCCAGCGCGCATGAAGACCTGCGCAAGTGGCTCGCGGGCGACCGCAACACCAACAACGAGTGGCGCGTCGAGGCCAAGTCGGACGGGCCGCACTCCTGAACGACCTCGTTCATCCGGGCCTTATCGCCCCGCATCCGAGCGCAATATCGCGCCGGGGTGCGGGGCGTACTTTATTCAGCCTGCGATTCGCCGCGGCGCGCCGCGACCTCGAATTGTAGCGGGCGCCGCAAACCACCGAACCATAACCCCGAGGTATAATCCGATGGCCATCGGCTCCGTTTCTTCCGATCTGCTCAAGGGGCAACAAGCGCTCGTAACCGGCGGTTCGAAGGGTATCGGCGCCGCGAGCGCCGAAGCTCTCGCCCGTGCCGGCGCCGACGTGGCGATCGTCGGCCGTGACCGCGCGGGGCTGGCCGCGACGCGCGAGGCGGTGATGCGCACGGGCCGTGAATGCGCGGTCATCGAGGCCGACCTCCGTAACATCGATGGCGCGCGGAGCGCCGGCGAACTCGCGCTCAAGCACTCGCCGCGCTGGGACATCCTGGTGAATAACGCCGGGATCGCCAAGGCCGCGCCGTTGCTGCAAGTCGAAGTAGAGGATCTCGAGGCGATATTCGCGGTCAATCTCAGGGCCGCGTTGATACTCGCGCAACTGCTGGTGCCGCAGATGATCGAGCGGCGCGCGGGCAAGATCGTCAACATCTCGTCGATCGGAGCTTTCATCGGCACGCCCGGACTCGGCGCGTATGCCGCCTCGAAGGCGGCGCTCAACCAGCTCACGCGCACGATGGCGGTGGAGTGGGGGCCGCACAACATCCAGGCGAACGCGGTTTGTCCGACGGTCGTACTCACCGACATGGGAAAACAGATCTGGAACGACCCGGCGCGCATCAAGGAACGCGAGACTAAGCTGGCGCGCATCCCGCTAGGCCGTTTTTGCGAGCCGCAGGACGTTGCCGACGCCGTCGTTTTCCTGGCGAGTCCCGCCGCGAATTTTCTCAGCGGCCAGTCGATTCCGCTGGAAGGCGGGATGCTGGCGGCGCCCTGACGCCTCAGGCGCGCATGGCGGGTGGCGCCGGATGCTGCTGGGTCAGGCAATGAATCGCGCCGAGGCCCCAGACCAGGTCGCGTGACGGGATGCCGACGACGCGGCGCCCCGGGAATAGCCGGCCAAGCGTCGCGATCGCGGCCGCGTCTTGCGGGCAATCGAACGTCGGCACTATCACGCCGCCGTTTAAGATGTAGAAGTTCGCGTACGACGCCGGCACGCGCGTCCCCTCATGGAACAGCGCGGGCGGCATCGGCAGGGTCTCGACCTTGAGCGCGCGCCCCTCAGCGTCGCGCATCGCGCTCAGCCGCTTGAGGTTGTCGGCGAGCGCGCGATAGTTTTCGTCGCGCGGATCGTCTTCGATCACGGTCACCACCGTTGCCGGCGCGACGAACCGGGCGAGGTCGTCGATATGGCCGTCGGTGTCGTCGCCGGCAATCCCTTCTCCGAGCCAGAGCACGCTGCTCACGCCGAGCCAATACTTGAGCCGCCGTTCGATCTCGGCGCGGTCGAGCGCCGGGTTGCGATTGGGATTGAGCAGGCACGATTCGGTCGTGAGCAGGGTGCCCGCGCCGTCGACGTCGATCGAGCCGCCCTCGAGCACCATACCCGGCTCGATCACCTCGAAACCCCATCGCTCGCCCAGCCGGCGCGGCACCACGTCGTCGAGATCGAAGGCGCCGTATTTTTCGCCCCACGAGTTGAAGCCGAAATCCAGCGCGACCTGCGCGGGAGCGTCGCCGGGCGCCTCGCGATTGACGAAGATCGGTCCGTGGTCGCGAATCCATGAATCGTTGGTCGCAACGACCGTGAACGCGATCCGATCCAGGCGCGCCGCCGGGCCCGCCGCCGCGAGGATCGCCGCGCGCGCCGAGGAGGCCATGTCCTCGTCGCCGACCAGCAACCGCAGCGGCTCGAACTCGGCGATCGCCGCCGCCATCCGGGCGAACACCGGCGCAATCGCCTCGAACTTGCCGGGCCAGGTGTCGCGGTTGTGCGGCCATACCAGGTAGGTCGCCAGATGCGGCGCCCATTCGGCGGGCATCCGGTACGCCGCCGCAAGCCGCGGCGATGCGGGCGAAAGGGTTTTCACCTTTTCACGGTGCACGTTTTTTCACTTCACTGATCAGGAACGGAAGCGGCGCAGGAGATCGCCGTACGCGTCGATACGCCGGTCGCGCAGGAACGGCCAGTTGCGCCGGGTCTCTTCGATAAGTCCGAGATCGCAATCGGCGATGAGAATTTCCTCCGCGCCTGCCCCGGCATGCGCTATCACTTCGCCGAACGGATCGACTACGAACGAGTTGCCCCAGAACTCCAGGCTGTCCTCGGCGCCCACCCGGTTGGCCACCGCGACGAACATCCCGTTGGCGATCGCGTGGCCGCGCTGCACCGTTTCCCAGGCCTGGAGCTGGCGGCGGCGCACCGGCTCCACTTCGCCGCGCTCCCAGCCGATCGCGGTGGGATAGAAAACGATCTGCGCGCCCGCCAGCGCGACCAGCCGCGCCGCTTCGGGAAACCACTGGTCCCAGCATACCAGCGCGCCGACCGTCGCATGGGCGGTGCGATGCGCGGTGAAGTCGAGGTCGCCCGGCGTGAAGTAAAACTTTTCGTAGTAGTGCGGGTCGTCGGGAATGTGCATCTTGCGGTAGCGGCCGGCGAGGCGTCCGTCGGCGTCCAGCACCACCGCCGTGTTGTGGTAGATACCCTCGGTGCGGCGCTCGAAGAGCGAACCGACGACGACGACCTTGCGTGCGGCGGCTACCGCGCTCAGCGCCTCGGTGCTCGGTCCGGGAATTGGCTCGGCGAGATCGAAGTTGCCGGCCTCCTCGGACTGGCAGAAATAGCGCGAGCGGAATAGCTCCTGGAGACAGATGACCTTGGCGCCGCGCGCGGCCGCCTCCTCGATCCGGGTGAGGGCCTTGTCCAGGTTGCGTCGCGGCTCGGCCTCGCAGCTCATCTGCACCAGCGCGATACGAAGCGGCTCGGAAGTCATGATCTATCTTGATAGCAACCGTTCGCGGACGCCGCCAGCAGCTTGCGTGAAGCGGTCGTGTCGGCGCCGTGTCGGCGCCATGATCCTAAGATGATCCTAAAAGATCGCGTAGAGACGCCGGCCTTCGTTGGCACACGGCGCGATACGGATTAGGATTGGCTTCGCGATGAATCGACATGCCGGCCATCCGCGGCTCTACGTCGCTCCGCTGCGGGGATTCTACATCGCTCCGCTAGGGGCGGTGATGCGCCGAATCGCCCGCGCGCTGGGTATCGTCGTTTCACCGATAGCCGGCGAGCTGCGCCGCCTCAATCGCATCGGGGCCGGCGCGGGTTCGCGAGGCGAGCGCGTGCGCCTCGTGAAGCAGACGCTCGCGCGTCGTGGCAACGGGCCCAACCGCTGCTGCTGAGGCGGTTTTGGCGTTTCCGACCTGCGCGGTTCTAGGCACTTTTCCCTAGAAAAATAGGCACTTTTTCTTCTCTCCTTGAGCGGTTTCCCGATTGGGCATCGGCTGCGCGTGAACTACTTTGCGAAGCATGAATTCGCCCATGCTTCGCCGCCCAGGTTCGCCGGTCCGCGCGTCGCAGGGGCAAACAGGAGACGCTCATGCCAAATCGACTTTCATCCGACGGCGGTTCGGAATCGAAGCCTGAAGCCAACGAGTCCAAGAGCCCGTTGCGCCAATGGGCCGAGAACATGCGGCTGGAGGTGATGAGCAATCTGGCCCACGAGTTGCGCACGCCGCTGCAGGTGCTGCTCGGCTATCTCGACATCCTGCGCGACGAATGGGCTGAAAAATTCGACCCCGAGCCGCGCGCCATGCTGGAGCGGATGAACAGCAATCTGCACGACCTCTCCCAGACCGTCGACAACATCATGGATATCGCAATGACTATGTATCACTGATACTTCATGATGTTTCACTACGTATCACCACAAATGCCGCTCGTGAACAGAAAAGCGCTCTGGCAGAGCGAGTTGGAGCTCTTTTCTCTTGCATTCATGTGAGTAATCTGGCATCATCAATTATCTAGCCTGCTGCCGCATAATGCCGCCGCATAAATGGATAGGTGACTGGAGATGCCAAAGTTAACGGAGAAGTACATCAGAGGACTCAAACCGCGCGAAGGTCGAAAGCAATACGATGTGTACGACAAGCTCCCCGGATTTGGTCTGTGCTATTCGAACGGTGGAGCGCGGACTTTCTTCGTGTTTTGGCGCGGGCTAGATGGCGGCAATCGTCGCCAAAGCATTGGGCGCCACGATAAAGGGATGAGCGTCAATCAGGCAAGGGCTGTTGCGCGCACCAAGCTCGCCGAGATCGACGCCCAAAAAAAGGCGGGTGTCGACCGGCCGACAGAACGACTGGCGCCCACACTCGGCGATCTGATCGAGCGCTATCTTAAGTACATGCCAGACCGCCTCGCGGCGTCCACTCTGAAGGGATGCAAATGGATTATCGGTCGCAGCTTCACCCAGGAGCTACGGACACAAAAGTTGGGCTCTTTCACCCGCGAGCAGATCGAAGACCTTCATCACGAAATCGGCAACACGCGTGGGAAGCTGGCCGCTAACAACTGGCTTCGGCGCACCCGACACATGTTCAACCTTGGTCGCAATTGGAAAATGTATGCTGGGGACAATCCGTGCGCCCGTGTCCAGCTGTTCAAAGAGACTCAGCGAACGCAGCATCTTTCCGAAGAGGAAGCAGTGCGATTGAACGACGCCCTGCTCAAAGATCCAGATTGGCGATGGCGCGCGTTTTTCCCGCTGCTCCTACTCACTGGGCTGCGTAAGAGCGAACTATTAGCCCTTACCCGGGATTGTGTCGATTTCAACAAACGGACAGCGACGATCAAACGGACCAAGAACGGTAAGGTTCTTGCGCAGCCGCTTGTGGAACCAGCAATTCAGATTCTCGCGAGCCTGCCTAGCCGCGGCACTTCGGCCTTCGTCTTTCCCGCTAATCGGCCAGAAAAGCATCTGGTGGCGCCGGAATATGCGTGGAAGAAGATTCGTGATCGCGCGGCGCTGCCCGATCTACACATTCACGATTTGCGGCACAGTTTTGCCAGTTTTTTGATCAACGACGGCGCTCCGCTCGAAGTGGTATCGAAGGCCTTGGGCCACAGCTCACTTACGATGACTCAAAGGTACGCACATTTGAAAAATGAGACAGTGCGCTCGGCGATGGAGCAGACCGCGGCGCGCATGATCGGGCACGTACCGGCCGCGCCGGCTGCCGTTGAAACTGAGACCCAGGTAGTATCCTGACGGGGTTGCTGGGTGGCGCCGGCCCGGAGCCTCAGCGGGGCGATATAAGCCCTCGATCTCGCGTCCGGCGTGGCTTAGGCGGAATACCGCGGCGGGCGAGCTACGCGGCACCGGGCGCTGAGTCGCGGGGTTTCTCAGCGCTGGGTAGCTCGGGTGCGGTTATTCTGAACCTCATACCCGTAGGCCGATTCGCTCAGAGGGCCGCCGATGACTAATGGGCCAGAAACCCAGCAACCAATTTAGTTAGCGACTCCAGCCCCGACGACAATTCGACAGCTCAACCTTATGCCCGCTGGCCGGCGCAGCCCGTGTAACCCAGCGAATTGCGAACACGCGGCGCACAGCGTGCCCACGATGCCCACGATGCAAAACGGGGGGTAAAATCGAGGGCAAAGTCAAATTACCCGCCGAACACTTGGGTAATTTGACAGTTTGCCCTCGTGCCCTCGATTTTGGCGGTGGGGAACTACCCTAGGCAAGAAATTTCCTAAAGACTTTCTATACTCTTTTTTATAAAAATTGAGGGCAAAGTAGGTATATAGAGAGAAATAGTCCAAAGGATTAAAGAGCTTTTCGTTTGCCCTCGATTTTGCCCTCGAATCCATTTTTGCCCTCGATAATCGAGGGCAAAAAACCGCGCCGCTCGAAAGACGATCGAGACGGACCGCCGGCGCGCTCAGTGACCCGGAGCTACGCGACTCAGAAGGCCGAGAGCTGCTCACTCGGTTGCTCAGGCGCCAGGAACGGCCTTTCGGTGCTAAGCGGGTTCCCATGTCCTACAGTCAGTAGGCATTCTCTGCAATTCTGTCGATGGCCTCCAAATCATTCTGGGAGAATGGTCGGAGCATCACGGTGTATAGCGTAGTTAGCGACTTAGCTGGTTATGAGTTCTATGCTACATTGTGTTGAGAGCTGGGAATTACTGGCAGCATCCGAAAAGCGCTGGGGGTTGGCACAGCGGTTTCGGACATGACATAATTGCCGTCTGGTGTGATTCAGCCGCGGAGTCACTGGGCTTCTCGATAGCGCGGCCGGTCTGAGAAAACGGCTATGACCCAGCCCTTAGAGGTGGGTGTACAAATGCCTCGTAGTAATGCGGGGCAGGAGCATAGTCGTGCCCACAGATTTTCAGACCGTATCCCCCGATCTTCCCCACGAGCGCCGCGCCGTCGCAGTGCAGGCCGACAAGTGCTCTCCTGCTATTCATGGCAAGACCGCTGCGCGCGCTAGACGCGCAGCTCAGCCATTACCGCCCGCGATCGCTCTTCTAACACGCGCCGACGTTGCACGAGCCCTTAACGTCTCTCCACTCACCGTCTACCGAATGACGAAATCCGGACAACTTCATTCATTGAAGTTGTCCGGAGATCCTCGCTCCCCGGTCCGCTATCTCGCATCGAGCATCGCTCTCTTCATACAAGAGCGGCTCGGCGCAACTGAATAACTTAGCGAACCAGCAATAGGTACGTCGTTGTTTGCGACGGCGTCAACCAGATTGAGGCGGGTGGAATGTTCGATACGGAGAGTTTAACTGCACACAACAGCGACGCTGAGGCGCCGTATCCCAGCAACGGGTTCGGCCGCGCCGACAGTGGTTCAAAGGTCGACCCAATCGTTTCCGCTGAGTTTAAGCGCCGCGGGCTATCAGATGAGGACGCGATCGCCATGCGTGTGACGCAGGGCAGCTTGTATGGTCGATCGGGTGTCCGGCTGTCATATCCCAAGCTTGATGATGGCAGCGATTCTGGGTTTGCCAGGCTCCGCACTCTTGATGGTCTCAATCCCAAGTATCTTCAAGAGAAAGAAACCGGCGTACACGCTTACTATTCTCCCGCGCCGGCAGCGCGTTCCCGAGCCGACTGGGCTGCTATTGCAGCCGATCCGAGTATCGCCGTCGCTTTCGTCGAGGGTGAAGTGAAAAGTTATGTCGTCACCAGAGATGTCATGCCAGCGATCGGCTTGGGCGGGGTTAACAGCTACGGCTCCAAGAAGATGGGTGAGTTGATCCTCAAGGAGTTTCGGCGATTCAACTGGGTTGGGCGCAAGGTTGGTATTATTTACGACAGCGACTGCGCCACAAACCCCAGCGTCACCTGGGCACAGAATGACTTGGCGTTGAAGCTTTCGGAGCAGGGGGCGACCCCATGGACTGTCCAGATTCCTGCGGGCAAGGACGGATCGCGTCTTGGTGCTGACGACTACGTCCTTGATTATGGGCCTCTCGCGTTCGCTCAGTTAGAACGAATACCCTTCGCGCGCATCGAGCAGTTGCATCGGATTAACCGAGACTACGCTTTCATCAGAACTCCCGTCGGCGTGTATCAGAGGGAGACCAACAGGATCATTTCACTGGCCGACTTCTTTGTTTGCAACGCTATAAAACTGAGCCAGTTTACCGCCGTAAAAATGAGCCACCCCTGGCTGGTTGTTTCCTCTCTCTTTTCTGAGATTTTAACCGTCTGATCTTTTCGCCGGTGCGCGTTAGGTGTCGCGCGCCAGCGCGTACCTTGTGCGCCAGCATTACTAACGCGCTGCACTATCGTTGGCATGGACTTTCTTCTTTGCGCCGCCAGCGGCGGCGACTTTGATTCCTCGCTGGCTGCGAAAGGAATCACCGCGAGTTGTGAGTATGTGGGCGTGATGGCTGAGGCGATCGAGCAGCGCCGTGGTGAGCTTTTCGTCACCGAATACCTTGACCCACTCCGAGAACGCCAGATTGGTGGTGATGATGGTCGAGCGGCGTTCGTAGCGCTGGGCCAGCAGATTGAAGAGCAACTCGCCGCCGGTGCGCTCGAACGGCACGAATCCCAGTTCATCGACGATCAGAAGCGCGACTTTTTGATAACGCTGCTGAAGCATAGTGAGCCGCCGCTCGTCGCGCGCCTCAACCAGGCTCTGCACCAGATCGGCGGCACGCGCGAAGTGAACTCGCAGCCGCCGGCGCGTGGCTTCCACTCCAAGCGCGATCGCCAGATGCGTCTTTCCCGTGCCGATCGGGCCGGCCAGGATTACGTCCTCGGCGCGCCCGATGAAGTCGCAACTCGCCAGTTCCATCAGCTTCGGCCGTGACACGCCCTTAAGCGCCGCCCAGTCGAGCTGGTCGAAGGTCTTGACGTCGGGAAAGCGCGCCTCGCGCAGCAGGCGGCGCGCGGTGCTTTGATGGCGATTGTTGATCTCGGCTTCGAGCAGTTCGCGCAGCAGATCCTCGTACGGCCAGCCGGCATCGCGAGCGCGCCGGCATATGCCGGGATAATCACGCACTACAGCGGCGAGCTTGAGTTCGTGGCAGTACTCCTGGATGACCGCCTCACACGCCGCGTTACTCATGGACGGCTCCGGCGGCCAGCAGATGATCGTAATCGGCTGCGTGACCGGCTTCGACCACGTAGGCGGCGAGCGCCTCGGGCACCGCGACGTTCTCGATTTTCGGTTCGGCCGCCGCGAGATCCGGTGCTTCGCTGCGATGTTGTTTAATCGCCGCCTCCAGCGCCAGGCGCACGCGATCTTCGCCGTGCTCGCAGACCGCGCCGAGCAGCCGCGCCACCACACGCGCCGCTTCCAGTTCGCCGTGGGTGCCGCATAACAGCCCCCACAATCCGCTCCACGGCGCGCCTAACTCCGCGATCAACTCCGGCGCGACTTGGCGCACGGCGTGAGGCTTGCGCGAAAGCTCGGGCAGATAATGACGATAGCGAACCTGGCGAGTTCCAAATCGCGCCCGCGGATGCGTCACGCTCTCGCCCATGCAGGTGATGCGGACATCGTCCACGCCCAGGTATGCAGTCGCGTTCAAGCGCGCCCAGCGCGACGGCACCGAGTACCAGGCCCCTTCGATCCTGACCATCGCGCGCGAGCTGATCTCGACCGGGATTGGCTTGCGCACCTCGAAGCTCGTGGCCGGAACCGGCAGCAGTTGCCCGCGTTCTTCCTCCCACAGCTCGCTGCTCATCTGCCGGCATCGTGCCGGGCCGCGAACGCCGCGTCGAGGTCACCGAGTAGCTGGCGTGAGATCGCATCGAGACTGTCGCCGCGTGGGATCGGCGTGAGATGCGCGAGCCGTATCGCCTTGCCGCGGCTTTCGACGCCACCCTTGTCGTGTCCTTCACCGATGCGCGCGAAGTCGGGCTCGAACAGATAGTGACTCACCAGCGCGAGGAACCGGCCCGTGAGTTCGCGCCGTGCGCCGACGATCTTGCGCACCGCCGCCGCGAGATTATCGTAGACGCAGCGCCGTGCGACGCCGTCCAGGTGGGCAAACGCGCGCACGTGGCCGTCGAGAAAGGCCAGCTGATCGCAACGCTCGTAGAGCCAGGCGAACTCGCGTCCCGAGTACATCAGCCGCATCAGGAACTCCCAGGCTTTGCGCCGCTCGCCGCCGACCTCTACCACTACCTCGAAGAAATCGATCTGCGCTTCGCCCGGGCGATTAATCAGCGGCACATAAACCTCGGCGCGTTGCCGCCGCCGCTCGCGCCAGTAGTCGCCCACCAGTGTCCGGCCGACTTGATAGCCTTCCGCCCTGAGCTGCCGATGTAGCCGCATCGCCGTGATGCGTTGCTTGGCGGTGGTGCGCGGCTCCCACTCCGCCACCAGCTCCTCGAGCCGCGGCTTCACCGCTTCCCATACCGGCCGCTCGCGCGCTTGCCGAGAACTTCTAATCGGCTCGGGCTGATCCAGATACTTGGCTACCGTGTTGCGGCTTAAGCCAAGTTCCCGCGCAACCCGCCGGATGCTCTGCCCCTCTTTCAGTACCTTGTGTCGCAGTACGTGCACCTGATCCATCTTCAGCATCCCCGCCCTCCGGCTTCCTGCCGGAGTCTATGGCCGGGGGTGGCTCATTTTTAGAGCGGTAAACGGATCAGTTCTTTAGCGGCATATCCATTCTTGGCGATCGAGAACAAGAACAAAGCTGTTGTACCCAACGCGAAGGGTAGTCTAACCACCGTCAAAGCCGGTACTGAGTGGAAGGATTGGGGCGGCCGACGTGAATACCGCACACTCACCTACGCACCGGGCGCTGAAGAAATCACGTCTGATGGCTGTTTAAACAGCTGGCTTGGGTGGGGCTGCGAATCTACTGCAAGCGACGTGTCCCCGTTCTCATGGCTGCTCGAACGCCTCATTTCGGACTCAGTAATGCGGGCCTGGGCGATCACGTGGCTAGCGCACATGATCCAGCGTCCCTGTGAGAAGGTCATGTCGGCTCTGGTGCTCTACAAGCCGCAGAAGACGGGTAAGTCATTGTTGACGGAGATTATGGCGTTGGTTGTAGGCGATTCTAACTGGCAGACGATCGGCAACCCGGAGCTGACCAGCACATTCACGGACTGGGCTGCTAACAAGCTCCTAATCATTGCAGAGGAGGTCTCCGGACTTGACCCAAGGCATGATGGCAATCGGTTAAAATGTTTTATCACTCTTCCGTACTTAACTATCAATGAGAAGTTTCTCCGACCGTACAGGCTGCCCAACCTGGCGCGCTACATATTCTGCTCGAACATGCTGGTGCCTGTATTTTTAGACAAGGACGACCGTCGCTACGCGATCTGTAAGACGCTGCGAGAGAACGCGATTCCCTCTGAGAGAGGGGTCGAGATCAAGCGCTGGGTTACCAAGGAAGGCGGCGCCGCTGCGATTCGATACTACCTTGAGCACGTCGATCTTAGTGCCTTCGACGCGACCGCAGCCCCGCCGTGGACCGACGCTAAGAGCGCGTTGCTGAACGATTCTCGAAGTTCACTAGTAACTTTCGCTCACGATCTGATGGAAGATGATGAGCGTCCGGGCATTGCCACCATGACCGAGCTGATGTTCGCGGCCAAGGACGAGCTGGAAACTACGCCGTCTCTGAAGGCTCTATCGAACGCGCTTGATGATGCGGGCGCTGTTCCTCTACCACGCGTTAGGCTTTGGGTCGGAGGGTTCCAAACACACTGTGTATTCGCTTAGGGGCCCCTTGGCGGATGTTAGAGAAAGTACGGTACGCGAAAAGCTCAGGAGCGAGGCGACACACCGAGAACAATGTTTCCGTCTCCAAATGTCAATGCCAGACCGGCCAAAGTTTGGTTCACCGACAGGGTTGGCCAGCCACAAATCGACGGAGAGTTGCGATGCCAAAGTCTAATTTACATCACCAGTTAGACAGGGTGTTGTTTAGTCACTTCGTAGCCAAGCACCCCCTTGACGACGAGGAGGATGTTGGCCGGCTTCAACAAAAGATGTCGATCGCTTTCGGCTATGTCCTCGTTGACTGGGCGCGGCGTGCGTGGCGTGAGACCGAACACTCGGTGATCGATGTCCATAAGGACTATTGCTATACTCACAAGCAACCCCTGATTGTTCTATTTTTCAATCGCCGCTCTTGCGCGCTGCAAATCGATACCTACCCAATGCAGCGCCCGATGGATGTTTGCGCAGGAGGGTTAATCGCTGCCGAGCAGGACGCCATTGACGCTTTGGTCCGCGACTGTGGCGGTCGAAGGGTGTGGGGAGATTCGCCTGTACTACGGCGATACGAAAGCATCCCTTATGAGTACGCCCATACGGCTGCCCGGAGCGCGTTCCGGATCATCATGGGGAAGCACTCGAATGACTAGCCGACCATGCGCGCGTAGGGCCGGCACCAAGCGCCAGGCCAGCGGCCGCGTACCTGTGGGTGCATTTCGAGGCGCCCCACTACAGCCGCTTTTGGCCAAACCGGCCCTGAAGCGGTGTTCTCCGGCGGCGACGCCGGACCCGGACGCCGGCGGAAAACAAACACGCCTGACCCTTCACGGTACCCCTCAGCGTCGAGAGAAAGTGTTCGTTCCCTTTACATCAGCATCGATGATCGGTCGACAAATCTTTTCGATCTCTCCTACGGCGCCCACAAGCCTACGAGAAATTGCATCTTCTTCCGATACCCATCCGATAGTCTCTTCCCACTTCTTACGATCCTGAGGTAAAGTTCCTTCACGGCGCTGCTGATGGGTCACAAATAGCATGCGCACAGCTCCGAGGATTTCTCTTCGAATGTTAAACAGTTCATCGTACGGCTTCGCAGCTTCCTGGCCGAAGAGAGCAAGAAAGCGATATCGGCGAGCCATGAGCTGAGCAAAAAATTCGCCGGCTTTACTCAGTCGCTCTGCGGGCACGAAGTAGGCATTCAGCGTTCGCTTATCGTCTTCGGTCTCCCAGTCCGCGTCTTGCCGTGTCCTACCTTCGTCACCGAAACTAACGGGAATACGCGCCTCATCAATAATCTCCTGCGCCTGATAGAAGTCAGCGAGCACCTCTTCGGCGAGTTCCATTGTTCTTTTGCCGACGGCCTCTGCACGCCAAGCGTTCAAGCCTCGAATGCCCTGTCGTGCGGCGAAAACGGCCGCGCACGCTATACAGACGTTCGCGAGTGCTGTTACCCAGTCCGATAGGCTTCCCGATTGCATTAGCGGCGTTCTGAAAACGTTAACTATTGGTCGAAGGTGTAGGCTCCGACACGCTCGTGTGGAACACGGCGTAACTAAAAAAGCAGCCGAAGAAAAGTCCAGCGTCATACCCACTTCAGACCCAATCGTGACCAAAGACTTGAGGACCAAAATAACCTACAACGATGAACAGAATACCAGCAGCCGGGATTAGCAGCTTGGTTCCCTCGAATAGACGCTGGATCGCGTAAGTGGCACCTAAACCAGAAGCAATAAAGAGGTAGTGTTCAAGCATCGCGTTGAACTCCATCCCGATCGCGGGTTGTATTACGGCATCGGTCCTCGGGGACTCATCGCTACGAGCAAACGAGTTAACGATTATCGTAGATCGTCAACGCCTTGATGTCCCGCTCGAGCGCCGCGCCCGTGTGCGCGTTGCACCGCTCCAGGTTGGCAATTGGCCGCCCGCCGCGATCCGCGTAGCGCAGAATGGTCCGGGCGAGGTTCTCGCAGCCCTGCACAGAGCAGCGCGCGCGATAGCCGACGGCAAGAATCGTGACGCTCGCGGCGTCGTTCATGGTTTTGTCGGGGCTCAATGGTTTCCGCCTGAAGGAATGGGCGTTGCGCCAATTCCGGGCTTCCCCGCGCCGAGGGCAGGGATCGCGGCGGGGGCTATCTTCCAGGCGCGCGCAAGTTCGAGCACGCCATCCCAAAGATCCCCTTCCTCACGGCGCGACCGCGCCAGATAGTCCCTCACCTTCGCGTCCTTGAGCGCCTTTTCAAGATCGTACGAAAAAGCGTCATAGGCCGTATCGTTGTCTATCAGGTGGTTGCGCCAGGCTGTGTCCAGATCCTCGTAGTCGCTGAGGAAGTCGTCGAACGCGTCGTCTAGTGCCTTGCCACTCAGTTTTATGTGATCGAGGTTCCCTTCCCTATCTAGCTCCTTGCCGATGAGGCCGCTCCCGTCGGAATTCATGAGTCCCTCGAATTTGAGCATCAGATCGGCCGATTCTCGTTTCGCTTGCGTCTGCTCCTCATGCTCTTGGGCGCGGTGATTTCGGACAGCGAGGACAAGAGTGAGAACGAGCGTGCCAATGATTCCGACAGTCTGAACACCATTCAGCATCGCGCTTCGACGTTCGGCTCGGGCGGCCATCTACGCGTCGCTGCAACTCCGCTTCATCGCGGATCATGCCCAGCGTTTGCTCTATCTCGCCAACCTCTATCTCTTTCCACGTCCCCTGCAGACTAACGCCAAGCCGCTTGGCCTCCTCCTCAAGCGGGCCGTCCGTCGGAAGCTTCTCCAGGGGAGCTTCATCGCATCAGCGGCGCCTTTACGGACCGACTCCCTGACATTGCTCGCTATGAACGACCATCGGTATCAAGCCGTGCGGTGATGTCTGGCAGCCTGCAACAAGGGCTTGGTAATCGATGCAGGCGCTTTGCTGACCGCTGTCACACTTGCTCCGAAGCTGGTTCGCCTTATCCGTATCGGTCGCACAACCAGCGAATCCGATGACCGCGAGACCAACCAGCGCGAGCGCGGCGGCGTGGCGGAGGTTCACTGCCTATCTCTCCATCAGGCGCGGATCGTCGCTGGGGACGCATAGGCTGTAGAAGGCTATAACGTTAGGATAGAGGCGCGCCGTGTCCACCAAGTCTCTTTCGGCCGATTCGCAATCGGCGGCGCTGTAGTAGCTGCTAACCAAATCCCAAGCCAAAAGCGGCGCATTCAGGTCTACCGTGAAAGAGTCAGTTTGCGGGTTGCGGAACGTGGGCGCCATCAACAGATACCAGCCGACCAGGGCGAGCGCGGCGGCGTGGTGGACCTTCATGCTCGCGAGCGTAGGGCCGGCGAGCGGTGGGCGTCAAGGCGCGTAGCTTGCGCTCGGGGATGACCTTGACTCGCGCGCGGCCTCGTCGCCTGGACGGTAAGCCGGCGCGGTGGTACGGTTCGATTGTCGAGCGTGACCCCCGAGGCGCGTTTCGGCCTACGCCAAGGCTCGGCGGTTACTCCCGTTTCCGTCGGGCCTTTTTTGACCTCGGGCCGCGGCCGCCGCGCTGGTCCGATGGTAGAAATCCATCAGGCGTCGGCCTCTAATCCTACACTTACGGAGCCATGATGACTGCGCCCCTTAGCGGGCTTCACGAGAATGACGACATCCTGATTGAGCGCGTTCAGAAGACGCATGAGGCGCTCTACCGAAAATCCCTCGAACCGACCGCGAAGTAACGCCGATACCTTAGGTTGGTCAACTCCAAGCCGGTGGGCAGCTTCTGCTTGGGTCAGCCTTTTTCGTTGGATGATCTTCGAGATTTCACGGGTAAGTTGTGCCTTGGCTAACAGGCCTGGGGCGTCCGATAGAAGAAGATCCTCATAAACATTACCGCTGCTTTTAATGGTTGGATTCATTGTTGATGCCTCTATTTTCTCGCGGTACGATAGTCGTCTCCAGCCTGCCTGAGCCGGAGCTTAATCAAGTCCATGTCGCTTTTCGGAGTTGCGATCCCCTTGTGAGATTTTTTCTGAAACGCGTGAAGCACGTAGACCGCCCCCTCAAATTTTACAGTATAGACGGCGCGGTATGTGCTGCCATCGTGGTCTTCGATCATCTCAACCACGCCCGCGCCACCAAACCCTTGCAACGGTTTGGCGTCCGGATGCTTGTCGCCCTTCTCAGCCAGGAACAACGCGTACGCCATAACGCTCCGAACTTCCTGCGGAAACCTTCGCAAGTCCTCACGCGAGCTCCCTTGCCAGTGCAGCTTACCCGCCACCGGTCGAATATGCCATATCTGGCAAAGAGCCGCAACCCGGCCTGAGAAACTTTCTTATCAGCTTGTAAACGGTTGACGGGTGGACGCCGAGCGTCTCGCTGACTTCTTTTGTCGTTCGGATCGTCGGACGCGAAACTCTGCGCGCAGCGTTCGGCTTTTCCCCTTGGGCCCGATGGATTTGCCCCCGTCAGGCCTTTCTCGTTTCGCGCGTTGCCGTCCCTTTGATATAGACGCAGAGGAGAGATTCTTAAGGGGGCGGAGGATGACCCATCCCATACGCTATCGTGGCAACGGCCCAGCCGTATACGAGGCCGCTCTCCTCAAACTATTTCGGAAGTACCCGCCATCGCGTTCGGAGTTTTCGATCACGATTTATGAGCGAGGGAAGCTCAGTGGCCGCGTCAAGTTAACCCACCAATGGCTGGCCAGCTCAAAGAGCATTCAGGCGAAGGCCAAGCAGATGGCCGAGACGATCGTGGCCGAGTCTAAATACTTCTCAAGAGACGACATCAAAGGCTTCATGTTCGATTTCTAGCGCCGAGATCCCCTGAGACCGCGGTGCCGTCCTAATCCGATTCGCGAGTGCCTAAGCGGAAAAGCGGGACATCTTACTTTTGCTCACCAATGACTTGTAGAAACAGGTCATTCAGTTGATACGCGGGGAGAAGCTCGAAACACTCATCGCAGAGATGAAGCGTTCGTATGACCTTCCTGCGTGACTGAGAACGCGGCGTGCCAACATTAGGACATCCGCGCCGCTGACACGGATGCTCATCTGGGGCCGCGACGGGGCGGGGCTTCATGGGTGAAGCGTAGATCTCTGCCGCGCCTGGCGCCACCCTCGCCGCGCGACGTAGGCTTCTGGCTGAATTGCGCATACGCTCAAACGATGGACAGGAGACTGATTGTTTTAAAGCGTGATATCGGCCGGTCGCGGAACGTACTTAGCGAAAACCGCATCAAAGTGTATCGTCTCCAGGAGAACTTTGACGGCGAGTTTTTGTTGAGCGTGCCTCCCACGGACTTTGACCGGGCGCAACAGCTATTGACGGCTGCTGGCGTCCAGGTGACGCACACACGCTAGCCTTTACGCTTCTGACTACAGCAAGGAGGCGGAGCATCGCCCATGGCAAGCGATAGTAAACCACTGACGGCGAAAGAAGTTAGCGAGATACTCCGCATCCATCCGGTCACACTTTACAGGCTGTTAGGAGAGGGCAGGATTTCTAGCTTCAAAAATCGGGGGCCAGTGGCGATTTCGAATGGACCTGCTTGAGAACTGGATCGCCGAACAGACTGGGCTGAGAAATCTCCGCGCTCTACCAGCACGCACGAAGCCCACGACGCGGCGCCAGCGGGGCCGGAATGAACATACCCGGCCGACTGCCCTGTGACCCTGGTCGCGCGGTGTGACCTCATCGCCTGGACGGGGGCGCCGGCCTGCTTTGAACAAACCCAACCTCTGGCGCATCTTAAAATTTGGCCGCGCCCATCCGTGCGGGGGGCGAGTGTGGAACCCGTCTTAAAGTCTAGAGTAGGCTTGCCAAATGTCCTCAGGTGCAAAGCCATCGGCGAAGAGCAGCGCGCCGTGGTGGTTGGCACTTTAAGGTACGTTTAACCCGTCGGGTGCATTCGCGAACTTCCCGCTACATCGAGGAGAAATATATGGGCGCGTTGCCACGGAGATGGATCAAATGGATCGCTGTGATTCTCGGCGCGGCCGGGATGCTTACGCCTGCCCTGATCGAACTCGGCTGGATCCCGGAGCAGCAAGCGCTGAAGGCGGTGATTTTTCTGCTGGGCTTCATCGTGCTGGAGGGAGCCGCGCGCGAGTCAAACGAACCGGCTCAAGCTCCGGAGCTCTTCACTACGTCAGAGGGCTACTTCCACGCATTGAGTGGGTCCTTGTCTGAGACCAAGCACGAGATACTGGGCGTTGTCCGTGGGCATGAGATCATGGCGGAGGAAGTTGTGCGCTACGTTGAGAAAGTATTCTCAACCCTAAGAAGCGAAAAGCAGCTGCATGTCTACACAGTAGTTGTCGGACGGATCGCCGAGTTGAGCGAGGAGTCTTTTCACCGACGATCAGCCCTCGAACGTGATCCTTCATGCGAAGGCAGATTCCACTATCGGTTTGTCGATTCACCGGTCAGCTTTGGATGTCAGGTTTTTGACCAAAAGCACTGGGCGATCGACTTTGCGCCGAATCCCGCCGACCCAAAGGGCGCAGGCATGGTTTTCGGAAACCATCCGGAAGGGGCACGTCTCGTCGCCAGCTTCATCCGTCATGAGTGGTTGGAGCGCCCGGGCGCAACGATGAGCCTTAGCGAGGCTTATGAGAAGTGGAAGGCCGTCCAAGCCTGAACAACTAACTTAGGGAGCAATCGACTTGGTACGCGAAATATTATGTTTACCAATCGGGAGACTATCGGAACTTTTCATTAGAATGACTGACGAGATGCCCATCCCAGCATGAGCGCATACGCGGTTGTTCTCCTAGCCTACGCGCAAGTGGCCGCGACGCTGACTGGATTCATCGGAGTGGTTTTTGTTTTTGGTGAGCGATCGCGCCGCCTCGATAATGATCAATCCTCGGCATTGTTTCATTTGATGTACACCTCGCTGAGTGCTCTATTTCTGTCGCTCTTTGCTGCGCTTCTGCTGGTATATTCGGCGGCCGAAGAGCACATTGCATGTGGCCTGCACCCCAACTTACCCGCAGTTATAAGTAGAGTCAGTTGATGTTTTGCCCCAGGTGGGGCGGTAGAGCAAGGGGACGGCCGCGGAGCCCTAAGCTTGCTCAGGCGGCCCGTCCCCTTGCCGTTGGCATACTCGGCTGGGGTCAACGCGCCCAGACTGCTGTGCGGCCGGACGTGATTGTAGTCGTGGCGCCAGGCTCCGATCATCTCCCGCGCCTCGGCGAGCCTTCAGGAAAAAATGCTCATTGAGGCACTCGTCGCGAAGTCTGCTGTTGAAGCTCTCGATGAAAGCATTCTGCACCGGCTTGCCGGGCTGGATGTAGTGCCAAGTCACCCGGCCCGGGGCCCAGCGCAGCACCGCGTTACTGGTCAGTTCGGTGCCGTTATCGCTGACGATGATATTGGGCCTGCCGCGCTGGTTCACTGTTCGAGTTCCCGCACCACGCGGACGCCGCCGAGCGAAGTATCGACCACGGCCGCCAGACATTCGCGGCTGAAGTCGTCCACTATGCACAGGACGCGGAAGCGGCGGCCGTCGCCGAGGGTGTCGGAAACGAAATCGAGCGACCAGCGTTGGTTGATCGGCCGGGAAACTCATCGGTGTGCGTGTGCCCAACGCCCGCTTGCGCCCCCGGCGCCGGCGTACCATCAGCTTTTCCTCGCGGTATAGCCGGTAGAGTTTTTTGTGGTTCATCGCGTGACCCTCGCGCGCCAGCAGCCAGCCCAGCCGGCGATAGCCGAAGCGCCGGCGTTGCTGCGGCCAACTCCCGCAGCCGTTTGCGCACGGCGCATCGTCCGGCGCTTGCGCTGATAGCGCAGCGTCGAATGGTCGATCCCTACCAGCCTGCAGGCGCGCCGTTGACTCAATCCGTGGCTCCACCACCCGGCCACCGCCAACCGCCGCACCGCAGGCTTCAGCCGTTTTTTCCGAGAATGTCCTTGAGCGCCGCGTTGTCCAGCATCGACTCGGCCAACAGCTTCTTCAGCCGGCGGTTCTCATCCTCCAGCGACTTCAGCCGCCTCGCCTCCGACACCTCCAGGCCGCCGTACTTCGCCTTCCACTTAATGGGATGGACGGCTCCCACTCACCGATCGCAAAAATGACGAACAACGCGATCGAGAGGGAGGTAAGCAATGAAGGTTCACATACTCGGTATCGACTTGGCAAAGAATGTCTTCCAGCTACACGGTGTCGACCGCAAAGGACGCCCCGTATTGGTACGTCGGGTCCGCCGCGAACAGCTGCTGACGGTCCTTGGCGAACTGGAGTCGTGCCTTATCGGCATCGAAGCTTCCACGGGCGCATTTTATTGGCAACGGCAGTTCGAGAAGCTCGGTCACGCCGTGAAGATCATGGCCCCGCAATACGTGAAGCCGTTCGTGCGCCGGCAGAAGAACGACAGTAATGACGCCGAGGCGATCTGCACGGCGGTACAGCAACGGAACATGCGGTTCGTGCCGAAGAAGACGCTCGAACAGCAGGACATCCAGGCGCTCCACCGCGCGCGGCAGCGGTTGGTCAATCATCGAACCGCACTGATCAGTCAGATGCGCGGACTCTTGCTCGACCGCGGCATTGCGATCGCGGTATCGGCTACACGAGCGCGGCGACTGATTCCAAAGATTCTGGCCGCGCCCAACGACGAGCTCACCGAGTTGATGCGCGAGATCGTCTCAAGCCTGTATGCATTCATGTTGCAAATCGATGAACGCATCAAAGCTTTCGATCGAAAGATCGATGCGATCTTCAAAGCCAGCGACGTTTGTCAGAGGATTGCCAAGATCCGAGGAATCGGGCCGAAGACGGCGACCGCAATGATAGCGGCGATCGGCGACGGATCCGACTTCAAGAACGGCCGGCACCTGGCAGCCTGGTTGGGGCTGGTGCCGCGCCAGCACTCGAGTGGCGACCGCAAAGTGATGATGGGTATCACCAAGCGTGGCAGTCAGCACTTGAGGACACTTCTCGTACATGGTGCGCGCGCAGTTGTCCGCACGGCAGTGAGAAAAACGGACTCAAGAAGTATGTGGGTCAACGAGCTTCGCCAGCGGCGCGGCTATAACCGCGCGACGGTCGCGGTCGCCAACAAGAACGCACGGGTCATCTGGGCCGTGCTGACCAGTGGCGAGCCGTATCGCGCTGCTGCGTGAGGGTTGAGCGAGGTTGCTTGAAGGATCGGAAAATGGGCTGACGGATCGAACCGGCACACTCAGACCCTGACTTTTATAATGGCCCTCGAGGCCGACCACTTGTTGAGGCGAGTGTGAGCGGATTTCCCATTTGGGCGCACCATAAAGTGGTGACGCCGAATAGATGTTTGCAATCGATCATCGCCAGACCAGGACCCGAAACCTTCTTGCCACGGGGGAGCCGTCCATAGATGTAGAATGTTGCGTCCGAGATCCCGTGCCGCCGGCACACTTCGGCCGTCTTCGCGCCGGCCTCGTGCTCACGCAGCACCCCGATGATTTGCTCCTCGCTGAAGCGGCTCGCTTTCATCTGTCCTTCTCCTCTCGGTGAAGGACCCTACCTTAAAACCGCGGGTGTTTTCGGGGGGCAGGCCAGATAGAGTACATTTTGTGAGCGGGTTGATTCAGATAACCGCCCTCGATGTGTACGGGTGGCTCTGTCTGGTTTTCTTTCTCATTTTGTTCCGGGAAGCTGTCAACAACGAAGTGTCCGGGCAGGCGCGCGAATACGATTGGAGGCCTCGGATTGGCGCATGGATTTACCCGTTGGTCTGTCTTCTGATGGCCGCGATCGCGTGGTATCTGGCGCGAGTGTATCAATAGCCGAGGCGGAACGGAGTTAGGCTGAACGACCCCCAACTGCTATTTACGTTTCATGGTTAAGAAGCCGCCAAAGCCTCCGACCGCTCGTGTCTCGGACTTGGGCGCAACGAGTACTCCCGTGAGCTGGGGGCGTCTCCTGACCGACGCGCAGCGACTGAGAAGCCGCCAGCGAGCCGACCTGGATGCGAAGTTGCGGCAGCTGACGAAGGCCGAGCGCGATCGAAGGCGCTGAGGCTTCCAACTTTTGAAGTTTGGGCTTCACCCCTTTCCGGTACTCCCCTGCATCTAGGAATCCCGCCCGAGCAACGCGTGGAGTGGTATGACCCGTGCGGCTCAACGAATGTGGCGACGGCACAGACTCCGCAGATGGTGGAGAGACTACGGCTTCACTATCGTCGTGGTGCTTGTCCTGATGGCAGTGGCGTGGCTTATAGCCGAACGCTAGAGCTCTGCCTTCCGACTTTTTGACTAATTTTGCGCGAGGCGCCAGCGCCCCATCTGCGACCATCCCAAACGGGACATAGCCCCCCCCACCCCATCCGCCGGCGAGACCGAGCCGCGCAGTGACGCGGGTTGGGCTGGCCTGGGCAACCCAGAGCTGAGTGGCCGGGCGACTTTCACCGTCCAAAAATCGCGCATTTTCGAGCCTCTAGCCGCATAATCTGCCGCATACGAGGATTTGTAGCGGAAAAAGCCCAGTAAACAAGGTGTTTTTCAGCCTCCAACGACATCATGGAGTTCGTGATGTCGGAAGCCGGCGCAACTGGCCGGGTGGAAGAGGACGTGTCAATCAGCAGCTTGGTGAACGACCTGGAACCGGCGATCGATGCGGCCAGGGGCAGCAAGGAACTGACTCTGAAGATCGATCTGGAACATGCGCCGCAGACGATTCATACCTCGCGCCGCCCGCTGCGCTCGATTCTCTCCAACCTGGTGCTGAACGCGATCAAGTTCACCGAACGCGGTAACGTGACCGTTCGCATCAGTAGTTCGCGCGCGCGGGGGCGGAGCCCGGCCTGGTGCTGGAGGTCGCCGACACCGGTCTGGGTATGAGTCCCGCATTGATCAAACAGGCGGCCGAGCCGTTTGCGCAACTCTCGCAGTCGAGCGCGCGCAAGTATCGCGGACTCGGCCTGGGACTCGCCGTAGTGCATCGCAACGTCTCGGCGTTGGGCGCCAAGCTCGAAGTCAACTCGACGCCGGGCCGGGGTTCGCGCTTCGTGGTACGGATTCCGTCGACACATTTGCCGGCGGAGCAAAGCGCGGGAAAAATGGGCAAACGAATATTTGGCCGAAACAACAGGGACAAGCATGTATCTGCGCCCGCGGCCATTCAGGCGCCGCCAGCATCCCCGCGCAAAGCCGCTGGCAGCGGCGGCGCCGCACCGGTCGTGTTCATCTGACGGGCGCACGGAGGGTCGACACGTATGGCCGGGTGGGGGAGTCCCTTCACACACACCACACCCAGCCTTGCCTATCAGGTGCGGCTAGCGGTAATGACGCATCAGGCCGATCACGACTCCGCGAATGCGGAGGTCATCTTCGCTCACGAAGATCGGGTCCATCGTCGCATTGGCCGGTTGCAGGCGGACTTTGCCGTCTGTTTCGGGAAAATATTTTTTGACCGTGGCTTCGTCGCCGATCAACGCGACCACGGTTTCACCCGGGCTCGCCGCCTCGCGTCCCTCGACGATAATGTAGTCGCCGTCGCGAATACCTTCGTCGATCATCGACTCGCCCTTCACGCGCAGGCAAAACGTGTTGTCACGCCGCACGAACTCCTCGGGCACCGTAATCGTGTCGTTGCCTTCGACCGCTTCGATCGGCACGCCTGCCGCGACAGTGCCGACCAGTTTTAGCTCGTGCGCCGCCGGTCGCTGACGTTCGACCGTGATCTCGAGCGCGCGGCTGTGATTGTGGACCCGCTTGATGAAGCCCTTCTGCTCGAGGTTGTGCAGATGCTTATGCACGGTGGCCAGCGAGGAAAGGCCGAAGTATTGGCCGACCTCGCTCAGCGTCGGCGCGTAGCCGTGCTCGGTGATATAGTGCTCGAGGAAATCGACCAGTTGCTTCTGCCGTTTGGTAAGCGTGGCCATCAGATCATCAACCTCCAGCGGAACGTTCGTTGGCGGCATCGCCATGATGGCGAAAATCGGGCGAATCGGCAAGTACCCGGAAACTATCCCCTTGACGGCTGTCAATCCAGATGCTATCTTTTTAAGCATGAGCAAGAGCAATAGGAACGATCCACAGCGTGCCCTATCCTCAGATAGCCGATTTACCCGCTTTGAATTTGAGCGGATGTTCCCTGAGGATGCGGCCTGTCTCGACTGGCTGTTCAAACATCGCTATCCCGAGGGCGTCTATTGTCCGACTTGCAAGAAGGTAACGAAGCATTACCGAGAGGCCAAGCGACCTTCATATTCCTGTCATTGCGGGCATCACATCCACCCGATGCGCGGAACAGTGTTTCAGGATTCCGCGACCTCTCTACACCTATGGTTTTTGGCGATCTATTTGATGGCCGCAACACGCTGCGGAATCAGCGCCAAGCAGCTAGAACGCGAGATTGGCGTCACCTACAAATGCGCGTGGCGAATGTTTCATCAGATCAAAAAGATGCTCAGCGAAGATGTGATGAGTCTGTTGGGCGAGATCGAAGTTGACGAATCCTTCTTTGGTGGGAGCGACCAAAACAAGCACGTCAGCAAACGTCAGCGGGTTTAAGGGGCGGTACAACAAAGCGACCGTCTTCGGCATGGTGGAACGGAAGGGCAAGGTCATTGCCAAAGTGATCGATAGCCCGCCCAGGTCCGCTAATATCCTGCCGCACATCAAAACCAAGGTTCTGCCCAAGAGCGTGATTTTCTCGGATGAAGCCAACTTCTATGATGCTCTAAAGGGGATGGGCTTTACGCATAAGCGTGTGCATCACACGCAACAGGTCTACGTTGCGGGTGATGCTCATGTGAACACGCTCGAAGGCTTCTGGAGCCTATGTAAACGCGGATTGGACGGCGTTCATCACGTCGTCAGCAAGAAATATCTGCAAGACTATCTCAATTCTTACGCTTTTCGCTGGAACCATCGGGACGCTGACGATCCGATGTTTTTTGAGATGCTGAAGCAGATTCCGCCTGCTTCTCAGGATCAGGGCGAATAACAGACCCTAAGACTTTCTCGAAATCCTGCTTTGTGAATGGCCGCTTAGGTCCGGATTCTGGCGGACGTTTCATAAAAATCACCCACTGCCGATCTTAAGTCGCGCTATTTCGGGAGGTATTGGGCCTTCGCGTACCTGAGTCAGCATATTGAGCATCCCGCTTCGTTCCGGTCTTTTTCTAGGATCTACATCCGCCGCAGGAACGGAAACTTTAACGATCCGTCTCTCGCGAAGGTCCCATTGTCCCTTGTGATTCATAAACACGTTCTTACCACGGGACAGGACTGTGGCGACCGTCGCATATACACCCTTGTACCCCTTGGTGGATTTGATCTTGCTTTGTTCATGAGCAATCTTTGCAATTTGGGCGGTTGTCATCGGCCCATCCGAGGCTGAGAGAATTTCTACGACAACCGTTCGATTATGCCCATGCTCAACCTTCGGATCCATTGCGGTCGTTATGACAGCAAGACCGTAGTAACCTTGAAGCGGCTTAAAATCTTCCAGAGCCTTTGAGACGACCTCAATTTCCTTTTGGCTGGATTCTGCCGTTCTTTCGGCTCTTGTTTTACGTTCGTTGGCATCTGCCAGTCGTCCACGTAAAACGGAGACGATGTTGTCCAGTTGTTTTTTTAGCTGAGCAATATCATCCATTGATAAGGCTCCTTGCGACGTGTGATATACACACCGCTACCGTGTGGCACATATGTCAAGACCGCCCTTGACCTTAGCACAAATCACCAACTGGCCCATCCACAATCCTTGCATTAGGAACGTACATCTATGCGAAGATATGAGCCGGACAGGGTCCGATTCGAACGGACGGGGGTGTTAGAGGCTGGGAACCGCGCACCCCGCTGGATTTTGAGTCCAGTGCAATAAGCCGCCCTGCCACCTGTCCACGGACGGCGGGAGAGTGGAGCACAAGAAGTTGGGTGGCTTCGTTTGGCAGACGCGTCCCTCAACAACCTCTTGGCCCCACCTCCCGCCAAACCGACTCCAATCCTAGCACGGGAGTCGTAGAACGCGAAGAGGGGTTCAATGCCAGTCGGTGAACTGAAAGCAAAGCCTAGCGGAGGTGGAGGGAGCGGGTTATCCCGTCGATCCAAGCGCACGGATCATGCGGGGCAGCAGGCGTTTAATGGTATTCTTGAACTAAGTCCCGCTGAATTCGATCGATTTGAAGAATGCATGACGAATCCCGGGGACCCGACCGAAGCGATGCACAAGGCAGCCGCACAACTCCGCAAACTGTACAGATAGATCGACCTCAGACTGTTCTTCGGTGAGCAATGCCCAGAGTTGTTGGCATTGAATTACTGCCGTGTCTTCATTCTACCAAATCCGCAAGATCGGACTGAAATCTGGGGATTCTACACATTATCGACTTCGCTCATTCCGCGAGCTAGGACAACGGGGAGCGACCAGAGACGCATACCAGAGGGCATACCCGTTCCGATGGTGCTGATTGGTTATATGGGCCGACATGATGGGGCAGATCCCGGTCTTGGCCTTGGTTCGATATTGATTCTTGACGCTGCAAGGCGTGTCTATCTGAATCCAGATCTTGCAGCTTGGGGCTTGATGCTCGATTCAGAGGGCGGCCCAAATAGAGCCGGGCTCTGGGAGTGGTATAAGAAGCAGGGGTTCACACCAGCGAAAGACGAGAAGGGCGCCATCGCCGATCCTACGCGGGGCGTTATGTATGCTTCGTTGAAAAAACTGATTCCTGAACTAAACCCTCCTCGTCGCTAGGTCCTAGTCCTTCGCAGCAATCCGGCCTGTCACGTAGCGTTCATTTTATCTTAACAGCCATCGAAGGGATAGTTACCAAGTGCCCGTGAAGAACTCTCGCATTGCGTCTCAAAAACTGATCCACTGACAAGAGATGGCCAGAATTCGCGTTATCTTTGAAAACGGTGACCCCGAGCGGGTTATCGAATTCAACCCGGCCGATGCGCCCTTCCATCATGACGGCCAACCCGGCTCGATTCTCGATGTCTTGCTCGGCAATCACATTCACCTTGAACATGCCTGCGGCGGCAATTGCGCCTGCACGACCTGCCACGTGATCGTCAAGTCCGGCTTCAACAAGCTCTCCGAGTCCTCCGAGCAGGAGGAAGATTTGCTCGACAAGGCGCCAGGGCTGACTCCGACCTCACGTCTGGCATGTCAGGCCGTGATCGACGATCCCGACGCCGAGATAGTGGTCGTAATTCCCCGCTACACCATCAACCAGATAAGCGAAGGCGGGGCCAAGCCGGAGCCGTGAGCGCGCGCAGCGATTCCAGTCGGAGGTTTTGCGATGGCTGAACCGGGAGTGCCTGCCCCGTCGCCGCCGCGCCGGCCGGTCTATCGCGCGCGTATCGAGCGGATGCGCGATCACAACGCCGACACGCGATCGCTGTTTCTGCGGCTGGTCGACGGCGGACGGCTCGGCTTCGTACCCGGCCAGTTCATCTCGATCTCTCTGGCGCTGGAAGGTGAGACGCGCGTGCGGCCGTACACCATCGCTTCGAGCCCGGAGGACGCCGACGCGATCGAGATTTGTTTCAACCAGGTGCCGGGCGGCGTGGGCGTACGATATCTGTTCGAGCGCAAGGTCGGCGACGAACTCCAGTTCACGGGACCGTTCGGAGCGTTCACGATGGATCGCGCGCCCGAACGCGGAGTGTGTCTTTATCGCGGAGAGCACCGCGATCGCGCCGATTCGCCCGATGATCCGGCGAGCGCTCGGCGCGGCATCGCGTCCGACGTTAAACCTGCTCTACGCCGCGCCCGATTCCGACCATCTGCTCTATCGCGAGGAGATCGCCGCGATGGTCGGCGGCCGGAGTCAACTTCGCTCCGCTTCTAGCGCCGGCCTCCGAGCTTTACGATCGGCTGATCGCCGAGGTTCAGCGGCGATGGGTCGACGCCGATTCCGATCGCAGCCGGCACTTCTACGTATGCGGCGTCGGCAAGGGAGTCCTCAGGCTGCGCGATCTGTTGCGCGGCGCGGGCTATGAGCGGCGCGCCGTCCACTACGAGCAATGGTGACGTCTTCGCCCGCGCGGCCTAAGGAATTTTCTTGAGCGGCTTGCCGCTCTTGTCGTAAATCGTCAGCGCTGACTCGCCATTCGGCTCCCAGAGTCCGTCTGCAGGCGCACACGAGCGGCCGCCCTTGCCGTCCGCGAGCACGAGCGAGCGCGTGTCCTTGTTCATGGTCAATTCGGCCGCGGTGGTGCTGTCGGGATTGAGCAGCGTGAACGCGGCCGGGCCGTCGTGCGTCGCGACGTTCACCGCCAGGCGCGGCTTGCCGTCGTCGCCCGACAACGCCAGCATCGAGGTCCCTTCCTTCGTCACGACCAGCGCGGCACGCTCGACGCCCTGCTGATCGTACAGGCCCAGATGCGCCATTCCTTCGCCCGAGACGTTCAGCTTGGCGCGCATATTTCCCTGATCGTCCATCACTTCGAATTGCTTCGCGCTGATGCTGGTCAACAATTGCTGGTCGGCGAAGGCCGAGGCCGGCGCGGGCCACACTCGCGCCGAAGCCGCGCCGCCCAACGCGCCCGCCATCAACGCCGCAATCAACATCGCACGGTTTCCAGTTTGCTTCATGAGATAGTCCTCTTTTCCTTCAAGCTGTCAGGCTCGGCAGGATGCTGTGCTGCGCCGATCAGGCCTTCGATGCGGAGCGCGCGTCTTAGCCGGCGTTCGCGCTCCAGCCGGCGCGCCGCGCCGTCAACCAACGCCGGATCGATCGCCAGCAGGCGCGCGACGGCGCGCTCATTGCCGAAGCCGGCGATCTCGAAGTAGCGGCGTACCACGCGATACGCGGCTTCGCTGCGGGTGAGCCTGCGCGCCTCGCGCAGCGCCTCGCTCCATCGATGCTCCATCGTGTCCCACACGTAAGTGAAAGGGTCGTAACGCTCTTCGACCTTGAGCGCGAGAAATTTTTCCTGCAGTTCCTTCATCGCGCGATCGAATTCGCCGCGCATCTTCGGCCTGCGCGTAGCCGGCGCCGAGCTTGAGCGCCTTGGTCTCGGCGGCGCCGCGCCGCGCGAGCGCGTCCATCACCAGCTTTGCGCACTGCGAGAGCATCCCGCGCTCATACAGCGCGCGGTAGCCGCGCGGCTCGGCGCGCAGGCGCAGGAAGGGGGCGAGCAGGCCGCGCGCGATGAAGCCCGGCCGTCCGCCCAGCACTTTGCCATAGTAGACGAGCTTTTCTGGCCGGCAGCGTATCCTTGATGTTCCAGGTCATCATGATCGCGCGGTCGTGCTGGATATGCTCGGGCAGCGGCGGCTCGCGCATCCCTTCGATCGCTTCGCGCAGGCACGGCACGCCCATCCCGGCCGTGAACGCCGCGCAGAAGCCGACCTCCTCGATGAAACCGAGCGCGCGCGCGTTCGCCGCTTATCCGGCGATGGCGGACGCGGCGGAAATGATGGTCGCGATGGCGCTCGAGCGCGTCGAGCGGCGGCGGCGCGGGCGCGACGCGCGCGTGCGGAGTTTTTCGCGGGCACCGCGGACGATTTTTCCGCGCGGGCGCCGCGGGCGAATCTTTCCCGCTACGCGGCGATTTTCCGCGCGGGCACCGCGCTTATGCCCGCACGCGCGCCACGCATTCCTGAAACAGGTCGTGGTAATTGGCGCGCACGCCGAGCCCGCGCATGATGCCGTCGAGCCCGACCAGCGCGCGCACGGTGAACACGCCGTGCGCGGGCGACTTGTAGAGTTTGTGCTTGAACGCGATCTCGCCCACCAGCGCGAGCTTGCCGACCAGGTCGTACTCGTCGGGTCCGTAGAGCCGGTCTTCCAGGACCGGCTCGAACAGCAGGTGGACGGCCTCGATCATCGGACGCGGATTCTGCGCGCGGTCGAGATAGCCGAGCTTGACCAGCGCCTGCCCCAGCGCGCGGTCGTTACGTTGGACCAGCGCGCGGGCGAATTGGAGATTGGCGCGGCGAATCGGTTCGGGATAACGGCGAATCGATCCGAAGTCGAGAACGCAAATGTGCGGATGATGGGTGACGAGGTAGTTGCCGGGATGCGGATCGGTGTGGAGCACGCCGAATTCCAGAAGCTGGCGCCACACCAGCTCGTAGTACTTGCGCGTGACCCACTTGCGCAGCTCGAGATCGGCCGCCGGGTTCATCAGGTCCGAGAGATGGTAGCCGTCGAGATAAGTCATCGTCAGCACGCGGCGCGAACTCAGGTCGCCGATGACGCGCGGGATGATCGTCTCGGGGTCGCCGGCGTACAGCCGATGGAACTCCATCGTGTTGCGCGCCTCGATGCGGTAGTCGAGTTCCTCGACCAGCCGTTCCTCGAGTTCGCGGTAGACCGTGCGCGTCTCGATCTTCTGCCGCATCAGGTCGCCGGCGATCGCCTGCAGCGTGCGCAGCAGCAGCTTGAGATTGCCGAGGTCCTGGCGCACGGTCGCGTCGATGCCCGGGGTACTGGACCTTGACCGCGACTTCCTCGCCGTTCTTGAGGCGCGCGCGATGGACCTGGCCGAGCGAGGCGGCGGCGAAGGCCTGCGGCTCGAAACTCGAGAAGAGCTGCTCGGGGCGCTTGCCGAGTTCGCGGCGGATCTGCTGCGCGATCATCGGATATTCCATCGGCGGCACGCCGTCGCGCGTGGTCTTGAGCAGATCGATCGCTTCGATCGGCAGCAAGTCCTCCCGCATCGAGAGCATCTGCACCAGCTTCATGAATGCGCCGCGCAATTGCGTGGAACTTTCGACGATGCGCTGGGCGTTGCGGATGTGGGTGTCGAGCAGTTCGCGCTCGTGGCTCGCGGCGTCGAGGAAGGGCTTGCGGATCGAAGTCCACAGGTAGCTGGAGCCGACCTGCGAGGCGAGTCCGCCGATCTTCAGCGCGCGGCGCGTGCGTCCCGAGGTGATCGATTTATTCGGCTTCTCCATCACGGCCGCTCACGCGCGTATCGCCTCGCGCGATGCCGACCCGATTGATCAGCGTCGCGGCAAAGGCGGCGCCGAAACCGTTGTCGATGTTGACCACCGTGACTCCGCTCGCGCACGAATTGAGCATCCCGAGCAGCGCCGCCACTCCGCCGAACGCGGTGCCGTAGCCGACGCTGGTGGGCACCGCGATCACCGGCTTGTCGGTCAGCCCCGCCACCACCGAGGGCAGCGCCCCTTCCATCCCGGCCACCACGATCAGCACCGCCGCCGCGTGCACGCGCTCGAGGTTGGCGGTGAGGCGATGGATGCCGGCGACGCCGACGTCGTAGAGGCGTTCGACCGCGTTGCCGAAAAGTCCGGCGCACAGCGCCGCCTCCTCGGCCACCGCCAGGTCCGAGGTGCCGGCGCTCATCACCAGCACGCTGCCGTGGCCGCGCGGCGCGGGCTTGCGCTTGACGATCACGCCGAGCCGGGCCTCGGGATGGTAGATGAGGCCGCGCAGGCGCCGGCGCAACTCGCGCGCCTTTTTCAGCTCCAGGCGGGTGACCACCAGGTTGGCGCCGGTGGCGACGACGCGCGCGCCGATCGCCGCGATCTGCGCGGCGCTCTTGCCCTCGCCGAAGATCACTTCCGGCACGCCGCGGCGGAGCGCGCGATGCTGGTCGACCTTGGCGAAGCCGAGATCCTCGAAGGGCAGATGGCGCAGGCGCTCGAGCGCCGCGGCGGCGTCAAGCCTGCCCGCCGCGACCTGCTCCAGGAGCCGGCGCAAACGCTCCTCGGTCATCGCAAACGCTCTTGGGTCATCGCCGGCGCGCCTGTTCGGCGTCCAGCGGCCGCGCCGGAGTGATCAGAATCTCGCGCACCGCACGGGCGTCGGCGCGCACCACCGTGAGTGTCGCTTCGCCTGCCTTGAGCTGTTCGCCGGGCCGGGGAATATGACCTAGACGTTCGACCACGAGCCCGCCGATGGTAGCATACTCGCCGCTTTCCGGCAGCCTGAGGCCGAAGCGCTCGTTGAGTTCGGCCACCGGCGCGCGCGCCGACACGCTGAGCGCGCGCGGACTTATCACCCGCACCAGTTCCTCGCCCGGGCCATGCTCCTCCTCGATTTCGCCTACGATTTCCTCGAGCAGATCCTCGAGCGTCAGAATCCCCGCCGCGCCGCCGTACTCGTCGACGATCACGGCGAGGTTCTGCCCGGTGCGCTGGAAGGTGAGCAGAATTTCGTCGAGCGGCGTGGACTCGGCGAAGTAAGTCACCTGGCGCATCACTTCCTTGACCGGGCGGCTCAAGTCGGGCGCCTCGAGCAGGTCGAAGACGTGGAGCAGGCCCACGATGTTGACGATGCGCTTTTCGAAGACCGGGATGCGGCTGAAGCCGGTGCGCCGGGCGATTTCGGCCGCCTCGGCGAGCGTGGTTTCGAGCGCGACCGCCTCGACCCGCACCAGCGGCACCATCGCCTGGCGCGCCTCGGCGTTCTTGAAGCGGAAGATGCGGCTGATCATCTGCCGCTCGGCCGGCAAAATCGCGTCCGTCGATCGGATGGCTGCGGCTGATCGCCAAGCGAGCGAATCATCAGTGCGAGGTCTTCGCGCGTGATGAACACGCTTTGCATCCCCGCGGGCACGCCGGCGATCCTTCTCAGCCATCGGCTGACCACCGTCTCGGCCTCGAGCAGCGGCCAGAAGACGGCCTCCAGCGCGCGCAACGGGCGCGCGGCGATCCGCGCGAAACTGATCGGATGGCGGAAGGTCAGCAGCTTGGGCACCGACTCGCCGATCAGCAGGGTCAACGGGGCCAGGATGAAGGGCGCGAGATAGGAAGTGTTGGGGCCGAACTGATGCAGGAAGGTGGTGAGCACGCTGGCGGCGATGACGGTCGCCAGGTTGGCCCCGGTGAGCGTCAGGGCCAGCACGCGCTCGCGGCGGCGCAGCAGCGCGAGCAGCAGCGAAGATTCGCGGCCGTCGCGCTCGATTGGCGGCGCCGAGCTTGCTCTCGTCGGTCACCACCATCGCGATTTCGCTGGCGGCGAAGAAAGCCTGCACCAGCAGGCAAGCGGCGATCGCGGCGATGAGCGCGCCTAGCTCCATCGTTTGAGCCTCACCAGCTCGACCGTCGCGCCGCGCACTTTTTCGATTTTCGCCTCGAAGCCGCCCAGGCGGAGCTGCTCGCCCGGCTGCGGAACGCGGCCGAGCCGCCGCAGCACCAGCGAACTCAGCGTGCGCTCGTGGCCGCGGGCGGCAAAGGATTCGCCGCCGTCGAGCGCCTGCGTCAGACGGGCCAGGCTGATGGTGCCGGCCGCGCGCCATTCGCCCTCGCCGGCTTCGGTAAGGTCGGGGCCTTCGAGCTCGAATTCGTCGCGCAGCTCGCCGAACAGCTCCTCGAGCAGGTCCTCGAGCGTGACCAGCCCGAGCAGTTGGCCATATTCGTCGACCACGAAGGCGAGCTGGAAGCGGCGCCGGCGCATCTCGTCGAACAATTCGCCCAGCGTCTTGCCCGGCGGCACGAAAGTAGGGCTCGCGGATTAGCCGCTCCAGGCGCGGCGGCGCGGACTCCAGGCGGCGCGCGACCAAATCCTTGGCGCGCAGCACGCCCACGATGTTGTTGGGATTGCCGCGGTAGACGGGAACGCGCGAGTAATGGCCGTGAGCGACTTCGGCGATGATGCGGTCGACGGCGGTGTCGAGGTCGAGCGCGAAGATGCGCTCGCGCGGCGTCATGATCTCGGAGACGCGCCGCGAGCCGAACGCGAACACCTTGTCGATCAATTCGCGCTCGGCCGGCGCCACCTGGCCCGAACGCTCGCTGGCGATGAGCAGCGCCTTGAACTCGCTCTCCGAGAGCGGCGCGGTGGGCGGCGACTCCTCGGGCACGAAAAGCCGCGCCAACGGATGGAAGGTCAACGCGACCGCGGCAAGCGGCCGCGCGGTGAGCCGCGCGACCGCGGCCGGAAAGCCGAGCGCGAAGGTCTTGGGCGTGATGTCGCTGACCAGCAGCACCAGCACGAACATCACCGGCACCGAGATCCATCCCCCCGGCGGTCCCAGCCAGGTCAGCAGAAAGGTGGTCGCGAGGCATTCGGCGAAGACATTGACCGTTTCGTTGAACCCGATGATCACCATCAGCGATTCGAGCGGACGGCGCAGCAACGAATCGACGGCTTTTGCGGCCGCCTCGCCCAGGCTCGCGCGCGTGTGCTGCATCCGCGCCAGCGCGAACAGCGCGGTTTCCGACGCGGCGAGCAAGGCGCTCACTCCGAGCAGCACGATGACCACTAGCAACAGCATCGTCGATAACTCGATCGCCTACCCGCCCGGCCGCGAGCGCAACTGGTCCCATCCCGCGAGCGGCGGCGCGCCGCCGCGGACCGAACCGCGCGCATCCAGCAGCACCGCCGTGCCGGAGGAAGTTATGCGGCCGATACGGCTCACCCGCACGCCCAGGCGGCGGGTTAGCGCGGGCGCCGCAACGGCGTGGCGCAGACAGAACAGCAGTTCGTAGTCCTCGCCGCCGCCGAGCGCGAGCGCCGGATCGTCGCCGACGGCCGCGCGGTAGGCCGCGGAAAGCGGCAATGCGCCGGCGTCGATCTCGGCGCCGACGCCGCTGCGCTCGAGAATGTGGCCGAGGTCCTGCCACAGCCCGTCGCTCAGGTCGATCGCGGCAGGCGCCGGCTTGATGCGAGCCAGGGCGAGCCCAGCCTTGAGGCGCGCGGTCGGTTGCAGGAAGCGGTCGACCAGGAACTTGCGCGCGGCGGCGCGGGCGCGGAGCCGTCCGCGAGAGACGCGTGCGAAGATCGCAGTCCCGCGGCGGCATCGCCCAGCGTGCCGGTGACGTAGATGGTGTCGCCGGGACGTGCGGCGTCGCGCCGGAGCGCCGCGCCGCGCACTTCGCCGAGCAGCGCGATGGTGATCGCGAGCGCACCCGCGCGGGTGATGTTTCCGCCAACCACTTCGACTTCGGCGCGGGCCGCCGCCTTGCGCAGTCCCTCGTACATGCGATCGAAGAATCGCATGCCAAGTCCGTCGCGCACCGCGAGGTTGACCACGCATACGGTCGGCTTCCCGCCCATCGCGGCGATATCGCTCAGATTAACCGTCAACGCGCGCGCGCCGAGCGCCTCCGGCGTTCCCCACGCGAGCTTGAAATGCACGTCCTCGACCATCGAGTCGATGGTCAGAAGCTGGCGGGCGCGAGTGGCGGGCAGGATCGCACAATCGTCGCCGGGTCCCAGGATGGCGCGGCGGCCCGGGCCGAGGCGCTTCAGCAGCCGCTCGATCAGGTGGAATTCTCCGGGCGATTTGCTCACATGATTCGCCAAGGCGGCGAAGGGCGTGACGCGAATCCTCAGGGGCGGTTGCCGCGCGACGACGGCGCGCGGCGAAGTTCCTGACTCGGCGATCACGAAATCACGCTAGAGCATTCGCGTAGGGCGGGCAATAGCGAGCGTCCGGATGCGTCGCGCCGGCGTTCGACGCCCGTTCAGTGCGCCGCGCCGGCCGCGCCGCCTTGGGCGCGGGTGCGCGGCAGAAAGGCGGTGATGATGAGCGCGACCACCATCAGGTAGCACAACGCCCGGTAGATATCGTTGAGCGAGAGCATCATCGCCTGCCGCTGCACCTGGCCATAGATCATCGCCAGCCCCTGCTTCTGGCCGGTGACGAGTTGGTGCATGTAGTTGAAGCGCATCGCTCCCGGCATACTGTGGACCGCTTTCTCCGAGACGCCAGGCGTCGAACACCGTGAGATGGTTCACCAGGTAGCTTTGGCGGGTCTGCTCGAGATGGGTGAGATAGGTGGTCAGCGTCGAGGTCCCGATCGACGCGCCGATATTGCGCACCATCGAGAAAAAGCTCGCCGCGTAACCCATGTTCTCGCGGCTGACCGAGCTTAGCGCGGCGCCCGCCAGCGTCGGAAAAATCAGGCCCATCCCGACTCCCTGCACCACCGTGGGCCAGACGAAGTCCGAGATGCTCATCGAGAGGTCGAGCGTCGACAACTGCCATTGCGCGGCACCGATCAGCATGTAGCCGAGGAAGACCAGCTTGCGGGTGTCGTAGCCCTTGCGCGCGATTGCGCCCAGCAGGAACATCGCCGCCATCACGCCCATCCCGCGCGGCGCCATCGCGAGGCCCGCCTTCCACGCCGTGTAGCCGAGCAACTCCTGCAGAAAGACCGGGTTCAGAATCTGCATCCCATACGCGGTGAAGGTCAGGATGATGAGCAGCGTGGTCGGCACGGCGAAGGATCGGTTGGTGATCAGCCGCACCTGGAGGATCGGATTGGGGATGCGCCACTCGTGGACGATCAGCACGACGAAGGCGCTGAGCGCGATCGCCGAGTAGTAGCAGACCCACGCGGTCTGGAACCAATCGGCCCGGTCGCCGCGGTCCATCACGATCTCGCCGAGCCCCAGCGAGAGCACCAGGCATACGATTCCCAGGTAGTCGGCGCGGCCCTTGCCCTTGAGCTTGCGCAAATACGGCGGATCGTGGACGAAAGTGTAAACCATCAACCCGGCGGCGACGCCGATCGGCACGTTGATGTAGAAGTTCCAGCGCCAGTTCCAGTTGTCGGTGATCCAGCCGCCCACCGTCGGACCCATGATCGGCGCGACCATCAGGCCGACCCCCCACATCGCCATCGCCAGCGCCTGCTCGTTGGGCGGAAAGGTCTCCATCAGGATCGCCTGCGAGAGCGGCTGCAGCGCGGCGCCGGCGATTCCCTGCAGGAAGCGGAACGCCACCATCTGATTGAGCGTCTGCGCCGCGCCGCACATCGCCGAGGACACGACGAAGGTGACGATGCAGACCAGGAAATAGTTCTTGCGTCCGAATTGGCCGGCGATCCAGCCGGTGGTCGGGATCATGATGCCCGCCGCCACCAGGTAGGTCGTCACGACCCAGGTCACTTCGTCGACGCTGGCCGAGAAACTGCCCTGCATGTGCGGCAGCGCGACGTTGACGATCGAGCTGTCGAGCACCTCCAGGATGGTGCACAGAATGACGGCCAGCGCGATCAGCCATTTGAGCGCCCCTTCTATGTACGCGTGTGGCTGCTCGGGCGCTTCGATCGTTGCGGCTTCTGCCATGAGTGAGGCTACCGGGACGTGGCCCGGCGATAGAACTCAGTGCGCGGCGCGGCCGCGGCGGCTGTTCCAGGCGGCGGCCCAGGCTGAGAGTTTCGCGCAACACGAACGTGGCGGACATTATGCAAAAATCGCGCGCGCCTCCGCGAGTGCCACGCGCACGCGGCCCGGACTAGCGCAGTGCGGCATGGACGGGTGACGTCAGTGCGCTGGTCGACGACGCGGCGTCGGCGTCATTGGCGAGGGCGCGTTCAGACTATCGACGAGGAACGGCTGGCCGTGCGTTTGCGGCATCGATGACACAGCGCGCGCACCTCGACCGAGCATCCGAGCAACTGGAATTCACCGAGCGTTTGCCGCCCGGCGAGCAAGGTGTCGAACTCGGGCGCCTCGAGATCCTCGACCCGCTTGCAGCGCACGCAGACGACGTGATGATGCGGGCGGGTGTTGCCGTCGTAGCGCGCGGTCTCGTGCAGCGGCGTGACCTTGCGCGCCTCGCCGACGTCGCACAGGCGCTCGAGCGTGCGATGGACGGTGGCGAGCGAGATGCGCGGATGCTGGCGGCGGACGCGGGCGTAGATGCCGTCGGCGCGCGGATGGTCACCCGACTCCAGCAGCGCGCGCAGCACGGCGAGCCGCTGCGGCGTTACCGCCATCTTCTTGCGCCGGCAGTTGGCGACGAATTCCGCGAGCCTGGCCTCGGCGTAGTCGCCGCGTCCTTGCCCGCCAAGCAGTTTAACTTCCGTCATTGATAATAATTATCATCTGCGGAAGCACCGCGATCAATCCCTTCTTCCGCCTTGTTCCGCCCTCGTTCCGCTGATTTCCGACCTCAGATCGCGAGTTCTTGGCTTCTGCGGGTCCGGAGGAGATTCGCTCACATCAGTGGCAGCTTGACGCCCGCGGTCACGAGCGCGCCGCTCAACACGCCCATCAGCGCCTCGCCGGCCACCAGCCCGGCCGCAAACAGCAACCCGGGGCCGCTATTGCTCTCGCGGTCGCCGTCGCGGCGCATCAGCCGCGCCAGCGAACCCAGGAAAATCGCCACGCTCAGCCCCAACGGCAGGTAAAGGCCGATCGCGACCGGCATCACCGGCGTCCGCCATCGTGCGCCGCGGCGCTCCAATATTCGATCGGCGGCGACCAGCGCCGACGGCGAGCAGCGCGCCCGCGGCGACCGCGCCCCAGGGCAGGCCGCCCTCGAATACACCCTGCGCCACCTTGGCCATCAGGAAAGCCTGCGGCGCGGCCAGCGCACCCGCGCGCGCGCCCGGCGTGCCGGCGATTCCATAGCCTCGAATCAGCATATTGAGGATCGGCGCCATCACGAACGACGATGCCAACGCGCCCACCAGCACCGAAATCTCGAGCGCGCGCGGCGTCGCGCGAACGTGGAATCCGGTCGCGAGGTCGTGCAACGAGTCACCCGCCATCGCGGCCGCCGTGCATACCACCGCGCCGGCAGTGATCGCGAGGTGCGGGCCGATAGCGGCCGGCACGCCCCACAATTTCAGCAGCAGGGCGATCGCCAGCAGCACGATGATCGTCACGCCGGAAATCGGATTGTTCGACGCGCCGACGATTCCGGTCAGGTAGCCGGCGATCGCCGTGGCGAAGAAGCCGATGAACGCGAGCGCGATCGCCAGCGCCGCGCTGAGCAGCACGCTACCCGAGAGAATCAGGCAGATCGCGAAGATGAGCGGGATCGCGAGCGCCACCGCGCTCAGCACCGCCGTCGTCGAGAGGTCCTGGTCCTCGCGCGCGACGGCCGCCACCTGCGTCGCCCGCGCCATCCGGATGCTCTCGCGCAGCGCGCGTCCGATCGGCGTGCGCAGGCGCCACAGCGTCGCGAGTCCGCCGACCAGCATCGCGCCCACGCCGAGATAACGCACCTGTCCGCTCCATATCGCGTGCGCCGCGGCCTGGGGATCGAGATGGCGCAACTCGGGATGGGACGCGCTCATGATTGGTATCGCGATCAGCCACGCGAAAGCGCCGCCCCCGAAGACCAGGCTCGCGATTGGAATCCCGACGATATAGCCGATGCCCGGCAGCGCCGCCGAGATGTCGAGCCGATCCGGCCAGCACGCGCGTGCCGATCCATCGCGCGGACTGCACGACGCCCGGTAGCGCTCCGACGATGTCCTGCGACGCCTTGAGCGCGGCGGCGGCGATCCCGCCCCACAAGAGCGGCAAAGCGCTCGCCCCGCCGGCCTCGCCGGCGCGCAGGACCTCGGCGCATGCGACGCCTTCGGGAAACGGCAGACGCTCCTCGACGATGTAGGCGCGGCGCAGAAAGACCACCAGCAGACTGCCCATCGTGGCGCCCGCCGCACACAGCATCGTGACTTCGAGGTAGGGCAGCGCGCCATGCTCGCCCAGCACCACCAGCGCGGGGAAAGTGAAGATCGCGCCCGCCGCGACCGCTTCTCCGGCCGAGGCGATCGTCTGGACCACGTTGTTCTCGAGAATCGTCGCGCGGCCGAGCGCTCGCAGCACCGCCATCGAGATCACTGCGGCCGGGATGCTCGCCGAGACGGTCATCCCGGCATAGAGCCCGAGGTACGCGTTGGCCGCGCCGAGCAGCAGCGCGAGCCCGAGGCCAAGCACGATCGCGCGCGGCGTTATCTCGCGCGGCGCCGCGTCGGCGGCCTGCGGAGACGTTCCAGTCAGGCCCGCCACGCGTTGCGCCGTCTCGTGATGCGGCGAGCGGGAAACGACTACCGAGATATCATCCCAGGGTCTCGCGAAGATCATGCGAGAGATCGTGCAACCAGAGACTTTCGGGCAGAGATCTTCGGGCGCGGACGCGGCGGCGTTCACATCGCTGCGTGCTGAGCCGCCGCCGCGTCCTCGTGAGGTTGGCCGGCCGCGTCCCATCCCATGATTCCGTCCGCCATCACGCTCACGTCCGTGTAACCCGCCGCGACCGCCCGCCGGGCGGCGCCGTGCGAGGCCATTCAATGCGTGTTGGCGCAGTAGAAAACCAGCTTGGCATTCTTCGCGGGCGGCAGTTCCGTCGCGACATCGTAGTTATCGTAGGAAGGAAGCAGCCGCGCTCCCGGGATCACGCCGTATTTGTCGCGCGTGGACTCGACGTTGGCGTCGAGAATTACGACATGCGATTTCGGATCGGCCTTGAGCGCGGCGAGGTCGGCGACGTGGATAAGTTTGAAGTTGTCATCTTCATGCTTGTTGCCGAGCAACGCGGAAACCTTGTCCCGAGCGCGACGAGTCGCTCACCGGCCATCGCCGGCATGGCGCCCGCGAATACCAAGGCCACCAGCAGAGCTATCAAGGTCATCGATTTGTTACGCATATCGGTCGTTCTCCGGTGCGTCTCGCTTGCTACTTACGATCCGATGCCAATCACGATACCACGGGCTTCGCATTCCGGCCAAGACAGCCGCCAGGTGCTTCGCCGCGCGACGATACAGCCTTGCTTCGATGGGGCCAAACTCGCCAATATGGCGCCGGTTGTCTATGCTCTCGCTTAGCGGGCACATCGGCGCGACCGCCGACGCTACAGAGGGCGCAGGCGCATGAATCCGGAGCATACGGGATGAGTGAAGACTTTCGATCGCGGGCGAAAAAATGGCCCAAGGGAAATCATTACGAGGATTTCGAGCTCGGCCATGTCTATCAGCATCATTGGGGCCGCACGCTCAACGACGGCGACAACAGCCTGTTCTCGACCCTGACGCTGAGCTTCAACCCGCTGTACTTCAACGCGGACTACGCGCAGGCCCACGGTCACGGCGGCGTCGTACTGAACCCGATGCTGGTTTTCCTGACGGTGTTCGGGCTCTCGGTCGAGGACCTGAGCGAGGCGGGCGGCCTGTTTCTGGGCGTGGACGATCTGAAATTCCATCGCACCGTCTATCCCGGCGAGACGCTCAGCGCGCGCAGCACGGTGCTGGACAAGCGCGAGTCGGCAGCCGGCCGGAAAGCGGAATCGTGAGTTGGCATACCGAAGGCCACAACAGCCGCGGCGAGCTGGTGATCGACTTCCGCCGCACCAATCTGGTGAGCAAGAGGAACGCCCATCCATGAGTTACATCACCGAAGAGCGCAAGCTCATACAGCAGATGGCGCGCGACTTCGCGATCGAGCAGGTCCTGCCGATCGCCAACAAGCTCGACCCCGAGCAGGGCGACATCCCGATGTCGCTGCGCGACAAGATGGCCGAGCTGGGCTACTTCGGCATCCTGATTCCCGAAGAGTACGGCGGCCTGGGGCTCGGCGCGTTCGAATACGCGCTGGTGACCGAGGAGCTGGCGCGGGCCTGGATGAGCGTCGCCAGCATCATCGCGCGCGGCAACTCGCTGTGGGGCGGGGTTACCGAAGAGGACAAGCGCCGCTATTTTCCGAAAATCGCCCGCGGCGAATGGCTCGGGGCGTTTTCGCTTTCCGAGCCCGACGCCGGCTCCGACCTCGCCAGTGTCGCGTGCAAGGCCACGCGCCAGGGCGACGAATGGGTGATCAACGGCACCAAGACCTGGTGCACGTTCGCCGACGGCGCCGACTACATCGTGCTGTTCGCGCGCACCTCGCCGCCGACCGATCCCAAGCGCCGCCACGTCGGTATCAGCCAGTTCCTGGTTCAAAAAGAGCGCGGCAGCTTTCCGCCCGGGATCACGGGATCGCCGATTCGCAAGATCGGCTACTTCGGCTGGAAGACTTTCGAGCTGCACTTCGACAACTTTCATCTGCCGGCCGCCGCGCTGCTGGGACGAGGAAGGGCGCGGATTCTACGCGATGATGTCGGGGCTCGAGACCGCGCGGGTGCATACCGCGGCCCGCGCGATCGGACTCGCGCGCGGCGCGCTGGACGATTCCGTCGAGTACGCCAAGCGCCGATCGCAATTCGGCCATCCAATCGGCGACTTCCAGGCGATCCGCTTCAAGCTCGCCGAGATGGCCGCCAATATCGAGGCCGCGCGCCAGCTCATGTACTTCGTCGCCAACGAGGTCGACAGCAAACGGCGCTGCGACAAGGAGGCCTCGATGGTGAAGTGGTTCGCCTCCGAGATGGCCGAGCGGGTGACCAGCGAGGCGCTGCAGATTCACGGAGGCTACGGCTACACCAAGGATTTTGCGATCGAGCGCTACTGGCGCGACGCGCGGCTGACCAAGATTTTCGAGGGCACCTCGCAAATCCAGCTCCGCGTGATCTCGGATCGGCTGCTGGGGCCGCAGGACTAAGCAGGGTACGCTGCGGGAGCGCACAAGATGGCCGCTGAGACAGGAGATGGATTCGCGCCGGAGCCGCAGAGCCTGACCGGGCGCGACAATTACTTCGAGGACTTCAACCTCGGCGACGTCTACGAGCACGCGCGCGGCAAGACCGTCGGCGAGATCGACAACGTGCTCATCACCAACCTGGTGATGAACACGGCGCAGGGCCATTTCAACGAGCACTTGATGGCGTCCAACCCGATCGGCCATCGCATCACCTTCGGCGGCGTCACCGCCTCGCTGGTGATCGGTCTGGCGATGGAAGATACGGGCGAGCAGGCGCTCGCCGAACTGGCGCTGGACAAGATCCGGTTTCGAACGCCGGTGTTGCATGGCGACACGCTCTACGCGTTTTCCGAAGTGCTGGAAACGCGCGACTTCGACGCGGCCGCCGCCGGGCGGCCCGACCTCGCGCGGTTCAACCGCGCCGAGGTCGGCGAGGTGCGCTTTCGTCATTGGGGAGTGAACCAGCGCGGCGAGGTGGTGTTCGAGGGCGAGCGGCGCGTGCTGCTCAAGCGGCGCGCGTTTCGGCCGCGCGCGAGCGCGCCGGCGAAGCCGGCACGCTCGCGTGCGACCGGGCGCGGCGCGGCGGCGCGGCAGAAGCCGCCGGCGCGGCGCGCAGTGCGCGCCCGCGCCACGGCGGCGAAGAAGGGCGGCGCGCGCCGGCGCCGGCGATAGCCGGAGTGCCGGAAGCGGGACGCCGATTCGGCCGCCGGGGATGCGGCGCGGCGTTAGCCGCGCCGCATCCCCGGCGGTTCGCGTCACGGCGTGGCGAAATTCGACCGCATCGAGACGAGTCGGCAGCGGCAGCGGCGCGCGGCAAGGCAGAATTAGGTAGGGGATTACACAGGGGACCACATGGGAATGACCACAACGATGCGTCTACGCAGGTCGGAACTCTCCACCCCCGGCAGCAATGTGCGGATGATCGAGCGCGCGGCGGCGAGCAGCGCCGACCTGGTCTTCCTCGACCTCGAGGATTCGGTCGCTCCGAACGAAAAAGTCGCCGCACGCGCCAGGGTCATCGACGCGCTCAACGGGCTTGACTGGGGCAAGAAGACCCGCGCCGTGAGGATCAACAACGTCGAGACCGAATACGCCTACCAGGAAGTGATCGACCTGGCCGAGAAGGCCGGCGACAACCTCGACCTGATAATCATTCCCAAGGTCAAGGCGCCGCGCGACCTATGGTTCGTCGACACCTTGCTCTCGGGAGTCGAGATGAGGCTCAAGCGCAAGCGGCGCATCGGGATCGAGGTGCTGATCGAAGAAGTGCAGGCGCTCATCAATGTCGAAGAGATCGCGCGCTGCACGCCGCGTCTGGAGGCGATCATTTTCGGGCCCGGCGACTTCAGCGCCTCGCAGGGCGTGCGCTTTCCCGCCAAGGGCGCCGCGGCCTATCCGGGAGACATGTGGCACTACGCGCGCAACAAGATCGTGGTCGCGGCGCGCGCGGCGGGAATCGACGCGATCGACGGTCCGTTCGCCGACTTTCACGATCCGGAGGGTTACCGGCGCGAGGCGACGTGGGCGTCGATACTCGGCTTCGTCGGCAAATGGGCGATTCATCCGAGCCAGATCGATCTCGCCAACGAAGTGTACTCGCCCACCAAGGATGAAGTTGCGCGCGCGCGCAAGATGGCCGAGGTCTATGCCAAGGCCGAGGCCGACGGGCTTGGCGCCGTGACCTACGAGGGCGTGATGATCGACGTCGCGTCCGTACGCGGCATCCGCCACGTTATCGAGCGTGCCGACCTGATTGGGATGTAGCCGCTCGTGGAGTCGGCGACGCACGCCGCGGCGCGCCGCGGCAGCGAATCAGATCAGGAGTGCGGCTGGCTACTTCTCGATTCTGAGCACCCAGACTCCGTCAGCCGCCCGCGTTTCGACAATGGCGTAGCCCTCGGCCTCGGCTGCGCGCGGGATATCGCGCGCGCCGCGCGGATCGTCGAGCGTCAATTCCAGAGTCTCGCCGGGCGTCATCCGTTCCAGGCGCACCTTTGCGTGCGCCCAGTTAAGCGGACATTTGACGCCTCTGAGGTCGAGCCGAATCACCTCGCCGGCATGCTTCACAGCGTCGACCATATCACTTCCTGGTCATTTCGAGTTCAACTAGCTGACGCGCCGGATCGCGAGCGCCAGGCATCGCACCGCGACTACTTGGCAGCGCCGAGCAGTTCGCTCGCGCGTTGCAGCACGCGGCGCATCGCGTCTTCGCTTTGCGCGCCGACCAGCGGCCAGTCGCCGATAAGAAAGGTCGGCACGCCACTGATGCCCTTTTGGTTGGCCGACATGGCGTTGTTCTTGATCCGCATCGCATACTTGCCCGAATCGAGCGCCTCGCCCAGCGCCGCGCGATCGAGTCCGACCTCTGCGCCCAGGTCGAGGACCACGTCGCGCTTGCCGATATTGAGCCCTTCGGTGAAGTAAGCGTGAAAGACGCGTTCCTCGAAGGCCTCGGCTACGCCCGCCTCCGCGGCGAACTCGCCCGCCTGCAGCGCCAGCATCGAGTTGGCGAGTATTCGGGGCGACTTCATCTCCAACCCGACCGCGGCGCCCATCGCGCCTATCCGCTCCCAGAGCGCTTGGCGCGCTTCGGGACCCATGCCGGACCTCCACTGCTCGGCCGGCATCCCCTCGGCCGGCCATTCAGGATGAATCTGGTAGCCGCGATGACGAATGGTGAAATCGAATTCCGGCTTGAGCTTTCGCAACGTGGCGAAGCCGACATAGCAGAAGGGACAGATGAAATCGGAAAACAACGTGATGTTAATCGCCATCGCTTTTGCTCCTTCTATTTGAATATATGCCGCGTTCCACCGCCCGGTCAAAAGGGGCTTCTCGCGCACTCTGCTACAACAGCGCAATAAGCTCGTCGACGGTAATGCCAGCTTGGCGCACGATTGCCCGCAGGGTCCCTTTGGCGATTTCGCGATGGTCGGGAATAACCAGCCGGCGAAATGGTGGGACCGATGTACGAAGAATCATGTGACTGCCGGTTTGCCGATCGAAACGATAGCCGCGCTTTTCGAACGCGCGAACCAGGTCGCGGCCGGAAACGCGAGGAAGAGAGCTCAAATGCTTACTTCGATGACTTCCTCGTCAATCGGGGGCGGAATCGGGTCGCCGTGGGCCTTGAGACTTTCGAGGTAAAGAGCGATCGCTTCACGGACGTTGTTCAGAGCCTCCGAGCGGGTTGTTCCCTGCGATACGCAGCCTGGAAGTGCAGGAACCTCCGCGACGTAGAACCCATCCTCGTCACGCTGAATCATCACCCGGAACTTCATTCAATATAGTCTAGCAAATTGTAACCCATTTGGCAGAAGCCCCGAGGCCGATGCGCGTGGGCAACTTTCTGGGCGTGGCGTGGCTGTGTTAGTAGCTAGGGGCAGCGGCGCGCGGTTGGCGAAAGTTCGATCGAGGTTCGATCCAGGTTCGATCAAAGGACGCGCGCGTGAGCTGGAGGAAGCATGGTTGCCGACAATCTCAAACTCGACGGCAAGCTGGCGATCATCACGGGGGCCGGCCGCGGGCTGGGCCGCGCGATGGCGACGAGGCTGGCCGGAGCCGGCGCCGATATCGTCGCCGCGGCGCGCACGGTCGAGCAACTCGAAGAAACCGCGGCCGAGGTGCGCAAGCTCGGGCGCAAGTGCCTGATCGTGCCGACCGACGTGGCGCGCTCCGAGGACGTCAATGCGATGGTCGCGGCGGCGGTCAAGGAATTCGGCAAGATCGACGTGCTGATCAACAACGCCGGCGCCGGCGAGGACTCCTTCGGCAAGACGATCGACCAGATAAGCGACGAGGAATGGCGCCGCGGCATCGACGTCAACCTCTCCAGCCAATTCTACGGCTGCCGCGCGGTGATCCCGCAGATGCTCAAGCAGAAGCGCGGCAAGATAATCAACGTCGCCTCGGGCTACGGACTGCGCGGCGGCAAGCACAACTACATGTACGCCTGCTCCAAGGGCGCGGTGTTGCAGTTGACGCGCTCGATGGCGCTGACCTATGCCGACCACAACATCCAGACCAATTGCATCGTGCCCGGCATCTTTCCGCACAACGAACGCCTGATGGCATTCTTCAAGGGCGGCAAGTTCATCCCGATGGGCCGTGGCGGACAGGACGACGACGTCGGTCCGCTGGCGATCTTCCTTAGTTCGGAAGCTTCCAACCATATCAACGGCGCGCTCATCAAGATCGACGGCGGCGGCCTGGCCGGCGGCATCACGCCCACCGGCGTCGCGCCGCAACCGACTACGTAACGCAGGCGAGGGCATCATGGCGCTTCCCCAGGGACTGAACGATTTCGCGCTGGCCGACAAGGCGGCGTTGGTTATTGGAGCGGAGCATCCGGCGGGCCGTGTTGCCGCCGCCACGCTGGCCGAGGCCGGAGCCAGGCTGATGATCGCATCGCAGGAGCCGGGCACCGACGAACAGATCAAGGAGACCGTCAAGGCGGTGCAGGCGGCGGGCGCCAAGGCGGCGCCGGTAACCCAGGTGCAGAACGCGACCATCCGCGCCGACGTGCGGTCGACGATCGACAAGGCGGTCAAGCGCCTGGGCGGGCTCGACGTGATGGTGACGGCGCTCGATGTGCCCTACTATGCGCCGGCCGAAGCGGGAGACGACGCGATTTTCGATCGTGTGATGGAAAGGAACGTGAAGAGCGTGTGGATGGCGTGCCAGGAGGGCGCGCGCGCGATGCATCAGCGCGGCGGCTCGATCGTCGATCATCAGCTCGGTGCTCGCGGAACGCGGCGTACCCGGCGCGTCGCTCTACTGCGCAGCCAAGGGCGCGGTGGCGAACCTGGTGCGCGCGCTGGCGCTGGAATGGGCCCGCCAGAACATCCGCATCAATCTGCTCGAAGCGGGCTGGATGACCGAAGAGGGAAGCCCGGCGCTGGCCAACGACGAGTTCGCGGCCAATCTGCTCAAGTACCTGCCGTACAAGCGCCTGGTGCAACCCGAGGAGCTGGCGGGCGCGCTGCTCTACCTGGCTTCGCCGGCGTCGGGCTTTGTCACCGGCGAGGCGATCGCGATCGACGGCGGCCTGCTCTGCCGGGTGTGATCGCGCCGGGGAAGACGGCGGAGCGAGTCGCAGCGTGATTTCTTATCCCTCCCCCAAAACCGGGGGAGGGAGTTCAGAACGTTCAACCCCCCCAAACGGGAGTTAAGAGCGCGGTCAGGGGACGAACGGCGATGCCAGCGAAAGGCCGCCGTCGACCATGATGGTCTGCGCGGTGAGAAAGGCGGCGTCGGGCCTACAGATGAGACAGACCACGGCGGCAATCTCGTCGGCGCTGGGGACGCGTCTGAGCGCCGAGCGCTCCGCCGCCGCCCGCGCGATCCGTTCGAAGTCCGCGCCCATGTAAAGGCGCGACGAGTCGCTGTCGATCAGCGCGAAGTTGACGCCGTTGACCGTGATGCCGCGCGGACCGAGTTCGAAGGCGAAATCGCGCACCATGCTCTCGAGCGCCGCCTTGGCCGCGCCCAGGGCGCCATGCCCGGCGGTGAAACGAATCGAGTCGATCCCCGAGATCATCACGACGCGGCCGCCGGCGCCCATCAAGCGCGCGCTCTCCTGCACCGCGGCGACGAAGCCGCCGACGCTCAGGTTGAAGGTACGGGCCAGATGATGCGGCTTGAGCTCGAGCAGCGGCCGAAAGGCGGTTGCCGCGGCGTTGGCGATCAGGATGTCGACGCGGCCAAGCTCCTCGCCGACGCGCCGGACCATCGTGCGCACCTGCTCGTCCTCGCCAAGATCGGCTTGCAGCAATATCGAGCGCGGTGCGAAGGCGCGAATTTCCTCGAGCGTATGCCGTGCGCTCTGCTTCGTCGCGGCGATAGTTGAGTGCCAGCGTCGCGCCGCCGCGCGCCAGCCGGAGCGCTGTCGCGCGGCCCAGACCGCGCGTGCCGCCGGTTACGATCGCCACCTTGTCGTCGAACTCGCCCATCGCTGCGAGACTACCAAAAGCTTTGGGCGCACGACGAGCCGCTACAGCCAGATCCGAGGAATCTCTTGCGCATGCGTCTCTTGACTCTACTTGAGTAGAAAATATTTGCCGAAGATAAGCGAAGAATTGATGCGGAGCGCGGAAGTTTGCGCCCAGAGGATTTTGTCGTCATAGTTTTCGTTTCACCGTCATCCAAGGGGAACAAATGGCAGCCACTGAAGAGTCGCGAATCGGCAAGGGCACCAAGGTCTCGGGCAATCTGCATTTTCACGGCGCCGTCCGAATCGAGGGCGAGGCCGATGGCGAGATAGTCGGCGATGAGATCGTGATCGCCGAGGGCGCGGTGGTTTCGGCCAAGATCACGGCCACCCGACTGACCATCGCCGGCACCGTGAGCGGCGAAATAACGGTGCGCCAGCGCCTGGAACTGCTGCCCTCGGCGCGGCTGCACTGCACGATCAACACACCCAGCCTGGTCCTCAACGAGGGCGCGCAATTCGAAGGCGATTGCCGGATGCCGCGCGACCGGATGGCAGCCTGAGCGTCACGGCACAAGCCGATCGCGGTGGCCGCGCGCGAAGCTTTAACCCCGCGTGGGGGCGTCGATGACCACCCAGGTCTCCAAGGCAGTTCTGATTACCGGATGCTCGACCGGTATCGGCCGCGCCGCCGCCGAGCATCTCGCGGCGCGCGGATGGAACGTGTACGCCACCGCGCGCAAGCCCGAAACGATAGCCGACCTTGCCGCCAAGGGATGCAAGACGCTCGCCCTTGATGTATGCGACGACGCCTCGATGCGCGCGGCGGTCGCCGGGATCGAACGCTCCGAAGGCGCGGTCGGTGTGCTGATCAACAATGCCGGCTACGGGCAGCTTGGCACCTTCGAGGAAATCCCGATGGCCGAGGTGCGCCGCCAGTTCGAGACCAACGTCTTCGGCCTGGTGGCGATGACCAAGCTGGTGCTGCCCGGGATGCGCCGGCAGGGATGGGGCAAAATAGTTAACCTGAGCTCGATGGGCGGGCGCATGACGCTGCCCGGCAGCGGCTATTATCACGCGACCAAGTATGCGGTCGAAGCACTGAGCGACGCGCTGCGCTTCGAGGTCAGGGGTTTCGGCATTGACGTGAGCGTGATCGAGCCGGGCGCGATCAAGACGAGCTTCGGCGAGACCGCGACCAGCTCCTTCGCCGAGCCTGCGGACGCGTCATCTCCTTATACGGCCTTCAATGCGAGCGTGGCTCAGCGGGTGCGCGAGGCGTACGAGGGGCCGATGGCGGTGATGGCGGCCGGTCCCGAAGCGGTCGCGCGGGCGATCGAAAAGGCCATCGCCGCGCCGCGTCCGAAAACCCGCTACGTGGTGACGCTGGCAGCGCACATCCTGCTGGGCCTGCGGCGATGGCTGCCCGATCGCGCCTGGGACGCGATGCTGCGCACGCAATACACCACGCCGCGTCCGTCCGGCCCGCGCTGATCGAGGAGCCTCAGGCGGCGGCGGCAACGAAGCTCACCAACGTGGTTTCGGCGGCGTCGCGCGCGCGGCGGCGCACGACGCGGCCGGCCTCGTCCAGTTCGAATTCCTCCGCATCGCCCATGCGCGGCTCGAAAGTCCATAGCCGTCCCGCTTCGTCGCGCCGGCGGTAGGTCTGTTTGGGAGAGGTGGCCACCAGCGTGTTCGGGTCGATCATCGCGACTCGCCCAATCCATCGCGCCTGCCCGCGGACGCGGACGTGCGCGATGATCAGCGCCTTGCACAGCATCAGGTCGGCGTCGATTTCATGCATGCGGCCAAGCTTGGAGCTCACCTCTTCACGTCCGCCGGCCGCGATGAGATGGCCGCGGATTAGATCGCCTGCGGCCTCGTAGCTGGCGCTGCGTTTGAATGGCCCGCGGCTATAACGGGCCGCGACCGCAACGATGAAGCCGCCGGCGTCCAGACGCGCCTCGACCTCGTGGCGGTTGAGCCCGTCGGGAGTGCGCCGCACGCCGCGAATGAAGCCGGCGGCGAGCGTTTCCTCCTCGATTGCGATCAATTCGCCGCCGCGCCGCAGCTCGTAGCGGTACTCGCCCGCCGGCAGTGCGGCGGCCGCCATAGGTGTCTGCTCAGATGCCATCGGCGAGCAGGCGCGCGAGCCGCGCGGCGAGCTCCGGCGCACCGGTTTCGTGCTTGAAGTAGATGTAAGTCTCCTCGGCGCCTTCGCTCACGCGCGTTAGGCGCGCGGCCCATTGCTTGAGCGCCGCGTCATCGTAGGTTTCCTTGCGCAGCCGTACGTAGACGTAGGGCGCGGTGCGCTCGACCGGGCTCGCCAGGCGGTCGCTCTCGGCGATACACAGTGCGGCGCCACCGTCGCTCAGCGCTTGCAGAGCCGAGTCGTCGTCGAACCACGATCGGTTGCGGAACTCGAAGGCCGCACGCAGGCGGCCGCCAAGCATCGCGATGAAATCGCGCAGCAACGCCACGTCGCGGCCGAAATCCGGCGGGAGCTGGAACAGCACGGGGCCGAGGCGCTCGCCCAGCACCGCGGCGGTCTCGGCGAAGAAGCCGACGGTCTCGGCGGTGTTGCGCAGCCGTGCGAAATGCGTGATGCGCTGCGGCGCCTTGAGCGCGAAGCGGAAGTGCGCCGGAGTCTGCTGCGCCCATCGCTCGAGCATCGCGCGCCGCGGCATCGCGCGAAACGTGTAGTTGATCTCCACGGTCGGAAGACGCTCGGAATAATAGGCGAGCATCTTCGGACCCGGCAGCTTGGGCGGGTAGAAGGCTCCGAGCCATTCCTTGTAGCTGAAGCCAGAAGCGCCGATCCTTACCTGCGCGGCCATCCGCGATCGAACCTATTCGCGCGCGTTCGATTGGACAAGTCGTATCGATGCTGGCCGCGAGATCGCTTGTGCACCATCGATCTTCGTTAGCTCATTGGCTATACAAGCCGTACCCAGCAGGCAACATCCTGACCATTTTCCGTGCATGTTAGGTAACGAAAACAATCGCCTTAGTGAACAATATCGAAAAAAGTGTTAAGTGGAGTTCTCGGGGCCTTTTCTTTTTTAGAAATCTGCCCTAATAATGCTTACCAATGCCCAAGATTGGCACAATAAGACCGTGGTCGGCATAGTGCGGAGACGGAGGTTTGGGCATTAGTCTGCTCCAAAGGGGATAGGAAAGATGCTTTCGACTGGCGCAAAGGTTCTGACGGTCAACGAGCTCTCCGAGTACCTGAGGGTGCACCGCTCGACGATTTATCGACTGCTGAAGAAGGGGCAGTTACCAGGCTTTAAGATTGGCAGTGACTGGCGCTTCAACGTCGAAGCGATCGACGAGTGGCGCCTGCAGCAAGGCGCGGCTCAGCTCGAAGAGCTGCGGGCCGAAGTCGGTCACTGAATCCTCCCTGGCGACGTACGCCATACGCGGCCGGAGTCGGTCGCGCGGCAGGCGGCTGTTCCAACTCAGTTCTCGAGGCGCGTAATAGCTCTCGCCTTCGTATTGATGCGCCCGCTCCCCGGCGCCGCGATTGGTGGCGTGCCGATGGGCACTTGGCGGCCGTAGCCCCGCGCGCGTAGACTGTGCGGGCGATGCCGACCGACATATCACACAAGACACGTCTGTTCACGGAGTCGGTCATCCGCGAGATGACACGGCGAGCGCTGGCCTGCGGCGCGGTCAACCTGGCGCAGGGTTTTCCCGATTTTGCCGCGCCTGCGGAACTCAAGGAGGCGGCCAAGCGCGCGATCGACGAGGACTATAACCAATACGCGATCACGCATGGCTCGCCTAACTTCCGCCGCGCGATCGCCGACAAGGCGCGCGCGTACAATCGGCTCGAATGCGATCCCGATCGCAACGTCACCGTGACCTGCGGCGCCACCGAGGCGATGGTCGCGACGATGCTCGCGGTGATCAATCCGGGCGACGAGGTGATCATCTTCGAGCCGTTCTATGAGAACTATGGCCCCGACGTAATCCTCGCCGGCGCGACGGCGCGTTACGTGGCGCTGCGCGAGCCAGACTTCGCGATCGATCGCGGCGAGCTCGAAGCGGCTTTCGGCCCGCGCACCAAGGCGGTGGTCATCAATACGCCGCACAATCCCTCGGGCAAAGTCTTCACCCGGCCGGAGCTGGAGTTCATCGCGGAGCTATGCCAGCGCCACGACACGCTCGCGGTGACCGACGAGATCTACGAGCACATCATCTTCGACGGCGCGCGTCATCTGTCGATCGGCAGCCTGCCCGGGATGGCCGAGCGCACGGTAACCATCAGTGGGCTCTCCAAAACCTACTCGATAACCGGCTGGCGGCTCGCCTATGCGATAGCCTGCGAGCGGCTGACCGGGGCGATTCGCAAGGTCCACGACTTTCTTACCGTCGGCGCGCCGCATCCGCTCCAGGAGGCCGGCGCCGCGGCGCTCGCGATGCCCGAGTCGTTTTACGCCGATCTGAAAGCGATGTATGAGCGCAAACGCGCGGTCCTGCTTGCGGCGCTCAAGGGCGCGGGGCTGCGCTGTTGGATGCCGCAGGGCGCGTACTACATCATGACCGATATCGGCGAACTTGGGTTCAATGACGACTTCGAGGCCGCCGGCTTTTTCCTCGATGAGGTCGGCGTTGCCGCGGTGCCCGGCTCCAGCTTCTACCATCGCAACGAACTCGGCCATCGGATGCTGCGGTTCACCTTTTCGAAAAGCGATCAGACGTTGGCCGCGGCGGCTGAACGCCTTGCGCACCTGGGCGAAAAGCTCGCCGCGCATCGCCGCCGCTGAACTATAAATTGCGTCGTCGCGGCCGCGCCGTCTACAACAGCCTCGCAGCACCGGCAGAGGCGCCCCGTCAATCGCCGAGGTAGCGGCGGCGCACGAAGACTTCGCCCAGCAGCAATACGATCACCAGCGGCAGCAGATAAGGATTGGCGTTGCGATAGATTTTTACCAGTTGGCTCCGAGGTTCGACCATCCGCGCCGCTGGCACGCCGACCGCGCCCCCGGTGGTGCGCGCGAGCTCGCGTAGCAGGTCGAGGTTGGCGGGCCGCAATCTCAGCTCCGCCTGGTCGGCCGGCCCCGCCTCTGGCACCGCGACCTCGCGCCGCACCAGCACCTGCTCGGAGTCGCCTTCCTTGACCATCAGCGTGACGTTGTACTTGCCGCGAGGCAGCGGCGCGGACTCGCCGGTATATACCGCGCGGCCCGACTCGGTCATCGGCACATCCATCGCGTTGCCCGCGCCACTGATACGGCAGACCAGGTTATTGACCGGTCCGTTGTCGGCCTTTTCCGCTTGCAGGCTGAGGACGCCACCCGCCGCGTTATGCACGCGCAGGCTGAACGGTCCCGAATCGCCCTGGCGCATCACCCAACTGGCGAGCTGCGACCAGAATTCCGCATACCGGTTCCATCTCACCCAGCTAAGCGATGCGGTCGAGTCGGTGTCGGCGGCGAAGACGGCGCTGCGTCCGAGGCCATACTGCCAGGCGGCGAGCAGCGGCGAGGCGGTGTCGTTGCGCCTGATCCTGAGCGGCACGGCGGCGCCGTCCTTGGGTATGGTGGTCGCGAACAGCCCGATCGGCGGAATCTCGCGCGGGCTGATGCCGCTCAGGATCGTGCTTTCGCCGGCGTACTCGAGATGGCTCTGCTGATGGCGCTTGTCGGTGATCGCCTGATGGGTGAGGCGGACGAGCAGCAGGGGCAGCTTGCGGATGTCCTCGACGCGGTAGAAGGTACCGCCGGTGTTCTTGGCGAAGTCTTGCAGGAGGCGGAGATTCTCCAGGTCGGGTCCGATGCGGATGGTCGAGACCGAGATGTGCTGCTTGTCGAAATCGGCCATCAACTGGTCATGATCGTGATACTGGCGGTTGGTGTCGCCGTCGGTGAGCAGGATCACCTGGTGCACCGGGATGCCGCTGGCGAGGATCTCGCGCTCGGCGATTTCCAGCGATTCCTTGAAATCGGTGCCGCCGCCGGGTTCCAGCCGCTCGATCCGGCGCGCCAGCTCGGCGCGGTCTTCGCCCACCGGGCGCAGATGCGAGAGCACGTAGGGTTCCGAGTCGAATGCGATTACGCCCGCGTAGTCGGTGTCGTCGAGCTGGTTGAGCAGCGCGCCCGCGGCCTGCTTGGCGTAGCGGATGCGTTCGCCGTCGCGCACGGCCGGGTAGCGCGAGTTGTAGCTCATCGAGTTGGATCGGTCGATCAACAGGTAGACCGCGATCGGTTCGCGCGAGGGCGGCGGCGGTTGCGGGGTGAAGGTTATCGGCAGCGCTTTTTCCAGTTCGCCCTGATGAAACTTTTCGTCGCGCAGCGCGTCGCCGGTCACGATCAGCCCGCCGCCATAGTCGCCAACGTAGCGCGCCAGCGCCGCCTGCACGTCGGGCGTCAGCGCCTCCGCGGTCACGTCGACCAGAATCACAGCCTGGTAGGCGAGATAACTCTCCGGGATCGGTCGGCAGTCCGTGCGGCGGCGCTTCCTGGACTTCGTACTGGCGCAGCCGGAGCGCGCTCAGCAGGCTATCGGGCGGATTGGTCGAGACCACCAGCACGCGCGGCGGGCCGATGACGGAGACCGCGGTCTCCGCGCCAGAGTTGACGGCGACCAGCGGCGAATCGACGTCGATCCGCGCGTTGAGCAGGTAGGCGCCGTAACGATCCAACTGGTAAGGCAGCGCGAACCGGTTGAGCCCAGGCTGGAGTACGACCGAACGATGGCCCAATTCCTCGCCGTTGCTGGTCAGCCAGACGCGCGCCACGGCCGGCACACGAGCTTCGCTCAGAATGTCGAGTCGGAGCGCGAAGCTGGAGTGGGCGCGCACCGGGGTCGGAGCCTCAAAGTCGACGATCGCGACCCGACCCGCCGACGATGGCGGCGGCGCCGCGGCGTACAACCGCACGCCCTGCTCGACCAGCGCCGGCAGTTCGGCTGCCGCATTGCCAGCGGTCTCGTTGCCGTCGCTCAGCAGCACGATACGTTTCTCGTCCTCCGGGGGCAGCAGGCTGAGCGCGGAGGTGAGGCCGCCCGCGATATCGGTGCCGCCGGGATCTGTGCCACGGCGCGAAGGGTCGACGCGCAGCAGGCGCGGATCGCCCAGCGGCGCCAGCAGCCGCGTGCTGCGGCCAAACTCGAGCACCGCAAGCCGGTCGCGCGGACTCATCGCCGCGCGCAACGCTTCCATTTGCCCGCGCATCCACTGAAACTGGTCGGGTGCGATCGAATGCGAGGCATCCATCGCGACCACCACTGCCATCCGATGCGCCGGTGTCTTGATCGGCAAGCGCAAGCCGGCGAGCAGCGCCACCAGTATCACGAACAGGCCCGCGCGCAGCGCCGCCGCGCCCGCACCGGCCGCTTGCCGCCCCGCGCGCATCGGCCATCAGGCCCGGCGCTACTGCCAGCGGAGTGGCGAGCAGCAGCCACAGCACTTCGGGCCGTTCAAACATCGCGCGCCCTCCAGCGCATCGCTTTGCGCGTCAGCAGCGCCGACTCCAGCAGCATCGCGGCCAGCGCGAAGAAGATGAGCCACGGCGCGATCGGCATCACCTGGACCGCCGCGGCGGTAGCGACGGCCGACGCCTTCGCGGGTGCGGCCGTGGCGGAGGATGCGGGCGCCGGCGGCGCGGCCGAAATGTCCGATTCGCCGGCGTCGTAGTAGTTGGCGTAGATCACGGCCTTGGGGCCGGCCGAGCTGATTTCATAGCGGCCGGCTTCGATCGGACGCACGCGCACGCGGCCCATCTCGTCGGCCCTGGCCTCGCTGACCGATCCGTCGGGTGCGACGATCCTGGCGACCCCGATAGCCGGGACGCTGACCGAGGCGCCGGTCGACACGACCTGCAAATCCTGTGGCGCCAGCAGGCGCTTGACCATCTCCACCGTCAGCACCAGCGCCTCGAGCTTGTCGGGATCGAGCAGCATATGGTCGTTCACGCTGAACGCGATCACGCCCACCGCGCCACGCGCGTCGTAGCCAAAGCTCGCCAGCGGAAATGATCCGCTGCTGCCGGCGCCGGTGCCGTGCGCCAGCACGTCCATCCATTGCGGCAGGCTCAGGATGCGCGCCGGGCTGAGCGCGAGCGGCTCTCCGAGCTGCTCGCCGTCAGCGCGCTCCTGCATCTCGGCCATCGCCACGGTGCCTACCACCGGCAACTGCCATGACGGCGGCGCCGAGTGCTCCAGCCACGGCGGAGGATAGATGATCAGGCGCGCGGCGGCCTTGATGCCGGGGTCGTAGGCGTCGTCCAGAACGGCCAGGCGATAGCGCGGAGCGGTCGCGAGATCGAATTTGACCGGATCGACCGCGGTTACGATCAGGTTCTGGTTGATCGCCAGCAGCACCCGCGCCAGATCGTCGCGCGCCTCGGGGCTGGGCGACATCACCAGCGCCTTGTCGGGTTTGTCGTTGGGCGCGAAGGCCCAGCGGCTGTTGTCGGCGTCGAGCGCGTCGGCGTTCACGATGCGCGCGTGAAGCAAGCCGCCCTGCGTGAGCGGACCGAAGGGCAGCACGGTTTGTCCGCGCGGCTCGAGCACCAAGGTGTTGCGCAGCACGCTGTCGCCACCGAGGTCGACAGTAATCTCGCAGAGCTGGGGATGGTCGGAGAAGCTGCGCACCACCACGCGGCCCGGTGACGCGCCCACGGTGCCGGGCTCGAGCGCCACGATCGCGAGATTGGCGGCCGGTGTACCGACCTGATGCAGATGCACGCGCGAGCTGGCGCCGGCCGCATTCAGCAAGTCGCTTGCCGGCGCACGGTCGGTAAAGACGTCGATTTCGGCGGTGCCGCGCGCGCGCATCAGCGCCGCCCGCATCGCGGCCGCCCGCGCCGGCAATGCCGCGGGCTTGAGCTCATTGATCGCCTGGCGGACGTCGGCCAGATGCGAGGTCGGAGCGTGCTGCACCGTGGCCTCCAGCGCGTAGCCGATCACGCTGAAGCTGTCGCCGGTCCTCGCCGCGGCGACAATTTCGAGCGCCTGGCGCCGGGCCTCGTCGAGCCGCGTACCGCTGTCCTCGCGCGCACCCATCCCGGCGCCAAGGTCGAAGATCAGCGCATGGGCCTGGTGATGGGCCGCCGGCTCCGCGCGGCGGATGTACAGCCCCGCCAGCGCCATCGAGAGCGCGCCCAGCGCCGCCATCTCGAGCCAGAACATCAGGTCCGTGCGCAGCAGGCGCGAGCTCGCCACGGGCGCGGCGACCTCCTCGAACAGCATCAGGCTGGAAACCTCGAGGGTCGGCTTGGCGCGGGCGCGCAGGTAAATCGCGACCAGCACGGCGAGGCTCGCGAGGTAGGCCAGGTTGCGCGGATCGAGCAGGCCCATCGCGCCCTACCGCACCACGCCCAGGCGGGGAAATTCGCGCATCACGATATCGTCGAAATGGCTTGCGCCGAAGGCCCGCGCATACAGGATTCCGTTGGCCGCGCAAAACGCCGCCAGATCGGCCGACAGCCGCTCGGCCCGCCGCCGGCAGGTCTCGGCCGCGCGCGCGCCGAGCGTTACCTCGCACAACTCGCCGGTTTCCGAATCGCGCACGCGGTAGTGGCCCGGCGGATAAGTGCCGCTGCTCTCACGGTCGCCCAGCACGTGGATGACCTTGACCTCGTGGCGCGCGCGCAGCAGGCCGCGCAGCGCCTGTTCGTATTCGCCCGCGGAGACCAGGAAGTCGGAGATCAGGATGACGGTGCCGGCCGGCCGGCGCTCGAGCAGCAGGCGTCCCACCGCCTCGGCCATCTGCGTGGCGCCGCCCGCGCGCACCGCGCTTACGAAGGCTCGAAAGCCCGGGTAGGTCTCGCGCCGGCGATGCAGCGCCGAAGTTTCCAGGCGCGGCGCGCCGCCGCGCGCGGTGGTAAACGCGCCCAGACGCACCGCATCGTTGCTCGCCATCGCGACGTAGGCGAGCGACGCCGCCAGGCCCAGCGCGAAGCCGAGCTTGTCGTCGTCGCGCGGCAATCCCATCGAAGCGCTGGCGTCGACCAGGATGGTGACTTCGATCTCGCGCTCGGCCCGAAACGTGCGAATCGTCAGATCGTCGAGCCGGGCGAATGCATTCCAGTCCAGGAAGCGCAGGTCGTCGCCCTCGGTGTACTCCTTGAAACTTTCGGGTTCGATGCCGAGTCCCTGCACGCGCCCGAGCTGGCGGCGGCCTTCGCGCACGGTGCGTGAACGCTGGACTCCGAGCACCAGGCCGTCAAGCCGGCGGAGAAAGTCGGGCTCAAATGCGCGCGCCTCGAGCATCTAGGCCAAGCCGCTCAGGCGCGGGCCGGGCGGACCGCCTGTATGACGCGCTCGATGATATGGCTCGCATCGATGCCGTCGGAGTGGGCCGCGTAGTTAAGCATCACGCGATGCTGGAGGGCGGCGGGAGCCACCTGGTCGATATCGTCGTAGGCCACGTTGGCGCGGCCGTCGAGCAGGGCGCGCACCTTGGCGCCCATGATGAGCGCCTGCGCGCCGCGCGGGCTCGCGCCGAAGCTGACGTAGCGGTCGACCGCGTCGACGCGCAAGCCATTGCTTTGCTGGCCGATGTAGCGCGAGGTGCTGGGCTGGGTCGCGCGCACCATCCGTGCCGCGTAGTGTTCGATGGGTTGCGCCACCATCACCTCGCGCACCAGGCGCTTGAGCCCCTCGATCCGCTCGGCCGCTTCGGCTACCGAGAACACCGGCTCGACGCCCGCGTCCTCGGGGCCGGTGGTGTTGGTCACGATACGCACCATTTCGCTCTCGTCGGGGTACTCCAGCCGCACCTTGAACAGGAAGCGGTCGAGCTGGGCCTCGGGCAGCGGATAAGTGCCCTCCATCTCGATTGGATTGAGCGTCGCCATCACGAAGTAGGGCGGCTTGAGCGCGTGGGTGATACCGGAGACCGTCACCTGCAACTCGGCCATACATTCGAGCAGCGCCGATTGAGTCTTGGGCGTGGCGCGGTTGATCTCGTCGCCGAGCAGGATGTGGCAGAACACGGGCCCGGGCTGGAAGGAGAATTCGCGCCGGCCGTCCTCGCCCGAAAGAATTACCCGGGTGCCGGTGATGTCGGCCGGCATCAGGTCCACGGTGAACTGGATGCGGTTGAAGCTCAGGTTGAGCGCGAGGCCGAGCGTCTTGACCAGCGTGGTTTTGCCGGTGCCGGGGACGCCCTCGATCAGCACGTGGCCACCGGCGAAGAGCGCGCTCAGGAGTTCCTCGACGGCTTGCTGATGGCCCACGATCACTTTGTGAATCTCGGCCTGGACGTGGCGGAAGGTGCGCGCCGAAGTCGGCCACGCTGGGCACTTCGGCGGCGGCAGTTACATTCATCGTTCAAACACCCGTTTAATCGTCACTCGATCCGAAGCCGGGATAGATGCGCGCTCGAAGGGTTCGTCGGGAGCCTGGCTCGCATTGAGCGTGCTCGTTGTGCGTCGTGGTGGCGAGGCCGGCGCCGTGTTGCTCGATCCGTCCTCGGACGGTCCGACCTCGACCGGAATCCTGAAAGTGTCGTTGCCGAGCGGCGGCTTGTCGGCCTCGCCGTAGAGATGCCGCGGATCGCTGCCAGAGCCGTGGTTCGAGCCGCCCGCGCCGAGTCGGGCCGCCCTGGCGTGAGTTTTGTGCGACTCCGGCGGCGTATTCTGGCAGCGTATCGAGTTGGGGTCGGGGTCGTCGTTATTGAGACCGTTGAGCGCGGCCAATCCGCTCATGTCTGGCGTTCCGGGAGGCGGAGCGCTGTTGGGTTGCGTCTGGTTCTGATCGGACTGCTGCTCGCTGCCGGGATTTTGCGGATTCTCCTGGGAGCCTTTTGCCTGCGAGTGGTTCTGGTTCTGCGTTGCGCTTTTGCCCGCGTCGCCGCCCTTGCGGTCCGTAAGCTTCAGGCGCGACGCAGTCTCGGCCGGCTTTCCGCCGGTAAGCTTGTTCTGCAGCGCACTGGCGGCGTCGCGCGCATTGGCCATCAGGCGCGATGTCGGGCTGCCCTGTTGTCCACTGTTGTTCTGTGCCTCGCGCAGCTTCTCGGCCAGCTTGCGCAGCGTGGCAGGGTCCGCATCGATTTCCGTGCCCGGATCGGCCGAAGGATCCGCGGGCCGGATGTCGAGGTCGCCCAGGTCGGCGGTGGGCTCGCCCGGCACGCTGGCGATGCGATTGTTGGCAGTCAGCCTGGAATTGCGCACGCCGTAAGCGAGGCGCATCACCAGCGCCGCGACCGCGCAGGAGGCCAGCGCCGCCCACAGCCATCGCGAAACCCGGCGCGGTTCGACTTTGTCGGCGACGAATTCCTCGCGCAGCGCGAGCGTATCCTCGATCAGATAGGGCCACAGCGTGGAGCGCTGCTCGACTCGCGCCGCGTCCACCATCGTGGTCAGCCGGCCCTTCAGCGCCGCGCGTTGGTCGGCGATCAGCGCCGCGCGCTCGTCGCTGGTGCGCATCCGCCATGCCCTGCGAGCCGTGCGCGCGACTCCGACCACGGCGGCGGCGGTGACGGCGACGCCGAGCAGCAGAAAGGTGAGCGGGCTGAAGGCGAAAGCGGCTCCGACTATCAGTACGACGGCGCAAAGGATGAAGGTGAGCCCGCCAAATAATCCCTGTTGCAGGGCCAGCGCGTTGAGCCGGCTCCGAATCGAAGCTACCTGGCCAAGGATCAGCCGAAACTTCTCCTCGCCACGTGGTTCTGCGGCTCCGTAATCCATTGAGAAAGCGCCACCGCCATGACGCCAATGGGCGATGAGGTAGCGATCAGGATAATTTAGGCTTGCGCCGCGCGCAACTTGAATGTTCCGGACCGCTCGGTATCGCGCAATGCCAATGGACGCGATCCGCGGCAAAAGCCCGTCCCGAGCGCCGGCATCCCCCAGCGCCAGTATTGACTGGCAATAAAAGTCCGTCGCGCCGGCCCGCCCGCATCCCAACAGCAGCCAGAGCGCGAAACAAACATCCGGCTGACGCTACAAATTTCATTGGCACAATCAGCCCGTGGGATTACATCCTGCCGTTTTTTACCTACCGGATGAGCTGCTCGGCCGGGCTAGGGCTGATGCTTCAGCCCGGCGTCGTCGAGCACGCTAAGCGCGATCGCCGACCAATCCATCTCCCCGCGACCCTTGGCGAGGCTGGCGAGAAATCGATCGCGCACCAGGCTCGCGATCGGCAACCCCATCGTCACCTCGGCGCGCGGTGCGCAGCGCCAGTTCGACGTCCTTGAGCCCCAGCGGCATCCGGAAGCCCACCGGAGTGAAGCGCTTCTCCGCGATCGCCTTGCCGTAGCCCTGGTAAATCGGGCACGCGAAGAGCGTCTTCGCCAGCATGTCGGCGACGGCCGCGCGCTCGACGCCCTGCTTCTCCGCCATCGCGAATGCCTCGGACATCGCCTCGAGGTTCGCGGCGATGAGGAAATTGCCCACCAGCTTGGCGACATTGGCGGCCCCGGGCTCCTCGCCGAAGTCGAAAATCGCCTGCCCCATCGCTTCCAGCAGCGGCCGTATCGCGGCCTTCTGCGCCGCCGGTCCCGACGCGAGCACCCACAGCCGCTTGGCCTTCGCGGCATCGGGACGGCCGAACACGGGCGCCGCAATTATGGTGTTGCCGCAGGCGGCATGATGCTCCGCGAGCCGGCGCGTGGTCGCCGGCGCCACCGTGCTCATCGAGATATGGATTCCGCCGGGCCCCAGCCGCTCGGCCAAGCCGCCGGCGCCGAGCGTCACCTGCTCCAGCGCGGCGTCGTCGGCGAGCATCGTGATCGCCACTCCGCCCGCTTGCGCCGCGTCGCCCGGCCGCTCGACCCGGGTCGCGCCGGCTCGCGACCAATGCGTCCGCCTTCGATGCCGTGCGATTGTAGACGCGCAGCTTGTATCCGGCGGCGAGTAAGATTGGCCGCCATCGGCTCGCCCATCGCGCCCAATCCGATAAATCCGATTTCCGTGCTCATCGTAGTAAATCCTTTCTTCCAGGTTGGGCGCGGATTGCGCCGGCTGATCGTGACTGCCGCGGGCTACCGCGCGCGGGTTACTCCCAGGCGCGGACACAGATGCGCGGCCGGGCATCGCGAACACCACGGCGACAGCGGTTGGCAGATAGTCTGGCCGAAGGCCACCAGCAACGTATTGTATTCGATCCAGTAGCGGCGCGGCAGCGCCGCGCGAAGCGCGGCCTCGGTCTCATCCGGCGTGCGCGTCGCGACCAGGCCCCATCGGTTGGAGATCCGATGGACGTGCGTGTCGACGCAGATGCCGGGCTTGCCGTAGGCCTGGGTCACGACCAGGTTGGCGGTCTTGCGGCCCACGCCCTTGAGCGTCAACAACGCGTCGATCGACTCCGGCACGAGTCCGCCGAAGCGCGCGATAAGCTCGCGGCAGATTCCGACAATCACGCCGGCCTTGGTGCGATAGAAACCGACCGGATAGATAAGCCGCGCGATCGCATCCTCGCCGAGGTCGAGCATCGCCTGCGGCGTCGCCGCCTGCGCGAACAATCGCGGCGCCGCCACGGCGGTGGTCTCGTCCCGGGTCCGCAGGCTCAGGATGCATCCGATGAGCGTGCGGAACGGGTCGCCATGCTCGGCGGCTTCCAGAGCCATCACCGGCGCGTTCCATCCCGGCGCCGCGCGCCGCAGAAGCTTGAGTATCCGGCCCACCGTTCGCCGATCGACAGAATCGAGCGGCATCGATCGGAGAGCGCCGACTTGGTCGTCAGCCGCCGCGGCGGCCGCCGCGCGCGCGGGCGGCGCGGCCTTGCGAAGTGTCTTGCTCGCGGGCGCCATAGCGGTTCACATCTAGCACGGCCGCGCGCGCGCGCAAGAAACCGATGTTCGTTTGACGCTGGGCCTCAACGGTAATACCTTCCTTTCGCTGGCGCGCGGGCCGCCGCCAGCGTTCGCCAACACGGGGAGGCTTTAGCGATGGACCTCGGCAAAGACCTGATGCTCGAGATGTACCGCTCGATGCAGCGGATTCGGCAGTTCGAGGGGCGGGTGCGCGACCTCGCGATCGCCAGCGAGATTCCGGGCTTCGTGCACGTTTCGATCGGCGAAGAGGCGAGCGCGACCGGCGTCTGCGCGGCGCTGCGCAAGACCGACCGCATCACCTCGACCCATCGCGGCCACAGCCATCTGATCGCCAAGGGCGGCAGGCTCGACCGCATGATGGCCGAGCTCTACGGCAAGCGCGAAGGCTACTGCAAGGGCAAGGGCGGCTCGATGCATATCGTCGACTTCGCGCTCGGCATCCTGGGCGCCAATGGGATCGTCGGCGCCGGCCTGCCGATCGCGACCGGCTCGGCGCTGGCCGCGCAAATCGCGGGGCGCGACGACGTCACCGCGTGCTTCTTCGGCGACGGCGCCTCCAACGAGGGCACCTTTCACGAATCGCTCAATCTCGCCGCGGTCTGGAAACTGCCGGTGGTTTTCGTCTGCGAGAACAACGGCTTCGGCGAATTCACCCCGATGGAGACCGTGACCTCGGTCAAGGATATCGCGGTGCGCGCGCAGGCCTACGCAATTCCCGGCCATATCGTCGACGGCAACGACGTGTTCGAGGTCTATCGCTACGCCAGCGAAGCGATCGCGCGGGCGCGGGCCGGCGAAGGGCCGACGCTGCTGGAGTGCAAGACCTACCGATGGGAGGGGCACGTCGTCGGCGAGCAGGCGTTCCTCGGCTCGGCCGGCTACCGCAGCGAAGCGGAGATCGAGGCCTGGAAAAAGAAATGCCCGCTCATCAAATTTGAACAATTCGTGCTCGAGGGCGGCAAGATCGGCAAGGCCGAACTCGATCGCATCGTGAACGAGACGCAAGCCGAACTCGAAGCCGCGGTCGAGTTCGCGCGCAAGGGCACCCTGCCCGATCCGTCCGAAGTCACCGACGACGTTTTCGCCTAGGCGCGCGCGGAAAAACGATTCGGACGCAGGGCGAGGTGCGGACGCAGAGCGAGCGAGGTAATGACGATGGCGCTGGTCAGTTACATACAGGCAATCAACCAGGCGATCGACGAAGAGATGGCGCGCGATCCGCTCACCTTCGTGATGGGCGAGGACGTGATCCTCGCGGCGTTCGGCGCCACCCGCGGATTGCACAAGAAATACGGTCCCAGCCGCGTGCGCAACACGCCGATCTCGGAGGCCGGGTTCGTCGGCGCGGCGGTGGGCGCGGCGATGGCCGGGACGCGCCCGATTTGCGAGGTCGAGTTCGCGAGCTTCTTCTACTGCGCGATGGACCAGGTGTGTAACCAGGCGGCCAAGCTGCGTTACATGTCGGGCGGCCAGGCCCGGCTGCCGATAACCTTCAGGGCCGTGTATGGCGCGGTCGGCGGCGCGGCCGCGCAACATTCCGAAACCGTGTATGCGCAGTTCCTGAGCGTGCCGGGGCTGAAGCTCGCGATGCCGTCGTCGCCCATCGACGTCAAGGGAATCCTCAAGAGCGCGATTCGCGACGACAGCCCGGTAATCGTCTTCGAACATTTGTCGCTCGGACGCCTGCGCGAGGAAATGCCCGCCGGGGATCATCTGATTCCGCTCGGCAAGGGCGCGATCAAACGCGCGGGCGACAACGTGACCGTGGTCGCGATCGGCGCGATGGTGCCCAAGGCGCTCAAGGCCGCGGAGCGGCTCGCCGCCGACGGCATCAGCGTCGAAGTTGTCGACCCGCGCACGCTGATTCCGCTCGACTTGGATTTGATCCTGGAGTCTGTCGCCAAGACCAATCGCGTGGTGATCGCCGACGAAGGCCATCTGCGCGGCGGCGCGGCGGCCGATCTCTCGGCGCTAATCGTCGAGAAGGGCTTCGACCTGCTCGACGCGCCGCCCCGGCGCGTGACCTCGCTCGACGTCCCGATCCCATTCAGCCCGCCGCTGGAGAAAGCGGCGATCGCCAGCGACGCACAAATCGAGGCGGCGGTTCGCGAATTGGTTGGTAGCTGAGGCCTACAGTTGCCGCGCTATCGAGTTTTGCGAGTTCCGCCGATGCCCACGCGCTTGCCTGATGCGAAACGGTCTTCCTATATAGCGCCGCGCGTTCGCCCCTGAGTGAAGATCCCTATGGCCGTCGAAGTGACCATGCCCAAGTTCGGCCTCACGATGCAGGAGGGCACGATCCAGCGCTACTTCAAGGCGCCCGGCGAGAGTGTGCGTGCGGGCGAGCCGCTGTACGAGGTCGAGACCGAGAAGGTGCTGTACGAAGTCGAGGCGCCGGCCTCGGGCACGCTTGCGGCCGCGCTGTTCCCCGAGGGCGCGACGGTCGAGTGCGGAGTCGTAATCGCGGTAATCGCCGAGAGCGGCGAGGACGCGGCGGCGCTCGGTGCGCGCTACGGCGATGGAGCTGCGCCGCGCGCGGGAGCGCCCGCCGTCGCGGCGGGCGCTCCCGCGCGCAACGGAGGCGGCGCGAGCGCCGAGCCTCCCGCCCCGGCGTCGTCCGCCGCTCGAAGCGGCGGACGACGCCGGGACGCGCCGGGCCGTCAGCCCGGTCGCGCGCAAGCTCGCCGCCGAACTCGGCGTCGAGCTTGCGCGCGTCGCCGGCACCGGCCCCGGCGGACGCGTCACGCGCGAGGACGTCGAGCGCGCGGCGGCCGCCGCGCGCTCGACGTCCGCACCAGTGGAGCCGTCGAGCGCGCGGCGGGGCCGCGCGCCGGCTGCCGGCACGAAAGCCGCGGCGGCAGGGGCGGGCGCGCCCGCCTCTGCCGCCGTGGGCAAGCCGCACGCGAGCAGCATCCCGATGCGCGGGATGCGCAAGACCATCGCCGATCGCATGTCACAGAGCCTGCAGCAGAGCGCGCAGCTCACCATCACCAGCGAGGCCGACGTTACCGCCGCCGTCGAGCTGCGCGAGCGGCTCTCCCGTCAGTTCGATTTCACCTACGGCGATCTGCTGATCCAGGCCGCGGCGCGCGCGTTGCTGCGTCATCCGCGAATGAATGCGCGGCTGGCGCAGGATGCGATCGTGATTATGCCGCAGGTCAACGTCGGGATGGCGGTGGCGCTGGAGGATGGGCTGATCGTGCCGGTGATTGTGGACGCCGACCGGAAATCGCTGCGGGAAATCGCCGCGGTGACGCGCGAGCTCGGCGAGCGCGCGCGCACGGGCAAGCTGCGGTTGGAAGAGGTGAGCGGCGGAACGTTCACAATCACCAACCTTGGCACTTACGGTGTGGATGCGTTTACTCCGATCATCAATACGGGCGAGACCGGGATTCTTGGCGTCGGCCGGATTATCGAGAAGCCGGTTATTTATCGCGGCGAGATCGTGCGGCGCTCGATGATGACGCTCAGCCTGACTTTCGACCATCGGTTGATCGACGGCGCGCCGGCCGCGCAATTCCTGCAGACGGTGATCGAAATTTTCAACTTCGGCGAGCGCTAGGCGGCGCGCGGCCGGTCTCTGAAACAGGCGATGCTTATCCAGCCCGGCGGTTACGGCTCTGAAACGCGACGCGCCGACGCGCGCATCGGCAAAAAGCTTATCGGTAAGCTGCGCGCCGCGCGCGGCGCCGTCGCACTGGCGGCAATACTGACGCTGTCGATGAGCGCCGGCGTGGGGGTGAGTATCGGACGGGCCGCCGATGCGCCAAGCGGCATCGAAGGGGCCGCGGTCAGCGAAGCTCCGGCGTCCAAGGCCTTCAACTGGGAGAAGCTGACCCAGGAGGCGACGGCGCTGCTCTCCCAGTACGTCCGTCTCGATACCACCAATCCGCCCGGCAACGAGCTCGGAGCGGCGCGGATGCTGCGCGAGAGATTTCTCGCCGACGGAATCCCGGCCACCGTCTGGGAGCCGATGCCGGGACGCGGAGTGGTGGCGGCGCGTTTGCGCGGTACCGGCAAACACACCAAGGCTATCGTGCTGCTCAGCCACATGGACGTCGTGCCTGCCAATCCCAAGCAATGGCAGGTGCCGCCATTCTCGGGCGAGGTCAAGGACGGTGATATCTGGGGACGCGGCGCGATCGACGACAAGGGTCCCGGCGTGATCGAAATGATGGCGATGCTGGCGATCAAGCGCGCCGGCATCCTGCTCGACCGCGACGTGATCTTCATCGCGACCGGCGACGAGGAGGAGGGCGGCCGCAACGGGGCGGGATGGTTCGTCGAGCACGAGAAGCAGGTCTTTGCCGACGCCGGCTTTCTGCTCAACGAGGGCGGCGGAATCGCGCAGACCCCCGGCCATCATCGCTTCTACGCGGTCTCGGTGGCCGAGAAGACCCCGATGTGGCTCCGGCTGACCGCCCAGGGACCGAGCGGCCACGCCGCGGTGCCTCCCGACGAAACCGCGGTCACGCATCTCACGGCGGCGCTGAGCAAGCTCATCGCGTACCGTCCGCCGGTCCACGTGATCGACACGGTGCGCGACTATTTTCACGCGGTCGCCAAGCTCGACAAGGGGCCAGGCGAATTCAAGAACCTGGCGATCTCGCTGCGCAAGCCCGCCTACCGCAACGAGTTCCTGCTGAACCCGCGCTACAATGCGATGGTGCGCGACACGGTCACGCCGACCGTGCTAAGCGCCAGCCAGAAAACCAACGTGATCGCGCCCACCGCCTACGCCGAAGTCGATTGCCGCCTGCTGCCGGGCGCGGACCCCGAGGAATTTCTCGACCAGATCCGCCATGTGATCGGCGACGACACGATCAAAATCGAAGTGTTGCTCAACTTTCCCGCGGTCTCTTCACCCGCGCGATCGATCCTGATGAACGCGATCAACGCGGTCGCGTGGCAGGATGGCCACGATACGGTCATTCCGACGATGATCGCCGGCTTCACCGACAGCCACTACTTTCGCGCCGCCGGCCTGGTCGCCTACGGCTTTGTGCCGGTTGAATTGACCACGGCCCAGGAGCATACGGTGCACGGGGTCAATGAGCGGATCGAGGTGAAAGAGCTGGGCAACGGGATCCGGCGGATGGTTGAATTGTTGCGCTTCGCGGGTGGAGGCTGAGAGATGCGGATGGGAGCCGGAACATAGGGCAATGCTGCACGGAGGAGTTGGATACTCGATCTCGAACAATCCGCGGGTTGCCGCCGCTGAAGCCACGCGGGAGGCGATGCGCCAGGCGGGGTTGCATCACGCGGCCGGCGCGCTGTGCTTTGCGACCACCGCCCATGGCGCGGCCTTCGGGTTGATCGTGCGGACGGTCGCGGCCGAGGCGCGCACGCGCGAGGTGGCCGGATGCTCCAGCGTGGGCGTGATCGCGGCCGAGCGCGAGATCGAATCCGGTCCCGCGGTCGCGGTGATGGTCTTCGGCGGCAGCGCGCTCAGCGCCAAGCGCCTGTTCGTACCCTCGCTGCGCGGCCGCGCGCGCGAGGCCGCCGGCGAGATCGCCGCCGCGGTGCGCCCGGCGCTCGGCAACAACAACCTGCTCTGCATTTTCGCCGACACCTACAACACCGAGCCCGACGCGCTTTTGAGTTCGCTTCAACGCGAGCTTCCGGGCGTGACGGTGGTGGGAGGCGGAGCGAGCGAGGATGGATCGATCGGCGAGACCTTTCAGTTCTGCGGCGACACGGTGAGTTCCAACGCGGTGGCCGGGATGCTGCTCGCGGGCGATTTTGATCTCAACCTGGGCGCGTCGCTCGCCTGCACGCCGTTGGGCAAGACCCATCGGGTCACCGCCGTGCGCGACAACATACTGGTCGAGCTCGACGGGCGGCGCGCCTTCGACGTCTTCGCCGAGGCTGCGGGTCCGCTGGCCGAAGACCTCAAGCGCGCCGTCGCTTTCGTGTTCCTGGGCGTCCCGCTTGACCCGGGCGCCGAAGAGATGGAGCGCGGGCGCTACCTGGTCCGCAACATCGTGGGCGCGAGCAGCGAGCATGGCGTGCTCGCCGTCGCCCATCGTCCGAAAATCGGCGAGCGGGTGGGTTTCGCGTTGCGCAACGGCGAGCGCTCGCGCGACGACCTCAAAGACATGCTCGAGGAGATGCAGACGCGCGCGGCGGCGCCGCCGGTCTTCGGATTGTACTTCGATTGCGTCTCGCGCGGCGCCGCGCTCTACAACATTCCCGACCACGACTCGGCATACATCGGCCGCTATCTTGGCCATCTGCCGATCGCCGGCTTCTTCACCGGCTTCGAGATCGGCCCGCTGGGCGCGGGCTACGGGACGCTTCAATATTCGGGAGTGCTGGCGCTGGTCAGCGGCAAGACAGGCTAGAGCGGCAGCCGCGCCGCTCGGGACAGACGCGCGCTTGCAGGGCCCAAAGGGTTAGTGGTAGCTGGAATCTGGCTCTTGGCGTGGACATTTTTGCGCAGAGCGC
>CAWHTV010000001.1:0-171793 GCA_963832395.1 uncultured delta proteobacterium | reverse complement strand
CTAGCAGCAACCGTGTTCGGAAACCGCGTCTGCGAGGGGATAAAGGGTAGAGGTCGAGGACGCGAGCGCGGTGGCGTGCCAGTGAGTTTTGCTGCGGAGCATGGCATTGAGAATCACGAGCAGCTTGCGCATGCAGGCGGTGAGGGCCGATTTAGGGTATTTCCCGCGCGCCCGCAACTGGGCGTAAAAAATCTTGATCACTGGATTGGAACGCACGGCGGAGACCACCGCCATGTACAGGACGCGCCGGACCTGGGCGCGACCACCCCAGATACAACGGCTGCCGCGCAAGCTACCGCTGTCGCGGTTAAAAGGCGCCAGTCCGGCCAGCGCGGCGATTTGTTTGCGATTAAGTGCCCCCAGCTCGGGCAAGTGCGCGAGCAGGGTGGTCGAGAGCACCTTGCCGACCCCGGGCACCGAGCGCAGCAACTCGTCGCGCTCGCGCCAGATAGGGGTCTCGCGGACCAAAGCGGCGAGTTCGTCGTCGAACCCGGAGAGCCGCTTTTCCAGCCACCGGATGTGCTCATCAATGCTTTTGTGGATCACCTTGGGCGAGTTGGCCCGGCGGTTCTTTTCCGCCGTGAGCATTTCAACCAATTGGCGGCGGCGGTTCACCAGAGCTTCGAGTGCCTGGGCCTGCGCGTCCGGCAGCGCTCGCACCTGGGGTTTGACCGCCGCGCCAAAGCGCACCAGCACTTGTGCGTCGAGCGCGTCGGTCTTGGCCAGCTGCCCAGTGGCGCGCGCGAAGTCGCGCACCTGGCGTGGGTTAACCACTGCTACCCCGATTCCCGCCGTCGCCAAGGCACTGGCGACGGGGACTTCCAGGCCGCCGGTCGCTTCGATAATCACCAGGTCAGCGGGCTCGAGTCGCCTAAGCAACGCGCTGATTCCGCGCTCGTCGTTGGCCACCGCAAAGCGCTCTCCGTTGGGCCCCAGCGCCACGTCCAACTGCGCCTTGGCCACGTCGATCCCGACATACCGTTTTGCCTCCGCCATCACCGCACCTCATCGCGCTGCTTGCCCAGCCTTGCAATCCGGGATTTTCTTCCCTTACAACCGTTCGGGCTTGAGCGCTGTGATGGCGCGACGACCTTCGCTGCTAGACGGGGTGTTTTCCCCAAGGCCGCACCGGCCTGCCGCGCCACGTCTGTCGACACTTCTACTACATTCGCTACATACAAGGCCGTTGAGGAAGGGATTTGATTAGTCAGTGTGATCGCCATGGTAGTGATAGAAGCGCTGGATTCAGTCGCTGGGTTCGACGGTTTTCGCTCGCCGAGGCGAGCGCGGCGGTGTGGTGGAGTCGTTCTTCATGCGGAGGCCGGGCTGAGTCTGGCGATTCGGAGCAGGTTGTAGGCGGCGGCCACCAGGTAGGCATGCAATTGGGTGCGGTCGAGGCCGCGATAGCGAGTTTTGCGCAGGCCGCCCACGGTCTTCATCCAGCCGAAGATCTCTTCGACCCGCTTGCGCACCCTTTGGCTCGCCGCGTAACCGGTATGACGCGCGGTGCGGCGGTCGAGCGCGGAACCGCCGGCGCGACGCTCATTGCGCGCGATGTGCGGGGTGACCTTGAGCGCGCGGCAGGCGGCGACGAACTCATCAGTGTCGTAGCCCTTGTCGGCCCCGAGTGTAATCCGCCGGCTGCCCGGCAACTCGGTCTCCAGCATCGCCCGGGCACTTTTGCGCTCGGCGTAGCCGTCGGCCGGTTCGACCGCGAACTCGATCAGGAGACCGTTGCGGTTCTCCATCAGCGCGTTGGCCGAGTAACACAACTTCGCTTCTTTGCCCGCTCCCTTCTTCGCCAGCTTCGCTTCGGGGTCGCTGGTCGATTGATGAGTCGCGTTGCTGCGGCGCTCGCCGTGGAAGTTAACCGTCGGGTTGCCGGGGTCGTCGGGCGGCTGAGTCGGCCCCTGGTGCCTGGGCTTGAAGCTCTTGAGCGACGCCCAGGCCTCGACCAGTGTGCCGTCCACGGTGAAGTGTTCGTCCGAGAGCAACTGCAGACTGCGTGCCTGCGCCACCACGCGGGTGAAAAACTCGCGCGCCAGGTCGTGCTCCAGCAGCCGCGCCCGGTTGCGCGAGAAGGTCGAGTGGTCGAAGCTCGGCTCGGCCACATCCATATCGAGCAACCAGCGGAACAACAGGTTATAATCGAGCTGCTCGCAGAACATCCGTTCGCTGCGCACGGTGTGGAGCGCCATCAGCAGCGAGGCCTTCAGCAGCCGCTCGGGCGGGATCGACGGCCGCCCGATCGCGCTGTACATCTCATCGAACAGCGGCGAAAGCTGCGCGAGTGCCGCGTCGGCGAGTTCCTTGACCCGCCTCAGCGGATGCTCCTTCGGCACCCGATCGCCAGGCTCCATAATCATCAACATCGCCCGCTGCCGCCGCTCTTCACCCCGCATCCGCCGCTTCCTCCACCAATCCGATTAGCTCACTCAGACGAATTATATCGCAATCATGAATTCAGGCGTTTATCAACGGCCTTGTATGTAGCGAATGTAGTAGAAGTGTCGACAGACGTGGCGCGGCAGGCCGGTGCGGCCTTGGGGAAAACACCCCGTCTAGCAGCGAAGGTCGTCGCGCCATCACAGCGCTCAAGCCCGAACGGTTGTAAGGGAAGAAAATCCCGGATTGCAAGGCTGGGCAAGCAGCGCGATGAGGTGCGGTGATGGCGGAGGCAAAACGGTATGTCGGGATCGACGTGGCCAAGGCGCAGTTGGACGTGGCGCTGGGGCCCAACGGAGAGCGCTTTGCGGTGGCCAACGACGAGCGCGGAATCAGCGCGTTGCTTAGGCGACTCGAGCCCGCTGACCTGGTGATTATCGAAGCGACCGGCGGCCTGGAAGTCCCCGTCGCCAGTGCCTTGGCGACGGCGGGAATCGGGGTAGCAGTGGTTAACCCACGCCAGGTGCGCGACTTCGCGCGCGCCACTGGGCAGCTGGCCAAGACCGACGCGCTCGACGCACAAGTGCTGGTGCGCTTTGGCGCGGCGGTCAAACCCCAGGTGCGAGCGCTGCCGGACGCGCAGGCCCAGGCGCTCGAAGCTCTGGTGAACCGCCGCCGCCAATTGGTTGAAATGCTCACGGCGGAAAAGAACCGCCGGGCCAACTCGCCCAAGGTGATCCACAAAAGCATTGATGAGCACATCCGGTGGCTGGAAAAGCGGCTCTCCGGGTTCGACGACGAACTCGCCGCTTTGGTCCGCGAGACCCCTATCTGGCGCGAGCGCGACGAGTTGCTGCGCTCGGTGCCCGGGGTCGGCAAGGTGCTCTCGACCACCCTGCTCGCGCACTTGCCCGAGCTGGGGGCACTTAATCGCAAACAAATCGCCGCGCTGGCCGGACTGGCGCCTTTTAACCGCGACAGCGGTAGCTTGCGCGGCAGCCGTTGTATCTGGGGTGGTCGCGCCCAGGTCCGGCGCGTCCTGTACATGGCGGTGGTCTCCGCCGTGCGTTCCAATCCAGTGATCAAGATTTTTTACGCCCAGTTGCGGGCGCGCGGGAAATACCCTAAATCGGCCCTCACCGCCTGCATGCGCAAGCTGCTCGTGATTCTCAATGCCATGCTCCGCAGCAAAACTCACTGGCACGCCACCGCGCTCGCGTCCTCGACCTCTACCCTTTATCCCCTCGCAGACGCGGTTTCCGAACACGGTTGCTGCTAGAGCGCCGTTCTGGCGCCAATAATTCAACACGTCGAGCTCGTTCAGCCCGGTATCGGCACCTCCGGTAAGATGAAAATATAACTTTTCAATCACGTTCTTCGGCGGAATCGTTTTCTTCTTGGTCAGTGCGCGATACGTAGTAATAGAATGTGCGACGCCAGCGATAGTGCAGTCTCCTAACGTATCGTTCCCATCCATAGGGAACAACTTGGTGGGGTCACTTACCTTTAAATCGGCGTATACACGAACTAAGGTGTTCACAGAAGCAGGTGGAGAAGCGATCCCGGCTTTTAAATAGGTTTTGAAGCGCAAGGTCCGATAATCGTTCTGCGGTGGATGCTTTCCAAACCGGTAATTAGCCATGATTCTCTCCTAGTGGATACCAAATGCCTACTATTCCCTCTAATCTCTCTGCTCTTTTGAACGTTCAGCTAGCTCCACGAAAGAGTTTCTGCGCTCCGACCTGTGCCCCGACCAAATTCACGACTGACTAGGTTAAAAGGGGCTTTCCCGTTATGAGGGGGGCATAGCGGTAAGCCTGCGCACCGGCGGGGCTCACGCATTAGACGCACGCTACGGCTTTCTCTTCCGAGGCTTCGGTACTTCCCGGTCCAATTGCGCCTGAGCGAACCCGCGAGCCCGCCGAATGTTCGCTTCATCACACGAGCCGCGACTGCCGCTAACCTCGGCCAGCGCCCAATCCGACAACCGGGAACTGGAGTGCTACGACAGCGCGAGGCTTTGAATCCATCGCTTTTGCAACGGCAAATATTCAACCACACCCTCCCGGTGCTGCGATCGTGATCTGTACGCTCTTGGACGGGATACCGTTCGCGATAACTTCCAACGTATTGGAGCCTATAAAACCCTCCTCTAAATCGAATTGCGCACTGACAATCTTGCTCCCGGTGGCAACGCCCATGGTACTGAAATTGTGGGTGAAAACGTGGGCGACGTGTTTCGTGGTGTTGTCTATGATGCGCACCAGAGGATAGTTCGTGGCGGACTGGCCATCGTCTCCGAAGGCCCCGCCTTGCGAGAGGCCATTAAACTGCTTCCCGCTGATAGTATAAGTAGGCCCGGCCTCGATGCAGCTCGGGAAGGAAGTAATTTGGGGCCGCGACGCGTCCTGATATTTTCCCGCGGGATGGTAGAACCAGATGTCAGGGCTGCCGAGATGGGTGAGCAGGATGGTGCCATCTTCGGTGGCCAGCATGCGTCCGCCCTCGCTGTTGCCAGAATAGCCCGGTGGCTGAGGGATGTTCAGGAATTTCGACCCGTTAAACTCATAGAACGTGACGGGACTGTTGCCGTAGCCCTTGTTGGTTTCGACCAGTACGTTGCCGTCGGGCAGGATGGCAGCGGGGCCGTCGGCTATATCGTCGTCGTTCAGAAAGTTAGGACCCTTCGCCCATTTCCCGGTCTTGGTATTGTAGATCGCAGTGTGACCTGGTTTGCCGCTACAGGTGTTGGAGCCGGTCGCAAATACTGTACCATTCGGACGCAGCACCGCGGGTCCCATCTCATCTGAGGGCTTTCTTGCGCAGCCGGCTTCGGAATCCCAAAGCTGTACGACGGTGGTTCCGGCGCCGCTCCATGACTTGGTCTTGGGGTTGAAGATCTCGGAATTCTTACCGGTCGGATTGTACGGCACACCGAGATAAGTATCGACGGTCAGCACTTTGCCGTTAGGCAGCAGGGTCCATCCTTCCTCGGAATTGGCGTCGAACTTGCCCGTGCCAGGGTAAACAGTCCAAGTCAAACTTTTTTCGTTGAGCAAGGCAAACTGCGTGTTGTTGATGTTCCCGAGCATGTAAGTCTTGTTCGGTAACACGATGCTCGGGGCATCACCGATCTGGGTCCATCCTGTGGGTGGGTTTACGACTTTCCAGTCAGTTGTCTCCGGATTGTAGATTGCCCCCTTGCTGCTCTCGGACTCAGACGGGTTCAGATTATTGTATTCGCCGCCTTCGATGATGACGCGACCATCGGGCAATACGGCGGAAGCGAAATAATCGGGTGAGTAGACGAGCGGAATGGGAGCCGTTTTAGTCCAGGTCCCATCGTAGTAATTACCGAAGTCATCCGGCTTCAGTATCCACCAGTACGAATTGTCCCAATCCTGGACCAGAATGGTTCCGTCGGTGAGTTGCAGCGCCGCGCCAACGTTAAATGAGAGCGGAGTGGAGGGCGTCACCCAACTTTGCGCAGTAGCGACCGTCGACCACCCTAACAAGGCGACGAATAACAGTCCGAGCGCGGGTAATGCACTGAGCTTTTGGTCCCCCATGGCCCCCTCCAGTTCTCTAACGGGAATTCCCTTTTGACTTTCCAATTCCAACTCGTTCGTTAGCTCGAACGGCTTTCCTGTGCAAGGCTTTAGCCGATTTTGTTTCGCAGTGTTCCAGTAGTTGCGGAAGTGGCCGGTTTCGCGTCTGGCGGACCTTCGACGGCTGATGATGCATTCCCCATCGATTCTGGCGACACTTCTCCCTGCGTCCCCAGCGTAGTCATCGAAATTTGCTCCGCTTTGTGCTCACTTTATCCCGCCGGCGACGGCAGCAGCGCGATCTTCGCCAGCATGCCCGCGAACAGCCCCCGCGTCAGATGATGGGATGGACCCGTCCCGTTTCCGATACGGCCTCTGCGTGGGCCAGGATGGTGGCTTCTACCATCGAACAGGATAACGGGAGGGTCCAGGAAATGGAGATTAAAACAATCGTGATCGATCTGGCAAAGAGTGTATTTCAGCTCCACGGAGTAGACAGCGAGGGCCGGCCGTTGCTGCGCAAGCGGCTAACGCGGCTTATGCCGCTCAAGTAACCTGCACGGTTCACGCGAAAGTGCTGGGTCCGCATCCTGGTTATCTGCTTACTGCCTTGGCGAAGGCTGCTGAATCTGAAACTGAGCCGAAGACGCCTCCTTGCATTTTGATCATTTTGATTGCCGCCTGATGGTTGCCGAAGTCGGTCGCGCCGCAGCAGTCCGACAGCAGTAAGCATTCAAACCCGCGATCGTTCGCCTCTCTCATCGTGGTGTGTACGCACACGTCGGTGGTGATACCGGTGAACACGAGGTTCTGAATACCCGAACGGCGCAGTATCAATTCGAGGTCGGTCGCGTAGAAGGCGCCTTTGCCGGGCTTATCGATAATCGTCTCATTCGCGAGGGGTAAGAGTTCGGGGATGATCTGCCAGCCCGGTTCGCCACGCACCAGGATGCGGCCGTTTGGACCGGTATCCCCAATGCCGGCGCCGATCCGTCGGCTTCGCCATTGCTTGTTAGCGGGCAAATCGGACAGGTCCGTGCGATGACCCTCACGGGTGTGCAGAATATGACATCCCCATGATCTCGCGGCGATCAGCGTTTTGCGGATCGGTTCGATAGCCACGCGGGTGAGCGAGATGTCATAGCCCATCTTATCGACGTAGCCACCTTCGCCACAAAAATCGAACTGCATGTCGATTACGAGCAGTGCGGTGTTGGCTGGCCGTAAGTCCCCATCGAACGGGAAGTCGTAAGGATCCCCTTTGATCGCCATCGTCCTGAGTCTATGTGGGAAAACGCCTTCGTACTATTCGTCGCCCGCCTGACGTATTGTCCGTCGTCCATCGCAGCTATCTAAAACCGCTTACTACGAATTCGACCAAGTTTCGAATCCGCCTCGTAAACCAGACGGCAGCGGTGATGTGAGCGCGCTCGTCCGGCTATCGGTTTTCGGGAGGCGATCGAAAACGGGAAATTTCCGCGACCCCGGTTTCTTCCTCGTGGCCCCGAATTTGATCGCTGCGGATAAGATCGTCGCTAAATCGGCAGAAATCCGCGGTTCAGACGTTCTCCGCTGCCACAAGTTATTCGAAATTGGCCGCCCAGGCGCATATTCCAATCATTTTTGGTGGAATCGTAGCCAGAGAAGGACTCGATGGCGGAGGGAGGGGGATTCGAACCCCCGGTGCCGCGAGGCCTTGAATGGGCAGAATTCGGCCCTAGTTTGGCGCATTATTCGGTCCGAACAAAAGCATCTGTGCTGGAGAGAATTTGTTCGCCCAAAATTCGGCTCTGTTCGGCTCCGCGGCTCTCTTCGTTCGCCAGGCCGATGCGAGGAATTGGGTGATGCCGAACATCCGCCGAAGGCTTTGGGTTCAGATCTTCCCCTCCTTGGGCGGGCAGTCAGCAACTCAACTCTGTCTTTGCGGAATTGCACGAAGCGGTGTTCGCGCCAGCGGCGGCGCGGGCGCGCGGTGTGCGGCGCGGTCTCGTTGGCACGAAGAATGAGCAGATGATGACGGAGGGCGAAGATCTCTAGTTCCAGAACCGCCCGGCTCCGGATTAAGCAGGCAAGAGCAGAAATGATCGACTGCCCAGCGTGAGCATGCCGGGGACACCACGGCGTCCCGTGCAAAACTCTAGCGTTTTCGGCGCATTCGGAGTTTTTAGTAGCGACAGGCTTAGCGTGCTCAACTCAGCCAAAAACCTACGCTGCGCGCCGGCGATCCGGACGAGCCTTGGTGGAGCGTAGCGAGCGCTGTTCCGCTAAGCGCATTTCCCTGGGATGAATGTCCTGGTGGGGGAGTGCGTCTCATAGAATGAATGGTTTTCGACTTCAGCGATCTGACTGAGCCGACCGAACCCGTCGAAATGGCCCGGCCAAAGCCCGTGCGCAAGCCGCGGTCGCGCTTTGGCAGCGGACTCTCGCTGCGAATATTGCACGGGTTGCTCCAGGCCGGGAAACCGTTGACCACGCGACAGATATTCGCGTATGCGCACGGAGGCACGGGCACGACGGCCGTCGTGCTGAACCGCCTCCAAGCCGCCGACCTCGTGCGCAAAGCCGGGCGGCGCGAGTGGGGGCTTACGGCGGAGGGTCGGCGTTTCGCCCTCACGCTCGATGGCAGGCCGCGCGGCGCGCCAGAAGGATGCCGGCTAGGCCCAGGCGAAGAAGCGGAAGAAGTGACAGTGCGACAGCCGCAGGCCATGAGGGCTAAGCTACGGCATTGGCTTTAAAGGTCCTCCATCTTTCAATCGACTAAACAAAGCCTGAGCTGTGTCTCGGAGCTTCGCGTCAAATTCGGTGTACACGGCCGAATCAGGCCATCGACACTGTATAACCGATGTTCATGTTCGTCAGTGCAGACGTGATCGAATTGGAGCTTTAGTTCAGGCCGAAATTCTCGAATGATCACGAACGCCTCGGAAAGTTGCATCTCTTACCTCTGGTGCGCAGTCAAAACGCCTAACTGCGGGACTACTCCCCACGGGGCGGACAGACCGTGGCCATGAAGGCGGACGGCTGCGTCTTCTCCCAGACCTTAGAAGTTGTTCGGGGGCTCCAGCCGCAAATCAGAGCCATCTCGCCCAGTGTGGGAGGGCGCCACCAGACTATCCAGGCGGCATAGATGAATCGCAGCGAATCCTCAGAAGTGAGATCGAGTAGCAGCCTGCAGAGGCTGACTCGGACGTCATCATCGCTGCCGCCAGTCGTCAGCCACTCTGAGCAAGCTTCGCGTAACGAGACGAGAAGTTCGGGGCTGCTCTGTTCAACCGCAACGAGTATCAAATTCCTCACATCTTTGGGCGAGAGCGGATCACGTTTGCCCGCTGCCACCAGCGACAGAAACCGCGACGCTCGCCGTAACCGCAATCGCATGCCCCATCGCATTATTTGCCTGCCCCATCGTGCAGCCCTTCCCTCGTGCTGGAGCACGGCTTCTGCGCCGGCGAGATCTGCCAGGCTGCCCATATCAGCAGCTTAAGCCGAGCCGCGAGCGATGGATACTGCAATAGCTTCGTGGGACGCCCCGCATCGACGACCAGCGGGCGATGGTCGCTGAGGGTGCGCGCGAGCGAAGGTCGAAAGCACCCGAAGGTTATAGGTGCTTGAGCACGTCGGCTATCAGACTAAGAGCTCCCTGCGAGATCAGCGAGGTGCTGGCACTCATAGCGGCATCCCGAATCATCCCCTGAACCGTCGTCAGCGCGCGTCGTAACTTCCCCGTGTCGGGTGCGACGTTTTTGGATTCAACATCGATCGCATCAAGCTGCTCGACTAAGCAGCTGCGCTGGTCGGCCGGAACTAGGACATCTAGATGCTGGCGGAGCTCACGATCAAGGTCTACAAGCCCCGATAAAGTTTTTGAGACGCTCTGGTCCGTCACGACCGTCGCGCCCTGGGCAACGTCGACTACGTTTGAGAGGTTCTCTACATTCCCATGGACATTTATCGATATGGTGTGGGCAGTTTCCCGCTCCTTTTGGGAAAAAGAGAACCCTTCTCCACGCACACCTGCTCTACTGAGTCGCAGAGCCCAGTCGAGGATCTTGTTTCGGACCTGTCCGGGAATTCCTAGTGCCTGCGAACGGTTGAGAAGGCATCTTACGTCGGTTTCAAACTCGAGGGCCGCAATCAAGTTTGCTTTGAGATTCGGAGGTATCGCAAGCGAAAGTTCGCTGTCACTGTCTCCGCCTGACAGGGCCTGGAGCTGGCCGACCGGTATCGGTACCGGTCTGGGCGCGAAAAGCCATCTGACTTTTTCGGGTTCCTTGAACAAGATCGACTGCCAGCCTTGAGTCGGGTTGAAAGCCTGAAGCTCGCAATGAACCTTACGATATTGGGGAAGTTCATCGCCCGGGGCATAGCCGTTCAATTCGCGATCGACCCATTCTCGTAGCTCCTGAACATCTAGCTTATCAGCGACCACCTTCGCTTTGCGGAGCAAATTGTCGATGGGAAGGGTGTCGTCCAAAGCCTGATGAAGCAAATCTTCGACAAGGGATGCCACAATGCGTATATCACCTACCTACTCAAGATCTCCTACCAGCATACGCCGAGCCGCGCGGCGAGTTAATCGCGCCCGCCGAGTGGTCCACAGACCGCCTTGACGCATCCCGCTCGCCAGCCCTACGCTCTCGTTCCATGAAGCTCCACACCGCCCCGCTCGCGCTCGCCGCTGGGTGGCTGCTGCTTGCACCGTCCGCCGGCGCCCCCACAGCACCGCTGACACAGTGGACCGTCTATCCTCAATCGATGCGCCACACGACCTTTCCATCTAAGGCTGCATGCCTAGCCGAGATAGATGCACTCCGTCATCTCCGTCCGCCTTCTAAAAGCCTCGCGCCCCTGCCTTTGGTGAGTGGGGCCGAGTTTGCGGACGCTCTCTGCATCGCGGCGGACGACCCGCGCCTGAAGAAATAGGAGCGACACCCGCGCCGAGATCGCCCGCGAGATCAAGGCCCGAGCGGAAGCGCCGCGCAACGGCGGGAACGAAAAAGGCCCGATGGCAGCCGGGCCGTCGAGCCTTAGAAAGGAAATGCCGAACGTGCTCCCCCCTGCCGCGTTCGACCATGGAAACCTAGCACCGCGTGAGTTGCCACTCTAGGGCAAATCGTGGCCACGTGACGTGCAAGCGCCCAGTTCGCGCGAACGTGAAAAGGCCCGACGGAAAGGGGAGTCAAACCGTCGGGCCTTCGGTTGGTGAGGCCGAGCGCACCTTGCGGAGTACGCCCGACGATTCGAACTGTACCACCGCGCCATCTTCCCGTTTAGGCGCCGAGGCACTAGGGCAGGTTGGCCGAGCGCCAGCTACGCCTTGACGCCTGCGGCTCGACGGCCCTACGCTCAGTCAGCAGCGATGGGAAGGGCCGCACCGCTATGCGATTGTTGCTTCATGGAAAAACCGGATGCGCAGGTACGTGCCGGCCTCTATCCGATAGACGCTCAAGAGAAAAAGAGCGACAGGGCGTTCGTCGGCCTTTCGTGTGATGAATGTCTCTCTCGAGCACGCCGCCCAGGATCAGCAGAAAATCTTTGGCTTCTGAGACAGGTCCGGCTTTGACGAAAAGGCCCAACGGCGGGGAGCCGTCGGGCCTCAAGCGGAAATGCCGAACGCGCCTCGGGCCGAGAATACGTTCGACGATTGAAGCGTAGCACCGCGCCGGCTTACCGCCAAAACGCCGAGGTCGTGCGCGAGGCTAGGCTGCCTGAGCACCTCACCGTCACCATCCATGGACTATTGGGCGCGAAAGATCACGCGATAGGCGGTCACCAGCTGGCGGTCAATCTTCCGACAACAACTGACGAGGACGCGAGAATATCGGAGACTCTGCCAAAATAGAAAGGATCAAATGAGGCTATCTCATTCGTTGTGCACGACAAATGAGACGAGCTGGGCGGCACTGCTTTGCTGAATAGTATCTTATGACTAGAAGGAACCTGTTGCCGATCTTCGCCCTTATGGTCGGAGTGCTGGCTCCTCTGGGTTGCGGGAGCCAGGGGCAGGTCCCGAGCAACGTGACGCAGGCACCAAAGCGGACCCTGAACAAGCTTAATTCGGTGTGTGACAAGAGTAATTCCGCAGTAGCGCCTGGATCGCAGATCGTCGGTGAAGTGGCTTCGTACAGCACGCAAAACTGCACTGCTCAGTTTGCGCCACCCAATACGCGGCCGCATGTGCTGTCATCGGGATTCCCTGGCCGCGATTACTGACCTTGCTAGTGAGATCCGGGCTCTCATGAGCTGTCGCTTCTCAAACCCTGATGCGGCCGCATTCCTTGGCAAGATTAGATGAACTCGCGTAACCTGAGCGACGTCGTGAGCTGGTTTCTCAAGACAGTCTGGCCTGACCGAGTTTTTGCGCCAGTTGGACGCTCTCCAAGTACGCCGGAGTTTCGATTGCCTGATCTCCAGGCTAGTTATTCGCCGAAGGCTGGCCGGCGGCTGCCGGAGAGCCCGCTCCGAGCGCGACCGCGCGCTGCGTAATCTTTTGCGCCCAATAGTCCATGGCGTTCTCGGCATCACCCCATTGCACCTGCGCTGCGCTGCTCACTGCCATCCCACCGAGACGCCTGTCGACTGATTCCGCCAGCAACTGGCCGGTGCTCGAATCCGAAAATAACCAAGTGCCGTTGATCTGCGACTTGGCGCCCACTCCCATCGTTTACAAACGCAACTTCCTTATTCGGGGCGACGAATTCAACAAGGAAGACGGCGCGATCGACTTTGACGTCGTGGCAGAACTGATATTTTCCGACCGGGCCGCCTATCTCGCCTGGGCGGATCAACTCTCCAAACCAGGCTCCGGCGAGCAGGTCGCCGCGGACGAGGATCCATCCGATAGTCGGATTGGTAGTGACGCTGACGCAACTAGCCTGTGCCTACTAAAAACTCCGAAGGCCGCGAAAAGTCTGGAGTTTTGGGAAGGGTCGCCGTAGTGTCGCCGGCATGCTTAAGGTCGTGAATTCGATCGTCTCTATGCTTGCCCGGCGATTCCGTAGTCGGGCGGTAGTGGAATTAGAGAACCTCGCCCTCCGTCACCAGCTGCATGTTCTTCGCCGCCAGCGGCCTGGACGGCCCCGGCTATTTGCGATCGACCGCCTGCTCTGGGTCTGGCTCTACCACTTGTGGCCGCGCTGTCTGGATACGATGGTGTTGGTCAAGCCGGCCACCGTCGTTCAATGGCACCGTCAAGGCTTCCGCCTATTTTGGCGTTGGCGCTCGCGATCCGGGCGGCCGTCAACACAGCGCGAGATTCGGGACCTGATTCGGCAGATGAGCAGTGCCAACGCGCTCTGGGGTGCGCGGCGGATTCATGGCGAGCTGCTCAAGCTCGGCATCGAGATCAGCCAAGCTACGGTCGCCAAATACATGGTGCGAAGGCGAGGTGCGCCTTCGCAGAACTGGCGGACTTTCCTACGTAGTCAGGCCGAAGGCATCGCGGCAATCGATATGTTCGTAGTGGCGTCTGCATCGTTTCAGCTGCTCTACGTGATGATCATTCTGGCCCACGATCGCAGGAAGATCATTCACACCGCCGTCACCGGACATCCGACCGCAGGTTGGCTCTCGCGCCAGGTGACCGAAGCGTTCCCGTGGGACACCGCTCCGGGTTACCTGCTGCGCGATCGCGACGGATCGTATGGCGCGGAATTCTGCAATCGAGTCGAAGCGATGGGCATCACGGAGGTCGTCACAGCACCACGCTCACCGTGGCAGAACGCATACGTCGAGCGCGTGATTGGTTCGATTCGCCGCGAGTGTTTGGATCACATCGTGATCTTTAATGAGCGCCATCTGCGCCGCGTCATGTCCTCGTACCTCGATTACTACCACCGCACCCGCACGCATCTTTCGCTCGACAAAGATTGCGCCGTCTCTCGCTTGATCATGCCGCGCAGGATCGGAAGAGTCGTCGCCATTCCACAAGTCAATGGCCTGCATCATCGCTACGAACGTCTTGCCGCCTGATTCGTCCCTGCTTCCTGCTGACCAACGGTTGTGGCGCGGCCGCTACGCCTGTGCTCCGCAAAAACATTCGTTTTGGGCTTGAGCCCCGTATAGTTCTTCGGAATCTTGAGGAGACAGCGTCGACGGCAGAGGGTTTCTTGCATCATGCGCACAGGGCTGAGTGCTTCGCACTTTTCGGAGAATCGCTCGAAATCCGCGCGTGTGCGGGCGATTTGCGGATTGCGCATGGACCCGGAGAGCGGCTCCGACGGCGCGGATAGGGGGAACACGGCGAAACCTATCCGGGCTCGATTCTGCTGGGTCCACGGATGTTCGCTCGCACTTCGCATTCATCGATCGACCCGAAGCTAACGGGCACACACGACGAGCTTGTTGGAAGCGTGGGACGTACGGAGATGAAATCCTGAGAAGTTGATCGCCGCCGACCGCGCCTGCTGCCGGCCGCGCTCTTCGAGAGAGGGGTGCCACGGAAGAGCCGCGCGCGGACCTCGTCCTTTATCCACAGATCGGTTGATTTCCTCACGAAAAGCGGGCCTCAGAACTTCGCACTCGATCTTCCGTCCTCTATGATCGGTGCTTCGATGACGAAGAAAGAAGCAATCCGGCGCCTTGAAAACCTCGCGCTCGAAAGGGGGCACAAGAGGAATTATTACGTCAAGAGGGCGCTGGTAGAATTTCTAGATCGCAAAGTGCATCTTCTCGGTTATAGGCGAACCCATGTGAACGGGGTTCCGACTCTCGACGAAATCTCCCGCCGCCTGAACAGGTTTCCGCACTGAGCATTGTTGACCGCATAGCATCCGCGCGAGAATGCCTTCCCGCCCCGGCTGTCACCGTTCTTCGAGGCTTTAACTCCAGAAACACTGCAGGCAGGGGCAAATATTTCCACCTGTACTCCGCAAAAACTACGTGTGTGTAGCGAAATACGACTCAGGCGGCGGCCGGGGTCTGAAAGAGCCCGTTGCAGTGTTTTCGCCAGCGGTATGAGTCGAGGTTTGCAAATGGATCGACAGGAGCGCCACCGCGCTGAGCTGGCGTGATGCCGGCCAGTCCGGTGTGACAGCGATGTCGGTTGTAGTAAACCTTGTAACTGTCGAGCTTCCGCTCCAGATCGCCTTGGTTCCAAAACAAAGTCTGATCGAGGTATTCGCGCCGGATGGTCCCGATCAATCGCTCGACGAAAGCGTGCGACCGAGGTGTCCCGGGAATCGACTTGATCTCATCAATCTCAAGGATCCGAAGGTTCGCCAGCCAGCGCTGAAAACGAAACAGCGGATCGTGATCTGAGGAGAGATGCCTCGGCATGCGCTGTCGCACGATGGCACGGTTGAACATCCGGCACACGCTGGGTCCGTCGAGATTGGCGGCGGCGACGCCAAAGCCGATAATCCGGCGAGTGAAGATGTCCATCACCACCATGACCCAGTAGCTCTGGAGCAGAATTGACTCGACAGCGAAAGAGGTCGACACTCCACAGGCTGTCCCGGGCCTGCCCGATAATCGAGAGCCAAGAGGGGCCATCGCCCCGTGGCGCCGGTCGGTAGTGCTGAATGAGTATGCGCCGGACGACATCCTTGTTGAGCTCGAGGCCGAATGCGCTCGAGATTTGCTCGGCAATTTTACGGCAGCCCAAACGTGGGTTGCGCCGTTTCATCTCGACCACCGCTGCAATCAGCTCGCTGGAGGGACCTTTCGGCCCCGGGCGACGGGGTCGATTGGAGCCATATAGAAGATGATATTTGCGCTTCACCAAAGCCTGATGAAGGCGCACCAGCGTCGAAGCCTTGGGTATCATGGCCATTTTACGCATACGCTTCGGTGACACCAAAAGCGTGTAGAATCCCAGCAGCAGCCGGTCCCATGAGGTCAGATTGGGGGCCCGTCGCTGCGAACGCTTCATGATCAGCAGTTGATGCTTGACTGCGAGCGATTCGGCCACCACCGCACGAACACCGCCGGGACGGGCAAGCCGCGCGAGGGTCACCAGCAAATGGCCGAGCAATGGGAATAGCAGTCTCATCATTCGGAGCGGAACTCTAACCGTCTCTCGACCGTTGGCAAGTCTGCACTCCGTCGACTCGTTCTGCCAAAATCAGCAATTCGCCACACACAGGGTCAGAAACGTGACCATCGACCCCCGTCATTACCACGCGACCGTCATCCCGGATAAGGGTTTCGGGAGGCACAGCGATGCTATGGATGATCCCGCTTGTTCGCCCGACCTCAGTTGTGGTTGTAGCCGCCCGCTTCGGTCTCCGTGAGCGGCCGCGAGATGGGATGCTTTTCGAGAGGCGCAATTGAACGGCGAATATCTTCCAGCAGGAGATCGCCGAGGTCACGGCTGACACCGTGGCGAACCAGTATCCGCTGGACTACGAGATCCTCCCGGTTCGGCGGCATCGAGTAGGCCGGCACCTGCCATCCGCGCCCGCGGAGCCGATCTGAAAGATCGTAAAGATGTACCCGCGCTGGCGCCGTCTTTTAGCGTCCAGCAGACCGCAGGAAGTCCACCGTGCTCGTCGTGGATCACGCGGAACGGCCCCATCCGTTGCCGATCTCAGCCGCCAGATACTGGGCAGTGTGGTAACAGGCGTTCTGAATTTTCCGATAGCCTTCGAAACCCAGCCGCAAAAAATTGTAGTACTGGCAGACGATTTGACCGGCCGGACGCGAAAAATTCAGCGCGAAGGTCGGCATATCACCGCCCAGGTAGTTGACGTGGAAAATCAGATCTTCCGGCAGGTCGGCGTGATCTCGCCATACCACCCAACCTACACCGAGCGGCGCCAAGCCAAACTTGTGCCCCGACGTGTTGATTGATTTGACTCGCGGCAGGCGGAAATCCCATGCGAGGTCGGGTTGGCAAAACGGTGCGAGAAACCCGCCGCTGGCCGCGTCGACGTGTATTGGAATGTCGAGTCCGCTGGTCTTCTCGAGATTGTCGAGAGTTTGGGCGATGGCCTCGACCGGCTCGTACTGACAGCAGGTCGTCACGCCGAGCGTGGGGACAACCATGATAGTATTTTCGTCGCAACGGGCAATCGCCTGTTCCGGTCCCATCAGAAACCGGTCACCTTCGACCGGGACCTCACGGACTTCGACATCGAAGTACTGGCCGAACTTGTGCCAGCAGACTTGCACTGGCCCGCAAACCACATTCGGCCGGTCGGTGGACTTGCCCTGCGCCCGCCTCATGGCTCTCCAGCGCCATTTCGCCGCCAGGCCGCCGAGCATCGCCGCCTCGCTGGAGCCGGTGGTCGAACAGCCGATGGAGTTTGAGCCGTCTGGGGAATTCCAAAGGTCGGCCAGGATGTGGACGCATCGTGCCTCGATCTCGGCAGTCTGCGGATACTCATCCTTGTCGATCATGTTCTTGTCGATGCACTCGGCCATCAGGGTCACCGCCTCGGGTTCCACCCACGTGGTGCAGAAGGTCGCGAGGTTTTGCCGCGAGTTTCCGTCGAGCAACAATTCGTCGTGAATAAGTGCGTAAGCGTTTCGCGCCGAACTCTCGTCGCGGGGAATTCGATGCCTTGGAACCGACAGAGAGAGATCGTCGGAACCATAGATGACGTCCGACATCTTCCTGCCGGCGTCATGTTTTCTGTGAAGTGACATTCTTGTTCCTCCAATGCCCGTACAAAGCTGAGCCTGGCAAGTGAGCGACGCAAGAGCCGCTTCGAATAACGCTCGACGAGTTCAACTATTTAGCCCGTACCCGCAACCTGAACCAGGGCGCTATAACCGCTCCATATAATTTCGATGCCGATGCACAGCAGGATGAAGGCCGACAGACGCACCAGCACATTGGTGCCTTGTTCGCCGAGTGCTCCGACGGTTTCCTCGGCAAACCGGTAGCACACATATATAGTCGCCGCGATCGCGATGATGCCGGCGACAGCGGCGCCGCCGAGAGTTGCTAACTGAGTCAAAGTCATGGCCACTCGAGGGCGCTGGCTGCCAAGCGCGATGGCCACTGCAATCGATCCCGGACCGACGGTAATCGGCATGGTGAGGGGATAAAACGCGTCAGTCGGTGGCGCCGGTTTATGGGTGGCTCGCTCGCCGTCGTCAAGCTCGTCGCCAGCCTGGAGGAGGTTCCACGCGGCTACAGATACGACGAGTCCACCGGCGATGCGCACGATGGGCAAGGTGATACCAAAGAACTCGAGCACGTACGAACCTATTAGCAGCGAGCCGAGCAGCAGGAAGAGGCTGTTGGTCGTCACGCGGCGTGCAAGTGCGTTGCGTTCCTTGTCGGTACAGTGTCGCGTCAGGCCAAGGAAAATTGGCGCGCCGCCGATCGGATTTACGATCGGAAACAACCCTGCGTAGACGAGTAGAAAGATATTGGCAATTTCGCTAACGGTGATCATGCGGCGGACGTTACCGGGAATATATCAGCTTCGATGACTCGTCGCCGGAGCGAGAGGGATTCGGACCCTAAATACCGATTGTTTCCGGTCTGTAAGATAGGCAGTCCAATCCGCCGGTTATCGTGCATTTGTGGGATACAGACGCACAGGGCTCCTGAAGGCTTGCATCGTATATGGAACGCTGCACAGTACGCGATTACCATGCGCCTGGTCCAAATCGTCGGCTGATGGTCTCAAGTGCGAGCAGCGGTGTCGGGTGCCTTCTGCGCCCGTGCTGCAGACCTGTGCCTACTCAAAACACCAAATGCGTGCGATAGTCGAGGCTTGGAGAAGCTGGAGGGTTTTTTCAGTTGGTCGGCCGGCGGAGCAAGGCGACTCAACCGCCACGCCCTTGCATGCAAACCGTCTGGAACGTGCTGACTACCCGCTGTACTCGCAAACTGCTGAAGCGTCTGGGCGCAGAAGCGATCATCGATCCGCCTTCACCGACCAATCGCCTCGGCAACTGGTATGCCAAGCTGGTTTTCGTCAGGCGCGTGCCGCTTATCATTTGCATTAGCGAACCGTCGCTGCTCCCGGTGATTGTCGAAGCCAGAGACGCGTCTTCCTTCAGCCCACGTTTTCGGGATGCCGCTCGGTCGGTGCTGCAAGGCATCGGAGCGGGGCCGGATACGGTCGTTCGCAACTTTTGGTCCGTGATGATTCCGTGGTCCAGAGCAACTCCGATTTTCTCGGTTCCGGATTTTCAATGGGGGCTCCTAACCCGCGGCAAGCAAACGCAGTCGGCATCGAGGTTTAGTCGTTCACCGCTGTCGATTTGCTCAATCTCTATTGCGAACGAATTGTCAATGGGTCATGCCAGCCACACAGGTTGCGCGTCCGCCGGGCGTTGAGCGATCTCTTCTTCGGTCAGACGGGCGTAGAGTTCGATCAGGTTGCCATCGGGATCCTTGAGCCAGAGCTCGTGCAGCGGGGTTCCCATCCACGTGGTGCGCGGCGGTTTTTCGACGTGCAACCCTGCCTCGCGGGCGCGGTGATAGGCAGCGATAACAGCACGCCTCTCGGAAAGCGCAATGCCGAAATGGTACAGCGTGTCGTGATGGAGCTCCTTCCCGTCCGAGACTAACAGTACAAAGTTGAGTCTGAGTTCGGGGCAGATGAAGGTCACGTAGCGATGGGTCCATTCGCGCGGTTGAATTGCCAGCAGCCATGAATAGAACCGCGCGCTGCGCGCCAGATCGTGCACTCGGATACTGGAATGAAATTCCACGGCAGCCGGACCGGGTGGAACATCGCGCAACGCAGCCAGCACCTCAAGCCGTCCTTTGATCTGATCCCGAGCGACCCTAAACTTTGGGAGCCGATCGCCATCGCTGGGCGCGGGATCTGCTGCGGCCGGATCCGCAATCGACCAATGCAGCCGTCGAACATTGCCTAAGAAGACCGGGCATATTTCCTCGCCGCAAAGCGTGATCACTGTATCGACGCTATGCGGATCGATGCTCTCGACTGATTTTGATGTCTGAGCGGAAATGTCAATCCCGATCTCCGCCATCGCGACGACTGCGAGCGAATTGACTCCGGCCGGGTGCGAGCCGGCGCTTTGCACGCGCACGGCGTTTTCGAAGATCCTGCGCGCGAGCCCTTCCGCCATCTGGCTGCGGGCGGAGTTCCGGACGCACAGGAAGAGCAATCCCGTCATTACGCGACTCCCCGAGGGGGCTCGATTGGAAGGTCCTCGCGGTTGCCCCATTCGGACCAGGAACGCTCATAGTTCCGGACCCGATCATAGCCGGCCAATCGCAGGGCGAATGCGGTGTGCGCCGCCCGAATACCGCCCTGGCAGTACGTGATAACTTCCCTATCCTGCGAAAGCCCGGTCTGCGCAAACATCTGTCGCAGCGCTGACGCAGGCTTGAAGCGCTTGCTCGCCTGATCGATCGTCTCGCGCCACTCTAAGTGAAGTGCCCCCGGAACGTGTCCGCCGCGCTTGGTTCCCATCGGATCGGCGCCAGTCCACTCGTTGTCCGATCTAACATCGAGAATATCGCAAGCTGGATTTCCGATCGCCGCTCTGACCGTTTCCCATTCGGCAATGCAGTGGTCGTCGATCTTCGGAGTGAAGCGAGCGGGACGCGCGCTGACTGGCGCATCTGTGACGGGGCGACCTTCTGATAACCAGAGATCCCACCCCCCATCCATCAGCTTCACTCTGCGGTGTCCATAATAATTCAGCGCCCACCAGAGACGCGCCGCGAAAAGGTTGTTCCCATCGTCGTACGCGACAACGAGATTCTCATCGCCGACTCCTATCTCTGACATGAGCCCGGCGAACTTCCCGGCGCTCGGCACGCGACCGTTTTCCTTGAGAAATGGGGTTACGACTGCCGGATAGCGGACCGCGCCGAGCATGTGCGCTACCTCGTAGCCGTCGCCCTTGCGCGTATCAACAACACGGATGTCGAGATCGTGAAGATGCGCCGCCAACCAGTCCGTCGTCACCAACAGCTCAGACTCGTGCTTGTTCTGCATGAGGTTGCTCACTTCGCCGCGATGCAGGGTTGCCAACGAGGATTTTCCCGACGCGGCATGCTGCAGCAGTAAGAGTATTGTAGATTGTCTCCATATTTTCGAATGTTTCGATGAAGCAGCTCTACGAGATCGGTTTGCGAGCGCGCACGAAGGCGCTCATGAATTTGCCGTCGACAACAGGCGCGATTTTTTCGACGTCGAGGTTTGCGCGGATGAAAAACTCCCTGGCGTCGGCCGCTCGATAGATGCGCGTCGGTTCCAGGCCGACCTGTTCAAATCCGGCGCTGATCAATTTCGCGCGGTACTCTGACTCTTCCAGCGCTCCGGCTACACATCCGATCCACAGCTCCACGCTGCGGCGGATGGCGGCAGGAACCTCGCCGCGTACTACGACGTCAGAGACCGCGAAGCGGCCGCCAGGACGCAGCACGCGAAACGCCTCGGCCAGCACGCGGTCCTTGTCGCCCGAAAGATTGATCACGCAATTCGAGACGATCACGTCGACTGAGTTGTCGGGCAACGGGATGTTTTCGATCTCGCCCTTCAGAAACTTGACGTTTTGCGCTCCCGCCTTGCGCTGGTTCTCGCGCGCCAGCGCGAGCATCTCGTCGGTCATGTCGAGGCCGTAGGCTTTGCCGGTAGGGCCGACGCGGTGCGCTGAGAGCAGCACGTCGATTCCGCCGCCGGAGCCGAGATCGAGCACCGTCTCCCCCGGCTTCAGTTCGGCGAGTGCCGTCGGATTGCCACATCCGAGCGATGCGGCGATTGCCTCGGTCGGAAGCGCGCCGGTCTCGCTATCGGCGTAAAGATTCGAGGTGATCGGATTGCCGCAGGGGGCGGCCGTGCCGCAGCAGGCGCCCTCCTGGCTCGAGACGCGCCGCGCGGCGCGCGCGTAGTTCTCGCGAACCGTTTCGTTGATCGATTCGTTGTTGCTCATCGAGTCTCTCCCATTTCGACTGAGGATCAGATCCTGCGCTCCATGTCGATCAAACGCTCTGCTTCTGATCGTTGCTGATCAGCAACATGCTCCCGCCTTGCGTGCCTGAGCTGTATCCAGCGAAGCTGCAGGCACGCAGCACGCCCCTTTTGACTCTTCAGCCGCGGAGCTTTTGCCACTGTGAAGCGGGATGCAGCACGCTTCTCCTTCGGCTTGATTCATCCTCGTGTCTTCGCCAAAGATTGGCACTTCGCCAAGAGTTTGAAAGTGCTCCCACGCCAGGCCCTGAGGGTCGATCACCCAGTATTTGTTACCCTTGGCGTAGCAACATTCGACTTCGGTCTCTTTCAGAACCGCCGATCCAGAAGCATGATCGGCTCGCGCGCCCAGCTCCGCCAGTTCTGCCGGATCATCGGCCTGGAACCCCAGATGGTTCACTCCGGGTTTGTGGCCCCGTGACGAAATCGCAAAATTCAGATGCGGGTCCTCGAGCATCCACTTGGCATAGTCTGGCCGCTCGACCGTTGGCTTCATGCCGAACAAATCCGAAGAGAACCTTACGCTATCGCCGAGGTTCTCAACCGCTACATGTACGTGGAAACGCTTCATGTTCTATGCTCCTCTCAAAGGGTTTCGAAGTATCGATGATATGGACATAGAAAGAAGAAAAAAGACGCGCGTCAGAGGGCTCCGCTTCTTGCTGAGCAGCGCTCGCATTTCTTGGATCCGCACAAGCTCGGTCCCCCATTTTCATTTCCTCAACCTTTCAGAACCGCGGCTTTCCGAACGATGCGAGGAACCGCCGGTTGTTCTTCGGCACAGCATCCGGCTCCACACGTCTCTGGAATTTGAGGCGCTGTCGGCTCAGCAGATGCCGCGAACTTGGTGTGCATTTCGGCGCAACAGTCCTCGGTGAGAAAGCGAATCAGTTTCGCGGTTTCCCGCCAGTTGACGGCGTAGAAGATGAAGCGACCGGAGCGCCGTGCCCTGATCAAACCAGAGCGCGTCAGCGCGTCGAGATGATGGGAAAGGGTGGAACCCGGCATCCTAAGCCGCTGCTTGATGTCGTCTACGTAATTGCCTTCCGGTCCCGCGCGGACCAATAGTCGGAAGATTACCAGCCGGTCCTCTTGCCCCAAGGCACTGAACTGTTCGACGCGCCGCTTCATGACCATATTTCTAGTATCATAGAAATGAACAGGAGATCAAGCGCAGCGAGATCGTTTGCGGTTAAAGTTGGCGACGGAATCGTCAGTCTGAGGACAAGGAACCAGCTACCTCAGAATCGATTGGGAAGCCTAGATGGGTGTTGGGTTTGGCCAAGCCCAAACTTTGCTTGCACGAGGCGGCGGCTACTCCGGCTCCGGTCACGAACTCGATCTGCTTTAGTTGAAGCTCCGCTCGATCCCCAACCTTTTCCGGCAGCGGCGCATAATGTTGGGGCGCAGCGTACGCCTGGCCGTCATGGAGGATCCAGTTCACAAATTTGCGCAAAGAGTCGGTCTTCGTAAAATCGCTCTGCTGTTTGAAGAGGAGCAGATAGCTGTAGGAACTAATCGGGTAGGCGGATGGAGCAGGTGCGTCGGTTATTGATTGTTGGAGGTCGCCCGGCATCTGATCGGCGATACTCGCGGCGGCGGCGCTAATCGTTTGCGGGTCGGCGTCGACCCAGCTGCCGGCGCGGTTCAGTAGTAGCGCAGAAGGAAGGTCTTTCGCGATCGCGTAACTCAGCTCAACATACCCAATCGCGCCGAGTTGGTCTTTGACAGCGTCAGCGACACCTTCATTGCCATCAGCGTAAAGACCGACGGGCCATTTCGCCAGCATTCCCGAGCCCACGCTCTTTGCCCAATCAGCGTTCACCTTTGTAAGGTACTCGGTAAAAGTAAATGTTGTACCGCTGCCGTCGCGCCGGTAATTGACAATTATCGCGTGATCGGGCATCGCCGTGCCGGGATTCACCGCGACAATGGCGGGGTCATTCCACTTTTTGATTTTGCCGAGATAGATGTCACCCAGAACTTGCCCCGTGAGCCTAATTCTGTGTGTCGCAGCCAATTGCGGAAGGTTGTAAACGACAACCACAGCCCCGAGGATAGCAGGGAAGTAGAGCGTTCCGCAGGAGGGTTGGTTCATTTGTTCAAGGTGCAATGGCGCGTCGCTAGCAGCGAAGTCAGTTGCGTGGGTAAGCAACCGATCGACGCCCTGCAACGAACCGACCGATTGATAGGTGAAGTGCGCCTCCGGGTCCACTTTTCCATAGACCTGTGCCCACTTCGTGAAGACCGGATAGATGAACGTCGATCCGGCGCCATTGATCGAAACAGAAGCGCGAGCAGAAGACGTAACAATGACAAGGATTACGAATAGAATTGCTCGGATCTTTCTTAGGTGTGACATCGCTTCACTCCGCTGCCAGAATTATGTTTTTCTGTTTAGCACGTTGCGGAAAAAGGTCGACAAATCGAATCGAAACGAGACAGCTAGACGTGCCTGTAGTCACATTCCGTGCGCTGGATCGTCCTCGGTTAGACTCGTTGAACGATCTGAGCTTATCCGAAGCGCCCTGTTATGTAGTCTTCCGTCTCCCTACGAGACGGCTTCTGAAATATCGTTGGAGTTCTGTCGAACTCAAGAAGCTCTCCGAGTAAAAAATATCCCGTATAATCTGAGACTCTCGAAGCCTGTTGCATATTGTGCGTTACAATCACAATTGTGCAGGATTGCTTAAGTTCCCTAAGCAGCGCCTCTATCTTTGCCGTCGAGATCGGGTCCAGCGCGGAGCACGGCTCATCCAGTAGTAATACTTCAGGGTTGACCGCGAGCGCCCGAGCAATACATAGGCGTTGTTGCTGACCGCCTGAGAGCGACAGAGCCGATTCCTGCAGCTTGTCTTGGACTTCTTCCCACAGCGACGCCCTTTTCAGACTATGTTCGACAGCATCCGCCAAAACGCTCTTTTGTTTGTGACCCTTAACTCGCAACCCGTAGGCAACATTCTCGAAGATGGATTTCGGGAACGGATTGGTTTTCTGGAACACCATCCCAACTCGTTGTCTTAAGTCTGAAACGTCCATGGCGAAGATGCTTTCGTCATCGAGGGTTACTTCGCCCTCGACGCGAGTATGACGTACGAGTTCGTACATCCGGTTCAAGGTACGAATGAAAGTGGATTTGCCGCAGCCGGACGGACCGATGAGAGCGGTGATGTGGTTGGCCCTGACTTGAAGGTTGATATTGTGAAGTGCTTTCGACTTTCCGTAGTAAAAGTTCAGATCCACAATGTTCATCTTCAGGCGAGAATGCTCGACCGGTTGATTTGAACCGTTCGGCGATATGTCGGCCGTGCCTGCCAAGATGTGCGATAAAACTTTCATAAATGCGCTAGTCGGCCATTTTTTAGAGATATCCGCCGCGCGAGAGAATCAGCCGCGAGATCGTATTAACCGCCAGCACCGCCGCTACCAGAACGAAGCCCGCTGCCCACGCTTGGCGATGCCAATCAGGGTAGGGTGCGATCGCGTAAGTAAAAATCATCACAGGTAACGAGGCCATCGGATGATTCCAGCCGGGACTCCAGAAGCGGTTGCTGAAACTCGTGAATAGGAGTGGCGCCGTTTCGCCGGCAACTCGTGCCAAGTCGAGCATGGTACCGGTTACAATGCCCTTCATTGCAGCGGGCACAACTATCGTAAAAATCGCTCTGGATTTACTCGCTCCCAAAGCGACGGCGCCTTCGCGAAGACTTTGAGGCACGGCCCGCAGGAACTCTTCGGTGCTACGCAGCGATATCGGGATCATCATAACGCCGAGCGCCAGCCCTCCCGCGAAGGCGGAAAAATGATGTGTTGGCTGAACCACCAGCGCATAGGCAAAGATGCCCATGACTATAGACGGAACACCGTTGAGCAGATCAGTGGTATAGCGAACCGCGAACGGGAACATAGTGCCACCGAATTCGGCCAGGTAAACGCCGGCTAAGAAGCCTGCTGGTACCCCGAACAGTGTTGCCAACAACAACAGCTTTCCGCTACCGACAATCGCGTTGGCCATTCCCCCACCAAGCTCCCCCACCGGTGTAGGGAGTTTTGTAAAGAAGTCCCAGTTAAGGCTGGTGCAGCCTTGCCAGAAGAGGTAGCTGAGTATGAAAAAAAGGATGCCAACCGACATGAAGGCGCAGAACCCGGTCAGGCCGAACATCAAAATGTTGACAACTTTTCTCCGCATAACAAATCATTCGCCAGGTTCGATTCCAGTCACGCTCCATACCAGTAGGTGCGCAATTCCGTTAATTACAAATGTCAACGCAAAAAGCACCAATCCCAGTTCGACCAAGGCATTTACGTAGAGGTCACTGGTGGCCTCCGTGAATTCATTCGCAATGACGGCTGCGATTGAGTACCCGGGGGCTAGCAGCGTAGCTTTGATCTGCGGATTGTTGCCGATCACCATTGTCACAGCCATCGTTTCGCCGAGCGCCCTTGCCAGAGCCAGGAAGACAGAACCGATAATGCCTTTACGCGCCTGGGGAACCACCACGCGCCAAGTGGTTTCCCATCTCGTCGCTCCTGTCGCCGCTGATCCCTCCCGCTGCCCGAGAGGTACTGCGAGAAGAACCTCGCGCGAGATGGAGATAATGAACGGAACGATCATGATCGACAGTACGATGCCGGCCGACAACATACTGACTCCATAGAACGGGCCCTGAAACAATGGCAAGAACCCCAAAACATCTTTCAAGGTCGGAACCACCTCGTGCAATATTGAGACTAGTACGAAAATACCTAACAATCCGAAGATCACGCTGGGAACCGCCGCCAGCAGCTCAATCATGAATGTCAGAGCACTGGATATTCGTGGCGGCGCGAGTTCAGCCAGAAAAATAGCGGCGCCGACGCCCATGGGCACCGCGATCAGCAGAGCGATTGCTGAAGTAACCACGGTTCCGTAAATGAATGGCAAAGCTCCAAAATCTTCGGCTACCGGGTCCCAGTCCTGAGTAAAGAGAAACCGCCAACCAAACTTTTGTCTTGCCAGAGCAGATTCGCTCCACAGTACGTAGACGAGAAGAGCAGTTATGAGAATAACACCGGCCGCGCAGCCAAGGGTTATGAAATAGGCAGGCAGGTCGCGGCGTTCCAACTGTTTGGCACCGGAAGCGGAGCTAACCCGATCGGTCGAGCAGGCGAGCTCCTGTTTAGTTATCGCGCCACCCATATCACTGAATCTTCTTGATTGCCTGTTCTTCTTTCTCAACTACCGGTTTCGGAAGCGGGGCGTAGGCGAGCGCCTCAGTCATTGTCTGACCCTCGGTGAGCATCCAGTGCAGGAAGTCGACAATGGATTGCTTCTTTGTCTGATCCGGAATCTTCTCCGGTATCAGCAGCCAAGTGAAGCTGGAGATGGGATATGCGGTTGCCGCCGGCGAATTGGTGATAGATACGCGGAAATCGTCGGGCATCGGCACGCCCGCGGCTGCTGCGCTGACGCTAGCCAGGTCTGCTTTGATAAAACTGCCCGACGCGTTACGCACGGAACCGTAAGGTATGTGGTTTTGCACGGCATAGATCAATTCGATATAACCGATACAGCCGGAAGTTTGCTTAATTAGACCCGACACCCCCTCGTTGCCTTTACCACCCAGCCCAGTGGGCCACTTGACCGAGGTGCCCTTGCCAACGGACTTTTGCCATTCGGGACTAATTTTGGACAGATAATCGGTCCACACATACGTCGTTCCACTACCGTCGGCGCGATGCGCCACAACGATATCCGTACCAGGAAGCGTCACGCCAGGGTTTGCATTGGCGATGGCCGGGTCGTTCCATTTAGTAATTTTGCCGAGAAAAATACCGGCCAATGCTTCCGGCGTAAACCGCAGCTCTGCCTGAACGCCTGGTACGTTATACGCAGGTACGTCAGCACCGAGGACAGTTGGAAAGTGTAATGGATTGGTGCCCCGTTTCTCTTTAAAAGCAGCAATTTGCTCATCGGTCATCGGTCCGTCGCTGGCTCCGAAATCGACCGTACCCGCAGTCACCTGCCGGATGCCGCCGCCCGAGCCGATCGATTGATAGTTAATCTCAACGTCCGGATGCGCTTTGTGGTATGCGTCAAACCACTTTGAATACATTGGATATGGAAACGTGGCCCCAGCCCCCGTGAGCGATAGGGCCGCCCTGGCGACCACTGCTAAACACAGCATTACTGTTCCGGCTAGCAACCACATGCCGAACTTGCCACGCGATGCAAAAAATGGGTTCTTGATCAAATTCGCTCCGAGTCTCATAAGGCGTCCTTTTCCCTGTTTCATCCTTTTCATTTTTTCGGCCTCGAGCATTGCACGCCAACACAATAAACGCCGATAAACTAACCCATCTAAGCATAATTGTACGGCCGGTCGAGTCGATTAAGGTAAAGTTAAGATTGAATGAACGGAGAGTTAAACGCGGTCTTAAACGACTTCTCTCTTCTGCGATCGGCTCGCAAAGTCACCGGGGTTGAAGCCTTCATTCCCGCACGTTGATGAGGAGAAGCTGACGCTCTTAGCGTTCGACCAGCGACTTCGGAAGGGGTGCAATGTTCAGCGTCTGGGACACCGTCTGTCCGTCGTGCAGCAACCATCGGATAAAGTTCCTTGCAGCCCGAGCCTTCACAGGATCGGACTGCTGCGCGTAAACCAGGAGATATGTATACGAGCAAAGCGGGTCGGCTCCGAGCCCGTGCGCGTTCGCTATTGAAGCGCGAAAATCGGCAGGCAACTCAGCCGCGGTATTAGCTGCCGCTGTCGTAACGCTGTGCAAACTCGTAGCAATCCACTCGCCAGCCGCGTTGCATATCTGCGAAAACGTCAGCTTCGCGTTTAGAGCGTAGGTCAGATCGACATACCCAATCGCACCGGGCGTTTGTGTTATCAGTTTCTCCAGGCCCTCGTTTCCGCTCGCAGCCTCTCCTACAGGCCATTTCAACGAGGCTGCGTTGCCGACCGCTTTTCTCCATTCAGGACTAACGTTTAAAAGGTAGTCCGCAAAAAGGTAGCTCGCGCCCCTGGGATCCCTGGAGTGGCAGACGACGATCCGCGCATCCGTCATGTTCAACTCAATGTTTAGCGCAGTAATGGCCTTATCATCCCAGGCCGTGATCCTCCGCAAGATAGATGTCCGCCAGGACTGGCCCAGTGAGTCTAATTGTTTTATCAGGCGGCATCCCCGGCAGGTTGTAAATCACGACCTCGGCGTCAAGGTTCGTAGAGAAGTGCAAAATCCTCGCCGGGGTCTCTTCCAGTTGTGCATCGGTCATTGGGATGTCACTCACCGCAAAGTCGACTGTCCCTTGCATCATCTGGCCAAGCGTCCCGGATAAACCAGCGCGATAGTTAGGCCGATCGTCGGTCTCAGCCCTCGTGTAAGGCCCTGACCAAAGAAGACTGTCTCCCGCTGCCTCCGCTGCGGCAGCCGGTGGCAGCGGGACGGCTAACGAAGCAAACAGAAGATAGCAGAACAACCATGACCACCCTTCTGCCAGCATCAGACCCCCGCGCCGCCAAGATAAGACATGTGCGCATGCCAACCGCCGGTGAGGCCGTTTGGAGAGCTCCAACCCGTTGAAACTCAACGAGAGCGGCGAGTTTCCCGCACCCTTCTCTTGATCGCGGCATCGTCGCTCTCTGCGCACAACGATTGTCATGGTTTGATTTTGCTAATAGCTTTGTCTTCCTTGGCAATCACTGCGTTGGGGAGACGCGCATAAGATAAGGGCTCAAGGTAATCCTGGCCCTTGGTCAAACCCCAACGCAAAAAGCCTATGATCGCGGCGCGCTTGGCTGAATCGCTGATAACGGAAGGCACCAACATCCAAGTGAAACTCGATATCGGATACGCGTCTTCCGCAGGCGGATTAGTTATTGACACACGGAAATCATCAGGCATGCTGTTCGCAACGGCCGCTGCAGCTGCTGTAACGCTAGTAAAGTCTGCTTTCATGAAATGTCCGCTGCTGTTGCCCACGCTACCATAGAAGAGATGATGCCGAACCGCATAAGTGAGCTCGGTGTAACCAATCGAATAGGGTGAACGCGCTATCAATTGAATGACGCCCTCGTTTCCTTTACCAGCCAGGCCGACTGGCCAGCTTACGGAAATTGCCGTGCCTACACGTTCGCGCCAATCAGGGCTAACTTTCGATAGATAATCCGTCCAAATGTATGTAGTTCCACTCCCATCCTGTCGATGGACCACGACAATATCATTGCTCGGGAGGAGAGCGTCGGGATTTGCTTTCGATATTTCCGGGTCATTCCACTTGGTGATGGTGCCGAGATAGATGCCAGCCAATGCCTGCGGTGTGAATCGGAGTTCCTGGATAATGCCGGGAATATTATATACGGGAACATCCGCACCGAGGGCCGTAGGGAAATGAAGCACTTCGCAGTTTTGGTGCGTACTGAAATCCAACATTTGAGTCTTGTTCAACGGACCGTCCGTCCCCGCGAAATCCACCGTTCCAAGCATTACGTCATGAATACCCGCGCCGGAGCCATTCGATGCATAGGTGAATCGTACTCCCGGGTCGTATTTCTGATACTCCTCGATCCACTTGCTATACATCGGATAAGCGAAGGTTGAGCCATCTCCCTTAATCACCAAGGTGTCGGCGAGCGCCGCGCCATTGGATAATGGTCCGGCCAGCAGCACGAGCAGGAAGACCACGGGCATCATGTTCAGGGTACAATTGCGTTTCACGAGTTTTCTCCGTTGGCAGTTTGTTCCATGCGGGAGCGCTGGTAGCATTGGGGTTGTCTTCTTCGAAGCCGGAGCGTGACGAACTGAGATCAACCTGAGTGATCAGCCAAAGATTTGACCTTGCCAATCTCCGTTATCCGACGTTGGAGCGAAAGACGGTCGAGAGCATCAACCGGCAAAAGGATGAAGAGCTTTATACGGGACTCGATCTCCCGATAGATTTCGAGAAAGAACCGGCGCTTTTGTCCTTCGGTCCCTTCGAAACTGACTGGATCGGCTGACCCCCAATGCGCAGTCAGCGGCTTTCCGGGCCATACCGGACATGTCTGACCAGCAGTGTCGTCGCAGAGCGTGAGTACGAGACCGATCGGCGGGCTGTCCGGGCGCGCGAACTCATCCCAGCTCTTGCTGCGCAGTCCTGACGTGTCGTAGTTCAATTCTTTCAGGACCTCCAGAGTCATCGGATGAATTTCACCCAGCGGATGGCTGCCAGCGCTAAAACCCTTGAATCTCTCCCCACCCCATCGGTTGATCGCGCATTCCGCCATGATGCTGCGGGCCGAATTGCCAGTGCAGAGGAACAATACGTTGAAGGCGCGTGGGTTCATGACTCGGCCGCCTCGAGCCTCACGGTCAGTGGAATCGCACGCGCGCTGGGGAGCTTGAATGACAACAACGCCGCCGCGAGCACCAGCAGGCCGGAGGCAAGCAGACAGGCGTTGAATCCGTAATATTCAAAAATCACACCCGACAACAGCGTGCCCAAAAGCCTCCCGCCGGCATTGGCCATGTAGTAAAACCCGACGTTCGTCGCGACCTCGTCGTCTTCCGAGTAGGCAAGAATGAGATACGAATGCACCGCGGAATTGATCGCAAAGACGATCATGAAGATTCCAAGCCCGATCATAAGTGCCGGAGTCGGCCGCGCGCGAAGCTCAAGTGCTGACGCCAAAGCAACGGGGATAACAGCCAATACGAAGGCCCACAGGCGCGCCGTGTCTCCGGTCACGCCCTGGCGGGCGCCCAGTTGACGGAGAATTTCCGGCACGATTGCCTGGATCATGCCGTAGCCAACGAACCATGCGGCGACGAATGCCCCGACCTGCATAAAAGTCCAACCGAGCGTCGAGGCCAGGAACACCGGCAACCCTACGACGAACCAGACATCGCGCGCCGAGAATAAAAACAGCCGCGCAGCGGAAAGCCAATTCACCGCGGCGCTCTTGGAAAATAAAGTCGTGAACTTGATCTTCGATTTCGCCTTACCCATTCCGCTCGGAAGCGCGACCACAGTGCCCAACAGCACGATCACGAGACCCGCGGCCATAGCGACGAGTGATCCAACAAAGCCGAGTGCTGTGAGGAGAGCCGCCCCCAGGAAGAAGCCGGCGCCTTTGAGCGCATTCTTGGATCCGGTAAGCCGCGCTACCCACCTGAAGAGGGCCCCGTCCTCGCCTTCCGGGACAACGACCTTGATGGCACTCTTGGCACTCATCTTGGTCAGGTCTTTCGCGATTCCGGAGAGCGCCTGCGCCGCCATGACGTAGGCGACCGAGGTCAATCGAGCCCAGGCCGGCTGCAGGAAGGCGAGCATGATCAACGCGACGATTTGCAGAAGCAAACCGCCGTAGAGAGTGACTTTCAATCCGGAGCGGGCTGCTATCCAGCCGCCGAGGAGATTGGTGACGATGCCGAAGAATTCATAGAACAGGAATAGGAAAGCAATCTCGATGGCGCTGTATCCAAGCCGGTCAAAGTGCAAGAGCACCAACATTCTCAGAGCGCCGTCGGTGAGCGTGAAGCCCCAGTAGGCTCCCGTGACTAGGGCATAATTGCGTACGGCGTTTCTCACTGTCCTACACCGCCGCAGCGTTGCGCTGCGTCGAAAGCAGGCTCGCGGCGACCTTCGTTGCCAATTCGACAAGCCGGTTTACGTAGCCCCATTCGTTGTCGTACCAGGCCAGAACTTTGACTTGCGTGCCGTCGACGACCATGGTCGAAGGGCCATCGACGATCGAGGATCGCGGGTCGTTCACGTAGTCGACCGATACTAGTGGACGTTCCTCGAAACCCAGGATGCCGCGAAGCTGCCCCTCCGCGGCTTCGCGCAGGAAGTCGTTGACCTGCGCCGCGGTGGTCGATCGCGCGACCTCGAACACGCAATCGGTCAGCGAAGCATTCAGCAGGGGGACACGAACCGCGATGCCGTTAAGCTTCCCCTGCAACTCCGGGTAAATGAGACCGATCGCGGTTGCCGACCCGGTCGTTGTCGGCACCAGCGACATCAGGGCGGATCGCGCCCGCCGCAGATCCTCGTGAGGCAGGTCCACTAGCGTCTGGGTATTGGTTACGTCGTGGATGGTGGTGATGACGCCGTGCCGTATGCCGAGCCCTTGGTGAATGACTTTGACCACGGGAGCCAGGCAATTGGTGGTGCATGAAGCGGCTGTGACGATGTGGTGTAGTTCAGGATCATACAACTGGTCGTTGACGCCCATCACGATATTGAGCGCGCCCTGCTTGACCGGCGCGGCGACCACCACTTTGCGCACACCGCGCGTAAAATACGGCTCCAAAGCCTCCAGAGTGAGGAACTTGCCCGAACACTCGAGCACGATCTCGACTCCGGCTTGGTCCCAAGGCACGTCGCCGGGAGCGTTGAAGTTGCTGTAGGCGAGGCGATCGCCGTCTATTTTGAGCCCGTGCGCTTCCGCGGCTATCGGCACGCGCCAGCGGCCATGCACGCTATCGAATTCGAGCAGGTGAGCGGCGGTCTTGGGGCCGCCTTTCAACTCGTTGATATGGACAATCTGAATCTGGGAGTTGTCGAACGCGGCGCGCAACGCCAGCCGACCCATCCGTCCAAACCCGTTAATGCCAACGCGTACAGGCATGGCCGCTCTTGTCTCCATCATGCAGCCAGATTCAATTTGCCAATTTCCGTGACCCACCGTTCCAGCGCGAAACGTTCAAGCGTCTCGATCGGAAGCGCGGTGAAAATCCTGATTCGTTGCTCCAGCTCGGTGTAAACCTTGAGAAAGGCTTTTCGTGTAGCGGCACTCGTGCCGACGACCGCGACGGGGTCCTGAATACCCCAATGCGCTCTTATCGGCTGGCCCGGCCATGTGGGGCAGACCTCGGCGGCGGCGCGGTCGCAGAGGGTGAAAACAAAATCGAGCGGTGGGCTGTCGGGCTGAGCGAACTCGTTCCAGTCCTTGCTCCGCAGTCCGCCAGTCTCGAATTTCAATTCATTGAGCACCTGGAGGGTGATCGGATGAACAGTCCCGCGCGACTTGCTGCCGGCGCTGAAAGCGTGAAATTTTCCGCCGCCCCATCGATTCATGGCGCACTCCGCCATAATGCTGCGCGCCGAGTTGTTGGTGCACAGGAACAGAACATTGAATCCGCGATCGGCTGACACTGCAGAGTTTGGACGACCCCGAACTACGCCATCCGCCTGTGCCGTGCAGCAATTCTCGGTGAGATATTCGATGAGGGTATTCATTGTGCGGAATTTGGCGCCGTAAATGATTAGCCTGCTTTGCCGGCGCGAAGTTACGAGGCCCGTGTGCCTGAGCTGGTTGAGGTGGAATGAGAGGGTAGGCGAAGGCAACTTCAGCCGCTCACCAATCTCTCCGGCGGGCATTCCTTCAGGACCCTGCTCGACCAACAGGCGAAAGATGTCAAGACGAGTCTCCTGCGCGAGAGCGGCCAATGCGGCGATGACGTTTGCTTTTGTCATGATTCCATATATATGAAACCGTCAACAATTCACAAACCCTATAGCGAGCGCATGTTACGGGAGTGTTAAGGGCTTATGACTGTCTACCCTTCGAGATCTGTGAAATCCGAGAGTTGGAATCGTGATGACCGGTTGATGCACCGGAGTAAAATCCCGCAGACTCTGAAAGATAACGGATTTCGGGGCCCGTTCCATGCCCGTGCCGTGCGTATAGGAGCCCATGAATGAGCGCCACTATGTCGATAGCCCAAACGCCGATTTTGCGCAGGCTCTCCTTCCTCGATCGCTACCTCACATTGTGGATTTTTCTCGCAATGGCGGTGGGGGTCGCGATTGGCGCGATTTTCCCAGGTGTGAAGGCGAGCTTTGACCGCATGAGCGTCGGCACGACCTCCATACCGATCGCAATCGGTCTCATCCTCATGATGTATCCGCCGCTAGCGAAGGTGAACTACGACGAATTGGGCGACGTTTTCAGCGATTGGAAAATTCTCGGGCTGTCGCTCTTACAGAACTGGATTATCGGTCCGATCTTGATGTTCGCGCTGGCGGTCATCTTCTTGCGCGATCGTCCTGAGTTCATGGTTGGGCTTATCTTGATCGGCCTCGCGCGTTGCATTGCAATGGTGATCGTCTGGAACGATCTCGCCAATGGCGATCCCGACTATTGCGCGGGACTGGTAGCTTTCAACTCGATCTTTCAAGTGCTGTTCTTTTCCGTTTACGCCTTCGTGTTCATCACTGTGCTCCCGCGATGGCTCGGCTTGGGCGGCGCAATCGTTCACATCACGATCGGCCAGATTGCCGAGAGCGCTGGCATCTATCTGGGCCTCCCCTTCGTCGCTGGCCTGGCGACGTGGAAAGTGTTGACTGCCGCAAAGGGAAAGAGCTGGTATCGGCAGCACTTCATTCCAAAGATTAGCCCGCTGACACTGACGTTCCTGCTCTTCACCATTGTAGTGATGTTCTCGATCAAGGGTGCGGCAATTGTTCGGATGCCGATCGACGTCGTACGTATCGCAATTCCGCTGATGATTTATTTCGGAATCATGTTCGCGGTGTCGTTCGCGCTGAGCAAGCGGGTAGGCGCGACATACCCGCAATGCGCAACGCTGTCGTTCACGGCAGCCTCGAACAATTTTGAACTCGCGATCGCGGTTGCGGTTGCGACATTTGGGATTGATAGCGGCGCGGCCTTCGCCGCAGTGATCGGACCGCTGATCGAGGTGCCGGTGATGATCGGACTGGTTGACGTAGCTTTGTGGACGCGGCGGAAGTATTTCGCTGATTCACCCGCTACCGTCGCGATCATTGATTAGCGCAATGTGGTAATTCTGCCATCTGCGAGCGCGGTCGGCGACCCGTCCAAGTGAGGTACAGCTCGCGCGGTTGTCTGGCTCATCTTCATGGTGGAGTCCGCCGCCCCGGATAGACGGCACCTGGCACGGCCGCTTTTAATTGCTCCTTAATGTAGTGCTAGTAGGGTTTCGGGTTTGCCCGTCCGCGCTCAACGCTCGTGATTCGCGTCAAGCTTCATCCGTGTTTCCCCGGCGGAGGATCAGCGTCTAGCTTCGAGCTCACCCGATCGCTCGCCGATTTTGCCCGGATCGTCCAGTTGTTCGACGCCCACGGCGTGTCCTTTGTGACCGTAACTCAGCAGTTCAACACGACGATCTCGATGGGGCGTCTTACGCTCAACGTGCTGCTATCGTTCGCGCAATTCGAGCGCGAGGTTATCGGCGAGCGCATCCGCGACAAGGTCGCCGCCTCCAAGCGCAAGGGGATGTGGATGGGCGGATCGCTATCGGAAGTCGCCCGCGCTATCACGGGCACCCGCTGGTCGGGACCACTGTTCTTCGGCCTCAAGGATCGGGCAAAGGAGGCGGCCAATGGCTAACGCTCCGATCAGGCGCTGCGCGATCTACACTCGCAAGTCTTCGGATGAGGGATTGGCGCAGGATTTCAATTCACTACACGCGCAGCGCGAGGCCTGCGAGGCGTTCATCAGGAGCCAAGCTGGCGAAGGATGGAAACTCATCCAGACTGCCTATGACGACGACGGCCTTTCGGGCGGTACGATGGAGCGGCCCGCGCTACAGCGCCTACTCACGAATATCCGCGACGGCCTGATCGGCTCGAGCGTCACCAAAGGAGGCCTCGATTCGTAACAGAAGCGTGCGATGGAAACCAGCTATATCGAACCATTCAACCGACAGGGCTAGCCGCGCAGCTCGCTACTCCAGATCTTCAACACTCGCCATCGCGGGTTAGCAGCGCGCGACGCATAGCCGAGACGACACCGGAATGAAGCCCACAACGCGGGCTAATTCGGCCTGCTCAGTGGATAAGCCGCGAAGATAAGGACTCGTTGGCGGTGAGCGGTCAATTCGAACGCTCAGGCGACCTTCGATGGAATCGTGCCCTGCGCAATTCCACCATGTTTTCAGCGCCGCGTGAATCCTGCTTCCTGGCACGACCCGCCTTCGTAGCCGCGGAAGCGGAGATTGCTTCTGCGCACGCAGGAGAGAGAATCAATTTCTCCCGGGCACGGGTCAGCGCCACATACATGATGTAGGCCTCCTCCATGTCGATGACCGGTCTGCCCTTCTCTAGCTCGACGAATTGATTAAAATCCGACGACATCAGCACCCGCGGCCATTCAAGGCCTTTAGCCTTGTGAACGGTGCTGACTGTGATCTGCGCGGCGGCAGGAGATTCAACACATGCTTCCAGCTGTCGGCACATGTGAAGGACCTTCCGATCGCGATCCTGTATAAGGCGAACGAGAACTCGGAGCGCAGGGTCGCCGGGCGAGCCGTTTTTCTCTCCGTCGGCTGCAGCCTTGAGTTCGTCCCAGGTCGCGAACATCGCGAGCTCACCTGAGGCCGACTTTCCGCGGTGCAAATCCCACGCCCCTCGTATCAACCTTATTAACGGGTCGGCGCCGCCCATAACATGGATTTTGCGCCTTCGCTCGAGCCCCTGGATTGCTTCGTCCAATGTCCCCGCGTTGGTGCGCGCCAGTAAAGCGTCAATCGTTACTGATTTCTCCTCAATGCTGACGGTGGTCCGGTGCGGCGCGGGAATTATGCGTAATTTCTCGCCAATGATTTCGAGCACCCGGTTAGCCCATTCGGCCGCACCCGTACCGAATCTGAACGTTCGCGTAAGAGAAAGTTCCGCACTATCCGAACGCATGCGGCTAAGCGCGTTGACCGCTCCCCGCCACTGGTAGAGCTGCTGATACTTGTCGCCAACGACTATGCGCGCACCTTTGTGACGTTCAAGAAGGCCCAAAATCACCGGGTCCGCGTCCTGCGCCTCATCGAGCATGACGGTCCAATCCCGCGGCGCGAGCTCCCGGCCCTGCAAATAGAACAGCTTCAAATAGCAATCGTGGGTGACCGGCGCGGTGCTGTTGTGCTTGCAAATGTTCTTCCATAGGGCCTCGGCAGCATAGCCCGCAGCTGCCGCGACATTATCGTCACACCAATAGGGAGCGTGAATCGCCCCGATTGCGCCATCCGTTGTTCTCAGGAATTGGTCCAGGGTTCGGATTATCAAGGCTCCGGCAGAAGTCGCGTCTCTTCCCGTACGTACGACTGAATCGAGAGCACGGGGCATTTTCTCTTTCAGGTATGGAAACCAAGCCCAAGGGCTGCCTGCCAGACGTGACTTGTAGATGTAGCCGACGCTTCTGAAGGCGAGCGCATGCGCGGTGCGCACCGTCACATTTGACGGCATTTTACGTTCTGCTTCATCCGCGGCCGCGCGGTTGAAAACCAGGTAAAGAAACTTGCGCTGGGCAAGCGACTCAGCAATTGCCGCGAGCGTGGTGGTTTTGCCGGTGCCGGCAAAGGCTTGAATCTTCAGCGACGAACCCACATCCAGATCACGCGCAGCTTGGCAAATGGCGTGCTGTTCCTCGGTAAGATTCATTGAGCGACGCTGTCCATCGCCATCTTCGCGTAACTGCTCGATCCCAACAACAACGGGCGGCGTCACCGGAGGCAAATGTTGCGCTCTTGGCGCGCGCTGTGTTGGAAGTGGTCGGGCTGCGCCATCAAAATCGCCGTGCTGGAGCGCAGCCGAACTCGTCGCCCGTTGTCCCCCGCAAAAACATTTCGCTCTGGCTTGAAACCTGTCTAGTTCTTAGGGATTTTACGAAGACACCCGATGACGAGAGAGGGCCGGTTGCATGGTGGGCGCAAGGCTGAGTTGGCTCAGGGTCGTGGGTGATCTGGTTCACTTTCTGTGTCTCGACTTGCGCTCCAGGACCTCGCTCGCCGCGGAGAATCTGTTCCTGCGCAAGCAGTTGGCGTTCTACCAAGAGCGCAAGGTCAAGCCCCGACGTGCCGACAATCCGAACCGACTGAGCCTGGTGCTGCTCAGCCGCTGGTTCAATTGGCGCGACGCTTTGACCGTGGTGAAGCCCAGAACCTTCATCACGTGGCACCGCAAGGGCTTCCGGCTCTTTTGGCGCTGGAAGTCCGAAGCCGGCCGACGGCCAATCCCTCTCGAACTTCAACATCTGATTCGCAAAATGGCGCGCGAGAACCGCTCGTGGGGCGAGGAGCGGATCGCAAACGAGCTGCTGCTGAAGCTCGGCCTGCGGGTGTCGCCGCGCACGATCCGGAAGTATATGTCGAGGTCTCTGCCGGCGACGGGTATACCTCGGGGCGACCAGCGGTGGGCGACTTTTCTAAAGAATCACGCTCGGGAGATCATCGCGTGTGACTTCTGCGTCGCGGTGACCGCCACCTTCCGAGTCCTTTACGTGTTGGTGGTGATGGAGCATGCTTCGCGTCGATTGATTCACCTCGACGCGACGGCCCATCCCACCGCCGCCTGGACTGTGCAACAGCTACGCGAGACCATTGCTTCCGACCACGAGTATCGCTTTATCATCCACGACCACGACAAGATCTTTTCCGCCGAGTTGAACGCTTCGCTTACGCACCTCGGCCTCAAGGTGATCACCACGCCGGTGCGCAGCCCGCAGGCGAACTCGCTCTGCGAACGGCTAATCGGGACTCTGCGTCGTGAGTGTCTCGATTGGATCATTCCATTGAGCGAACGACACCTGAGAAGAGTCCTGACCTCGTGGATGAGCCACTACAATCGAGGCCGACCACATTCCTCCCTGGGACCTGGCGTTCCCGATCCGAGGTTGAACGGTCTTCGGGTTAAACCCTGCGGACACCGGTTTCCGCTCGATCATCGAGTCGTGGCCACACCCATTCTGGGCGGACTGCATCACGAATACGGATTACAAAGGCTGGCGGCGTGAAGCTCGCGCGCAACGACTCCGGTGACAAGATTGCATGGCAGGGTGGGTTGCTTTCGGTGCAGCCGCGGATCCGGTTGACCCGCTCGTTCGATCAGCGCAGCCATACCTACCTGGGCTACGCTCTGAAGTTACGTGGCATGGTCGGCAGCGAAGCCCGAGAATTTCTTGTCGCAGTAGGGCAAGGCGCGCATGCCGAACACCAGTTTCAGACAGGGGCTGCTGTCTCCGGTGATGCTCTGCCGGTTCCGGATCCGCGGCTGGAGACGGTTGAATTCTACAAGGTCAGCAAGTTGAAAGTCGGGCCTCCCGAGGCTGTGGACGAGACGACGCCACCGCCGTCGCGCGGTGTTCCGCCGCCGCTGGAGGTCTACCGCGAGCGCGGACATCGGCGACTTGCCGCGCGAACCTACGAGGAGAAGTGCTGCAGCTGCATCTGGGGATGCCGGATGCCGGTTGAGATGATCATCGATCAGTGGAATCCGGGTCGGCGCCGCTACCGAACCGAGACCTACTGTTACGGTCCTCTTTCTTGCCGGCTCTACCAAGCTGGACCGGCGCGCACGGTTCCTGGTCGCCGAGGAATGACCTACACCGAGGAGGACTGGGTTGACGATGAGGCGACTTCACATCGCCGACCGGAGGAGTAGCCCTCGGGACGACCGCCCGGTGTGGCACGCCTCACCCTACCGCGAACAGAAGATCCATCTTCGTGGTGCGCAGCTCGCCACACACGAATAATTTTGCGGAGCACAGGCGGTTGAATGGGAATCGCTACGGAGCAAATCGGTTCTGTTGGCTATGCGTCAGTGATGGCTCTAGAGGATGGCGACCTGCTCGCCATTGTTGCGGCGTACGTCGCGCTCGCGGACGAACTCGGGCAGGAAGCGGATCTCGCCGGTTCGTGGATTCTCGATCGTGCCCGGATGAGCATACCCGATCTGTGGATTCCTAACTTCAAACTTTTCGTCTCGCTAGGCATCCTTAGGCGCGTGGGGGGAAGCCGCCGCGGGAGACGCGTCTATTACCGGTTGGTCGACGCCGTCGGTAGCAAACGGGCCCTGGTCAAGCGCGGCGTGACGCTGGGGACGCGGCCTTCCGCATCGTCTGCTTGATATCCAACGGCTGGTCCGTTCGGATCGCCTCAGCTTGAGCCGATGAAAAAGATCGCAGATATTTTTGACAACGCGGAAGCCCAAATGGATGCCCTGGGGGCCGCCGCATTTGTGTCGCGCCTGTATTCAGGTCCGCGGACTTCAGAATTCACCCGGCTCAAGGAGGATTGGGTTCTGGGCTCGTTCGCGACGCGGTTCAACAAGCTACACGCTCCTCCTCTAGTCTGGGCTGATCGTAATCCGCCGCTCACAAAAAAGGCCGACTTTTCTGTTTACACGAACGGTCACCGCTTTCTGGTTGACATCGAGATTTTGAGCCTGTTTTCTGAGCCCATTGTGGACAACCCGAAGGACTATGAAGACTTCAGTCCCTTTCCATGCTGGCGGGACCCGAAAGATCCGGACGTTATACACCTGGATATCGATCAACCGCGTAGGAGTGAGCCATACGCGAGGTTGAAACGGCTAGTGGAAACTCACCTTAGAGATCACTATCCGCCATACTGGCTCGTCATCTGGGACAACGAGCACGGCGTTTTTCACCCGAACCTCGATGATCTATCCGAACGGGTGTTGAACATCCTCCGCGCTCGAGGTCGGCGTCGCGGTCTGCCGTTAAGCCTGGAGCAAGTCTGGATTATCGATGAAAGTTTCCCAGACGCTCGTCGACGGCAATGTCCGTTCCGCTGTTGGAATTGAGTAGCGGCAACATAGTCAGTTAAGCGGCATCCCGTGCGGTGTCAAGTTTTCCTTCCGAGCGGTCGAGTTGGGCGTCGTGAGCGCGCAACGCGGCGACCAGGGTCGGCAGCGCACGATAGCCGGCGAGCTTGCGGAAGCCGCGCTCGGCCTCGATCACGCCAGCCGCGGTCCAGCGCAGCACCATGGTGCCGCTCTGCCAGCGTTTGACCCGGCGGCCGATTTCGCGCACGCGGCTGAACAGGTTTTCGATCAAGTTGGTCGAGGACAGAATGCGCTCGAGATTCTCGGGCAGCTCCAGGCGCATCACGGTCAGAGTTTCTTCGAGTCCCTCGCGCAGCGAGGCGGCGGCGCCGGGATGCTGATGTTCGAGTTGGCGCGCCAGGGTTTCGAGCAGGCGCCGCGCACGCTTGGCGTCACGCGCCACATAAGCCTGAACCATCGCGCTGCGGACCCCGGCGCGCAGCCGCTCGGGAAGGGCCTCGGTGACATTGCGCTTCTTGTGCTCGCGGCAGCGCTGAATCAATGCGCGGCGGCCGAACACCTCGGCCACCGCCTTGTGCAGCGCCTTGGCCCCGTCGATTACCACCAGCAACGCGCGCCCGGTATCCAAGCCGCGCTCGGCCAGATCGGCGAGCAAGGCTTTAACCGCCGCCGCGTTCTCGGTCGCACCCTCGCGCAGCCCCAAGACGTGCTTGTAGCCGCGCTCATCGACCCCCACCGCTGCCAGCACCACGTGCTCACCGAAGTGCACCCCGTCGATCATCAGCGCCACCAGCTTAAGCCCGTGCAAGTCGCGGCCCAGCAGTTCCCCAAGCTTGCGCTCGGTGCCGTACACGAACCGTTCGCTGACCGCGCTCTTGCTGGTGCCCCGTGCTGCGACCGCGGCCGGCAGCGGCTCCAGCGAACGCGCGTAGCCCCGGGTCGATACCCCCAGCACCATCTGCTCCAACGCCCGCGTCTCCAGCGGATCGCGCGCGCTCCACTCCCGCCAGCTCGGCAATTTAAGCTCGCGACCCTCAACGCTGCGCACCCGCGGGCGGCTCACCGCCACTCGCCGTCCGCCCAGCACCAGCGAACTTGGCACGTGCCCCGCGCGCAGCGCCTGACGTTCGGCCTGATGCGCGTAGCGTGCGCCACACAGCACCGCGCGCTCGGCTTCCAGCACTTCATCCACGCATGCCAGTCCCGTGACCATCACCGTGTCGTACAGTGCTTCGCGCACCATTGCCGACAACCGCAGCCACAACTGCCCCTCGTCCGCGGCTTTCCTTCCGTCTGCCCTCTTGGCACTCTTGTTCATGGCGGCCTCCTCCTCTTACCCAACCCGATCTTCCGATCGGGCGAGGAACGCCGCCACTCAAATCTCAACAACCTTCAGGACATCGCCCTCGTCGAGTGTTTCCGTTATAGGTGAGTCCCCTCACACTAGCGCACTACGTGGCGGGAGATGGTGGCCAGCTTGTGAGACTCACGCAGGCCGTTCACTATTGAAACTGAGGTTTCAGCCATGGAGATCACCGAAAAAACAGCGGAGCGGATAGCGGACGCACTCGAAGCCCTAGCGCCAGCCGAGATTCACCGGCTGCACGACGATTTTGTCAAGATGGCGACCGCAAGCAAGAACGATGGGCTCGCTCAAGAACTGGCTCGAAGGCACCCCTGCCCTATGTGTACAAGATCCGCAAAGTGATCGCCGTGAGCCGATTCAAATGCCCGTGAGCTGCGAAGTTCGCGCAGCAGAAGAAGAAATCGACAACTGGGTAGCCGGTCTGTCCTACTGGTTCGCGCCCAGGGACCTGCTCCTCGAACGGCTCCTCGCCTACTATCGCGACTCAATAGAGGTCTGCTTCGCGCGGGCTAGTTACGACATTCTCCAAACTGGAGGGACCGTCGTCGGCACCTTCGAAGATCGGATGCGAGCGGGTGTGTTTCAGGCACTCAAGTGGACAATGGAGTTTTGTCACATCGAAGGACGAGGACGTGCGAATCTCGATCCGAGAGGTATTCACCGTTTGGTGAACATTGGCGAGTGGTATGAGCTTCTCGTCGATATAATGACCTCGGCGCAAGCCGATGCGGTTTCGATCGAGCTTGACCACAAAAAGCGTCTGCTCGTTCATCAGGGTCCCGACCTCACCGGCGCCGATGACGCTCTTGTTGAGCACCAGCGCCTGACGAACGCGTATCAAGCACAGATTTCTTTCGTGGACGACGGCGACCAGCTCACCCGCCGATGGACCGCGGGAGACTTTAGGCGTTTGGCGCGACGTTTGGCGTCCTCACCCCAAGTTGAATCCTGTCCTAAGGTTTGCTTGAGAGATGGCCTTGAGTTGTTCACGCGCCCCACGGTGATTGAGTTTCCCGACGTGTCAGACAATGAAGCCGAGCAGCGGGTTTTTGAAGACCTGACCCTCACGCCCACCATGATTAATTCCGGCACAAGACAAAAGTGGCGTCTGGTATCCATGTTGGACGTGCCTTTCGTTATGGTGGGGAAGCGGCGTCTCAGCACTACCGATGCAGTAATCGCTATGACTGGAGCGCTCGGTGAAGATCACATGGTAAGGCGCGCCGTTCAGGTTGATCCTGATCAATACACGAAGGTAAGCGGACTCAGAGAAGATCGAATGATCGACGCTCTACGACCCCGGTTGGAAACGAAAGGGTGGCATGTGACGCCACATTACCGCTTGCACAATCCTGAGAATGAAATTGACATTTTCGCTGTCCGACCAGGAGCCGCGCTGGTTCTGGGCCTCAAGTCCACGGTTCGGCCATTGACGCCCGGCGAGGTTCGGCTTCGGAACGAGAACATCATAGGCGGCGTCGATCATACGGCTGACATGTTGTTGCGCCTTCCGCCGGCGGTGGGATTCGTAATCACGAATGGATACCGAGGCGACTACGTCACATGGGAGGCGGCACTTCGACGGAATGTGATGATAGGAACTGTTGAAGACATCGACTCCATAGCTGCTGACCCAATGACGGCTGGACACACTTTGAAGAGACGAGTTGGGTTCGGAAACGGTACGCCCGTAAGTCCGCCTCGTCCTCCCGATCGTTTCCGGCTCGGCCGCTGGAATATCGAACTGACCACCTAGCGAGAAGATAATCTTCGATTGCGCTGTCGACGGCCAGGTGGACGATTTAGCCGACGAGCTAATTGGTTTTGATCGTAACTCGCCGCCTCCCAAGGAGTGTAAGGTTGCGAATCTATCCGGACAGCAGTGATCTCATCAATCTTTCTCGCGGCATTGCAGGCGCTGACATTACTGATCTCGCGCGCAAAGTCGCCGCGCACTGCCACCAATTCGTCTTTTCTCTAGAAACGCTGATAGAAGTGGCCGCTCCCTTGAGGAACGGACGCTTCCTTGAAGTTCGGAGAGATCTGAATCGGCTTGAGGAGTTGCCGCACACATTCGTGAACGAAGGCAGAATTTATCACCTGGAATTACGCTGCGGTGCGGCCCGCCGGACAGGATTCTTTTCCTGGCCAAGGGACGCCTACGCGGCGAGCCACCGACGGAGTTTAATTGGGCTCAGAGAGGTTTCCCGGAGAGGTGTCGCCGTCCGCAGGGCTGAAGATAATTCTTCGTGCGCCAGATTGGCGCCCTCGACCGGGGTTCAAAAAGCTCGAACGGTATCCTGAGGCGCAGAGAGCGTCCTCGAATGAACAAGCATGAGCAGAAACGCCGGAATCGAGGGTCGGGAAGCCGATCAATCGAGGGAGGTGGGTTGATGAGGTTTGCAGGAATCGATGTTGCGGCCGAGCGTCACGTAGCTGCGATGGTGGATGAGACCGGAAGAGTGCTCTGTAAACCCAGCGCATTTGGCGAGGACGCCGCGGGGTATGCACACCTGTTTCAGTTGCTGGGCGCGCCGGAGGATTGTTTGGTGGCGCTTGAAGCAACCGGGCACTACTGGCGCAATCTGTTCGTCTCACTGGTGACGAAGGGCTATGCGGTTGCAGTGCTCAACCCGCTGCGGACCCGCCGGTTCGCGGAGGAAGAACTCGAACGAACCAAGACGGATGCGATCGATGCTTTGGGAATCGCGCGGTTTGCCGCACAGAAACGGCCTGCGCCAACCATGCTGCCAGAGCCAGCCGCCGAAGAGTTGCGAGAGTTGGTGAGGCTTCGTGAGCGTCTGCTGGGAGACCTGGGTGACCGGCTAAGGCAGTTACATCGGGCGGTAGATCTGGGGTTTCCTGAGTTTACAAACCATGTCCGCACGCTCGAGAGCGAGCTCGCGATCGCGATTTTGTCGCGTTATCCAACCGCGACCGCGTATCGAAACGTTTCTCCGAAGAAGCTCGCCAGACTCTGCTATGACGGTCGGCACGAAGTCGGTGAGCAACTCGCTCGTGCTCTCGTGAACACCGCGAAGAATTCGGTTGGACGTCACCACTCGGACACCTACCGGCGCGAGATCGCATATGCCTGTGAGGACATCGTTGCGTTGCGAGGACGACTTCGCGAACTCGCCTGTGACATCAAGCAGAAACTTGAGCAACACGATCTTGGCAAGCTGCTAACCACGATTACCGGTGTCGGTACGCAAACGGCAGCCTATCTGATCGCGGAATTAGGCGATCCTGCGCGTTTTCATAGCGCTGCAGCATTGGCTAGCTACGTTGGCGTTGCTCCACGGCTGCGCCAATCCGGCAAACGGCGATTCTCTGGAACTGCCGTGATCCGTCTCGGGAACGCGCGGCTGCGGAAGGCGCTCTGGATGCCAGTTCTGACAGCCGTACGATTCAATCCGTGGTTGCGAGCTTACTATGACCGTTTGGTTTCGCGGGGAAAGCCCCGAAAAGTGGCGCTCGTGGCGGCGATGCGAAAGCTGCTCGCCGCGGTTTGGAGCGTTGCAACTAATCGAAGACCATTTGTGGCGCAGATGGCGAGCACATCCGTGACCTAGGCCATTTCATGTGACACTCGGGTCCAATACGAAGCAGTGAAGGCGGGCGTTCAAGTTTATAGCTTACGAAGCAGTTACACCTTCAGAGTATCGGGAGCCCGACATCGAAAGGCCGGCTTGAAAGCTTGTGAACCCTCACGAACTCGGGTCGGATACGCTGTCAGAGAGTCCGCCGTGGTTATCCGCCAGTCGCAACCGGCGATGGCATAGGTAGACGAGGGCCGGCTGAAGCACACGAGTTAGCAGAGCGATCGCGAGTGCACCGCCAATTACCACGACCGCGAGCGGCCTCTGAGTCTGTGCTCCGATCCGCGTGGACAGAGCCGCCGGCAGGAACCCCACCGCATCGACGAGGTCGGTCATCATGGTCGCGCGAAGCCGCCGGTCGGAACCCATGATGATGGATTCGACGAACGGATGTCCCTGGTCCCAGAGCTGACGGATATAGGTGCTGAGCAGGATACCGTCCATCACCGCGATGCCGAAGATCGAGATGAAGCCCACTGCTGCTGACACACTGAACGGAATGCCCGTAACCAAAAGCGCCAGGATTCCTCCGAGGCAAGCGACGGGCACCTGAGCCATGATGATGAATGTGTCGATCCAGGAGTAAGTCGCGCCATAGAGTACCGCCGCGATCAGGACGAGCGAGAACGGAATGACGATCTCGAGTCGGTGAATCGCCTGGCTTAGTTCGCCATACTCCCCAGCCCATTCGAGCTGCACGCCCTCGGGCAATTTCACTTCGCGTGCAACGCGCTCCTTAGCTTCAGCGATGGCGCTTTCGAGATCCCGCCCGCGCACAGCGAAGCGCAACGGCACGTATCGCGCGAGTTGCTCGCGGTAGATGAAAGAGGCGCCCTCGGCCGTTTTTATGTCCGAGACGAGGGAAAGCGGGATGCTTGCACCGGCGGGAGTCGAGACTCGAATCTGGCGAATTGCGTCGAGACTCTGGCGATATTGGGGCAGCCATCTGACGACCAGATCGAAACGACGGTCGCCTTCAAGAACCTGGGTCACGGCCTGGCCGCCGATCGCCGCCTGCACCACGGCCCCTACGTCGCCGACGTTGATTCCATAGCGCGAACACGCGGCCCGATCGGGTTTGATCAACAAGTTGGGCTGGCCCAGCGACCGATATACCGCGGTATCCTCGATCCCTGGAACGGTCTGGAGCACAGCCATCACGCGACTGGCGAGGTCCTCGTCGATCCGCAAATCCGGGCCGAAGACCTTGATCGAGTTAGCCGCCTTCACCCCAGACAAGGCCTCGTCCACGTTGTCCTCGATGTATTGCGAGTAACCGAAACTGACGCCCGGCAGTGCGTCGCGAAACTTCTCGTCTATCTGACTTATAAGTTCTGCCTTGTTGAGATGCGCGGGCCACTGGTCCAGCGGCTTGAGATTGACCAGGAACTCGGCATTGAAGAACCCGGTGGCATCGGTACCGTCGTCCGGGCGACCGACCTGGGACAGCACCATCGACACCTCGGGGAAGGACAGAAAAATGTTCCTCGCCTCCTGCGCAACGGTGGTGGCTCTATTCAGCGAAACGCTGAGCGGCATGGTGGCGCGCGCCCAGATGTTGCCCTCTTCAAGCTTCGGCAGAAACTCGCCTCCGAGCAGTGGGAACAGGGAAAGCACGACGGCGATGATCGTGAGAATGAGGGCGAGTGTCAGCCGGGGCCACGCAAGCACGCGCTCGAAGAGCGCGTGGTAGAAGTGGCGAAGGCCCTCCCAAATTGGGTTCCTCCACGCTCGCATGTCTTTGCGAATCAGATACGAGCTGAGCACCGGCGAGAGCGACACCGCCAGGAGAATCGCAGTGCCCAGGGCATAAGCGTACGTGTGAGACATCGGCGAGAAGATCGCGCCTTCGACTCCCCGCATCGTGAAGAGTGGTAGGAAGGCGATCATGAAAATCAGCGTAGAAAAGAGGATTGGGCTGCCAACTTCTTCGGACGCTCGTAGAATGCTTCCCCGAAGATCGCTGGCTGTCGCCGTGTCCGCGGCCAGATGACGGTTGATGTTCTCGACCACGATTACGGTCGAATCGATAATTATCCCGAAATCGATTGCCCCGAGAGAAATCAGGTTGGCCGGCGTGTCCGTCAACCGCATCAGGGTGAAAGCGCCCAAGAGCGCCAGCGGTATGTTCACGGCCGCAATCACCGCACTGCGAATATTTCCAAGAAAAAACACCAGCACCACAAACACCAACACCATCCCGACAGTCAGGTTCTCGAGTACGGTGTGCAGCGTGGTCTCTACCAGGTCTGTGCGGTCGTAAAATGGGACGAGTCGGTACCCGCGGGGCATTATGTTGGAAGCGTTGAGGCTCGCGACTTTGGCCTTCACCCCAGCGAGGGTGTCCAACGTGTTCCCGTACTTGCGCATCAGCACGATACCCTCGACCGCCTCTTTGCGGTGGTTCATGCTCACCGCGCCGAGCCGGGGGGCGTAACCAACATCTACGTCCGCAACGTTGTTCACACGAATCGGAATCGAGCGATTACTGGAGAGGACGATTCCTTTGATGTCGTTGAGGGACTCGATGAACCCGAGACCGCGTACGTCGAAGACCTGGTTGCCAATCGGAAGATAATTGCCGCCGACGTTGATGTTTGAATTGGCTATTGAGGAGACCAGTGTCGACAGGGGAACCTGGTAATAGTTGAGCTTCTGGGGATCCACGTCGACGTGGTACTCCTTGGCCAATCCGCCAAAACCTGTAACGTCGATCACACCTGGTACCGTCTTGAGCTGTTTCTCGGCGATCCAATCCTCAACCTCCTTTTCCTTGGTAAGGTTGTGGTCGGGTCCCTCCACCGTATAGCGGTAGATTTCCCCTATCGGATTCTCGGGCGATATCGCTGGGGTGACCCCCTGGGGAAGATTGATGAAGCCGAGGCGGTTGATCGTTTCGGTGCTATCCCAATAATAGTCGCTGTCCCACGCGAAGTAACACTTGATGTCCGAGAGGCCGAACAGCGAGATCGAACGAATCGACTCCAGATTGCGCATTCCGGAGAGTCCGATTTCAAGCGGTACGGTCGTCAGCCTCTCAACCTCCTCCGCACTGAGCCCGATTGGCTGCGTGATTATCTCCACGCGCGGTTGCACCGGGTCGGGATAAGCTTCGATGTCTAAAGTCCAGAACGAATAGAGACCGACGGCGGCGAGCGCGAGGCTGGCGGCAACGATCACAAAGCGCGCGCGCAAAGCGAATGCGGTGAAGCGGCGAATCATGGCTTGCTCGGATTCCCTGCATCCGATTGGTCCCAGAGCGAGGAGACTTCGACCGATTGGGCGTCGACGACTCGATCTCCGGGGCTGAGGCCGCGTACGACTCGCGCGTACCCTCGTTCAGTCCACGACCGAATCGCCACTTCGCGCCGGACGATGACATTGCCCGGCGCCAGGACGAACGCGTAATAGCGGTCGGTATCGAAGACCAGCGCCGACTCGGCGACAACTAATGCTGAACCAGCCTCGGTTACGATTCGAATTCGCGCGAGCATTTGCGGTTTCAGCTTCAGCCCACGGTTCATGATCTGGCAGCGCAGCTGAAGCGTGTGGGTGTTCGGATCGATGTTCGGGCTGATCCGGTCGATCACGCCGCTGAACACCTCGTCCGGATACGCGGTGGTCACGGCCTGGAGCGTCTGCCCAACGTGCACGCGGGCAAGGTCGTCCTCGTATATGTCGGCAGTCAGCCATACCCGGTCCAACGTGGCCAGAGAGAAAAGCTGATCGCCGGGATTGACCTGCTGGCCGCGCACCACGTTTTTGCTCACGATGATTCCGCTGATCGGGGCGCGCATCCAAACTGACGCGCTGGGTGAGCGGATCGCAGCGATATCAGCGGGCGAAAAGCCCAGCAGCTCGAGCTTGCGCACCGCGGCTGCCTTCAGATTCGCCGTCATGCTAAGGCTGCCGGCCGGCATACCAAAGATGCCGGTCTGGGAGGCGGGACCGCTGGTTTGGCTCGCGCTGGTAGTCGCTTCCAGGTACTCCGCCTCGGCGGTCATGAGGTCGGGGCTGTACAACGACATCACTTGCTCGCCGCGCCGAACCGTGTCCCATTGCGATGTCCGTAGTTCGTCAATCCGCCCCGTGACCCGCGAGATAATTGTCGCCACGCGGCGGTCGTCGAAGGTTACCTGACCGTTGGCTTCCAGCACGGCCGGAAGCGGGATCTCCTTCACCGTGGCGAAAGTCATCCGGCTTAGTTGGCCGGCGCCGAAGCGGAGCGCATTGGTCCCATCACTTTGCCTTTCGAGACGGGGTTCAGATGGGGTGGTATCTGCCCCTGCTCCCGCGACCCGCGCTCTTTGACACCCGGCCGCTAGCGCAAGCGCAGCGACCACGCACACGACCGGCAATGGAATTGCTGCGCGGCTCATGGCAGCGGCGTTCCCATCGCCTGCTCCAACGCCACCTCCCCGGCGAGGAACTGGTTCGCATTCTGAAGGTAAGTGATGCGTGCCGCGTAGGCACTCTGCAACGCCGAAGACAATGTAAGGAAGTCAACTTTGCCCGCCTCGTAGGCGACCAATGACACTTTGAAGTTCTTGTCGGCCAACGGGATCAGCGCCCCGCTGTATTCTTGCGCCGACTCGTAGGCGAATTGGGCGGACTGGTACAATTGCGTGACGGTTGCCTCAGTTTGGCTGAGCACGGAATTCATGCTGTAACGAGCGGCCTGCAACGAATGTTGTGCCGAGTGCACGTCCTCGCGTTGATGGATCCAGAAAAATATTGGGAGGTTGAATCCGATAGAAAATGTATTTCCCTGGGTCACCGTGGGAAGCGGCTGCGCGCCCGGTTGCAGGATGTAGTCGAACTCGTATCCGAGCGTATAGTCCGGCAGATATTCCATCTCCGCGAGTTTCAGCGCCGTGGTTGAATTTTTCTCCGCCAGCGCGGCTTCGAGTATCTCCTGGCGCGCCTGCGTTGCAGTGTCGACCGCTTTATCCAGCAAGAGCTCTAGCCGCTTCAGCCGGATCTTCTCGTCAAGGTTCAACGGGGAGGCAGGTCTCCGATCGAGTAGTTGATTCAATCCCACTCGGTCATTGGCTCGGTTGGTTTGGTACTGACGCTGCTGCAATTGAGCCTGCGCGAGAGCGAAATCGGCGCCAATGAGATCAGCTTGGGTCGTCTGGTTCGCCGTGTATTGGATCTGGGTCACGTGAACGACCTGCTTCAGGTTCGCGATATTCTCGGCGTTGACTCCAATCAGCGCCTCGTCGAGCAATACCTGGTAGTAGGTGGTCTCGACGGCAGCTCGCAGATCGCGCATCGCCGCCTCATACGTTAGACCTGCAATTTCAGCGGTCCGCTTGGCTTCATCCGCCTGGAGCAGCGCTTTGCCCGGAAACTGGAAACCTTCGCTGAAGGAATGAGCGTGGACCGCCGCGTTAAAATCCTTGCTGCTGTCCAGATTCCCATAAGTGAAAGTCGGGTCCGCGGGCGCATAGTTCTGCAAAATCTGATGTTGTGCGGCCTCCCATTGTTCTTTCGTAGCTCTGACCTGAGGATTCACTTCGATGGCAACCTCCACCAACTGCTCGACCGTCAACGGCTGTTCCCCGGCCAGCACGGTTCCCATCGAAGTCAACCAAACCGTGAGAAAGGCCAATGTCATGGCACGCCACAAAGCGCACAATTTCCCTCCTGCATTTCGTCGCGGCGGCCAGAGCACCCTGCAACCGATGCTCTGCCGCTCGGAAGGACAGACTGTGCGAAACCACGGCCGCTGATCGCGGGGTCGAGGTGTCGCGCTAAGGCTTGTTCGAGCGAGCTAGTTCGAAGGAGGAGAACGACCGTTGGGAATCTCTATCGTGCGTGAATCGGGGAAGCTATTACTGGTATTCTTGCGAAGCCGGCCTTTGCTTTCGGCGCCCGCTTCAAAAACTGCTGAGGGCAAAAGTCCCAGGACGAGGCTTGGCGGGAGCCATAAACGAGGTAAGGAGAAATGGACTGTTCGGCGGCGATTGCAGACTCGTGCCCAGCGGCACAAGCTCCGTAGCGAGTGGCGTGAGGATCGGCGCGCGCTCGATCGTGATGCCGGCCAACGGAAGTGCGAGCAGCGCCAACGCCAGGACCAAACAGCCAAGTTGAGAGCAGATTAAGCGGCGGTTATAAGAAAACATGCGTAAGGCCGCGATTCTCTGGATGGTACTGGCTTTCGGCTTCATTTCCTGCAGCCGCGAACCCGACCGTACGGTTACGCATCGCGGTCGCGACGGGCGCCCTGACCAATGGGTATACCGGATCGACAAGGACAGCTACAAGATCGCCATCGACACAAACGGAGATGGTCGGCCGGACGTCATCAAAACCTACAAAGACAACCAAGTGGTCGAGATTGAAAGCGATCGGAATTTCGACGGACAGACCGATCTTGTCCAGGTGTACTCGCATGGGGATCTGGTCCGCGAGATCCACGATGACAATTTCGATGGCAAGCCCGAGAAAATCGAAGAATTCCGGCACGGTAAGCTTGCGATCGTGGAGCGTGATCCGCAGGAGCGCGGTTACATCGATATCGTTGAATATTACGATGACTCCGGCAAGCTGATTCGCCGTGAGGTCCGCCAGAAATAGACTTCGCTCTGTTTCTTCCCAACAGGTTTCTCCTCAGCGATGCAGGCATTCCCTCGCATTCCCCGGATTGGGAGTTGATCGACATCACGGTATCTGGCGCGCTTGCAGTTAGGTGACGAACCGCCCTTCGAGCAGCACGTCACGGTCGGCGTCGAGAAAGCGGCCGAGCGGACCCGCGAGCGAAAAAGCATTCAGACCGTCGCGCACCGCATTGTCCTGAACTTGGCTGACGAGATTGGTGATCGTGCGCTGCTCGTCCGGTCCTTCCCCGACGAGTTCGAGTGCCCGCCATAGTGCCTTCCGTTGTGCAGGAATCAGTCGAACGCTCTGAACTTCGAGCCAGTCTTCGAGGAGAGTCTGCAACTTCATTCGATCCGTTTCGTCGTCGACGCGTGCAAGCGGTTGCAGCGGCACCTCGTCCTCGCCGAGGTCGAGGTGCTGTCCGCCAAGCGCCTTGGTCAGAACAAACGCCGAGTAACCTTTGTCGAAGAAAAACACCTGACCGTCCGGAATCGCGCGGAAGTTTGCCGCGATCGTTCCCAGAGCGACGCTCTTGCCGCTACCGGTGGGGCCGTAGATGCCGGTATGGCCGGTGTCGCCGACATGCAGGTTGAGCCGGAACGGCGTGCTGCCCGTCGTCGCGCCATAGCAAAGCGCGGGCGTGTTCTTCGGATAATACGGGCACGGGTTCATCGCGAGCCCTGGCCAGATACTTGTCAGTGGTAGGATGTCGGCGAGGTTCTGGGTGTTGACCAGCGGGCGGCGCACGTCGTACCAACCGTGCCCCGGCAGCGACCCGAGCCAAGCCTCCACCGCGTTAATCGATTCAATGCGCGGGTCGAAGCCCATGTTCTGACATACTTTGCGACTTAACACGAGCTGCGCGTTCTCGTCCGCAACCTCAGCCTGATCCTCCGTAATGATCACTTTGGGGTGACGTAGCAGTATCGGATGGCTCCGCCTTCGGCCTCCGTGATCGCCTCGTCGGCGTCAGCCGCCATCTTAAGTGCATGCTGGTTTTGGAAGGCCGCGCCAGCGCCGGAACCGAAGTGCTCGCTGATGATGCCACGCAACCCGAGTCGCTTCTGGAACCAGTTGCGCCGGTAAACCGTGAGCTGGTTGATCGCTGTTCTCGGACCGACAGGAATCCCGCGGATTGAGTAGCGGTAACAGATGGGCAGTTCGCTCAGGAACGTTGTCATCTCCGCAAATGAGAAAGGCGGAAACCCGGCTAAAGCGACGACGCGGATGTGCCTTCCGCCGACGCGCGGCTTGAATCCCGCGATCAGGTCCTGATTGCCGAGAATGGCATCCAGGTAGGTGGGCGTTCTCGGCACGGCGATCTCGCACATGCGCCCGTTGATGGAACTCGCCAGATAGGAAAGCAGGGCAGGCATATCGAGCGCGGTCAGCTTCCACACCGGACTGATCGCATCCTCGAACTCGCGGACCTTCTGCTTGAACCAGTTAAGTTGTCGCCGCCAGTGGCTATGCTTCGGCGCACCCGAGAGGAACACGCCGGCGATCCGCGTCTGTGCATCCGCCGGCGGACGATACGTGATCGTCAGAACGCATCTAGTCTCGAAGTGCTGACCCTCAGCGGAGTATTGAATCTCGCGCTCTCGGTCGAGCGCCGCGCTGACCGGATCGGGAAACGTTCGAGCTGAATACTCGATGCTCGGATAACGGAACAGATCGATGTTGTATTGGAACCCGTCATCCAGACGCGCGAGTGCTCGATTGCCCTGGGCGCGATGCGCGTCGAGTTCCTCGACGCTCGCCGAGTTGAGGTCCAGACCGGAGCACTCGAAGGCCGATAGAAAAGCGCCGTCCTTCAACGCGATCGTATAGTCGTCGATTGGGATCGCGTAGTTGAGCTGATCGGGGAGCCCGCGCAGCTTGTCGCGCTTACGTCTTAAATCCTTGAACTCTTTGAGAAACATTGTTCCACCTCTCCACCATTACGCGCGGATCTCCTTTGGTATCGGTACGGACGGCCGGATTCGTGGTGGCGGCGCAGTAACTGAGGCGCGAGCGGGATAGTAGTCCTGGTGATGCACGTGCCGGACGTAGACCCGGCTGAGCTGGGGATCGAACTTCGCCGCCTGAACCAGCGCCCAATGGCCAACCGTGAGCAGGAACGTTCCCATGGCAATCGTGTACCAGTGGAGCCCGCCGCCAAACACCAAAGCGGCGGCTGTGATCCAGTTGGCGATCGCCAGAGGCCGTTCCGCTCCAGCGAGAAGAATTGGCTGGGTCAGCGATTGATGAATCGCGCTGACCCGCCGTTCCGCTTCGACCATCACCCAATCCTCCCTAGAAGAGCGCTCCACCGAGTGGGAATAAGGTCGTCATCAGCTGTGTTGCGCCCAGAGCGCAGGAGCCGCCGAACGCGAGCGACGACATTTTCCGCACGCCGGTTCCGTGTTCGCTCACCGACCACATGATCCCGGTGCCGATGATCGCTGCGGTGGTGATCGCGTGAGCGACCGGACCCTGAAGGTCGTTCTGCAGAGTCGTGAGCGGCGCGTCCCACGGCAGAGCGCCGCCTGCGGCGACAGCCGCGAACGCCTTGACTGGCCATGCGAATGTGACGACCCCGTATGCATAAGCAATCGACGACGCCCATTTCCTCCACGCACTTTTACTTTCTTGCAGCCGCTTCATTTCACGTACCTCCTTCGTTGATCGAATAAACCTCAAGCCGTGATGGCTTCGAGGCCTTCATCCAGCTTCACAGGCGCAAGCGCGAATCCGTCGCGCGCGTTGTATCCAGCGACGCGAACAACTTCCGTGACCCGTCGTCCCGCGGAACTGCGGACGATGAATACGAGCAGGTTGATGGTTTCGGCTATGAGTTCTGGTTGCGGTGGCACGCCCGCCTCCTGCACGAGACTGGAGAGCCTCGTCAGCGCAGCTCGCGCACTATTGGCGTGGATCGTGGTGACCCCGCCCGGATGGCCGGTATTCCATGCCTTCAGCAAAGCGAGCGCTTCGGCGCCGCGGACCTCGCCGATGATGATGCGGTCGGGACGTAGCCGCATCGTCGTGCGGACCAGGCGTGTCATGTCGGCGCTTTCAGCGGTGTGAAGTTGGACCAGATTGTGAGCGCGACACTGGATTTCGAGAGTGTCCTCGATGATCACGTAGCGTTCGTTCGGATCGGAGCGCTCGACCATTTCATTGATCATCGCTCCGGCAAGCGTCGTCTTGCCCGAGCCGGTGCCTCCGGCAACGACGATATTCAGGCGCCGGTCAATTGCGTCGCGCGAGAACCTGCGCATGGACCTCGTGCAGGATGCCATCGCGAACGTAATCGTCGAGTGTGTAAAGCACTTGCGCAGGCTTGCGCATCACGCAGCAGGGCTTTCTTGCGACTGGTGGAAGCAGGCCTTCGAATCGAATGCCCTCGATCTGCAGTTCGCCCTCCACGATCGGACTGCTCGCGTTGGCTACCGTTCCGAGTGACGCCGCCACAGTTCCGATGAGGCTCTCCACCTGCGACGCGGCGAGCCGCAGACCGGCTTCGTGCATTCCCTTGCCGTAGGACTCGAACCAGACGCGCCCGTCCTCATTGACGATGATCTCGGTAATCTGGGGATCGCCGATCGCCGCCAAAATTCTCGTCCCGAGCTGGCGTCTGAGCAGTTCGTCCAGGCGCCGCTCCTGAAGCTGTTGTGCTGCAATCATCCTGATTCTCCATTCCGCACGGCGCCGCTTTTCTGCGTGGGCGCTGGCTCTTCCATCCGTTTCAGTGTTTCCTCCACTTCGGCTCGCAACCCGCGATGGCGCCGCTGGCCTGAAGCGAGCGCCTGCTTGCGTTGCGCTTCGGGTATTTCCGGCAAATGGCTCAGCATGCTCAGCGCAAACTGGTCGACCATGGCGAGCAGAGTGGTGAGCTGGTGAGCGAGCGGTTTCAGAGTTTCCGCCGTGGAAGCGCGACTAGCCTGGATGATTCGTTTCTCAGCCGCGGCGAGTGTCGCATCCGAGAAAGTCAGTCCGGAGCCGCCTTCGGATTGAAAGAGACGCTCCTTCACATATCGCGACAAGGTGATGCCGCGCTCGTCGGCTTCGTCGCGCAATCGATGAAATTCCTCTTCACTCAGGTAAGCAGTGAGTTGTCGCCTCACAGTAATCTCTCCTTGACGCCTTCGCTCTTTCGGCGCGTCGGCCGCGCCCTTCCCGTTCTCGACGGCGAATTTCAGAAACGAGAGCTGCTCCGCGGGCGCTGCGCTTATGGCGGCGAACTTTTCCGGTGGCAACCTGGTCGGGCGTCACTCTTGCCGGTATGCCGTTCTCCGCGCCGTCCTTCGGTTGCTCGATGCTGTCGGCAACAGGCGAAGCGTATTCGATGCGATCGCTCTTCGGTTGGCGGAGCAATCTGCGCGAGCCGTTTGAAAGATGGATCGGAGTAGTAGCGAAGTTTCGTCGCTCGAATCGCTGGCCGGCCACTGGTGAAAATCAACGCCTCGTTGGAACCCAGTCGCATCGCTTCGTCGGGCGTGATCAACGGCCTCGCCACTTCCGGCTCCGAGACGCTCGCACCCGAGCTCGATACGGTCCGATGCGCATGGCGCACTGTGGTTTCCCCGGTCATCTGCGAGAGCAGCCGCGCCGTTTCGATCCGATTCGGAGCGAATGCGACGCGCGTATGGCAGTTGGAGGTTATCGCCTCATCGTGCCCGTATGCGGCGTGGATCTGACTCAGGTCCTGCGCGATCAGGCACGCTTTGATTCCGTAGCCGGCGACCAACGACAGGGACTCTGCGAACACGTCGAGCCGCCCGAGACTCGGGAACTCGTCGATCATGAGCAGCAAGCGACGGCGATATCCGGTCACCGCTCGGCCGTTTCGAAATTCCAGATGTTCGGTAAGGCGATGAAGGATCTGACCGAGCATTAGCCGAATCACCGGCTTGAGGCTGTTCTTGTGGGCGAGCGGAACGACAATGTAGAGCGACACGGGCCGTTCGTGATTCATCAGATCCGTGATTCGAAAGTCGGAGACTGCGGTGTTCGCGGCAATGACCGGATCGCGATAAAGCTCGAGGAATCCCTTCACCTCGGAGATCACGCCCGAGCGTTCGTTCGGGCTCTTGTCGAGCATGCTGCGCATCGCACGCGCGATAATCGGATGTGTCCTGGTCGGGATACCGCGCGAATCGGTCCAGCCCAGCGAGCCGGATGGATCGTGCTCGGACCGCATGATCTGCTGCATGGTGTCGTCGATCGGCTGTCCCGGATCGCACAGCCGCGCTTCCAGTCCGCTGAGAGTCTTGTCCCGTCCGGCATAAAGCTGGTCCAGGATCATTCCGGTGAGGAATGCCGAGCCTTCGCGCGACCAATGATCCGGCAGCCCCTTTCCGTCCGGGTCGATGATCATCTGCACGATGTTACGAACATCGCGGATCTCGTTCGGCGTGCGGAGCCTGACCTCCGCGAGCGGATTGTAACGAGCGCCGTCGCTGTCGGCTGAGGCGGGTGCGAACTTGAGACAGAGCTGACCCATCCGTTTTCGCGCTCCGGCCGTGAGCGCCCAGTTCTCTCCTTTAAGGTCGTGAATCAGGACCGAGTGCGGCCAGCTGAGCAGTGTGGGAATCACGATGCCGACGCCCTTGCCGCTCCGCGTTGGCGCGAAGACCAGGACATGCGCGGGGCCACAATCGCGTATGAATGAGGCTCGTCCCCACTCCCGCCAAACGCCGAGATAGATTCCGGCGCGACGGGCCGCTGGTCTCAGAATCCGCAACCACACGCCGATTCCTCGCAGCAGTTCGCGCACCGACCTGCGCGCGTCGATCAATCGAGCGGCTCTCAGATCACGCGCCGTTGCCCAGCGCGCGGAACCGTGAAGGTCAGAGACGTTCGCGAACCAACCGTGCCGCACCATCGCGATAGCCGCGCAACAAACCGCCGTCACGACCGCCATTGGGTAGAGCGCCTCGCGGGCGCACTCTTTCCAAAGCGGCTCCAGTTGCGGAGCCCAGTACCATCGGGTCCACCAGACAATCCACGACCACGGCGCGTATACTGCTCCGCCCCTCAGGTGGAAAAGCGGTTGCCCCAGCCACGACGCATGGCGGAGCACGCTCGCCGCGTGCTGTGTTGTCACCGAGTTGATCGCGATGAACGCTCCGACCAGTGAAAGCACGGCGAGCCGTTTCGCACGGGCCAGCCTCGCATCCGCTGAGAATCCGGGAATTCGATAGGGACGCTGTTCAGCCATTGCGCTCCCTCTCCGCGTTCACGGACCCGATCCATGCCGGAATCGATTGTGCGCTGGCGGCGCGAACGACTCTTGATCACGTCTTTGGAGACCTGGCGCTCACGCAGATCGCGCTCATGATCGTCTGAGAGCTGCCAGCTTCGTTCGTCTACCCGCTGTGGCGAGTCCGAGCCCTGAGAGAAACTGCAGGCGATCGATCTCCTGCTCCGCTCGAATACGAGCTCCCTCGCTGCGCGGTTGGGACTGGTCATACGACGACGAGGCCATTTCCATCAGCCTTTCTCTGCAGCGCGCGGTCGATCTCGGTCCACTGCTCGCGCCTGACAGCGCGCTCACGCGACCGCAACATCTCCGGCTCCAGCCGCGGACCTAATTCCCGCGTCGCGATCTCCTGGCTCCGGATACGCATGCCCTGAGCGCAAATACTCGCGGTTGATCTCCAATGGTCTGCCGTTTTCGCGCACTCCACGAACGAGCAGATGAACATGCGCATCGTCGGTGTTGTGGTGATCGATCGCGACCCAATCGAGCTTCGTGCCGAGGTCGCGTTCCATCTGGCCGACCAGCTCGCGAACGTGGTCGCGAAGATTGAGGCGATCGGCATCCTCGGGCGAAACGATGAATCGCCACATGAGTTCGTCGCTCTTCTCCCAGTCTCTGACCGTGGCAAGCATGTCGATGTCTTCACGGTCCGCATCGAAGCCCAATCCCTTCGCCATTTCCTGCTGCGCGCCCGGCCGGGACAAGTAGCGCGCATGGGCAGCCCACGCGCCGCTCCGGCGGTTGCGCGAGAAAGAGGCCTTGACCACGCTGCGCCGCGCATATGCTGGTGGTTCCGCGATCCGCACTCGCGCCGCGCGCGCGCCGCTTAGACTTCCGCTCGGCTGCTGCCGCCGTAGCCCCTGCCGCATGCCTATCCGCCGCAACGCGCGCGCCCACCACGGCACGAGTTTGCGCGGACGTTCCGCATGCTCGTGGCGAAGCTTGATATCGACCTCTTTCTGGCGGAGGAACCTAGGCCGTTTCATCGCACACCTCGGTCAACGCCTCGCTGAGGGCGAGTACCAGTTTGGTCGGGCTCTCCGGCGCCCGCCCGCCGAGCGCTTCGATGATCTCGCGCAACTGCCCGCTGCTGAGGGTGATTGCGTGCAGATCCTGCGCACGCCGCCATGACTTCCACGCGCGCTTGCCGGTCGCCCGTTCGTCGAGCTTCTTCCGCCCGATCGTCGCAACGTGCGCCCGCTGCTCGGGCGTAAGGTCTCCAGCCTCCTGTGCGACGCTGAGCAAGGCGCCCAGCAGAAAGTCGGGCGGCTCCAGATCGAGGCCCGCCAGCGCAATCAATCCGCCGAGGTTGGCGAGATGATGCACGCGCAGTCCCTGCTCGGGGCTGTGACTGTTGCCATTTCCATTTCCGTTGCTGTTCATGGCATTCACCACGTCACGACCGGTTCGATTTCTCCGCTAACGTTCGCGAGCGGAATCGGACCGAAGTAGCGCGAGTCCCAACTCCGGCGATCGTTAAAGCCGAACAGCCACACCTGGCCGGCTGCGACTCGATGGCTGCCCCACGCGACATGCGGAAGCGGGCGGTGTGCGCTGTCATGCGTGGCAACTTTGCTGCGCGCGAATCGTGCGCCGTTCACCGCAACCCATCCGGGTTCGATCTCGACGCTATCGCCGGGGAGAGCACCCACGATCTTGCCCACCGGCTCCGCGTTGCCGGCGCACGCGCCAGTGCGCAGATAGCCGCGCGCGAGACCCTCCTGGGCGATCGGGATCGGCAGGCATGCCGCAACCAATTCGCCACGCTCAATCCCGTGAGCGACGACACGATAGACGCCTGCCGGTGCGGCGCTGTCCGTGTTCGAGATCAGTACGCCGAGTGCGTTGCCGACTGCGATTAAGAGCGCTGTGGCGATCGCAATTCCGGCCATCGCTCCAATGGGTCCACGAGCGCCTTCCAATTGTTGAAAATGAATGCGCTGGGCAAGCGATCCGGCGGGGTTTTCTGCCGTGCTGTACAGTGTGCTGATCATGACTGCCTCCGAGGGGGAAAGGCCGCGAGTTCGTTGAGCAATCCGCCGAAAATGCCGCACCGTACCGCAGGTCCTTTATCTTGCTCTACGAACGACCGGCCTTTCCCCCTCTCCAACTCACCCTTCCGAATCCACTCCTTCCGCGCGCCGCAAAGCGGCTGAGAAATTCCTGAAAATCCTCACTGCAGTTTCTCCGTCGAAGGTTCGGTTGCGCGGCCATTCAGTTTCCGGCCCGGACGAGGCGCACCTTCGAGCTCGGCCTTGATCTGCTTGCAGAGCCGCCACATCGCCGCCGTGATCGTCTCGCCAAGATCGAAGCCCGCATCTTCGGCCCGACTGCGCAGTTGCTCGATCTCACGCTTGAGTGCCGCGGGCAGCTTGAATGTGATCGCTTCGCTTTCCTGTTTGCGCTTGAGAACTCCCATCGCATTTCTCCTTGCATAATTGGATTGCGGAATTCACTTCCCGTACGGGCCGGGGAATACGAGGTCCTGGGTGATCATCACGTCGAACTGGTAGCCCGGCCGGATTTCGATCGTCGGTGGACGATTTAATCCCTGTCCCATCATTTGCTGACCCAGCGCCCCGAATTGTCCCGAGGCGGCTGAACCGGCGGTTTGACTGGCCATCGCCCATTGATTCGGTTGGTAGTAACCGTACGGTCCGTAGGAGGCGCCGCCTCCAAAAGTGGCCATCTGTCCGATGGCCTGGCCTGCGCTGATCAGGCTCATCACGGCGGCGGTTCCGAACGTTGCGAGGTAGTGGTGGTCGACCTGATCTGAGAAGCCGGCGTAGCCACTCTGATCGGCACCCGGCATCATCGGCAGATTCATGCTCGAGGTGTTCGGGAAGATGAGCCGCTGCCACGCGATTTGAACGCGCTGCTGACCGTATGAAGATGCGTTCTGGTAGGCGCCTATGAGGCGGCTGCCTTGCGGGATGAGAACCGATCTGCCGGTCGCGCTGTCGAGGACGTTCTGGCTGACCTGCGCGAGGATCGGTCCGGGCAGATCCGAGTTGATGCCACTGATCAGAACGGCAGGGAGAATGCTGCCCGCCATCACGGTGTACGGCGAAGCAACGGGGTGAACACTTATCGTCGGGTTGGTCGAATCACCGGAAGTATACGAGTCACCCTGCTGTCTGTTTGCGCTCGCGATCTCCAGGGTTCCGCCACTATGAAATGCCTGCACCATCTCCGGCGATTCGAGCGCCTTCATGTACTTCTCTTCCGCCCATTGCGCGTACCGGCTCGGAGGCTTCGGCACCCTAGGTTGAACGGATGGCTGCGAGATCGGCATAACGGGATCATTCGGCATCACGGTTGGTGCCGCATGCGGCTCTGCGCCATGAGCGGCGAGGTCTTCGATCTCGCCCCGGTCTCGGGCTGCTGAGCCTGGGTCGTCGGCTGATTTCTGGGAAGACGAACTTTGACCTATCCCCGAGGACTGGACGCCGAGTGCAAGCGCCACTCCGCCGAGCATCGCAACCGCCACGAAAACCACGCCGAGAAGGCGATTGAAACGGCCACCGCCGAGATGCTCCTGTTCCTGCTCGTCTTGTTCCTGAATCACGTCTGCGATTGCCATGGCCGTTACCTCGCTCCGCCTGCATAAGAGATGGTCACGCGGTCCTGATCGCGGCCCACGCCGGCGACCAGGATGGCGTCGCTGAAAAGCCGATCGACGACGTAGTAGTTGCCTTTGACCCGGTAGTTCACCATCTGGGTTCCGCTGCCAGCGTTGATGAGCAGAGCGGGAGCTTCGCTCGACTTCATTCCGGCAGGCATCTGGACATAGACGTGAGAACCGTCGTCGAAGGCTCGAACCGGCTTCCACGGAACGTTTGGTCCTGCGACCGTGTAAGCGAAATTGATCTGCGCCGGATCTACGGCTGCGACCTTCACGATGTCGTTGGATTCACCCGGCGGATCGACCGCTTCCTGCTTGGCGTTCGCTGCGGCGGCGTCGGCATCTTTCATCGCTGCAGATCAGCTCGTCGGGTAGTAGAACTCCACTTCCTGCATCGCGCGCCCGCGCGAGCGCAGGAGCAGGTGATAGATGTGCCTCGTCGTGTAGATCGTCAGGTTGGTCTCGATTCCCGAGAACCTGCGGCTTCACCGCGAGGTGAGGAACGGCATTACGCGGATCGCCGGAGGCAGCCGGCGTCGCCATCCAGCGCTCGGTATCTCCCAACGCAACGTCGGTGATCGTCTCGCCCGGCTGCAGCTGAATGTCGGTGGTGCGCAGCGGCGCACAATCGACGGTCGGCTCCGGTTCCTGGTTATAGGGATAAAGCGTGTACTCGGCGGTTCGGTAGACCGGCCATTTGCCGTCTTGCTCATGCTCTTTGATTGCGCCCTGCACCTCGGACGGCTGCTGTGCGAGCAATTGCGCCCCGGTCGGCGGTGGCGGCGGCGCGCTCGGCTCAGTGGGAGACTCGGTTACGAGTTTCAGCGGCGGTGGTGCGGGCGGTTGTTGCTGACTCGCGCATGCACTCAACACGAGCGCGAGCGTCACACTTGCCTGCGGCTGATATACTTCATCGCGCTTCCTCCCTTCTGGCCCGGCTATCCCTGCTGCTCGGTCCAGCTGATCTGCGTCACGTAAAATCCGAGCGGATTGCTGACGATCGCGTCGTCGGAGTTTGGCGGGACGATCTGTGTCTGGAGTACGGCCTCCCAGTGCGTGGGTGCTCCAACCACAACTCCGTTCAGATCGCGCTGCTGTTCCGTCCAGCGCACCTGGTAGCTGCTGGGCGAGAGCTGCAGAATCGAATCGATCTGGATCGAGACGGTTTGCTTCTCCGCAAGCTTGAAGGGGTTATGAGTGAAGCTGTCGGAGTGGTAGTAGGCGTCGAGGAATCTGTCCGCCGCTCCGCGCGCATGCGCGAGCAGCGAATTGAGCATCTGATGTTCGACCTGGGGATCGCTGGTAACCGAGCGCGCGTTACGGATGAACGCCGCGATCTCATAGCGCTGCATTCTCGCCGTTACATCGGGAACGGAGGTGGGCGTCAGCGGCTGCGGGACGGTGAGCGCGTATCCGAGTTTGTCGACTTCAACGACGTAGGGAATGTAGCGGCTTCGGCTGATGAGCCAGACGATGCCGCTGGCGAGAATCAGCGAGAGCAGAAGCAGCCCGCCGGCCGCTATCTGCCAGTTGCGCTTGCCCAGAACGAGATCAGCGTAACGCTCATCCCACTCGCGACGCGCTTCAACGTAAGGATTCGCAGCCATTGCGCACCTCGCCTTTCGCGCGCGACAATTGTGGCGTCGAGCGCAACAGCCACGGTCCAGCCAAGGTGGTCGAACCGGAATTTAGGGGAGCACTGGAATACACATCCCGCAGCACAAGAGCGGTGAAAGCGGAGTTGCGGTCGACGTGGAAGACGCGAGATCTCGGGGAACACTGGACCGAAAACCGCGTCCCTGACTTTGGCTCGACTATGGCAGACTTATCGGACACTATCGGTCTGAAGGGGTTTGAAGACAGGTGATCAGTCGTCGAAAATCGCTTGAAAGTGCTCGATTGTGTCTGATCAGGCTGCATCGTCCCGCGTCATCGCGGGGTTCCTAATCCTGGGGCCGTGGGTTCGAATCCCGCAGGGGGCACCAAACGCGCTCGCTCGCCGCGACGGTGACTTGCATCATTACGTGGCCCTCGACGCGATTGCGCTGCGAGGCGATTGCTGACGCGCCTAAGGTGTGATCGGCTTGTGATATCTAGCTGCTGGAATTCGTGACATTACGTCCACGAACTGAGAAAAAAGGAGAACTGATGATGCGTGAACTCAAGCTTGAAGAAGTGCGCAAGTTGCTCGAGGCGTCCGGACGCGAGGCTCAACGGTGCGGCAAGCCCAGCACCACGGCGATAGTTGATTTCGGCGGCCATCTGCGGGGACTGGAGCGGCCCGAAGGCGGCCGGATCGCCAACGTTGATATCGCAATCAAAAAGGCGTGGACGGCTATCGCGTTCAAGCGGCCTACCGCGATGGTCCGAGAGGTGATGATGCCCGAGGCGATGGGTTATGGATTGCAGCATACCGATGCGCGCATCTGCATGGTCGCCGGTGGTCTGCCGATCGTGGAAGGCGGCGAATTTCTTGGCGCGCTCGGCGTCAGTGGCGGCTCCATCGACGAGGACATCGCCTGCTGCCTCGAGGCGCTAAAGGCGTGCGGCTTTGCCACCGAATTCATCGATCCCCTGAAAGCGGCCAGATAAGAAATTCCGGCTGATCTCGACCGAAGCGGTGGCCGGATAGATTCGCGCGAGGGATAGGCAAGCGGGATGTTCGAGGTATTTCATGAGTCAATCGATCAGCCGGTTTCCGGTTCCCCCTCTGAAAGAAATGCCCGATGATGTCCGCATCCGGATAGAGCAGGTTCAGGCCAAAGCCGGCTTTATTCCGAACGTGTTTCTCGCGATGGCACATCGTCCGGACGAGTTCCGCGCCTTCTTTGCTTACCACGATGCGCTGATGGACAAAGCTGGCGGGCTAACCAAGGCCGAGCGCGAAATGATCGTGGTCGCGACCAGCAGTGCCAACCAATGTCACTACTGCGTGATCGCTCATGGCGCCATTCTGCGGGTGAGAGCGAAGAACCCGTTTATCGCTGATCAGGTGGCTATCAACTATCGCAAAGCCGATATCACGCCGCGACAGAAAGCGATGCTCGACTTTGCACTAAGGGTTGCCGTCGCGCCCAACTTGATCGGAGAGCAGGATTTTGAAGCCCTCAAAAGTCACGGTTTCAGCCAAGACGATGCCTGGGACATCACTGCGATAGCCGCCTTCTTCGCGATGTCGAACCGCCTGGCCAACGTCAGTGACATGCGGCCGAACGACGAGTTTTACTCACTCGGACGTGGATGATAGCCATTCGATGAGAAGAGGTTTCGATGAGTACTCTGGCGCTGGTTGACAAGATCGAAATTCAGGTTCTGGTCGATAACGCGACTGACAGTCTTTCCTCCATTCCTGCCCATGCGGAATCTGAGTTCGCTTACCTGGAGCGGCACGGAATGCGGGAACTGTCCGGTGACTCGCTTTGTTGTGCCTGCCACGGCCTTTCCCTGCTGATCACGGCGACCCGGGGAGACTCAAAGCATTGCGTTCTTTTCGACAGCGGACCGGAGGAATATGCGTTCGAGCGTAACTCTGGCCGCCTCGGCCTGCACTTGGAACTGGTCGAGAGTGTCGTACTCTCGCACGGCCACTGGGACCATGCCGGCGGTATGCTGAAGGCGCTCGAGCTTATTCGCGCCCCCGACGCGGCGCGGTCAATCCCCTACTACGCCCATCCTGGCATGTTTCGCTCGAGAGCGCGTCGACTACCTAATGGCGATTTCATGCCCATGAAGAATGTTCCAAGCATCGAAGCTCTCACCGCTCACGGCGCAGACGTCAACTGTACCAGAGAGCCTCGGCTCCTTTTCGACGGCACGTTCTACTTGAGTAGCGAGATCCCCCGGGTGACACCGTTCGAGCGCGGCTTACCTGCGCACTATCAAAAGTCCGAGGATGAAAGCTGGCAACCGGATCCTCTGCTTATGGACGAGCGGTTCCTGATGGTTAACGTTGCGAGGAAAGGGCTCGTGGTATTCACCGCGTGTTCTCACGCCGGGGTGGTGAATGTTTTGAAACACGCCCGCGATTGCGCGGACGGAGCGCCGATCCATGCGGTGATGGGCGGTTTCCATCTTGCCGGCGCCAACGAGGAGATCATACCCGAGACCGTTCAAGCGCTGTCGGAGTTCAACTTGAGCACTATCGCTGCCGGACACTGTACTGGTTGGCGCGCTGTCGTAGCGCTCGCGGGTGCTTTCGGAAACAGCGTCGTCGAACCCTCGGTCGTCGGCAAGCGGTATACTTTCTAATCGAGCGTAGTCGCAAAGAGCGACCGCCGCTTGGGAGCAGGTTATGGCAGACGAAACTATCGAATATCGAGATCCTAAAAGTCTGATGCAGACCGATTGGCTCGAGGCTAATCTGGGCGATCCCCACATGCGCATTTTCGATTGCACCGCATATTTGAAGCCAGCGGAACCAGGCAGCGATATGCCGTACCTTATTGTTAGCGGGAAGACGGACTATGATGCGGGGCACATTCCGGGTGCTGGTTTCCTCGACATACAGGGTGCGCTCTCTGATAATACGACCAAGCTGCGGTTCATGATGCCGACGGCTGACCATTTCGCCGCGGCCGTGTCGCGTCATGGTGTGGGCGAAGGGACTCGAGTCGTGCTGTACAGCGCGGGCAGCATAATGTGGGCGACGCGAGTCTGGTGGATGCTGCGGGCGTTTGGCTTCGACAATGCGGCGGTCTTGGATGGGGGTTGGGAGAAATGGCGGACTGAAGGGCGTCCGGTCTCGACCGCAGCGTGTGCGTATCCACCGGCCGAATTCATCGCCCGTCCACGCCCGGGTATGGTCGTGGGTAAGGAGCGGGTGTTGGCGGCGCTCGGAGATCCCGCCACCGTCATCGTAAACGCGTTACCCCCGGAGTTGCATGCCGGCAAAGCTCCCAGTCGCTACGGGCGTCCGGGCCGGATTCCGGGCAGTGTGAACGTATCCGCAGGAACCTTACTTGACTCCACGACGAAAGCGTTTGTGCCGCTGGCGCAGGCGCGAGCAAAATTCAATGCGACCGGAATTGACAAGTCCAAGGATGTAATCTGCTACTGCGGAGGCGGCATTTCAGCGACAGTTGATTTGTTTATGTTGTATCAACTCGGGCACGATCGCATCACTCTATACGATGGCTCGATGGGTGAATGGGCCAAAGATCAATCGCTGCCTATCGAAACGGACTAACCGCGACGCGGATCCAGGGACGAACGTTCGTCGCTTCCTTCGCTACTCACTGACTTTGGTAATTCTGCCGACTCGCTTTGCCGCGGTCTTCAGTATTCGGTTCGAAAGGGCTTCGTCGCTGACCGCGCGCGCTAGAATCACTGCGCCAACCATGCAGGCAAACGCTGCGATCGCATCCTCGTAACGGCGCGAAGGCGTATCCTCCGGCATCAACCCGGCCAAAAATTCGAACACGTCCTTCAACTCCCTGGTGAAAACCTGACGAACGACCTCGGGCTGTCTGGCGATGTCGCTGCTCAGCGCCGCGACCAGACATCCCTGACCGGGCGAATCCCGGTGGGCTCGCGATAGATACGTGGCCACGATGCCGGACAATGCCTTTTTTTCCGGCTTGCCTTGCGCCGCTCGCCGCCAGCCACGCTTGGACCGCTCCAGCGCGAAGCGAATCGCCTCGGCCACGATCGCTTGTTTGGACCCGAATTGGCTGTAGAGGCCGCCGTGAGTGAGACCGGCATCTTCGGTGATCGAATCAACCCCGGTCGCGCCGATGCCTTGCTCCCGAAATAAGCGCGCGGCCGAAGTCAGGATTTCTTTGCGGTTGCGCGCGGCCTTTTGTTTCGACACCCGCATCGGGCTTTCCTCGCTTTTCCGATCACTCTTGACATGTTTGATTACGAGCGTCATTAATGTATCCGAGATGACGGACGTCATCAATAGTTGAAAGGCCCAACTCTTTTGAAGCGACAACAAGTCCGGTCAAGGAGGAACCGGCTGGCTGTGCGACGAGCGGCCGGCCCGCAACGACCATGAGTGATTCCATCTCGCTTCCCTTGAACAAAGTCTGTGTTGTAGTGGGAGTCGGCGAGGGTCTTGGCAGAGCTTTGGCCCGCTGCTTCGCCGCAGGTTACAAACTCGCGCTGGTAGCGAGAAGCGCAGGCCTGATCGAAAGTGTAGCAGGCGAAATCAAAGCCGGCGGCGGCGTGGCGCTTCCAGTACGGAGCGACGCTACCGTCGAGGCGGAAATCGCGGCCGCATATGAACGGATCACTCGCGAGCTTGGGCCGATCGAAATTCTGATCTACAACGGCGGCCGGCGGCCGATGGGCCGGCTGCTTGAAACAACGCCTGAAGTTTTCGAGCAGACCTGGCGGCTACATACGTTTGGCGCGTTCCTGTGGGCACGGCAGGTCGCGCCTGAGATGCTCTCGCGCGGCAGCGGCTCGATTCTGATCACCGGCGCGACTGCGGGCACCCGGCCGTGGCCGAACTCCGCGGCCTTCGCTCCGGCGAAGTTCGCCGTGCGCGGCCTGGCTCAGGTAATGGCGCGCGATCTTCATCCGCAAGGCGTCCACGTCGCGTACGTCAACGTGGACGGCGGCATCGAGATGCCACTGCTCAGGAACTTCCGCCCCGAGGGGAAGGACGAAGATTTTCTCAAACCGTCGGCAATCGCTGACGCGTTCTGGTACCTCGCACATCAGGATCGCAGCGCCTGGAGCCACGAGCTCGACGTCAGACCCTTCAAAGATAAATTCTAGCCCGTAAGCGTCGGAGCACTTGCCATGGCGCATGAGTTGACTTTGTGGGGAGCCGGGACATCGCGCACCATGCGGGCCCACTGGATGTTGCTGGAGCTTGGATTGGAATATGAGTTTCATCCGTTTCGTGCGCGCACCGGCGAGACTCAAACCGATGACTTCAAGCGGCTTAACCCGAGGCAAAAAATTCCGGTCCTTCGCCACGGATCGTTTGTTTTGACCGAGAGCGCCGCGATTATCCAGTATCTCAGCGAGACCTTTACCAACTCCAAAGATCTATATGTGCCCGGCGACGCCAGGAGTCGAGCAACCCTGAACGAATGGTGTTACTTCATACTTTCCGAACTCGACGCGGCATCGTTGTACGTCATGCGACGTCACGAAGGACTGAAACACGTCTATGGCGAGGCGCCAGTCGCGGTCGAGTCAGCAAAGAAATACTTCCTGCACAATCTCGAGGCGATGGCGTCGCGAGTCGAAAGCGGCGGTTCACATTTATTCGGCGACCGGCTGAGTATTGCGGACATCCTCCTGATGACCTGTCTCGACTGGGCAGCGTCGATTGGACTTCCGCTATCGAACACATTCTCGCACTATCGCCAGCGCCTTGCGCAACGTCCTGCCCATAGGGCGGCGCTCGAGAGGAACTTCGCGCAATAGCAGTCGCCCGCGCCGTTAGGAGTCAGAGAAATGTCGGGACCTTTAGAAGGTATTCGAGTGCTGGACTTCACCTCGATGGTCGCCGGTCCCGTAGCGACCATGATGCTTGCGGACCAGGGAGCCGAAGTCATCAAGATCGAGCCGCCGCGTGGCGAACTCATGCGCCACTTGAGCCAGAGCCGCAACGGGATGTCCGCGTTCTTTCTCTGCTGTAACCGGAACAAGCGCTCGTTGGCGATCGACCTCAAGACCGCCGAGGGTCTCGAGATCATCAACAAACTGATCGCGACGGCGGACGTTCTGGTGCACAACTTTCGTCCCGGAGCCGCCGAGCGAGTTGGTATCGGAGAACTCGCCGTGCGCGCTGTCCGGGGAAGACATCGTCTATGTGTCGATAAACGGCTATGGAGAGCGCGGTCCCTACGCGGGTCAGCGCGCCTACGATCCCGTGATTCAGGCTTTGTCGGGTCTGGCGGAGATCCAGCGCGACAGAGACACCGGGCGTCCGAGGATGGTGCGTACCATCGTGGCGGACAACACTACGGCACTGACCGCGGCGCAGGCGATCACCGCGGCGCTCTTCGCGCGAGAGCGATCGGGGCAAGGGCAACATGTGCGGATCGCGATGCTCGACGCGATGATTTCTTATCTGTGGCCCGAAGCGATGACGAGCCTGACCTTCGTGGGTGATGAAATCGATCCTTCCGAGAGCGAACTCGGGCCTGACCTGGTATTCGCGGCGCAGGACCGATACCTCACCGCCGCCGCGCTCTCCGACGACGAATGGGCTGGCATGTGCCGGGCGCTCAATCGACAGGACCTCATCGACGATTCCCGCTTCAGGACGGCGCGCGACCGGTCTATACACGCGGTGGAACGGCGGGAAATCGAGGCCGCCGAGCTGGAGAAGTGGACCGCGAGCGAAATCCTGCCGCGGCTGCTCAGTAACGATGTCCCGTCCGCTCCAGTCCTGAGCCGTTTCGAACTCCTCCAGGATCGGCAAGTGCGCGAAAATCAGATCCTCGAAGAGTTTCAGAGCGCGACCTTCGGCAAAGTTCGAATGCCGCGGCCGGCGGCGCGCTTCGATCGCACTCCTGCCGGCGTCCGCGAGTTGGCGCCGCTGCTGGGCGCGCACAATGCGCCGATCCTCGGCGAATTGGGCTACGGCCGCGAAGACATCGCAAGCCTGGAGCGTCGTCGGGTCCTGCAGAGCCAATCGGGCAGTTAACCTGCACCGTAATACGAGCGCGGCGCGCCACGCTCAAAGCCGAAAAGGAAGGAAGTCTCTGTGTCTAAAACTAATCCAGTCGCAATCGTGACCGGGGTGGGCCCGGGAACCGGCGCGGCGATCGCGCGCCGCTTCTCGGATGGCGGATATGCGGTCGCGATGCTCGCTCGCAATCGAGAACGCCTGACCTTGCTGGAGCGCGAGATTCCCAACTCGCGAGCCTATCCTTGCGACGTCACTGATGGGGCGCAACTCGACGCCACGCTTGAAGCGGTTCGCACCGAACTCGGAACTCCGAAGGCGCTGATCCATAACGCGGTCGGCGGCGCCTTCGGAAATTTCATGCAGATCGATCCCGAAGTCCTCAATCGAAACTTCCAGGTCAATACGATGGCGCTGCTGCATCTCGCGCGGCGGCTCGCGCCCGCGATGGTCGCGGCGGGCGACGGCGCCATCATCGCGAGCGGCAACACTTCCGCGCTTCGCGGCAAGGCGGGCTTCGCGGGCTTCGCGCCGACCAAAGCGGCGCAGCGGATTCTCGCGGAGTCGATTGCTCGCGAGCTCGGGCCAAAAGGCGTGCACGTGGCCTACGTGCTGATCGACGCGGTCATCGATCTCGAATGGACGCGCAAGCGATTGCCCGACGCGCCGGCCGCATTTTTTATCAAACCCGCGGCGATTGCCGAGGAAATCTGGCACGTCGCTCATCAGGATCGCAGCGCCTGGTCTTTCAACGTGGAGATCAGACCGTTTGGCGAGACCTGGTAGAGACGCGGCCGCTTGCGCCGCAATGCGAGCAGACCGCCATCCACTTCGGGAGGGATCGAAGGGATCATGAGTCAACTACGAATTTTTTCCTACCTGCCAAACCCGCGCATATGGAAGGCGACGATTGCCGCACGTATGTGTGGCGTCGAAATCGAAGTGCGAGGCAGCTCTCCCAAAGAGCTTCAGTCGTGGTTGTGGGACTTCGATGCGCGGCCGCTGTCGAGCGACGAACAGGTACGAGTCGGCGATGCCGCGGCCGGCAAAGTCGGCTTTACCGGGGCGCTGCATAAGACCAAAGCATTCATGGCGGCGCATCCATTTGGCACCGTGCCGGCGGCCTTCAGCCCGGATGGCAAGGTCGGCATCTTCGAATCCAACAGCATCATGCGCGCCGTGGCCCGGCTGGGTGAGAACAAATTTCCGGTATACGGCCGCGGCCCGTATGAAGCTGCGCGCGTCGATAGTTTCCTGGACGCGAGCCTGGTGTTCGCCCGGGATGCGCAGCTTTACCTGCTGTCGTTGATGAACGGAACTGTTTCGTCCGAAATTCATGCAAGAGCGCGTGATGGATTCGCGGTATACGCCGCTGGAATCAACCAGGCGCTATCGCCTGACCGCGAGTACCTGGTGGGCGACAACCTCACTCTCGCGGACATCTGCTTCGCCGCCGAGTTGAGTCTATTCTTCAACGAGAGCCCAAGGGCCGGCGAGCTCCAGAAAAAAGGACTCGAGCCAATCCTGCATAGCGGGCTCGGTGCGCATTTTCCGCGGGCCTTCGCGCACTTCGCGAGACTGCGCGAGCATCCGGCGTTCGCCCCCGATTTGGCGCCATACCTGGAAAAATTCGAACCCGCGCTGTCGGAATGCATCGCGGCCGACCGGCTATAGGCGCGCCGCACAAATCTGAGCCACGATGCGGTCCGGGTCCATAGGCGCAGGCCCCGGTGAAAGCTGTCGGCGATTTCAAGCGTCAGTAACGCAGGGCTTCTGTGGTTATCGGGCCTATATGATAATCGGGGAGCCTGTAGAAACGAATTTGTGGAGACATCGCAATGACTACGGCTATGGCCCGTCAAATCGTCCTCGCTGCCCGCCCAAAGGGCAAACCTCAGTTGACCGATTTCCGCCTTGAGGAAACCACGATCCCGACGCCGAGTTCGGGGCAGGTTCTGCTCGGCGTTCAGTATCTTTCCCTCGACCCATATATGCGTGGCCGCATGGATGACCGGAAATCCTATGCGAAGCCGCTACAGCTTGGCGATGTCATGGTTGGTGAAGTGGTTGCGCGGGTGATCGCATCAAACCATCCGGGTTATTCGGAGGGGGACATCGTCCTTGCGCAAACCGGATGGCGCACGCACGTGCTGTCGAATGGCAAGGGCCTTACCAAGGTTGATCCGGCGCTGGCGCCGGTCTCGACTCGTCTCGGCGTGCTCGGCATGCCGGGGTTCACGGCGTATTCCGGTCTGCGCCTGATCGGCAAACCAAAACCCGGCGAGACCGTGGTCGTCGCCGCCGCGAGCGGACCGGTCGGGTCGCTGGTGGGACAGCTTGCCAAGATCGCGGGCGCCAGGGCGGTCGGCATCGCCGGTGGACCGAACAAATGTGCTTTCGTGAAAAATGAGCTCGGATTCGACGCTGCAATCGATCACCGTGCGACGGATTTTCCCGCTCAACTGGCGGCCGGCTGTCCGAACGGTATCGATGTCTATTTCGAAAATGTCGGCGGGGCGATCTGGCAAGCGGTCTTGCCGCTACTCAACAACTTCGCGCGCGTGCCGGTCTGCGGCCTGATCGCTCAGTACAATGGCCCGAGCGGCGGCGACGGCACCGACCGGCTGCCGGCCACGATGCGCGAGATCCTGTCGAAGAGCCTGACGCTGCGCGGATTGATCAATTACGAATTTGCCGAAGCGCACTATCCAGAATTCCTGCGCGAGGTCGGCGCAGGCATCGCCGCCGGCCGCATCCGCTATCGCGAGGACGTGGTCGACGGTCTGGAGAAAGCGGCCGAAGCGTTCATTGGGATGCTCGATGGGCGTAATTTCGGCAAGGTCGTCGTCCGCGTGGGAGTATAGATACTTTCGGTAGAACACTAGTAGAGCTTGCCAATGAAAATAGTACGTGTGAATCGAGCGGGCGGAAGTTTCGAAGTTGATAGACGAGCCAGCGTCTGAGCCTGCCCGCGGATCCGTGAGAATCAGGATCCAGGCATGCGGCGTCTGTCATAGCGATGTTCTAACCAAGGAAGGCGGTATTCCAGGAATCGTCTATCCGCGAGCGCCCGGGCACGAAATCGCGGGCGTGGTCGATGCGATCGGAGAAGATGCCGATCCATGGAAGGCCGGCGACCGGGTGGGAGTCGGATGGCATGGCGGACACTGTGGGAAATGTGATTCATGCCGCCGCGGCGATTTCATAACGTGTGTGAAACTGCAAATTCCCGGCATCAGCTACGATGGCGGGTACGCCGAGTTCGTTAATGCACCGGTCGAGTCGCTCGCCCATATTCCCAATGAGCTGACTCCGGAAGAAGCCGCGCCGCTCATGTGCGCGGGGGTCACCACATTCAACGCTTTGCGCAACAGTGGTGCTCGTCCCGGCGACCTGGTCGCAGTCCAGGGTATCGGCGGGCTCGGACATTTGGGCGTCCAGTTCGCGAGCAAATTCGGCTTTGAGACGGTCGCGATCGGTAGAGGAGCTGACAAGAAGGCCCTCGCGCTGAAGTTGGGCGCGCGAACTTACATCGACAGCGCGGCGCAGAACGTTGCAAAAGAACTGCTCGGCCTGGGAGGCGCGCGCGTGATTCTCGCTACCGCGCCAGATGGCAAGGCCATGGGAAGCCTCATCGATGGACTTGGGGCGGGCGGCAAGCTGGTGATCGTCGGCGCGAGTCCGGACCCGTTCGCGGTTTCGTCAATGCAATTGATTTTGACGCACAGGTCGATCGTGGGCTGGCCGTCGGGAACCTCCATCGACTCTGAGGACACGCTCAGGTTCGCGGCGGCCAGCGGCGTACGCCCGATGATTGAAACGTTTCCGCTGGAGCGGGCCGCGGACGGCTACGACCGCATGATGTCCGGCAAGGTGCGCTTCAGGTCGGTCCTGAAGATCTGAAAACTCGACCCGGCGGAAGATCGACTTAGTACAGACGCCGCTACCAACCCATCAAGTCGGCTCAACACGAAAGCGGCCACCAGCGCGAGGCCGAATTCGAATTGCAGTTGGCCCGAGCGGGCCATCGCACGATTGTGCGCCTCGGCGTCGGTCTCCGCCGGAAACCAGTCTTACCTGATCGATCGCGCGCGGCAGCGTCGCGAGCACCAGGACCGACGGCCACGGGATTACCCTGAAGAGCACGCTCACCATCACGATCACGTAGGCCAGCGTGTCGCACGTGACGAGTTCGACCATCGCGGCCTTGCGGCCGATTATCGCCGCCATCGTCCACTTGCCGTGCCTGCGATCGTTTTCGATGTCGCGCAGGTTGTTGACCTGCAACAGGCTCGAGCAAAGCAGCCCCATCGAAATTCCAACCAATCCCGACGTCCACGAAAACCCAGACGCCTGCACGTAATATCCGCCCAGTACGTAACCGGGACCCATCAGCGCGAATACCATGAAATCGCCGAGCCCATGGTAGGCAAGGCTGAGCGGCTCGGCTGTATAGAAATACGAACCGAACGCGCCGATCAGTCCGAGCATGAGCACCGGCCATCCGCAGGCATAAACCAGGGTAAGGCCGAGCGCCGATCCCGCGGCGAAGGTCGCGAGACCGGCAACATGAATCTGCTCGGCCGTGAGCAGGCCCTGCTGAATCACCAGGCCCGGCCCAAACGCGTCGGGCGCTTCCCAGTTGTCGACGTCAGTGCCCTTGACGAAGTCATAGTAGTCGTTGATGAGATTGGCGGCGGCCTGCAAAAGCATCGCGGCCGCGGCGGCCGCCACGTACTTCGGCAGCGAGAGACTCGCGCCGGCATAGAACGCCAGAAACGAGCCCACGGTCACGCTCATGAAGGGCATCCCGAGCGTGAACGCGCGGCTCGCCTGCATCCAAACCTGAAGCCGTCCCGGGCGGACTCGGCCCTGGGGTGACATCACTCCCGCCTGATCCATCACACTGCTCGTCCCATCACACCTGCTTTCCTCGCCGATAGGATCGTTCCCGACAGATTCGCCGGAGCACTTTTCAGTCGGCGATTCTAATGCGCGCGAGTTTTCAAGGCTACCGTCGTCGCGCACTGAACGCCGGCGTGACGGAAGCACTCTTTACCTCCCGGGCGATTGGCGCTAAAGCCGAACGATGTCTTTGACCACCCATAAGCCGAGGCGCTTCCGACTGCAACGTTCCGAACTCGCGGTGCCGGCCACCTCGCCCCATTTTTTCGCCAAGGCGGCGGCGGGCGAGGCCGACGTGATCTTCCTCGACCTCGAGGACGCGGTCGCGCCCGAACAAAAAGTCAACGCGCGTAACCGCGCAATCGCCGCGCTCAACGAGGTCGACTGGCGCCGCAAGACGGTCGCCGTGCGCGTCAACGGCCTCGACACTCCATGGGCCTTCCGCGACATCTGCGAGATCGCCCAGCGCTGTCCGCGCCTGGACATGTTCATGCTGCCCAAGGTCGGCACGCCCTTCGACGTGCAGTTCGTCGACGCGTTGCTCGGCCAGATCGAGCGCGAAACCGGCCGCACGGATGCTTTCGGGCTTGAAATCCTGATCGAGACTGCGCTGGGAATGTCGAACGTCGAGCAAATCGCGGCGAGCTGCGAGCGGCTCGAGGCGATGATCTTCGGCATCGGCGACTATTCCATCAGCATGCAGACCGGCGAGGTCGTTTTCGGCACGCCCAATGCGCGCTACTCAATCCTGACCGCCGCCGACGCGCAGGGCACACGCACGCGCCATTGGAACGATCAATGGCATTTCGCCCTGGCGCGGATGACCAACGCCTGCCGCGCATACGGACTGCGGGCGATCGATGGCCCCTTCGTCGACTTCGCCGACGCCGACGGTTACCGCGCTTGCGCTGGGCGCGCGGCCACGCTGGGGCTCGAGGGAAAATGGGCGATTCATCCGAGCCAGGTGGCGCTCGCCAACGAGATCTTTTCGCCCTCCGCCGAGCAGATCACCTGGGCCGAGCGGCTGCTCGAGGCGATGAACCAAGCGACCGCACAGGGGCGCGGCGCCGTCAGCCTCGACGGGAAGATGATCGATATGGCGCATCTCAAGGTGGCCGAAATAATCCAGCACAAGCGCGATGCGATCGCCGCCACCCGCTCGACGTGACGTAACCGCCAGCCTTTAGCCGGTACAAAGATCCGTTGCCTCGACCGAGCACGGAGTGCATTGGCCGCGCAAGAAAAATGCCAGCCCTCATCAAATGGTGGCTCTTATGAGGGCCGCCATTTGATGCGCAGGGGCCGGGAGGCGGACGCGCGCGGTCACAAGGAAACGCGAGCCGAACGCGTCATCGCGCCGTTCTTGCGCGCGGGAACTCCCCGTGCCGGAACCGCTTCGATCCGCGACATCGGAGGGGCCGGCTTCTCGGCGTTGCCGTCGGCCAGCAGGATGTAGTGTTTGCCCTCGCGCGCTAGTACCCGGCTTTGCACCATCTCCGCGATAAGCCTGCTCACCATCGGCCGCGAGCTGCCGATCATCTCGGCCCAATCGTCGTGTCCCAGCTCGAGCGTCAAGAGCGTGCCGCGCGTTTCCTTGACTCCGAAGCGCGCCGCTACTTCAGTGAGCATCGCCTCCAGCCGCTCGCGATAGGAGAGCGTCATCAGCGACGCGTAGCGATGCACAACCGAGGCCCAAAATGTGTTGAGTCGCTCGAACAGGCCGATTAGCGTGGCGTGATCGGAATCACCGAGCAGCTTGAGGATGCGCTGGCGGCTGATGAGCGCGACCGCGCAGTTGGTCAGGGCCTGCGCCTCGAACGCCTGGCAGTGCCGTCCCTTGGCGTCCATCCGGTCGACGTAGCCGATTATGTCGCCCGTGCCTGCGAGTTCCACCAGAAATCTTCGGCCGTCGGGTTGCGCGCAGTGCACCTTGACCACGCCGTTGATGATGATCATCAGAACGTCGCCCGGCGCTCCCTGCAGAAATAGACGGAACCGCCGCGCATAGCGCGCGACAATGTTGTCGTTGATGAGCTCGTCGATGATCTCGCTCGGTACCCCTGCCTGGCGTACCCGCCATGCCAGCCGGCTACGGTCTTCATTCAACGAATTGATGGTCACTGCCATAAGATGATCCTCGCCAGGCGGAGGTCGCCGTGCAGCACCCCTCCGGGAAATGGTCCGTATTCGCCGCGTCGGTTCGCTCGCGCCTGTACCGTTGGGAACGCAAGGGCAGTTCCCCAGTTACGCGTGCGCGCCCGGTATGGCAAATACAAGAGCTTCCATCAGCGTCAACTCATGCGCCTGGTGGGCTATGACGCAGGGCTCGTCGAGGATCGCCGTAGCAAACTAGGCTCTTCTCCAGAACATGGTTAAGCGGTCAACACCCCCATCTGTCAATACGGTCTTTTGGATCGGTATCGCGCTGAATCGCGTGATTTTGCGCCTTGCTTTGCCCCCGAGGCCGCGCCTGTTTTGGATACGGTCGCGGCGCCCCCAGGCTCCGCTTCCACACCGCGGCTGGACTGAAGAAGTTCGCCGCAGGCCTCGAACACCCTGGCGGATCGGCCGCGTATTCCTTTGCACGGTTGAGTCAGGATGACGCATTCCCTGTGGCGCTGTAGACGTTTTCGCCAACAGCTATCAAGCCATAGCGACATGAGCCGAGCTTAATGCACATTTACCCAACTATGGTAGAGCTTTGTACCAGGTTCGGAATCGCCAGCAGACTGACCTGTGCATGTACTAAATATGCTTCTCTTAGCAAATTTTCGCTGATAATTGGCGGATATCGAGCAAACTGATGGAGCTGACATCCACGATTATTCGTTCGCATTGAAGCTGAATTTTCGCTATTTCTACCTTCAAAGAGGCGCAAAACCAGTGAATTCTGACGGCTGAAACGAGGACAGTTTCTCAACTATCGTAAAAATAAAGCGCGCCAAACGCTGCCAACGCTTCTTTCGTGGAGCCGTATTCGAGTCGCTGCCGGGTCTCCGCGCCGCGAATCGCGCGATCAGCCGCTGGCGAGCCGGCGGGCGGTGCTCAGCAACAAGTCCCAGGTCTCATGCACATCGGCGGGCGTGGTCCGAGCGTTGCCGATCGCGAAGCGAATCGCGACGCGCTCTTTCAGCCGCGTGGTCGAGAGAAAGGCGAAGCCGCCGCGGTTGATCTCGTCGACCACGCGCTGATTGTGCTGGTCCAGCGCAGCGGCGCTTTGCTTGAGCTGCGCGGGCGCGTGCCGGAAGCACACCACCGAGAGCGGATGCGGCGCCAGAGTCTCGAAGTCGCCGGCTTCACCGATCCATCGCGCCAGCTCCTGCGCCCAGGCGACGTGATTGCGGATTATCTCGACCATCCTGCGCCGCCCATAGGCGCGCATCACGAACCAGAGCTTCAGGCCGCGAAAGCGCCGGCCAAGCTGCACGCCGTAATCCATGTAGTTGCGCACTTCGCTCTCGGGCGTCTCGAGGTAGGCCGGGATCAGGCTGAACGCGCGGCGCAGCAGCGGCTCGTGCGGGGTGTAGAGGATCGAAAGATCGACCGGCACGAACATCCACTTGTGCGGATTGACCACCAGCGAGTCGGCCGCCTCGGCTCCCTCGAGCAGCCAGCGCAGCTCCGGCACGATCGCCGCGGGCCCGGCGTAGGCGGCATCGACGTGCAGCCACACGCGATGCGCGCGACAGACCTTGGCGATTGCAGCTACTGGATCGACCGAGGTGGTCGAGGTGGTGCCGACGGTTGCCGCCACAGCCATCGGCAAAAAGCCCCGTGCGCGGTCTTCGGTGATCGCGCGGTCGAGCGCCGCCGGGTCCATCCTGAACGCGTCGTCGGTCGCGACCTTGACCACGTTTTCGCGGCCGATGCCGAGCAGGATCGCGTCCTTCTCGATGTGTGAGTGGGTCTGGTCGGTGCAATAGAGGCGTAGCCGCGGGAGGCCGCGGCCAGTGGTGCCGAGATTGCGCACGTCCAGGCCGAGCGACTCGCGCGCGGCCGCCAGCGCATGCAACCCTGAGACGCTCGCGGTATCGTAGACCACGCCGAAGAAGCTCGGCGGCAGGCCCAGCGCGTCGCGCAGCCATTTGAGCGCGACCTCCTCGACCTCGGTCGCCGCCGGCGACGTCCGCCACAACATTCCGTTGACGTTGAGCGCCGCGGCGAGCAACTCGGCGAGCACCGCCGGCTCCGAGCCGGTGATGGAGAAGTAGGCGAAGAAGCGCGGATGGTTCCAATGCGTGATGCCGGGGACGACGATACGCTCGAAGTCGTCGAGCAGGGCGTCGAAGTCTTCGCCCTCCTCCGGCATCGCGGGCGCCATCGCGGCGGCGACCTCGCCGGGGCGGACTTGCGAAAGCACGGGAAAATCCCGCGTGCGCTCGAAGTAACGCACGACCCACGTGGACGCGCGCTCCAGCGCTTCAGCGAATTTGCGTTCGTCCATACCGGTTGCGGCCGCGCGCGGCGCGCTCAGCGGCGCGTCGACCGCCCGAGTGTATAGGCTAAGACCGAACGTCAGGTTTTGACGCCCAGCCGAATCGCCGTGGTGCAGTGGTAGGCGAAGTTCTTCGCCCCGAAGCACCAGATGATGTCGTTGTCCAACTGCGGCCGGTAGATCGGCACCTGCCCCTTGTTGTTGTCGCAGAAGCAGCGGTTGCAGACGTCCTTACCGCAGCAGTCCCGATACGCGATGATGTATTCCTTGCCGTCGGTCGGATGCTGGCACGTCCCCACCCACGAAGTCGGCGACGCCGCCGTCCCCGGCGGACACGAAGTCAGCGCGCCCCCGCAGCAACTGCACAGGTAGCCGTCGAAGCCGCAGTAGCGCCAGTAATCGCAACTCGTGAGGTCGCCGCCCTCGCCTTCCTCCGCGGCCCCGTTCTCCGCGCTCATCTGCGCCTGCGCCTGCTCAACCACCCGGTTGATCGGCAACAGCGGGATCATCATCCCGCCCACCAGCGCCTTGCCCAGGTAGCCCAGAAAGCCGCGCCGCGAAGTCCGCTGCGCCACCGTTCGTGAAAGCCGTTCCACCAGTGCGTCCATTCGCCGTCTCCTGTTTCAAAGGGCGCACCCGGAATCCCCAGGACCGATTCCTGAACCGCTCCCTAACCAAAATCCTGCCAACAGCATTGCCAATAGCATTGCACGCCCGGCGATGCCAGTTGCTTCGCGCGCAGCGCGGGAAGCACGGCCGTCAGTGTTGAGCGGGCGGTGTCGCCAGCGCTTCACCGGCCAACTGGTCGTCGGGGACGACTATGCCTTTGGCCTTCAAGCGCTTGACCAGGGCGTCGCGGGTTTCGGTGATGCGAATCAGTTGATGCGGCCGGTATTTTGCGATCTCGGCCGCCGTGTAGGGCTTGAAGTCCGAGGGCATCTCGGCCTTGTTGAAGGTGAACAGCAGCCAGTTGAGCACTTGGGCGATTTCGGCATCGCTCAGCGTGGAGGCCGCGACACCCGGCACCTCGACGAGATATTCGCGGCCGCCGGGCACCTTCAGAAAATCCGCCATCGAATCCGCCAGGCGCGGCACGGTTCCGGGAATGCCCTCGGCGCGCGGCTTATGGCAGCCCCAGCAGTTGAGCGTGTACAGTTCGGCGGGCGGCGAGCCGCCGGCCAGCGCGGCGCTCGCAATCGAAAGCGCGGCGACCAGTACGGCGATAGCGCGCGGGTTCATCGCGGCGGCGTATCCCTACTTCGCGGCCTTGTTCCCGAGCTCTTTAATCAGCGAGTCGCGCTCGGTGTGAACGCCTGCCGCGGTAAGCTGTTTGCCGCGCTCGGCTTTGACTTCGTCGGCGGAGATCGGCTTGAAGTCCGCTGGCAGCAGTTTGGCATTGAGACCGGTGAGCACGTAAGTGAGCACCTCGGCGACATCCTGATCGCTCAACTGCGGCCACGGCGGCATGTCGCCCTCGAAGCTGTCGCCGCCGGAATCGATCTTGCCGCCCATCCCGAACGACACCACGTCGATCACATAGGTGCGGCCGTCCTTGAGCGCCACATAGCGGCCCACCGAGTCGGCCAGCGGCGGATAAACCGAGGGCGCGCCCTTGCCGTCGGGCTGATGGCACACGGCGCAGTTCGAGATAAAAACGCCGTGGCCGTCCGCCCGCGCGGTGCTCACGCCAGCCGCGAGCGCGATGGCGCACACGGCCGCAATCAGCCAGGTCCGCGGACTCAGGTTTTGAGACCGAGGCGGACGGCGGTCGTGCAGTTGACCACGTACGATGAAGGTTTGGTTCCGAAGCACCAGATGACTCCGTTATCCAGTTGAGTCCTGTAAATTGGCATGTCGCCCTTGTTATTTTCGCAGAAGCAGCGGCCGCAAACGTCTTTGCCGCAGCAATCGCGATAGCCAATTATGTATTCCTTGCCGTCGTTGGGATCCTGGCAGGTGCCCACCCACGAGGTCGGCGACATGATGGTGCCGGCGGGACACTCGGTATGGCTGCCGCCGCAGCAGCCGCACAGATTGCCGTCGAAGCCGCAGTAACGCCAGTAGTCGCAGGTCGCGGGATCGTCGTTGCGTCCGGTTCCGCTGGGCCCCATCGTCATCTGCGCCTGGGCGCTCCCCAGCACGCGATCGATCGGCAACAGCGGCAGGACCATTCCTCCGAGCATCAGTTTGCCCATCCGGGCAAGGAAGCCGCGCCGCGAAGTGCGCTGCGCGACCGTGCGGGTGAGCTGTTCGACCAGGGAGTCCATTGTTCGCCTCCTTGCCTATTTGCTTCCGCGCTTGCCGGATGCGGCAAGCGGCTGGGCTTCGTGGTTATAGCGCGTGATCATCGGCGTGGCCATTTGCGTGGCCATGTTCATCGTCGTGCGAATGCTCGTGCGGCTCGTGGCCCTCGGGCCGCGTGGATTGGAGGAACTGCTGGATCGACGGAACTCCCATCTGCTTGGCCTCGATCAGGCTCTCCAGATGTTCGCGCGTGTTGAGCAATCCCTTGGCCCGGATGATGCCCGCGTCGTCGATCATCACGCCGTAAGGCAGCTTGCCGATCCGGTAGGTCATCCCGACGTCGGACGAGAGCACGTAGGGGAAGTCCTCGAGATGCTGCACGCGGATGAAGCGCTCGTGCTCGACCGGTTCGCCGTCGCTGGTCAGGATGACGTCGAGCCATGAGTTCTCGGCCTGCTGGATCGATCTCACGATCGGCAGCAGCTTCTTGCACACCGGGCAGGTCGGGGAGAGGAAGAAAAGCAACGTGCTGCGGCCGCGCGCGCCGCCGATCTTGAGCGGCGTGCCGCGGCGCAGGTCCTTGACCTCGAACAGCGGCGCGGCCTCGCCCTCCTTGGGCCCGCGGTCGAGCGTAAGCGCGCCCATCGGCGCAATCCGTTCGTGCAGAACGCCGACCTGACGCAACAGCGCGAGCATCATCACCGCCATGGACAGCACCAGCGCCCACGAGCAGGATCTGCGATATCACCAACGCTTCAAGCATTTAGCGCACCCAGCGCGCGAAGCCCGGGGGCGTTCGCGATTAGATAGTTGGCGGCGGTGTAGAGCACCACCACCGTGGCCGCCGCCATGCTGACGGTGGCGAAGTCGAGAAAATCCATCGGCCGCGCAGCGGCAGGCATCAGCGCGATCGCGAGCAGCACGAATAGCGCGCCGTTGCGCAGCAGCAGCCACCAGCTAAGCCGCTGGCGCAGCGCCGGGCCGAAGCATCCGCAGTCGATATCGGTGCGGCCGCGCGCGAGGTTGATCGCGATCGCGCCGGTGAAGACGCCAAGTAGCGCGATCAACACCAGCGCCGCGGGCGCGCGAATCGGGCTCAGCAGCAGGCCCAGCGCCGCGGCGCACTCCACCACCGGCGCCGCCCAGGCAAACGGCGTCGCGAGCCACTCCGGAATCAGGCGGTAGTTCGTCACCGCGCCGCGAAACGTCTCCAGGTCATAGAACTTGAGCGCCCCCGACGCGGCGAAAATGGCGGCGGCCGCGAGCCGCGGCCATCCATCCGAGTACTGGGTCGATTTGCGGCATCATTCTCCGTAAATGCTTTCAGAGCTCAAACATCAGAAACCGTACATCTCCCACGGCACGCCCGAGAGACCCGAGAGCGCGCCGAGATACTTGCCGTCCAGCGCCGAAAACGCCTGCAGCGTGGCGGACATCGCGTTCAGCGCGAACAGCGTCGGAGCATCGTCCTGGCTGACCAGGATCGCGTTGCCTTGCTGCGGCAGTACGATCCGGTCGACGCGCTTTTGTCCTTTCACGTCGTACACCCACACTTCGGTGCCCGGCTTCTTGTGCGTCCAGTCGCCGCCGCCCTGATGCATCAGAACGAACAGCAGGCCCTTGGCGGCGTTGCCCCACAGCGGCTCATAGCCGCCCGGCAACCATCCGGCCTTCTTGTCGTCGTCGCTCAGCAACGACCAGGACTGGCCCGGCTCCGCCGGATTCGATCCGAGACCCATCGGGTAGACCATCCCATGGTAGCTGACGAAGTAGGCGTCGTCGCCAACCCGCGCCGGCACGCCGAAGACCGGGTCCTTCTCGATGTCGAAGAACGGCTTGGCGGTGCGCTTTTGCGCCGTCTGCTTGCCGTTGTCGTCGAATTCGGTGGTCATCATCGAGCCGTCGCTGCACACCGAAACGAAGCGGCGCGGCCCAGCGATCAGAACTTCGGCGCATCCGGAAGTTTCGATTTCGCCCGCGACACGAGCGGTTCAGTATATCGACCACGCTGACCGAAGTCGCCGGGGTCACGTTGGCGACCAGCACGAAGCGGCCGTCGGGCGTCACCGTCATCTGGGCGCTGTCGGGAATCGAGAGCTGGCGCTTGGTCGGGAGAATCACTTCACCGGTCGGCGCCAGATGACGCGCGTCATAGATGGTCAGTACGTCGGTGCGCTCGCCGCGCGCGCCCCGCGAGTAGTAGGTGTCGGCCATGTAAAACTGCTTGTGGTCCGGCGCTATCGCGAATGCGCTGACTGATCCGCCGGTCATCTGGCCAAGCACCTGAAGCGAATCGCCGTCGACGGCGAACACGCTGCTGACTTCCAGCGTGCCGCTGAACGGGTTCATCACGAATACCCAGTGTGGGCCGGCCAGCGGCAGCTCGCGTACCTTGACGCCCTCTTCGGGTGGCATCTGGGCCAGCGCGCCGGAACCACACCAGGCCGACAGGCCGAGCAGGATTGCGACGATGAACACCGCGCGTTTCGCCATCTCAATTACTCCCTACAGAGGTCGTCACGGGAATTTAACGAAGAGTCCAATCTCTCGTCCAATTCGCTCGGTTCCGAAAGCAATGTGGATGCCAAGTGAAACTCATCAACTTCCGTGGTCTGACCGCCGGACGGCCGGCCAACATGCTCGTCTTCCGGGCTGTAGCCTCGCACTGAGGCAGCCTGACCGAGCAGGTAGAACGGCATCCTCGTCGCGTAGACTTAAACGCCACATACCTTAATTCGCAAGTCTCACCACCATAACTTCATTGTCAAGGCAGAACTCTACCCCTCGGCCGCGCCAACCGCACCCGGAAGCTCAATAGCTCATCCAAGGGGCGCCGCCAAGAGCCCACGCCGGCGCTGCAATCCGCAAAGTGAAACTGCGAAGCCTGCGGAAAAGGTCCCGACGCATCGGCTGATCGCACGTTATGCGCGCGCTACGGTTGACGAGCGGCGGCAAAAAAGTCACAACCGCCTCTCACGCGATCGCACATGAGGGGTGCGACGCGGCTCGGCGATGAAGGAAAATCGATCAGCCCACCGCAAGACAGCGGCAAACTTCATGACCTTCGCATCAGCGCTATTGCTGCTGGCATTTGCGCTCGCGCTGGCGGCCCGCGGTGAGGCCTTCGCTGCGCCGGACAACGCGGACGCGGCGATGGCGCAGCCTCAGGCACGCGGCGCGACGCCTCCGGACTCCGGCGTCAGGCGGCCCGCAGCGCACTACGTCGGCACCGTGTACTGCTACGCCTGCCATCAGGAGCTGTCGCTCGAGTTCGCCCGCACCAAGATGGGTAAGCTGTTCCTGGTCAATCCTCAAAACGACCGTCGAGCGCATTGGGTTGCGAGGGATGCCATGGCCCGGCCAGCAATCACGCCGAGTCGGGCGGCGGTTTGGGCGTCGGCGGAATGGCGGAGTTCCGGATCGACCACGGACAGTCGATCGAGCGTAACAACCGGGCCTGCCTCCAATGCCATGACGAAGCCTTCTGGCACGGCAAGACTCACGGCTTGCGCCGGATGGCCTGCTTTGACTGCCACGTCGTGATGGTTCGCATGAGTCCGACCTTCCAGCTAGCGCCCGCCGCCGCCGGTGAAGACTGGAATCGCGGGCGCACCTGGGGCGACGCCGCGCTGGTGGGTCTGCTGGCGGGCGCAGTGTTCGGCGGATGGCGGCGGCTTAGGCTGCGGCGGCGCCGCGCAAGGGCTGAGCGACGGACGAGAGCGCGCGGAGGCACGCGGCAAACAGACACGCGCAAAACTACGCGCGCAGACTACACGAGCAGACTACACGAAAGGATTACGCGGAAGAATTCACGATGGACTGGATCGCCTTCGCACGCGGGCCCGCCCTGCATTGGGCGCTCGTCATCATGGTCTGCGGCCTCTGCTGGCGGCTGGGCGCCTTCGTCTTCAGCCCCCCCGAGCGCGACCTCTACTGGGCGCGCAAGCAGTTCTGGCTGGGGCGCGGGCACTGGCAGGTCGAGAGCTACGTGATGCACGTGGGGCTGCTGATCGTGATCTTCGGCTTCGCCCCGCACATCCTGCTGGTGAGCGATTTGACCGGCATAAGCTGGCCCGGCCTGCCGATTGGCCTGGTCTGGTTTGCGGGCTCGGTCACGGTGGTCGCGATGGTCGCGGTGCTGCTCCATCGCCCGCCCGATGAGGCGCGCTCCACCTGGCGCGCGCGGCTGGACGAGTACTTCAGTTGGCTGGTGGTGCTGATGCCGCTGGTGACCGGGATGCTCGCTTTCCCGCATCTGGGCGGCACCTCGCTCACGCGCCCCTACGCCGCCCTGCTGACGGCCCATCTGCTGAGTGTGGAGTTCCTGATGATATGGCTGCCGTTCGGGCGTCTCGCGCACCTGGTGCTGATGCCGCTGTTGCGCGGCACCGCTCGCGCCCTGGAATTGCTCGGGGTCTGGAGCTGAAAGCGGCGCGCGGCGAACCGCCGGTTGCGATCCGCCCGCATGCGCGCTAGCACAGACGTAGCGCCTGTGCGTGAGGCCTCAGGGTGGTGTGCGACTTAGTCAGATGATTTCCGGTTGAACACCCAGTCGATCTTTCAATTGATTCCGAGGGACAAAATTTCTGACCGACCGCGGGGGAAGCGCTTCGGGCGGAATTCCGTGGTGGGTGGCGCTGGCCGCGCTCGCGATGCTGGCCGGATGCGCTGCCGGCGAGTCACAACAGTACACGCCCTCCAGCGCCGAGCCGGTAGCGCAAGCCTCGCCGGCCGCCGAATCGGGAGCGACCGGCGACTCGGGTTTCACCGGGCTATGGGAGGGAACCTCGACCGCCACCTGTATGCCGCTTCAGCCCGATATAACCCGTTGCAACGCGGTGGAGAAAATCACCCTCCAGATGTTTCAGCAGGGCTCCAAGCTGACCGGCCACTATGGCTGCGCATTTGGCAACATGGTCTGCCGCGATTCCAATACCACCGGCACGATCGCCGACGGCAAGGTGCGTGAGGGCGGTGTGGGCATGCGTGTGATGCTGCCCGACGGATCGAGCTGTCTGTTCAACGGCAGGCCCTCGCAGAGCAACGGGCAGAACCAATTGACGGGTTCGTATTTCTGCATGCAGGGCGGCGGCTATATCGAACAGGGCCGCTTCCAGGTCGAGCGCAACTATTAGCAAGTCGAGCGCTTCTGGCCTCCTCCCAGGTGTTTTGGGGGAGCATGGAGGTGGGGTCGAGCGAGGAAGCGTCGAATTTCTTTTTCCGCGGTGCTCCCTCTTGCTGATTCTTGCTGATTCTTGCTGATTCTTGCCATCCAGCACACTGCCGCTCTCCCGCGGCAACGCGCGGCGGCTATTTTACGGAATGAGCACCGCGCGGCCCTTGATCTTGCCGGCCACCAGGTCGTGCAGCGCGGAGTTCGCGTCGCTCAGCCGGTACTCCCTGGTGGCGAGCGTCACCTTCCCGCGATCGGCGAGCGCCATCAGTTCGACCAGATCGGGATAAGTGCCGACCAGATTGCCCACGATGGTTTTTTCGGTGGCGACCATCTCCATCGTGGGAATTTCGATTTTGCCGCCGTAGCCCACGACGTAGTAATAGCCGGCGTTGGCGGTCATCTTGAGCGCGCTCGCGACCGCGTTGCCCTCGCCCACGAAATCGATTACCGCCTGCGCGCCGCCGCCGCCGGTCAGCTGCAGCACCGCGTCGACCTCGTCGCCGTCGGCCTTGACCGTGTGATCGGCGCCGCATTCGCGGGCAAGGCCGAGCGCGAGGTCCGAGCGGTCGACCGCGATGATCGACGCCGCGCATAGCGCGCGCAATGCCTGGATGCCGATATGGCCGAGGCCGCCCGCGCCGATCACCACCGCCCATTCGCCGGGCAACAGGTGGCGCGAGGCCTTCTTGGCCGCGTGGTAGGCGGTGATGCCGGCGTCGGCGTGCGGCGCGACGTCCTTGGGCGCGAGCGTCTGCGGCAGCTTGATCAGCGCGCGCACGCTGGTCTTGAGCAATTCCGCATAGCCGCCATTGGAGTCCAGCCCCGGAAACGCCCCGCCGCCATGCATGTCGTTGCCGCGGCGTGCGGCCAGCGTTTCGCCCGTGCTGGCCAGCGGATGGCAGATGACCGGGTCGCCGCGCTTGACGATCTCGACGGCGCTGCCGACTTCCTCGATCCAGCCCGCGTTCTCGTGCCCCATGATGTAAGGCAGCTTGACGGGAATCATGCTGCGCCACAGCCCCTCGATCACGTGGAGGTCGGTGCGGCAGACGCCGGCGCCGCCGATGCGCACGATCACGTCGGTGGGCTTTTCGATCTTCGGCTCCGGCACTTCCTCGTAGCGAACGAAGTCGGGCCGCTTCAGGGCTTCATCGTAGTTGTGAAGAACCGCCGCTTTCATTTTATGCAACCGCCTTTCGCTCAAGTCTTGGAGCTGAGACCGGGCGAGCGTAGCGCCGTCCGGCTTACGCCGGCCCCGGAAATCGCGCGGCCACGCCGGTCATCGAATCCATTCGCGAATCCATCCGTGGGGCCAACTGCGGTTTACACCCCGCGCGCGGCCAGGGTCAACCGCGCGAGCCGCTAGAGCGCCATCTCCTCGAGCGTCTTGCCGCGCGTTTCCGGAGCGTAGAGCAGGATCAGCACCGCGCCGAGGAGCGGCCCTATCGCGCATAGCGACGCCGCGTTGCCCAAACCGCCCACCAACAGCGACATCTGTCCCGACCAGTACCGGGCTCATGAACCAGGCCAACTGCCCCAGGGTCTGGATGGTGCTGCTGTAGCCGGCCGCGCGAATCTCGGTGGGAAACAGCTCCGCCGACAGAGCCGAGGTCGCGGTGCGCGCGCCCTGGTAGGTGAACATCGTCGCCATGAACGCCAGCAGGATCGCGTGATGGCCCGAGGACTGGAACAGCACGACCATCGAAATTCCGGCGCCAAAGTAGAACACGCTGGTCGTCAGCCGGCGTCCGACCAGGTCGAGCAGGTATCCGCACAGGATCGTCCCCACCGTCGCCATCAGGTAGGCCACGATGACCGCCGAGCCGACCTGGGTCGAGGTCCAGTGATGGTCGCGCTTGGCGAAGAGGCTGAAGTAGGTAATCGTCGGACCGCCGACGAAGCCGACGCTGTTGGCCAGCAGCGCGACCAGTATCAGGCGTCCGCGGTAGGGGCCGCGGAACAGCTTGACCTGCGTGCGGATGCTCTCGCGCCAGTTCTGATGAACGGTCAGCGAGGCGCGATGCGCGAGGAAGCGCGCGGTCTCGCGCACGTACTGCCTGAGAAAGGCCACCAGCAGAAGCGGCGCGATCCCCAGCAGATACATCCCGCGCCATCCCCACGCCGATTCGGCCACGTAGCCATACAGCGAACCCGCCACGGCGACTCCGACGAACGCCGCCATGTGAAAGCCGGCGATCGCCCGCCCGCGCAACTCATCGGGGAATTCCTCGCTGATAATGATGATCGCCATCCCGAACTCGCTGGCCAGGAACACCTGCGAGAGGCTCTGGAACAGCGTGAAGGTGACGAGCCCGCGCGAGAGTCCCGTGAACAGGGTGAAAAGCCCGTAGCCCAGCACCGTCACCGAGATGACCGGTTTGCGCCCGACGCGGTCGGAGCAGGAGATCACCAGGAACGACAACACCGTGCCGAAGCGCACGATCGAGGCGATCACGCCGATCGCCTGGTTGCCAAGGTGAAAAGTCGCGGCGATGTCGGGCGTGCAGAGATGGAAAATAGTGATGTCGTAGCCTTCGAAAATGGTCGCCGGAATCAGCAGGCCGAGCAACTGCCACAGGTACGGGCGCGGATGCCGCGGGATGCCTGCCGGCCGACGCGTCTACGCTGGACGGCGGCGCCACCGCCTGGCGATGCGCCTGCGCGTCATCCATCGCTGTTCACCCGCGCGCTGATCACCCGCGCGCTGATCACCCGCGCGCCGATCACCCGCGCGCCGATCCCCCACGCGCTTGTAAGCCCCGCGCTGGCCAGCCCCGCGCTGGTCAACCGCTCGCTCGAGACCTGCGCGCGCTCGCCTTGCGCGTTCGCAATCCGCACTTTCGCCACTGTCATCGCAACCCTCATCATCCCCCGAGCTTGCACCCTCGGCCCCGCGCACAAAGCTCCGCGCGCGAGCCAGCGCCGACTAAATAGCATGCGCCCCCGCCGGTATCGATCCAACACCCTCCTCACCGGCGGTTAGCGCTCCGCCGCTTGCGCGCTCCCGTCCTCGCGCACCGCGGTCACGATCATCCGCTTGCCGAACAGGAGCGCGGGCGAGAAAACGTGGCGCATGATCTCGGCGGTAAGCTCGGGCGGTGCGACGGCGCGGCGATGCTGCCGCGCCTTGCGGGCAAACGCCGCGACCGCGGCGCGCGAAGCGGCGTACATCGCCGGCACCATCGGCGCGAGCGCGATCGACGACGGGCTGAAGCGATCGGTGTAGACCTCGATCGCGCCGAGCCCCGCCAGGCGCATCAGGTAGCGCAGGCGGAAATAGTCGATAAGGAAAATGTGCCCGTGGTAGAAACGGCCGGCCGAGCGCGCGCGCAGCGTCTCGACTTCGTTGGCCAGTCCCCGGCGCATCGTGCGCTGCCCGGTAAGCAGCGCGCTCAACCGCGCGCTCAAGTGCATCAGGTTGGGCGTGGTCAGCACGATCCGGCCGCCGGGACGCAGCACGCGGGCGCACTCGCGCACGAAGCCGGCCTGGTTTTCGAAATGCTCGATACCCTCGCGCGAGAGCACGGCATCGAAGGCGGCCGTGCGAAACGGCAGCGGCGCGTTGCAGTCGGCGCGGACCCATCGCGGCGCCGGCGCGCCAGCCGCCGGCGGAAAGAGGTCGGCCGAGACGACCTCGAAACCCATCCGCTCGAGCCGCGCCGACTCGCCGCCCGCGCCGGCCGGGATGTCGAGCAGCACTGCGCGCTCGATTCGATCCACCGGCTGTCGATCGAACAGTTGAAAAAAATCGACCCGCGCGCTCCGCCTTTCACTCACAAGGGACAAGGCTTTAGCCGAGCCGATGCGTCCGCGCAATCGCGCGCATGACGCGTCGTACGCGACGCAAGGCCGCCGCGCGGATTGCTACCGATGTCCCGTAACGGAATAATCATCCGCTGAGCCCTTTTCGGCTGAGCCCTCTACATGGATGCTTCACCAACAACAGGCGCGCCGCGCGCTGAGCGCGCCGCGCGGATGTCCGCCGAGCCCGCGATCGAGGTCGGCGGCCTCGACTTCAGCTATGGCGATCGCCAGGCGCTTTGCGCAGTCGAATTTACGATCGCGCGCGGCGAAATCTTCGGCTTTCTCGGCCCCAACGGCGGCGGCAAGAGCACGCTGTTCCGCCTGCTCTCGACCCTGGTGCCGATACAGTCCGGCAACGCGCGCATCCTGGGTTACGACTTGCGCGGCGCGACGCAGGCACTACGGCGCAAGATCGGCGTGGTCTTCCAAAGCCCCAGCCTCGACGGCAAGTTGACCGTGGCCGAAAACCTGGCCATCCACGGCAACCTCTATGGCATCCGCGGCGCGCGGCTCAAAGAGCGCACGCAGGCGATGCTGACGCGCCTGGACGTGAGCGACCGCGCGGGCGACCTCGCCGAGACGCTCTCGGGCGGATTGCGCCGGCGCGTCGAGCTGGCCAAGGCGCTGCTGCACGAGCCCGAGCTGCTGCTGCTCGACGAGCCGAGTACCGGGCTCGACCCCGCGGCGCGGCGCGAGTTCTTCAACCTGCTCACGCGGCTGCGCGAGAGCGACGGCGTCACCATCGTGCTCACCACGCATTACATGGAAGAGGCCGAGCGCTGCGACCGCATCGGCATCCTCGACCAGGGCCGGCTGGTGGCGATCGCGCCGCCGGGCGAGCTCAAGCAACGGGTCGGCGGCGACGTGATGGTGATAAGCGCGCCGGCGCCCGAGGCGCTGGCGCAGAAAATCGCCCGTCAGTTCCAGGTCAGCGCGGCGCTGGTCGACGGCACGCTCCGGATCGAACGGCCGCGCGGACACGAACTGGTGGCGCGGCTGGTCGACGAATTCGGCGGCGAGATCGAGTCGGTGACCTTCGGCCGGCCTACGCTGGAGGACGTTTTCGTCCACCTGACGGGCCATCGCTTCGTCACCCGCCCGCGCCGCGGAGGAGGGCCGCTGATGGGCCGGGTCGCCTTGCAGGTTTGGACGCTATGGTGGCGCGAGATCGTGCGCTTTCGCCGCCAGCGCAGCGTGATCATCGGATCGTTCGTTCAGCCGCTGATTTTCTGGGTGCTGATCGGATGGGGCTTTCGGGCCTCGTTCAAGCCGAGCGGGATGCCCTCGGGGGTCGACTACGTGCAGTACTTCTATCCCGGCGTGATCATGCTGGTGCTGCTGTTCACCGCGATCTTCGCCACCATCGCGACCGTCGACGACCGCCGCCAGGGGTTTTTGCAGGGCGTGCTGGTCGCGCCGATCGCGCGCGACACGGTGGTGGCGGGTCAGGCGCTGGGCGGCACCACGCTCGCGCTGTTCCAGGGATGCGTGTTCCTGGTGCTGGCGCCGCTGGCCGGGATACATCTGAGCGCCGCGGCAGTGGCTCGCGTCGATCGCCGTGATGACGATAATCGCGTTCGCCTTCAACTGCATCGGGCTGCTGATCGCGTGGCGCATCGAGTCGACCCGCGGCTTCCATCTGATCATGAATTCGATCCTGGTGCCGATCTGGTTTTTGTCCGGCGCATTCTTTCCGGCCGCCGGCGCGCCGCTATGGCTGCGCTGGATCATGTGGCTCAACCCGCTGACCTACGGGATGGCGGCGCTCAGGCGCGCGCTCTACCTGGCTGAGCCGCAGACGCTTGGCGCGCTGCCGGGCGCGGCGTTATCGGTCGGGGTAAGCGTCGTGTTTGCGGCGGCCGCGATGTGGTTTGCGGCGCGCGTCGCCCAGCGCAGCCAGGTCGCCGCCGGCTGAGCGCCGGCCCCCTCGAGCGCTGTCAGTCGATCGGATCGAAATAGGTCTCGCGGCGGCCGTCGAAATGGAACTCGCGCGCAAGGCCGATCCACTTGCGGTCCACGCCGTGAAGCGGTTCGGGCAGTTGCTCGAGCGGAAAAAAACCGGCCTCCAGCGCCTCGAGCGGATTTGGCCTGAGCTCGCCGCCTTCGATCCGGCAGTAGAATAGATGCGAGTAGATGTGGCGATGGACGGAGCCGGCTTTGCGGCTGTCGATGACCGCCATCAGGCAAAGCGGGCGCACGATTAGCCCGGTCTCCTCTTCGGCCTCCTTGGCCACGTTCTCCGCCGGCGACATCCCGACCTCGCAGAAACCGGTCGGATACCACCAGCGGCCGTTGGGGCGCAGGATCATCAGGACTTCGCCGCGCTGGTTGAACGCGATCACGCCGCATCCCGAGGCCGTCGTGACGTAGCCGTCGTAACCGTCGCGGACCTCGGCGCGCCAGCGCCGCAAAAGTTCGGCGGCCTCTTCGGGACTCGCGCCGTCGAGCGCCGCGCGCATCGCGGCCGCCTCGCGCAGCAGTTCCTGGTAGCGCTCGGCGTCGAAGCCGTGGGGACTGAAGGCGAGCCCGGTACGCGCGATAGCGGCAGTGCGCTCGACGAAGTGGATGATCGCGGCCAAGATCGAGGTCATGACAGGATCGAGCTCATATGGCGACGCGCTGCAGCGGAGCGCTCAGCGCGCGCCGCGGCAAATCTCAGGCTACGGATTATATGGCATTGGCGTTCGGCGTGAAGCCGCCGCGAGAAAGGAGGCGCGCCCAGGTGCGCGAGCGAGAGCTCCGATGGCGCGAGAGGCTGAGCGCTATAGTCCGGGCACCACGCTCGTCGCGTGCTGGAAGGGGCTGCGGCCGAAGGGATTCTGGCCAACGGAGCCGATTCCACCCAGCGTCGCCATGAACTGCACGGCGGTCTCGCTGGGGTTGATCGACTTGCTCACGCCGACGTCGACCGCCCAGCAGTTGCAGGGCGACTTGATGCGCACGCCGTACTCGGTCGAAAGCATCTTGGAGTTGGCGATGTCGTATGAGGGGGCGAAAAACAGCCCGATCCGGTCGATCAGGTCGTAGTACGCACGCAAGGTGACGAACTGGTAGAAATTGGAATTGATGCCGGGCTGCAAAGCGGTCGGACCGGGCGCGATGTAGTTGTACGAGACCTGCAGGAAGGAGCCCGACAGCGAACGGCCCATGTAAAGACTCGGCGGCGAGTACAATTTCCACGGCGGCTGCATCGTAAAATAGATGCTGGAGTAAGTGATCCGCGTGTCGCGCGGGTCGTAACCCAGCTGCGACCCCATCGAGACCCAGTTGGTCGCCAACACCATCGCCGAGGCCTGCAGGTCGGACCACTGCGAGCCGCCCTTGGCGATCGCATGGTCGGTGTCGTAGGCCTGCAGAATCTGGAACTCGGCCAACTCGCGCGCCATCCCGGGCGAAGCGGCAGGTAGCGGAGCATCACCGTTAAGTTCCTCGTCTTCCTCATCCTCCGAGAGATCGCTCTGCGCCACGTCGCCCTGCGGCATCGCGATATGCGAAGCGGAGTGGGCGTAAATCCGCGAGGTGACGCCGAAGGTCACGAGGCTCCGCGCATTGATGCGATCGAGCTGGTCGAAGAGAGGAAGGTCGCTTTGGTCGACGTTCGGCACGTAGTTGTAGTAGGCGAAGGGCTCGATGGTATGCTTGATCTTGTCGATCGATTTCCAGTCGACGTGGTAAACCTTCTCGAGGATGCTTCTCGCGCCGAAGTTGGCATAGGGCAGTTCGCGCGAACTGAGCCCACCCTCCGCCAGCGACCCGAGCGAAAGAGCGTTGTTCCACTTAAGCCCGTCCGTGCCCACCGGGGTCACCGCGATCTGATCTCCGGAGACATCGTAGACCGTCTCGTGCATCCCGACCGCGCCCCAACCGAAGAGGTACTCGACCCAGGCGCCACGGCACCGTGAGCTGCGGATTGACGTCCAGCCGCAGGCCGCTCACCCCTGAGGAACGCCAGAAGTTGTCGGCCTGCACGTTGTAGTCGGCGTAGGCGAGCCCGCCAAGGAGTTCACGCCGCCCGCTAAGCAGAAACTCCGGCAGCGTCTGCAACGCGATATTGCTGCGGCTGAATCAGATCCTGATTCCACGTTCCGCCGAACTGCGCGTAACCGTCCTCGAAGCTGTCGATGAGACCGAAGTGCGAGGGCGCGTCGCGCATCGTGTTGTAGCCGTTGCCGAAGCCCTTGGACAACGTCCAGATGTTCATCTCGCGCAGGTAGAGGCTGTCGCTGACCGAGATCGCGTCGCCATAGGCGACCAGGTTGTCGTCAATATGCTGGCGCATCATTCCGATGATGTTGTAGCGGTCGATCGGAATGTGCGGGTCGGCAATCTGGGTGTCGACCACGTCGTTGACACGCGAGGCCTGGGAACGCAGCCCTTCATTCACGTACGCCGTATCGACCCGCAAATAGTCGTCGATACCGTTTTGCAGCCGATACTCGCTCAGCACCCCAACGCGCATGTTGGTTTCGACATCGAGCGCGAAGGTCGCGTCAGAACTCTTGTTGATCGCCCAATAGAAGGGTTGCAGATACTGCGCGCCGCGCAGACTCGAGTAACCGACGCGCGGGCTTAGGAAGCCAGTCTGGCGCGAACTGTTGGCCGGGAAGAGCGCGTACGGCAGCGGAACCACTGGATATCCCAACACGTCGAAGTGCGCATTGCGCGCCACGCCCTGCTGGCCCACGTGGAGGTCGATGTCGGCGCCCGAGATCGACCAGTCCGGCGTATCGCCACCGCATCCGCAGGTGGTGAAAAACCCGTCGGTAACCTGGTAGTGCTGGCCGGTCCGCTTGAAAATCTTTTTGCCCTCGAGGCGGTAGGTATGGCTGGCCGCAACCATTTTGCCGTTGGTCAGCTCGACGGTCTCGTCCTGCCAGTTGACGCGCCCCTCGGAGCCGAACATCTGCCCCTCGGGATCGATCAGATGCACGTTGCCGAAGGCCGCCGCCTGGTGAGCTGCGCCGCAAGAGGTCGATCCGATCGGCGGTCAGCGTCGTCGCCGGCCTGATTGACCACCGCGTCGCCGGTGACCACGAAGGTGTCGGTCTTGGAGTCGTACTCGAACTGGCGGCCGGTTACGTCGACGGAGCCATGGTGGGATTGCAGCATCAGCGCCGTCGCCGGCCCCGTCCCCTGCGCATGAGCGGGCGCCGGGCCAAGCATGACCAGGGCCGCAATCGCCAACGATACTGCCAGCAGCGCTTTACATAGCAGCTTCAGGAAATAGCCCCCGCCGACCCTGCCGCTTGAGGAAGTATGGATATACCTCACCTATCAGATAGACAGATCCGGTTACCACGATAACGTCGTCCGGTCCACTCTCGGCCATCACTTGCTCCACAGCGCGCCGCGGTTCGCGCACCACGCGCGCGGGAATCTGCGCGGAAAATAGCGGCAACAGATTCTCGGGCTCGAGCGGACGCTTGGGCTGCACCCGGGTCAACGTCACGTCACGCACGCGCGGCGCCAGCATCGCCGCCATCTTCGCCCACTGCTTGTCCTCGAGGCAACCGAAAATCAGGCGCGGCCTGACCTGCGGACCCAGTTCCACGGCGATCGTTTCCAGCAGCGCGCCGATGCTCAGTTCGTTGTGCGCGCAATCGAGAATGACCAGCGGCCGGCGCGACACCACGTCGAACCGCCCGGGCCAGCGCAGCTCCTTGAGCCCCTGCCGTATCGCCTGCTCCTCCAACCGCCAACCTTGCGCCCTAAGGGCCTCGACCGCCGCCAGCGCGATAGCGGCGTTCTCATGCTGAAACGGCCCGGCCACTCCCAACTCGACTCGCTCAAGATTAAGCCCCAGCCCGAAATAGTCAAGCAAATGGGCGGGTGCGCGTGAACGAAAAGAGAAGTCGCGGTCGACCATCCGGACCGGACTTTGGCGTTGCATGGCTAAAGATGTCAGCACCCGGCGCGCCTCGGAGTCGCGCGCGCCGATCACCACCGGCACGCCGGGCTTGATGATGCCGCCCTTCTCTGCCGCGATCGCCGCGATCGTGTGGCCGAGGCGATCCATGTGGTCGAAGCCGATCGGCGTTATCACGCTGACCAGCGGCGTCACCACGTTGGTCGAGTCCAGGCGCCCGCCAAGACCGGTCTCGATAATCGCCAGGTCGACCGCCGCCTCGGCGAAGTACAGGAACATCAGCGCGACCGTGAACTCGAAAAAGGTGAGCGCGAGATCCGCGCGCTCGTAAATCGCGCGCAGCCGCTCGATATACTCCAGCATCAGCCGCGCCGGCATCTCGGCGCCGTCGATCCGGGTGCGCTCGGTCAGATGAACCAGGTGCGGCTTGGTGTAGAGACCGCAGCGCAGCCCCGCCGCACGCGCGATGGCGTCGAGCATCGCGGCCACCGAGCCCTTGCCCTTGGTGCCGGCAATATGGACCGCGCGCAGGCGCCGATGAGGGTCGCCGATCAGCGCGAGCGCCTGGTCCATGCGCTCGAGCTTGTAGATCTCGCCGCGGCCCTCGAGCGAATAGAGCCAGTCCAGCGTTTTTGACAGCCGTGGCATCGCGACGGGATTTTAGCGCGCCGCCCGCCGAAACCTAAGCCGGTTTGTGGCGGCGGCCACGCGTCCCGCGCCCGGCAAGCATCCCGAGCAGCCGCGCCAGCGTCACCCGCATCTGCGCGCGCGGCACGATCGCGTCGAGCATCCCGTGCGCGATCAGGAACTCGGCGCTCTGAAAGCCCTCGGGCAGCACCTGGTTGGTCGTCTGCTCGATCACGCGGCGCCCGGCGAAACCGATCAGCGCGCCCGGCTCGGCCAGGTTGAGATCGCCCAGCATCGCGAACGACGCCGCCACGCCGCCGGTGGTCGGATCGCACAGCACCGCGAGATACGGCAGATGCGCATCGCGGAGCCGCCCGATCGCTCCCGCCACCTTCGCCATCTGCATCAGCGACAGCACGCCCTCCTGCATCCGCGCTCCGCCCGAGGAGCAGAACACCACCACCCCGAGGCCATGCTTGAGCGCATGGTCGATGAGCCGCGCGATCTTCTCGCCCACCACGGTGCCCATGCTGCCGCCCATGAAGGCGAAGTCCATCACCGCGAGCGCCACCGGATGGCCTTCGATTTTGCCGACTCCGGTGACCACCGCGTCGTTGCGTCCCGACGCGCGCCGCGCCTGTTCGAGCCGCTGCGGGTAGGGCTTGGAGTCGTGGAATTCCAGCGGGTCGCCGGCCGCGAGGTCTTCGAAAAGCTCGCGCCAGCTGCCGCGATCGATCGTTATCGCGAGGCGCTGCTCGACCGTAAGGCGATGATGGTAGCCGCACTTGGGACAGACGTTGAGATTGCGCTCGACCTCTTTGCGAAAGGCGATTTCGCGGCATCCGGGGCATTTCACCCAGATGTTTTCGTCGGCGGCGCTTTGCGCCGCGTGCCGCCTCGCTCGCCCCGCTCCCGCTCCGCCATCGCTCAGCCTCCCGCCGTGGCGCGCCCAACTCCGCGCGCCGCGCGCATCGCATTCTTCATCGCACCCACCACTTCGCCCACCGCCGCCGCAAGTCCGGGCCCCGCGCCCTCGCGCTCGATTATCAACGACAGCGCGCTTCCGACCACGACCGCGTCGGCATACCCCGCGACCTCGCCCGCCTGCGCGGCGGTCGAGATGCCGAAGCCGACGCCGATCTGGAAGGTCGGTCACCGCGCGCAGCGCGCGCACGCGCGTCTCGAGGCCGGCGGCGAGGCTGGTGCGCGTGCCGGTCACGCCCGTCACCGCGACGTAGTAGAGAAAGCCGCTGCCCGCGCGCGCGATCGTGCGCACGCGCTCGATCGGCGTGGTCGGCGCGAGCAAATAGATGATGTCGAGGCCGTGGGCGCGGGCCGGACGCGCAAGCTCGGCCGCCTCTTCGGGCGGCAGGTCGACCACGAGCAGGCCGTCGACGCCGGCGCGCGCCGCGTCCGCGCACAGCCGCTCGCATCCGTAGTGCAGGATCGGGTTGTAGTAGCCGAACAGCACGATCGGAATCTGGCTTTCGCGGCGAAGCTCGCTCACCATCGCGAGGATCGCGGCCAGCGAGGCGCCCGAGGCCAGCCCGCGCGCGAGCGCGCGCTGATTGGCCGGCCCGTCCGCCATCGGATCGGAAAACGGCACGCCCAGCTCGATCAGGTCGGCGCCGCGCGCTTCCAATTCGAGCACCAGCGCGCGCGTGGCTTCGAGGTTGGGGTCGCCGGCGACGATAAACGGAATCAGCGCCGCTTCGCCGCGCGCGCGCAGCTCGGCGAATTTTTTTTCGATTCGTCCCGCCGCTTTTCTTCGCGTGTCGCGTGCCCGCTCACAGCGTCACCCCCAATGCGCGCGCGACGGTCTGCATGTCCTTGTCGCCGCGCCCCGAGAGATTGATGATCATCACGCGGTCCTTCGCCATCGTTGGCGCAAGCCGCGCCGCGTAGGCGACCGCATGCGCGCTCTCCAGCGCCGGGATGATTCCCTCGCTCTCCGAGAGCAGGCGCAATCCCTCGAGCGCCTCGGCGTCGGTGACCGCGGCGTACTCGGCGCGGCCGCTTTCCTTGAGCCACGCGAGCTCCGGGCCGACGCCGGGATAGTCCAGTCCGGCGGCGATCGAATGGGTCTCGCGAATCTGGCCGAGTTCGTCCTGCAACAGGTAGGTGCGATTTCCGTGCAGCACGCCGACGCTGCCGGCGGTGAGCGTCGCCGCGTGCGACGGGCCGTTCAGCCCCAGTCCGCCCGCCTCGACACCGTACATGCGCACGTCCTTGTCCCCGATGAACGGATAGAAGAGCCCGATCGCGTTGGAGCCGCCGTTGACGCAGGCGACCAGCGCGTCGGGCAGCCGGCCCTCGTGCTTGAGAATCTGGCGGCGCGCCTCGCGCCCGATCACCGATTGGAAGTCGCGCACGATCATCGGGTACGGATGCGGCCCGGCGGCGGTGCCGATCAGATAGTAGGTGTTGGCGACCGTGGCGATCCAGTCGCGCAGCGCCTCGTTGAGCGCGTCCTTGAGGCTGCGGCTGCCGGCGTCGACGGCGGTGACTTTCGCGCCCAGCAGCTTCATGCGAAAGACGTTGAGCGACTGGCGCTCGACGTCGACGCTGCCCATGAAGACCTCGCACTCGCGCCGAAACAGCGCCGCCATCGTCGCCGTCGCCACGCCGTGCTGTCCCGCGCCGGTCTCGGCGGTGATCCGCGCCTTGCCCATCCGCACCGCGAGCAGCGCCTGGCCGAGCGTGTTGTTCACCTTGTGCGCGCCGGTATGACAGAGGTCCTCGCGCTTGAGGTAGATTTTTGCGCCGCCGAGTTTCGCGGTCAGGTTGGCGGCGAAATAAAGCGGCGTCGGACGGCCGACGTACTCGCGCGAGTAGCGCTCGAGTTCGGCGCGGAAGGCCGGGTCGCGCCGCGCCGCGCGGTAGGCCTTCTCCAGCTCGGCGAGCGCCGGCATCAGCGTCTCCGCGACGTAGCGGCCGCCGAACTCGCCGAAGCGTCCGCGCTTATCGGGGTACTTTGCATGAGTGTGGCTGAATCCTGGAGTTGACGAAGGAAGATTTGGCATTCGCGATAAAGCTCCCGAGTTTGCCGGGGTCCTTGATACCCGGCGCCGCCTCGACGCCGCTGGCGACGTCGAGCGCGTAGGGATTGAGCGCCGCCGCTTCGGCCACGTTATCCGGCGTCAATCCGCCCGAGACGAATACGCGGCTCAGGTCGAGCGCGCGCGAGCGCGTCGAGCCGGCGCGCCTGCCGGTGCCGCCGAAAAGCTGCGGATGGAACGTGTCGATCAAAACAAAGTCGGCCTTGATTTCGCCGATATCGATCGCGTCGAGCGCCGCGTCGGAGCGCAGCCGCAGCGCGCGAATCACCGGCACCGGCCATCCTTGCAGCGCGTCGTCGTCCTCGTCGCCGTGAAACTGAAGCAGGTCGAGCTCGCAGCGACTCCAGGCGCTCCTCTATATAGGCGCGCGCGGCGTTCACGAAGACGCCCACCAACCGCGCGCGTCCCTTGACGACACGCGCAATCGCGGCGGCCGGCTCGATCGTCAGGCATCGCGGACTCGGCGGATAAAAATTGAGTCCGATAAAGTCGGCGCCGAGGCCGACCGCCATCTCGGCGTCCTCGCATCGGGTGACGCCGCAGACCTTTATCCGCACCGCCATCGAGGGCCTACGCCTTCGCTCCGCGTCAGCGCGGAGCAGAGCGCTTCGAGTTTCTGGCGCGGATGGCCGCCGCGCAGCAGGCTCTCGCCGATCAGAAAGGCGCGCGCGCCGGCGCGGTCGAGCCGGCGGATATCCTCGGGCGTGTCGATTCCACTTTCCGAGACGACCAGCGCCGCACCGCGATAGCCCGCTAAGCAGCCGCTCGGTGACCGCGATATCGGTGACGAAAGTATGCAGGTCGCGGTTGTTGATTCCGACGATTTCAGCGCCGGCGCGTCCGGCGGCGCGCAACTCATCTTCGTTATGAACTTCAACCAACGCTTGAAGACCAAGCTCGCGCGCCGCCGCGTAAAGCGCGCGCAGTTCGGCCTCCTTCAGCATCGCCGCGATCAGCAGGATACAGTCGGCGCCGGCCGCGCGCGCCTGGTAAAGCTGGTAGGGGTCGAAAATGAAATCCTTGCGCAGAAGCGGCAGATCGACCGCTGCTCCGCACCGTCCGCAAATCTTCAAGTGAACCTTTGAAATGACGATCGGTCAGCACCGAAATCGCGGCCGCGCCCGAGCGCCGCATAGTCGCGCGCCACGGCGGCCGGGTCGAGGCCGGGCAGGATATCGCCCTTGCTCGGCGAGGCGCGTTTGATCTCGGCGATGATCGCGGGCCGGCGCGCACGCAGTGCGGCCAGGAAATCGCGGGGCGCGGGCGCGCGCCGGGCGGCCTCGCGAATCGCCTCGAGCGGCGTGGCGGCGCGCTCCGCTTCGCAGTTCGGCGCGCTTGGCGGCAAAGATCCGCTCCAGGATCGAACTCGCAGCCGAAGTTGAAGCGGAACTTGAACTCATGACGTCTCTCCGTGGCTCGCCCGCCTCATCCGCTCCACCACCTCGAGCGCCCGGCCCGGCGGCGAGAATCTCGCGCGCCATCGCGACGCCCTCTTTGAGCGACGCCGCACGGCCGCCGACGTAAATCGCCGCGGCGGCGTTGAGCGCGAGCACATCTTGCGCCGGCCCCTCCTCACCCGCAAGCGTGCGGCGCAGGACCTCGGTCGCATGCTCCAGCGTCGGTCACCATGAGTTCCGCCGGCGCTGCCGGGCTCGAGTCCGAGTTCGCGCGGCCGCACCTCGAACTCGCTTATCGCCGCGCCGCGCACCTCGGCGACCCGCGTCGGCGCGGCGAGCGAAAGTCTCATCGAGTCCGTCTTCGCCATGCACCACCATCGCGTGGTCGACGCCGAGCGCGGCCAGCGCCTCGGCCATCAGCCGCACCAGCCGCGGCTCGGCGACGCCGAGCAACTGGCGGCGCGGACGCGCCGGATTGCTCAGCGGCGCGATCAGATTGAAGACCGTGCGCACGCCGAGCGCGCGCCGCAGCCCGGCCAGGCGGGCGAGCACCGGATGGTACGCCGGGGCGAAGATGAAGCAGCATCCGGCGACGCGAAGGCATCGTTGCACGCCCTCCGGGATCGAGATCGATCTTCACCCCGAAGCGCTCGAGCACGTCGGCCGCGCCGACCCGTCCGCTGATCGCGCGATTGCCGTGCTTGGCGACCGGCACGCCGGCCGCCGCCGCGACCAGCGCCGCGCCGGTCGAGATGTTGAAAGTGCCGGCGCCGTCGCCGCCGGTCCCGGCGGTATCGAGCACGTTGCCGCCGTTGAGGTCGAGCGCGCGCGCCCGCGCCGCGCATCGCGCGCGCGCCGCCGGTCAGTTCGGCGGCCGACTCGCCCTTGAGCTTGAGCGCGACCAGGAAGCCCGCGACCAGCGCGTCGGCACGGCTCGCCGTCGAAAATCTCGCCCATCACGCGCTCGGCTCCGGCGGCGTCGAGCGAGCGGCCGGCGAGCACCGCGGCGAACGCGTCGCGCAATTCGCTCACGCCGCGACCTCCTTAGAAAATTCGCGAGCAGCCGTTTGCCCTCGGGCGTGCCGATCGATTCGGGATGGAACTGCATGCCCTCGATCGGGAGCGCGCGATGCCGCAGCCCCATCACTTCGCCCTCCGCGGTGCGCGCGCTCACCTCCAGGCACGACGGAATCGAATCGGCGGCGACCAGCAGCGAATGATAGCGCATCGCGTCGAACGGGCTGGGCAGGCCGGCGAAGATGGTCGCGCCGTCGTGCAGGATCGGCGAGGTCTTGCCATGCATCAGGCGTCCCGCGCGCACCACCTTGCCGCCGAAAGCTTCGCCGATGCACTGATGGCCCAGGCAGACGCCCAGGATCGGCAGCTCGCCCGCCATCTCGCGCAGCAGCGGCACCGATATCCCGGCCTCCTTGGGAGTGCACGGGCCCGGCGAGATCACGATGGCTTCCGGAGCCATCGCACGCACGCCGGCGACGTCGATCGCGTCGTTGCGGCGGACCTCGAGCTCCGCGCCAAGCTCGCCCAGGTACTGCACCAGGTTGTAGGTGAACGAGTCGTAGTTGTCGATCATCAGTATGCGCGCCACGGCTTACTTGCTCCCGCCGGCGGTCTCGAAGGCGCGCGCCGCGCTGAGCGCCCGGACCATCGCGCGCGCCTTGTTGACCGATTCCTCGTACTCGGCGGCCGGGTCGGAGTCGGCGACCACGCCGCCGCCGGCCTGGATATAGACGCGACCGTTTTTGACCAGGATGGTGCGCAGCGCGATCGCGGTGTCGGTATTGCCGGTGTAGCTGAAATAGCCGACCGCGCCGGCGTAGACGCCGCGGCGCACCGGTTCGAGTTCGTCGATTATCTCCATCGCGCGGATTTTCGGCGCGCCCGACACCGTGCCTTGCGGGAAGGTGGCGCGAAACGCGTCGTAGGCGTCGTATCCCTCGCGCAGCCGCCCGCGCACGTTGGAGACGATATGCATCACGTGCGAGTAGCGCTCGACCGTCATCAGCTCGGTCACTTCGACCGAGCCGATTTCCGCGACGCGGCCGACGTCGTTGCGCCCCAGGTCGACCAGCATCACGTGCTCGGCGCGCTCCTTGGGATCGGCCAGCAACTCGCGCTCGAGCGCGCGGTCCTCGGCCTCGGTCGCGCCGCGCCGGCGCGTCCCGCGATCGGCCGGAGCGTGATTTCGCGCCCCTCCACCCGCACCATCACCTCCGGCGACGCGCCGACCAGCGTGTGATCGTCCATCCGCAGGTAAAACATGTACGGCGACGGATTGATCGTGCGCAGGCTGCGGTAGAGGTTGAACGGATGGCTGCTCAGCGGCGCCTCGAAACGCTGCGACGGCACCACCTGGATAACGTCGCCGGCCGCGATGTACTCCTTGGCCGCCTCGACCATCGCCATGTAGCCCTCGCGGGTCTGGTTGGAGACGAGATTGACGTCGCCGTTGAGGTTGAGCGCGCTGTCCAGGCGCGGCGCCCTGGCGGGAGCGTCGAGGCGCGCGATCGAGCTCGTCGATCTTCGCCGCCGCGTCGCGATAGGCGGCGTGGGTCGAGGGATGATCCTCGATCGCGACGTTGGCGACGATTTTGAGCGTCTGGCGCACGTTGTCGAAAATCAGCACCGTGTCGGTCAGCATCAGGTAGAGGTCGGGCGTGCCGAGTTCGTCTTGCGCATGCGTTGGGCAGGCGCTCGAAGTAGCGCACGATGTCGTAGGCGAGAAAGCCGACCGCGCCGCCGAAAAAGCGCGGCAACTCGGGCGACTGATAGGCGCGAAAACGGCGCATCTCGTCGCGCAATCCCTCGAGCGGGCTCTTGACCGAGCGCACTTCGACGCTGCGCCCCGGCCGCGTGAGGTCCAGCCGCCCGCCTCGCCCGCGCAGCACCATCGCAGGCTCCGAACCGAGGAAAGTGTAGCGCCCCCACTTCTCGCCGCCCTGCACGCTCTCGAGCAAAAACGCGTAGTCGCCGCGCGCGACCTTCAGAAAAGCGCTGACCGGCGTCTCGAGATCGGCGGCGATCTCGCGCCAGACCGGAATCAGGTTGTAGCCCTGCAGCGGCCAGGGCCTCGAACTCGCGCTCGTTTGGCTTAAGCATCGCTCTCTCCCAAAACCGTCTTCACACCGCACGCCCATGTCCGAAAGTCCACAGTCCGACAAATTCAAAAATCCGCAATGCGCAACGAAAATTCAAAAAAAGAAAAGGGCCGCCGGACTTTCGCCCGCGGCCCCTTTAACAACCCTGCTGATCGTTAAATTACGATCCCGGAGCGCAGGCGAGCGCGATGGTGTGCCACCACCGGCGCGATCCAGCCTTGAGCTTCAGGGTCATCATTTCCATGTCCACTCCAGTTAGCCAGCCGCCGCGCCGCTTGTCAATCTGAGGGCCGAGGGCGCACGGTGCGGAGTCTCCGCCGCCGCTGTCATCCGAACCCGTATCGGCCGCCCCAGTATCGCTCGTGTCAGTGTCCGTGGAGCCCGCGCTGGCTGCGCCCGCGCCGGCCGCGGCGCCGCCGGCTGCTTCCCGTGCTTGCCGCGCCCGCGCGATTGACGTAGCGGGCGGCGTAGGCCGCGCGCAACTGCGCCTGTGCCGCGCGCGCGTCGTCCGGCGTCGGGTATGGCCCGACTCTGCACCCGGTACCAGGTCTTGACCGTTAATCTGCGCTCGGCACGATATGCGAGGTGTAGCCGAGGCCAGCAGCCGCGACGCCATCCGATTCGCCGCCGCACGGTCCATCGCGGCGTCGATCACGATGTTGTATCCCGCGCGGCGAGTCCCGGCGCTCGGCGTCGGAGCGCTGGCCGCGCCCTCGTCCGTGCCGGTGTCCGCTTCATCTGACGAAGCCGAAGAATCCGACGAGCCGAGGAGTCGTCCGACTCTTCAGCGGCGGGCGCGGACCGATGCGCCGGCGGGACGCTCGCCAAGGCGGGATGCAACGGCGCCTTGTGCCGTGCGGCGGCTTGGGCATGTACCGCGGGCGCAGCTTCGCGGAGGCGACCGCGGCGCGGCGCGCGGTTTGAGCGGTGGCGGCAGCGACCGGAGCGGCCGGCTCGGCGGCTTGCGGCGGCGAGGCGGCGGGCGCGCCGGCGGGCATCGGATAGACGCGTTGCGAGCTGGGTTTGGCCCTGCTCGCTCTGCGCCATCTCGCGCCCGGAGATCATGCCCAGGAAGAACACCGCGGCCGACAGCCCCAGCAGTCCCACCAGGATGACAAATCCGCCACCCGGTCCGATTTCAAAACGCATGCGCCTTACTCACATCCGTTCGAATCTCAGCTTGTTGTATCTCAGCTTATCGAATTTCTGCCGCGAGTCTATCTTGCCGAGTCCCAGACTTGTTCACATCCGATCGGGAGCGCTCACGCCCATCAGGCTGAGCCCGCTTTTGATTCCGTCCATCAGCAGCCGCGCCAGGAACAGCCGCGCAAGACTCAGTTCGCGCTGTTCGCTGATTATACGATTTGACGGCTTGTTGTAGTAGCGGTGAAAATCGCCCGCCAGCTCGAGCAGGTAGAACGGGACGCGATGCGGCTCGAGGCTCTCGACCGCGCCCGCGGACCACGCCGGGCAGTCCGATCAGCTTGCGCGCAAGACCGATCTCCTCCTCCGAGAGCGGCGCGAGATCGACTGCGACGGAAAAGATCCGCCGGGCAGGCCCATCCCCTTTTTCTCCGCCTCGCGAAAAACGCTAGCCAGGCGCGCGTGCGCATACTGCACGTAGAAGACCGGGTTCTCCGGCGCCTGGCGCTTGGCCAGGTCGAGGTCGAAGTCGAGATGGCTGTCGTGCTTGCGAAACAGGAAAAAAAACCGCACCACGTCGGCGCCGACCTCATCGACCAGTTCGTCCAGCGTGACGTAGGTCGCCTTGCGGGTCGACATCTTGACCTTCTCGCCACCGCGCGTGAGCGTCACGAACTGGTAGATGATCGCGTGAATCGGCGTGACGTCGTGGCCCAGCGCCTTGACCGCCGCCAGCACGCCCTGATGCTCGGCGATATGGTCGGCGCCGAAAACGTCGATCACGCTGTCGAAGCCGCGCCGCAGCTTCTCTATATGATAGGCGATGTCCGGGGTGCGGTAGGTCGGCTCGCGCCCCGGCCCCGAGCGCACCAGCACGCGATCCTTGGGCAGCCCCAGCGGCTCGCCCTTGAGCCACACCGCGCCGTCGTACTCGGCGATAAGGCCGCGCTCGCGCAGTCCCTCGATTACCGCGTCGACCTGGCCGCCGCGGATGAGATCGAGTTCGTTGGTGTAGACGTCGAAGCGGATGCCCAGGCGCTCGCAGGTGCGGCGGATGTCGGCGAAGATCGCCTCCTCGGCCGGTCGCGCGAAAGACTTCCAGATCGGCCGCGTCGGCGAGCGCATCGCCGTGGCGCGCGACCAGGTCGCGCGCGATGTCGCGGATGTATTCGCCCTGGTAGCCATCCTCGGGCATCGTTGCCGGGCGGCCGATCTCTTCGAGGTAGCGCGCGCGCACGGATTCGCCGAGCAGCTTCATCTGGCGTCCGCCGTTGTTGAAATAGTACTCGCGCGTGACGACGAAGCCGCTCGCCTCGTGCATGCGGGCGAGCGTGTCGCCGAGCACGGCGTTGCGTCCGTGGCCGACGGTGAGCGGCCCGGTGGGATTGGCCGAGAGAAACTCGACCTGCACCTTGCGGCGCGGCGCCGATTTGCGGGCGCCAGAAGCGCTCGCCTTCGGCGGCGGCGCGGCGCAACTCGCCATGCCAGTACGCCGGCGCCATCCGGAAATTGATGAATCCCGCGCCGGCGACGCTCGCCTCCGCGACCTCGGGCGGGAGTTCCAGGTTGGCGCGGATGATCTCGGCGATCGCGCGCGGCGGCTTTTTCTCGCCCCGCGCCATCACCAGCGCGACGTTGCTCGCCGCGTCGCCGTGGGCCGGGTCCTTGGGCGCCTCGACGCTGGCGGCAGCGGGCGGCGCGGTGGAGAGTTGGCCGGCCGCGCGCGCGCGCTCGATAGCGGCGTTCAGGATGGATACGATCAGGTCTTTCATCGACATGGTGTCAGGCGGCTTTCATCGCGACGGCTGTCAGAGCAATCGTGTCAGATAGGAGGCCGAGTTGTAGGGGGTTGCCTTCGCGAGCTTCGCTGCCCGGCCTGCTCGCGCGCGCGGTTATCCCGATTCTGTGCTAAGAAAGCCGAAGCCGCATACTCGAACCGACGGAGGTGCTCCGATGGTAAAGGTCGCGGTGATGCTCAAGCGCAAGCCCGGGATGGGTCGTTCAGGAATTCCATCGCTACTGGAAGGACGTGCACGGGCCGCTGGTGTTGGGCGTGCCGGAACTGATGCGCCATTTCCGCAAGTACGTCCAGAGCCATGCGATCGACACCGGCCTATCCGACACGCCGGGCGGATCGGGCCCCTACGACGGCGTCGCGGAACTGTGGGCCGACAACCTCGACGAAGTGAAGCAGGCTTTCGCCGAGCCGCGCTATCTCGAAGTGGTCCGGCCCGACGACGCAAGTTCCTCGACCTCGCCAACTGTATCTTCATGGTGACCGAGGAAGTGCCGATGAAGGGTTAAGACAACGCTCTAAGATGAAAAGTCAAGTGTGGGAGATTTGGTTAAAACATGGGCAAGCAGCCGATCGGCAAACTCGATCACATCGGAATCGCGGTCAAAAGCATCGCTGAGGCGCGCAAGTTCTGGGAAGGAGTGCTCGGCGCGACCTTCATGTACGACTATGAACGCCGCGAGGCGGGTTTCCGCTTCGCCGAGTTCGACCTCGCCGGCACGATAATCGAATTGCTCGAGCCGTTGAACGAGGAATCGTTCATGCACAAGTTCATTGCCGAGCACGGCGAAGGCTTTCATCACGTAACCTTCGACGTTCCGGATACCAAGGAGCGCATCGCCGAACTCAAGGAGTCCGGAGTGCGCGTGGTGCAGGAAAAGGAACATTCGCCGGCCTCTTACGAGGCCTTCATCTCGCCGCGCTCGTCCAACGGGGTGTTGATCCAGATTGGCTCGGGTTTTCCGACCCTATCGAACGATCCCGAATGGGAGAAGGTCGTGCCGGGTCTGCGGCTCAACAAGAAGTAGACGTCGGAGTGGCAGTGAAGAACCGTGGAGAATGCCGCCGCCGATCAAGGTTTACGAGGCGATCGGCGCGATCGGCGACGGACGGGTGCGGGCCATCGATAGTGAGCGCGCAGCCGAGCGCATGGGATGTCGTCTCATCCGACGGCGCCAAGACCTACCGCGTCGAGATCTCGGCTGACGGCCGCGAGATCAGCTCCAACGACAATGCCTCGTACTGGCAGGGCTACCTCGGCTATCCGGCGATCGCGGTGCTGATGGCGCGTGGGACGCTGCGCGCGAGCGCCGAGGCGACTCGTGTGCTGGCCGGAATTCCGTGGAAGGAGCTTAACCGCCGCTTCAAAAACGACTACGCGCGCACGACCGCCGAGGTCGCGCGCATCGTGGCCGAACGCGGCGGCGACTTCGACGCGATCCGCGCCGAAGCCGCCTCGATTCTCGACGCGCTGGCCGCGCTCGCCCTCGAGCGCGGCGCGCGCCGTCGCCCTCCGCGCGAAGGCGCGCTCGCTAGCCAACCGCGTTTGAGAGCTTCGGCGGCTAATCAATCCGCAGGCGATCGGCGAGGCGGCTGAAGCGGCGGCGCTCGTCGACGTTGCGCACGGCCTGCATCAGGGCGCTGCGCGTGCCGACCAGTACGCACACCCGCTCGGCGCGCGTGATCGCGGTGTAGAGCAAATTGCGCCGCAGCATCAGGTAGTGGCTCGGATGGAGCGGGATGACGACTGCGGGATACTGGCTACCCTGGCTCTTGTGCACCGAGATGGCGTAGGCCAGCGCCAGCTCGTCGAGCTCGGCCAGATCGTACTCGGCGTGATTGTCCTCGAAGGCGACGCCGACGCGGCCGCGCTCGGGGTCGACCGCCACGATGCGTCCGATTTCGCCGTTGAAGACCAGCTTGTCGTAGTTGTTGCGCAACTGGATGACGCGGTCGCCCACGCGGAGCGCCCGATCGCCGGCGCGAATTTCGTGGCCGGCCGGATTGAGCAGCCCTTGCAGCTCATGGTTGAGCGCATGGGCGCCGAGCGGTCCGCGATTCATCGGCGCCAGCACCTGGATTTCGCGCGGGTCGCGCAGCTCGAAGCGATCACCGAGCAGACGATGCTGCACCAGTTGCTTGATCGTCGCGACGACGTCCTCCGGCGCGCCGCGCTCGAAGAAAAAGAAATCGCCCTCGGGATCGTTGGCGGTCTCGGGCATCTCGCCGCGGTTGAGCCGATGGGCGTTGGCGACGATCAGGCTCGCGCGCGCCTGGCGATAGATCTGGCTCAGCTCGACCACCGGCACCAGCCCCGAAGCGATCACGTCCTTGAGCACGCTGCCCGGACCGACCGAGGGCAACTGGTCGCGGTCGCCGACCAGCAGCAGCGAGCAATCGGGCGGAAGCGCGGCCAGCAGGCTCGCCGCCAGCTCCAGGTCCATCATCGAGGCCTCGTCGATGACCAGCCAGGTGGTGCGCAACGGAAAAGCCTCGCCGCGGATGAAGCCGCCCGACTCGGGTGAGTATTCGAGCAGGCGATGGATGGTCTTGGCCTCGCGTCCGCAGGCCTCCGCGAGCCGGCGCGCGGCGCGTCCGGTGGGCGCGGCGAGCGTCGCCTTGACGCCGGCGCTGGAAAGCGCCGCGAGCAGCGAGCGCAGGAGCGTGGTCTTGCCGGTGCCGGGACCGCCGGTGATCACCGTGACCTTGCTCTGCAACGCGCAGCGCAGCGCCGAGCGCTGCTCGGCCGAGAGCTCGACGCCGCCGGCGCTCCCGGCCGCTTCCATCGCGCGCTCGACCACCGCACGGCCCATCGGGCGCCCCAACGTCAGCCGCCGCATCCGCTCCGCCACCGCGGTCTCGGCATCGTGCAGGCGGCGCAGATAGATCGCGCGATTACCGTCGCCGCCGAGATCCTCGGCCACCAGCTCGCCGGTATCGGCCAGCTCCTCGACCGCCTGGGCCGCAAGCTGCGGGTCCATCTCGAGCCCCGCGCCGAACTGATGCTCGAGGTAGCCGAAGGGCGCGAAGACGTGCCCCTCCTCGGCCATCCGCTCGAGCAGGAATACCACCGCGGCGCGCGCGCGCTGGATCGAGTTTTTGGGGATGCCGAGTTTCTCGGCCACCATGTCGGCGGTGCGAAAGCCGATGCCGGCGATGGTGCGCGCGAGCACGTAAGGGTCGCGGCGCACCATCTCGAGCGAGTCGCGCCCGTACATCTTGTGGATGCGTCGCGCGTGGCCGGCGGCGATCCCGTTGCCGCGCAGAAAGACCGTGAGCTCGCGCAGTCCCGAGGAATCGCGCCACGCAACGGCGATTCGCGCGGCCACCACCGCGCCCAAGCCGCGCACCTCGCGCAGGCGCTCGGGCGTATCGTCGAGCACGGCCGGCAGCGCCTCGCCGAAGTGCTCGGCAATCCGCCGCGCGAGCGCGGGCCCGACGCCCTTTATCTCGCCGGCGAGGTAGCGCTCCAGCGCGGCCACCGAGGCCGGGCGGACGGTCTCGAAATCCTCGACCCGGAACTGCTCGCCGTACTTGGGATGGCGCTCGAAGCGGCCGCGCAGACGCAAGCCCGCGCCGACGTCGAGTCCGGCCAGGCTGCCGACCACGGTGACGCGCCGGCGCAGGACCTCATCGCTGCGCTCGAGCACCGCGACCGCATAGCCGCTCTGCTCGTTGACGTAGAGCAGTTGGTCCAGCGTGCCTTCGATGAGGAGTTCGATCTGCTCGCCCGTTTCCGCCACTTGCCGCACCCGGTTGGCGAGCGCGACGCGCTCCGCCTCAGCAGCCAAGAATTACTCGCCGCGCCGCCCGCGTCCAGCCAAGGGCCACGCGGCTATCAAGAGTAGGCTGTGAGAATGCTTTGCGCGCAGCGTCACGCGCGGAGGCATCCGGTCAGAGAGCACAGATCGGCGGGCCTCGCGTACGCTCGGCTGGACCACTAGCGCGTAACGAGTCTGACGGCAGCGGCGTATGAACTGGTGCGAGGCCGTGGTCTCGATATCTGCGATCTCTTCGCGATCCTTCCCGTTTCGCGTCTGATTCGCGTTTCGCAAAGGTTCGCATGCACCTGGCCGCATGCGCGAAACTGCGCGCACGTCCGGAAATCCAGCCCATAATCGCAGCATTTTTCCACGTCCGCATCGCTGCCAGTCGCGATGGCACGATCGATGCTCCATGCACTGTCGAATGCGAGAGGGAGAAAGAGGAACGTGGTAATCGGGGCTTTGGTTCAGATGGTTTACTCTGGGTTTGATTCTTGTCGGCGCGGCCGTCGTGCTGTTCGGATCGATTTTCAATCCACGGCGCTCCGATCCGATGGGCATGTTCGGATTGCCGTCAGTGTGCGCGATCGCGTGCCGGCCGGTGAGCGTGAAAAATCGGGCGACGCGCCCGATCGAAATAGTGTCGCGGCATGCAGACCGCGAGGCGGCGTAGGCGCATCGCGGATTCACGGGAGCGTCGGCGCGGGGTTATACAACAGGGAGGCGATGAAAATGGTTAGTTCAGTTCCAGTGCTTCTGCTCGGTATTGCGATCATCTCCACGGTCGGCTCGATCTTTGGCTATCTGCTCGAGCCCGGGACGTTTCGAGAAGCGCGGCGCCGCCGAACTGGCAGTCAACTTGTCTGGCGCGGAGGCCCAAACGCAAACCGGCGATCATTCGCCTCGCCTGGCTGCGTAGTACAAGCGTTCGAACGGCCGAACGCTAATTTTCGAATCCGGTCATTAGTTCTCAACGGCCGGTCATTAACAGCGCCGGCACTGGCGGGATGGCTCTGGCAGCCGCTCGCCGGTGTCGGCGCTGATTTCTTCCTGCGGCCGCACCGCGCAAGAAAAAAGAAATTAGTAGAAAGGAAAAGACTATGTACAACGACAACACCAAATCCACAGCGGTCAAAGCCGGACGGCCCGCCCTGTTTTCGAGCGGACGCAATGCCACGGCCGAGCGAGGGCTCCCTGCGAGCCGCGGGCTTCCCATCGATGCGCGAGCGGCTTCGCAGACGGTCAAATCAGTCGGTGCCCACCGATCGGCTCGGTACCGTATCACTCTGCTTCGTAGGTGTCGCGCTCGTGGCAGGCGGCGCGCTGACGATCGCGCAGATCTGGACGAATCTTGCGATGATTCGGTAGACATTCACTTCGCTTGGCGCGTAGCGGATCGAATTCTCCAACAAGCCGTTCAGTACTCGTTGACGGCCGGTATTAACGGTGCCGGCACTGTCGAGATGGCTCCCAGAGCCGCTCGCCGGTGTCGGCGCTGATTTCTTCCGGCGGCCGCACCGCGAAAAAGAAATACTGCGGATATTCGAGGCACCACGATCACCGACGCTGGCGACTGACGGACACGGCGGGTTTTCAATCGCGCGCGTTCGAGTCTTAGGATACAGGCGCATCGATTCGACGATCCGCCGGATGAATCGAACTCCGGCCGGGAGGTGTCGCATGGGGTCCGCACCGCACAATCCGCCGTTTCGCGCCGACCACGTCGGCAGCTTCCTGCGGCCGCCGCAACTGCTGAGCGCGCGCGCCGATCGCGAGGCGGGCAAAATTTCCGCCGCGGAGCTCCGCGCGATCGAGGACGATGCGATTCGCGACGTGGTCAAATTCCAGGAAAGCCTCGGCCTCCAATCGATAACCGACGGCGAGTACCGGCGCGCGGTCTTTTACATGGGCTTTTACGGCGGACTGGGCGGGGTCTCGGCAACCTACGACACTTCGGGCCAGGAATTTACTTTCGTCGATCGCCAGGGGCACAAGCTGCCCGCTGATAATTCCGACCGTCGATGCGCGGCTCAAATGGAAGAGCTCCGATTCACGCCGCCGAGTTCAAGTTTCTCCGCTCGCTCACTTCGCGCACGCCCAAGATGACCATCCCCTCGCCCACCATCCTGCACCTCCGCTCCGGGCGCGAGCACATCAGCCGCGAGGCTTATCCCGACCTCGATCTTTTCTGGGCGGACATCGTCGACGCCTTTCGCAACGAGCTCGCCGCGCTTTACGAGGCGGGATGCCGTTACGTGCAGATCGACGAGACCACCCTCGCCTCGCTGAGCGACACCTCGAGCTGGACGTATCTCGAGCGCCGCGGCGACGACGGCCGCAAGCTCCTGCTCGAGACCTACCCCGAGATCATGAACGCCGCGTTCGCCGGACGCCCGGCCGGGTTGCATCTCGCGATGCATATCTGCCGCGGCAACAACCAGAGCCATTGGAGCGCCGAGGGCGGTTACGACCTGGTCGCCGACACGCTATTCAACAAGATCAACGTCGATTCCTACTTCCTCGAATACGACACGCCGCGCGCCGGCACTTTCGAGGCCGCTGCGCCTGGTGCCCAAACACAAGACGGTGGTGCTGGGACTGGTCACCTCCAAGTTCCCCGAGCTCGAACCCAAGGAGCTGCTCAAGATGCGTATCGACGAGGCCGCGAAATATATCGACCTCGACCAGCTCTCGATAAGCCCGCAATGCGGCTTCGCCAGCACGGCGCCGGGCAACAAGGTCACGGTCGAGGACGAGGCGGCGAAAATCCGGCTGTGCGTCGAGGTCGCGCGCGAGGTGTGGGGCTAAGCGCCAGCACCGCGCCAGATCGCCGACAGACATCGGATCGCCAAACTGGAGCGCCACCATTCGTGTATGCCCCGTGCGCGGCGCTTTGCTAAGCTCCAAACATAACGTCTTCCGCAACGAGGTGTATGTGATGGCCCGTGAATACAACGTCATCGACGCGGACGGCCACATCCTTGAGCCGCCCGATCTGTGGGAACGGTACAGCGATCCCAAGTACCGCGAACACTGCCCCAAGCTTGTCATCGACGCCGAAGGCAACGAGAGCTTCTTCGTCGACGAGAGCTTCGACTTCGGCCTGCGCCGCCGCGGCAAGGAACCGGCGACGCTCGGCGTGCTCGGTTCGATCGGCTCGCGCGACGGCGAGGTCGACACCCGCATGCCGTACCTCGAAGGGCGCAAGGGCGGTTTCGACCCGCACGCGCGCATCATCGACATGGACCGCGAGGGTATCGACGCCGCCTTCCTCTACCCGAGCCTCGGCCTGTTCCTGGGCGGGATGAAGGACCCGGACGCCGCGGCCGCGGCCTGCCGCGCCTACAACCGATGGCTCGCGGATTACTGCAAGCCGTATCCGGACCGGCTGTTCGGCGCGGCGATGCTGCCGATGCAATCCTCGGTCGAACAGCTGTCGACGAGTTGCGCTTCGCGCGGCGCGATCTGGGCTTTCGCACCGGCTTCGTGCGGCCCAATCCGTACAACGGCCGCCCGCTTCACGACCGCGACTACTATCCGCTGTGGCAGGAGGCGCAGGAACTCGACTTCGCCATCGGTATCCACGGCGGCGCCGAAAGCGGGCAGGACACGCTCGCGATGGATCGCTTCAAGCGCGGCGGCGCGGTGCGCCACGCGGTCGCGCATACGTTCGAGATGATCGCGGCGTCGACCAGCATGATCATGTGCGGCGTGTGCGACAAGTTCCCGGGCCTGCGCGTCGCCTTTCTGGAATCGGGCGGCGGCTGGATGGCGGGATGGCTCGATCGGATGGATCGGCATTACGACGACAAGGGGATGAACGACACCGGGCTCTCGATGCGGCCGAGCGAGATCTTATCGCCGGCAATGTTTCATCTCGTTCGAGCCGGTCGAAGCGCAGCCTCAAGCTGCTCGCCGACTACCTGGGCGCCGACACTATCCTGTGGGCGACCGACTATCCGCATCTCGACGGCTTTTGGGGCGCGGCCAAAATGATCAAGAAGATGGGGATGCCGCCGCGGACCGAAGCCGCGGTGCTGGCGGGCGGCGCCAAGCGGTTCTATAACCTGCACTAACCAAGCCAGGGAGGAGACCTCGATGATTCATCCGGATCGGATCGGACATATCGTACTCAAAGTGCGCAGCCTCGAGCGCTCGCGCCCCTTCTACACTGAAGTCCTGGGGCTCGAAGTGATGAAAGAGCTGCCGGAGGTGAAGATGGTGTTCCTGGCGAGCAATCGCCGCGACCATCACGAGATCGCTCTGGCCGAGGTCGGCGAGCGCGCCGGCGCGCCCAAGCCAGGCGACGTGGGGCTCGCGCATTGCGCCTTCCGCCTGAAGAGCCTGGAGGATTTGCGCGCCGCCTATCGCGAGTTCAAGGAGCGCGACGTGCCGATCAGCTTCACCGTCAACCACGGGGTGACGCGGAGCATCTACTTTCTCGATCCCGACGGCAATCAACTCGAGGTCTACGTCGATAACTCGCCCGAGGAGATCGCGCAGATGAGTGATCCGTACTTCGGACTCGACAAGCTCGACTTCGCGTCCGACGAGCCGGGCCTGCGCGACTATTTCGCGCCCTTCGCCCGCGCCGAAAAGACACACTGAGAGACGCATCAGGCGGAAGGCGGGAGACGCGATGGGAATCCGCAGCGGCAAGGAATTCGTCGAGAGCCTGCGCGACGGGCGCACCGTGTACGCCGGCGGCGAGCGCGTCAAGGACGTGACCGCCCATCCGCCGTTTCAGGGCATCGTCGCGACGCTCGCCTCGCTCTACGACCTCCAGCATGAGCATCCCGAGGAACTGACCTTTCGCTCGCCCACCAGCGGCGATCGCGTGGCGGCGAGTTTCCTGATGGCCGGATTCGGTCGAGCAAGTCGAATGGCGCATCCGGGCCGAGCAGATGCGCGCCGATTTCACCTACGGCCTGATGGGGCGGATGCCGGACTTCTGCAACGCGCTGCTGACCGACGTCGCCAGCGGCGCCGCCGACCTCGGCGTGCGCGACCCGCGCCTGGGCGAGAACATGCGCCGCTACCACGAGGAATGCCGCGAGCGCGACTGGTGCCTCACTCACACGCTGGTCGATCCGCAGGTCGACCGCTCGCGCGGGCCGGCCGAGCAATCCGACCCCTACCTGGTGCTCCGCGTGGTGCGCGAGACCGCTTCCGGCGTGGTCGTGCGCGGGGCCAAGATGCTCTCGACGCTGGCGCCGTTCGCCAACGAGCTATGGGTCGGCCCGTTTTATCCGCGGCGCGCGGGCGAAGAGGATTACACGCTCTGCTTCGCGATCCCGTGCAGCACGCCGGGGCTCAAGTTCGTCTGCCGCGAGCCCTACGACACCGGCCGCAGCGACTTCGACCGCCCGCTGAGCTCGCACTACGACGAGGAGGATTCGCTCGCGGTCTTCGACGACGTGACGGTGCCGTGGGAGCGGATGTTCATCTACCGCGACATCGCGATCTTCAACAGCATCCTGGTGCGCCGGCCCGGTTACGCGCAGCTCCAGGCATGCATCCGCGGGCTGGCGAAGCTGAAGCTGCTGGCGGGCCTCGCCTGCCATATCGCCGAGACGATCGGGCGCACCGAGGCGATTCACGTGCAGGCGCAGTTGGGCGAGCTTATCGCCAACGTCGAGCTGGTCGGCGGACTGGTGCGCGCGGCGGCGCAGGAGGTCGCGATCGCCAAGCGCGTGCAGCTTGCGCATCGATCGATCGCGGCGACGCTGTGGGTGATGATCCCGCAATGCCAGATGCGCGCGATCCAGGTGATCCGCGAACTCAGCGGCAGCGGCCTTATCATGACGCCCAGCGAAAAAGACTTCGCCAATCCCGAGATCGCCGCCTACCTGGAAAAATATCTGCGCGGCAAGGATGCCACGGCGCGCGACCGCGTGCAGCTCTTCAAACTCGCATGGGACATGATCGGCGAGCAGTTTGGCAGCCGCCAGTTGCAGTACGAATGGTTCTACGCCGGCGACCCGTACTTCACCCGCCAGCGCTTTTACCGCTCGCCGGTGGCCAATGAATACAAGGACATCGTCACGCGCCTGTTGAACGGCCGCAAATAGCGGCGCGCGGCTTTTTGCTAATCGCTATCGCTTGTGGCCGTTTGAGCGGCTGGCGGCTGCGGGCCAGAACCTGGCGTCCCGCACACGTTCGACGGGCCAGGGATACGCCTGCCGGCAAGAGCCTGCTCCAGTGCCGCTTGTCGAGTCCCATTTCCGCGCCGGCCGTGCGCCGCGCGCGACGGTAGGCGCGCTCGGCAAGTCCTGCGAGTTTGCCGGCCAAGCTCGGAGAGCCTTCCAGGCACTCCTCGATTGCGTCGCGGGCATTGTCGATTGAGGCTTCCCAGCTTCCGCTTCTTTCCTGAGGCTGGTAGGCCCATTTCAAGAGGTGCACGAGGAGTCGCTCAAGTTGGCTACCATCGGCTACGCTCCTCGCTCCGCGCCATTGCCTCCAGCTCCTCGGCCAGATTCTGCCAATCCAAAAAGGCGGGCCGGTGTTCACGCAGCGCTCTGGATTGCCGGCGCAGCCAGTCGTAATAGTCGCGTTCCATCTCGTGCGTTTCGCGCGCTGCCTGCGGCTTCATGACTTTTTGAGATTATCACAGCCACGAACGTCGCGGGAGTTCACTTGCGCTCGAGCGCCGCTCGCGCGGCGCTGGTCCCGGCGATCCGCCCGAACACCGAGCCCGACATCAGGCCGGTGCCGCCCGGATAGTTGAAGTAGAAAAGTCCGCCGACCAGCTCGCCCGCCGCCGTCAGGCCGCCGATCGGATCGCCGTCGGTGTTGATCACCCGCGCCTGCTGATCGACGCGCAGGCCGCCGAAGGTGAAGGTTACTCCGCAGGTCACCGCGTAGGCCTCGAACGGCGGCGTGTCGATCGTATTGGCCCAGTTGGTCTTGTCGACCGCGAGGCCGCGCGTACGCCGCCCATCCTTGATGTTCGGATTGAATTCGACGCTCGCGTCGACGGCGGCGTTGTAGGTTTTGATCTCGTCGAGAAAAGCCGCCGCGTCGACGTCCTCGAGCTTGCCCGCCAGCGCCTCGAGCGTGTCGGCGCTGACCTTGGTCACGCGCTTGATCCGGTACTCGTCGCGCAACAGATGCGTCACCTTGCGATCGAAGACCTGCCAGGCGAATTGGCCCGGCTGCTCGAGAATCACGCGGCCATACTTCGCGTAGGTGTAGTTGCGGAAATCGGCGCCCTCGTCGACGAAGCGCCGGCCGCGCCCGTTGACCATGATTCCGAACGGGTAGCTGTGCTTCTGGAAGCCGTCGCCGACGCTCAGGTCGCCGAACTCGGGCGCGTTGCGGTCCCATCCCACCGCATGGCATCCCGACCAGTTGCCGTAGGGCATCGCGCCGATTTCCAGCGCCATCCGGATTCCGTCGCCGGTGTTGAAGCGCGTGCCGCGCACCTTGGCCAGATCCCATCCGGGGCCGAGGTAGCGCGTGCGCCACTCGGCGTTGGCCTCGAAGCCGCCCGCGGCGAGCACCACCGCTTTGGCCGCGACGGTCATCGTGCGTCCCTCGCGCCGGACGACGACGCCGGTCACGCCGCTGTCGTCGTGCTCGAGTTCGAGCGCGCGGCTTCGATACCAGACCTCGATTCCGTGATGCGCCGCGCCCGCGTGCAGCGCGTCGATCAGGCCCGGTCCGCCGCCCCACGCCTCGACCGTGAGCCCGCCCCAGAACTTGAAGCGTCCGCCGACGTTGAAGGCCTGCCGTCCGTAGATCGGCTGGAAGCGCACGCCCTTGGTGCGCATCCACATCATGGTCTCGAAGCTGCGGCGCACCAGCATCTCGGCCAGCTCGGGGCTGGTGCGGTACTGGGTGACGCGCGCGAGGTCGTCGAAGAACTGATCCTCGGTATAGGCGCCGAAGTCGGTGCGCGCCTTGTCCTCGTCGGTGAGATCGGGCATCAGGCGCGCGAGATCGTCGACGCCGTTGTAGGCGACGCGCATCGCGCCCGCGGTGAAGCGGCTGTTGCCGCCGCGCTCGGTCTCGGGCGCGCATTCCAGCACCAGCACGCTGACGCCCGACTCGCGCGCGGCGAGCGCCGCGCACAAGGCGGCGTTGCCCGCGCCGACCACGACTACGTCATAGGAGGAAGACATCCACAGCGCTCCCGTCAGCGAAATGATGAGCGCGAGTATAGCGCGATCGCATCGGGTGGCGACTGCCCGCAGTCCTCTAGCGACGTTGCCGCGCACGATCGGGCGGGACGACGCTGGCTGCGACCGACGCGTCGAGGCTTTCGTAGTCGCTATAGCCGATCGTTTCGTACAACTCCGCCCGCGTCTGCATCCGATCGAGCATCGCCTCCGCCGTGCCCTTCGCCTTAAGCTCGGCGTACAGATCGCCCATCGCCTTGGCCGCGACCCGCAGCGACGACACCGGCCAGATGACCATCTTGAAGCCGAACTCCTCGAACTGGCGCGCCGTGAAATACGGCGTGCGGCCGAACTCGGTCATGTTCGCGAGCAACGGCGCGTCGAATCTCGCGGGCGAAACGGCGGAACATCTCCGCGTCGGTCAGCGCCTCGGGAAAAATCGCGTCCGCGCCAGCCTCGAGGTAGAGCCGCGCACGCTTGAGCGCCCCTTCGATTCCCTCTGACGCGGCCGCATCAGTGCGCGCGATTATGCGGAGGCTCCGGCGCGCGCGGCGCGCCGCGGCGATCCGTGCCGCCGCTTCCTCGGGCGCCGCCAGCAGCTTGTCATTCAGATGACCGCATTTCTTGGGCAGGAGCTGATCTTCGATCTGGATCGCCGCGGCGCCCGCGTCTTCGAGCTCGCGCACCACGCGCATCACGTTGAGAATTCCGCCGTAGCCGGTGTCGGCATCGACGATCAGCGGCAGTCCGCGGCGCGGCAGATCATGCGCGTGAACATCGTCAGCTCCTCGACCGTCATGATCCCGAGGTCGGCGAGTCCCATGCTCGCGCTCAGCGCGGCGCCGGAAAGATAGAGCGCCTCGAAGCCGGCGCGCCGCGCGAGCATCGCGGCGAGTCCGTTATGCGCGCCGGGAATCGTCAGGATGCCCGGCCGCTCCCATAGCTTCGCCAGCCGCTCGCCCGCCGATGCCGCGCTATCCGCCTGCGTCAGCCACGTCATCTACTGTGATGCCCTCGCCGGCGCGCTCCAGCGCATTATATCCGCGCCGGATCTGACGCTCCGACGCTCTCCTGGACGAGCAGGTCTATATGCGGCGCCCGCTCGCAGAGACTATGCGAGTTCATTCGATTCCGTGACCCTGACAGTCTTCGCAAGTGAGAATAACGCGATGCGAAGTCTGTCGACTGCGACGTCGCGGAGACCTCCTCGGACGAGATGCGATGCGTATCGCAGCGGATGCCTGAACATATCGCGGAGCTTGTCGGCTTTTCGCGAGCAATTGAATTCGCGCTCAACGGAACACTGAGCGAAGGATCGTCATGGCGGATTACGACGTTATCGTTATCGGAGCGGGCAACGCGGCGCTGGCGGCCAGCGTTTCGGCGCGCGGCGCTGGCGCGGAGCGCGTGCTGGTGCTGGAAAAGGCGCCCGAGCAGGACCGCGGCGGCAACACCCATTTCAGCGGCGGCCTGTTCCGCTTCGCCTTCAACCGCCCCGACGATCTGCTGCGCCTGGTGCCCAAGGCGCGCGAGCGTCGCGGGCTTCATGGAAGGAATCGAGGCCTATCCCGCCGACGCCTTCCGCGAAGACCTCGCGCGCGTGACCGACGGGCGCACCGACCCCGAGCTCTCGCAAATCCTGATCGCGAATTCCTACGAGACGGTGTGCTGGATGGCCGAGCAGGGGATGGCCTTCGAGCTCGCGCTCTCGCTCAGCGGCGTCCGCGTCGGCAGCGTGATCAAATGGCCCAAGGGCGCGATCGTGCGCGCCGCGCATGAGGGCGTGGGACTTTCGCGGATGTGGTTCAATATCGCGCGCCGCGCGGGAGTCGAAATCCGCTACGGCTCGCCGGCGCAGCGCCTGGTGCAGGATCGCAAGGGGCGCGTATGCGGCGTGCTGGTGCGCGACGCCGAGGGCGTTCGCGAAATCAGCGGGCGCGCGGTGGTGCTCGGATGCGGCGGCTTCGAGGCCAACATGGCGTGGCGCGCGCAGTACCTCGGCCGTCCATGGGATCACGCGCGCGTGCGCGGCACCCGGCATAACCAGGGCGACGGACTGCGCATGGCGATGGAGATCGGCGCGATGCCGTGGGGGCAATGGAGCGGATGCCATGCGACGCCGATCGACGCCGGAGCGCCGCCCTACGGCGATCGCGAGCTTACCGACAAGACCAACCGCCTCTCCTACGTCTACGGCGTGATGCTCAACAGGCTGGGCCTGCGCTTCGTCGACGAGGGCGAGGACCAGAACCTTTACACCTACGCCAAGTTCGGCGGGATGATTCTCAACCAGCCGGGCACGCGTCGCCTGGCAAATTTTCGATAGCAAGACCGTCGCGCTGCTCGAGCCGCGCTACTCGACCAGCCCGCCGATCGTCGCCGACACGCTCGACGGCCTGGTCGCTCAGCTCGCGCTTGATCGCGAGGCCGCGATGCGCACGCTGACGAATACAACGCCGCCGCCGGTCACGGCTCGTTCAACCCCGGCGTGCGCGACGGGATGCATACGGAAGGCCTCGCGCTGCGCGAAATCGAACTGGGCGCAAAAGCTCGACACGCCTCCCTTCTACGCCTACCCGGTGACGGGCGGAATCACGTTCTCGTTCGGCGGCGTGAAGGTCAACGATCACGCGCAGGTGATCGGCACCGACTGGGATCCGATTCGCGGGCCTGTTCGCGTGCGGCGAGATGGTCGGCGGACTGTTCCATAACAACTATCCCGGCGGCTCGGGACTGATGTCGGGCGCGGTCTTCGGCCGGATCGCGGGCCGCAGCGCGAGCGCCGCCGCCCGCGCCGCCTCGTAGCCGAGCTCGCAGCGCTGACGAAACCTGCGAGCGCTGATGAACTCGCAGTGAACAGTGAACAGTGAAACAGCTCAAGATGCGCGCGGTCTTCATGCGCGGCGGCACCAGCAAGGCCGTGATGTTTCGCGCGGACGACCTGCCCGCCGAGCGCGAGCTGTGGGCGCCGATCTTTCTCGGCGTGATCGGCAGTCCCGACCCCAACGGACGCCAGCTCGACGGGATGGGCGGCGGAATTTCGTCGCTCTCGAAGGTTTGCGTGATCGGACCGCCGACTCGCGACGGCGCCGACGTCGATTACACCTTCGCCCAGGTTTCGGTTAAGGACGCGGCGGTCGATTACAGCGGCAACTGCGGCAACATGTCGTCCGCCGTCGGCCCGTTCGCGGTCGATGAAGGCTTGGTCGCCGTCGCCGACGCGGCCGGCGAGGCGACGGTACGAATCCACAACACCAACACGCGCAAGCTGATCGTCGCGCACTTTCCGCTCGACGGCGGACGCGCCGCCGTCGACGGCGATTTCAGGCTTCCCGGCGTCGCCGGCAGCGGTGCGCCGGTGCGCCTGGACTTCATCGAGCCGGGCGGCGCGGGCACCGGCAGGCTGCTGCCGACCGGAAATGCCGACGGACACGCTCGACGTCGACGGGCGTCGCGCGGAATCGAAGTCTCGATGGTGGATGCGGCGAATCCGTGCGTGTTCGTCTCCGCCGACGCGCTGGGCGCAAGCGGAGTCGAGATGCCCGAGGAGCTGGAAGCCAACGGCGAGTTGCTGCGGCGCCTCGAGGCGATCCGGATCGCCGCGAGCCTCAGGATGGGTATCGCGAAGACCGCCGAAGCGGCCGCGCGAATCCCCAGCATTCCGAAGGTCGCGATGGTCGCGCCGGCGCGCGCGGCGCGGACGCTCGCGGGCGAGAGGCTCGCCGCCGAAGACGCCGACGTAACGGTGCGCATGATCTCGATCGGCCAGCCGCATCGCGCCGTGCCGCTGACGGGCGCGATGTGTCTCGCGGTCGCGTCGCGAATCGAGGGCACGGTGGTAAACCGAATCGCGCGCCCGAGCGCGTCGCCCGACGACCCGGTGCGAATCGCGCAGCCCTCGGGCCTCACCGTGGTCGGCGCGGCGGTCAGCGCGCGACGAGGCGAACGTGACGTGATGTGGTTCGCCGAACGCGCGACGGTCTATCGCACGGCGCGCCGCCTGATGGAAGGATGGGTATTCGTGCGCGCCTCGGCGCTGCCGGAAAAATTGCGGAGTTCGCTCGCGGCCGATCCAGAAATAATCCGGTCCGGCAACGATAGTCCGGTCAACGACAGTGCGATAACGATCGTGACAGACGACACCAGCCTGGAAGCGAGAAATTACTCCGCGCACGAGGTCCTGCGCGACGGCGGCTCGATCTATATCCGCGCCATCCGCGCCGACGACAAGGATCGCCTGCTCGATCACTTCCGCCACATGAGCCAGGACTCGATCTACCATCGCTTCTTCGGACTGAAGCATTCGCTGACCGAGCAGGACCTCGTACGCTTCACCGAAATCGATTTCGCGAGCCACGTCGCGCTGGTGGCGACGCTGCGCACCGGCGGCGACGAACGCTTCATCGGCGTCGGCCGCTATGTCACCACCGGACCGGCGCGCGCCGAAGTCGCCTTCGCCGTACTCGACGAGCATCAGGGACGCGGTATCGGCACGGTGCTGCTCGACCATCTCGGACGCGTCGCGCGCGCGGCCGGAATCACCGAGTTCCAGGCCGACGTGCTGGGCGACAACAACCGGATGCTCGAGGTCTTCGCCAAGAGCGGCTTCCGCGTTAAGCGCTCGACCGATGCCGGCGTGGTCCATCTGAGCTTCCCGACTGGCGAGACCGAGGCCTCGCGCCAGGCAAGCGAGCTGCGCAACTGGACCGCGGCCGGCGAGAGCATCCGCAAGCTGCTCCATCCGCGCTCGGTCGCGGTGATCGGCGCGTCGCGCTCGCGCGCAGAAGATCGGCGGCGCACTGGTCGCCAACCTCCAGCGCGCAGGATTCAACGGGCCGGTGTACCCGGTGAACCCGGCGGCCGACGAGGTGATGGGACTGCGATGCTACCCGAGCGTGGCGGCGATTGGCGCGCCGGTGGACCTCGCGCTGATCGCGGTGCCCGCCGAACTGGTTCACGGCGCGATCGAAGACTGCGCCCGCGCACACGTGCATGGCGTGGTGGTGATCACGTCGGGCTTCGCCGAGGTCTCGCCCACTGGACGCGCGGAGGAGGAGCGGCTGTTCGACACGGTGCGCGCGTCGGGGATGCGGATGGTGGGACCGAACTGCATGGGCGTGCTCAATACCGACCCGGCGGTGCGGCTGGACGGAACCTTCGCGCCGACCGCGCCGCCGCCCGGCAATATCGGGATGTACTCGCAAAGCGGCGCGCTGGGCATCGCGATCCTCGACTACATGAACAGCCGCGGGCTGGGAGTTTCGACCTTCGTCTCGGCCGGCAACCGCTCCGACGTCTCCAACAACGACCTGCTCGCCTACTGGCTCGACGACTCGCGCACCGGCGTGGTCGTGCTCTATCTCGAGAGCGTCGGCAATCCGCGCAAGTTTGCGCGCCTGGCGCCCGAGGTCGCGCGCCGCCGCCCGATCGTCGCGGTCAAGTCGGGACGCTCGGCGGCCGGACGGCGCGCCGCCTCCAGCCATAGCGCCGCGCTGGCCAATCTCGACGTCGCGGTCGAGGCGCTGTTCGAGCAGGCCGGCGTGATCCGCACCAACACGCTGATGGAGCTGTTCGACGTGGTCGCGATGCTGTCGACGCAGCCGGTCCCGGCCGGCCCGCGCGTCGGCGTGGTAACCAACGCCGGCGGCCCGGGAATCCTGCTCGCCGACGCCTGCGAAGCGCAAGGCCTCGTCCTGCCGCGGCCCGCCGACGCCACGATGCGACACGCTGCGCTCGTTCCTGCCGGCGCGCGCGTCGTTCGGCAATCCGGTCGATCTGACCGCGACCGCCGGGCCCGCCGAGTACGAGCGCGCGATCGCCGCGGTCGGCGCCGACCCCAACGTCGATTCGGTGGTGGCGGTCTATATTCCGGCTACCGAGGCGCCGCGCAGCTCTCGTCGCCGACGCAATCGCGCGCGGCGCCTCCCAGGTACCGGCGCACAAGCCGGTGCTCACCGTGTTCCTATCCTCGCAATGGCCGCCGGCGGTGATCGACGCGGGCGCGCGCGGCAAGCTTCCGTCGTATGCGTTTCCGGAAAACGCCGCGATGGTGCTGGCGGCGGCGAATCGGTATGGGCGATGGCGCGAGCGGCCGCGCGGCACGGCGCTCGAACTCAGTCCATTCGCGATGGGCACGGTGCGCGCGGTGGTCGATCGCGCGCTCAAGGACGCCGGCGGCCCGACTCTGGCTTGCGCCGGAAGACATCGCGACCATCCTGCGCGCCGCCGGAATCGAAGTCGCGCAAGCCGAGCGCGCTTCGGTCGCCGACGCGCCGCAAGTCGCCGACACTATCGGCTACCCGCTGGTCGCCAAGGTGATCGCGCCCGGCGTCACGCACAAGAGCGATATCGGCGGCGTGATCATCGGATTGCATTCACCGCTCGCCGTGGCCGAGGCCGCGGTTACGCTGGCCGAGCGCACGCGCGCGGCCGGCGCCGCGCTCGAAGGCGTGCTTCTGCAGCGCGAAGTGCAGGGCGGAATCGAGGTGCTGGTCGGCGTCACCACCGACCCGACCTTCGGTCCGCTGCTCGTGTGCGGCCTGGGTGGCGTGATGGTCGAGCTGATCCATGACGTCGCATTCCGGCTGAGTCCTGTTACCGATATCGACGCGCGCGACATGCTGGCGTCGCTCAAGACCGCGCGGGTGCTCGACGGCTATCGCGGCGCCGCGCCGGGCGACCGCGAAGCGCTGGTCGCGGTGTTGCAGCGCGTCTCGGCGCTGATCGAGGCGATTCCCGAGTTGACCGAGATGGATCTGAATCCGGTCAAGGTGTTGCCGCCGGGCAAGGGCGCGATGGTGGTGGACGCGCGGATGCGTCTGCATCCGACGCCTCGGCCCGAGTAGCCACGAATTCGCCAGTTCGGTAGTCAGGTGGCTGCGCGACGACGCCTACTGCGGCTCGTCGTCGCGTCGCGCGGCGGGCTGCAGGAGAGGACGAGTCGCCAGGCGACTCGTCCTCTCCTGGCAGCTTTGCCGGCGCGGGGTCAGGCGACGCGCCAGGCGCGTCGCCTGACCCCGCCGCCGCATCCGCGGTTTCGGCGCCGCGAGGCGGCGCCGATTCTTCTCCGCCGGGGAAAGCTCGAGCGGCGTGTCGCCGCCCGAGCTTTCCCCCGGCGCCGCCGCTGCGGAGGCGTCGCCCGCCGCGGCGGGCGACGCCTCCGCAGCGGCCGTATCGGATGCCTGCTGCGCGTCGGATGCTTCCTGCGCGGCGCGCTCCTCCAGCTCCTTGAACTCTTCGAGGTCGGGCAGGCCGTCGAGATCGCGCAATCCAAAGACCTCGAGAAACTCCGCCGAGGTCGCATACATGATCGGACGCCCCGGCGCCTCTTTGCGCCCGGCGATTCGCACCAGGCGGCGTTCGAGCAGCGTCTCGAGCACGCCGCCCGAATCGACGCCGCGCAACTGCTCGATCTCGGGACGGGTCACCGGCTGGCGGTAGGCGATGATCGCGAGCGTCTCCAGCAGCGGACGGCTAAGCCGCGGCGGCTTGGCGGCGAGCAGCTTGCGGACGTAGAGCGCGTGCTCCTTGGGCGTGCGCAACTGGTAGCCGCCCGCGACCTCTTCGAGCATCACGCCGCGCGCGCCCGCACCGTAGCCCAGCATCATCTCGCCCAGCGCCTTCTTGATCGCGTCGCGCGCAACGTTGTCGAGCACCGCCGCCAGCCGCGCGAGCGGTACCGGCTCGCCCGCCGCAAACAGCAGGCTTTCCAGGATCGCCTTGAGCCGTTCCTCTTCCATCCCACTCCCGCCCGCCGCTCAGCCGCGAGCCGTCGCGATTTTTATCAGACGCATGATCGATCGATTGTCAGAAGACGACGTCGATCGCAGATGATGCTCGTTCACTGCTGCTCGCCTGCGGGCGCCGGCGGCGTTTCGCCGGGAGCCGCCGGCTCGCGCCGCTCGAGCAGGATCGGACCGAAGCGCCGCTCCTGGCGTGCACTGCACCCGGCCCTGCCGGATCAGCTCCAGCAACGCCATGAAGGTCGCGATCAGCACCGGCCGATCGTTCAGATCGTGAAAATCCTCGAACAGCGCCGCGAATTCCACCGCGCCGCCGCCCTGCTCGAGCGCCGCCATGATCCGCGGGATGCATTCGGCGACCGGGATGTCGCGCAGCGCGATCTGGCGCGGCGCGGTGTCGGTCAGCCGCTTCAGCACCGCCGCCATCGCCTCGACCAGGTCGAACAGCGACACGTTGAGCCGCGGCGCCGTGGCCGTCCTCTTCGGGCGGCTGCTCGGGCAGCTTCTCGCCGGGCGCGGCGAAGACGTCGCGGCCCAAAAGCGCGCGCGCGCCGAGCTTCTCTGCGGCCTCGCGGTAGCGCTGGTACTCGAGCAGGCGCGCCACCAGGTCGCGCTTGAGTTCCTCGGCCTCCTCCAGCTCCTCGGTCCCCGCGTGGGGCAACATCGAGAACGACTTGATCAGCAGCAGCGTCGCCGCCATCACCAGGTACTCGCCGGCCACGTCGAGGTTGAGCGAGTCGAGCAGTTCGAGGTAGGCGAGGTACTGCTCGGTGATGACGCTGGCGGTGACGTCGCGCGCGTCGAGTTCGGCGCGCTTGATCAGATGAAGCAGCAGATCGAGCGGCCCTTCGTAGATCGGCAGGCGAAAGCGCGGCCCCGCGGCCGCCTCGACGCGCGCCGCCGCGTCCTGCGAGCCGTCGCTCACAGCAGCACCCGCGCGATCGCATTGATGAGCGGGTTGATAACCACGTCCACCGCGTTCGTATACAACAACGCGAATAATATCAGAAGTCCGTACGGTTCAAGACGCGCGAACGCCCGCGCCGCGGGCAGCGGCAAAAGCCCCGCCAGCACCCGGCCGCCGTCGAGCGGCAGCAGCGGCAGCAGGTTGAACACCGCGAGCAGCACGTTGATCATCACCGAGGCCTGCATCATGTAGACGATCGGCAGCGCGACCGCCTCGCCCCACGGCGCGTTGACATACGGCACGAGCATCCGGGCCACGAACGCGCTCGCGACCGCCAGCGCCAGGTTGGTCAGCGGGCCCGCCGCCGCGACCAGCGATCATCCCGGCGCGCCGCGGGCTCAGACGCCGGAAATCGACCGGCACCGGTTTGGCGTAGCCAAAGACCGGCAGATGCAGAAACAGCAGCAGCGCGGGCATGATGACCGTGCCGATCGGATCGACGTGGCTTAGCGGATTGAGCGTGAGCCGCCCGGCGCGCGCCGCGGTATCGTCGCCCAGCAGGTTCGCGACATAACCGTGCATCACTTCGTGCAGCACGATCGCGAACACGGTGGGCACCGCCCAGATCGAGAGCGTGACGATGAATTCGCTGAGGTTGGACAAGCTGGGTCTCGCTTTCAGGACGTCTTCAGGACATGCCTGGCGCGCACGCGCGGCGCGCGGATGATGCGTGCGATGGACCTTGCGCAGATGGCTCTTGGACAGATGGGTATAGATCTGGGTGGTCGAGATGTCGCTGTGGCCGAGCATCTCCTGCACCGCGCGCAAATCGGCGCCGCCTTCCAACAGATGGGTCGCGAAGCAGTGGCGCAGGTGTGCGGACTGACCCACGAAAGGCGCGGCTCCGTGACGGTCCATCCCTTGAGCGCCTTGAAAAACCCCTGGCGGGTCATCGCGCGCCCCAGCCGGCTGGTGAACAACGCCGGCGACGGCCGCGCCGCGCGGGTTTTCTTTCGCGGCTCCGCTTCGCGCGCGACGAGATAATTCTTAAGCGCGCGCACCGCGGCCGATCCGATCGGCACGATCCGCTCCTTGCCGCCCTTGCCCAACACGACCACGATTCGCTCGGCGACGTTGACCTGGCCGGCCCTGAGCCCGACCAGCTCCGAGACCCGCAGGCCGCATCCGTACGCCAGCTCGAGCATCGCGCGGTCGCGCTTGCCGCGAAGTATTTTGGTGTCGATCGCGTCGAGCAGCATCTCGAGGTCGCGCCGGCCAAGCGTGCGCGGGAGCGCCCGGGGATGCGGCCGGAGCTTGATTGCGGCAGCCGGGTCGCGCTCGAGGATCTTTTGCTCGACCATCTCGCGCGCGAGGCCGCGGATGCTCGCCAGATGGCGCCGCTGACTCGCCACCGACATCCCGCGCCGCGCCATCGCCTCCAGGTAGCCGCTGACGGTACGCGCCTGTAGCGCCTCGGGCTCGACTTGATGGTCGCGGCAGTGCTGCTGGAACTCGCGGAGATCGCGCGCGTAGGCCTGCACCGAATTGTTGCCGAGCCCGCGCTCCACCCGCAGCCGGTCGAGATGGCGCTCGATGATCTGGTCCCAGTCCTGATCCCATTGCCGCGCCGCCGCCCGCGCCGGGCCATCCGCGCGCGACGCCGGCTTGGGGCTGAACCTGGGTTTCACGCGGCTCCGTTCTGCGCCGGGACGTCGTCGAGCCGCTCGACCAGCGCCGCGCGCAGACGCCGCATCGCGTCGAGCTCGACGACTTTTCCGCCGCTCGAATCGCTGATGTAGAAGACGTCGAGCGCCTGGTCGGCGTTGGTCGAGATGCGCGCGAGATGGATCACCATCCCGAGCTTGAACAGCGTATGCGTGATCGCGAACAGCAGCCCGACCCGATCCTGGGTGAAGACGTCGACCACGGTGTACTGCTCGGAGCTGCGGTTGTCGATCGTGATCTCGGTCGCCACGCGGCGCATGAACTTGCGCCCGGCCACCCGCGCGCGCTGCGCCTCGGCCACCATCGCCTCGAGGTCGCGCTGGCCGGCCAGCACCGCTTCGAGGTCGCGCTCGACGCGCAGCCATCGCTCCTCTTCCATCGCCATGCCCCCGGCGCCGTGCGAGACGCGGAAGACGTCGAGCGCCACGCCGTCGGCGCGGGTCGTGATGCGGGCCGAGAGGATGTTGAGATTGTTGGCGGTGAGCACGCCGGCGATCTTCGAGAACAGGCCCGGCTGATCGCGCGTGGCCACGATAAATTCGCTGAACTCGAGTTCGGGAAAATGGCGATGGCGGCAGACCAGGGCCTGCTCGCCCAGCGCGCGCATCAGCTCGAAGTGGGTTGGGATGTCGTCCTCGGGAACCGTGAGGAAGTAGCGATCCGGCATCAGGTCGAGAAAGGCCGCGAGCTCTTCGGGCGCCGCGCCCAGCGGACCGAGCCGCTCGCGCACGGCGGCTTTGACCAGGGCGAGCCGGCGCGCCGGATCGACCGCCTCGCGATCGCCCTGCTCGAGAATCTTGAGCGCGCGCATGTAAAGTTCGCTCAGCAGCATGTCGCGCCAGTTGTTGTAGACGTTGGGCGCCACCGCGCGCATGTCGGCGAAGGTCATCAGGTAGAGCGCCTTCAGCCGGTCGATCGAGCCGACCGTGCGCGCGAACTCCTCGACCGTGCGCACGTCGTCGACGTCGCCCTTCTGCGCCACCTGCGACATCATCAGATGGTTGCGCACCAGGAACACCACCAGGTCGGTCTCCTCGCCGTCCAGCCCCAGGCGGCGCGAGACCTCGGCCGTGAGCAGCGCGCCGCGTTCGTGATGGTCGTGGCCGTGGCCCTTGCCGATATCGTGCAGGACCAGGGCGAGAAAAATGAGCGGCAGCGCGGCTGACCTCGCGCGCGACCTCGGTCAGCAGCGGATTGCTGTCCTTGAACTCGCCCGCGCGCAGCCGCTCGAGCTCGCGCACCGCGGCCAGCGAATGCCGGTCGACCGTATAGATGTGGTAGAGGTCGTGCAGCACGCGCGCGTAGAGATTGCCGAACTCGGGAATCACCGCGCCCAGCACGCCCGCGCGATGCATCGCCTCCAGCGTCTCGGCCACGCGCTGGCGCCCCGACAGAATTCCCATCAGCGCCATCCCGGTGCGCGGGTCGCATCGAAAAGTGTCGTCGATCAGCCCCAGGCTGTCGCGCACCTGCTGGTAGGCGCTGCCCGAAAGCTCCACGCTCGTGCGCCTGGCAATCGGCGAAGATGGTGATGAGATTGATCGGCGCGCGAGTGAAGAACTCCTTCTCCGCGATGGCGAGCAGATGGCCCTGGATCAGCACTCCGGGACGAATCTGGCGGCCGCCGGTGCGCCGCATGAAGCGCCCGGCCGCGGGATCCTCGGTGACGCGCGCGATCAGCCCCTCGGAGAAGCGATGGATGGCGGCGGCCTGCGCGTAGTAGAAGCGCATCAGCGCCGAAGACGCGCTGCCCGAGGCGTCGGGCGTGGTGAAACCCCAGCAGCGGAGCGATCCGCTCCTGGTACTCGAAAGTGAGCTGGTCGTAATGGCGGCCGCTTAGGAAGTGCAGCGAATTGCGCACGCGGTACAGAAAATCCTCCGCGCGCACCACCTCCTCGAGCTCGGATTCGCTGATGATCGCCTTTTGCACCAGCTCGGGCAGCGAGTGCACCTTGTACTTGACCTTGGCCAGCCACAGCGCCGTATGCAGATCGCGCAGGCCGCCCTCGCCCTCCTTGATTTGCGGCTCGAGCAGGTAGATCGAGTCGCCGTAGCGGCGATGGCGGTCGCGGCTTTCCTCCAGCTTGGCCTTGAAAGAACTGCTGCTGGTTGCGATTGAGGACCTCGTCGATCAGCGCCTTGTCGAGCGCCGCCCACAGCTTCTCGTCACCCGCGAGAAAACGGATGTCGAGGATCGCGGTCTTCTCCTTCAGATCGTCGTTGGCCGCAGCGCACGCATTCGCGCACGTTGCGCACCACCTGGCCGACGATGAGACCGGCGTCCCACAGCGCGTGCAGAATTATCTCGGTCACCACCTCGGCATAGGGACCGGGTTTGTAGTCGTGCAGGAAAAGGAGATCGATGTCGGATTGCGGATTGAGCTCGCCACGGCCGTAGCCGCCGCGCGCGATGACCGCCAGGCGCTGGTTCAAGCGCGAAAAGCGTCGCGAATGATGGTGGTCGGCGTAACGAAAGAGCGCGCGCACCATCCGGTCGACGACATCCGGTGTACTCGCGAACGATCTCCATTCCGCCCGCGCCCGCGAGATGACGCTGCGCAAGCTCCTCGCGCACCGCGCCGAGCCAGGCGCGCGCGGCCTGCCCCGGCTGCCCGTCGCTCTCGAACTCGGCGTAGAGCGAATCCTCGTCGCGCGCGACCGCGGGCGCCGCGACGACCGTGCTCGCGCTGGGAGCTGAAACCGGCGCTTCGCTCACAGATTGCCCACTGCGGCGTCGGCATTGAAATAGTGGACCACCGCCTCGGCCACGCCCTCCGCCAGCACCTGCTGGTACTGCGCGGAAGCCAGGCGCGCGGCCTCCTCCCGATTCGAGAGAAAGCCGCACTCGACCAGCACCGCCGGCATCTGCGCGCCCACCAGCACGTAGAAAGGCCCGCGCATCGCTCCCAGGGCGCTCACCTGCAGCCCCAGCGACGCGTCGAGGTCGGCCGCGGTCTGCGCCTCGATCATCGAGGCGAGCGCGACCGACTCGTTGGCTTTATATTGCTGGCGCATATCGCTCAGGATGTAGTTTAGGTCGCCCCCCGCCGCTCGTGCCATAGGCATCGCCGCTCGCGTTCTCCATCGCGGCCAGCCGAATCGTCGCCCGATCCGTGGTGTTATTGAGATAGTAGGTCTCGATCCCGGTGGTGGCGGCGTCGGGGCTCGAGTTGAGATGAATCGAGATGAACAGGTCGGCGCCGGCCTTGTTGGCGAACGCCGTGCGGTCGGCGAGCGTGACGAAATAGTCACCCGTGCGAGTGAGTATTGCGTGGATGCCGCGATGCTCGAGTTCGCTCTGGAGCCGGAGCGCGATCTGCAACGCGAGGTCCTTCTCCAGCAGCGGCGCGCCGGCCTCGGTGCCGGAGTCGTAGCCGCCATGGCCGGGGTCGATGACGACCACGGGCTGGCGCGACGACGTAGCTGCGGTCGCCGGCGGCGACGCTCCGCCGGCCCCGACGGGGCGGGCGGATGCAGCGCCGCCGTCTGCGCCGCGCCGCCGCGCCCGCCGCGAGCGCGGCGGGCGTGGCGGCGCGATCGGCTGCGGGCGCTTCGGGCCGCCGCGCCGCCAGCGGCGGCGCGGCCGGCGCGAGCGCGGTGCGCGGCGCCGTGGCGAGCGGGCGGCCTGCGGCCGCCCGCTCGCCACGGCGCTCGCTGCGCACCAGCACCGGCGCGGCCAGGTTCGGAGCCCGGCCCGCCGGCGCCAGTCGAATCACCAACTCGTGCGGCAATTTGCCGACCGCGTAGTCGGTCTTGCCGGCGACCTGGATCACCAGGCGCGACCGCGTCCCGCCCGGGTCGATCGCGCGCACGGCCAGAACCGGCGCGATCTCGCGGCCATAGAGCGGACGCGGCGGAAGCTCGATACGGGTATGCGCGAGATCGATCCAGAGCTCGTCGCCATGCGCGCTGAGCGCCCAGCTAAGCCCCTTGCCGCGGAGCCCGAAATGCAACTCGACGATCGCGCCGCGCTGAACAGCCGAGGCGCTGTCGATCACGGCGGCGCCGGCGCGCGCCGCGCCAAGCGCGAGCGCGAAGGCAGCCGCCGCCAGTCAGCCGCGTCCGACGCGAAAGCCTCCGCAATCCGCCACCCCGCTGCCGTTCCCGCGCCCGGCGAGTGCCAACCGCGTTTAACTAACTAAACTACCGCCGCCGCCTTGCTTGAGCCGATCGATCACGCGCGCCAGCGCGTTGAGCGCCTCGATCGGAGTCAGCCGTTCGGCTTCGAGCGTCCTCAGCTCATCGATCACGCGCCGCTCCGCCGGCGTGAAAAGTCCAAGCTGACCGGCGGCGTTCTGCGTATCCGGACGATGCGCCAGGCGGGCCTGCCCCGCTTCGTCCAGCTCGCCCATCTCCAGGTTGGCCAGGATTTGGCGCGCGCGCGCGACCACGGTTTCGGGCAGCCCGGCAAGCCGCGCGACTTCGATTCCGTAACTGCGGCTGGCCGGCTGCTCGACCACGCGTCTCAGGAAAATCACCTCACCGTCCCACTCGCGCACCGCCATGCTGAGATTCTTCACGCGCCGGCGCTCGCGCGCAAGATCGGTCAATTCATGGAAATGGGTGGCAAAGAGCACCTTGGCGCGCGTGTTGTCGTGCAGATGCTCGGCCAGCGCCCAGGCGATCGCGAGCCCGTCGAAGGTGCTGGTGCCGCGGCCGACCTCGTCGAGCAGCAGCAGGCTGCGCTCGGTCGAGGCCCATCAGCAGGCGCGCCGTCTCGCGCATCTCGACCATGAAGGTCGACTCGCCGCGGCGCAGATCGTCGCGCGCGCCAATCCGGGTCAGCACGCGGTCGACCAGCCCCAGCGCCGCCTCGGTCGCGGGCACGAAGCTCCCCATCTGCGCCATGATCACGATCAGCGCCACCTGGCGCAGGTAGGTCGACTTGCCGGCCATGTTGGGTCCGGTGATGAGCAGGAGCTGGCGCTCGTCGGGATCGGTCTGGAGGTCGTTGGGCACGAATTCGCCCGCGCGCATCGCGGCCTCGAGCACCGGATGGCGGCCGTCGCGGATCGAGAGCGCGAGTCCCGAGTTCATCCGCGGCCGACGTACCCGCGACGCCGCGCAACCGCCGCCAGCGCCAGCAGCGCGTCGAACTCGCCAACCGCGGCCGCCGTCGCGAGGATTCGGCCCGGCATGCATCGCGAGGTCGCGCACCAGCGTGGTGAAGAGCCTGAGTTCGAGTTCCTTGAGCCCCGACTCGGCGCCGAGAATCTTGCGTTCGAGCTCCTTGAGCGCGGCGGTGGTGAAGCGTTCCGCGCCGACCAGCGTCTGCTTGCGCTCGTAGTCCGCGGGCACCCGGTCGAGGTTGGGTTTGGTCACCTCGATGTAGTAGCCGAAGACCTGGTTGTAGCGGACCTTGAGCGAGGGGATGTTGCTGCGCGCGCGCTCGGTCGCCTCCAGGCGCGCGATTACGCCGCGCGCGTCGGAGGCGAGCGCGCGCAACTCGTCGACCTCGGGGCTCAAGCCGCTACGAATCACGTTGCCGTCGCGCGGATTGACCGGCGGCTCGTCGCCGATCGTCGCGTCGATACGCCCGGCGAGCTCGGGCATCGGCACCAGCCGCGCGGCGATCTCGCGGATGAGCGCGCTTTGGCATCGCTGGAGCGCGCCGCGCAGCGCGCCGACCGCCCGCAGCGCCTGTTCCAGCTTGAGGCAATCGCGCGGCGACGCGCGCAGGCTTCCGATTCGGCCCGCCAGCCGCTCGAGGTCGCCAATCCGGCGCAGCGCGTCGGCGACTTCGCCGCCGAGGTCGGTCTCGAACAGCTCTTCGACCGCGTCGTGGCGCGCGCAGATAGCGTCGAGGTCGAGCAGCGGATAGACGATCCAGTTCTGCAACGCGCGCGCGCCGACGGGCGTGAGCGTCTCGTCGAGCACCGAGAGCAGCGAACCCCGGCGCGTAGCCGTCGGACGAGATCACCAGTTCCAGATGGCGCCGGCTGACCTCGTCGACCAGCATGTACTCGGCGGCGCGATATAGATGCGGCGCGCGCAGATGCGCCAGCTCGCGGCCGAAGGTTTCTTCGACGTAGACCAGCGCGGCGCCCGCCGCGATACCGAGCGCCTCGCCGAGCGCGCCGGCCGCCTCGGCCCCGAAGCGCGCGGCCAGCGCCTCGCGCGGACGCCCAGCGGCGAAGCGCTGGGCGTCGAGCCAGGTAACCGGGCAATCGACGCTTTCGAGCAGCGCGGCGAGCGCGGCATCGTCCTTGGGCGCGATAATTTCGCGCGGCGCGATTCGCGCGATCTCCTCGCGCACTCCCGCCACCCCGGCAATTCGAGTCGCGAGAAATTCTCCGGTCGAGACGTCGACCGCCGCCAGCGCGAACCCGCCCTCGCCGGCGCCCGCGCCCAACGCGAGCAGAAAACTTTTTTCGCCCGCCGCCAGCACGGTCTCCTCGCCCACCGTGCCCGGCGTGATCACGCGCACGATCTGACGCGGCATCAGGCCGCGCGGCGGGGTCAATTGAAACGGCTCGTCCGAGCCCGAGAGGCCTGACCGGCAGCAGCGCTTGAGCGCGGGCGCGGCTCGGGCTGCGTCTGCTCGCAGATCGCGACCTTCAATCCGGCCTTGAGCAGCTTGGCGATATAGGGTTCGGCGGAATGGTACGGCACGCCGCACAGCGGCACGCCGTCCTTGGAGCGCGAGGTGAGCTGGATATCGAGCACGCGCGCGCCGACCTCGGCGTCCTCGAACAGCATCTCGTAGAAGTCGCCGAGGCGAAAGAACAGGATCGCGTCGGGCACCTTCTGCTTGACGCTCAGGTACTGTGCGATCAGCGGTGAATTCTTGATTGCCACGTGCGAACGACAATAACGGGCCGCGATGCTCGCGGCAAAATCATTTGTGCCCGCCCCGCCGGAGTATAACGTGGCCGTCTGCTAAGCTTGCGATGTGGACGAGCGCGGCGAAAGCACTATCGTCAAGTCCGCCAGCGCGATCATCCTGGCCGGCGGCCGCAGTGCGCGGATGGGCCAGGCCAAGGCGACGCTGCGGATAGGCGGTATGACGCTGATCGAGCGGACTATCGCTGAACTTGCGCGCGTCTTCGACGACATCGTAGTGGTCGCGGCGCCCGAATCGGCAGCTATCGAACTTCCCGCACTCGGCGCGGTGACGATCGTGCATGACGACGACGCCTACCAGGGGCCGGTCGGCGCGCTGGCGCGAGGGTTGCGCGCGGCGCGTCACGAACTTGCGTTCGCGTGCTCGTGCGATCTGCCGATGCTGCGTTGCGAAGTCGCAGCGTGGCTGATGTCGTTAGTAGGCGATCGCGACGCGGTGATTCCCCAGATCGGCGGACGGTTGCAGCCGCTGCATGCGGTGTATCGCCGGCGATGCGCCGGCGCTCTGGACGCGATGCTCGCGCGCGGCGAGCATCGCCTGAGCGCCATCGCCGACGCGGTCAATTCCCGTATCGTCTCCGAGGCCGAATACCGCCGCGCCGATCCTGACGCGCTTAGCTGCTTCAATGTCAATACGCCCGAAGACTACGCGCGCGCGCTGAGGCAGCGCCTGTCATCCTGAGAGTTTGCGGTTTTCCGATCGTTAGCGGTTGGTGTCATCCCGAGCGAGCGGCGCGAGTCGAAGGATCCCTTAAGAACTCGGGGTCTTTAGACTTCGGCCGCAGCGGCCTCCGCTCAAGATGACAGAAAATCGAGTCGAACCCGAAAAACTCACAGATTCTGAGCGAAGCGAGTCTGCGAGCGGAGTCGCGAGCATGGTTCAAGGCCACGCGCGGCGCCTCTTTGCGCCGCGTGATTTGCTGAGTATGAATGACACTCCGCGAGCAGCGGTCAGTAATCGCGGGCAGGGAATCCAGATGACAAAACATGCTGCCGTGGATTGGGCATCACAAACTGCGTAGCGCGCCCCTGCGCACCGGACGAAGCCACATCGCCGGCCGGAGAAGGTCCAGGCACCGGCGCGGCATCGTTCGCATCACCCACCGGATCGATGCTGGTCAAGGTCTGGTTTGAGCCGCCACGTTGCCCGGGACCTGCCTTTGGCTTCCGCAACCGAGAACAGCCAGTCCTCCGATTGCCAGGACGAAGATCGGCAGCAACCGTTTTGTAATCATAAAATGCCGCCTCCTACTGGAAAACACTCTACGCTCGGCGGCATGCAACGCCATCAAAAACCGAAGAACGTTTGGTTATCGGAAGAACAAATAATGCTAGTCGCGGGGCTGAGCTGACGACCCGAGCTGCTAAAATTCACCTGCGAAGCGCATCCGTCGGCTTTCTTACCAACACGACGGAAGACCACGCACGCGCGCGCTCAGGCTTGCCGGCACAAAATCGCCGCCGCGATGAGCGGCGGGCGCTGCTACTTCTCTTTCGGCTGCCAGCGCAGCACCGGGCGGCGCGCGGCGTGCGCCTCGTCGACGCGCGAGAGCCATAGCGTATGCGGCGCGGTGCGCACCATCTCGGGATTGCTCAGCGCCTCGGCGTAAATCTTCTCCATCGCGTCGACGAAGGTGTCGAGCGTCTCGCGGGTCTCGGTCTCGGTCGGCTCGATCATCAGCGCGCCATGCACGACCAGCGGGAAATAGATCGTCGGCGGATGGATTCCGAAATCCAGCAGACGCTTGGCGATATCGAGCGTGTTCACGCCGGCGCGCTTTTCCAGGTCGTGCGTCAGCACGCACTCGTGCATCGACGGCTCCGTGGTCGCGCTCGGATAATGCGGCTCCAGGCGCTTGCGCACGTAGTTGGCGGCCAGGATCGCGAACCGGCTGGCCTCGGTCAGCCCATTGCCCCCGAGCGCGAGGATGAACGAGCAGGCCCGCACCAGCATCCCGAAATTGCCGTGGAAACCGCGGAGCCGCCCGATCGAGTCGGGACGCTCGTAGTCAAAGCGCCAGGCCTCGCCGTCCTTTCGCAGACGCGGCACGCGGCAGGAAAGGCTCGAGATGCTTCTTCACGGCGACCGGACCCGCGCCCGGGCCGCCGCCGCCGTGCGGAGTCGAAAAGGTCTTGTGCAGATTGAGCTGCACGATATCGGCGCCCATATGGCCCGGCTTGGCGACACCCAGCAGCGCGTTCATGTTGGCGCCATCGAGGTACAGCAGCGCGCCGCGCTCATGCAGCACGTCGGCGATCGCGGCAATCTCGGGCTCGAAGATTCCGAGCGTGTTGGGATTGGTCACCATCAGCGCCGCGACGTCGTCGCTTACGAGCCGGCGAATCTCGGCCGCCTCCAGGAAGCCGCGCCGATTCGACTTGGCGACCACGACCTCGAACCCGGCCAGCGTGCAACTCGCCGGATTGGTGCCGTGCGCGGTGTCGGGAATTATCACCTTGTGGCGCGCCGCGCCGCGTTTGCGATGGTACGCGCGGATCATCAGCAACCCGGCAAGCTCGCCCTGCGCGCCGGCCGCCGGATGGAGCGACACGGCGTCCATCCCGGTTATCTCGGCGAGCGCCGCCTCCAGATACGCCATCAATTCGAGCGCGCCCGCCGCCAGATGCGCCGGGGTCATCGGATGCAGCCCGGCAAAACCGGTGAGCGCCGCCATCTCGTCGTTGAGCACGGGATTGTATTTCATCGTGCACGAGCCGAGCGGATAGAACTGGAGCGCTTGCCCGAAGTTGAGCTGCGAGAGGCGCAGAAAATGGCGCATCACCTGCGGCTCGCTGAGTTCCGGAAAGCCCGGGGATGTCGTCGCGGCAAAGCTCCGCGCCTAAAATCGCGGCCGCGTCGGGTTCTCCGGCGGCGCGCGCGGGGACGTCCGCGCCGGATCGTCCGGCCGCCGACTCCTCGAACAGCAGCGCAACGCTGCGCACGTCCGGCGTCCGCTCCCGCTCCGGCCGGCGACGCCTGCGTCTCTTCCATGTTGCGCTCGATCTTGCCCGCCGTCGCCATCTTTGATCTCCCCCGCCATCATCTGTCTCCGGCTGCCGCGCCAAGCGCGCCCGCGAGCCGCTCGAATTCGGACTGAGTATTCATCTCGGTGACGCTGACCAGCAGTGCGCCGCCAAGCTCGGGCCAGTAGCCGTCGAGCGCGACACCGGCCAGTATTCCCGCTCGCTCGGCCCGCGCGAGCGCCGCGTCCGCGTCGCCCACGTTCACCACGAACTCGTTGAAGAACGGCGCGCCGAAACGCGTGCGCATCCCGACGGCCGCGAGCGCCGCGGCTGCGCGATGCGCCAGCTCGACGTTGCGCGAGGCCAGCTCGCGCAATCCCCGCCGCCCCATCATCGCCAGGTACACCGTGGCCGCGAGCGCGCATAGCGAATGGTTGGTGCAGATGTTCGAGGTCGCGCGCTCGCGCCGGATATGCTGCTCGCGCGTGGCCAGCGTCAGGCACCACGCGCGCCGCCCGAAGCGGTCGTGCGTCTCGCCCACCAGCCGCCCGGGCATCTGGCGCAGATGCGCCATCCGGGCCGCCATGAAGCCGACTCCGGGGCCGCCGAATTGCGGCGCGAGGCCGAAGCTCTGTCCTTCGCCAACGGCGATGTCGGCGCCGAGTTCACCGGGCGACTTCAAAAGGCCCAGCGACAAGCGGCTCGGCCGTGACCGAGATCGCAATCCCGCCCGCGCGCTTGGTGAGCGCGGCGGCCTCGCCCAGCGGCTCGACGATTCCGAACGCGTTGGGATATCCGAGCACCGAGCACAGCAGCCGATCGTCGGCGACGCGCTCCAGCGCCGCGATATCGATCGCGCCGCTTTGCGGATCGAACGGCACCTCGACCAGCTCGAGATGCTCCAGCGCGCTCAGGTAAGTGCGCACCGTGTCGCGATAGTCGGGCCATAGCGCGCGCGACAAGCGCGACCCGCGTGCGCTTGGGCATCACCCGATGCGCCATCAGGACCGCCTCGGCCGTGGCCGAAGCGCCGTCGTACATGCTGGCGTTGGCGACCTCCAGACCCGTGAGCTGGGTAATCATGGTCTGGAATTCGAAAATCGCCTCGGTGGTGCCCTGGCTCGCCTCGGGCTGATACGGCGTATAGCTGGTGGCGAACTCGGCGCGCGCGGTGATCGCGCGCACGGCGGCCGGCACGTGATGGCGATAGGCGCCGAAGCCGAGGAAGCTCGCAAAGGCGCTGGCGCCGGTGTTGCGCGCGGCCAGCGCTCCAAGCTCGGCGGCGATTTCGGCTTCGTTCTTCCCGGGCGCCAGGTTGATCGTTGCGCTGGCGCGCAGACTGGCCGGCACGTGCGCGATCAGATCGTCGAGGCCGCGCGCGCCGATCGTGTCGAGCATCGCGCGGATATCGCTCTCGGTATGGGCAAAGAATCTCATCGGCTGAGTATGTTCTCCATCGTCATTTCGTGGTGGGTTACGATACTAAGTAGGTAACGGTTCACTCATAAGTTGCACACGGAAGTTTGTCATCTTGAGCGAAGCGAGTCCGCGAGCGGAGTCGAAGATCTCGTACTACGCCGCGGCGGCTTGCCGCGGCGGTAAAACGGCAACCCCGTCACCGCAGCGGCGACTCGCCGATTGCGAATCTCGACCTCGACCGGACTCCGGCGCGCCCGCCGCCGTCGCCAGGTACGCCATCCCCAGCGGCCGGTTGAAACTCGGCGCGAAAGTCCCGCTCGTCATCACTCCGACCTCGCGCTCGCCCGCAAAAAGCTTGTAACCCTGGCGGGCCACGCTGCGCCCGTCCTCGGTGCGGATTCCAACCAGGCGCCGCTTGAGCCCGTCGCGCTGCTGCGCGGCGAGCGCCGCGGCGCCGACGAACTCGCGCCCGAGCTTCACGAACGTATCGAGCCCCGCCTCCAGCGGCGAGGTCGTGCGGTCAAGCTCGTGGCCATAGAGCGGCAGCCCCGCTTCCATCCGGAGCGTGTCGCGCGCGCCCAGTCCGCAGGGCATCATCCCGGCCGGCGCGCCGGCTTCGAGGATCGCGCTGAAGAGCGTCTCGGCGGCGACGGCCGCGGTGAAAAGCTCGAAGCCGTCCTCGCCGGTGTAGCCGGTGCGCGCAACGACGCATCGCACGCCCGCGACCTCCGCCTCGATCACGGCGAAGCGCCGCATCCCGGCCAGCGGCGCGCGGGAAAGCCCCTGCAAAATCGCCTGCGCCTGCGGGCCCTGCACGGCGACCAGCCCGGTCTCTTCGCTGAGATCGCGAAAGCCGGCGTCCTTCGCGCCGAGTCCGAGCAGCCATTCGCGATCGGCCGCGATATTGGAGGCGTTGACGCACAGCATGAAGCGCGCGTCGTCGAGCCGGTAGACGATCAGGTCGTCGATAGTGCCACCCTCGGGCGTGCACATCAGTGTGTATTGCGCCCGGCCGAGCTCCAGCCGCGCCGCCGAGTTGGTCATCGCGCGCTCGAGCAGCGCCAGCGCCGCCGCACCGGTCAGCTCGAACTCGCCCATGTGACCGAGGTCGAAAATGCCCGGCGCGCGAGCGCACGGCCAGATGCTCGTCGATTATCCCCGCGTAGCTGACCGGCATCTCGAAGCCGCCAAACGCGGTCATTCGGGCGCCGAGCCGCCGATGCAGCTCGAACAAAGTGGTGCGTCTCAGCGCTTCCATGTGCGGTCCGATTCTATCAAAGGCGATACGGCCGGATAGCCAACGAGGCGGCGCGATGCACGTTCACCCACAGCTTATCCGCCGCAGCTCGCCGCCGCGCAGCGTGACGATTTGCGCCCGCCGGATCGGTACTATATGAGCGAGAGCTAACATAGAGCCGGATCGAAGACTGCAACCGGCAAGCCTGGCAATCGCAGCAGAACTATCATCGAGGATCCGTACCGAATGTCCGCGACAATCATGGATGGGCGCGAAGTCAGCCGCCGCCTGCGCCCCGAGCTCGAGCGCTACGCGCACGAGCTCAAGGAGCGCCACCATTGCGCTGCCCGCGCTGGCCGCCATGCTGATCGGCGACGATCCGGCCTCGCGCCAGTACGTCCGCAACAAACGCCGTTTCGCCGAGGAACTCGGCTTCGAAAGCCGGATGGTCACGATGACCGCCGAGGAGGCGACCACCGAGCGTCTGCTGGAAGAAATTGCGCGGCTCAACGCCGACAGCGTCGGTGGCCGGGATCCTGCTGCAACTGCCGATACCCGACAAGGTCGACCGTTTCAGGCTGTTCGACGCGATCGATCCGGCCAAGGACGTCGACGCGGTGGGCGCGGTCAACGTGAGCGACTTCTATCGCGCGCAGTTGGGCCGTTTCATCCCATGCACTCCGCGCGGCGTGCTGACACTGCTCAACTATTACGGCGTGCCGGTGGACGGCGCGCGCGTGGCGGTGATCGGGCGCAGCGATATCGCGGGCAAGCCGATGGCGCTCATCCTGGGCGGCCGGATGTGCAACGCGACCGTGACCTGGTGCCATCGCCACACCCGCGACCTCGCCGCCATCTGCCGCGAGTCGGATATCGTGGTCTCCTGCGCGGGCGCCGACATCGGCGCGCCGTTCCTGATAACCGCGGACATGATCAAGCCGGGCGCGTGCGTGATCGACGTGGGATTTCGGCGCGTGGGGCCGGGAAAGTTCGCCGGCGACGTCGACTTCGATCGGGTAAAGGAAGTCGCGGGATGGCTGACGCTCAATCCCGGCGGCACCGGCCCGATGACGGTGCTCGCGCTGATGCAGAACCTGATCGACGCCGCGCGCTACAGTCTGGGCCTCGAGCGTGCCGCTTATTCCTTTGATTTCGCAACGATTTCAAAGCCTTGAAGGCGCATCTGGCCCGCCCGCGAGTTTGCGTCTACACTGCCCCTGCTAATAGGAGCGGCTCTCAGATATAAACGATGGGAACACAATCCGGCAGCGACAGGCCCGGGTAACACCAAGCGCACTCTCAGCGACGGGCAAAATGGCGGCGGCAAACGTACCCTCACCGACGTCATCATCGGACCGCCGCGCGACGTTCGCGATCCTGGAATCTTCCATAGCCTTTCGTTGATCGCGTTTCTGGCCTGGGTCGGTCTCGGCTCCGACGGATTGAGTTCGTCGTGTTACGGTCCCGAGGAGGCCTTTCTCGCGCTCGGCCACGACCAGTACCTGGCGGTGTTCCTGGCCGTGATGACGGCGCTGACCGTCTTCATCATCTCGGCCTCGTACTCGCAGACCATCGACCTGTTCCCGTCGGGCGGCGGCGGCTACCTGGTGGCGACCAAGTTGTTGGGGCCCTATCCGGGGCTGGCGTCGGGATGCGCGCTGGTGATCGACTACGTTTTGACGATCGCGATCTCGATCGCGAGCGGCGCCGACGCCATCTTCAGCTTCATGCCAACCAACTGGCTGTGGCTGAAGTTCTGGCTCTGCCTGGTGGTCGTGGTGCTGATGGTCGGGATGAATCTGCGGGGGGTCAAGGAATCGGTGCTTTCGCTGCTGCCGATCTTCCTCGCCTTCGTGGTGATGCACGTCTGGCTGGTCGGCTATGCGCTCCTGGTCAGGAGCCCGGAGCTGCCAGCGATCACCCGCGACGCCATCAACCAGGTGCATAGCGGCATCAGCACCGTGGGCGTGCTGGCGCTGGCGATCATCTTCTTTCGCGCCTACAGCATGGGCGCCGGCACCTACACCGGAATCGAGGCGGTCAGCAACGGCCTGCCGATCCTGCGCGAGCCGCGCACGGCGACGGGCAAGCGCACGATGCTCTATATGGCCGTGTCGCTGGCGGGACTCGCCGGCGGCATCATGGTCTGTTACCTGCTCTTCAACGTCGCCCCGGTGCACGGCCAGACGCTCAACGCGGTGCTGTTCGAGCGCGTGGCCAGCAACTGGAAGCTGTTCGGCCTGCCGGTCGGAGTGCCCATCATCACCTTCACCCTCATCACCGAGGGCGCGTTGCTGTTCGTTGCCGCGCAGACCGGCTTCATCGATGGGCCGCGCGTGCTGGCGACGATGGCGGTGGACCGCTGGCTGCCGCGCCGCTTCTCGCAGCTCAGCTCCCGCCTGGTGACCCAGGACGGAGTGTTCGCGATGGGCCTCGCGGCGATCGCGATCCTGGTGTTCACGCGCGCGCGGGTCGATTTGCTGGTCGTGCTCTACGCGATCAACGTGTTCGTCACGTTCACGCTCTCGCAGCTCGGGATGAGCGTGCACTGGTGGCAGGAGCGCACGCGCGAGCCGCAACTGGCGGCGCAAGCTCGCGATTAACGGCGTCGGATGCTCGTTCACGGCGCTCATCCTGATGCTGACGGTCACGCTGAAGTTCGACGAGGGCGGCTGGGTGACGGTCGTGATAACCGGCGCGCTGGTCGCGCTGTGCTACATGGTGCGCCACCACTATCAGTACATCGGCCAGGCGATCGAACAGCTCGAAGCCGACATCCTGCCCGAGATCTTCGCCGTCAAGGAAAGCCCGCCCGAACAGTACGACCCCACCGCGCCGACCGCGGTGCTGCTGGTCAACGGTTTCAACGGCCTGGGGCTGGCCACCCTGCTGACGCTGCGCCGGCTGTTTCGCAATCAGTACCGCAACGTGATTTTCATCGGCGTGGGCGAAGTCGAATCGTCGCGGATGAAAGGTCCCGAAGAGGTCAAGCAGCTCGAACAACAGGTGGCCGACGACCTCAGCGAATACTGCCGCTTCGGCGCCGACCTGGGCCTGCACTCCGAGCTGCGCGTCAGTATCGGACCCGACGTCGTCGTGGAACTGCGCAAGCTGTGCCTCGAGGTCGCGCACGAATTCCCGCAAGCCGTGTTCTTCGCCGGCAAGCTCATCTTCGAAGCCGAACTGGAAGGCTTCATCAGCCGCTTCCTGCACAACCACACCGCGCTCGAATTGCAGAACTGGCTGCAAGTGCATGGGCTCAGCCTGGTGATCCTGCCGGTGCGCGTGCTGCCCGCGGCGTCGGCGTCGCGGAGCGAGGCCGGGATGATCCGGCCGCAGGCGGCCTAGCGCGCGAGCGCTGAGCGATGCGGCAGGCGCGGCCGCTACGCGGCCGCGCCTGCCGCACTTGCTCCGCGACCGCGGGGGCCGGGACGCCGCCGCTCCCGGTGGCCGCGTCCGACGCGCCTCGGCATGCCTGCAGCGCAGGAGCGGCTGCGCCGTGCGCGCGCAGCCCCGGCGCCGCGGCGCGCGCTTGCGAAGCGCGCGCGCCGCTTGCTACAGCACTTTTATCGCATCAGCGCGCCTTCGCCCGGAGAGTAATCGATGGCTTCAGGTCAGTTCCGACACGTGCTCGACGGCTACAAGGTCCTCGATTTCACCCAGTTCGTCGCCGGCCCGACCGTGACGCGGCTGATGGCCACGATGGGCGCCGAGGTCATCAAGGTCGAACTCGCGCCCGACGGCGACCGTCGCGCCTCATCCCTTACGTGCGCGACAACCGCAGCGGCTACTACGTCCAGCACAACCTGGGCAAGATGAGCCTCTGCCTCGACGCGCGCCATCCCGAGGGCGTCGCGATCCTGCGCGAGCTGGTCAAGCAGGTCGACGTCCTGGTCGAGAACTTCGCTCCCGGCGCGATCGCGCGGCTGGGCTTCGACTATCCCGAAGTGAGCAAACTCAATCCGCGTATCGTGATGTGCTCGGTGTCGACTTTCGGCCAGACCGGGCCGCTCGCGGAAGATCCCGGCTTCGACTTGATCGGTCAGGCCTACGCCGGCGTCACCGGACTTATCGGCGAGAAGGACGGACCGCCGATGATTCCGCTGATGGCGATCGGCGACGTCAGCACGGGCGTGCACGGGATGGGCGCGATCGCGTGCGCGCTGCTTCATCGCGAGCGCTCCGGCGTCGGCCAGTATATCGACGTCTCGCTGCTCGACTCCTACTTCGGTTACCAGGACATGGGCGTGGAGCTGTTCACGGCCAGCGGCGGGACCGCGCGGATCGAGCGCTCCGGCCGCTACTATCCGGGACTCAGCCCGAGCGGAGTTTTCAAGGGCCGCAAGATTTACTTCATCATCATGGCCTGGATGGATCGTCATTGGGCGCAGTTATGCGAAGCGATGGGCCATCCGGAACTCGCGCGCGATCCTCGCTTCGCCGACCTCCCGGCGCGGGTCAAAAACCGCGACGCGGTGACGGAAGTGGTCGAAGGCTGGCTGGCCTCGATGCCCGACGACGAGAAATCGCTGGCGGTGATGCGCGCGGCGCGCATCCCGGTCGCGCCGATTCGCACGCTCGAGGAGGCGATGAACCATCCGCACCTGCGCGAGCGCGGCACGGTGGCCGAAGTGCACGACCGCGTGCTGGGCGACATCAAGGTTCCCGGCTTCCCGATCCGTTTCTCGGAATTTCCGAGCCCGGCCAACCTGCAGGCGCCGCTGCTCGGAGAGCACAACGAGCTGATCCTGCGCAAATACCTCGGCTATCCCGACGAGCGCATCGCCGCGCTCAAGGCCGAGCGCGTGCTGACCAGCAAACCCTACTGAAGATTCGTCCGCCCGGCTACAGCCCGTGTAGCCGCATCAACTCGCGCACGCCGTCTTCCGTATCGACCTCGGGACTCCATCCGAGGATCGCGCGGCTGCGCGCGAGGTCGGCCAGCGTGTCGCGCGGCTCGCCCGGCCGCGGCGCGACGTTGACGCGCGGTCCGCCGATCAGCTCCGCGATTCGGTTGACGCTGAGCGCGTGGCCGCGCCCGACGTTGATCGCGCTGCCGTCTTCCAGCGCGCAATCCATCGCGGCCAGGTTCGCCCGCACCACGTCGCGCACGTGGGTGAAATCGCGCCGCTGCTCGCCGTCGCCGCGAATCTCGAGCGGCCGCCCCTCGCGCCGCGCGCGCAGGAACGCTCCGATAACCGTCGCGTACGCCCCCTCCAGGTCCATCCGCGGGCCATACACGCTGAAGTAACGCAGCGAGAGCGCGCCCAGCCCATACAGACGATGGAACATCCGCACGTATTCCTCGCCCATCAGCTTCTGCAACGCATAGGGGCTGAGCGGATTAGGCGTCATCGTTTCGCTGAGCGCCAGGCGCCGCCGCTCGCCCAACGCATCGCCCGGCTGCTCCCCATAAACCGACGACGAACCCGAGTAGACCACGCGCCGCACGCCCGCCGCGCGCGCCGCCATCAGCACGTTGAGCGTGCCGACCACGTTGACCAGATGGGTCTCGACCGGCCGTTCGATCGAAAGCCCTACGCGCGGAAGCGCGGCCATATGAAAGACGCAATCGACGCCGGCAAAGGCCGGCTCGATCGCCGCGAGCTCGCGGATATCCGCCTCGACCAGTTCGGCGCGCGGGTTGAGGTTTTGGCGGCTGCCGGTGAGAAGGTTGTCGAGCACGCGGACCGTAAGTCCGCGCTCGAGCAGCGCGTCGGCCAGATGCGACCCGATAAACCCGGCGCCGCCCGTGACCAGCACGATACGTCCCGCGCTCGGCGTGCGAAAATCATTCGACATCGCCTAAAATCCTAACCGGATCCCGACCGCAACACGATGGCCGTCGATGCGGCCATCGCCACCAGAGAGGAATACGTATGCCGCAGCACTGCGCTTCATCCTTTCATCGACGCTCGAACCGTCCGCCGCGAGCATACCGATCCATCGTCTGCTCGGCCGCCGTCCGCATGGCCGCCGTCTTCGCCGCGGCGATCCTGCTTGTAGCGATCGCTGCTTGCCGCCGTATCGCCCGCACGCGCGGCCGACACGATGTCCGGCGCGGCAGGGCGCGGCGCGCTACTTCATGCCCGACGCGGCCGCATCGAAGATCGTGACGGTAGTTGGCAATGGCACGGCCGCCGCCAGCATCGTCGTGCTCACCGAGGCGGTCGCGGTGAAGGAAACGGGGCCCAAGGCGACCATCGAGCACTTCGGCGAGGTCTACGCCTTCTCGCCCAACTTCATCGCGGTCCATCGCGACGAGCCGACTCGGATAACGCTATGGAACCTCCAGCCCGACGACGAGCACGATTTCATGCTCGAAGATCCACATCAAAGATCGCTCCGGCGGCGACGCGCTGATGCATCTGCGGCTCGCGCCGCTCTCGAAGACCTCGTACGTCTATACCTTCCATCGCGAGGGTCTTTTCGGCTTCCGATGCGCCGTGCATCAGCCGGAGATGAACGGACAAATCCTGGTGCTGCCGCCGCGCTGAGGTGGTAACGCACCGTTCCTTTTTTGTCATCCTGAGCGAGCGTTGCGCGAGTCGAAGGACCCCGGACCTTTTCAAGCGGGCGTTGCCGAGCCGCGGCGTGAAAACACTCGGGGTTTCTCGACTCGCAGACTCGCTCGGGATGACATAAGAAAAACCCGCTAAGGGGCCATCGCTGTCGGAGCCGAGCCGGGAGCGAGCGCATTGATCGGCGGCGCTTGCGCCTTGACCTTCACGTCGTAAGTAACCTTCTCGCCGGTGGCGAGCGTCGCGTCGATCTTCCACCTGCCGCCTTCGGTGCCGAGCAATACGATATCGCCCGAAGGTTGAGGCTGGATGATGAGCGCGTTGGGATTCTTGACCGCCTTCGAGTCGGTCTTGGCGCCCTTTTCCAGGCCGCTGATGGTGTAGCTCTCGCCCTTGCTGATCGTCACGGGGATGACGCGGCGCTTCTCGACTTGGTTGGCCTGCGTCGCGTCCGTATCAGGCTGAGGCAGCGCGATCGCCGCCAAGGTGAGCAATACGAGGAGCGCCGTCAGGACTACCAGCAGATTGCGCCAGCTGCAGAGTGCGCGCCCGTTCCGGCCACGGCGCGCACTCGTCAGGTTCAATTCGATCATGGTTGCTGATTCGGTCACGGTCTTGCCGCGCCTCCTCTATTCGCCGGCATGCGATTCGGACGCTTTCTGTATCTGTTCCTTAACCTGCGACATGTTGAAGCTTGCGCCTTTCTGCATCGGCGGAAACTCGATTAGAGTTTGTGCCGCCTGTGCCACCTCCTGCTGCACGAACACGAAGCGCCAGAACTCGTATGCAAACCAGTTGTAGTAGGCTATCGACCCATTATCCTTGCCGTTGTACATTCCCGTCCGCTCGTAGGGGTCCAGGCGTAGATTCACCAGGATCGGCCAATCGACTTTTTCGGTGGCGCCTAGCCAGCCGTTGGGCTGATCGGTGAAGCGGTACTTGTAGTCGTCGATCCGCACCGCACCGAGCGTGCTCTCGGTGATGTAGAAAATCTCGTGGCGCTTCGACGGGCCCTTGCCGGTGAGCATGTCCATCTGGTTGTAGCCGTCGAGGTGCACCTTGTAATTGCGCCCGCCGATTTCCTTGCCCTGCCTGAGATCCGCGGCGATATCACCCTGGTAGCCGGCCGCGGCGGCGAACGTCGGGAACCAGTCGAGCCCGGAAACGATGCCGTTCTCGATCTTGTTCGGCGGTATCTTGCCCGGCCATCGAATGATCGCCGGTACGCGGAAGCCGCCCTCGAGCGCCGTGCCCTTGCCGCCTGCGAACGGAGTCTGCCCGCCGTCGGGCCAGGTGAAGTTCTCGGCGCCATTGTCGGTGCTGAAGGCGATGATGGTGTTGTCATCCAGACCGTTGTCTTTTACGTACTTCATCACCGCGCCGACGATATCGTCGAGCTGCGCCATCCCGGCTTCCTGGATGCTCCAGCCATTTTCCGAGTTGCGCATGTTTTCATACTTGTCCGAGAGATGCGTGATGACATGCATCCGGGTCGGGTTGAGCCACAGGAAGAAGGGCTTGCCGTCCTTTCTTGCCTTGTCGGTGAACTTGAGCGCCCTGTCGAGAATCTCGTCATCCACCGTTTTCATCCGCTCGGGACAGAGTTCACCGGCGTCTTCGATCTTCTGCTTGCCGATCTTTCCCCAGCGCGGCTGTACGGTTGCGTCGTCCGTATCGGTCGCCCATGAGTGGACCATGTTCCTGGGTCCGATCCTGTCTCTCAGCGCCTGCGGATAGTTGCGATGGCACGGGTCCTCCATCGCATCGAGGTGATACAAATAGCCGAAGAATTCGTCGAAGCCGTGCACCGTGGGCAGGAACTGGTTCCTGTCGCCCAGGTGGTTCTTGCCGAACTGGCCGGTGGCATAGCCCATGGACTTCAGCACCGTCGCGATCGTGGGAGCCTCATCGGGCATCCCGAGCGGCGCGCCCGCCTGACCGACAGTAGTCAGACCCGTGCGGATCGGCAGTTCGCCGGTGATGAAGTTCGCCCGTCCCGCCGTGCAACTGGCCTCGGCATAGTAGTCGGTGAACCGCATGCCTTCCGTGGCGAGCTTGTCGAGATTCGGCGTCCGGCCGGCCATGATGCCCTGGTTGTAGACGCCGATGTTGGACCATCCGATGTCGTCGCCCATGATGAAGATAATGTTGGGCTTCTTCTCCTGCGCCAGGGCCTGCGCGGCCAGCCGCGGCAGACACGCCAGCAGCAGCGCGGCGGCGACAACAACGCCCAACCGCTTCGGGACATTTCGATGAAAGCTCATACGGGCTCCTTCTCGAGCGATTTGTCGAGTGAGCCTATTCAAAATGTCCGCACGGACTCTATCGGACCTTGGTCCGACAGAGGATTCGAGAGATTCCTTTTTTTATTGGATCGACGGATCACTATGCATTTGCATAGTGATCCGAAGGCCGTGGGGTCGTGGCAAGGCGCAACGATGCTCGGATTCGCTTAGTTGCGGTCAAATTGGATCAGGATTCGAAATGCGAGCGCGCGGCGGCGCTCACCGGACGGCGGTGGCGGGATGCGCGCCCGCCGACAGCATCTCGCAGATCTTCTGCGCGATAAGCTCGCCCGCCAGCCGATGGCCGTCCGCGTTCCAGTGACCCACCCCCAGCTTGGTGTCCTTGAAGCCGGCCAGGAACACATGATGCTCATCGGCGTAGGCCTGCATCGGCGGCGCCAGGTTCAGCACCTCGAAACCCTCGCGCTCGCCGAGCGCCTTGATCCGCTCGTCGGGATAGAAAATGTCGGTCGAGCGGTAAGTCATCAGGTAGTAGCTGCGCACGGTCGGCGACGGATAGATCTGCGGCGGATTGGCGAGCGTCACCACCAGCAGCGGCACGTGATGCGCCGCCGTCTCGCGCGCCATCATCGTGATGATCCCCTCGGTGACCCGCCACGCGTCCTGCCATACTGGCGTCACCGGCGGATTGTAGATGTTGTCCTCGAGTCCCGCCTCGTGCCCGAGCGGCGCCGGCTGCTGCTCGGCGACCGGCATGAAGCCGCCTTCGATCGCGCGCGCCGCGGGTTTGGGCGCGCCGGCCGACCGGCGCCGGGCTTCCATCGCTTTTATTTTCGAGCGGATATCGCTCTTGGCGTCGCCCGATCAGGTTGAGCACCTGCGAGTGGCGCGATTCGAAACGCATCATGCACGAGAGGTAAAACCATCGCGAGCGCTCGAACGGCCCGCCCAGCATCAGTTGACCGCCCTCGAAGACGTAGAACGGGCGGCACTTGTCGCTCTCCAGCGTCGTCGAGTTATTGCGCAGATCGTTGCCCGAAAAAAAAGCCAGCACCACCAGGTCGGGCGAATACTGCCAGGCATGCCGGCGCAGCGTGACCAACTCCTGCGCCGTGCCGTAGGCGTCGGTCCCGAAGTCCATCACCTGGACTCGCTTGCCGCCAAGCCCCTTGCATCCGCCAAGCGCGCGCTCGGCCACCGCGCAGAAGGTCTGGTCGTAAGCGACCTGGGGCGCCTCGGTGAAGGAGTCGCCGATCACCGCCACTCGCAGCGTGTCCGGCGGCTTGGCGATCGTCCACTCGGGGCCGCGAAAGCCGGCGCGGTTGACGCTGACGAAGCCCTGCGCCCTCGTCGCGCTGCCATCCGGACGCCCCGGGCTTGAGGCCCCATCCGCGATACGCGTCCCAGGTGTAGAGGCTGACCTTGGCCAGGCCGCTCACGCGCACCGCGACCTCGGCGACAAGGAATGCCATCGCCACACCCGCCAGCACCAGCGCGAGATTGGCGGCAATGCGCCTTTGCCTGCTCATCGGTCTAGAACAGCGTGTAGATGAAGGGGGCGACGGTGGAGAATTCTGCGATCGCGATCAGCACGCTCAGGATCAACAGCGTGCCGATAAGCGGCACCAGCCAGAACTTCTTGCGCTCGCTCGCAAATCCCCACAGGTCTCTCAACAAATCCAGCATCAGTAGGCCTTCTCCGTCAGGCGGCACGAACCCCGGCCGGTCCGCCGCGCCTGCATCGGAACGATTCCAAAAAAACAGGAATAGGGCTCCCATGCAGGCGAACACAAGGACGCTCAGGGACGCGCCCAGTATAGCCGGAGCGCCCCGCCGAACCTAAGCGCCACGGCAGAATACGCCGCGCCGATAAAATGGATTCAAGATGGCTTCTCCATCCCTTGCGGATGGACGCGGCGGCCTCGGCACCCGGTAGCTCTCGCAGTCGGGCATTGAAGCCGCGTCTCATCGGGGCGCGGCCGAGGGCCAGCGTTCATATCGGAAGAGCTGTCTGAAGAATTCCGTGGAAGCTGGCATTCACGCTCAGATAGCTCTTAAACTGAATTGCAAATCCCAAAAGGTCCGGCCAGCGATTCAGGAGGTCAAGCAGCAGTGAAATACAACAATCCAACCGGCCTGGCCAAACCGTTGGGCGCCTACAGTCATGTTGCCAGGGTCAAGCCCTCGGAACTGCTATTCATCGCCGGACAGCTCGCGGTCAATGAAGCCGGTGAACCGGTTGGCAAGGGCGATTTCAGGGCCCAGATGCGTCAGGTTTTCGACAATCTGGGGCGCGCACTTGAAGCCGAGGGACTCGGCTTCGCCAGCGTCGCCAAGTTCACCACCTTTCTCGTGCATTCGCAGGACATCGAAGGCTTCATGGCGGTCCGGCAAGAACTATTCGCCAAGCTGTATCCGAACGGCAAGTACCCGCCCAATACCTTGTTGATAGTGGATCGGCTCGTCGGTGAGCAGTTCCTAATCGAGGTTGAGGCAATCGCAGCGGTCGCCTGAATTGCAGGCCGTCGAAGAATCGAAATCGCATCACCTATCGATAACACCTCGCCAATTTACTATATCTCGGTCGACCGCTAGTTGAGAGAGCCTGCGATGAACGTATCGTTCATGAAAGCGGATCGGCTTAGCCGCAATGCGCTGGGATTACCTCAAATTGTTGCCTCGACGCTCGCCAATATTGCACCAGCGGTAAGTGTCTATTTTGGTCTCGGGGTTATTGTGGGCGGCGCTGGCGTCGCCGCACCGCTGACCATTATCGTGGCGATGGTCGCGATTCTCTTTCTCAGCAACACGCTTGCCGAATTCTCAAAATACCGGCCGAGCACAGGATCGTTCGTCACTTTCATCGGCATGGCCTTCGGTCCCAGCGCCGGCGCCGCGGCATCACTATTCACCGTTGCCGGTTATGCCGTCGCGGCAGCGGCGATCGTCGCCATTTCCGGCGGATGGGCACACGATACGTTCAAGCTTTATCTTGGGATCGACATACCTTGGCAATTGCTATGCGTCGTCGCCACTGGCATTTGCGGCTTTCTGGTCGCACGCGGGATAAAAATCTCGACCACCTGGGCCGCCATCTTTTTCTATTTCGAGCTTGGCCTCTTGCTGACCGGGGCTGTCGTCATGCTCGTCGTCAATCGCGGGTCGCTTAGCTGGGCGCCTTTCCTGCCCTCCAATCTCTCGGGTGGTCTCGCCGGTATCGGACTTGGCTTTCCACTTGCCGTGTACTTATTCGTCGGATGGGAGAATTCCGCCACCTTGGCCGAAGAAACCGAAAATCCCCGCAAGAACATTCCGCGGGCGTTGATGATCGGCACGCTTGCCATCGGCATCGCCTATGTATTTCTCGCCTATGCCACGGAGATCGCCTTTCATAATGATGCCAAGGCAATCGGTAATTCCGCAATTCCGTTCATTACTGCTCTCAAAGGTTCGGCTGCCAGCCTTTTGATCATTGGCTATCTTGCCGGTATGACCAGCATATTCTCTTGCCTGCTTGGGCTGACCAATTCACAGGCACGGATATTGTTCAGTGCCGGACGTGAGGGTTTGTTGCCGGTATTTTTCGGCAAAATACATCCGCAACATAAAACGCCGCACGTTGCGATGTGGGTTTATATCATGATCGCGCTCGCGATTACCCTGGTCTTTGGCTGGAACCTCGATCCCGTCAATATTTTTAGTGATACCGGGACGTTAGGTGCTATCCCGATCATTATTGTGTATCTTGTCACTACTCTTGCATTGCCGGTTTATATACTCCGATTTCACAATTCTGAGTTCAATGTTCTGAAACATGGCATCATTCCATTTCTCGGCGTTGTTCTGACACTCTTCCCGCTCTGGGGTTTGGTGCAGCCGGGGCAGCCGGCGCCATTCAACCTGTTTCCTGCAATGGCTGGAATCGGGCTTGTGATCTCCACAATATATGGGATCATTCTGGCGCGCCGGTATCCTAATCTTGTTCATAGTATTGGCAGCTATGTCGCTGACGAGGAGTACTAGCAGCAACCGTGTTCGGAAACCGCGTCTGCGAGGGGATAAAGGGTAGAGGTCGAGGACGCGAGCGCGGTGGCGTGCCAGTGAGTTTTGCTGCGGACATGGCATTGAGAATCACGAGCAGCTTGCGCTGCAGGCGGTGAGGGCCGATTTAGGGTATTTCCCGCGCGCCCGCAACTGGGCGTAAAAAATCTTGATCACTGGATTGGAACGCACGGCGGAGACCACCGCCATGTACAGGACGCGCCGGACCTGGGCGCGACCACCCCAGATACAACGGCTGCCGCGCAAGCTACCGCTGTCGCGGTTAAAAGGCGCCAGTCCGGCCAGCGCGGCGATTTGTTTGCGATTAAGTGCCCCCAGCTCGGGCAAGTGCGCGAGCAGGGTGGTCGAGAGCACCTTGCCGACCCCGGGCACCGAGCGCAGCAACTCGTCGCGCTCGCGCCAGATAGGGGTCTCGCGGACCAAAGCGGCGAGTTCGTCGTCGAACCCGGAGAGCCGCTTTTCCAGCCACCGGATGTGCTCATCAATGCTTTTGTGGATCACCTTGGGCGAGTTGGCCCGGCGGTTCTTTTCCGCCGTGAGCATTTCAACCAATTGGCGGCGGCGGTTCACCAGAGCTTCGAGCGCCTGGGCCTGCGCGTCCGGCAGCGCTCGCACCTGGGGTTTGACCGCCGCGCCAAAGCGCACCAGCACTTGTGCGTCGAGCGCGTCGGTCTTGGCCAGCTGCCCAGTGGCGCGCGCGAAGTCGCGCACCTGGCGTGGGTTAACCACTGCTACCCCGATTCCCGCCGTCGCCAAGGCACTGGCGACGGGGACTTCCAGGCCGCCGGTCGCTTCGATAATCACCAGGTCAGCGGGCTCGAGTCGCCTAAGCAACGCGCTGATTCCGCGCTCGTCGTTGGCCACCGCAAAGCGCTCTCCGTTGGGCCCCAGCGCCACGTCCAACTGCGCCTTGGCCACGTCGATCCCGACATACCGTTTTGCCTCCGCCATCACCGCACCTCATCGCGCTGCTTGCCCAGCCTTGCAATCCGGGATTTTCTTCCCTTACAACCGTTCGGGCTTGAGCGCTGTGATGGCGCGACGACCTTCGCTGCTAGACGGGGTGTTTTCCCCAAGGCCGCACCGGCCTGCCGCGCCACGTCTGTCGACACTTCTACTACATTCGCTACATACAAGGCCGTTGAGGAAGGGATTTGATTAGTCAGTGTGATCGCCATGGTAGTGATAGAAGCGCTGGATTCAGTCGCTGGGTTCGACGGTTTTCGCTCGCCGAGGCGAGCGCGGCGGTGTGGTGGAGTCGTTCTTCATGCGGAGGCCGGGCTGAGTCTGGCGATTCGGAGCAGGTTGTAGGCGGCGGCCACCAGGTAGGCATGCAATTGGGTGCGGTCGAGGCCGCGATAGCGAGTTTTGCGCAGGCCGCCCACGGTCTTCATCCAGCCGAAGATCTCTTCGACCCGCTTGCGCACCCTTTGGCTCGCCGCGTAACCGGTATGACGCGCGGTGCGGCGGTCGAGCGCGGAACCGCCGGCGCGACGCTCATTGCGCGCGATGTGCGGGGTGACCTTGAGCGCGCGGCAGGCGGCGACGAACTCATCAGTGTCGTAGCCCTTGTCGGCCCCGAGTGTAATCCGCCGGCTGCCCGGCAACTCGGTCTCCAGCATCGCCCGGGCACTTTTGCGCTCGGCGTAGCCGTCGGCCGGTTCGACCGCGAACTCGATCAGGAGACCGTTGCGGTTCTCCATCAGCGCGTTGGCCGAGTAACACAACTTCGCTTCTTTGCCCGCTCCCTTCTTCGCCAGCTTCGCTTCGGGGTCGCTGGTCGATTGATGAGTCGCGTTGCTGCGGCGCTCGCCGTGGAAGTTAACCGTCGGGTTGCCGGGGTCGTCGGGCGGCTGAGTCGGCCCCTGGTGCCTGGGCTTGAAGCTCTTGAGCGACGCCCAGGCCTCGACCAGTGTGCCGTCCACGGTGAAGTGTTCGTCCGAGAGCAACTGCAGACTGCGTGCCTGCGCCACCACGCGGGTGAAAAACTCGCGCGCCAGGTCGTGCTCCAGCAGCCGCGCCCGGTTGCGCGAGAAGGTCGAGTGGTCGAAGCTCGGCTCGGCCACATCCATATCGAGGAACCAGCGGAACAACAGGTTGTAGTCGAGCTGCTCGCAGAACATCCGTTCGCTGCGCACGGTATAGAACGCCATCAGCAACGAGGACTTAAGCAGCCGCTCGGGCGGGATCGACGGTCGCCCGATCGCGCTGTACATCTCATCGAACAATGCCGAAAGCTGCGTGAATGCCGCGTCGGCCAGTTCCTTGACCCGTCTCAGCGGATGCTCCCTCGGCACCCGATCGCCAGGCTCCATAATCATCAACATCAACCGCTGCCGCCGCTCTTCACCCCGCATCCGCCGCTTCCTCCACCAGTCAGACTGCTCACTAAGACGAATAATCCAATGATGAGATTCAGGCGTTTATCAACGGCCTTGTATGTAGCGAATGTAGTAGAAGTGTCGACAGACGTGGCGCGGCAGGCCGGTGCGGCCTTGGGGAAAACACCCCGTCTAGCAGCGAAGGTCGTCGCGCCATCACAGCGCTCAAGCCCGAACGGTTGTAAGGGAAGAAAATCCCGGATTGCAAGGCTGGGCAAGCAGCGCGATGAGGTGCGGTGATGGCGGAGGCAAAACGGTATGTCGGGATCGACGTGGCCAAGGCGCAGTTGGACGTGGCGCTGGGGCCCAACGGAGAGCGCTTTGCGGTGGCCAACGACGAGCGCGGAATCAGCGCGTTGCTTAGGCGACTCGAGCCCGCTGACCTGGTGATTATCGAAGCGACCGGCGGCCTGGAAGTCCCCGTCGCCAGTGCCTTGGCGACGGCGGGAATCGGGGTAGCAGTGGTTAACCCACGCCAGGTGCGCGACTTCGCGCGCGCCACTGGGCAGCTGGCCAAGACCGACGCGCTCGACGCACAAGTGCTGGTGCGCTTTGGCGCGGCGGTCAAACCCCAGGTGCGAGCGCTGCCGGACGCGCAGGCCCAGGCGCTCGAAGCTCTGGTGAACCGCCGCCGCCAATTGGTTGAAATGCTCACGGCGGAAAAGAACCGCCGGGCCAACTCGCCCAAGGTGATCCACAAAAGCATTGATGAGCACATCCGGTGGCTGGAAAAGCGGCTCTCCGGGTTCGACGACGAACTCGCCGCTTTGGTCCGCGAGACCCCTATCTGGCGCGAGCGCGACGAGTTGCTGCGCTCGGTGCCCGGGGTCGGCAAGGTGCTCTCGACCACCCTGCTCGCGCACTTGCCCGAGCTGGGGGCACTTAATCGCAAACAAATCGCCGCGCTGGCCGGACTGGCGCCTTTTAACCGCGACAGCGGTAGCTTGCGCGGCAGCCGTTGTATCTGGGGTGGTCGCGCCCAGGTCCGGCGCGTCCTGTACATGGCGGTGGTCTCCGCCGTGCGTTCCAATCCAGTGATCAAGATTTTTTACGCCCAGTTGCGGGCGCGCGGGAAATACCCTAAATCGGCCCTCACCGCCTGCATGCGCAAGCTGCTCGTGATTCTCAATGCCATGCTCCGCAGCAAAACTCACTGGCACATCCGATTAGCCACTCAGACAAATTATATCACAATCAAATTCAAGCGTTTATCAACGGCCTGCTAGACAACGATGCTCGTTGCAGCTCTGCAAATGCGGCCGGCCGGTTCTGTCGAAGCCAATCTTGCCAGGATCGACAAGGCCGCAAAGTCGGCGACTGGATTCGGCGTAAACTTGCTGGTGACGCCGGAAATGGGGACCACCGGCTACTCTATCTGGGATAGTATTCCGCGCCTTGCCGAAGGCCGGGACGGCCCCATCGTTGAAAGCCTGCGCAAAACGTCGCTAGCGTACAATATCGCGATCGTCGCCGGATTTCCCGAGCGGGATCGCGATTTCGTCTACAACTCCGCGGTCATCGTGCAACCCGACGGGACCCAGAGCTTCTATCGCAAGTGTCATCTCTTCGGGCCCTTGGAGAAATCGGCGTTTGCGGTCGGCAGCAGCCATTCGCCGATCGTGAGTATCGATGGGATGCGGGCTAGTATGCTCATTTGCTACGACGTCGAGTTTCCTGAGATGGTGCGCTCGGCGGTCCTGGCAGGCGCGGAAATTCTGATGGTGCCGACAGCTTTGCCAAAAGACGGCCCGGCAGATCGTGTTTCAAAATCGATGGTTCCAAGCAGGGCTTTTGAAAACCACGTCTTTATAATTTATGCCGGTTTATGCGGAGAGGAAAACGGCACCAGGTATCAAGGGGGCTCGGTAGCCCTCCTGATTACCGAGATTGACCAATCGCGTTTCGAATCCGCAAAGCTTGATCCTTATCTCGACGATCGGCGGCCGAATTTGTATCACTTATAGCCCGGCTCGTTCCGATGCTTTTCACAGAGACTCCGTAAAGTAGCCGCGACTGCCCTCGTTCGAGGACCAAGGCCCCGAATTTAAAGACAGGACGTCCGGATCACCGGTTTGCCGATCACCGGTTTGATGGACCGGTAACAACCGGCGAACCGTTGAAGTTCTCCTTGAGGTATTCGCACATTCCCGGATCGGTTGGATGGTTTCCGACGCACCGCTGGTACTCGCCGGCCGCGACTTGCCTTTGGAGTGGTTCCTGCGCTCGCTCAGCGTCGGACGACCCGCCACATCCGGTCACACTGAAGAACATCAATCCGATCAGAGCGAGCGTAGCGGCGTGGCGTAGTTTCATTGCTCCACTGTCCCTTAAAATGGCCTGTTCCGAAAGCCTCCAAAAGGAACACCGTGAGCTGGTCGCCTGGCGCCTTGCGCCGGTACTCCGCAACGCTTTGCCTCTCATCCTGGCCGAGTAGCGCGCCATCTGAGGGGCAGGAGCAGCATCGCCTCTTGGTTGGGAAGCGTGGATTTTGGCCCGCCGTCGTGCGCAGCGCCTTCCATTACCGGCTCTGACCTCCTCCCCCGTGTCTTGGGGGAGGATGGAGGTGGGGGTCGAGCGAGGAAGCGCCGGATGTCTGTTATCCGCAGCGCTTCCTCGTCCTAGTCTTATGCCATGAGCGCGCGACTTCTGCGGCGTATAAGAGTGAAAATGTTTCACCCATGAACTAAGATGGGCACATTCAACGAGAAGTTCGCCAGAACTGCGTTCCCGTGAAAAATCCGGAGACTGCCCTTCGCTGCTCGTGAACCAGCACTCATAACAGGACCAGTTTGCGCCTCGTATCATGGAATTGTGGATCGGGATTTCATCGCAAGGTTGAGGCGCTGTCTGCTCTGGCGCCCGATATCGCAGTTATCCCGGAGTGCGCTGATCTCGACACGCTGGCCCGAAAGTGTCCAGGGTTCGCCCCGAGTGGGGCTCTTTGGATCGGAGACGATTCAAGGAGGGGCTTGGGCGTGTTTTCGTTTGGGCGGTATCGGTTAACCCAGGCGGATACGTGCGCAGTAGCAATTACCTACGCACTCCCGGCTCACGTTACGGGGCCGAGTACCTTCAACCTTGTGGCCTTGTGGTCGCACTACGGAAAAACGCCGATGAGAGTCGGCGCACTCGGGCCGACTCTGCTGGCGCTCCGCGCGTACGCACGTTTGTTGGTCGAGCGGCCGTCAATCGTAGCCGGAGATCTGAACAACCATATCCGTTGGGACAAACCCGGTAAGGCGAGTAACCACGCGAATGCGGTAGTTGCTAGTGCCGCACTCGGCCTGGTCAGTGCGTACCACGCCTTTCATCGGCTAGAGCAGGGTGCGGAGCCACATCCCACGCTCTACTGGCGCGATCGTACCCGAACCGGGCCGACTTTCCACATCGATTACGTCTTCGTGCCGAAGTCGGCAACGGGCTTGTTGCGGCGCGTCAGCGTCGGCTCGCACGCAAAGTGGATCGCTACCGGCCTGAGTGATCATGCGCCGCTGGTCATCGATTTCCTGCCCGAATTCGCTTCGAACGACCAGCCGAGAGCTTTGAAGAAAAGCAGAACCTAGCGCATCTGCATCATAGCTCATCATCATGAGGTATACGTCGGGCTTTCCCACTATTTGGCGCAAATTATTTAAACAGTGACGTCCGTCAAACTGCCGGATGGTATCAAAAGTTTTCACCCAGGAAATTCGGGACGACACATTTCGAGGCGCCGGAACTCGACTACACTCAGAACGGCTTCTCCATCCCCTGCGGCGGACGCGGCGGGCTCGGCACCCGGTAGCTCTCGCACTTGGGATCGAAGCCGCGTTTCATCCGGTCGCGGCCGAAACACCCGCATCACGAAGCTGAACGGCGTGATCACCAGCATGAAAATGAGCGTCAGGATCGCCCGCGTGTTGAACCAGCCCATCGCATGCCCGAGCCGCGTCCACCATCGATGCAACAGCGTGAGGCTGCGCGGCCACAAAAGCGCCGCCAGCCACAGCACCGCGGCCACGATCCACGGCCAGCGCGGGGACGTGTGATGGCGCAGCAGGGGCACCACTCCGAAGAGCGCCGCGAACGCCGCTCCCAGCACCAGTCCGAAATTGCGCAACTCCGCGTTGGGTAGTCGCTCCCCTGCCCTTGGCTCCATCGCCGCCCGTCAATCCAGCTCGAACTCGCGCTTCCAGCTCTCGTCGCGCGGACGCTCGGGCTGATCGGTCTTGACGAGCACGAAGTCCTCCAGCACCAGCGCATCCATCTCGGTCCGCATGAAACATCGGTACGCGTCTTCGGGCGTGCATACAATCGGCTCGCCGCGCACGTTGAACGAGGTATTGACCAGCACGGCGCATCCGCTCCGCGCGGCGAAGCGCTCGAGCAGCCGATGGAAGCGCGGATTGGTGCGCGCGTCGACGCTCTGGATGCGCGCCGAGTAGTCGACGTGGGTGACGGCCGGGATGCTCGAGCGCGGCACGTTGAGCTTGTCGATGCCGAACAGCCGATGCTGCTCGTCGCTCATCGGCCTGGCGCAACTCCTCGCGCACGTTGGCGACCAGAGCCATGTAGGGGCTCGGGCGATCGAGCTCGAAGTATTCCGCGGCGCGCTCGACCAGCACCGCGGGAGCGAACGGCCGAAACGATTCGCGGTACTTGATCTTGAGGTTCATCACCGATTGCATTTTCGAGTTGCGCGGATCGCCCAGGATCGAGCGGTTGCCGAGCGCGCGCGGCCCGAACTCCATCCGCCCCTGGAACCATCCGACCACCGCGCCGTCGGCCAGCATCGCGGCGACCGATTCGAGCAACTCGGATTCAGGCAGGCGCCGATAGCGCGCGCCGGCGCTGTCGAGCGCGCCCTTTATCTCAGCCTCGCCGAAACTCGGGCCCAGAAACGAGCCGTGCATCCGATCGTCGCCGTCGACCTCGCGCGGCGCGCCGCCGTAAAGATGCCATCCGGCCAGCGCCGCCCCGATCGCGCCGCCGGCGTCGCCCGCGGCGGGCTGGATCCAGATGTCGCGGAAAGTTCCCTCGCGCAGCAGGCGCCCGTTGGCGACGCAGTTGAGCGCCACACCGCCCGCCAGGCAAAGATAGTCGGCGTCAAGCTCGCGCCGCGCCGTCAGCGCCAGGCGCGAGACCACCTCCTCGGTGACCTTCTGGATCGACGCCGCCAGGTCCATCTCGCGCTGCGTCAGCGGCGATTCGGGCTTGCGCGGCGGTCCACCGAAGAGCGCGTCGAAGCGCTCGTTGGTCATCGTCAGGCCGGTGACGTAGTTGAAATATTCGGTGTTGAGGCGGAAGGTGCCGTCGGGCTTGACGTCGATCAGATGGTCGCGGATCGCGCTCGCGTAGCGCGGCTCGCCGTACGGCGCGAGGCCCATCACCTTGTACTCGCCCGAGTTCACCCGGAAGCCGGTGTAGTAGGTGAAGGCCGAATAGAGCAGGCCGAGCGAGTGCGGAAAATCGATTTGCCACTGCGGGATGAGGCGATTGCCCTCGCCCAGCCACATCGAGGTCGTCGCCCATTCGCCCACGCCGTCCAGGCACAACACGGCGGCGCGCCAGAAGGGGCTCGCGAAAAAGGCCGAGGCGGCGTGCGCCTGATGGTGCTCGGTGAAGAGCAGCGGCGGAAGATCGTTGAGCTTGCCGCCGTCGAGCGAGGCAAGCTCGCGCTTGAGCGCCGAGCGCAGGTTGAGTTTCTCCTTGAGCCAGATCGGCATCGCGGTCAGAAACGAGCCGAGCCCGCGCGGCGCGTACCCCAGGTAGGTCTCCATCATGCGCTCGAACTTCACCCAAGGCTTGTCGTAGAAGACGATCGAGTCGAGGTCCTCGAGCCGCAGGCCGGACGAGCCGAGGCACCAGGCGGCGGCGCGACGCGGAAAGGCAGCGTCGTGCTTTTTGCGTGTGAAGCGCTCCTCCTGCGCGGCGGCCACGATTTCGCCGTCGCACACGAGCGCGGCCGCGCTATCGTGATAATAGGCGGAGATGCCGAGGATTCGTTTTGCCATCGTTTCGCGCTGGCCGGGCACACGTATGGGGCCAAATCCGGCGCACGTGCAGGGCGCAGTTTCGTTCTCGCTTGACGATCTAAGCTACACGAACTCAGGCCTGCGCCAAACGGGCGCACTCGTCGCCGCGCGGAATCGCGAATGCCCCCGGTTATGCAATCCCTGGCGAGTGAACGCGGCGCGCGGCTGTTGTGGATTGCTTGCGGCGCGCCCACAACTTAGAATGGAGTCAGCGTAACGGCTGACGCGAGTCGCAAGGCTTGCCCAAGAATGGGGGCGAACCGGGTTCGACGGAAACAAGAAGGCCGTGGTCGCACGCCGGGGTGCTGTTGTCCCGTAAAACAAACAGCCTGCGAAATTTACCCGCAGACAATAACGGTTACGCTCTGGCGGCCTAAGGGCCGCTAGCGTCTCGCCGCTGCTCGCCCATGGCAGCGGGTCGGGGCGTCATTTAGTGGGCTAGGGAAACGCCGTCGGCCACTTGGGCGCGCACCCGAAACGCAAAGTGGCTGGCCGCAGCACAGCCCGTCCGCGGGCGTTGATGCGGCGAGATTAAATCGCGGAATAAGCGTGTAGTGGCCACCGCTCGGCGGTTTTCGGACGGGGGTTCAATTCCCCCCGCCTCCACCAAAGTTCTCGAGGGAATTCGGGCCTTTTGCTCGTGGCTCCATTGTGGGGGTCCGGTCAGGGGTCCGGTTTTTCCCCCAACGGCCGCTTCGCGAAGACTCTCCGGACGTACGCCGATAAGGGGTCCGAGAAAGTCTTTGCGCATGAACCTGCCGTAGCTCTGCTCGATCATCCGAACGGACGTTCCGCAGTATTCCACCGACGCTGGTAATGCCCCGCGCAATTCAAGGCGGATCGCCGCCCTCCTTTAGCTCATCGGCGCTGTGCGAGGCTCAAGGGCTCGGCCGCGACTGACGGCTCGTTGTCTTCAAGCTTACGGTAGAGAGTCTTGCGATCGATGCCTAGGATTGCCGCGGCCTCGGTCTTGTTACCAGCCACCGACGCCAACACGGTGTGGATATACTCGTGCTCAAGTTGATCGAGCGTGAGTCGGCGCGACAACGCCTCGTCGGTGCTGAGGTCGGCGGCTTCGGTTCCCGCAATTTTTGCCGGCAGATCGGTGCGTTCGATACGGTTCCCACGGCACAGGATGAACGCTCGCTGCAAAGCGTTCTGGAGCTCGCGGATGTTGCCGGGCCACGGATAGTGCAGCAAACGCTCCGACGCTTCGGGCGCGATCTCAGGCACCGAGCGATTCGCCTCGGCGGCCCCGCGTAGCAGGAAGTGCTTGACCAGCAGCGGTATGTCCTCGCGCCGCTTGCGCAGCGGAGGAAGGTGCAGGACAATCGCCGAAAGCCGGTAAAAGAGATCGGCCCTGAATCGGCCCCCCGCGGTCGCAGCTTCGAGATCGCTGTTGGTCGCCGCCACCACGCGGAAATCGACAGCGACCTCGGCCGTCGCGCCCAACGGACGAACCCGCTTGCTCTCGATCACGGTCAGGAGCTTGGCTTGCAGGGCCACCGGCATTTCACCGATCTCGTCGAGAAACAGCGTGCCTCCGTTGGCCGCCTGGAACAATCCCGTCTTGTTCACCCGAGCGTCGGTGAAAGCGCCCTGCAGGTGGCCGAAAAGCTCGCTCTCCAGCAAATTGTCTGGGATCGCCGCGCAATTGATTGGAACGAAGGGCGCTGCGGCGCGACGACTACAGAAATGCAGCGCGCGAGCGACCAGATCTTTGCCTGTGCCGCTCTCGCCGGTCAGCAGAACGCTGGCCGGGCTGTCCGCGATGCGCGGAACGATCTCGAGCAGCTCAACCATCTTGGAGCTTGTCGCGATGATATTTGCTAGGCTGTAGGTGCGGGCCAGTTCACCACGCAGCCGCCGCAATTCCTGGCGGAGCTCTCGGTCGGCCAGCGCGCGCCCGACTACTATGAGAAGCTCGTCGTTGCTAAACGGCTTGGTAATGAAGTCGAAGGCTCCGCGTTTCATCGATTCGACCGCCGTCTCGATCGAACCAAAGGCGGTGATTATAACGACCGGCAAGTCCGGACAGAGGCGCTTCATCTCCGATTGGAGCTGATGGCCGTGCATGCCGCTCATCCGGAGATCTGAAATGACTAGTTCAGGAGGCGCCTGTCGGATGAGCGCGAGCGCTTCATTCCCTGAATTGGCCGTCAGCACTCCGTAGCCCTCGGCCTCCAGAACCTCCGCGAGCATCCTGGTCATTGCGCGGTCGTCGTCGACGAGGAGAATCGTGGCTTTCGCTTCCATCCAGCTCTCGCTCCTCAGGTCCTTGTCAGGCGCCCGGCTTCAGCTTGGTCACAGGTGAAGCCGGTAGGTAGATGACGAACCGTGCACCGTGCGAATTTTGTTCGAGCGCCAGTTCGCCATCGTGCTCGGAGATAATTGTCTGACTCACGGCCAGCCCCATTCCAGTGCCCTTACCTGGATCTTTCGTTGTGAAAAAGGGGTCAAAAATGCGGTCCCGGATCGGCGCCGGCACCCCTGGCCCGGTATCTTCGAAACAGAGTTTGACTCTTCCCGAGGCGTCGTCGGTCGCTGACGTTATGCGGAGCGTACCACCCTGGTCCGCCATCGCGTCAAGCGCATTCACTTCAAGATTGACGAAGACTTGCTGGAGTTGGTCCGGATCGCAATCCACTATAATTGGCTCGAAGCCTAGGTCGGCGACCACCGCGACGCGGCGACGCGCCGCTTCGCTTTCAAGCAATTGTACCGTCCTATTTGCGATTGCGCGGATATCGGAGGTGGTCCGCATTGATTCGCGGCGCCGGCCCAGATCGAGCAGCATCCTCACCATTTTAGCGATACGATCGATCTGGTCGACGATCACCTGGAGACTTTCTTCAGCCTTGCGCTCGTCCGGGTGGTTGGTCAAAAACTCCGCGCGACCACGGATTACCGCGAGCGGCGTACCAATTTCGTGCGCAAAGCCTGAGGCGAGCGTGCCGATCGTAGCGAGCTTATCGGCGTGAAGCAGGCGGCGCTCGAGTTGCAGCTTCCGCTCGCTCTCCTCGATCAGGCGACGGCGCGCACCAGCTAGTTCCTGGTCCACTCGCTTGAATTCCTCAGAAATCAATTCTACTTCGTCGCCATCGAGCTTTCGTTCAATGCCTCCCGTACCTTCCAGATCGGACACTCGTCGACGGAGTTGGGCCAGCGGTTGCGTGACGTAGCGATGCGCCACGAGCGGGATCACCATCGCGACCACCAGCAACACCACCGCAATTGCAATCAATGATGCCGCAATCCTCCGATGCCGATCTTTGCGGAATGCGGTCCAATCTTGAGCGACTAGCAGATAGCCACGTACACCGGGGCCTAACGCAACAATTCGGCAGAACCAGTTCAGTCCGCGCGCTGTCTGCATGTATTCAGCCGCCCCGTGCGCCTTGATTTGCGCGGCGAACCAGTCCAGCGGCGGTGGCGTCATGGGGAAATCCGGTCAGCGCGAAGCGAACCTTCCCGTTCTCATCGAGAACCGCAGCGATCAGATCCTCCTGGCCTATCGCCGCCAAGATAGCAGCCGACCTCATCCCACTCGCGTTGCTGGACGTCGGGCGTGAGCGAGGCGTTCAGGGCGCGCTGCGCGATCCGCGTCTCGGCTTTCAGGTCGGCGGTGAAAATCTGCGTCGTGCTGCGCACGGTAATGAATGTGTATGCGAGCCCGATCGGCGCGAGGCACGCGAGCATCATGATAGTAAGCCGAGTGGCGACCTTCATCGCTGGAATTTCCAGATACGCTCAAGTGGAATGTTATGAGTCAACGCTAATTACATGCCATCCCGGCAGCGCTAGCCTCGTCTGACTCTTTTTCCCTGAGATTCGCCAACTGGGGCATTCCACCACAAGCTCGCGTCTGTGGTTCGGGGCGGATCGCCCCAAAACTCGAGATTACTGGGTCCACGATTGACTATTCACCGAAAACTGAAATACCAAGCGATCGCTTGCTTATATTAGCCCTGTCCATATCCGAGGGACATGGCATAAGGGTTGCTCATCATACCCTCGAACGGCGAGAGCTCAATAAGGGCCCCACCGAAGGAGGATTCAAATCTTGGATTCGATGAGACTTACGCGCGTATTGGCTTTCCTGGCGATTGCCGCAGTGGCGATCCCGCTAGCTTCGACGAGCCGTGCTTTGGCGGCCGATGGCGGCGAAGTAGAGGTCGGACGAACTACGATCGACATCACGCATGGTGGCGGGGTCGAGCCCGATGACCAAGCGGACATCTCGGTCAAATTCAAGGACGTGCAGAATCCGGGCACGTGCAACAATTCGAACGATGACCTTGTCAGCCACGGCGTGAAGGTAAGCCTCCATGAGGGCACATGCGCTAGCACACCAGACGCGTCAGCGACCATACCTTCTTTCAGGTCAATCAGCGGCAGCAACATGGCCCTGTTTGAGGGCGAAACCGCGGAAGGTGAAATTGCGGATGCCGTCTTGCGCCGCATGCCCACGCCGGCTGGCTCGTGCGGGAAGTGGAAGCTGAAGCTGGATGCGTCGAACATGGACCTATCGCGGATAACTTCGAGTCCGGTCGCGCTGACAGTCGAATTGCCTGACGGTTCCTCGAGATGCGTCGAGGTTAACAACACGGTCATCCACCAATAAGCAGGAAAATGAAATCGCCCATCCCCTCCCCCGGGCGAGCGCGCCGGCGGACCAAGTCCGTCGGCGCGTTTTTCTCGCTCCATTGTCTGCAGGACAGCTATATAACCGACGGCTGCGCAATGAGTATTTGAACGTTGAGGTATTCTTCACGTTCGCCGACCTTAACCGGACCACGCAGGCCGAATCCTCCACTTGGACCTGGTACGCTCGCGAGGTATGTTACGCTTACAAGCCGTATACAATCCCTGGCTTGATCTCAAGGAAGCACTAACGAGATGGGAAAGGCGCCGACCGCTGCGGAGTTGAGGAGATTCATCGAGGAGCTTTATGCCCGCGGCACGGTTCACGGCGAGGACGGAACCGAACACCGGATTTTCCCGAACAGTGTGACGCCGGACCGCGGCGCCTTTATCCGGGATGTGTGTCGGGCCGAAAGGGCCAGGTCAGTGCTCGAGATCGGGATGGCGTGGGGTCTGTCTACGCTCCACATCCTGGAAGGCCTCCTGAACAATGGCGCAGGTGAACACGCGCACGTAGTCGTGGATCCCCAGCAGACCAGTGAATTCCATGGAGCCGGCAATCAGATATTGCGGGACGCCGGGGTCGAGCAATTCGTCGAGTTTCATCAGGACTACTCGGAACTTCTGCTGCCGCGGCTGGTCAGCGAGGGGCGCGTGTTCGACTTCGTCTTTATCGACGGCGCGCACCGATTCGACAACGTATTCGTCGATCTTTTTTATGCTAATCGGCTGCTGAAACCCGGTGGCGTGGTCGTGTTCGACGACGTCTTTGCCGATCCGTAAATCTCGCCTGCCGATTCGTACGGACCAACTACGGCTATTTGCCCGTGGCTCAGCATCCGGCTGAGGCGCCGGCATTCGACGACGATTCCGCGCCCGCGGCTTGGAGACCGATGATGTTGGCGCTGCGCAAGCCGACCGAGAGTAGTGCAGCGCGATATTTTCCATTTCGTGCCCTTCTTTCCACTTCCACCGCGTGAGGAGCAAGCGCGCGAAGAGCATCCCGCACCGGCGCTGCCCGAGGAGCCCGAGCCCAAGGTCCGGGCCAGCCTTCTTCGTCACAATGCGCGGCACGCTTTGCGTGGGGGAGATCGGGCCGCGGCGCGCAGGCATCTCGTTGGAGCGCTGACGACTTGAGCCGTTCCATCTGAAGGCTTACACGCGCCTGATCAAGACCTTCCTGCCGCGGCGAATGGTTCGCGCGTTGTCGGCGCCGACGCGAGGCGAGAAATGACTGCCTGACTGAAGCTTGCGGGATCGAGTTGCCGATGACTGAACCGGCGCAGGCAAGACTCCACGCTCCGTGCGAGACGTGCGGGCGGCGGAGGCGCCCTCGACTATCTGTCACCAACTAACTAAGCCATCCGCCTCCACTGAATAGAGGTAACTCCGGACTGCGATTGTCGAATGAGCTATAGGCTCGCGTCGCACTAATGTGCGACCATGCCGGTGACGATTGTGGCTAAACCCGGCGCTGATCGGGAGGAACTTAGGTTGACACGAAGCCCCTCAACAACCCGCATCCGCGACGGCAAAGCCGGCAAACCGAGAACGAAGCCCCGGAAAGGGCCAGATAACCACCGCGCATTCGAAAAGGAGATTCGCGACTACTTTGATAATTGCTACCAGTTCGCTTGAGATAGTCGCCACCACGCGCACGCCAAGCGGCCAGTTGCTCGATTGGGTCCCAATCGAATCGCAGCTCAAAAGCGGTAAGATTGCGACGCCGCCGCCCGATCGCGACATTGTGATTCCGCGGGGCAAGCGCCGCGCCGCGCTCGCCAAATTCGAGCTTGAAACTCGAGCCGCGAAGCGCGGACCGACGGAAAATGTTTTGATACTGCGCAAGGACCTGAGCAAAATTCGCGTCGTCAGATCGCTTGGCGAGTACCTTTCAAAGCATGGCCGGAGCCCGGGCCAACATGTCAGGCTCAACAACGGCTTTTATCTCTTGATGCCGGACCCGCTGGCAATCATCACTACACAATGACGAGCCAGAGCATCACGTGTTTTGGCGATGAAGGAAATATCAGCGCATTCGATCCGTACACTGGCAGCTCGACAGATTTTTCCGTGATGCAGATTGGGCTAGTTAACGACGGCACCGGCCAGAGTCAAACGGTGGATGCGGGCTGGCAAGAGTACCAGCAGGAATACGGCGACTGGGTGCCGCACCTGTTCGTGTTCTACACCACCAATGGATACACCGAGAATGGCGACAACAAGGGCGGCTACAACCAGGACGTCGATGGATGGGTGCAGTATGACGGTTCCATCTACCCAGGT